>NZ_JBVKBG010000009.1:0-316332 GCF_055657265.1 Streptomyces sp. NPDC107575 | reverse complement strand
GAACCCGGAAGCTAAGCCTCACAGCGCCGATGGTACTGCAGGGGGGACCCTGTGGGAGAGTAGGACGCCGCCGAACTATTTTTAAAGAAAAGCCCGGACCGGGATACGGTCCGGGCTTTTCTGCGTTTAGGTAGGGTCGAAGACATGGGCCTGCGCTATGACCTCGTCATCTTCGACAACGACGGTGTACTCGTCGACAGTGAGCCGATCTCCAATACGCTCCTGGCCGGATATCTCACGGAGCTCGGGCACCCGACCTCGTACGAGGAATCACTGCGGGACTACATGGGCGCTGCCATGCACCGCGTGCACGATGTGGTTCTCGAGCGGACCGGGCAGCGGCTTCCCGAGGCTTTCGACGAGGTCTTTCACGCGCGGGTGTTCGCGGCGTTCGAGCGGGAGCTTGAGCCGGTCGACGGGATCGTCGAGGTGCTGGAGAAGCTGACGGCCGACGGGGTGCCGTACTGCGTGGCGTCCTCCGGGAGCCATGAGCGGATTCGCGTCGGACACCGGAAGACCGGGCTCGACAAGTGGTTCGGGGACGAGCGGATCTTCAGCTCGCAGGACGTGGGGCGGGGGAAGCCGGCGCCCGACCTGTTTCTGTACGCCGCCGAGCGGATGGGCGTTCCGCCGAAGAAGTGTCTGGTCGTCGAGGACAGTCCGCTCGGAGTGCAGGCCGCCGTCGCCGCCGGGATGGATGTGTACGGGTTCACCGCGATGACGCCCGCCGAGCGGCTGGCGCAGGCCGGTGAACTCTTCGACGACATGCGGGAGTTGCCCCGGCTGCTCGGCTGAGGGCGCCCAGGTCACGGTCGGCCCATGGTTTTGTGATCCATCTACCCACGGGTAGGGCGGAGGCATACGCTGTGCCGCCATGACCGATGGCACAGCCGGGACGGCCGGCACGGTGGGTGGGCGGCTGCGGTGGGGCCGCGGGACGCTGGGGTTCAGCTTCTTCGCGCAGGGCGCCGCCTTCGCGCTCCTCGTGACCCGGATCCCCGCCATTCAGGACCAGTACGGGATATCCGACGCGCTGCTGCCCGTGTTCCTGGCGGCCGTGCCCGTGCTCGCCGGGGTCGGGAGCGTGGGCACCGAGCAGTTGGTGAAGAGGGTGCGGCCCAGCCGGGTGCTGAGGTGGTCGCAGCCCGTCGTGCTCCTGGCGCTGCTCGGGGTCGGGGCCGGGGATGCGCTGGCCGAAGTGGCCGTCGCGCTCGCCGCGTTCGGCCTGGCCGTGGGGGCGTTGGACGCTTCCATGAACATGCTGGGTGTCAGTCTGCAGCGGGCGTACGGGCGGAGCATCATGCTCGGGTTCCACGCCGCGTACAGCCTCGGCGGGATCGTCGGGGCGTCGCTGGCGTGGGGCGGGGCGCACTGGGATCTGACGCTGTTCGTGTCGTATCTGCCGGTGGTGTGCGTGCTGCTGCCGCTGTGTCTGGTGGCGAGCCGGTGGTACGTGGATGGGCGGGCGGTCGCGGGGGAGGCGGACGCCGCGGAGCAGGGGCAGGGCGGCGGGGTCGTCTTCAAGGTGCTGTTGCCGCTGTGCCTGGTGATGTCCTTCGCGTACATCGGGGACTCGACCGTCTCGAACTGGAGCGCGAAGTACCTCCAGGACGTGCTGGGGAGTTCGGAGCAGCTGTCCACGGTTCCGTACAACGTCTACATGGTGATGACGCTGGTGGGGCGGGCCGTCGGGGATGTGGGGGTGCGGAGGTTCGGGGCCGTGGCCGTGGTGCGGCTGGGGGCCGTTGTGGCCGCCGGTGGGTTCGGTGTGGTGGCTGTGGCGCCGGGGGCCTGGGTGGGGATGCTGGGCTTTACGTTGCTGGGGCTCGGGTTGTGCGTGATCGTGCCGCAGACCTTCGCCGCGGCGGGGCGGCTGTTCCCGAACGCGTCGGATGCGGCGATCGCGCGGCTCAATATCTTCAACTACGTGGGTTTTCTGATCGGTTCGCCGCTTGTCGGGGCCATCGGGGATGCGTGGAGCTACCGCGGGGCGATGCTCGTGCCGATGGTGTTGGTGCTGCTGACGCTCGTGTACGCCCCGTCGTTCCGGGAGCGGGGGGACCGATACGGTGGCGGGCATGAGCGGCCGCGCGCAATTGATGTGGGACCCGGCGGTAGCGGGGTATGACTTCGGGCCCGGACACCCGATGGATCCGGTCAGGCTTGATCTGACCCGGAGACTGGTGGACGCGTTCGGGCTCGACCGGGAGCTGGAGGTCGTCGCGGCCAAGGCCGCGGGGGATTCGACGCTTCGGCTCGTGCATCGCGAGGACTACGTCGAGGCGGTCAAGGCGGCCTCGGCCGATCCGGACGCCGCCGATCCGGCGTACGGGCTCGGGACCATGGACGATCCGGCCTTCGCGGGGATGCACGAGGTGTCCGCGCTGATCGCCGGGCAGTCGGTGGGGGCGGCGGAGAGTGTGTGGCGGGGGGACGCGCTGCACGCGGTGAACTTCTCGGGTGGCCTGCACCATGCGATGCCGGGGGCGGCGTCCGGGTTCTGCGTGTACAACGACGCGGCGCTGGCGATCGCGCGGTTGTTGGAGCTGGGTGCCGAGCGGGTCGTGTACGTGGATGTGGACGTGCATCACGGGGACGGGGTGCAGGCGGCGTTCTGGGAGGACCCGCGGGTTCTGACGATCTCGCTGCACGAGCATCCGCGGACGTTGTTCCCGCAGACCGGGTGGCCCGAGGAGACGGGGGCCGACGGGGCCGGGGAGGGGACGGCCGTGAATGTGGCGTTGCCGGCGGGGACCGGGGACGCGGGGTGGTTGCGGGCGCTGCATGCGGTGGTGCCGGAGCTGTTGGCGGAGTTCAGGCCGCAGGTGCTGGTGACGCAGCACGGGGCCGATACGCACTTCGAGGATCCGTTGGCGCATCTGGCGGTTTCGCTGGATGCGCAGCGGGCGGTGCAGGTGGCGTGTCACGAGTGGGCGCACGAGTACGCGGACGGGAAGTGGGTCGCGCTCGGTGGGGGTGGCTACGCAGTGGTGGATGTGGTGCCGCGGTCGTGGACGCATCTGGTGGGGATCGCGGCGGGGCGGGAGATCGCGCCCGAGTCGGTGATTCCGGACGGGTGGCGGCAGGAAGTGTTCGCGCGTACGCGGCAGTTGGCTCCGCAGCGGATGACGGATGGGCGGTGGCCCGTGTCGTACCGGGAGTGGGAGGCGGGGTACGACCCCGCGGATCGGCTCGACCAGGCGATTCTGGCCACCCGTAAGTCGGCGTATCCCCTGCGGGGGCTGTTGCCGTGATCGGGTGGCGGCACCGGGGCTTTTGAGCCGTGCCGGGGTCGGCGCCCGTCGTGCTGGGTGCGCGGCACCGGGGTTCCTGAGCCGGCCGGGGCCGGGCCCCGTCGCCCTCGTTGCGCGGCACCGGGGTGCCGCCTTGCCCACCCTGCCGCCCTAGGCGGCAGATTGCCCAAGGCGGGGGTGGCCGAGCGCCACGGGTGGGGAGCCGTGGTGGCGGCAGATTGCCCAAGGCGGGGGCGGACCCCGGCACCCCGTGAGGCCGACGCTCCCGGAGGGGGCGGGTGGGTGGGAGATGGGCAGGGGAGGCGGGGCGAGGTGATGTGCGTTTCGAGGGTGCGGGAGTCGTCCGAGCGTGGGTAGGGCCGTGCCGGACCACACCAGGTCGTCCCGCGTGCGGAACCCGTGTTCGGGTTACTCCGACTGTGGGGTGTTTCGGGGAAAGAGGGGTGGTGGGCGGGGCAATGCAGCAACATCGCAAGGGTGTTGAGCGTCGGCGCCCTGCGTGCGCATCTGTTGGCGGCTCGGCTTGCCGGGCCCGTGGCGACCTCCCGTGAGGAGAGTCTGCGGAGTTACCGCCTGTTCGAGGCGCGGGACCCGCGGGTGATGCTCGGGCTCGATCCCGAGTGGGTGTGGGGGCACCGCGATCTGCTCGCGCTGATGGCGGACAAGTGCGGGGTTTCCCGGGACCCGCGGCACCGTACAGGGCACGATGTCATCGATCCGGAACGGACGTTGACGGCCCTGGACGCGTTTGCGGAGCGGCTCGGAAGGGCCGCGGAGGCGCGCTCCCCGGTGCTGTTCGGGACGGGACATCCGCACCGATTGCTCGGTTTCTACGCCGCGTTGGCGGACGCCCTGTCGGCGGTGGGCTGCCCCGTCCTCACCCCCGCGCAGGGCCGGAGTGTCGACATAACGACCCGGTTCGGCCTACGCACGTACAACCTCGACTACGACCGGGGAGTCGCGCTGGTGCGGGAACCGGGCGCGTACCCGGTGCGAAGTGAGACCGGCGCGCACACCCATTCCCCACTCCCGGTTCGCCTGGTGCTCGGCGCGCTCTCGGAGGCCGGCGAGCCGCTGCCCGAGCTGGTCGTCGGGGACCACGGATGGGTCTGCGGTGCTGGTCAGTTGGGGTTCGACGCCATCGGTCTGGCCGATACGGACGATCCCGCCCTGTTCGTCGGTGAGGCCGAGGGGCAGGTGTCCGTCGTCGTTCCACTTGATGACGCTGTGCGGTCTGATTACTACCGACCGCTTACTCGCTATGTACTCAATCGAGCGTGTCTGTCACAGTAGGCGGCCGATCGCTGCTCCTCTTCCCCACTCGCATCACCCGCCTCTACATTGGGGAGTGAGCACGCAACGACGTTGAGTCACCGGAAGGGGAAGCCGGTGGCCGTCGAGTGCGGAAGGTTCAGGTGTGTCATGGCTGCTGACCAGAGGCCTCTATCCGAGGTGGCGTTCCTGACCGTGGCGGAGGTCGCCGCGGTGATGCGTGTGTCGAAGATGACCGTGTACCGCTTGGTGCACAGCGGTCATCTGCCCGCGATCCGGGTGGGGAGGTCCTTCCGAGTCCCGGAGAACGCGGTTCACGAGTACCTCCGTGACTCTTACGTGGGGGTGGACGCCGGCTGATCCACAGGATCCTGCGGACCTCGATTTCTGCTCGGCGCTCGGGGCGGGGTAGGCTAGCCCCTCGTAGGTCGTGTGGGCCCCAATGCAGCCCCGCACCGAGTGATTGTCCCTGCATCGCAGGGGTTGTCCGAGAAGTGAGCGAGGGTAGTCGTGGGCTCTGTCATTAAGAAGCGGCGTAAGCGGATGGCGAAGAAGAAGCACCGCAAGCTGCTGAAGCGCACCCGCGTGCAGCGTCGCAACAAGAAGTAAGCGACAGCTGCTGTACAGCGCGCCTTGTGGCCCTTCCACCATCCGGTGGGAGGGCCACATTGCGTTGTGCGGACCGGCGGCGGCGACAGCTCCCTTGAACAGGCAAATGTTCACTTCGGAACCTCCCGTTGCCCGCCCGTGTGGCCGTCGTCACTTCCTGCATCGAGCAGACATCACAGCGCAACATCGAACCGCTAACGTGGCCCGCAGGCAGTGATTGCGGAGCGCGGCGAGGCTGGGACGGAAGGTAGGCGCTGATCTTGGGCAAGGTCGTGCTCGTGACGGGGGTGGCCCGACAGCTGGGCGGCCGGTTCGTACGCAGGATCCAGCGGGACCCCGAGGTGGACCGGGTCATCGGCGTGGACGCGGTGCCGCCGGCGCACCATCTGGGCGGCGCCGACTTCCTGCAGGCCGACATCCGGCAGCCGACGATCGCGCGGGTGCTCGCGGAGTACGCCGTGGACACCGTCGTGCACATGGACGTGACCGGGACCCCGCTGGCCAGTGGCGGCCGTGGCGCGGTCAAGGAGACCAACGTCATCGGCACGATGCAGCTGCTCGGCGCGTGCCAGAAGGCGCCGAACGTGAAGCGCCTGGTCGTGAAGTCCAGCACCAATGTGTACGGGTCGGCTCCCCGCGATCCCGCCGTCTTCACTGAGACGACGCCGCCGAAGTCGCTGCCGAGCGGCGGCTTCGCCAAGGACACCGTCGAGGTCGAGGGGTATGTGCGCGGGTTCGCCCGGCGCCGACCCGATGTCGCGGTGTGCGTGCTGCGCTTCGCCAACATCCTGGGGCCGACCGCGGATTCGCCGCTCGCCGAGTACTTCTCGCTGCCGGTCCTGCCGACCGTGTTCGGCTACGACCCGCGGCTGCAGTTCGTGCACGAGGACGACGTGATCGAGGTGCTGCGGATCGCCTCGCACGAGCCGGCCCGGGGGACGTTGAACAGCGGCACGTTCAATATCGCGGGCGACGGCGTGCTGTTGCTGTCGCAGTGCTCGCGGCGACTCGGCCGGCCGACGGTCCCGGTCCTCCTTCCCGCGGTGACCTGGGTGGGCGGCGCGCTGCGTACGCTGGGGGTGACGGACTTCTCGCCCGAACAGATCCGGCTGCTCACGCACGGACGCATGGTGTCGACGGCCCAGATGCGCGACACACTGGGCTTTGAACCCAAGTACACGACCGCGGAGGCGTTCGCGGAGTTCGTACGCGGCCGGGGCCCGGGCCTGTTGCCGCCGCAGGCCCTCGCGGGGGCCGTGGACCGGATCGCCGCGTTGTCCTTCCTGGGCGGTGCCCGCCGCACAGGTCTCAGCCACCCCCCGACGCAGAGCGCCAACTGAGGAGCGCATCAACGATGGCGGACGCCAAGGTCATTCCGTTCGACGACGACAGGTCGCGAGGGGCGGCGGCGAAGGGTGCCGCGCGCCGCGGCCGGGGCCCGGGGGCCGGTGCGCGACGCAAGGGCGAACCCGTGGCCGTACGGGAGGTGCGGCCGTTGCAGCAGCCGGAGTCCGAACCCGAGCACGAGGCCGGGCCGGAGGAGCCGGCCGGGCCGCCGCGGGGCGGCGGCTGGGACCGGAAGATCGCGGGCGGGCTCGCGTTCCTGCGGCGGCGGATCACCGGGGACTACGACGTCGACGAGTTCGGTTACGACGAGGAGCTCACCGACCAGGTCCTGATGTCGCTGCTGCGGCCGATCGCGGAGAAGTACTTCCGGGTCGAGGTGAAGGGCATCGAGAACATCCCGGCCGACGGCGGGGCCCTGATCGTCTCCAACCACTCGGGGACGCTGCCGCTGGACGGCCTGATGATGCAGGTCGCCGTGCACGACAACCATCCGGCGAACCGGCATCTGCGGCTGCTCGCGGCCGACCTGGTGTTCATGCTGCCGGTGGTCAACGAACTGGCGCGCAAGGCCGGGCACACGCTGGCCTGCGCGGAGGACGCGCAGCGGCTCCTCGAGAGCGGTGAGCTGGTCGGCGTCATGCCGGAGGGCTTCAAGGGGATCGGCAAGCCGTTCAGCGAGCGGTACAAGCTGCAGCGCTTCGGGCGGGGCGGCTTCGTGTCGACGGCGCTGCGGGCCGGGACGCCGATCGTGCCGTGCTCGATCGTCGGGGCGGAGGAGATCTACCCGATGGTCGGCAACGCCAAGACGCTCGCGCGGCTGCTCGGCTTCCCGTACTTCCCGATCACGCCGACGTTCCCGTGGCTGGGGCCGCTGGGCGCGGTGCCGCTGCCGACGAAGTGGACCATCCAGTTCGGCGAGCCGATCCCGACGGACGGCTATCCGCCGGAGGCGGCGGAGGACCCGATGCTGATGTTCAACCTGACGGACCAGGTCAGGGAACAGATCCAGCACACGCTCTACAAGCTGCTGGTGCAGCGGCGGTCGGTGTTCTTCTGAGCAGAACTACGAAGGGGCGGGCGGGACCGATCCGGTCCCGCCCGCCCCTTCGTAGGAGCTACTTCGCGTCCTCGCCGTCGACGCCCAGGCCCGGCAGGAGGCCCGGGAGCAGCGGGGGCACCGTCACGTCCGGCTTCGGGGTGTTCGTGCCGGTGCTGGAGCCGGGGCTGCCGTCCGAGGGGCTCGGGGTCGTCCTGTCCTTCGGCGGGTCGAGGAGGCCGCCCGTGTTCTCACCGAGCAGGCCCTCCTCGTCCTTGCCGGTGTCGGACGTGGACGGCTTCGGCTTCGTCGACGTCTTGTCGTCCTGGGAGGCGGAGCCTGAGGGCGTGGAGCTGCCGGTGTCCGGGGTCCCCGGCGACGTACCGTCCTCGCTCGCGCCGGGGCTCGTCGAGGCGCCCTTCTCGTCCGGGGTCTGCGGCAGCAGCGAACGCAGCGGGCCGACTTCCTCGTCTATGGCGTCGAAGACCGAGCTGACCTGGTCCCGCACGTCCCCGAGCTGGACCGGCAGCCGGTCGCTCAGGGCCGTCCAGCTCTGCCTGTGCGCGTCGGAGAAGGTGGACAGGGCCTGGATCGGGCCGAGCGCGCCGTCGCGCTTGTACGCGTCGCTCAGCAGCCGGTGGCCCTCGGAGGCGTCGTACTGCACCCCGGAGAGCGCGCGCCTGACCTCGCCCACCGACTCGTGGTCGAGCTGTCCGGAGCGGCCGCGCTCCATGAGCCGGCGCGCCTCGCTCAGCCGCGTCGACGCCTGGTCGAGGTAGGCCTGGCCCTTGTCGGAGTCGCTGTGCGCCATGCCCAGCTTGAGGTCCTCCATGCCGCGCTTCAGGCCGTAGAGGTGGTCGCCCGGCAGCGCGCTGGACGAGGCCGCGGCCACACCGCTGAACGCGCCCGCGGCCACACCGACCGTGAGCCCGCCCGCCGCGATGCCCTTGGTCAGGCGGGAGCGGGGCCGCAGCTTGCGCAGCGGACTCGCCCGGTGGGCGCCCTTGCCCTGGCGCTGCTTCGGTACGGCGGCGGCCGCGCCGCCCTCCTGGACCATGGCCTCCATGGCGGCGACGAGCTGCGCCCGCTGCACCACCTTGACCTCCGGGTCCAGCTCCGGCTTCGGCAGCTCGCCGAGTGCCGCGGCCAGGGACAGCAGCCCGCCCTCCTCGGCCGCCGCCGCATCGCCGCGCCGGCCGGCCGGTTCTTCTTCCGGTTGCTGCGCCGCCGGGTCCTGGTCGGACTGGTCCTCCAGGGCCTGGGCGAAGGCGTTCGCCCGCCGGTGTGCCGATACGTTCGCGATCACTGGCGGCACCTCCTCTCAATCATGACGGTCGACTCCCCAGGGGGTCCTGGGGTTGCACCCCCGGTCCCGGATGCACACCAACGAGTGAGTGTGTCCCGGTCGGGAGTGACCACAGGGAGCCTGCATCCCGCACAACGAGCGGCTCGGTACTTCGGTTACGCGCGAAATATGATCCGGGCGCGATCCCATCTCGCTTTCACCGTAGGTGAGTTGGGGACTGCGGGCAGTAACCGCGCCAGGGATGAAGAAACGTCGCCTCGGCTCAGCGGGCGTCGTCCGGCAGAAGTCGCGCCAGGGTGCGCACCGCCCGGTACTGGAGGGTCTTGATCGCGCCCTCGTTCTTGCCCATCGCGCGAGCGGTCTCGGCGACGGACAGGCCCTGCAGGAAGCGCAGCGTGACGCACTCCTGCTGCTGTGGGTTGAGGCGGCGCACGGCGTCGAGCAGGGCCGCGTTCGAGAGGGACTCCAGGACCGAGTCCTCGGGGGAACGCTCCACCTCGTTCGCATCGAGCATTTCGCCCGTGGTCACCTCGAGGCGGAAACGGCTCGACTTGAAGTGGTCGGCGACCAGATTGCGCGCGATCGTGACCAGCCAGGCGCCGAAGTCACGGCCCTGCCAGGTGAACGTGCTGATCCGGCGCAGCGCGCGCAGGAAGGTCTCACTGGTGAGGTCCTCCGCTGTCGCCTTTCCGCCGACGCGGTAATAGATGTAGCGGTACACAGTGTCGCTGTACTGGTCGTAGAGCCGGCCGAACGCGTCGGCCTCGCCCCCCTGGGCGCGCTCGACCAGATCCATCATGCGGGCACTGTCGCTGTCGGCCGCGGGACGGCGGGCCGTAGGGGTGGCCGACCTGGCAGCGGTGCCCGAGGCGCCGGCGGACCCGGAGCGCGCCCGTCTGCCGACGGTGGCCGCGGTCGAATCGGCCATGGCGAAACATGGCGAGGCAGGGGCAGGCACGGCCGTCGCTGCGGCGGCGGCGAGGGCGGGGACGGCGTACGCGGTGGGGACGAAACCGCGCAGGCGGTCCACGACCGTCGCGTGCAGCGTAGCCAGGCCCGAGGCGTCAACCCCGACGTGTGGGTACACGGGACTCCCAGAGGCAGAGCTTCCATCACGTGCAGTGCGGGACCGTTCACCCGTCGTGCTGACGCGTGGGTACCGGTTTGCGTCTGAGGAGAATAACGCTTCGTGCAGGGAGCACTACACCCAGTTGCTCAAATCACCGATTACGTCACTTCTGTAGTCGCTCGACGGCGTTTCAAGTACCAGAGAGTGACCACTTGTTGATCGATTACGTTCAAGTTCCGGCTATGGCGGTGACGTGTTGTGGTCGAGTGGTACTCGCGGGACTGGCGGGAGCGGGACACGGGTATGACGTACGGAATGTCGTCCCGGGCCTCCCGGTGACCGTCCGCGATCGGCTGTGCGGCGTGCCGGCCGACCGTCAGCGACGGCGGCGGTGCAGCGCGATCGCCGCCGCCGTGCCGCCCGCGACCGCGCCGACGCCGGCCGCGGCGGGGAGCCCGAC
Organism: Streptomyces sp. NPDC107575; assembly: GCF_055657265.1. Lineage (NCBI taxonomy): Bacteria > Bacillati > Actinomycetota > Actinomycetes > Kitasatosporales > Streptomycetaceae > Streptomyces > Streptomyces sp. NPDC107575. The sequence goes on along the minus strand of NZ_JBVKBG010000009.1, from coordinate 305,979 downwards.
CTTCGCGGCCTTGCGGCCCGTGCGGTAGTCCCGCAGCCGCCAGTCGCGCTCGCGGGCGTACTTGCGCAGCTTCGTGTCCGGGTTGATCGCGTACGGGTGCCCGACGAGCGAGAGCATCGGGATGTCGTTGTGCGAGTCGCTGTACGCGGCGCAGCGGCCGAGCTCCAGGCCCTCGGCGGAGGCGAGCGCGCGGACGGCCTCCGCCTTCGCGGGTCCGTGCAGCGGTTCGCCGACGAGGCGGCCGGTGTAGACGCCGCCGATCGACTCGGCGACCGTGCCGAGCGCGCCGGTCAGGCCGAGGCGGCGGGCGATCACCGTGGCGATCTCCACGGGCGCGGCCGTGACCAGCCAGACCTTCTGGCCCGCGTCCAGGTGGGCCTGGGCGAGGGCGCGGGTGCCGGGCCAGATCCGCTCGGCCAGGTACTCGTCGTAGATCTCCTCGCCGATGGACATCAGCTCGGCGACGCGGTGGCCCTTCACGATGGACAGGGCGCTGTTCTGCGCGTCCTGCATGTGCTCGGGGTCCTCGACGCCCGCGATCCTGAACCAGGCCTGCTGCCAGGCGAATCGGGTCAGCTCGCGGCGCTCGAAGAACTTCCGCTTGTAGAGGCCGCGGCCGAAGTGGAAGATCGCCGCGCCCTGCATCACGGTGTTGTCCAGGTCGAAGAAGGCGGCGGCCTTGTCGTCGCCCGCGACCGGGAACTCCGGTTCCTGCGGGCCCTCGTCCACCGGCGGCGACTGGTCCGCCAGCTCCTGGGAGGACTTGCGGGCGGCCTCGGCCGAAGCCTCGCCTGCCAGCACGCTCCGCGCGGTGGCGGAGCGCCTACGGGGTGTGAGCCATCCGAGAGCGGCCATGTCGTGAGCATAGCCAGTCTGTTCGGGGGGCCGGAGTCGAGAGGGTTTCGGGAGCCTGTCCGCGTGTGAATTCTCGGCGACGGGAGGGCCGCGCGAGGGGCGAGAATGGCCGGTATGAGTCCCATTTTTCGCAACCGCGAGAAGAAGGATCCGCGCGAGCGGATCGTCACGCTGATCGGGAAGCCCGGCTGTCACCTGTGCGACGACGCACAGGTGGTGATCGAGAAGGTGTGCGCCGAGGTCGGAGCGTCCTGGGAGAAGAAGGACATCACCGAGGACGAGGAGCTGTACCGCAAGTACTGGGAACAGATCCCGGTCGTTCTGGTCGACGGGGCGCAGCACGACTTCTGGCGCGTACAGGAGGAGCGGTTGCGGCGTGCGCTCACGCGGTGACGGGTGGTGCGCGGGCCGCCCGCAGCGGTCGCACACGTCACTGACCGACCAGTCCAACTGGCCCGAAAAGTCGCTTAGGATCGGGGGCGGTTTTGGTCTCGGGGGCGTGGATCTTGGCAACGTTGAGGAGAGTGTGCCGTTTTGGCCCCCACAGGTGAGCAACGAAGCTACCTGCGCGCCGGTTCCACGGAGGCGCGCGGGGCGCGCGTGAGCCCGGTCACGTTGGCCGGGCAAATCGGACACCATCTTTGTGCACGCGTTCACAAAGACATAGCCTGCATTCGACGGGGCGGTCGAGTAGCAGGGTGCCGCCCACAGCCCCGCTCTACCCGCAGGAGCACCGTGGCAACTGGCCGAACTCACCGACCGGCGACCCGCAGCCGAGGAATTCCCGAGGCCACCGTCGCCAGGCTTCCGCTGTACCTCCGAGCCCTCACCGCACTGTCGGAGCGCTCGGTGCCCACGGTCTCCTCCGAGGAGCTCGCGGCCGCCGCGGGGGTCAACTCCGCGAAGCTGCGCAAGGACTTCTCGTACCTCGGTTCGTACGGGACCCGTGGCGTGGGCTACGACGTCGAGTACCTCGTCTACCAGATCTCACGCGAGCTGGGCCTGACCCAGGACTGGCCGATCGTGATGGTCGGTATCGGCAACCTCGGTGCGGCGCTTGCCAATTACGGTGGTTTCGCCTCCCGCGGCTTCCGCGTCGCGGCGCTGATCGACGCCGACCCGGCGATGACCGGCAAGTCCGTCGCGGGCATCGCCGTGCAGCACGCCGACGACCTCGAGAAGATCATCGACGAGAACGGCGTCTCCATCGGCGTCATCGCGACCCCGGCCGGTGCCGCGCAGCAGGTCTGCGACCGGCTCGTCGCCGCCGGTGTCACCTCCATCCTGAACTTCGCGCCGACGGTGCTCTCCGTTCCCGACGGTGTCGACGTGCGCAAGGTCGATCTCTCCATCGAGCTGCAGATCCTCGCGTTCCACGAGCAGCGCAAGGCCGGCGAGGCGCCCGACGGCGGTGCCGCCGAGGGCGCGGTGGGCGTCGAGGGTCCGGCCGCCAAGGTCACCAAGCCCGCCGCCGAGAAGAACAACGACGACCGCAAGGGACCCGACGGGGACGTGCCCGCCGTGATGCCGGCATGAGCCTCCTCGTCGTAGGTCTGAGCCACCGCAGCGCCCCCGTCAGCGTCCTGGAGCGTGCCGCGCTGAACGCGGACACCCAGGCCAAGCTGCTGCAGGACACCCTCGCCGCCGAACCGGCCGCCGAGGCCGCGGTGCTCGCCACCTGCAACCGCATCGAGCTGTACGCGGACGTGGACAAGTTCCACGCCGGTGTCGCCGAGCTGTCGACGCTGCTCGCGCAGCACAGTGGCGTGGGTCTCGAAGAGCTCACTCCTTATCTTTATGTGCACTACGAGGACCGGGCGGTGCACCACCTGTTCTCGGTGGCGTGCGGGCTCGACTCGATGGTGGTCGGCGAGGGCCAGATCCTCGGCCAGATCAAGGACACCCTCGCGCGCGCCCAGGAGCTGCACTCCGCGGGCAAGCTCCTCAACGACCTGTTCCAGCAGGCCCTTCGGGTCGGCAAGCGCGCCCACTCGGAGACCGGGATCGACCGTGCCGGGCAGTCGCTCGTCACCTTCGGCCTTGAGCAGCTCGCCGCCGGGCAGCCGGTGGACGCGTGGGCGGCCGGGAAGCGGGCGCTGGTCATCGGCGCCGGTTCGATGTCCTCGCTCGCCGCGGCCACGCTCGCGCGGGCCGGGGTCGCCGAGGTCGTCGTCGCGAACCGGACGGCGGAGCGCGCCGACCGGCTCGTAGAGATCTTGGGAGAAGCGGGTACGGCGGCGCGGGCCGTCGCGATGGACGCCGTCGCGGACGAACTGACACGTGCCGACGTCGCCATCTCCTGCACCGGCGCCACCGGTCTCGTCCTCACCGCCGAGGCCGTGCGCTCCGCCGTCGCCGGTCGCACGCCGACCGCGGGCGCCGAGGTGCCGGGTGCTCCGACCCCCGCAACCGGCAGGCCCGCCGGGGAGGCCGCACCGGTCGTCGAGACCGTGCGCGGCGGCTTCTCCGTCGAGGGCGAGGCCGCGGTCGCCGGGTTCGACGCCGCCGCCCTCGAACAGCACGGCGCCTGGGTCGACAACGCGCCCCGCGAGCAGGTCCGCCCGGTCCAGGCCTCCGAGGCCGAGACCATCGCCGCCCTCGCCGTCGCCGGACGGGTGCCGGAGATGCGCCGCGAGCGCGCCCCCGAGCCCGTACGACAGGTGGCGCTCGCCCTGCTCGACCTGGCGATGCCGCGCGATGTGGATGCCGCGGCCCACCGCATCGACGGGGTCCGTCTCGTCGACATCGAGTCGCTCGCCGACGCCTCGGCCGACGCGCCGATGGCCGCCGATGTCGACCTGGTGCGGACGATCGTGGCCGACGAGGTCGCCGCGTTCGGCGCCGCACAGCGGGCCGCGCACATCACGCCGACCGTCGTCGCGCTGCGCACGATGGCCGCGGACGTGGTGGCCAGCGAGATCGCCCGGCTCGACGGCCGGCTCCCCGGGCTCGACGAGAAGCAGCGCGCGGAGATCACCCAGACCGTGCGGCGCGTGGTGGACAAGCTGCTGCACGCGCCGACCGTACGGGTCAAGCAGCTCGCCGCCGAGCCCGGCGGCGCCGGGTACGCGGACGCCCTGCGGACCCTGTTCGACCTGGACCAGGAGACGGTCGCGGCCGTCTCCCGGGCCACCCCCCACGAAGCAGAAGGCAAGAATCGAGGCCCGGCATGACCGCCGAGAAAGCCCTGAGGCTGGGCACCAGGCGCAGCAAGCTGGCCATGGCCCAGTCCGGGCATGTGGCCGAAGCGGTAAAGCAGTTGACCGGCCGCGAGGTCGAGCTGGTGGAGATCACCACGTACGGTGACACCTCCCGCGAGCACCTCGCGCAGATCGGCGGCACCGGTGTCTTCGTCACCGCGCTGCGCGACGCGCTCGCCCGGGGCGAGGTCGACTTCGCGGTGCACTCCCTGAAGGACCTGCCGACCGCGCAGCCCGACGACCTGGTCATCGCCGCCATGCCGGTGCGCGAGGACCCGCGGGACGTGCTGATCGCGCGTGACGGCCTGAAGTTCACGGATCTGCCCGAGGGTGCCCGCGTCGGTACCGGTTCGCCGCGTCGCATGGCGCAGCTGAACGCGTACGCGCGCAGCCACGGCATGCGGATCGAGACCGTGCCGATCCGTGGGAACATCGACACCCGGATCGGTTTCGTCGAGAAGGGCGAGCTGGACGGTGTGGTCCTCGCGGCCGCGGGCCTCAGCCGCACCGGTCGCAGCGAGGAAGTCACCGAGTTCCTCCCGACCGACATGATTCTGCCCGCCCCCGGCCAGGGGGCACTGGCTGTCGAGTGCACCGCCAACAACGGTGAACTCGTCGCCGCGCTCGCCGAGATGGACGACCCGTTCACACGGGCCGCCGTGACCGCCGAGCGAGCCCTGCTCGCCGCCCTGGAGGCCGGTTGCAGCGCACCTGTGGGTGCACTGGCCGACCTGCTGGTCGACGGGCAGATTGTCAAGGAAATGCGCCTTCGCGGCGTCGTCGGCTCGACCGACGGCTCCGAGCTGGTGCAGCTGTCCACCACCGGTCCCGTGCCCTCGTCGGACGACGAGGCGCTGGCACTCGGGCGGGAACTCGCCGCCGAGATGCTGGCCAAGGGTGCGGCCGGTCTGATGGGGGAGCGAGCACGATGAGCCCCACCACCGCTGTATCGACCGCCTGTGCACCTGGGCACGTCACCTTCCTGGGTGCGGGTCCCGGAGATCCGGGACTGCTGACCCTCAGGGCCGTGGAGGCCCTGTCCCGAGCGGATGTGCTGATCGCCGAGCCTGAAGTGCTCGACGTCGTGCGGACGCATGCCAAGGCCGGCGTGACCGTCCTCGACGCCACGGGCACCCCGGAGCGTGCGGCGACCACTGACGGTTCGTCAACTGCCGTCGCGGTCCCGGCTCTGAGGGACTGGGTCAATCTTGTCATGGAGGCCGCGCGGGGCGGCAAGCGGGTCGTGCGTGCGGTCACGGGCGATCCCGGCCTCGACACGTACGCGGCCGAGGAGATGCTGGCCTGCGCGACCGGTGGCATCACCTTCGAGGTCGTGCCCGGCATCGCGGCGGCCGTGGGCGTGCCCGCGTACGCCGGAGTGCCGCTCCGTGACGACCAGGGTGCCGACGTCCGCTTCGTGGACGCGGCCACCGCCTCCGAGCGCTGCTGGACCGAGGTCGGCGCGTCCGACGGCACGGTCGTCGTGTCCACGACGCTCGACGCGGTGGGCTCCACGGCCGGCGAGCTGGTGGCGGCGGGCCGCAAGCCCGACACCCCGCTGTCGGTGACGGTCGCCGGTACGACGACGCGGCAGAAGACGTGGACGGCGACGCTCGGCACGATCGCGCAGACCCTGAAGCAGGCCAAGGTGCTGCCCTCTCCGGAGGGCAACCGACCGGTCATAGCCGTGGTCGGTGAGCGCAGTGCCGCCGCCCAGCGCGACCAGCTGTCCTGGTTCGAGTCGAAGCCGCTGTTCGGCTGGCGCGTGCTCGTCCCCAGGACGAAGGAGCAGGCGGCCTCGCTCTCCGACCAGCTTCGTTCCTACGGCGCCGTGCCGCACGAGGTGCCGACCATCGCGGTCGAGCCGCCGCGCACGCCGCAGCAGATGGAGCGTGCGGTCAAGGGCCTGGTGACGGGCCGCTACGAGTGGATCGCCTTCACGTCGGTGAACGCGGTCAAGGCCGTCCGCGAGAAGTTCGAGGAGTACGGGCTCGACGCCCGTGCCTTCGCCGGGATCAAGGTCGCGGCGGTGGGCGACCAGACGGCGCAGGCCCTCATCGCCTTTGGCGTGAAGCCGGACCTGGTGCCGAGCGGCGAGCAGTCGGCCGCGGGTCTCCTCGAGGACTGGCCGCCGTACGACCCGGTCTTCGACCCGATCGACCGTGTCTTCCTGCCGCGTGCCGACATCGCGACGGAGACCCTTGTCGCCGGGCTCATCGAGCTGGGCTGGGAGGTCGACGACGTCACGGCGTACCGGACCGTACGGGCGTCGCCGCCGCCGGCGGAGACGCGTGAGGCGATCAAGGGCGGTGGCTTCGACGCGGTGCTCTTCACCTCGTCGTCCACGGTGCGGAACCTGGTCGGTATCGCGGGCAAGCCGCACAACGTGACGGTGATCGCGTGCATCGGTCCTGCCACGGCCAAGACGGCCGAGGAGCACGGGCTGCGGGTCGACGTCATGGCGCCCGAGCCGTCGGTGCTGAAGCTGGCGGCGGCGCTCGCGGACTTCGGCGCGAAGCGGCGGACCGCCGCGATTGAGGCGGGGGATCCGGTGACGCGGCCGAGCGAGCGGCGGCCGGGGTCGCGGCGGCGGCGCGCGGCGCCGTAAGGAAGAGTGTGGGGCGGGCAATTCCGGGCTTGCGGGTCCGGATGCCCGCCCTTCTGTTTTCACGGGTATCCCGTAGGTAGGTAGAGGTGACAGGTTCAGTGACTCGGTACGGCTCTTTCCCCGGTACGCGGCCGCGGCGGCTTCGGACGACTCCCACCATGCGGCGCATGGTCGCCGAGACGCGGCTGCATCCGTCCGACCTGATCCTGCCCGCGTTCGTGCGCGAGGGGATCGACGCCCCGGTGGAGATCGGCTCCATGCCGGGCGTGTACCAGCACACCCGTGACTCCCTGAAGAAGGCCGCGGCCGAGGCCGCCGAGGCGGGCGTCTCCGGGATCATGCTGTTCGGCGTGCCGCTGGACGAGAAGAAGGACGGCCGGGGCACGGTCGGCACGGACTCCGACGGGATCCTCCAGCTCGCGCTGCGGGACGTGCGTTCCGAGGTCGGCGACGATCTGCTGGTCATGTCGGACCTGTGCCTGGACGAGTTCACGGACCACGGCCACTGCGGCGTCCTCGACGAGCAGGGCCGGATCGACAACGACGCGACGCTGGAGCGGTACGCGGAGATGGCGCAGGTCCAGGCCGACGCGGGCGCGCACATCGTCGGCCCGAGCGGCATGATGGACGGTCAGATCGGCGTCATCCGCGACGCGTTGGACCAGATCGGCCGCGAGGACGTCGCCGTGCTCGCGTACACGGTGAAGTACTCCTCCGCCTTCTACGGCCCGTTCCGCGAGGCCGTCGGTTCCTCGCTGCAGGGGGACCGCAAGACGTACCAGCAGGACCCGGCGAACGTCCGGGAGTCCCTGCGGGAGCTGGCGCTCGACCTCGAAGAGGGCGCCGACATGGTGATGGTGAAGCCGGCGGGCCCGTACCTCGACATCCTGGCCCGGGTCGCCGACGCGTCCGACGTGCCGGTGGCGGCGTACCAGATCAGCGGCGAGTACGCGATGATCGAGGCGGCGGCGGAGCGCGGCTGGATCGAGCGGGACAAGTCGATCATGGAGTCGCTGCTCGGCATCAAGCGGGCCGGCGCGAACATGATCCTCACGTACTGGGCCACGGAGGTGGCCCGCAAGCTGGACTGACCCTTTCAGGGTGCGCGGGGTGGGTCGTGCCGGAAGAATCCCGGCATGACCACGAACTCGATCTCCGCGCGGGGCCTCAACAGGTCGACTCTGGCCAGGCAGTTGCTGCTCGGCCGGGCGGACGTGGGGGCCGAGGAGGCACTACGGCGGGTTGTCGCGCTCCAGGCGCAGCAGCCCGCTTCGCCGTACGTGGCGCTGTGGAACCGGGTGGCGGGGTTCCAACCGGGGGACCTGGACGGGGTGTTCGGCGGGTTCCGGGCGGTGAAGTCGACGCTGATGCGGATCACGCTGCACGCGGTGCACGTCGACGACTACCGGGACTTCCGGGCGGCGGTGGAGCCGACGGTGCGGGGTGCGCGCCTCGGGGATCCGCGGTTCCGGGCGTCGGGTCTGGTGGCGGAGGACGCGGACGCGCTGCTGCCGGAGCTGCTGCGGTTCGCCGAACGGCCGCGTACGGCAGGGGAGTTGACGGAGTGGTTCGCGGGGCGGGTCGGCCCCGACGGCGAGAAGCTGGTGACGGCCTGCCGGATGCTGCGGCAGTACGCGCCGCTGTGGCATGCGCCGGTGGTGGGTTCGCCGTGGTCGTACGCCTCCGACAAGCGGCAGTTGTTCGTGGCGGCGGAGTCGGGTGCGCGGCCGATCCTGCGGGATCCGGAGGCGGCGGACGCGGGGCTGCGGGCCCTGATCCGCCGCTACTTGGCGGGGTTCGGGCCGGCGTCCGTGGCGGACATGGCCCAGTTCGCGCTCGTGCAGAAGGGGCGGGTGCGGGCGGCGCTCGACGAGGACCTGGAGCGGTTGACGGGGCCGGGCGGTGAGGTGTTGTACGACGTGCCGGGCGGGGTGCTGCCCGATCCGGAGGTGCCCGCGCCGCCGCGGCTCATGGCGATGTGGGACAGCGTGCTCCTGGCCTACGCGGACCGGGGCCGGGTGCTTCCGCCGGAGTACCGGGGGCATGTGACCAGGGTGAACGGGGACGTGCTGCCGACGGTCCTCGTGGACGGACACGTGGCCGGCGTCTGGCGCCTCGCCCCGGAGGGCGGGGGCGTGGAGGTGGGCGCGTTCCGCCCCTTGCCCAAGGCGGCGTGGGAGGCCCTGGAGACCGAGGCCCGTGGCGTGGCCCGCCTGCTGGTGGACCGGGATCCGGGCGCGTACCGGCGCTACGACCACTGGTGGGACAAGGGGTTGCCGGTGGGGGAGGGGCGGGTGCTCGGCCTTTAGCGGGCGGCACCGGCTCCGGACACACCTCGGCCGCGGCGGTTCCCCCTCCGGTCCGCCGCGGCCGATCCCCGTCTCCGTGGTGGTCTCAGGCCTTTTCGCCGGATATATGAGAATCCTGCGGGGTGACGGTGCCGCCGGAGATGTGGCTGTCCTGCGGCTTCACCTCGTCGAGTTCCTCGCTCGAGATGTGGCTGTCGAGCGGCTTCACCTCGTCGGGTTCCTCGCTCGAGATGTGGCTGTCCTGCGGCTTGATCTTGTCGCTCATGGCGATGATCTCCCTGTTGGTGGCGTACGTGCGGAAGACGTCCGCCCGGCAACTCCCCCGTGGGTTGCCGGGCGGCCGCCGTAGGGCCGTCACCGTAACGGCCGGCCCGACCGCCAATCCGTCTGCCCCCCGACGCGACGGGTCGGCAATGAAGAGAGTGGCGTGCCGCGATAAACGAATGATGAACGGCCGCCCGGAGGGGCCCTAAGCGGCGACGGGCTTCATCAACATCCGGACCTCGGCGGCCTCGGGGGAGCCGAGGCGCTCGTAGATGGCGAGGGCCTCGCTCCAGCAGGCGTGCGCCCGGTCCGGCTGGCCGAGCATGGCCAACGACTTGCCGAGAACGGTCAGTATGCCGCCGCGGCGCCACTCCCCACCGATGCCGCGCAGGGCGATGGCCTGCTCGGCGTGGGCGGCGGCGAGCGGGGCGCGCTCGGCCGCGAGATGCACCTCGGCGAGCCGGAGGTGCGTGACGCCCTCCCACAGGGGCTGGCGGTTCTCGCGGAAGATGCCGAGGGCGGCGGTCAGTTGGTCGAGCGCCTCGCCGTATCGACGGGCGGCGGTCAGTGCCAGGCCGAGGGCGTACCGTCCGTTGGCCAGGCGCAGGGCCGTGCCGAGGCGGTCGTAGATCTCGATGCCCTGCTCGGCGAGCTCTATGGCGCTGTCGGGCCTGCCCTGGGCGAGGTGGATGCGGGAGAGGTTGCACAGTGCGCTGGCCTCACCCGGGGTGTTCTTGTCCGCGCGGAAGTTCTCGAGGGCCACACGCAGGTACGTGTCCGCCTGGTCGAGGTCGTTGCGGTAGAAGGCGATGATGCCGCGCTCGTGCGGTGCGTGGCCGTTCGACCAGGGGTCCGACGCGGCATCCAGGTCCATCGCGGCCGCGGCCGCCCGCTCCGCCTCGTCGAACCGGCCCGCGAACGCCCACACCTGGGACAGCGTCGTCTGCGCCCGCGCCTCCGCGACGGCATCGCCCAGCTCGCGGGCCCTGTCGCGCAGAGCGACGGCGGCACGCTCGTACCGCAGTGAACTGGCACCCGATTCCGACAGGTCCTTGGCCACGAGGATGAGGCTCGCCGCCCGCTGCAACAGGTCGGCCCGAAGCGACTGTTGGAGGCAGGCCAGCAGGCATTCGGACTCGGCGAACAGCCAGTCCAGAGCCGCCGTGTGGTCCTGGAAGGAGAGGCCCGGGTGGTTCGTCGCCGCGACGTGATCCACCAGGCGGTCCCCCGGCCGTTCGATCGCGTAGACGCGCGTTGCGGTCGCCAGATAGAAGTCCAGCAACCGCGACAGCGCCGCCTCCCGTTCCCCGGCCGTCTCGTCGCGTTCCGCGCACGCACGCGCGTAGAGCCGGACCAGGTCGTGGTAGCGGTAGCGGCCGGGGGCGGCGGATTCCAGGAGGGAGGTGTCGACCAGGGACTCCAGGACGTCCTCCGTCGACTCGAGGTCGAGGTCGAGGACCGCGGAGGCCGCCGCGAGGGAGATGTCGGGGCCGTCCGCGAGGCCCAGGAGGCGGAAGGCGCGGGACTGGGCGGGCTCCAGCTGGCCGTAGCCGAGCTCGAAGGTGGCCTTGACCGCCAGGTCGCCGGCCTGGAGCTCGTCGAGGCGGCGGCGCTCGTCCGCGAGCTTCGCGGCGAGGACCGAGACCGTCCAGGTGCGGCGGGCCGCGAGGCGGGAGGCCGCGATGCGGATGGCCAGGGGGAGGAAGCCGCAGGCCGCGACGACGTCGAGGGCCGCCTTGCGCTCCGACGTCATCCGCTCCTCGCCCACGATGCGGGTGAAGAGGAGCAGCGCCTCGTCGGGGGACATGACGTCCAGGTCGACGAGGTGCGCGCCGACCAGGTCGACCATCCGGACCCGGCCTGTGATCAGCGCGGCGCACCCCGCCGTGCCCGGCAGCAGCGGTCTGACCTGCGCCGCGTCCCGCGCGTTGTCGAGGAGGACCAGGGTCCTGCGGCCGTCGAGGGTCGAGCGGAACAGGGCCGAGCGCTCCTCCAGGGACTCGGGGACCGCCGAGTCCGGGGTGCCGAGGGCGCGGAGGAAGGAGCCGAGGACCGTCTCGGGTTCGGCGGGGCGCGGGCTCGTGCCCTGGAGGTCCACGTAGAGCTGCCCGTCGGGGAACGCGGCGCGGGCCGCGTGCGCCACGTGCACGGCGAGCGTGGTCTTGCCGACCCCGCCGATGCCCGCCACCGCCGAGACCGCCATCACCGAGCCCGCGCCCGATTCGGAGGACGCGGCGGCGAGGGTGTCGCTCAGCTCCGTCACGAAGGACGCGCGGCCCGTGAAGTCCGGGACGGTGGCCGGGAGCTGGGCCGGGCGCTGCGGCGTCTGCGCGGGCTCGGGCGGCTGCGCCGAGGGCTCGGACAGGGACGGGTCCGCCTGGAGAATGCGCTGCTGGAGCTCGGAGAGGCCGGCGCGCGGGTCCACCCCGAGCTCGTCGGCCAGGAGGCGGCGGGTGTCCGCGTAGACGGCGAGGGCCTCGGCCTGGCGGCCCGAGCGGTAGAGCGCCAGCATGAGGAGTTCGCGCAGGCGCTCGCGCAGCGGGTGGTCGGCCGTCAGCGCCGTGAGCGCCGAGATGGCCTCCGCGTGGCAGCCCTGCTCCAGGTCCATGTCGAGGCGGGTCTCCAGGAGTTGGAGGCGCCACTCCTCCAGGCGGGCGCGCTCCGTCTCCGCGTGCGGGCCCGGTACGTGGGCCAGCGGCTCGCCGTCCCACAGGGCGAGCGCCTCGTTCGCCAGTGTCCGTGCCAGGCACAGGTCGGCGGCCTGCCGGGCCCGCTCGGCCCGCGCCGCCAGGTCCTCGGCCGCCGCCAGGTCGAGGGCGTCGGGCCGCGCCATCCGCAGCGCGTAGCCGCCCGCCTCGGTCTCCAGGACGCCGGGGCCGAGTATCTTGCGCAGCCGAGAGGCGTACGTGCGGATCGCGGCCAGCGCCTGAGACGGGGGCTCCTCGCCCCATACGGAGTCGATGAGTTCGGCCGCCGTCGCCGTGCGGCCCTGGCGCAGCAGGAGGGCGGCGAGGAGCGCGCGCTGCTGCGGGGAACCGGTGGCGAGGGGCTCGTCGCCGCGCCAGGCCCGGACCGGTCCGAGCACGCTGAAGCGCAGGTCGGCGCCCGCGGCCGGGGCCGCGTCCGAGGGGTCGTCGGGCACGGCGGCACGCCGCTGCTCCGGTACCCGCGGTCCACCGACCATCTTCGCTGCTCCCTGCCGCCACGTCCGCACGCGTCGTTCCGCGCACGTCATTCTGTCGCGCCGTCCAACCGGCGCGCCGTGTTGCGCGCACATCAAAGACAACTGCCGTCAGTTTGCCTTGTTCCTGGCGGAAACGTCAGCCGTGGAAGGCACCCATCACAGAGACCTCACGCGTAAGCCATCGGGAACCACTGCGCCCCCACTAGCTGACGGGTCGTCAGATCAGCGCTACCGTGAGCCCATGGAGACCACGGAGACAGAAAGCACTCGAAACGCTCAAAACCCTCTGGAATCGGCCGACTTCCCGCGCATCATCTCCGTCGACGACCACACCGTGGAGCCGCCGAACGTCTGGTCCGACCGGCTGCCGAAGAAGTTCCGTGACACCGGGCCGCGGATCGTCCGCGCCCCCCTGAAGGAAATGACCTTCCTGGGCGGCAAGTTCGCGCCGGTCATGGGCGCGCCCGGCGACGACGGGCCGATCGGCGACTGGTGGGTGTACGAGGACCTGCACCGGCCGCTGACCAGGCTCGACACCGCGGTCGGCTACGACAGGGACGAGATCAAGCTGGAAGTCATCACGTACGAGCAGATGCGGCCGGGGTCCTTCAGCGTGCCGGAGCGGCTCGCCGACATGGACGTCAACCACGTCCAGTCCGCCCTCTGCTTCCCCACCTTCCCGCGCTTTTGCGGGCAGACCTTCACCGAGGCCAAGGACCGGGAGCTCGGGCTGCTCGGCGTCCGGGCGTACAACGACTGGATGGTGGACGAGTGGTGCGGGCCCGAGGCGCAGGGGCGGCTCATACCGCTGACCCTCGTGCCGCTGTGGGACCCGGAGCTGGCGGCGGCGGAGGTGCGGCGCAATGCCGCGCGCGGGGTGCGGGCGGTCGCGTTCTCCGAGATCCCGCCGCATCTCGGTCTGCCGTCCATCCACACGGACGACTGGGATCCGTTCCTCGCGGCGTGTGCGGAGACCGGGACGGTCATCGCGATGCACATCGGGTCGAGCAGCAAGATGCCGTCCACATCGCCGGACGCGCCGCCGGCCGTCGGATCGACGATCACCTTCGCCAACTGCTGTTTCTCGATGGTGGACTGGCTGATGAGCGGGAAGTTCGAGCGGTTCCCGGACCTGAAGATCATGTACGCGGAGGGGCAGATCGGGTGGATCCCGTACATCCTCGAGCGGGCGGATGTGGTCTGGGAGGAGAACCGGGGCTGGGGCGGGGTCGCCGACAAGGTGCGCAAGCCGCCGTCCGAGTACTTCGCCGACCACGTCTTCGGCTGCTTCTTCGACGACGCGTTCGGGCTGAAGAATCTCGACTCCATCGGGGTCGGGAACGTTCTCTACGAGACGGACTACCCGCACTCCGATTCGACGTGGCCCAAGTCGAAGGAGGTCGGTGAGGCGCAGATGGGGCACCTGGCGGGGGACGTGGTCGACCGGTTGGTCCGCGGCAATGCGATTGACCTGCTCGGTCTGGACCCGGACGGGTGCTGGCGCCCTTGACCGGTCGTGGCCCCGCCCCGGCGCCTCAAGCGCCGGACGGTCTCAAAAGATCGGGGCTCTGCCCCGTGCCCCGCTGCTCAATCGCCGCAGGGGCTTGAAAACCCAAACCCCTGCGGCGGGTGGGCATATCAAGCCCCGCCGGCGATTGAGGCGCGGGGGCCGGGGCGGAGCCCCGAGGCGTCGGGGCGGGTGGCCGGACGGGGCGGTGCAGGGGCTTGCCTGACACACCGTCAGGCGTGAGGATGTGACGGTCCGTCAGAAACCGATCGGCAGGGGACCTCATGGTGTCGCTCGCGTACGGAATGCAACTCCCGGTCCAGTCCCAGAGCACCGTCTACGCCGAACCGTGGGAGGCGGCCGCGGGCGTCGAGGATCTCGCCGAGATCGCCCGCACCGCCGACCGGAGCGGCTTCGACTACATCGCGAGCTGCGACCACGTCGCCATCCCGCGCCGCCTCGCCGACGCCATGTCGACGACCTGGTACGACCCCGTCGCCACGCTCTCCTACCTGGCGGGCGTCACCGAACGCGTACGGCTGCTCAGTCACGTCGCGATCGTCGGGCTGCGGCATCCGCTCGTCACCGCCAAGCAGTACGCGACGCTCGACCACCTCAGCGGCGGCCGGCTCGTCCTGGGCGTCGGGGCCGGACACGTACAGGAGGAGTTCGAGGCGCTCGGCGTCGACTTCGCCAAGCGCGGCGCCGTGCTCGACGAGAGTGTCGATGCCCTGAAGGCGGCCCTCGGGCCGGAGGAGTTCCCGGTGCACAAAGGGGAGCTGTTCCGGTTCGAGGGGCTCGGGCAGCGGCCCCGGCCCGCCCAGCGGCACGTGCCGATCTGGGTCGGCGGCTCCTCCGCCCCCGCCGTGCGCCGCGCCGCGCTCAAGGGCGACGGCTGGCTGCCGCAGGGCGACCCCCGGGACCGGCTCCCGGCGCAGATCGAGAAGCTGCGGCGGCTGCGCGCCGAGGCCGGGATCGAGGCGCCGCTCACCGTGGGTGCCATCACCGAACCGCTGTATGTCGGAGAGCCGGCGTGGGGCGTCGGGCGGCGCACCCTCACCGGCCCGGGCGAGGCGATCGCCGAGTCGCTGCGGGCCTACGCCGCGATGGGCGTGCAGCAGATCCAGATCCGGTTCCGCAGCCGGACGCGCAAGGAACTCACCGACCAGATGGCGGCCTTCGCCGCCGAAGTCGCTCCGCACCTGAACGACCTCAACTGACCGACAAGGCAAGGGGTTCGACGTATGGGCAAGCTCGACGGACGCGTGGTCCTCATCACCGGTGCGGCGCGCGGACAGGGGGAGCAGGAGGCGCGGCTGTTCGCCTCGGAAGGGGCGAAGATCGTCGTCGCCGACGTGCTCGACGACCAGGGCGAGGCCGTCGCCAAGGATCTCGGCAGCTCCAATGCCGTCTATGTGCACCTGGATGTGAGCAAGGAGGAGGACTGGGTCGCCGCGGTCGGCACCGCCAAGGCCGCCTTCGGGAAGATCGACGGACTCGTCAACAACGCGGGGATCCTGCGCTTCAACGAGCTGGTCTCGACGCCCCTCGACGAGTTCCAGCAGATCATCCAGGTCAATCAGGTGGGGGCGTTCCTGGGGATCAAGACCGTCGCGCCCGAGATCGGTGCCGCGGGCGGTGGCTCGATCGTCAACACCTCCTCGTACACGGGCGTGACGGGGATGGCGTACGTCGGGGCGTACACCGCCACCAAGCACGCCATCGTGGGGCTCACGCGCGTCGCAGCCCTGGAGCTGGCCGCGCAGAAGATCCGGGTCAACGCCGTCTGCCCGGGCGCCATCGACACCGCCATGAGCAATCCGTCGCAGCTCGACCCGGAGGCGAACACCGAGGAGGCCGCGCAGGCCCTCGACGAGCTGTACCAGAAGCTCGTGCCGCTCGGCCGGGTCGGGAAGCCGGAGGAGGTCGCGCGGCTCGCGCTCTTCCTCAGCGCGGAGGAGGACTCGGCGTACATCACGGGTCAGCCGTTCGTCGTGGACGGCGGGTGGCTGGCGGGCGTCAGCGTGCTCTGAGCCCCACGACCCTATCTGACGCTGCGTCAGGTATTGACGCTCAACCACCGCAGTGGAACAGTCGACCCATCCAATCTGACGATGCGTCAGAAACTGACGAGGACGGTGAACCTCCTTGGAATTCGGGCTCTTTGTACAGGGATACTTGGGCAAGCAGGCGCTGACCGACCCGACGGCCGAGCACCGCGCGCTCATGAACGAGACCGAGTACGTCATCCAGGCGGACAAGTCCGGCTTCAAGTACGCCTGGGCGTCCGAGCACCACTTCCTGGAGGAGTACTCGCACCTTTCCGCGAACGACGTCTTCCTGGGGTACCTCGCGCACGCGACGGACCGGATCCACCTCGGGTCCGGCATCTTCAACCCGCTGGCGCCGGTCAACCACCCGGTGAAGGTCGCGGAGAAGGTCGCCATGCTCGACCACCTCAGCGAGGGACGCTTCGAGTTCGGCAGCGGGCGTGGTGCGGGAAGCCACGAGATTCTTGGGTTCATGCCGGGTGTGACCGACATGAACTACACCAAGGAGATCTGGGAAGAGACCATCCGCGAGTTCCCGAAGATGTGGCTCCAGGACGAGTACGTCGGGTTCAAGGGCAAGCACTGGGAGCTGCCGCCCCGCAAGGTGCTGCCCAAGCCGTACGGGAAGTCGCACCCCGGCATGTGGTACGCGGCCGGGTCCCCGCCCTCGTACGCGATGGCGGCGAAGAAGGGGCTGGGTGTTCTCGGGTTCAGCGTGCAGAAGGTCTCCGACATGGAGTGGGTCCTCGAGCAGTACAAGACCGCCATCCAGGACCCGGACCCCATCGGCGACTTCGTCAACGACAACGTCATGGTGACGTCCACGGCGATCTGTGCCGAGACGCACGAGAAGGCGGTGCAGATCGCGGTCAACGGCGGGCTGAACTACCTGCAGTCGCTGCTGTTCCGGTACCACGACACGTTCCCGCGGCCCGAGGGAATTCCCGAGTGGCCGGAGCTGCTTCCGGACTACTCCGAGGAGATCATCGAGCTGCTCATCGCCGAGGAGCTGATGATCTGCGGTGACCCGGACGAGGTGCTCCAGCAGTGCAAGCGGTGGGAGCAGGCGGGGGCGGACCAGTTGTCGTTCGGGCTGCCCATCGGGGTGTCGCACGAGGACACGCTGAACTCGATCAAGCTGATCGGGGAGCACGTGATTCCGAAGATCGATACGGATCCGGTGCACCGGACGACCAGGTTCCGGTCGGCCGTGTAGTCCGGTTGGGCCGGCCCCGGCTTCCCCTCCCGGACGGAGGTCGGGGCCCTTCGGGCGGTGCGGGTGGCGTGGTTGACGTCGCGGGGCTCCGCCCCGGGCCCCGCGCCTCAATCGCCGGCGGGGCTTGAGAGATCGGGGCTCTGCCCCGGACCCCGCTGCTCAATCGCCGCAGGGGCTTGAAATGCGTGCTCGACCGCCGCGGGAGCTGGAAATCAGGCTCGGGTGCCGCGAGGGCTTGAGATGTGGGCTCGGGTGCCGCGAGGGCTTGAGATGTGGGCTCGGGTGCCGTGAAGGCTGGGAATGCGGGATCGGGGGCCGCAGAGACTTGAAGAGTGAAGGGAGACGGACTCGTATGCTCGACCACCTCATCAAGGGCGCCACCGTTGTCGACGGGACCGGTGCGCCTGCCTTTGTCGCTGATGTCGGGATTCGGGGCGGGCGGATCGCCGTCGTCGCCGAGCCCGGGAAGGTCGCCGAGGAGGCGCGGAGTGCCGAGGACGCCTCGGGGCTCGTGCTCGCGCCCGGGTTCGTCGATCCGCACACGCACTACGACGCCCAGCTGTTCTGGGACCCGTACGCCACGCCCTCGCTCAATCACGGCGTGACGACCGTCGCCGGCGGCAACTGCGGGTTCACGCTCGCCCCGTTGAACCCCGAGCAGCCCGGTGACGCCGACTACACGCGGCGGATGATGTCCAGGGTGGAGGGGATGTCGCTGGTCGCCCTGGAGGAGGGCGCTCCGTGGACGTGGAATTCCTTCGGGGACTACCTGGGGGCCCTCGACGGGCGGATCGCCGTCAACGCCGGGTTCATGGTGGGGCACTGTGCCCTGCGGCGGTATGTGATGGGGGCCGATGCCGTTGGCGGGCAGCCGACCCCTGAGCAACTCGACCGGATAGTCGGGTTGCTGAAGGACGCGATGGAGGCCGGGGCCTGGGGGCTGTCCACCACCCAGTCGTCCTCGCACTCCGACGGTGACGGCCAGCCCGTCGCCTCCCGGCACGCGAAGCCCGCCGAGATGATCGCGCTCAGCAAGGCGGTCGGCGAGCACGAGGGGACGCAGATCGAGGCCATCGTGGCCGGGTGTCTCGATCAGTTCAGCGATGACGAGATCGAATTGTTCGTGGACATGACGGCTGCTGCCGGGCGGCCGCTCAACTGGAACGTGCTCACCATCGACGCCGCCGTGCCCGAGCGGGTGCCGCGGCAGCTGGAGGCGAGCGAGCGGGCCCGTAAGTCCGGCGGCCGGATCGTCGCCCTGACGATGCCGATCCTGACGCCGATGAACATGAGCCTCGGGACGTTCTGCGCGCTCAATCTGATACCCGGGTGGGGCGACGTCCTCGGGCTGCCGGTCGACGAACGGATCGCCAAGCTGCGGGACCCCGAGGTGCGCGGCGAGATGCTGCGCCGCGCCGACAGCAAGGAGGCCGGGGTCTTCCGGCGGCTCGCCAACTTCGGGCGGTACGTCATCGGGGACACGTACTCCGAGGCCAACGAGGGCCTGAGCGGGCGGGTCGTCAAGGACATCGCCGCCGAGCGGGGGCAGGAGCCCTTCGAGTGCCTCGTCGAGATCTGCGCCAACGACCGGCTGCGTACGGTGCTGTGGCCGATGCCGACCGACAACGACCCGGACTCCTGGGCGCTGCGGGCCGAGACCTGGAACCACGAGGACGTCATGCTCGGCGGGTCCGACGCGGGCGCGCACCTGGACCGGATGTGCGGGGCGCCGTACACGACCCGGTTCATCGGGGACTGCCTGCGCGGGCGGAAGCTGCTCGGCCTGGAGGCCGCCGTGAAGATGCTCACCGACGACCCGGCCCAGCTGTTCGGGCTGCGGGAGCGCGGGCGGATCCAGGAGGGGTTCCACGCCGACCTGGTGCTGTTCGACCCCGAGACCATCGACGCCGGCAAGGCGACCCTCGTGCACGATCTGCCCGGCGACAGCCCGCGCCTCGACTCGAAGGCCATCGGCATCAATGCCGTGTGGGTCAACGGAGTTGAAGCCATGCGCGGCGACGTCGTGAGCGGCGCCGTGCCCGGCAAGGTGCTGCGGTCGGGCGCCGACACACGGACGGTGAGCACCAAGTGACCGAGTCCCAGCGGCTGTTCATCGGCGGCGAGTGGGTCGAGCCCGATGCCGGGCACTACGACGTCGTCGATCCGGCGAGCGAGACCGTCGTCGGGCATGCCCCCGAGGCCTCGAAGCAGCAGGTGTACGACGCCGCGCGCGCGGCCGGTGACGCCTTCGAGTCGTGGTCGCGCACGAAGCCCGAGGAGCGCGCCGCGATCCTCGACCGGGCCGCCGACCTGATGCAGCGGGACTTCGTCGCCAACGCCGAGCTCGCGCAGGCCGAGAGCGGCGCGACGACCGGGACCGCGCGCGGCATGCAGGTGGCGGTGGGTGTCGCGCGGTTCCGGCGGTACGCGAAGGGGGCCCTGGAGCCGGTCGAGGAGGCGATGACGCCACAGATCAACGAAGCCGGGCCGATGGGGAAGGCGGGTGTCACGGGCGCGCTCGCCGTGCGGCAGCCGGTCGGCGTCGTCACCTGCATCACCTCGTACAACAACCCGTGGGCCAACCCGGCGGGCAAGGTCGCGCCCGCGCTCGCCATGGGCAACACCGTTGTCGTGAAGCCCGCGCCGCAGGACCCGCTGTCCGTGTTCCGGATGGCCGCCGCACTGGAGGAGGCGGGAGTCCCGGCAGGTGTCGTGAACGTCGTCAGCGGCACCGAGGTCGGCGTCGGTGAGGCCGCCGTGGACTCCCCGGACGTCGACATGGTGTCCTTCACCGGTTCCACCGCCGTCGGGCAGCGCATCGGCGAGGTGTGCGGCCGGTCCATGAAGCGGCAGCTGATGGAGCTGGGCGGCAAGGGCGCCGCGGTCGTCCTGGACGACGCCGACCTGGATTCGGCGGTGGCCGGGATCGGGACGACGTACGCCTTCTACAGCGGGCAGATCTGCACCGCCCCGACGCGGGCGATCGTGCACCGGTCCGTGTACGACGAGTTCGTGGCCAAGCTGACCGCGTACATCGGCTACATGAAGGTCGGCGACCCGCGCGCGAAGGGGACCGTCGTCGGGCCCGTCATCTCGGCGGCCCACCGCGAGCGGGTCGAGTCGTACGTCGAGCTGGGGCGCAAGGAGGGCGCGACGGTCGTCGCCGGTGGCGAGCGGCCCGCTCTTGACCAGGGGGTCTACGTCGCGCCCACGCTGCTCGCCGACTGCACCAACGACATGCGGGTGGTGCGCGAGGAGATCTTCGGGCCGGTCGTCGCCGTGGTGCCGTTCGACGGGGACGAGGACGAGGCGGTCGCCCTCGCCAACGACTCCGACTACGGCCTCATCGACTACGTGTGGTCGGGCGATGTCGCGCGGGCCTTCCGGGTCGCGCGGCGGCTGCGGGCCGGCGGGGTCGGCGTGAACACCATCGGCCGGAACATGGAGGCGCCGTTCGGCGGCTTCAAGAAGAGCGGAGTCGGCCGGGACGTCGGTTCGTACGCTTTGCACGCGTACAGCGAGTGGCAGTCGATCGTCTGGCCCGGGTAGACGGGGACAACACCACCAGCCCCACGGAACCCTCGGACCGCTCTCCTGCGTGTCTACAACTGGGCATGTGAAAATGCGCAGTTGTAGATGGCCACGACGGCGGAACCGGGGGTTCCATGGAGGCGCTGGAGGCGCGGGATCCGCGCACGGTCGGAACGTACCGGGTGCTCGGGCGGATCGGTGAGGGCGGCATGGGGCGGGTCTATCTGGCCCGCAACGCGGGAGGCCGCTCCGTCGCGCTGAAGTTCATCCACGCCGACATGGCGGCGCAGCCGGGCTTCCGCGAGCGGTTCAGACGCGAGGCGGACGTCGTGCGGCGGGTCGGGGCGCCGGGGACGGTGCCGGTCGTCGACACCGGCCTGGACGAGCGCCATCCCTGGTACGCGTCGGAGTACGTGTCCGGGCCCTCCCTCCAGGAGTCGGTCGACCGGTTCGGGCCGCTGCCGGCCGCGTCGCTGTGGCGGCTCGCCGCCGACCTCGCGCAGACCCTCGAGCACGTGCACCGCGACCGGCTCGTGCACCGCGACCTCAAGCCGTCCAACGTGCTGCTGTCCGCCGACGGGCCGCGCCTCATCGACTTCGGGATCGTGCACGCCGCGCTCGACGCCGGCCTGACCTCGGCGGGGCTCACCTCGACCGGGGTCCGGATCGGCACCCCGGCCTACATGTCCCCGGAGCAGGCGTACGGCGAGAAGGTCACCGCCGCGACCGACGTCTACAGCTACGGCCTCACGCTCGCCTTCGCCGCCACCGGCGTCCAGCCGCACCGGGGCAGCCTCGACCCGCAGCTCCCGGGCGTGGGGGCCGAGCTGCGGGACCTCATCCGGCAGTGCCTCGACCCGGAGGCGGCGCGGCGCCCGGACGCGCGGCAGCTCGTCGACCGGGCGCGCACGCGCGACGCGACGAACGACACGTGGCTGCCCGCGGAGGTCGTCTCGCTGATCGCCCGCACGTCGGGGCAGCTCCTGAACCTGGAGGCACGGGCCGACACGGTGCTGAACGGGGCGGGGCCCGGGGCCACGGAGCCGGGCCCGGAGACCCCTCCCGGCGGTGCGGTCGGCGCCGGGTTCCACGACGCGACCACGCGGGGGCCGCACGCCGGGCCCTCGTCCGTGCCGCCGCCCGCCGAACCACCGGCCGCGCCGCTCGCGACGCCGTACTCCGCCCCGCCCTCGACGCCGCCCGGCGCCGCGCACTTCGCCCAGCAGCCGACGGCCCCGGCCTGGCCCGGGTACGGGCAGCAGGTGGGGGCGCACCCGGTGGCGGCCACGCGACCGTCCTCGGGGCCCGCGCCGCGCGGGACCGCCGCGCGGCACGACGGGGGCCCCGGGCTGCCCGGACGCCCCCTGCTGGGCCTGCTGTGGCTGGTGCCGGCGGGCATCGCCGCGCTGTTGCACGTCCCGAACGTGCTGGGGCTGATCGACACCGCCGCCGTCGCCGTGCTGATCTGGACGGCGGCGAAGCTGTCCCGGCAGGGCGGCGGCGACCGCGAGTACCTGCTGTTCTGGATCGGGCTCGCGGCGGCGGTCGTGCTGGCCCTGTGCATCTCGACCCAGCTGCTGGCGCCGGTCCTCAGCCTGGCGACGCTCGGCCTGCTCTACGCGGTGCCCGTCGCCGTCCGCCGCTTCAGGACGCCGCACGTGACGCAGTAGTCACGGGAAAATTTTGAAACGGGTGAAAACGGACCCGGCTTCGATTACCGAATATCGAACGCCGGGCTTTTGGCCTGCGATCTACCGGTAGACTCGACTCGTCTCCCTGGGATGCACCGGGCGTCCGCCCGGATTCCCCATGGATTGACAGTCGCCGAGGTCGCGACAAATCCCGCCAGATGTGGAAACCGCAGGATTTAACGTCCTGTTCATGACTCAGTTGGACGCAGGGCCCTCGACGGAGCGGGCCGCAGACACCACCGCGGGCGGCGGCGGCAAGGGCCTCGGCGGGAACTCCGTCGGGCTGCTCGGCAGTGCCGTCATCGGCGTCTCCACGGTCGCCCCCGTCTACTGCCTGACCTCCACGCTCGGCTCCACGGCCGGCGAGGTCGGCCTCCAGATGCCGGCCGTGTTCCTCGCGGGCTTCCTGCCGATGCTGCTTGTCGCCTTCGCGTACCGGGAGCTCAACAAGGTCATGCCGGACTGCGGCACGTCCTTCACCTGGACCGTGAAGGCGTTCGGGCCGCGCGTCGGCTGGATGTGCGGCTGGGGCCTGGTGATCGCGACGATCATCGTGCTCTCGAACCTCGCCGGGGTCGCGACCTCGTACTTCTGGCTGCTCGCGGGCGAGATCACCAACAGCACGTCGGTGGCGGCGCTCGACGACAACAAGGCCGTCCACATCGTCACGTGCCTCGTCCTCATCGCGGCCGCGACCGCGATCAGCTACCGGGGCATGACCGCGACGAAGGGCGTGCAGTACACGCTGGTCGGACTCCAGCTGGTGGTGCTCGCCGTCTTCGTCGCGATGGCGGTGGCCAAGGCGGGCTCCGCGGACTTCGCCGGGACCTCGGTGGACTTCTCGTGGTCGTGGCTGAACCCGTTCTCCGTGCAGTCCTTCGGCGCGTTCACGGCCGGCCTGTCCCTGTCGATCTTCATGTACTGGGGCTGGGACACCTGCCTGACCGCGAACGAGGAGACCATCGGCAGCGACAAGACGCCGGGCCGCGCCGCGCTCATCGCGATGGTCGTCCTGGTCGGCTCGTACCTGGCGACGGGCGTGGCCGCGCAGATGGTCGTGGGCTCCGGCGACAAGGGCCTCGGCCTCGCCAACCCGGAGACCTCCGACAACGTGTTCGCGGCGCTCGCGGGCCCGGTGATGGGCCCCGGCCTCGGCATCCTCCTCTTCCTCGCCGTCCTCGCCTCGGCGGCGGCGAGCCTCCAGACCACGTTCATCCCGGTCGCCCGCACGGTCCTCGCCATGTCGACGTACGAGGCGCTGCCGGCGTCGTACGCGCGCGTGCACCCGAAGTTCCGCACGCCCGGCCGTGCGACGGTCACCGCGGGCGTCGCGACGGCCGTCTTCTACACGGTCATGACGCTGGTCTCCGAGCACGTCCTCGTCGACACGATCTACGCGCTCGGCCTCATGATCTGCTTCTACTACGCGCTGACGGCCTTCGCCTGCGCCTGGTACTTCAAGGCGGAGCTGCGCCGCTCGGTGCGCGACCTCACCTTCAAGGGGCTCTTCCCGCTGCTCGGTGGCGTCCTGCTGTCCGCCGTCTTCGTGAAGACGCTCGTCGACATGTGGAACCCGGCGTACGGCAGCGGTTCCTCGGTGTTCGGGGTCGGCTCGGTCTTCGTGATCGGCGTCGGCCTGCTGCTCGTCGGCGTGGTCATCATGCTGGTGATGGGGCGGCGCAGCCCGGCGTTCTTCCGGGGCGAGGTGTTGAACCGGGAGACGCCGGTGCTGGTCGTCGAGGAGTAGGCCATCCCCTGCGGGGCTTGATCAGCGGCTTTTCAAGCCCCTGCGGCGATTGAGCAGCGGGGTCTGGGGCAGCGCCCCAGGGCGTGGGCATCGGCGCCGGTGTTGCGGCCGCGGGGCTCTGCCCCGGACCCCGCGCCTCAATCGCCGGCGGGGCTGGAATTGCGCGCCTCAATCGCCGGCGGGGCTGGAATTGCGCGCCTCTTCGCCGAAGGCGCAAGAGGTGCGCACCTCAATCGCCCGCAAGGGACTTGGAGTGTCAGGAGCCGAGGAAGATCGGGTTCGTGAAGGCCGCCAAGGGGCCGGGGAGCCCGGTCACCGTCGGGGTGTGGCGGAGCTCCGCGCGGACGTAGGCCGCGTAGGAGGGCGTCGTGCGCCAGGTCGCCGACTCCGCGCCCGCCGCAGAGGTGAAGAGCGTGCCCTGGTCCGTGACCAGGTGCAGGGTGCAACCGGCCGGCGCCTTCGCCTTCACGTCGACCGTGACCGGCGTGTCCGGGTCCACCGCGAGGCGTTCGCCGATGCCCGCGACCTCGCCCTTGCCGCCGGTCGCCGTGAAGGTGAGCTCGACCGACGAGGACTCCGCGACGTACGAGTGGCCCGCCTTGATGCCCGCCTGGATGGCCTCGCGGGTCAGGTCGTCCGCCAGGACCACGGTCTGCGGGCCGCCCACCCGGTCCGGATCGCGGTGCGCGTCGCTGTTGCCCATGGCCGGGATCCACCCCGTGCGGCCCTTGGAACGGGCGTACGCGACCAGCGTGTTGTCCCAGTCGGCCAGGGACACCTCGTCGTCCGGCGTGTACGGGCCGTTCCACACCTCGACCGCGTCCGCCTCGCCGAAGCCGAACTTCCAGCCGCAGCCGATGCAGGTGGCGTGCGGGTGCGCCGGGACGACCAGGCCGCCCGCGCGGCGGATCTGCTGCGCGTACTTCGCCCAGCGGTTGTCGCGTGCCCGGTAGCGCCAGTCGACGAACGTGCCGGGGTCGGTACCGAGCGCGACCACGTGCCCGTTGCGCGTGGTGATCTCCTCGCCGATCAGCACGAGGAGGTCGTCGCCCGCCACGTCCGACCAGTGGGCGTGCGCGGAGTGCGTGTTGTGGTCGGACGTGTTGATGAAGTCGAGCCCCGCCGCGCGGGCGAGCGCGCCGATCTCGGCGGGTGTGCGGCGGCCGTCCGAGTACCAGGAGTGCAGATGGCAGTCCCCGCGGTACCAGGCGCGGCCCCGGCCGCGGGCGCGCTGCGGCGGGTACGTGGGCCGTGGCGTCGGATCCGCCTTGCCGTGCGTGAGCGTCACCGTCACCTCGTACGGCAGGCCCTCCGGGGCGACCGTGTACGGGCCGAGCGCGATGTTCCAGCGGCCGGGGCGGACCGGGCCCGGGATGTAGCCGGGCGTCGCGTCGTCGGCGCGGACGAAGAACTCGGTGCGGGCGCCGCCCGACCAGCCCCGGAAGCCCGCGCCGCCGAGCCCGGTGCCGCGCTCGTCGAAGACGCCGATGTCCAGGGCGTTGTTCTGGGTGCCTGCGGGGAGCCCGGTGGCCTTCTCGTACGTGTACGAGACCCGGAACTCCCGCACCCCCGAGGGGACCTCGACCGGCAGGTACACGTAGTCGGGAGAGCCGGGCGGCAGGGTGCCCTTGAGCGTCTTCGTGGAGGTCGAGCCGTCGGCGGCGCTGGCGAAGCTCATGGTGGTGAGCGTAAGCGCGCTCGCGGCGCCGGTCACGAGCAGCGCGCGTCTGCCGACGCCGTGTCCGCTCTCCTGCCCCGCATCCTGGTGTATGTCGTCCGTGCACATTTCGCGGCTCCCACAGTGTCCGATGTGACGTGCGCAACCCTTGTATTGAGCCGTGAACTCCGTTGCAAGGGAAGGGCTCCGGCGGGCGCCCTCGAAGTGTCCGGATGGCGCTCGTATGCTCGGTTCATGAGTGATCAGGACGCCGTACAGCAGAGCCAGCCCACTGCCAACTCGATGCGCCGCGCGCTCAAACGGGCCAGGGACGGTGTCGCTCTCGACGTCACCGAGGCCGCCGTGCTGCTCCAGGCGCGCGGCGACGACCTGGCCGATCTCACCTCGTCCGCCGCCCGCGTGCGCGACGCGGGCCTGGAGGCGGCCGGGCGGCCGGGTGTCATCACGTACAGCAAGAGCGTGTTCGTCCCGCTCACCCGGCTGTGCCGTGACAAGTGCCACTACTGCACGTTCGTGACGGTCCCCGGCAAGCTGCGCCGCGAGGGCCACGGAATGTTCATGTCGCCCGACGAGGTTCTCGACATCGCGCGCAAGGGCGCCGAACTGGGCTGCAAGGAAGCCCTGATCACCCTCGGCGACAAGCCGGAGGACCGCTGGCCCGAGGCCCGGGAGTGGCTCGACGCGCACGGCTACGACGACACCATCGCGTACGTGCGGGCCATCTCGATCCGGATCCTGGAGGAGACGGGGCTGCTGCCGCACCTCAACCCGGGCGTCCTGTCGTGGACCGACTTCCAGCGGCTCAAGCCCGTCGCGCCCTCCATGGGCATGATGCTGGAGACGACCGCCGAGCGGCTGTGGTCGGAGCCGGGCATGCCGCACTACGGCTCGCCCGACAAGGAACCGGCCGTCCGGCTGCGGGTGTTGGAGGACGCGGGCCGCTCGTCCGTCCCGTTCACCAGCGGTCTCCTCATCGGGATCGGGGAGACGTACGAGGAGCGCGCCGAGTCGCTGTTCGCGCTGCGCCGCACCGCCCGCTCGTACCACGCCATCCAGGAACTCATCATCCAGAACTTCCGCGCCAAGCCGGACACGGCGATGCGCGGCATGCCGGACGCGGAACTCGACGACCTGGTCGCCACCGTGGCGGTCGCCCGGCACATCATGGGCCCGTCGGGGAACATCCAGGCCCCGCCGAACCTCGTCGACGGCGAGTACGCGCGGCTCATCGCGGCCGGGATCGACGACTGGGGCGGCGTCTCCCCGGTGACCATCGACCACGTGAATCCCGAGAAGCCGTGGCCCCAACTGGACGAGCTGGCGCGGCAGTCCGCGGAGGTCGGCTTCGAGCTGCGCGAACGTCTCTGCGTCTACCCGGAGTTCGTCACGCGCGGCGAGCCGTGGCTGGACCCGCGGCTGCTCCCGCACGTGCAGGCGCTGTCCGACGCCGAAGGGCTCGCGGTCGCCGACGCGCCCGTCGTCGGCCGCCCCTGGCAGGAGCCCGACGAGGGGTACGTGGCGGCGTCGGGCCGCACCGACCTGCACCGCACCATCGACACCGAGGGCCGCACGAAGGACCGCCGCGACGACTTCGACGTGGTCTACGGCGACTGGGAGGCGCTGCGCGAGCAGGCGGCCCCCGGCATGGAGCCGTCCCGCATCGACGGCGACGTGCGCGCGGCCCTGAAGCAGGCGGCCGACGACCCGACGAAGCTCACGGACGACGAGGCGCTCGCCCTCCTGCACGCCGACGGCCCCGCTCTCGACGCGCTCTGCGGCATCGCGGACGACATCCGCAAGTCGGTGGTCGGCGACGACGTCACGTACATCGTCACGCGGAACATCAACTTCACGAACGTCTGCTACACCGGCTGCCGCTTCTGCGCCTTCGCCCAGCGCCGCACGGACGCGGACGCGTACACGCTCTCCCTCGACCAGGTCGCGGACCGGGCGCAGCAGGCGTGGGACGTCGGCGCGGTCGAGGTCTGCATGCAGGGCGGCATCCACCCGGACCTGCCCGGCACGGCGTACTTCGACATCGCGAAGGCGGTCAAGGAGCGCGTGCCCGGCATGCATGTGCACGCCTTCTCGCCGATGGAGGTCGTGAACGGCGCGACCCGCACCGGCATGTCCATCCGCGAGTGGCTCACGGCGGCCAAGGAGGCGGGCCTCGACTCGATCCCCGGCACGGCGGCGGAGATCCTCGACGACGAGGTCCGCTGGATCCTCACCAAGGGCAAACTCCCGGCGGCCGACTGGATCGAGGTCATCAAGACCGCCCACGAACTCGGCATCCGCTCCTCCTCGACGATGATGTACGGGCACGTGGACCAGCCCCGCCACTGGCTCGGCCACCTGCGCACCCTGGCGTCGATCCAGCAGGAGACCGGCGGCTTCACGGAGTTCGTGACGCTCCCGTTCATCCACACCAACGCGCCGGTCTACCTCGCCGGCATCGCCCGCCCCGGCCCGACGACCCGCGACAACCGGGCGGTGACGGCCATGGCCCGGGTCCTCCTCCACCCGCACATCCCCAACATCCAGACGAGCTGGGTGAAGCTCGGCACGGAGGGCGCGGCGGAGATGCTGCGCTCGGGCGCGAACGACCTGGGCGGCACGCTCATGGAGGAGACCATCTCCCGCATGGCGGGCTCCTCCTACGGCTCGTACAAGTCGGTCAAGGACCTGATCGCGGTGGCCGACGCGGCGGGCCGCCCGTCCAAGCCGCGCACCACGCTGTACGGGGCCGTCCCGGAGGAGCGGGTCCACGCGGCGCAGGCGTCCGACGGGCACCTGCCGGAGCTGCTGCCGGTGCTGGAGCCGTAGGAGCGGGTCCCGGGCCCGGCGCCGTCGACAGGGCGGGCGGCCGGGCCCGAGGGCGTGCAGGCGCTCCCGCATTGCCTGCGCCAGGTCCGCTGCCGGACACGGGACCGAGGGGAGCGGCGGGTGGGCGGCGCCGACGCCGTCCATCGTCCGCGACATCCCGTGCGCGGGGCGGTACCAGGACCGTACGGCCCGCGCGGGGGTCGGGGCTCGCCGTTTCGCGCGCGGTGACTATCCGCTTCGCGCGCCGCCGAGCGTACGGGAGGGCGGTTCGCCGAACCGGGCCCGATAGCGCCGGGCGAACCGGCCCAGATGGGCGAAGCCCCAGCGGTAGGCGACCTCGGTGACGGTGGTGCCGCCGGGCGCGGCGACGCGCAGCGCCATCCGTACGTGCTGCAGCCGCACCTCGTGCACGTACCCCATGGGCGTCATGCGCACCTGCGACCGGAACGCCTCCTGCAGCGTGCGCAGGCTCACCTGCGCGACGGTGGCGAGCCGGTTCGCGTCCCAGGGCTCGGCGGGGTTGTCGCGGACGGCGTCCATGACGCGTTTGACGGCGGTGGCGGGCATCGCGGGTGGCGGCGCGTCGAGGGCGTCGCGGTAGCGGTGGTCGGTGGCCAGCAACAGGCCTTCCAGCAGGGTCTGTTCGAGCCGGCCGCGGATCATGGGGCTCTGCAGCAGCCCGTCGGGGCTGTTCGCGTCGAGCGCGGTCCAGCGCGCCAGGCCCGCCCAACTGCGGCCGGCTCCGCGGGAGATGTCGAACGCGGGCCGGAAGTCGGCGAGCCGGTGCACGGGCCTGCCCAGCATGATCTCCAGCTGCCGGTGCACGGCCACCTTGTCGATCTTGATCGTGAGCGTGTCGCAGTCGGGCGAGAAGTCGCCGACCCGGAAACCCGCGACGGGGTTCAGCATGCCCCCGGTACGGGCCGTCACCCGGGTGTCGGCCGCCCGGCCCTGTCCGATCCCGAACGAACCCGTCGCCGGCGCCACGACGTGGTAGCACTCGAGCTCGGGGATGAAGGCCCTGATGGGGGCGCCGAACGACATCCGCCCGATCGTGACGCCCCCGAGCACCACGACATCGGCGTCCAGTTCGAAATCCGCCGCCGTGGGGGTGTCCAGTTTCATGTCGTAGAACTGCTGCGACAGCACGGCGCGCGCCTCGTCCACTGACCGCGTGGTGAAGCGGTTGGCCGCGCCCGCAAGGCCCTGTCCCTTGCCCGCGTCCATGATGTCCCGCCCTTCCCGGCACCCCTCAGTACCAGAAGACGTGTCCCTTCAGGGTCCTCCGTCGGGTGGGGCGGCGGGGCGGGTTTCGGGCAATGCCCACCGTGCGCACGCTCGTCCACAGTCCCATCACTTCGTGAACATTCCTGGTCGACGCCGGTCGATTACAGTGCTCCAAGCCGAAGGGTCGAGGGTCGTGACAGGAGGAGTGCCCCATGGGCGCAGCGCCCAATGCGGCGGCGGTCTGGGGCCGCGCCGAACAGCAGGATTTCCGCAGCAGGGTGCGCGGGACCCTGCTCGGCGGCGCACTCGGTGACACCCTCGGCGCCCCGCTCGACGGCCTCACGCTCGACGGGATCCACGCCGAGCACGGGGACGAGGGGCTCAAGCAGCTCGTGCCCGTGTACGGGCGGACCGGCGCCATCACCGCCGCGACCCAGCTGACCCTCTTCACCGTGGACGGGCTGATCCGGGCCCAGGTGCGCCGCGACACCGGCGCCTGGCACCCGCCGACCGATGTGCACCGCGCCTATCTGCGATGGGCGGCGACCCAGCGCGACTGGGGTCCCGACCTGCGCCGCAAGGAGGACGGCTGGCTGGCCCGCGAGGAGTGGCTGTACTCGCGGCGCGGGGCGTCGCAGGCCTGCCTGCTGGGGCTCGGCAACGACGTCATGGGCACGCTCGACCGCCCCAAGAACCTGGACGCGGACGGTGCGGAGGCGGCGACCCGCTCCGCGCCGTTCGGGCTCCTCGTGGGCTGGGAGCCGCAGCTCGTGCTCCAGCTCGCCGTCGAGTGCGCCGTGCACACGCACGGCGCCGCGGAGGCGTACCTGGCGGCCGGCGCGTACGCGGTCCTCGTGCACGCCCTCGCGCGCGGCGACTCCCTCGACGCCGCGGTGCAGCGGGCGCTCGCCCTGCTCGCCGCGCGCCCCGGGCACCCGCCCGTCGCGGACGCGCTCAAGCACGCGCTCGGCGCCGTACGGCAGGGCATGCCGACCGCGGCGCGGGTCGGCGAGCTGGTCGGGGAGGGCGACGCGACCGGTGTGCTCGCGGCCGCCGTGTACTGCGCGCTCGTCAGCGACGACATCCGGCACGGGCTCGGTCTCGCCGTGCACCACGACGGGCCCTCCGCGCAGGTCGGCGCGTTGTGCGGGGGACTGCTCGGGGCGCTGCACGGCGAGACGGCGTTGCCGCCCGCGTGGGTCGCGGAGCTGGAGGGCCGCCCCACGATCCTGGAGCTCGCGGACGACTTCGCGATGGAGATGACGCAGGGCGCCGCACTGCACGGGCCTGCGGCGGCTTCCCCGGGGTGGCTGGCCCGCTATCCGAGGGCCTAGGGCCTGTCGTTTGGATCAGGCCCTAGGCCACACCCGGGGCTCAGGGTCAGGATTGGCTGGCCGGTGTCGGTACCGCGGCCGCTGCCGCCCCGTCGTCGTCCGAGTTGATGCGGGCGATGATCGCGTCGCGCTCCGGGGTGTCCTCCGGCTTGATGAAGCCGATGAGGATGTAGAGCACGAGCGAGACGGCGAGCGGGATCGACACCTGGTACTGGAGCGGCACGCCGCCCTCGATGCTCCAGCTGATCGGGTAGTTCACCAGCCAGAACGCGAGCAGGCCCATGCCCCAGCTGGTGAGCGCGGCGGTCGGCCCCGACCTGCGGAACTGGCGGAGCAGACCCAGCATCATCGGGATCGCGATCGGGCCCATCAGTCCGGCCACCCACTTGATGACGACCGTGATGATGTCCTTGAACGTCGGCGAGTTCACCTGCGTCGCCACCGCCATGGACAGCGCCAGGAAGATCACCGTCGTCAGCCGGGCCGCGACGAGACCCGCGCGCGGGCCCCACTGCCGCGCCTTCGAGGAGAGCGCGGGCGCCACGTCCCGCGTGAAGACGGCCGCGATGGCGTTGGCGTCGGAGGAGCACATCGCCATCGTGTGCGAGAAGAAGCCGACGATGACGAGGCCCAACAGGCCGTGCGGAAGCAGCTGTTCGGTCATCAGGCCGTACGAGTCCGAGCCGTCCGGCTTCTGCGCCTGCACCAGCAGCGGCGACATCCACATCGGGAAGAAGAGCACGACCGGCCAGATCAGCCAGAGCGCGGCGGACAGATACGCGGACCGCTTGGCCTCGCGCCCGCTGCTCGTCGCCATGTACCGCTGGGCCTGGTTGAGCATGCCGCCGTTGTACTCGAAGAGCTTGATGAACAGGAACGCGAGCAGGAAGACCGTGCCGTACGGGCCGACGAGCGGCTTGCCGTGTCCTTCCAGCTCGGGCCTGCTCCAGGCCTCGAAGAAGCCGATGTGCTTGTCGCTCAGCTCGAGCACGACCGCGATGAACATCGAGATCCCGGCCAGCAACTGGATGATGAACTGGCCGAGTTCGGTGAGCGCGTCCGCCCACAGTCCGCCGATGGTGCAGTAGACGGCGGTGATGGCGCCGGTGATGAGGATGCCCTGGTTCAGGGACACACCCGTGAACACTGAAAGCAGCGTGGCGATGGCCGCCCACTTCGCGCCCACGTCGACGATCTTCAGCAGCATCCCGGACCAGGCGAGCGCCTGCTGGGTGCCCAGGTTGTAGCGGTTCTTGAGGTATTCGAGCGGCGAGGCCACGTGCAGCCGTGAGCGCAGCCGGTTGATGCGCGGCGCGAACAGCCGGGCGCCGATGGCGATGCCGAGCGCGATCGGGAAGGACCAGGTGACGAAGGACGTCACGCCGTAGGTGTACGCGATGCCGGCGTAACCGGTGAACATCACCGCGCTGTAGCCGGACATGTGGTGCGAGATGCCCGACAGCCACCACGGCATCTTGCCGCCCGCGGTGAAGAAGTCGGAAACGTTGTCGACGCGCTTGTGGGACCAGACGCCGATCGCGACCATCACGCCGAAGTAGGCGATGAGCACGACCCAGTCGAGACTGTTCATGTGCCCCCTCCAGGGGTTCCGCTGCACAACGGTTGCCCCCGGTAAGGGTGTTGGGGACGTGGGGGATTGAACCTCCGCGCCAAGGGCCGGTCAAGGGTTCTGCAGTCATGGATATGAACCCCGGACAGAATTCAGAACGTCGCGAAACTCGGGTACGAGCGGGCCCACCACAGCTGACCTGCGATGTTGCCCGGTTCTCCGAGTGGGGCGGCTACCGCATGAGTTCTCCCGCGTTCACCAGGAGCTGCTGGCCGGTGATCGCGCGCGCCCGGTCGGAGGCGAGGAACACCGCGGCGTCCGCCACGTCCCCGTCCGTCGCGAGGTCCGGCAGCGCCATCCGCTCGGTGAGCCGCCCGAGCACCTCGTCCTCGGGCACCCCCTCGGTCTGCGCGGTGATCTGGACGTAGGCCTGCACGGGCGGGCCCCACATCCAGCCGGGCAGCACGGTGTTCACCCGGACCCGGTGCGGGCCGACCTCCCGCGCCAGCGAGTACATCGCGCTCGTCAGGGCGCCCTTCGACGCCGCGTACGCCGCCTGCCGGACCTGCGAGGGCGCCGCGATCGCCGACTGCGTACCGATGAAGACGACCGAGCCGCCGCACTCCTTGAGGGCGGGCAGGCAGGCCCGGGTCATTCGCAGCGTGCCGAGCAGATTCACGTCGACGACCTTGCTCCAGGTCTCGAAGTCGGCATCCTCCAGGCCCCCGAAGTAGCTGTCCCAGGCGGCTACGTGGACGACCGCGTCCACACCCCCGAACCGCTCGCGCGCAAGGTCCGCGAGCGCCTCGCACTGCGCCTCGTCACCGATGTCGGTGGAGCGGAACGCGGTCCGCCCGCCCTCCGGGTCCAACTCCTTCGCACAGGCCGCGAGGTGGGCCTCGGTGCGCGCCCCGAGCACCGCGTTCCCGCCGTCGCGCAGCACGGCCTCCGCCACCTGGCGGCCGAGCCCCGCGCCCACGCCGGAGACGATCACGGTCTTCCCCGCAAGCAGTTCCGCATTCACCATCGGTTCGCCTCCCGGCTCTGGCGCTTTGTCTGACGGGGCGTCAGAGTATGGGCGTCGAACGGGAGATGGAAGGCCCACGAGGGAGGCCGGAAGGTGAGCGGCATGGAGGAAACGCACGAGGACACGCACAGCGAGACGTACGCGGAACTGGCGGCCGTCGGGCCGTACGGGGTGCGTCCCGGACACGCCCTGATCACCATGGTCGAACCGCACCCGGGCCACGAGCACGCGTACAACCGCTGGTACGAGGACGACCACTACTACGCCGGCGCCATGGCCATGCCGTGGATGTACTCCGGGCGCCGCTGGGTCGCCACCCGCGACCTCCAGCTCCTGCGCTACCCCGAGAAGTCGGCGGTCGCCGAGCCGGTCACCGCGGGCTGCTACATCTCCACGTACTGGATCACCGAGGGCCGCTACGCCGACCACATGAAGTGGACCGTCGGCATCAACAAGCGGCTCAACCGGGACGACCGCGTCCACCAGGACCGCACCCACGTCTTCACGTCGTTCCAGGACCACGAGGCGACGGTGTACCGGGACGGCGACGAGGGGCCGCGCGACTTCCACGCGCTCGACCATCCGTACCAGGGGCTGGTCGTCGAGGTGATCGACTCCGAAGGGCCCGGGCAGCGCGCCGAGTTGCTGAACTGGCTGCGCGACGAGCACCTGCCGCAGCGGCTCGCGGGCTCGCCCGCCGCGCTGGTCACGGTCTTCAGGCCGACCCCGCTGCCGGGGGACAAGATGACGTACGTGAAGCAGGTCGAGGGCGTCGACACCCGGCTCACCCTGCTCTGGTTCCTGCAGTGCGACCCGCGCGAGGTCTGGCAGGAGCACTTCGCGGGCCTGGGCGGGGCGGTGGCGGCATCGGGGCTCGGCCGGGTGGAACTGATGGCCCCGTTCGTCCCGACGGTGCCGGGCACGGACCAGTACGTGGACCAGCTGCGCTGATCCGGGCCCGCCGGCTCCGGACAGCGCCGAGCCCCCTCGGCCAGGACGGCGGACCAGTCGAGAGGGCTCTGTCAGTGGTGCTGTGGTGCAGTGTGCTGTCTTGCGTGTTCGGTTGTCTCACGGAGTGTGCTGGGGGTCAGACGTCGACCCGGCTCATCTCCGTGACGAAGGCGCTCCAGGAAGCCGGCGCGAACGCCAGGTTCGGGCCCTGCGGGTCCTTGGAGTCGCGTACGTCCACGGCGTGGGCCGCGGGAGACTTGATCTCCACGCACGCGCCGTTCCCTGCCGAGTACGAGGACTTGATCCAGGTGGGCTGTGCGCCCTTGGTGATTGCCATGATCTGCTCCGGTCTGGCCAGTTGTCCCTTGCTGGGCCGCGGACCTGCCGCGGCTTTGCGCCAACACCTTGTCTGTTGTTGGCGTGATCGACGCTACTCGCCGACTCGGGGCGGCGGTGGGGGCATTCACTCGACCGGATGGCATATTCCAGGTGGGTCTTCCGCCCGCCCGTGGGAAAGGTGTACCGTGCGGCGCTTTCTCACGGGCGGGGTGCGGAGCGGAGGCCTGAACTCTCCGGTCCGTTACGCGAGTTGCCGCTCAGCGCGTGTGCCGCTTCGCGGCTTCCAGGATGAACTGCCGGGACTGCTCCACGTTCAGCGCCTGCGCACGCAGGTGCTCGTACATGACGCTGTACTTCTGCACGTCCTGCGTCTTCTCCAGGTAGAGGTCGCTGGTCACGCCCTCGATGTAGACGACGCTGGAGTCCGCCGCGTCGGGGAACTCGAGGATCGCGTACTGCCCCGTGATCCCCGGGTGCGCGCCCATCTCGAAGGGCAGCACCTGCACGGTGACATGGGGCAGCCCGGAGACCTCCGCGAGGTGCTCGAGCTGCTCGCGCATCACCGCGGAGCCGCCGACGGTGCGGCGCAGCGCCGCCTCGTCCAGGACCACCCACAGGCGCAGCGAGTTCGCCTCGTCGTTGATCCGCTCCTGGCGGCGGATGCGGACCTGCACGCGCTTCTCTACGTCGGTCTGCGAGGCCTCGGGCATCGCGCCCTGGATCAGCGCCTCCGCGTAGCCGCGGGTCTGCAGCAGGCCCGGGATGCACTGCGACTCGTACACGCGCAAGGACGCCGCGTCGGTCTCCAGACCGATGTAGACGCTGTACGGGATGTCGCCGAACGAGTGCCACCAGCCTTGCTGGCGCGAATCCTTGGCCATTTGCATCAGCGAGTCGATGACCCGGTGGTCCTCGACCTCGTACACCCCGCACAGATCGCGTACGTCCCGCTGGCTGATGCTGCGCCGCCCGTTCTCCAGGCGGCTGATCTTCGACTGCGAGACCAGCAGGCGCTCGGCGACCTCTTCGGCGGTCATGCCCTTGAGTTCGCGGAGCCGGCGCAGCTCCTGACCCAACCGGCGTCGCCTGACGGTGGGATTGACGTTGGACGCCACGGACGTGCACCTCCGGCTACGTGCATTTCTTTGTTCTGTATACGTTGCGTGTCTATTGCTGAGCAGATTGCCACCCCGAGGCGGCCCTGCGCTGGGAAACGGCGGATGTGCGTGGCCGCACATGCGGCCCGCACGTGCCTCCTGTGCAGCACAAACGCGAGCGCGCGGGGTGGCGGGCCGGGGCGTCGTCCTCACGCCCGGCACGCCACCCCGCGCGGTACAGCGGCTCCCGGACCGGTTCTTGGGGACTACGGTGCGGCGCTGCGGTGCTGCGGGTGGTGCGGTTCGCCTAGTGGGCCACGGCGCGAGCCATGGATCCGCGGCGTGGCTGCATCGGAACGCCGCGTGCGGGCTCCGGTGCGGCCCGACCCGCCGAGGGGGCCGGTGAGCGGCGTGGCTGTACCGCCACACCGTTCTGGACGTCCATCACGGCGTGCGCCACGAGGCCGCCCATCGGGTCGTGCCTGATCAGGTCCCGCAGCCGGGAGCGCGAGGACCTGCCCTCGTTGCCCGGATACAGGTGCTTGCCGAGACCGACCGCATGGGCCAGTGCGGCGAGCGCCGCGGTCCGTGGGTCCGGTGGGACCCCGGTGCGGATCGCGCTGTCCAGCCGGGCCCTGATCTCCCGGCTGATCGCCGTGTCCGTCGCCTGGTAGCGAGTCGTCGGCAGTACCCCGCACATCTGTCCCGCCACGGCATGCACCATGCCGCACCGCTCCAGGTGCGAGAGATAGGTCTGTCGCAGGCCGAGACGCGGCCCGCCTATCCAGTGGACGGCCCGTACGGGAGCGCCACGCCTTCGCAGCAACTCCAACGCGCAGTCCAGAGTCGGATCTCCGGTCGGCCGTGGTGCCACCACGGCGATACGATCCCCGTCTGGGGCTATCCGTCCGGCCAGCGCCAGCTCTACTAGCTGTGCTCCGGCCAGACCTAGGTCGAGCGACTGCGGCTGCGCTGTGGTACCCGTGGCCGGGTCCAGAGCGAGCAGCAGAAGCTCCTCCGGAAGTGTTCTGCGGCTCCTGCCCATCCATGCCTCCCCGCGTGGATGAATGACAGGGTGACCCCTCTCACATTGGTCTGTCGAGAGTGCGTGGGGGGTTTGGGCGGGAACCTATAGGTATGTCGTTCTCGTCTACCACGTGGGTTAAGCCCCCACACAGGACACTGGTACATGGTTCGGACAGGGTCAGACAGAGGCAGCCTGTCCGGCGACAAGTGGTTGAGTGGTTCATTCGGTCGAGGAGGCATCGGTGGCGGGGACCCCCGACAAGTCGGGAGAGCACAAGGCGTCGGGCGGTCCGGCTCCGGAGGATCCGCGTCTCGCGGTGTCGCGAGCGCCGTCCGGCGTGGACCAGGACGAGGGTGCCTCCGGCGAGGTTCCGGGCACGGGGTCCGAGGCTCCGGAGGCGGCGCCCGAGAGCGCCGGCGACGAGCGTCTGCGGGCGGCCGTGGCGGCGTGGGTGGCGGGCGACGGCGGCTCCGCCGATCCGTCTGCAGTTGCAAAGCCGGGCGGCGATGACCAGGGCGCCGGGGAACCCCCGGCCGACGCCTCACGCACGGCCGCCCTGCCGCAACGCAAGCCCACGGGGGTCGGTGCGGCCGAGGCCAAGCCCGACGCGACGGCCGACGCCGAGACCGGCGGCGGCCCGGAGGACGAGGGCGAGGGTGGCGCGAAGCCCGCGGCCGAGGCTGCCGTCACGGCTGCCGCCAAGCCGGCCGCGAAGACCGATGCCGAAGCCGGTGCTGGTTCGGATGACGAGGCCGACGTCACGGCCGACGCCACGTCGGACGGCGAGGAGGCCGGCAAGGCCGACGCCAAGGACACCGCCAACGCGGATGCCAAGGCTGACGCCACGTCGGGCGCCAACGCCGACGGGGAGCCCGCGGCCGAGCCTGCGGCCACGGCCGACGCCAAGTCGGACGCCGAGGCTGGCGGGGAGTCCGCTGCCAAGTCGAACGGCAAGGACAGCGCCAAGGCCGACGCGAAGCCCGCGGCTGAGCCTGCGGCCACGGCCGACGCCAGGTCGGACGCTGAGGCTGGTGGGAAGTCCGCTGCCAAGGTCGACGCCACGTCGGACGGCAAGGCCGACACCAAGTCGGGCTCCAAGGCCGATGAGAAGGCCGACGCCAAGCCTGACGCCAAGGTCGACGAGAAGGCTGACGCCACGTCGGACGGCAAGGCCGACGAGAAGGCTGATGCCACGTCGGGCGCGAACGCCGACGGGAGGCCCGCCGCCGAGCCTGCGGCCACGGCCGCCGCCAAGCCGGACGGCAAGGCTGACGGGAAGGCCGACGCCAAGTCGGGCTCCAAGGCCGACGGGAAGGCTGAAGCCAAGGCCGACGAGAAAGCTGGCGGCAAGGCCGGCGAGGAGGCCGACGCCAAGCCCGGCGAGAAGGTCGGCGGCAAGGCCGACGCCAAGGACGCCACGAAGGACGCCACGAAGGACGCCGCGAAGGCCGACGCCAAGGGCGTCACGAAGGACGGCGCCAAGGACGGCGTCCAGGTTGATCAGGCCACCGCCGTGTTCAAGGCCGTGCCGCAGCCCGTCGATCAGCCGACCACCACGCTCAAGGCGGCCGGGACCGCGCAGAGCAGTAAGTTCGTGCCGCTCAAGTCGCTCGACGAGGGCAAGGCCACGGGCAAGGAGCTGCCGCCGGAGGCCGAGCAGCCCACCGTCGAACCGGCCGAGCGGACGACCCAGCAGCCGTTGCCGCCGAAGCCGCCGCTCGACCTGCTCGCCGAACTGACCAACACCCCGCCGCCCCCGGAGACCCGGGTCCGTACCGCGGTGCGCCGGGTCAAGGTGTGGACGCCGATCGTCATCCTGCTGATCGTCGTGTTCGGCGTCATCCAGGCCGTCCGCCCCCTGCCGACGCCGTCCCTCTCGCTCACCGCCGACTCGACGTACAGCTTCGACGGCGACAAGGCGTCGCTGCCGTGGCCGGACGAGGGCCAGGGCTGGATGGACGTCCAGGGCATCGGCACGATGGACAACTTCGGCAAGCAGACCCCCGTGCCGATCGGTTCCGTCGCCAAGTCCATGACCGCGTACATCGTGCTCAAGGACCACCCGCTGAAGGCGGGCGCCGACGGCCCGTCGATCACCGTCGACGCCACCGCCGAGAAGGAGGGCGGCTACGACGCCGACGGGCAGAACGAGTCGACGCTCAACACCGTCAAGGAGGGCGACAAGATCTCCCAGAAGGACGCGCTCGCGGCGGTCATGATCCCGTCCGCGAACAACATCGCGCGTCTGCTGGCCCGTTGGGACGCCGGTTCCGAGGAGGCGTTCGTCAAGAAGATGAACGCCACCGCGAAGAAGCTCGGCATGAAGAACACCACGTACACCGACCCCTCCGGGCTGAAGGAGACGACCGTCTCCACTGCGCAGGACCAGGTGAAGCTCGGCAACGAGCTGGTGCAGATCCCGGCGCTCACCGACATCACCAAGTTGCCCACCTGGACCGACCCGTCCGGCAAGAAGTGGACCAACTACAACCGCCTGGTGCCCTACGACGGCGCCATCGGCATCAAGACC
Organism: Streptomyces sp. NPDC107575; assembly: GCF_055657265.1. Lineage (NCBI taxonomy): Bacteria > Bacillati > Actinomycetota > Actinomycetes > Kitasatosporales > Streptomycetaceae > Streptomyces > Streptomyces sp. NPDC107575. The sequence goes on along the minus strand of NZ_JBVKBG010000009.1, from coordinate 266,210 downwards.
GGCACGACGACCAAGGCCGGCGGCAACCTGCTCTTCGCCGCCACCAAGGACGCGGGCGGCTCCACGGTCACGGTCGTCGGCGCGGTCCTCGGCCAGCACAAGGCGCCGATCATCGACACGGTCAACGCGGTCAGCAAGACCGCGATGCTCGCCGCCCAGGACGCGGTCACCTCGTCCACGGTCCTGAAGAAGGGCGACGTCGTCGGCTACGTCGACGACCAGCTCGGCGGGCACACCCCCGTCACGGTCACGAAGGACGTCAAGGCCGTCGGCTGGGCCGGCAAGACCGTGCACCTGCAACTCGCGGACCAGGACGGCAAGTCCGTGCCGCACACGGGCAAGGCCGGTGAGACGGTCGGCGTGCTGGAGGTCGGCGACGGCGAAGGCGGCGCCGTGGAGGTGCCGGTGGCCCTCCAGAAGGGCCTCACCGAGCCCGGATTCGGCGCGAAGCTGACCCGCGTCGGCTGACAACCCGGACCCGCGCGTGGGAGGCCGATGACCTTCGGCCTCCCACGGCGCCCGTCCGCGCCCGCCGTGCTAGCGTCGCGAGACCGGGCAGGCGGGGGACGCCCACCCGTTCATTCACAACGGCACACGGGTAAACGGGAGTGTCTCCAGTGGCCACAGCGAGGCCGACGCGCGCGGACAACGCGAAGCCCGGGGCGGGCGGGGGCAGCCCCCGGATACGGCTCCCCGAGGTCCCCGAACAGCCCGAAGGGCCCTCCGAGGCCGAGGCGGTCGCCAAGATCCTGGGTGGCCGCGCCCGCCTGAAGCGGTTCGCCCGGCACCCCGTCACCCTCGCCACACTGGTCGCCGCGCTCCTCCACCTCATCTGGTTCTTCACGTTCGCGAACAGCGGTGGGGACCTCGCGGCGCAGGACGCCTGGGCCGAGTTCGTCGGCCGGCACCCCGACTCCGCGTACAACCTCGCCTGGTACGGCGGCATGCACCCGGTGTCGTACAGCGTGGTCTCGCCGTATCTGATGTCGGTGTTCGGCGTGCGCACCACGATGATGGGCGCGGGCACGCTGTCGGCGGCGCTGCTCACCATGATCCTGATCCGTACGCGGGTGGTCGCCACGCCCCTGTGGCCGGCGCTCGCCGGTGTCTTCGCGCTGCTGTGCAATGCCGCGTCGGGGCGCGTCACGTTCGGCCTCGGCATGATGTTCGGGCTCGCGGCGACGGCCGCCGTGTTCTGCTGGCCGTACCGCTGGCGCTACAAGCGCTGGGCGAAGGCGGCCGTGGCGGCGCCCCTCGCGGGCATCGCGACCGCCTGCTCGCCGGTGGCGGGGCTCTTCGTCGGGCTCGTCGCCGTGGCGCTGTTCCTGCAGAAGCGGCGCCCCGGCGCGTACGCGCTCGGACTCGCGCCCACCGCCGTGGTCGTCCTTTCGGCCTGGCTGTTCCCGTTCTCCGGCACGCAGCCGATGTCGTTCTGGTCGGCGCTGCTGCCGATGGTCTACGGCGTCCTCGTGTGCGTCCTCGTGCCCAAGGGATGGGTGACGGTGCGGATCACGTCCGCCGTCTACACCCTGTCCGTGCTCCTGGTGTGGCTGATCAGCTCGCAGATCGGCTCCAACATCACCCGGCTCCCGATGCTGTTCGCGGGCGTCGCGCTGCTCGCGGCGCTGCCGTTCACGGTGAAGCGGTCGCGGCAGTGGTACGTCCTGGTGATCGCGTTCGTCGCCTTCAACGCGTGGATCGGCTTCAAGTCGGTCGACGACGTCGTGCGGACCACTCCCGCCGCCTCCTGGGCCCGCGAACTGGCGCCGCTGGTCAACGAATTGCAGGAGGTCCGCGCCGAGCACGGCCGCGTCGAGGTGGTGCCCGCCCGCTCGCACCGCGAGGCCTCCGCGCTCGCCCCGTACGTGAACCTGGCGCGCGGCTGGAACCGGCAGGCCGACATGGAGCGCAACCCGCTCTTCTACGACGACACCCTCAACTCGGCGAACTACCGCGAGTGGCTGCGGCGCTGGGCCGTGCACTACGTGGTGCTGCCCAAGGACGAGCCGGACGGCAAGGGCGCCGAGCGCGAGCGGCAGCTCGTCCAGCGCGGTCTGCCGTACCTCAAGCAGGTGTGGGGCGACGCCAACTGGCAGCTGTTCGCCGTCACGGACCCGACGCCGCTCGCCGAGCCGCACGCCGTCGTCGACGCGGCGGAGCAGGGCGAGCTGACCATCGAGGTGACCCGGCCGGGACGGGTGCTGATCCGTGTCCCGTACTCACCGTGGCTCTCGGTCGTCGACGCGGAGGGCAAGAGCCTCGGCGCGCCCAAGGAGACGGAGTCGTCGAAGCGGGCGAGGGATGCGAACGGTTCGCTCCCCAAGCGGTACGCGAATGCGCACGGGTGCCTCATCGAGACGGAGAAGGATGAGGCGGGTGACGCGTGGACGGAGCTCTTGGCCCCGAAGCCGGGGATCTATCGGCTCGCGGCGCCGTATCAGCTGCCCCGGGGGACGCCGTGCCCCGAGGAGCTGAGGTGACTGGTCGCACGGCGTTGCGGTCTCGGGGCTCTGCCCCGGACCCCGCTGCTCAATCGCCGCAGGGGCTTGAAATACCCAGCCCCGCCGGCGTTTGAGGCGCGGGGCCCGGGGCGGAGCCCCGAGACGTGATCACCACTCGGCGAAAGAGCCATCCACATGGCGCCACACCGGGTTGCGCCAGCGGTGGCCGGAGGCGGCCGCCTTGATGACGGCCTGCTCGTCCACCTCGATGCCGAGGCCGGGCGCGGTCAGCCGCGCCATGTGGCCGTCCGTGGAGTCGAAGGCGAAGACGGACGGGTCGACGAGGTAGTCGCCCAGGTCGGAGCCCACGTTGTAGTGGATGCCGAGGCTGGTCTCCTGGATGAACGCGTTCGGCGACGCGAAGTCGACCTGGAGGCACGACGCGAGCGCGATCGGCCCGAGCGGACAGTGCGGCGCGAGGCCCACCCCGTGCACCTCGGCCTGCGCCGCGATCCGCCGGGTCTCGGAGATGCCGCCCGCGTGCGACAGGTCGGGCTGCGCGAGCGCGATGCCGGAGCGCAGGACCGGGTCGAAGTCCCAGCGGGAGAAGAGGCGTTCACCGGTGGCCACGGGGATGGAGGTCGACGCCGTGAAGTCGGCGTACTGCGACGTGAGTTCGGGCAGCAGCGGCTCCTCGATGAACATCGGGCGCAGCGGTTCGAGGGCCTGGGCGAGTTGCTTGGCGAGGGCGGGGGAGGTGCGCCCGTGGAAGTCGACGGCGACGCCGCCGTCGGGGCCCAGCACGTCGCGCACGGAGGCGACGCGCTCGACGACCGCGTCGATCTCCCGCGAGGTCTCCAGGAGCCGCATCCGGCCGCCGACGTTCATCTTCACGGCCCGGTAACCCTGTTCGAGGCGCTGGGCCGCGTGCTCGGCGGCCTCGCTCGGGTCGTCGCCGCCGATCCACGAGTACATCCGCATCCGGTCCCGGACCGCGCCGCCCAGCAGATCGTGCACCGGAACACCGTGGAACTTGCCCTTGATGTCCCACAGAGCCTGGTCGATCCCGGACACGGCGGACGACAGCACGGGCCCGCCCCGGTAGAACCCGCCCTTCGTCATGACCTGCCAGTGGTCCTCGATGCGAAGGGGGTCCTGCCCGACGAGATAGTCGCTCAGTTCGTCGACGGCGGCGGCAACGGTGTGCGCCCGCCCTTCGACGACGGGCTCCCCCCACCCCGTGATCCCCTCATCGGTCTCCACCTTCAGAAACAGCCAACGGGGAGCAACAAGGTAGGTGGTGAGTGACGTGATCTTCATGGTGGAGCGACTCCTGTCTGGTGATTTCTGGTCTGGTCCGGCTGCATCAAGCCCGGTTCGGCACATCAAGCCCCGCCGGCGATTGAGGCGCGGGGCCCGGGGCAGAGCCCCGCGACGTTCACCCCTGTGACCTCAACAGTTCGGCCAGCAAAGGAAGTTGCGCCGCGTCCTCCAACGCCGAACCAACGGCAACCACAGACGCCCCACCCGCCAAATAAGTGGCAGCGTTCCCCGCATCCATGCCGCCCGTGGCAACGAACGGCACCTCCGGGAACGGCCCCCGCATCGCCCGGAACCAGTCCACCCCGAGCACGCTCGCCGGGAACGCCTTCAGCCAGGTCAGCCCGATCGCCCGCGCGGCCTGCACATCCGTGGCCGTGGCGACCCCCGGCAGGTGCGGCAGCCCCGCCGCGACGCTCGCCCGCGCCACCTCCACGTCCAGCCCGGGGGCCACCGTGAACGCGGCGCCCGCGTCCACCGCCCACCCGAGCCGCTCGGCCGTGGTGACCGTGCCGGCGCCGACCGGCTTGCCGCGCTCGGCGCCCGCTGCGACGACGGCGCCGAGCACTCGCGCGGCTTCCTCCGTCTGCACGGGGACCTCGACGCACTCGATGCCGAGGTCCCAGGCCCGTACGGCGAGTTCGACGGACTTGTCGGCGGGCATGCCGCGCAGGATCGCCATGACGGGCACCCCGGCGAACAACTCATCAAACGTTACGGACGCCATCCCAGCTCCTTGGAGATCGTGTCGGCGGTGGTCATGAGGTCGGGCAGCACTTCGGATTCGAGGGCGCCCAGGTCGGCCCTGGCCTTGAGTGCGGTCACCGACACGGCGGCGACGACCTCGCCGCTGCTGTCCCGTACGGGCACGGCGACGCAGTTCACGAAGTCCTCGTACTCGCCGTCGTCGACGGCCCAGCCGCGGGTCCTGGTCTCGGCGAGGGCCTTGCGGTAGGCGTCGGGGGAGGTGATCGTCGTGTCGGTGTGCGGCACGAAGTCGCAGTCCGCGAGCAGTGCGTCGGCCCGCTCCCGGGGCACGTACGCCAGGATCGCCTTGGCCACGCCCGCCGTGTGCAGGGTGACCGGGCGGCCGATCTGCGAGTAGAGGCGCACCCCGTCGACGGGGTCGACCTTGTCGACGTAGACGATCCGCTCGCCCTCCAGGGCGGCGAGGTGCACGGTGTGCCCGCAGCGCTCGCCGAGCAGCCGCAGGTGTTCGCCCGCGACGTCCTTGAGGCCGAACTGTTCAAGCGCGAGGTGGGCGAGGCCGGCGAGCCGGTGCCCGACCGCGTACCGGCCGTCGGGGAGCCGGCGCGCGAGGCCGCCGTCGGTGAGGGACTCCAGGATGCGCAGGGCGGTCGAGCGGTGCACGCCCAGGTGCTCGCCGACCTCGGTCTGGGTGCGAGGGCGGCGGGCGATGAACTCGAGGATGTCGATGGCGCGACGGACGGTCTGAGACATGGGATCAGTGTCCTTCGCCGGTCGCGTCGGCCGCGTCGGGGCGGGTGGCGGGCACGTAGTCCTCGATGCTGCGCAGCGTCCGCCCGGCGAGCCGGTGTCCGAGCGCGAGCCGCTCGGCGGGCGTGGAGCCGTCGAGCAGTCCGCTCAGATACCCGGCCGCGAAGGCGTCACCGGCGCCGACGGCCTCGACGACGTCGACGGCGGGCGCCGCCACGAACTCGCTCCCGGCGGCGGTGAATTCGGTGGCCCCCACGTCCCCGTCCTTGACGACGAGCGTCCCGCGCGGCGCGAGGTGGTCGCGGACGTCCTCGGCGGTGGCGGTGTCCCACAGCGTCTCGGCCTCGTCGCGCCCGACGAGCACGATGTCGGCGCGGCGGGCGAGCGCGAGCAGGGCCTCGGCGGCTGTCTCGCGTGAACTCCACAGCGCAGGGCGGTGGTTGACGTCGAAGGACACGAGTGTCCCGCTGTCCGCCGCCCGTCGCACGAGCGTGTCCACGAGCTCGGCGCAGCCGTCCGAGAGGGCCGGGGTGATCCCGGTGAGGTGCAGCAGCCGTACGCCGGTCAGGTCCACGCGGTCCGCGTCGGCGACCGTCATCCGGGACGCCGCCGAGCCCGCCCGGTAGTAGTGCACGCGCGTGCCGTCGGGCCCCGGGTCCTTGAAGTACACGCCGGTGGGCGCGGCCGGATCGGCGAGCACCCCGGCGACGTCCACGCCGCGCGAGGCGACCGCCGCGACGATCCGGCGGCCGAACGGATCGTCCCCGACCCGGCTCACCCAGGCCGCCTCGTGCCCGAGGTCGGCGAGGTACTGGGCCACGGTCGACTCGGCACCGGCGACCGCGAGCCGCAGCTCACGGCTGTGCTCGAGACCCAGGCCGTCGGCCGGGGTGACCTGCGCCATCGTCTCGCCGATGCAGATCGCCTTACCGGACATTCGCCGTCCCTCCATTGACATCCCGCTGGGGCCGTGAAGAACATTAGCAGCCCTTGCGCAACAGGCGTGCACATGTTGCAACAACGAGGGTTCGAGCCGCATCAGAGCCGTGGATCAGCCGCTCCGAGCCGCGTCCGATCCGTCCCCATCAGCAAGAGTCAGCAAGAGAGTGAGTGAGATGAGCGCACCGTCGAGCGCATCCACCCGCAAGGAATCCGCGCCTGCGAAGGCGATGAGCGCCCGCACCCGCCAGCGCCGCACCGCCGCCGCGAGCGTCGTCGGCTCGATCCTCGAGTGGTACGACTTCTTCCTCTTCGGCGCGTCGGCCGCGCTCGTCTTCAACAAGGTCTTCTTCCCGGACGTCTCGCCGTTCGCGGCGACCCTCGCCTCGTTCGCGACCTTCGGGCTCGGCTTCGCCGTGCGCCCCATCGGCGGCCTCGTCCTGGCCCACCTCGGCGACCGCATCGGCCGCCGCCCGGTGCTGATCCTCACCGTGATCCTGATGGGCGTGGGCACGCTCGCCATCGGCTTCCTGCCGACGTACCACTCGATCGGCATCTGGGCCCCGGTCCTGCTCGTGCTGTGCCGGATGATGCAGGGCTTCGGCGTCGGCGCCGAGCTGGGCGGCGCGTACGTCATGTCGACGGAGGCGGCCGAGGAGGGCAAGCGCGGCTTCTACGGTTCGCTGCCGGGCGCGGGCGAGTTCATCGGCGTCGTCATCGCCTCCGGCGCGGTGGCCGCCGTCTCGACGCTGCCCGAGGACGACTTCCTCAGCTGGGGCTGGCGCATCCCGTTCCTGGCCAGCGCGTTCGTGGTCGTGATCGCGCTCCTCATCCGCAACGCGGCGCCCGAGACCGAGCAGTTCGAGGAGGCCCGCGACAGCGGAAAGCGCGAGAAGCTCCCCGTGCTCGCCGCGATCAAGGCCCGCCCCAAGGCGATCGCCCTGCTCATCGGCTCCGGCTGCGCCACCGCCATCGCCTCGTACGCGATCCAGGGCTATCTGCCCAGCTACCTCACCAACCAGCTGGGCCTGTCCTCCGGCACCTCCGTGCTCGGCATCACGATCGCCTCGGCGGTCTCGATCCTGACCATTCCCCTGGCGGGCGCGCTCTCCGACCGGGTCGGGCGCAAGCCGGTGATGATCGGCGGCGCGGTCGCGATCACGCTCTTCGCGTACCCGTTCTTCTGGCTGGTGGACACGCGCGAGCCGTGGCTGATCTACCTGGCGATCACCATCGCCTTCGCGCTCATGCTCAACTCGATCTTCGCGGTCACCGGCACGTTCTACGCCGAGTCGCTGCCGACCGAGGTGCGCTACAGCGGGCTCGTCTTCGTGCGCGAGATCAACGGCGTGATCTTCGCGGGCACCTCGCCCTTCGTGGCGACGCTCCTCGTCGACGCGGGCGGCGACCGCCCCTGGTACCTCGCCGGCTACATGGCGCTCGCCGGCCTCGCCAGCGCGCTGTGCGTCTGGCGCCTCCCGGAGACGGCACCGGTCCGCACTCGGGACTGACCCGGCCGACCCGGAATCCGGGTGCGCCTTTTAAGCCCCGCCGGCGATTGAGGCGCGGGGTCCGGGGCGGAGCCCCGAGGCGTTACACCGGGAGGCCGACCCAGAATCCGGGTGCGCGGGCGGTGCGATCCGGTCATCATGCGGATCATGCCTTTCGACACCGAGCACGTCATCGAGCCGGGCACCCTGGCGTCGGCCCCGCAGCCGACGCTCCGCTCGGCCGACGGTGAACTGGTCCTGCGCACCCCGGCGTTCGACGACGCGCAGGCCGTCCACGACGCCTTCCAGGACCCGGTCCTGCGCTACTGGCACATCCGCGGCATGGCGTCCCTGGACGAGGCGCGCGACTGGGTCGAGGGGACGCACACGTCCTGGCGGGAGGAGAAGTCGGCCCAGTGGATCGTGGCCGGCGCCGCAGACGACGCCCCGCTCGGCCGGATGGCGCTGCGCGAGATGAACTTCCTGGACGGCGTCGCCGAGGTCGCCTACTGGGTGCTGCCGCAGGCGCGCGGGGCAGGAGTGGCGCCCAGGGCCCTGGGCGCGCTCACGGACTGGGCGTTCGCCCTCGGCTTCCACCGCCTCGACCTCCAGCACTCCACCCGCAACGAGCCCTCCTGCCGGGTGGCCCTCAAGGCCGGCTACGAGCTGGAGGGCACCCGGCGCAGCTCGGCGCTGCACACGGACGGCTGGCACGACATGCACGTCCACATGCGGCTCAACTCGTAGGCGACAGCTTCCGGTTGCGTGTCCGAAGTGCCCGAAGGACTCTTGACAGCGTGCGTACTGTTTCGCGACCTTTGAGCCCTCTGGGGGAAGAGGGGGGCTCATGAGCGGCACGCTCACGTATCGACGCAGGTATCCGGTTACTGGTGGACCACACGCCCGCGGCGAGGGGCGGGCGAACCGACGTTGAACATCACGACGTACAGAGCCGACGAGCTCAGCGCGTCCCTGCGTGCGGCCTGGCACGAGACGATGGAGCACTCTCCGGACTTCCAGAACCCGTTCCTGGCACCGGAGTTCGCGGAGGGCGTCGCCCGGTTCAAGGGCCGCGCGCACGTGGCGGTGCTGCGCGAGGGCGGCGAACCCGTCGGCTTCCTCCCGTACGAGAAGGGGCCCGCGGGCATCGGCCGCGCCATCGGCATGGGCCTGTCCGACTGCCAGGCCCTGGTGCACCGGCCCGGGGTCACCTGGGACACGAGACAACTCCTGCGCGCCTGCGGGCTGTCGGTCTTCGAGTTCGACCACCTCGTCGAGGAACAGAGACCCTTCGGCCGCTACGTCACCGGAACGTTCGCCTCACCCGTCCTCGACCTGAAGGACGGCAGCCACGAGACGTACGAGGAGTGGCTGAGGGCGACGTACCCCGGCCAGGCCAAGACGACCCTGAAGAAGGAGCGCCGCCTGACCCGCAACGTCGGGGAGATGCGCTTCGTCTACGACGAGCGGGACCCGGCTGTCCTCCACCAGCTGATGAGCTGGAAATCGGCCCAGTACCGCCGCACCGGCCGCATGGACCGCTTCGCCCGCCCGTGGATCGTGCACCTCACGGACCACCTCTTCCGGGTCCGCGAGGACCACTTCACGGGCGTCCTCTCGGTCGTCTACGCGGGCGACCGCCCGGTCGCCGCCCACTTCGGGCCGACGTCGAAGACGATCTTCGCGGCCTGGTTCACCGCGTACGACCCGGAGTTCGGCTACTACTCGCCCGGCCTCCTCATGCATCTGCGCATGGTCGAGGCCGCGGGCCGCCAGGGCATCCGGCTGATGGACTGGGGCCGCGGCGAGAAGGAGTACAAGGACTGGCTCAAGACCCGCGAACTCCGGGTCTCCGAGGGCTTCGCGACCCGCCCCCACCCCGCCGCGGCCGCCCACCGCCTCTGGCGCCGCCCGGTCCGCGGCCTGCGCAACACGGTGCTCGCACATCCGGAACTCCGGGAGCGGGCGGACCGGCTGCTGCGGACGGTGGGATCCATGCGACAGCGGCCGTGAGGCGCTGGGGCTACTTCTTGGTCAGTTGCAGCGCGCCGTTGTAGCCGGCCGTGATGGTGTGGCCGTAGAACGGGTCCTTGCCGCTGGTGCTCGCGATCACGGTGGCGTCGCCGCGCTGGAAGGGCACGCCGCCGGTGGGAGCGGCGGAGGCGGTCCACGGCGTGGGTGCGCCCGGCACGCAGTCGACCTTGGCGCTGTAAGTGCCGCGGGTGGTCACGCCGTCCAGGGTCTGGCTCACCGTGCCGTGCGTCTCCAGGGCGACGGGCTCGGTGCAGGTGACGGTGCCGTGCACGAGCGCGCGCCCGCTGACCCGGTCGGCGACGGCGTCGGGGGCGACGTCGAGCCCCAGCACGGTCTCGGCGGGCGGCTCCGGGTTGTTCAGGTGGACCTCGCCGCGCACCGACTCCGTGGCGCCGGGGCAGTGCTGCTCGAAGGTGGCGTCGAGCCTCTTCACGTAGCCGTGGTCCCTGATGTCCACGTCCTGGACGGTGAAGGACCCCTCGGCGAGGCAGTCCCGGCCGTTGCCGCGCAGCTCGACGCGGGGTTGGCTCGGGTCCGGGTTGGCCGCGGCGCCGGTGTAGGTGCCGGGTGCGAGCGGCTGGACGGCGCCGGCGGGCGTTTCGAGGTGCAGGGCCCAACTGCTGCCGTCGGCCCCGTCGACGAACACGCCGACGCCGGTCGGGACGCCGTTGGTGACGTACCCCTGCGTGGTCAGTCCCTCGGCGTAGGCGTACGACTGCCCGCCGCTGATGTACTCACCGGCGTCTCCGCTGAAGGAGAGGCTGCCGGACTCGACGTCGTAGGCCTCGGCGGTCCCGGCACCGAAGGCTCCGGAGAGGAGCGCGGTGGCGGCGAGGGCGGTGAGGACGCGTCTGGATCTCACGATTCTCCAAATGGTGTCCCGCGAAGGGGAGTTGGTGGCGCTTGGGCGGTCACACGTCATTTGCGCAGCGAAACGATGGTCGTGGCGGCGGGGTCGGTGACGACGGTCTGCCCGTACACCGGGTCGGTCGCCTGGGCCTTGTAGCCGACGGAGGCGTTGCCCTTGGCGAAGGGAACGCTGCCGGTGGCGGTGCCGACGGCGGACCAGACGACGGGCGCGCCCGGGGTGCAGGCGACGTGCGTGTAGTACGTGGCGGTGGCCAGGGCGTCCTTGCCGACGGCCTGCTCGATACGACCGTTCACCAGGACGTCGGCGACGGGCTCGGAGCAGGTGACGGTGCCGTGCACGGTGGCCTTGCCGTCGGCGGACACGGAGCCGGTGGCGTCGACGTCGGCGCCGAGGGCCAGCTCGGCGGGCGGCGGCGGGTTGGTGAGGTGGACCTGCCCGGTGAGCCCGGGGACGGTGTCCTTGCAGTGTTGCGCGAAGCTCGCGTCGAGGGCCTGGACGTATCCGCGGGGCCCGAGCTCGAGCCGGTCGATGCTGAACGTGCCCTCGGACTCGCACCCGTAGAACGTCCCGTCGACGGAGAGCTTGGCCCCGCCGAGGGAGGGCGTGTCGCTCGCCCCGCTGTACGTCCCGACGGCGAGCGGGTCACCGGCCGGAGCCCCCATGGTGAGATCCCACCGATCCCCGTTCCCGGCGATCACGATGACGTGCACGGAATTCTGCTCGTCGTTCCACCCGGCGTACATGGAGTCGCCCGACCCCGCGCCGTCGACGTACGAATACGGATACCCGCCACCGACCGGGTCCCCGACCTCACTGACGACGTCGAACGTCCCGGACTCCACGTCGACCGCGTGCGCCGGCGCCCCCACGGCGAACGTCGTCGCGACCGCGGCCACCGTCAGGGCGACGGCGCGCGACACAGCATGCATGTTCAAGATCCCCCCAGGGGAATGCGAAGACGACCAAGCCCTTTGCGGGCTCTGGCCGTTGGGGGGCGGCTGGAGGAGTATGCCAACCCCATTGGATCTTCACAAGGAGGTCACAGGGTGGGGCGCCCCGGAGGGCTGCTCTCCTTGTGGCCGGAGGGGAGCTTGCGTGGTTGAGTCCTGCGTCATTCTCGACATCGGCGGCGTACTGGAGATCACTCCGGAGACGGGGTGGGTGCAACGCTGGGAACAGCGGCTGGACCTGCCGCTGGGCACTGTTCAGGAACGGATGGGCGACGTCTGGCGGGCCGGGAGCGTCGGAGGCATCAGCGAGCGGGAGGTGAACCAGCAGGTCGCGGCCCGCTTGGGGCTCGATGCCCCGCTGGCCGAAGCCTTCATGGCAGACCTGTGGGCGGAGTACCTGGGGACGCCGAACGAGGAGCTCATCAACTATGTGCGGTCGCTGCGGGGAACCTGCAGGCTCGGCATCCTGAGCAACAGCTTTGTCGGAGCCCGGGAGCGGGAGACGGCGCTGTATCACTTCGACGAACTGGTGGAGCAGATCGTCTACTCGCACGAGATCGGCATCGAGAAGCCGGACTCACGTGCGTTTGAGGCCGCGTGCGCAGGCCTGGCCGTGCGACCCGAGGACTGCCTGTTCATCGACGATGTCGCGATCAACGTCGAGGCGGCCCGGGCAACGGGTATGCAGGCGCACCTGTTTGAGGACAACCGGCGGACTCTCGCGCGCATCGCGGCTCATCTGGAGTGACGTCGGCCTGGCGGATCCAACTTGGTTCGGATGCCCAGCACTTCATCTTCAGCACTTCTCTTTCAGCACGTTGTAGAAGTCGTCGGCGAACTCGTCCCTGGTCTCTTCCGACGGGTACGTGGGGATGCTGATGGGGTGCTGGGGGTCGTGCGCGCGGTAGGCCTCGCAGTACTCGTGGCGCTCGGCCCTGGTGCTCTCGTACCAAGCGCCTTCACCGGGCGTCCTGGTGGGACGCAGTTCGGGCTTCTCCTGCGCACACGCTGCGAGCAGAGCGGCGGACAGGACCGCCACGGCGACTGTGCGGGCGCGGCTCATGGGGCCTCCATGGCATTGACGCGGCTATTGCCGGGGGGGCGAGTGGTGGGCATGGGCCGGTGTTGCGCTCCTGCCCCAGACCGACCACTCACCCCGCAGTTCCCATCAACCGGCGTACTCACTCGGCTTCTTGCGAGCTGTGGCACAGCGAATTCTTCCTAGATCTGGCCTCGCCACCATGGCGCGTCCAGGCTCTCTGCCGGGATCACCTTGGCTCTTGCCAGAATCTTCTCGTCGAGAGCTCGCACCAGGGCGCGCAGCTCACGCGCGCTCTTCCGGGGCAGTGTCCGGAGCACGACTTCCAGGTGATCGCGGAAGTTTCCGCTGTAGCACCCGCACTCGGGGAGACCGCAATCAGAGCCTGCGAACCGGTCCGTCAGTTGCCTGAGCGGGCCGTGGGCAAGGGCCTTCCAGTGCCAGAACGCTGCTTCCGTGGCTTCGGGCCAGAAGCGGGTTCGCTCGAGCCGACGCAGGTCAGCCGTGCAAGAGCCCGAAAGGTGATCGATGAACGGGTACCTTCGCCGCCCCGGAGAGCGGACAGGGATGCTGCCCCGCAGGGCTGATGGGCGCCTACGCGGCATTGCCCCTTTGGCTGTCGGTCATAGAGGGACGGTACCGAGGGATGTGGCGGGCAGCTATCGGATATTCGGCAGCCGCACATCGTCCCGCCGCTCGGCCGTCACCAGGTAGCCGGTGAATTCGACGTGTGGGCGATGCGCGGCCCATCCGTCCGCTTCTCGGACCGGAACCAATTCGGTCGTGCCTGGTACCGGGTGCCGCATGTTCGACGCGCTGCCGGGAGGGGCTTCGTACCGGCAGTGCACTTCTGTGATCGTCAGTACCTGCAACCGCGTGGGCGGCGCGTGCTCCTCTCCCTGGCCGTGATGCTCCTCGCGAAAGTCGATCTCTGCGGCACGATCGCTGCCAACGCGGGCGGCGTAATCCTCGGGGTCGGCCTCCAGCAGATGCCAGGCAACCGTGTCCCCCGGCGTGAAGTTCTCCCCGCAGCACTGGATCTGCCAGTCATCGACCCAAATTGTCAGCGTCATGCCGTCATTGTCCGCAACGTGTCACATGCTCACCAGGGATTTTGCCGCGGAGGCCTTGGCCCAGGGGGGCGCACGCTCGGCGCCGATGCTCTGCGCCGTGGCGCTGATGTCAGGAGCAGACGCCAAGGGCCCCGGACCGTGACCGGTCCGGGGCCCTTGAGCTGGTGCCCCCGGCAGGATTCGAACCTGCGACACCCGCTTTAGGAGCGAGGTTTGATACTCATGTGTCCGACCTGCGGGCTCTTTGGCTATCAGGTCCTGGCGAAACATGCCGTTGTGCACTCCAGCTCCCCGAGGTTCCCTGCCTCTTCTGGCACGGAAGTGGCACGCCTGGTTGGTGGAGCCAGGCCTCATTCCCACCCGAAGGCCGGGTCGTCATGCTTGATGGGTTCTACCCAACCAGCGAGGCGCTCGGAGATTTCCTCCACCTCCGTACCGGACACCTTGTTCTCTGTCTCAACGTACGACTTAGCGACTGCGAGCATAAGTGCTACTAGGTCACCGGCTTCTGCGATCAGTTCGTATCCGTTGATCATGTAAAAGACGTGAACAGCGAGAGTGGCCGTGCGCTTGTTGCCAGTGACGAAACAGTGGTTGCAGACCAGGCTGTGCAAGAGGGCTGCGGCTTTCAGGTGGAGCGTTGGGTAGGCGTCCTTGCCACCAGCGCTCTGCTGCGGCCTAGCGGCAGCAGATTCCACGAGGCTGAGAGTGACCCCACGAGGTTCGTCGGGGCTGATCTCAGCGTCATGGAGGGCAACGATCTCGCCCGCGGTTAGGTACAAGGGCACGGCCTAGCGCTCCTATAGATCCTGGAGCTTGTCGAGCGCTACGCGGTGTCGATCTTGTCCATGTTGAGTCGCCGATCCGATCAGCAGCTCTCGTCCGGCCGACTTCATCCAGTCGGCGAAAGCCTCGGTGGCCAGGTCATTGATCGACCTGCGAGTGAGGAAGGACAGTGTGCGCAGTTGCTCATGGAGCTCCGGTGGCAAGCGCAAGGTCAGCGCCTGCGGTTTGGTGTTCAAGCGAGCCTCCTACTTCGTATACCTGACTTCATGGTGGCATGACGTCAAGATCAATTCAAGAAAAAAATGCCCCATTCTGTCTGCAGTCATCGACCTGTACCCACCACCACTCAACCCCAGCTCCCATCCCGTCCGCCGTCGACCCACACGCAGTGGAGCGGGCGTGGCCCCTGGTGTCCAGGTGGAGCGCGCCACTGTACGAACGACCTGGACACCAGGGGCCACGTCTGCTCGGCTTTGCCTGGGTCGACGGTGGACGGGATGGGAGCCCTCGCAACCACCCGCGGATCCGCACTCGGCAGCGCTACCCCCGGGCCCCCGGTGCCGGCCGATCCCCCGCCGGAGGCATCGTCTTTGACCGTGGCCGGAGTGGTCGGGTGCTCGACTCATGCTCCCGGCCTAGCCACTTGTGGGCGCGCGTCGGCGCAGCGCCCGTAGCGCGGGCCGAAGGCATGAGCGCGAAGGGCAGCGGAGCCGGGAAGCGCGCCCGGCGGAGCGGAGCGCAGCCGGGGCTTGATGAGGTAGAGAAACCTGTAACAGCTCCTGGGCTCCGGTCGGTTGGACTAGTTGCCTGCCGGGTCGGTGAGCTTGAGGCCGTCATGGGTGCGGATGTGGGGCGCCATGCCGTCGGTGAGGGCGTCTGCGATGCGGATGCTGTAGGCCTCGCTCATCGCGTCCATGGCTTCTTCCGGGGCGAGCCAGGTGACGGCGGTCGACTCGTCCGAGAGCTGTTCGGTCCCGCCTTCCGGGCTGCACCGGAAGACCATGGCAACGACCCCGACCGTCATGTTCTTGTAGACCCCGGTCAGCCGCTCGACGCGCACCTTGATCCCGGTCTCTTCGAAGACCTCGCGGCACACCCCATCCTCGATGGCCTCGTCCCGCTCCAGGACTCCACCCGGCGGCTCCCACCGCCCGTTGTCGGCGCGACGGATCACCAACACGCGTCCGTCCTCGCGCACGACCACGCCCGCCACGGATACCGAGTGGAGAGGCGTTGACGGCTTTTGGGCGTCGCTGTTACTCATGTACAGGAGGATAGGAGAGACTGTAGGACTATGGCGAGTGACAGCGTGTCGTCTTCGAACAAGGCGAAGTACCTACAGATCGCGGATGACCTGTCCGCGCAGATCAAGTCGGGCGTGCTGGCACCCGGCGCCCCGGTACCCAGTGAGACCGACCTCATGGAGCGGTACGGGGCCGCCTCCGGCACGGTCCGCAAGGCCATCGCGGAACTCCGCGCGGCCCAGCTGGTCGAGACGCACCATGGCCGAGGCTCCTACGTGCGTTCGCGTCCTCCGGTTCAGCGCAAGTCTTCCGACCGCTTCCGCCGGGCGCACCGCAAGGCCGGAAAGGCTGCGTACCTCGCTGAGGCGGAACAGTCCGGGGGAGTCCCCTCGGTGAACGTGCTTCTCGTCGGCCCGGTCGATGCGCCGGAGGAGATCGCCGAGCGGCTCGGAGTGCCGGCCGGTTCGAAGGTCCTCGCTCGCAAGCGCCGGTACTTCCGAGACGGCACCCCCACTGAGGAAGCGACGTCGTACCTGCCGTGGGACGTGGTGAAGGACATCCCCGAGATGTTCGCCGAGAACCCCGGAGGTGGCGGCATCTACGCGCGCCTTGAGGAGCACGGCCATCAGCTCGCGGAGTTCACAGAGACTGTCAGCGCCCGTCTGGCGACGAAGGCCGAGGGCACGGCCCTGGCGTTGAGCCCTGGTGCTCCGGTGATCCACCTCGTCCGCAGCGCATTTTCGGACAGCGGTCGTGTGGTCGAGGTCTGCGACACGATCATGGCTGCTGACCAGTTCGTTCTCGACTATCGGTTCGCCGCGAGGGACTGACTCGCGGGCCTTCTTTTCGGCCAACTCGACACGCGCTCGGCCTCTACCGCTTGACTCATGTACATGAGTTAGGCACTCTCGTACTCATAACTCCTGTACATGAGTGCAGGAGCGAAGCTCTACTAGAGGAGACGCAATGCCGTCCTTCAAGATCGACGTTTCGACCGCCGTTGTGTTCGTGGCGACCGCGCCCGAGCCGAAGCTGGTCAACAAGAAGACGGGTGAGCGGGCCGTGGACCGGGAGACGGACGCGCCGCTGTCGACGGTGGGCCTGCTGGTCTCGGACGAGGGGGACGGGAACCTGTACCAGGTGACCGTGCCGGAGACGGGTCTTCCCGAGGGTCTGGCGCCCGGCATGCCGGTGAAGGTCATCGGCCTGAAGGCCCGTGACTGGGAGAACACCTTCAACGGCGAGAAGCGGCACGGGATCGCTTTCCGTGCGGCCGCGCTCACCACGGGGGCCTGATCATGACCGACCTGACCATGTGGCTGGAGGCGACGGGCGCTCTCGCGGGTGCGGGTGGCGTCGGCTACGCCAAGGTTCGTGCGCCGCGCGTGTACTGGGGGATGGTCGGTCTGCCGATGGCCTGGGGCCGGTTCTCGTTCTCGTACAAGAACACGATGGATGTGTGCGGGCTGACGGTGCAGCCGTCCGGCCTGCGGGCGTTCATGTCCCGCCGGATCGCCCGCAGCGAGGTGCAGCCGGTAGCCCCGAAGATCCGCCGCGTGAGGGGCACTTCGACCGGCCTTCGGGTCACGCTCCGTCTGCCTGCTGGTCTGGAGCCCGCCGATATCGCGGCGGCCTCCGAGCGGCTGCGGCATGCCTGGGGCGTCCACGCGGTCCACGTCCGTGCGACCAAGCCGGGGTACGTGGAACTGCGCATGACTGGCTTCGACCTGCTCAAGCGGGTGCAGATGCCGAAGAAGGCCGCGCCGCACGGCCTGGTGGTGCCGGTCGCGATCCGGGACGACGGGAGCGTGTACGAGCGCAACTACCGCGAGATCCCGCAGGCGCTCACCCTCGGCGCGAACCAGTCCGGCAAGTCCATGTATCAGCGCAACCTGATCAAGGGGCTCGCCCAACTGCCCGTCGCGCTGGTGGGGATCGACTGCAAGCGCGGGGTCGAGCAGAACCGCTACGCCCCGCGGCTGTCCGCGCTGGCGACCAACCCCGACGATGCCGCCTCGCTGATCGACGTACTCGTGGCGGAGATGGAGGACCGCTTCGATCTGCTGGCCAAGCATGGCGTCTCGGACCTGTGGGAGCTCCCCGAGGACCTGCGCCCGGCGCCGATCGTGGTCCTGGTCGACGAGATCGCCGAGCTGTTCCTGATCTCCTCAAGCAAGGATGAGAAGCGCCGAGAACGGATCGTCACCGGCCTGATCCGGCTGGCCCAACTGTCCCGCGCAGTCGGCCTCTACCTGGAGATCTGCGGGCAGCGGTTCGGCTCCGAGCTGGGCAAGGGCGCGACCATGCTCCGCGCCCAGCTCACCGGCCGCGTGGTGCATCGGGTCAACGACAAGCAGACGGCAGAGATGGGACTGAACGACGTGGCCCCGGAGTCCGTACCGGTGGCCTGCACGATCCCCGCTGACCGGCCCGGCCAGGCCGTTGCCGCTGATGCCTCCGGCGGCTGGGGCCGCATCCGCACCCCGCTGACCACCGTGGACGAAACTGTCGCCGTCTGCCGCGAGTTCGCCCACTTGGCCCCGGACCTTCCGGCCCTGGAGCCGTTCCGCCCGGCGCCCGCGCCGGTTCCCGCGTCGAAGATTCCGCCGATGCCGACCACGGCCCCCGCGATCGGCTGAGGCTCCCTCCCCACCCGGTTGGCGTGACCGACTCGCGCCAGGTCCCTACCCCGCCCATGCCTGATCCGAGAGGAGAACCACGCTCATGTGCTCGACCTGCGCCGACCTCTCCATCACGTCCGCCCTCATCTCCGATCTGAGCGACTACGCCAACCGCCCGGACGCCGACCCCGAGTTCGTCGCGGTCACCGCGTACGGCCTGGCCGTCGCCCTGTTCGGCGCCTACGAGCCCGCGATGTACCCGCCGCCCGGCCACGGCTACCCCAGCGGCAACCGCTGACCGCCGGTCCGGGCCCGACTCCCGCTAGGAGGTGATGACGGTGAACCGCTCGATCCGTCTGGACGCCGTGCTCATCCAAGCCGTGATCGCCGGAGCCCTGTCCTTCTCCCACCTGCACGACTTGGCCGAAGCTGCCGGACAGTCCGGCTGGAAAGCCTGGGCCTACCCGATCAGCGTCGACCTGCTGTTGGTCGCGGCCTGGCGGCGCCTGCGCACCGTTCGCCGTGACCGGGCCGCCTGGGCGTGGTTCGTGATCGCGCTGTTCGCCTCGCTCGGCGCCAACATCGCAACCGCTGGTCTCCTCGACCTCGGCCACGTTCCGGCCTGGCTGCGCATCGTCGTCGCCGGATGGCCCGCGCTCGCCTTCCTCGGCGGCACGCTCCTCGTGCACACCCCGACCGACACGGCCCCGGCCGCGATGCCTGCGCCGGAGTCGACCGAGGAGCCGACTGCGGTCGACGTGCACCGTCCCGCTCCTGCGCCCGACCTCGACGAGCGTCCGGAGCCGACCGAGCCCGCTGAACTCCCGGCCGCCGACCCAACCCCGGCCCCCACCCCGGCCCCGGTGAGCGTTCCGCCGGCGCTTTTGGACCACGCCCGAAAGCTCGCCGACAAGCACCACCAGACCACCGGCAGCCCGCTCCCGGCCGCCAACCTGCACGCCCAACTCGGACTGCCCGCACCGGTCGTCGACTCGATCGCCGCACAGCTCCAACTCACCTGACCAGGAAGGAGCACCACCCATGACCGCCTATCGGCGCTTCCGCAACGTCCGCAAGTTCGGCCCGGTCCAGGTCGCCACCTTCTACGACGGGCGCGGCCGCGACCGCCACACGGCCGCCTGCACCGCGCCGCGCTGCGACTTCTCCACGGAGTACAACGACCGCTCCGCCGCCGAACTCGCTGCCCGTACCCACCGCTGCTCGGCCTAGGAGATCTCGTGGACGTTCCGCTCTGGCTCGCCGTGATCGTCGTCGGAGTCCTCGGCATCAAGCTCACCCGGCCGCCGATCTGGCTCGTGATCCTGCTGCTCCTCGGCGGCTACCTCATCGCCCAAAGCTTCCTCGGCCCCACCGTCGGCTCCCTCCTCAACTAGCCCAGATCAGAAAGGAGTTCCACTCATGCTCACGCCGAAGATCCCGGTCAACGACCAGCCGACCGGCCAGACCATCCCGCTCAGCGGCGCCATCGTCGAGCACCACCAGGCCCCCGCGCCCGCCCCGGCCGCCTCCACGCGGCCGACCGTGCAACTCACGCCCGGTTCGCTGGCGCTCCTCGTCGGCGGCGGCTCGGCTGCGGTCCTCGTGGTCGGGACCGTGCTCGTCTCCATGCTCCTCGCGGTCGCCATCACCGCCGGATCGCTCGCGATCGTCGCGCTGGTCGTCCGCTCGCTCATGAACCAAGAGCGCAAGTAACGCCCTCCGGGGCGGCCTCAACCGCCAAGTCTCCGCCGCCCCGGACGGCTCCACCCCTCCAGATCCCACGGACCCGAAAGGGAAGTCTCATCATGGCCCAGCACACCCCTGCCCGCTCGCGCGTCTGCCGAGACTGCGACGGCTTCCCGACCGTTGCCGTATCCTCCGGCCTCGGCCGCGACCACGCCGGACACCTGCACGTCATCAAGGTCACCTGCCGCACCTGCAAGGGCCTTGGCCGCACCACCGCCCCGGCCGCGCTCCTCGCCCACGCCGGACGGTGAGCGCATGACCGACACCGCCACCGTGGCGGGCCTGGACCCGGCCACCCTCGCTGACGTGCTGAGGGTGGCCGGGTCCCCGGGCTTCGACCGCATTCAAGACCAGATCCGCCGTACCGGTGGCTGCTCGGACCCGATCCACCTCCAGGGATCGACGGTCACCCGCGACCGCGCCACCGGCCAGGCCCTCTACTCGTACTCGACCGACACCGAGCCCGGCGGCAAGCTCCGGATCGCCTGCGGCAACCGCCGCGCCTCGCGCTGCCCCTCGTGTGCCTGGACGTACGCGGGCGACACCTACCACCTGATCCGTGCGGGCCTCGTCGGCGACCCGGCCAAGGGCACCCCGCCCACGGTCCGCGAACACCCCCGCGTCTTCGCCACGCTGACCGCGCCGTCCTTCGGCCCGGTCCACAACCGGCCCGGCACCCGGCCCTGCCGCTGCGGCACCCGACACCCCGAGGAAGCACCCGAGTTGGGCACCCCGCTCGACCCGGCCACCTACGACTACGCGGGCGCGGTGCTGTGGAACAACCACGCCTCCGAGCTGTGGCGCTACTTCACGATCTACCTGCGCCGAGAGATCGCCGCCCGCGCGGGCCTGACCCAGAAGGCGGCCAAGGAACAGTCCCGGCTCTCCTTCGGCAAGGTCGCCGAGTACCAAAAGCGCGGCGCCATCCACTTCCACGCCGTGATCCGCTTCGACGGCCCCGAAGGCCCGGACTCCCCGCCGCCGCACTGGGCCACCGTCGACCTGCTCACCGACGCGATCCGTGCTGCGGCTGCTCGCGTCCGCGTCGACCTGGACGCCTCCGGCGACCACCCGGCCCGCGTCCTGTGCTGGGGCGACCGCCTCGACGTCCAGACCATCAAGGCCTTCGGCGACGGCTCCGAGATCACCGAGGCGGCGGTCGCCTCGTACGTCGCCAAGTACGCGACCAAGGCGGCCGAGACGACGGGAACCGTGGACCGCCGCGTCGGCAACAAGGAAGCCCTGCTCCTCCTGGACGTGCCCGAGCACCCGCGCCGCCTCATCGAGGCCTGCCTCGACCTCCACCACGCGTACCCGGACCGCAAGCTGCGCGACTGGGCCCACATGCTCGGCTTCCGCGGCCACTTCTCCACCAAGTCCCGCCGCTACTCGACCACCCTCGGTGCCCTGCGCCAGGTCCGCGCCGACTACCGCGCCGCCCAGCACCGCGCCGCGCTCGGCCTGCCCGACCCCGACGAGATCGACGAGGGGACCACGCTGACGCTCGCCCACTGGACTTATGCCGGCCACGGCCACACCCCCGGCGAGTCCTGGCTCGCGGCCAACATCCGCCGCGACATCGAGCAGAACCGCCAACTGTCCCGCGAGGAATACGCCAACTCGACCCAGGAAGAAGGGGAGTAGACCATGAACGACCGCTACCTCAGCGTCGACCAGGTCGCCGAGATCCTCGGCACCACCGTCCGTTTCCCCCGGCGCCTGATCGAGGAACGCCGCATCGCGTACGTGAAGGTCGGACGCCACGTCCGCATTGCCGAGAGCGCCGTTCGCGAGTTCATCGACGCTCACACGGTCGAGCCCGTGAAAATCCGGCGTGGCGCCTATGGGAGGGCTGCCTGATGGCGAACAGCAAGGGCAGGCGCCGCCGGTTCGGCACGGTCCGACAGCTCAAGTCCGGCCGCTGGCAGGTTCGTTACCGTGATCCGGTCACCGGGCAGCTCCGCAGCGCAGAGGAGACCTACGGGACCAAGACGGACGCCGAGGTCGCGCTGACCCACATTGAGGCGGACATCACCCGTGGTCAGTGGGCCGATCCCGATGCGGGCAAGGTGCACTTCGGCGAGTACGCCATGGCATGGCTCAAGGATCGCAAGCTCGCTGCTCGGTCCCGCGAGCGTCACGAGTCGGTGATCCGGCTGCACCTGCTGCCCACCTTCGGTGAGCGGCCGTTGTCCTCGATCACGACGACTCAAGTCCGGGCATGGCGTACAGCCTGCCTTGAGCGGACCGGGGAGCCGACCGTGGTCAAGGCGTACCAGATCATGCGGGCGATCCTGAATACGGCCGTGGACGACGAGCTGATCCGGCGCAACCCATGCCGGGTCAAGGGCGCCGACCGCTACGACGTGCCGGAGCGTCCCGTCCTCACTGTGGCTGAGGTCTACGCCGTCGCCGACGCCATCGCGCCGCGCTACCGGCTGCTCGTCCTCCTCGCGGCCTTCGCTGGCCTGCGCTTCGGGGAGCTGGCCTCGCTGCGCCGACGGGATATCGACCCGGACAACGCCACGCTCATGGTTCGGCGGTCGCAGGCAGAGATGCAGAACGGGGCGCTCGTCGACAAGGCACCCAAGTCCGAAGCCGGTGTCCGGCCTGTGGCCTTCCCGACGGAACTCCTGTCGGACGTGAAGGTGCACCTCGACGCCTACGCGGGTCCTGGTCGTGACGGCCATGTCTTCCGTGGGCCCCAGGGCGGGCAGCTCCGGCGGAGCAACTTCCGGGATGACTGGATCAAGGCCAAGAAGGAGGCGGGCGTCACCGTGGATGCCCACTTCCACGATCTCCGGCACACCGGGAACACGCTCGCCGCGTCCGGTGCGAGTCTGCGGGAGCTGATGACCAGGATGGGGCACAGCACCTCGCGGGCCGCGTTGATCTATCAGCACATGGTCGACGGGCGTGACCGGGAGATCGCCGACCGGCTCGGCTCGATGATCCGGAAGGCGCGCGACGACACCGATTCGTAGGCGTTCTGGCACGGGTGTGGCACGGCCGTGATCAAAGCGAAGGGCCAGTTCGAGGAGATAACCCCTCTGAACTGGCCCTTAATGCTGTGCCCCCGGCAGGATTCGAACCTGCGACACCCGCTTTAGGAGAGCGGTGCTCTATCCCCTGAGCTACGAAGGCGCGTGAACAGCGTAGCGGATCGGGTTCGGGGCGTGGGGTGGGCCGGGGCGCGGGGTGGGTCACGCCAATGGGGGATGTGGGGCGGCCGGGGGCGGCTGGGGCTGTTAAGCCGGAGGGACACAGGAAAACGAGGGGGACACGTCTCGTCGGGTGCGGATTCGCGGCGCCCGGCCCCACTGGGTGGAGGTACCACTCATGATCCAGAATCTCAGTACGCCGACCGGCGCCGACACGCTCGCCGTCGACTTCACTCAAGGGCTGAACGACGCGTGGTCGAAGGTCGCCGAGTTCGTTCCGAAGTTCCTCGGCTTCCTCGTCGTCATGGTCATCGGCTGGTTCGTGGCCAAGATGATCACCAAGCTCCTCGACAGGGGCCTCAGGAAGATCGGGTCGGAGAAGCTCGCCGAGCGGGCCGGCTCGGCGAAGATGCTCGAGGGGTCGAAGTACGACACGACCGCCATCCTCTGCAAGGTCGTCTACGTCGCCCTGATGCTGATCGTGCTCCAGCTCGGCTTCGGGGTCTTCGGCGACAACCCCGTGTCCGACATGATCAACGGCATCGTCGCCTGGCTGCCGCGCGGCATCGTCGCGGTCGTCCTGATCGTCGTGGCCATGGCCGTCGCCAACCTGGTGCGTGACATCGTCACCAACGCCCTGTCCTCCGTCTCGTACGGGAAGACCGTCGGCACCATCGTGTGGGCCTGCATCGTCGTGCTCGGTGCGATTGCCGCGCTCGGGCAGGCGGGGATCGCCACGACCGTCACGCAGCCGGTGCTGATCGCCGCGCTCGCGGCGGCCGCCGGAATCCTGATCGTCGGCGTCGGCGGCGGGCTCATCGGACCGATGAAGCAGCGCTGGGAGCGGTGGCTGAACATGGCCGAGGAGGAGACCGCCAAGGCGAAGGGGAGTGCCGGTGGTGCCGGTGCTTATCAGGCGGGGCGTGAGGATGCCCTGACCAATCAGCCCGTTCAGGAGCGGGAGAGGTTCGACAACCAGTAGCCGCCTACACCAGGTCGAGCAGGTCGTGCCGTCTCACCAGCCAGCTGATGGCGGTGAGGCGGCACACCGCGTAGTCGTGTCCCACGGGTTCGAGCCAGCCGTTCTCGCTGAGCGCGTCGAGGAAGCCGAGCGCGTAGTCGCCGAGGGCCTCGGCGTCGGGGGCCGGCGGGTGCAGCGCGGCCGAACCGGCTTCCAGGCGGTCGCGGACCTCCGCCACGTGCTGGTCGACCGCGGCCAGGAAGGCGGGCTCGAAGGCGAATTCGGCGAAGCGCGGACCGTACGCCTCGCTCACCCGGGCAAGAGGGGACATCCGTCCAACGTAGGCGCGAGGGCGGCCCATTGGCGGTGAGTGGTGGGTGCTGTTGCTCACAAGTGGGGTGTTTGCGGTGACTTGTACGTCACAGTGGTGCCGGTTTCGTGATCGGTGAGACTGGGGGCATGGAGCAGTCGGAGAGGCCCGCGGCGGGTGGCGGACCCACGTTGGCGCAGGTCGTCGAGGTCGTGGGGCAGGACGTCGTGCAGGTCGTACGGGCGCCGTGCGGGACGGACGTCGCCGTGGGCGGGGTCGGGGTGTTCGACGCCGGGGAGAGCCTGCAGGAGCGTGGGCGGGTGCTGATTGCCGTGGGGGTTGATACGTCCGATCCCGCTGCCGCTGAAGTGTTGCGGGCGGCCGATCGGGCGGGGGCTGCGGCCCTGGTCGTGCGGCGCGGGGCCGAAGGGGTCTCGCCGTTGCTCGGGGAAGTGGCCGATGGCGTGTCCACCGCGCTGCTCGCCCGTGCCCCGTGGGTGGACTGGGGCGAGCTGATCGGGCTGCTGCGGGCCGCGCTCGCGGCGGGTGGGGCGCGGGTGCCGGAGCCCGGCGTCGACGTGGGGCTGGGGGATCTGCCGGCTCTCGCCTCCGCGCTCGCCGCGCTCGTCGGGGGCGCGATCACCATCGAGGACCCCGAGTCCAACGTGCTGGCGTACTCGCCGACCGCCGACACCGCCGATCCGCTGCGGCGGCTGACCATTCTCGGTCGCCGTGTGCCGCGGTGGCGGGTCGCCGAGCTCGCGGAGAGCGGGTTCCTGGCCGCGCTGTGGGCGGGGGACGTCGTGCATCGGCCTGCCGATGGGCGGTTTCCCGAGCGGCTCGCGGTCGCCGTGCGTGCGGGCGAGGAAGTGCTGGGTTCGTTGTGGGCCGCCGCCGACGGGGAGCCGTTGCCGGAGGGGGCGCGGGACGCGTTGCGGCAGGCCGCGACGATCGCGGTGCCGCATCTGCTGCATCACCGGTTGCGGTCCCGGTCCGCGGAGGGGCGTCGGCGGCACGCGGTGCGGGCGTTGTTCGAGGAGCGGGCGCCGGATGTGGTCGCCGCGGGGGCCGCGCTGGGGGTTGATCCCGGGCGGCCGTGCGTGGTGCTTTCCGGTGTGGTCGGGGCCGGGGTGCCGGAGGTGCGGGAGAGGGCGTTGCGGGCGGCGGCGTTGCGAGTTGCTGCGCATGGCTCGCCGGCGTTTGCGTATCGGGTGGAGGGGGGCCTGGCTCCGGCGTATGGGGCGGCACCCCGTGGCCCGGTCTCGGGGCTCCGCCCCGGACCCCGCTCCTCAAACGCCGGAGGGGCTGGAAATGCAGACTCCGGCGGGGCTGGGAATGCAGGTTCCGGCGGGGCTGGGAATGCAGGTTCCGGCGGGGCTGGGAATGCAGGTTCCGGCGGGGCTGGGAATGCAGGTTCCGGCGGGGCTGGGAATGCAAGCTCCGGCGGTGGTGGAAATCCAGACTCCGGCGGGGCCGGAAATGCAGGCCCCGGAGCGGCTGGCAATGCAGGTCCCGGAGGGGTCGGAAGTGAAGGCGGGGCCGGAATCGAAGGTGACCGGTTCGACGTGTTGCTCAGTGACCCCCGGCCCGACGCCGCCGAGCGGCTCGCCCGGGATCTCGCCGCCGTCCTGCGCGGCGCCGGGGGCAAGCCCCTCGTCGCGGTCGGCCCGGTCGTCGGTGCCCTGAAGGACGCGGCGGAATCCCGCGCGGGGGCCGGCGAGGTGCTGCGGGTGCTGTGCGAGCGCGGGGAGCCCGAGGTGGCGGGCGCCGGCGACGTGCGGTTCGCCCTGGACGCGCTGCGGGTGTCGGACGCCGTCGCCGCGCAGGTGCCCTCCGTCGGGGACGCCGTGGCGGCGCTCCTCGCGCACGACGAGCGGCACGGGACGGATCTGCCGCGCACCGTGGCCGCGCATCTGGCGTTCTTCGGGGACGCCGGGGCCACCGCCCGGTACCTGGGGATCCACGCGAACACCTTGCGCTACCGGCTGCGCAGGGCCCGCGAGCTGGGCGGCTTCGACCTGGCGGACCCCGACGTACGGCTCGTCGTCGAGCTCGGGCTGCGGCGGGCCGGGCTGATCCCGCTGCCGTGAGGGCACCCCACGTAGTGCGCCGCCACCATGTCCACCCGCCCACCGTCGTACACAGGCACTACGCGCGCCGCCCCGCAGGCCGCTCGTTGTGCGCCCGCACCATCACCCCGCCCCGTACTTCGTGCCGCCGCACGCAGACACGCCGCCCCGCCGCGCTGCACAGTGACGAGTGCCCCGAGCACCACCCCGTACGAAGCAACCCGTACGAAGCAATACGAAGCAATACGAAGCAGAAGGCAGGACACCCCCTGATGCCGCAGCCCCCCGCCTCCGCCGCCCGCCGCGACGCCGCCCTGCGCGCCGCCGTCGAGCAGGGGCTCGTAGGACCCGACGCCCCCGTGCTCGGGCTGCTCGACGTGGCCGGGGTCCGGGAGGCGGCGCGTGCGCTCAAGGCGGCGTTCGAGGGCGTCGACGCGCGGCACACCTTCGCGGTGAAGGCGTCCTCGCTCGTCCCCGTGCTCGCGCTCCTGAACGAGGAGGGCATCGGCGCCGAGGTCGCGAGCCCCGGTGAGCTGGCGCTCGCGCGGGCGGCCGGGGTGCCGGCCGAGCGGATCGTCTTCGACTCGCCCGCCAAGACGGTCGGGGAACTGCGCGAGGCGCTGGCGGCCGGTATCGCCGTGAACGCCGACAACCCGCAGGAGCTGGCCCGGATCGACGCGCTCGTCGCGGCGAACCGCAGCACCTCGCCCGTGGGGCTGCGGGTGAACCCGCAGGTCGGCAGCGGTTCGATCGGCGCGATGAGCACCGCGACCGCCACCTCCAAGTTCGGCGTCGCGCTGCGCGACGAGGGCGCGGAGCAGTGGGTCCTCGGCGCGTACAAGGCGCGGCCGTGGATGACCCGGCTTCACACCCACACCGGTTCGCAGGGCGTCGCCCTGGAGCTGATGGCCGAGGGCGTACGGGCCGCGTACGACCTGGCCGAGAAGATCAACGCGCACGTCGGGCGGCAGCAGATCGACACCCTCGACATCGGCGGCGGGCTGCCCGTGAACTTCGAGTCGGACGACATCACGCCCGGCTTCGAGGAGTACGCGCGGATCCTGCGGGAGACCGTCCCCGGCCTCTTCGACGGGCGGTACACGCTCGTCACCGAGTTCGGGCGCTCGCTCCTCGCCAAGCAGGGGTTCATCGCCGCGCACGTCGAGTACACCAAGACGTCAGGCGGCCGCCGGATCGCGGTGACGCACGCGGGCGCGCAGGTGGCGACCCGTACCGTCTTCGTGCCGGAGTCGTGGCCGCTGCGGGTCGGGGCGTACGACGCCGAGGGCCGGGCGAAGACGACGAGGGAGATGGTGCAGGACGTGGCCGGGCCCTGCTGCTTCGCGGGCGACCTCGTGGCGCGCGGCCGTGAGCTGCCCGAACTGGAGCCCGGCGATCTCGTCGCGCTGTACGACACCGGCGCGTACTACTTCTCGACGCATTTCCACTACAACAGCCTTCCCCGTCCCGCTGTGTACGGATATGTCCTGCCGGAGAACGGGGCAGAAGCGGACAAGGTGACCTTCGCGCCGGTCCGGTCCGCGCAGTCGCTCGACGAGGTGCTCGCCGAGTCCGGTGCCCAGTACGCCGGTTCGCTGCTCGGACTCGTGGATTAGTTGCCCCCGCGAACGGTTTAAGGTGGCGTGTCGTCGCGTGGTCCGCCCGCGGCACACTCCACCGGGATCCGTTCCGATCTCGTAGTTCGCCGAATCCGGCGGACCAGTCCTGTCCAACAGGTACGCCGCACACGCCTGCCCGCGTTCGCATTCGTGGGTGCTCGCGTGTGTGCGGCATGCCGTTTTGCACGTACGTCGGAGAACCATGGAGCACACAGCACAAGCCGAGTCCGAGGCTCGGCCCGCGCAGGCCTCTACGGCTGCGACCGAGAGCAGTGTGACCACGGGCGGCAAGGCCACGGCCGGAGCCATCCGTGAGGGGGGTTACGCGGCCGGCCTGCGCAATCGTCAGGTCCAGATGATCGCGATCGGTGGCGCCATCGGCACCGGTCTCTTCCTCGGCGCGGGGGAGCGGCTGCACACCGCGGGCCCGTCCCTGGTGGTCATCTTCGCCATCACCGGTCTGTTCGCCTTCTTCATCACGCGCGCCATGGGCGAGCTGGTGATGCACCGGCCCACGTCGGGCTCGTTCGTCTCGTACTCGCGTGAGTTCCTCGGCGAGAAGGCCGCGTACACGGCGGGCTGGGTCTACTTCCTGCACTGGGTGTGCAGCGGCATCGCGGAGATCACCGCGGTGGCGATGTATCTGCACTACTGGGCCATGTTCCGCGACATACCCCAGTGGACGCTCGCGCTCGTGGCGCTCCTCGTGGTGCTCGGCGCGAACCTGATCTCGGTGCGCTGGTTCGGCGAGTTCGAGTTCTGGTTCTCGATCATCAAGGTCGCCGCGATCCTCGGCTTCCTCGGCATCGGCTGCTGGCTGCTCGCGAGCCGCCACCCCGTCGACGGCCACAGCACGGGCCCGCAGCTGATCACCGACAACGGCGGCATGCTGCCCAACGGACTGCTCCCCGCGATCGTCCTGATCCAGGGCGTCGTCTTCGCGTACGCCGCGATCGAGATGGTCGGCATCGCCTCCGGCGAGACGGAGAACCCGCGCAAGGTGATCCCGCGCGCCATCAACTCCGTGTCGTGGCGCATCGTGCTGTTCTACGTCGGGTCCGTGCTGCTGCTCGTCCTCCTCCTGCCCTGGAGCGCGTACAAGGCGGGGGAGTCCCCGTTCGTGACGCTGCTCGGCAAGCTGGGCGTGCCCGGCATCAGCGGCATCATGAACTTCGTGATCCTCACGGCGGCGCTGTCCAGCTGCAACTCCGGCCTCTACTCGACCGGCCGCGTGCTGCGCTCGATGGGCCTCGCGGGCTCGGCGCCCGCGTTCACAACGAAGATGAGCAAGAAGGGCGTGCCCTACGGTGGCGTGCTGCTGACCGCGACCTGCTACATCGCGGGCATCATCCTCAACTACATCGTGCCCGAGCGGGCGTTCGCGATCGTCATCAACTTCTCCGCGATCACCATGATCGGCACCTGGGTCATGATCATGATTTGCCAGATGGTGCTGCGCAGGAAGGCGCTGCGCGGCGAGCTGGAGCGGCCGTCGTTCCGGCTGCCGGGCGCGCCGTTCACGAGCTGGCTGACCATCGTCTTCCTGGTCGCGGTCGTGGTCCTGATGGTCGTCGGTGGCGGCGACTCGGCGATCTCGGTGTACTGCTCCCCGCTGATCGTGGTCGGCCTGGTGATCGGCTGGTTCCTGACCCGTAAGAGGGTGGCGGAGCATGCGAAGGCCGAGGTCTAGCGGGGCGGTCCAGTAGGAAGGCGGGCGGTGTGCGTGGAGAGGTCCACGGGCGCCGCCCGTCGTGCTGTACGGGGCTACGTGCACCGCCTGCTGTGCCGTACGGGGCCGTTGGCCGGTGCACGTACCTTGACGTGGGTCGGGCCGCCGGACGTACCGTCCGTTCATGGACGCTGATGCCGTGGATTCCGTGGAAGCGCTGCTGACCGCTCCGGGCGCCCCCTTCGCCGTCGTACGAGGCGAGGACGGGCGCCTTTCCTATGCCGACGGGCCCCGTACGCTGCGCGAGTTCGCCGAGACGACGTGGGCGTTCGGTGACACGCCCTTCGTCGTCTCCGAGACCGGGCGCATGACCTACGGGGAGTTCTTCGCGGCGGCGTGCGCGCTGGCCCGCCGCTTCTGTGCCGACGAGAGTGCGGGCGGCTACGGGCTGCGGCCGGGCGACCGCGCCGTCATCGCGATGCGCAACCACCCGGAGTGGCAGGTCGCCTTCTGGGCGGCGCAGTTGGCCGGCCTGGTGGCGGTGCCGCTGAACGCGTGGTGGACCCCCGACGAGTTCGCGTACGCCCTCGACGACTGCGGGCCGGGGGTGCTGGTCGTCGACGGGGAGCGCTGGGAACGGGTCCGGCCGTGGCTCGACGCGGCGGGCTCCCGGCCGTGGACCCTGGTCTGCCACGAGGAAGGGCGGGAGGCGAGCGGCGAGCGGGTGGAGCGATACGCGGACCTCCCCGAGCCCGATCCCCAACTCGGCCCGCCCGACGTGGACATCGACCCGTCCGCGGACGCCACGATCCTCTACACCTCCGGTACGACGGGGCGCCCCAAGGGTGCGGTCGCGACCCACCACGCCCACATGGGCGCCGTCACGGGCCCTCGGTACGCCGCCGCGCGCACGGCGCTTGCCCGTGGTGTCATGCCCGGCCAGGGACCGGCCCCCATCGGCCTGCTGACCTTCCCCTTCTTCCACGTGGCGGCGTTCACCGGGTTCTACGCGGCGATGGGGGTGGGCGGCACGATCGTGGTGCTGCGCAAATGGGACCCGGACACGGCGCTCGCCATGATCCGCGAACACGGCGTCACCAGCTTCGGCGGCGTCCCGGCGACGGCCCTCCAACTCCTGGAACGCGCATCGGAACTGGGCGACGAACTCCCCTCCCTTACGGGGTTCAGCACGGGCGGCGCCGCGGCCCCGCCCGGCATCGTGGCCCGCCTCACCGACCGCTACGGCGAGCGCATCGAGCCCCGCAACGGGTACGGGCTCACCGAGACGCTCGGCGGGGTGCTCTCCAACGCGGGTGAGGAGTACCGGAGTTGGCCGGGCAGCGTGGGCCGTCCGGCGCCGGCCGTCGAGGTACGGATCGCGGACCCCGTGGGGGAGGAGGTGGCCGACGGTGAGGTGGGCGAACTGTGCCTGCGCGGGCAGCCGTTGATCCGGGGGTACTGGAACGCGCCGGAGGCCACCGGGGCGGCGTTCACGGCGGACGGGTGGTTCCGGACGGGGGACCTGGCGGTGCGCTCGGAGGGGCGGGTCAGTGTCGTCGACCGGATCAAGGATTTGGTGATCCGGGGTGGCGAGAACGTCCACTGTGTCGAGGTGGAGGCGGTTCTCCACGATCACCCGGACGTTCTGGAGGCGGCGGTCGTGGGTGTGCCGCACGAGGTGCTTGGCGAGGAGGTGGCGGCGGTGCTCCGTGTGCGGCCCGGCTCGGTGGCCGGGCCGGACGACATCCGCGACTTCGCGGCGAAGTCCTTGGCGGCGTTCAAGGTTCCGGCGCATGTGTTCCTCCAGGAGACGGAACTTCCCCGGAACGCGACGGGCAAGATCCTGAAGCGGGATCTGCGGGAGGCGTTGACGTCGAGGTGAGGGTGGGGCGGGGTGCGGTGCTCCTCTCCGGGTGGGCCGGGGCAGGTCGGGTCGGGGACGCCTTTCGTTTTGGTTGCGCGGGCCCGGGCCTAGCTCGGGCTGCGCCGGGGCCGGGTCATCTCCCACCCGCCCGCCCCCTCCGGGGGCTTCGGTCCGTCCGGGGTTCGGTTGCTGTGCCGGGGTCGGGGCGGCGGTTTTGGATGCGCGGCGCCGGGGGCGGTGCTTATGCCGGGGTCGGCGCCTGTCGTGATGGGTGCGCGGCACCGGGGGCCGCCTTGCCCACCCTGCCGCCCAAGGCGGCAGATTGCCCAAGGCGGTTGCGGCCCAGCGCAATGGGTGGGGGGCGTGGTGGCGGATTGCTGAAGGTGGTTGCGGTCGAGCGTGATGGGTGGGGAGGCGTGGTGGCAGCAGTTTGCCGAAGGTGGTTGCGGCCCAGCGCCACGGGTGGGGAGCCGTTCCGACGGCGGATTGCCGAAGGCGGGTGCGGTCGACCGCGGCGGGTGGGGGAGTCGTAGCGCGGCAGATTGCCGAGGTCGGATGCGGTCGACTGCGACGAGTGGGGAGCCGGTGTGGCGGCTGGCCGTAACCGTTGCGGTACCCCGTGGGGCCTACGCCCCTGGAGGGAGCGGGCGGGTGGGGAATTGGGCGGGAGGCGTGGTTGCGGTCGCTCGCCCGAGGCGGGGTGGCGGTCGACCTTCGGGCAAGCGAAGGCGTGTTCGCGGTGACCTGACCGTGGAGGTTCGTCGGGGTGGGGGCCCGGCACACGGTGACTCACGCGTGGCTGGGTGGCGGTCGACCGTCAAGGGGAGGCGGGCCTGCGGCAGGTTGCCCGGAGAGGGCAGAACCCCGTGGGGCCTACGCCCCTGAGGGGGCGGGTGGGTGGGAGATGGGCGGCGGCAGCCGGTGGTGGGGCGAGTCGAGCCCCGGCGGGCAGGGGGCGGATCAAGGCCCTGGGACGGGTGGGCATTTGAAGCCCCGCCGGCGATTGAGGCGCGGGGTCCGGGGCGGAGCCCCGTGGCGTGGGGACGGTCCGGCGTGTGGGCGGAGCCCCGTGGCGTGGGGACGGTTCAGCGCGCATGGGCGGAGCCCGTGGCGCAGGGGCGGCCCACCGGGGCTACTTACGGGTGACGTACACCTGGTAGTCGCCGGTGGACGTGATCCCGCCGACCGTCACCCGTACACCCGACGACTTGTCCCGGAAGACCTCGCCCGACTGGTACGCCGCGTCGGACAGTTCCGCGTGGACGTTGGGCTGGTGCGTGCAGCCGCCGCTGTCCGGTGTCGCGTCCTCGACCTTGACCGGCCCCTGGCCCGTGTCCACGTCCGCGTCGACCTTGTAGACCAGGACCCCGGACCGGCACACCGCCTCGTCGTTGCCCTCCTGCGTACGCACCTCGATCGCGTACCCCGTCTTCTTGGTCAGCGGCACGAACACCAGCTTCGACCGGCCGTCGTTACGGGCCAGTGGAGACAGCCGGTACTCCGTCGTACCGGGCTGCGCGGCGCAGCCGACCTGGCTGTCGTCGAGCCACCCGAGCTTCCACTTGTGCCAGCCCAGCAGATCGTTCCCGGCCCCCCAGTCCTCGCTCATGATGTCCCAGTGCCCGGCGGCCCCACCGCCGTCCTGCGTGTACAGGTCCGGCAGCCCGAACACGTGCCCGTTCTCGTGCGGCAGCACCCGGTACCCGGTCTTCGCGTACGACCCCGACCCGTCGTCCTGCCGGGAGTACACGAACGACGCGTTGGAGAGCGGCACCCCGTCCGCGACCGGCGCCTCGTGGTTGCCGGCGAACGTCACCGACAGGACGGTGTCCAGGGCCGAGGGCCCCGCGTTCGGGGTGACCAGGATGTTCACCAGGTCGTACCGCCGGAAGTCCACCTCGGGGTCGGCCGCCGCCGCGATGTCGTCGGCGAGCTTGCGGTAGCCGGGGTCGAAGGGGGCGCCGCGGTCTATCCCGTACGCGGTGAACGGCTTGGGCATCCGCAGCCAGTGGTCGACCGGGGCCTCGGGAACGTAGTCGAGCTTCCCGTACGAGCCGGTGCGGAACCAGTCCTGGGTCTGCGGGAAGAACTCGCGGAACCGGTCCTTCGCGGAGCCCTGCCCGGGCGCGTCCGGGAAGTCGACCATGAGGTTGAGGGCGCGCACGGTGCCGGTGGACCGGGCGTAGCCGGGGGCGGTGGGCAGGCCCTCCGACATCTGGACGCCGAACGAGCCGCGGATCATGCAGGGGGAGAGGGAGGTCGTGCGCGAGACGGCGACGGGCCCCGCGGCGGTCGTCGAGTCGTCGAGGAGCCTGCCGGTGCTCGCGGTCATCGTCACGGTGAGCGCCACCGCCGTGCTCACGGCGAGCAGCGCCCCCCGCCGGCCCTTGCGTATCCGACGCATCCGCATCCGCACCGCCTCACGCTCGGGTCCCTTTCGATCACCCTGTGGTGAGGTCCGGCGGGCCGCTCGCTGGGTGCGCCGATCGTGGGTTTCCGAGGTCGGAGGCGTGTGAGGCAGGTCACATGAAGGCCGGGAAATAACCGGGGACGCTCTCCCCGTTTAGACCCGTGTCCGCACGAAACGGGGACCAGCTCCCCACTTCATCCGAAGACCGTGCGGCCAGTACACCCGAAACACCCGGACCGTGAAGGAGCCCTCCGTGACCACCGCGACCGAGAAGCCGCAGCCACAGCGCCGCGTCCCGCGCCCGCGGGCCGACGCCGTGCGCAACCGCGAGCGGATCGTCGCCGCCGCGCGCGAGCTGCTCGTGGAGCACGGTCCGGTCCTCCCGCTCGACGAGGTCGCCCGCCGCGCCGGCGTCGGCAACGCGACGCTGTACCGGAACTTCAAGGACCGCGGCGAGCTGATGCACCACGTGGTCCTCACGGTCACCGACACCATCACCGAGCACGCGGAGTGCGGACTCGCCGCCGAGGACGCCGGCGAGACGACCCCGTTCGGCGCGCTGCGCACCTTCGTGCACGCCGCGGCCGAGGAGCGGATCGGCGCCCTGTGCCCGATGCTCAACGCCACCTTCGACAAGGACCACCCGGATCTGGTCGCCTCCCGCGAGCGGCTCACCGACGCCGTCGAGCAGCTCACCGAACGGGCCCGTACGGCCGGTGAACTGCGGCCCGACGTCGGCGTCGGCGATCTGATGGTCGCCCTCTCCCAGCTCACCCGGCCGCTGCCCGGCACCGGCTGTATGGACTTCGACCGGTACGTCCACCGTCACCTGCAGCTTTTCCTCGACGGCCTGATGGCACCCGCCCGCTCGGAACTCCCGGGCGAGCCCGCGACCTTGGAGGACCTCCGCCAGGACTGACGGTCCGGGCGCCTCTCCACTTCTTTGCAGAACCACGCTCAGCTTCGTAACGACCCGATTTCTCACGCTTATTCACGACTTGGAGTCCCGCTGTGGGTACCCCCTTGCCGGAAACGGCACCCGATTCGAGGCGCTGGAAGGCGCTCGCCTTCATCGCGCTCGCCCAGCTGATGGTGGTCCTCGACGCCACCATCGTGAACATCGCCCTGCCCGCCGCACAGCAGGACCTCGGCATATCCGACGGCAACAAGCAGTGGGTCATCACGGCCTACGCGCTCGCCTTCGGCGGTCTGCTGCTCTTCGGCGGACGCATCGCGGACCTCTGGGGCCGCAAGCGCACCTTCGTCACCGGCCTGATCGGCTTCGCCCTCGCCTCCGCGCTCGGCGGCGCGGCGGCCAACGAGGCCATGATGTTCGGCGCCCGTGCGCTCCAGGGCCTGTTCGGCGCGCTGCTCGCGCCCGCCGCCCTGTCCCTGCTCGCCGTCATGTTCACCGACGCCAAGGAGCGCGCGAAGGCGTTCGGCATCTACGGTGCGATCGCCGGTGGCGGTGGCGCCGTCGGCCTGATCCTCGGCGGCTTCCTCACCGAGTACCTGAACTGGCGCTGGACGTTCTTCGTGAACATCCCGTTCGCGATCGTCGCCGCCGCCGGTGCGTACTTCGTCATCCGTGAGCCGGCCGGTTCGCGCAACCGCTCGCCGCTCGACATCCCCGGCGTGCTGCTCTCCACGCTCGGCCTGGTCTCGCTCGTCTACGGCTTCACGCGCGCCGAGACCAACGGCTGGTCCGACGCGACCACCATCGGCATGTTCATCGCCGCGGCCGTGCTGCTGTTCGCCTTCGTCGCCGTCGAGGCCCGGGTGAAGCACCCGCTGCTGCCGCTGCGGGTGATCGCCGACCGCAACCGCGGCGGTGTCTACGCCTCGCTCGGTCTCGCCGTGATCGGCATGTTCGGCCTGTTCCTCTTCCTGACCTACTACCTCCAGGTCGTGCAGGGCTTCTCCCCGGTGAAGACCGGGTTCGCGTTCCTGCCGATGATCGTCGGCATGATCACGGGCTCCACGCAGATCGGCGCCCGCCTGATGACGCGGGTCCGCCCGCGCCTGCTGATGGGCCCCGGCTTCCTGGTCGCGGCGCTCGGCATGCTGATGCTGACCCAGCTGTCCGTCGACTCCTCGTACGCAGGTCTGATCCTGCCCGCCGAACTGCTGCTCGGCCTCGGCATGGGTACGGCGTTCATGCCCGCCATGTCGCTCGCCACGCTCGGCGTGGAGCCCCGTGACGCGGGCGTCGCCTCCGCGATGGTCAACACCTCGCAGCAGGTCGGCGGCGCCATCGGCACGGCCCTGTTGAACACGATCGCGGCCTCGGCCACCACCGCGTACGTCGCGGACCACGCGGCCGGAGCCACCAGCCGGCAGCTGCTCCAGGCGCAGGCCATGGTCAGCGGCTACACCCACGCCATCTGGTGGGCCGTCGGCATCCTCGCCGTCGCTTCCCTGATCGCCTTCACGCTCGTCAACACGGGTGTTCCGGGCACGGGTTCGCCCGCGGCCTCCGGCGACACGGAGGGCGCGGAGGACGAGGTGCTGGTGCCGGTGGTCGCGCACTGACCCCGGTGGGGCGCTAGCGGAGCCAGGGGAGGTCCGCCCCGGCGTCCTTCGGCTGAAGTCCCTCGGCGACGATCATCATGATCTCGCCGAGGGACTTCTGCTGTTCGGGGGTGAGCCGCGCGAAGAGCGCCTGGCGGACGGTCTCGACGTGTCCGGGCGCGGTCTTCTTCAGGACTTCGAGGCCCTCGTCCGTGAGGATCGCGAACTGGCCTCGCTTGTCGGAGGGGCAGTCCTCGCGCCGCACCCACCCGCTCTTCTCCAGGCGCGCGACGGCGTGCGAGAGCCGGGAGCGGGTGATCTTCGTTTCCCGCGCCAGCTCGGTCATCCGCAGCCGGCGCCGGGGCGCCTCGCTCAGTCGCACCAGGAGACCGAAGTAGATGTGCGGCATCTTCGCGTCGCGCTGGAGTTGCCGGTCGAGGTGGTCCTCGAGGAGCGTGGTGGCATGGAGGTACGCGCGCCAGGTGCGCTGCTCGTCATCCGCCAGCCACGGGGTCTCTGCATTGTTCTGCGGCTCCATGCCTTCCATCGTAGACCCTCTTCTTGAATATTAAACAAACAACGCTTACATTAGTGGGCGAGTGAACTTGAAACTTCAAGGAGGTCGTCGTGTCCGTACTGGAGCGCATGCCCGCGCTGTACCTCTCCCACGGTGCCCCGCCGCTCGCCGACGACGCCCTGTGGCCCGGCCAGCTCGCCGAGTGGTCGGCCGACCTCCCGCGCCCCCGGGCGATCCTGATGGTCTCCGCGCACTGGGAGAACGCGCCGCTGGCCCTCGGCGCCACCGAGACCGTGCCGCTCGTGTACGACTTCTGGGGCTTTCCCGAGCACTACTACGAGGTGACGTACGCGGCGCCGGGCGCGCCCGGACTCGCCGACTCCGTGCGCAAGCTGCTGCGCGGCCCCGGCATCCCCGTCCAGGACGTGCCGGACCGCGGGCTCGACCACGGCGCGTACGTCCCGCTCGTCGAGATGTACCCGGACGCCGACATCCCCGTCCTCCAGATCTCCATGCCGACGCTCGACCCGGCCCGGCTCATGGACATCGGCCGACGCCTCGCGCCGCTGCGCGACGAGGGCGTGCTGATCGTCGGCTCCGGCTTCTTCACGCACAACCTGGCCGCGCTGCGGCAGGGCGGGATCCCGGCGTGGTCGTCCGAGTTCGACGACTGGGGGCACCGGGCGCTTGAGGCGGGCGACGTGGACGGGCTGCTCGACTTCACCCACAAGTCCCCGGCGGGCGCGCTCGCGCATCCGCGCACCGAGCACTTCGCCCCGCTGTTCGTGACGATGGGCGCGGCGGATGCCTTCGGCGATCTCGCGGGTCAGCGGAGCGTGATCGACGGGTTCTGGATGGGGCTGGCGAAGCGGTCGGTGCAGTTCGGCTGAGCGCCGGGCTCACAGCTCCTTCTCGTACCAGGCCACGTCCCAGTACCGGCCGAACTTCCGGCCCACCTCCCGGTACGTCCCCACGTGGCGGAAGCCGAAGCGGGCGTGGAGGCGGCCGGATGCCTCGTTCGGCTGGGCGATGCCCGCGTAGGCGCGGTGGACGTCCTGGTCGGCGAGGGCCTCGAAGAGCGCCTTGTAGAGGAGCGTGCCGACGCCGCGGCCGCCCGCGTCGGGCGCGAGGTAGACGGTGACCTCCACCGAGGTGTCGTACGCGGCCTTCGGGCGGAACGCGCTGGCCGTGGCGTAGCCGAGGATCCGGTTAGAGGCGGCCTCAGTGGCAACCAGGAGTGGGTGTCGTTCGTCTTCAAGGTGGGAGAGCAGCCAAGGACGTCGCTCCTCGGGAGTGAAGACGGCCGTGTCGAAGGTGATCGGCGTCTCGCGCACATAGTGGTTGTAGAGGTCCGTGAGGGCTTTGAGGTCGTCCTCGACTCCCGGCCTGACCTGCACCTCTGTGGAACCGGACACCATCGTGTCTCCCCTCTTCGCGCGGTGTGGCGCGACAGGGTACTGCATGATCAGAAAAAAGATGGGCGGCTTGGGAATTCTGTCCGGATTCCAGTCGTTGATTCCATCGGATGCAGGGCACCCGTAAGGCCCCGGAAGGGGCGTACAGCCGACCTACCACCGCAAGGGAGCACGCATGGCAACCCGTGCCGTAGCCCGTCGTAAGTCCGCCGCCACTGGTGAGACTGATGCGGCACGCAGTGTTCGCGCAGGAGGCGGGGAGATCGCCGACCGCGACCTGGTCGGCATGTACCTCGACGAGATCGCGCGCACACCGCTGCTCGACGCCGCCAAGGAAGTCGAGCTGTCCCAGACCATCGAGGCGGGCGTCTACGCCCAGCAGATCCTCGACGGCACGGTCTCCGACAGCAAGGCCGCGGTCGAGGCGTCCCGCGAGGAGCTGGAGGCTCTGGTCGCGGCGTCGGAGAACGCGAAGGACATCTTCATCAAGTCGAACCTCCGGCTCGTCGTGGCGGTCGCCCGCCGCTACCCGAGGTCCGGTCTGCCCCTGCTCGACCTGATCCAGGAGGGGAACGCGGGCCTGGTGCGCGCGGTCGAGAAGTTCGACTACCGCAAGGGCTTCAAGTTCTCCACGTACGCGACGTGGTGGATCCGCCAGGCCATCACGCGCTCGATAGCCGACCAGTCCCGCACCATCCGCCTCCCCGTCCACCTGGTCGAGGAGCTGGGCCGGATCCGCCGCGTGCAGCGCGAGTTCAACCGCGAGCACGGCCGCGAGCCGGAGCCCACGGAGATCGCCGCCGAGCTCGGCGCCAAGCCGGAGCGCGTCGTCGACGTCCTGGACTGGGCCCGCGACCCGGTCTCGCTGAACATGTCGGTGGACGACGAGGGCGAGACCCAGTTCGGCGACCTGCTGGAGGACACGTCGGCCGTGTCGCCGGAGCAGTCCGTGCTCACGCTGCTGCGCAGCGAGGAGCTGGACGACCTCATCGGCCGGCTCGACCAGCGCACCGCGTCGATCATCAAGATGCGGTACGGGATCGAGGACGGGCGCGAGCGGACGCTCACGGAGGTCGGCAAGGAGCACGGTCTGACGCGGGAGCGGATCCGGCAGATCGAGAAGCATGCGCTTCTTGAGCTGAAGAAGTTGGCGCGGGACACGGGGTTCGACGCGGCGGCCTGACCGGGTTCTTTGTTGCGCCGCAGCGGGGTTGCGGTCTCGGGGCTCTGCCCCGGGCCCCGCGGGCTCTCGTTCAAAGAGCGGGGCTCAAATTGTGGATGCGCTTGAGCGCATGAGTCGCCCACCCAATTCCTGTACTGCTGTGATGAGTTCGTCCGGTCCTCGGACCGTGAAGTCGTAACCCGTCATCGCCAGGCGGACCGCCGTCCACTGCACCGGGTCCGATGACGTGGCCCGTAGGCGGCAGCGGTCTTCCGTGAGTGGTTCCGGGACGCCGACCGCCGCCGGGATCAGTTCCGCGATCGACTCCGCCGGGGCCTCGAACTCCACGTCGAGGTCGTACGACGTGCCCGCACCCCACGAGGACACCGCGCGGCGTACGTACTCCGCCGCGTCGCCCTCCGGGACCTCACGCGGAGCGAACCGCGCGCCCGTGGCGAACGGGTCCGAGATGCGGTCGACGCGGAAGGTGCGCCAGTCCTCGCGGTCGATGTCGTAGGCGACCAGGTACCAGCGGCGGCCGGTCGACACCAGCCGGTGCGGCTCCACCAAGCGGCGCGATTCCGCGGTGTCGCGCGCCCGGTACGTGAAGCGCAGCCGCTCGCTGCCCGCCGCCGTCGAGGCGATCACCGTGAGGGTCTCCGGCGCGATCGTGGCGCCGTCGCCCGAGGTCAGGGGGATGGTGGCTGCCTGGAGCGTCGCCACCCGGTGGCGCAGCCGCGACGGCAGCACCTGTTCGAGTTTGGCGAGGGCCCGCACCGAGGCCTCCTCGATGCCCTCCACCGCGTGACCCGCGCCGGCCCGCAGGCCCACCGCGATGGCCACCGCCTCCTCGTCGTCGAGCACGAGCGGCGGCAGCGCCTTGCCCGCGACGAGCCGGTAACCGCCGAGCGCGCCCTGCGTCGCCTGGACGGGATACCCCAGGTCCCGCAGCCGGTCGACGTCCCGCCGCACCGTGCGGCGACTGACCCCGAGCCGCTCGCAGAGCTCGCTGCCGGGCCATTCGCGGGGCGTCTGCAGAAGAGACAGCAGCTGCAGCAGCCGTACGGGCGTCTGGGCGCCGGTCGCCCCGGTCATCGCCGCGCCGCCGTAGCGGTCGAGGTGCCTGTCGTCATCGTCATGCGACCAGCATGCCCGGGAACTAGGACCTCTTATGGCCTATATCCCTCCTAGCCTCACGGCATGAGTTCTTCGAGCAGCACCACTTCTCCAGTAGCCCCGCCGGAGGCGGACCGCAGGCGCTGGTTCGCCCTCGCCATCGTGATGACGGCGGCCTTCATGGACCTCGTCGACGTCACGATCGTCAATGTCGCCCTGCCGACCATTCAGCACGACGAGGGCGCCTCGACCGGGCAGATCCAGTGGATCACCGCCGGTTACGCGCTGGCCTTCGCCGCGCTGCTGATCACGGGCGGCCGGCTCGGCGACATCTTCGGCCGCAAGCGGCTCTTCCTGCTCGGGGTCGCCGGATTCACGGTCGCCTCCGCGCTGTGCGGCTTCGCCGCGAACCCCGAGATGCTGGTCGCCTCGCGGATCCTGCAGGGCGGCATGGCGGCGATGATGGTGCCGCAGGTGCTGTCGATCGTGCACGCGACGTTCCCCGCGCACGAACGCGGAAAGGTCTTCGGCCTGTTCGGCGCGATCGTCGGCATGGGAGCGGTGACCGGGCCGCTGCTCGGCGCGCTGCTGACCGAGTGGAACGTCGCCGGCCTCGAATGGCGTCCGATCTTCCTCATCAACCTGCCCGTCGGCATCGCCGCCCTCGTCCTCGGCTCGCGGGTCATCAGCGAGTCCAAGGCCCCGAAGGCGCTGAGGCTGGACCTCGTCGGCGTCGTCCTCGTCACGCTCGCCATGCTGGCGCTCGTCTACCCGCTCACCCAGGGCCGCGAGAACGGCTGGCCGCTGTGGGGGTACGTGATGATGGCGGCGTCCGTCGTGATCGTCGGCGTACTCGTCGCGTACGAGCGGGCGAAGACGCGGCGCGACGGGTCGCCGCTGATCGAGCTGTCGCTGTTCAAGGTGAAGAGCTTCGCGGCCGGTATCGCCGTGCAGACCGTCTTCGGTCTCGTCATGGGCATCTTCTTCCTGACCTGGACGCTGTACATGCAACTCGGCCTCGGCTGGAGCGCGTTGCGGGCCGGTCTGACGGGCGTCCCGTTCTCGGTCGCCGTGTCGATCGCCGCGGGCATCTCCGTGCAGAAGCTGGTGCCGCGGTTCGGGCGCAAGGTGCTGCAGGCGGGCGCGCTCACGATGGCGGTCGGCGTCCTCGTCTACATCGTCGAGGCCGGGCACTACGGACTCGGCATCGCCTCCTGGCAGATGGCGCTGCCGCTGGTCGTGATGGGGCTCGGCATGGGCCTGATCGTCGCGCCGCTGACCGACTCCGTGCTGTCCGAGGTGCCGCGCGAGCACGCGGGTTCGGCGTCCGGGCTCATCAACACGGTGATGCAGATGGGCAACGCGCTCGGGCTCAGCCTCGTCTCCGTCGTCTTCTTCAACGTGGTGGAGGACAAGTTCGCGCAGGGCGTCGGCAACGCGGCGTTCGTGGACGGGTTCCGCAGCGCGCTGGTGTGGGTGGCGGGGATTCTCGTCGGGATCTTCGTGCTGATGTTCGCTCTGCCGAAGGCCGCCGGCGGGGCGGGTGCCTCCGGCGGGGCGGGTGAGGTTGTTTCGGGGGACGTGGAGGACGGTGCGGCGTCGGCGGAGCGGGAGCCCGAGGGGGAGCGGGAGTTGGTGTGACGGTCGCGGGGCTCTGCCCCGGGCCCCGCGCCTCAATCGCCGGCGGGGCTTGATGGCTCGGGGCTTGATGGATCGCCCCCCGCCTCAATCGCCGGAGGGGCTGACCCCGTCCAAGGACTCCAGGACCTGGGCGGGGTTGCCGCCGGGGGCCACCGCCGCGCCGATCCGTTCGCGTACCGCGGAGCGCACCTTGGGCCACGAGCGCAGGCCCACCGGGTGGAACTCCGCGTCGGGCATCTGGTCGACGAACTTCCACAGCTTCCGCTGCGAGCGGTCGGCCCGCAGCTTGTCGGAGGCCGTCATGGTCACGGGAAGCGTGGCCTGCGCGCCCCCGTACGTCTTCGCCGAGCCGGTGCTGAACAGGAACGTCAGGAACTTCCCGGCCTCCGTGACGTGGCCGCCGCTCTTGAACGCCATCATCCAGTCGTTGAGTCCCACCGGAGGCGCCGCCTCGTTGCCGTCCTTGAGCGGGAACGCGGCGTGCGCGTACGGCAGTCGCGCCTTGTCGGCGGCGCCGAGCAGCACCGGGTGGGCGATGATCATGCCGGCCTTGCCCCCGAGGAACTGGGCGTAGGCCTGTGTCCTGGTGAGCCTGCCGGGGTCGGCGCCCGCGAGGCCGGGCCTGACCAGTTCGTCGCGCAGCCAGGTCAGCGTCGCCCTGTTCTGGGCGGAGCCGAAGTCGTAGCCGCCGAAGTCGGCGTAACCCCCGCCGCCCGAGAGCAGCCACGCGAGGAGTTCGTCCTCCGCTGCCTCGGGGCCGAACTGGAGGGCGTACGGGGTGGGCACGCCGATGGTCTTCAAGGCCCGGGCGGCGGCGCGGAGTTCGGCCCAGGAGCGGGGCGGGCCCGCGATCCCGGCCCGCTCGAAGAGGCCCGTGTTGTAGAAGAGGCGCGGGGTGCTGGCGAGGATCGGGATGCCGTACTGAATGGAGTCGACCCGGCCCGCGTCGGCGAAGGAACGGATGAAGTTCGCCTGCGTGGGCACGTCGAAGAGCCGCTCGGCCGGGTACAGCAGGCCGTCCTCGGCGTACGGGGCGAAGAGGTGGCCCTGGGCGATGTCGGGCGCGCGGCCGTCCTTGACCCGGCGGGCGAGCACCGCGTCGATCTTGAGGAACGGGACGCGCTCCACCTCGACGTGGATGTCCGGGTGCTTCTTCTCGAAGGCCCGTGCGACGTCGTCCCACTGGTCGCCGATGGAGGCGCCGACGCTCTTGTCGTAGCTCGACACGAGGAGGTCGAGCGTGACCTTGTCGCCGCCGGCGCCGTCGCTCCCGTCGCCCGAACCGCAGCCGGTCAGGGCCAGGGCGCCCGCCCCTGCTCCGGCCAGGCCCGTCGTCCTCAGAAACTGCCGCCGCCGCACCGCTCTCGCCTCGCTCCGCTTGGCATGGTCATTACCTGACAGTGGCAGATTGTGCCATAGAGGCATACCATGTCCGTATGGCAGGTACTGCGGTGACGATCCCGACACTGACGGAGCGACGCAAGGCCGCCACGCGCCTGGACATCGCCCGCGCCGCGGCCGAGCTGTTCACGCGGGACGGCCTGCGGGCCACGCGCGCCGAGGACATCGCGCGGGCGGCGGGCGTCGCGCCGCGCACCTTCTACCGCTACTTCGCGACCAAGGAGGAGTCGGTCGCGCCGCTCCTCGACGCCGGAGCCCACCAGTGGGCGGAGGCGGTCCGCGAGGCGCCCGCGGAGCTGTCGGTCCCCGCCGCGCTTCGGCACGCCGTCGAGCGCGCCCTCACCGGCGCCGACCCGGCGAACGCGGCGTCCCTCGGCTGGGTCCGCGCCCTGCTCCGCCTCACCGGCGAGAGCCCCGCGCTGCGCGCCGTCTGGAGCGACACGTGCCGCGTCTCGGAGTCCACCCTCCTCACGGTCCTCGCACACCGCACGGGCGAGACAACCGCCCCTGACCTGCACCTACGCCTCCTCGCCGGCCTGGCGACGACGGCGGTGCGGGTCGCGGTGGAGACATGGGCCGATTCCGACGCGCCGCCGACGGGCCCGACGGGCCCGGCAGCGCTGGCCTTGGAATGCCTGACCCGGGCCAACGGGATCTGCTTTTCAAGCCCCTGCGGCGATTGAGCAGCGGGGCCCGGGGCGGAGCCCCGAGTCGTCAACCACGGGGGACGTAATCCAAAGGGAGCCGAAATGAACAACCTCACCGGCAAGACGGTCCTGGTCACCGGCGGAGCCCGCGGCATAGGCGCCGAGATCGCCCGCCTCGCCGCAACCGCCGGCGCCAACATCGTCATCGGCGACGTACTCGACGAGGAGGGCAAGGCCCTCGCCACCGAACTCGGCGAGAACGCCCGCTACACCCACCTCGACGTGACGTCGGAGACCGAGTGGCAGGCCGCGCTCGCCCATGCCACGACCGAGTTCGGCGGCATCGACGGCCTGGTCAACAACGCCGGCATCTCCACC
The DNA here is from genome assembly GCF_055657265.1 of Streptomyces sp. NPDC107575. NCBI lineage: Bacteria > Bacillati > Actinomycetota > Actinomycetes > Kitasatosporales > Streptomycetaceae > Streptomyces > Streptomyces sp. NPDC107575. The sequence continues at coordinate 221,347 of NZ_JBVKBG010000009.1, read as the reverse complement.
GGCATGCCGTTCGAGACGGAGAGCGTGGAGCGCTTCCGCCAGGTCCTCGACGTCAACCTCGTCGGCGTCTTCGCGGGCATGAAGACCGTCGTCCCCGCGATGAAGGAGGCCGGCGGCGGCTCCATCGTCAACATCTCCTCCGCGGCCGGTCTGATGGGCCTCGCGCTCACCTCCTCGTACGGCGCCTCGAAGTGGGGCGTCCGCGGACTCACCAAGATCGCCGCGGTCGAGCAGGGCACCGCGCGGATCCGGGTGAACTCCGTGCACCCCGGCATGACGTACACCCCGATGACCGCGCAGGTCGGCATCCAGCAGGGTGAGGGCAACTACCCGAACACCCCGATGGGCCGCGTCGGCGAGGCCGACGAGATCGCGAAGGCCGTCGTGTTCCTGCTGTCGGACGACTCCTCGTACATGACCGGCGCCGAGCTGGCCGTGGACGGCGGCTGGACCACGGGTCCGACGGTGAAGTACGTGATGGGGCAGTAAGCCCCCGGCGCTCGCCCCGCACAGGGCCCGGTCCTCCGCCCACGGAGGGTCGGGCCCTTTGTCGTACGTGCCTGCCGCGCCAACGCAGTCGATGCCCGTTTGTGTCTGTCGAATGCCCGAACCTGTTTACTTTCCGGAAATCCGGTCGTAGCCTCAGGGGTGAGCAACACATTCGGGCAGGCTCACGGACGAGAGCACAGGTAAACGGACATGTACGCACCCGAGCGCCAGCAGGAGATCCTCCGCCTCGCCCGCGACGGCGGCCGGGTCGACGTACTGTCCCTCGCCGAGGAGTTCCAGGTCACCGCCGAGACCATCCGGCGCGACCTGAAGGCCCTCGACCGCGCGGGCCTCGTCCGGCGCGTGCACGGCGGCGCCATCCCCGCAGGACGCCTCGACTTCGAGCCCGACCTCGCCGAGCGCGAGGGCACCGCGGCCGACGAGAAGGACCGCATCGCCGCGGCCGCCCTCGCCGAACTCCCGTCCGAGGGCAGCATGATCCTCGACGCCGGATCGACGGTCTCCCGGCTCGCGACCGCGCTCCCGCTGGAATCCGAACTGACCGTCGTCACCCACTCGTTGCCCACCGCTGCCCGGCTCGCCGACCACCCCGGCATCCAGCTGCACCTCGTCGGCGGCCGCATCCGCCACCGCACCCGCGCCGCCGTCGACGCCTGGTCGCTGCGCGCGTACGGGGAGATCCGCGCGGACGTCCTCTTCCTCGCGGCCAACGGCTTCTCCGCCGAGGCCGGACTCACCACCCCCGACCTCGCCGAGGCCTCCGTGAAGCGGGCCACCGTCGCCGCCGCCCGCCGCGTGGTGCTGCTCGCCGACTCCGGGAAGTGGGGCCAGGAGCACTTCGCCCGGTTCGGCGACCTCGCCGACGTGGACCTGCTGATCACGGACACCGGGCTCGCCCCCGAGGACGCGGCGGCGATCGAGGCGGGGGGCACGGAGGTGGTCCGCGTATGACCGGCACCTCCCACCGGCACCACTCCGAGCACGAAGGCAACGGCACCCGCATGATCCTCACCGTCACCCCCAACCCCTCCCTCGACCGCACCTACGAGATCCCCGGCCTCGACCGCGGCGAGGTCGTCCGCGCGCGCGGCGAGCGCATGGACCCGGGCGGCAAGGGCGTCAACGTGTCGCGGGCCGTGGCCGCCGCCGGAGCCCCCACGCTGGCCGTCCTTCCGCTGGGCGGCGCCCCCGGCGCCCTGGTCGCAGAACTCCTCGACGGACAGGGCATCAAGGTCGCCCCCGTCCCGGTCGAGGGCCACACCCGCTCGAACATCGCGCTCGCGGAAGCCGACGGCACCCTCACGAAGATCAACGCGCCGGGCCCCGAACTCACGGCCGCAGAAGCCGAACTGCTGCTGAGCACCGTGGGGGAGAGGTCCGCGGGCGCCGACTGGATCGCCTGCTGCGGCAGCCTGCCGCGCGGCCTGGAGCCCTCCTGGTACGCCGAGTTGGTCGCCCGCGCGAACGCCGCGGGCGCCCGCATCGCGCTCGACACCTCGGGCCCCGCCCTCCTCGCGGCCCTCCGGGAACGCCCCGACGTCGTCAAGCCCAACGCCGAGGAACTCGCCGAGGCCGTCGGCCGCCCGCTCGCCACGGTCGGCGACGCGGTCAAGGCGGCGGAGGAACTACGGGAGTTGGGCGCGGTCGCCGTGCTCGCCTCGCTCGGCGCGGACGGCCAGCTCCTGGTCGACGCGAGCGGCACCTGGTTCGCCTCGGCCCCCGTCGACGCGGTGCGCAGCAACGTCGGGGCGGGCGACTCCTCCCTCGCCGGCTTCCTGATCGCGGGCGGCGCCGGCCCGAAGGCACTGGCCTCGGCGGTCGCCCACGGCGCGGCGGCGGTCCAGCTGCCGGGCAGCGCGATGCCGACGCCGCGGGACCTCCGCCCGGACGCGGTGCGGCTGACGGCCGAGGTCCCGGTGGACCGCGCCCTGAAGGAGCCCGTGCGATGACGACGGCAGCCCGGACCCGAACAGTCACCCCACCCCTGCGTAGGCAAAGGAGCCCGCGATGACGGAGATGATCACCGCGGACCTGGTCGACCTCGACCTGTCCGCCGGAACGAAGGAAGCGGCGGCCAGGTCGCTGGCCGAACGGATGGTGGCCCTCGGCAGGGTCACCGACCTCGACGGCTTCCTCGCCGACGTCGCGGCCCGCGAGGCCCAGATGCCGACCGGCCTCGACGGCGGCATCGGCATTCCGCACTGCCGGAGCGTTCACGTCACCGAGCCGACGCTCGCCTTCGGCCGCAGCGCCGAGGGCATCGACTTCGGCGCCCCGGACGGCCCCGCCGACTTGATCTTCCTGATCGCGGCCCCGGCGGGCGCGGACGACGCCCACCTCACGATCCTCTCCTCGCTGGCCCGCCAGCTGATGGACGAGGACTTCAAGACGGCCCTGCGCGCGGCGACCGACGCCGGGGCGACGGCGGCCCTGATACGCGGCGACGAACCGTCCCCGGAACCCGTAGCACCGGCACGTACGGAATCGGAGCCCTCCGCCGAGGAAGCGGACGCGGAGGAGACGCCCGCGGAGACTCCGGCGGTGTTCAAGATCGTCGCCGTCACCTCCTGCCCCACCGGCATCGCCCACACCTACATGGCGGCCGAGTCCCTGGAGAACACCGGCCGCGACACCGACGGCGTCGAACTCGTCGTCGAAACGCAGGGCTCCTCCGGCTTCACCCGCCTCGACCCGGCCGTCATCGCGGCCGCCGACGGCGTGATCTTCGCCCACGACGTCCCCGTACGCGAGAAGGACCGCTTCGCCGGAAAGCCCACGGTCGACGTCGGCGTCAAGGCGGGCATCAACCGCCCCGCCGAACTCATCGCGGAAGTCCGCGAAAAGGCCTCCCGCGGCGAGACCACGCCCCACGCCGACGCGTCGTCCACACCTGTGGACAACTCCGGCGAGCCGACGGACGGTTACGGCACAAAGCTGCGCAAGTGGCTGATGTCGGGCGTCAGTTACATGGTGCCGTTCGTGGCGGCGGGTGGGTTGCTGATCGCGCTCGGCTTCGCGATCGGCGGCTACGAGGTCGCCGACGTCAAGGTCCAGACGCTGCTCAACAGCTTCGACTGGGGCTCGACGACGAGCTGGGCCGCGCTCCTCTTCTACACCGGTCAGGCCGCCTTCGCCTTCCTGGTCCCGGTCCTCGCGGGTTACATCGCGTACGGCATGGCGGACCGGCCGGGGCTCGTGCCCGGCTTCGTCGCCGGTTCGATCGCGGTGACCACCAACGCGGGCTTCCTGGGCGGCCTGGTCGGCGGTCTCATCGCGGGTGGCGTGGTGATGGCGATCCAGCGGGTGAACGTCCCGGCGGTGCTGCGCGGCATCATGCCGGTGGTCGTGATCCCGCTGCTCTCCTCGATCGCCGTCGGCTTCCTGATGTTCGTGGTGATCGGCAAGCCGATCGCCTCGCTGCAGAGCGCCCTGACGGACTGGCTGAACTCCCTGTCCGGCGCCAACGCGATCGTCCTCGGCGTCATCCTCGGCCTGATGATGTGCTTCGACCTCGGCGGCCCCCTCAACAAGGTGGCCTACGCCTTCGCGGTCGGCGGACTCGCCAACCCCACGGACGGCTCGCTCAAGGTGATGGCCGCGGTGATGGCCGCGGGCATGGTGCCGCCGCTGGCGATGGCCCTCGCCACCACCGTGCGCGGCAAGCTCTTCACCAAGACCGAGCGGGAGAACGGCAAGGCGGCCTGGGTCCTCGGCGCCTCCTTCATCACCGAGGGCGCCATCCCGTTCGCCGCGGCCGACCCGCTGCGCGTGATCCCCGCCTCCATGGCGGGCGGCGCGGTCACCGGCGCCCTGTCGATGGCCTTCGGCGCCACGCTCCGCGCCCCGCACGGCGGCATCTTCGTGGTCCCCCTGATCGGCAACGCCTGGCTCTACCTGGTGGCGATCGCGGCCGGTACGTGCGTCACCGCGGCGCTGACCGTCCTGCTCAAGTCGGTGCGCAAGCAGCCGGCCGCCGGCGGGCAGCCGGAGGCCGTGCAGACCCCGTCGCGGACGGTGACCGCCCCGGAGCCGGAGGCGGTGCAGCCCGCGAAGGTGTGAGACCTGCCGCGATCGGCGTGATGAGTGCGGTTGGCATGGTTGGCGAGGCGATAGGAGCCTTGCGAGATACGTCACGGTCCGGGACCAAAGTCCCGGACTGTGGTGTTCACTGGACCGCATGCCTGAGCACGTGTCGATCCTTCAGCAGCTGGGTCTGGCCCTGGTCGCTCTCGCGGCCGTGGCCTGGGTGATCGGTCTGGCCCGCCTGGTGCGCACCGTCGCCTTCGAGCCGCCGCGGCCGCGGACACAGCTGCCGATGGGCGCGCTGCCGACGCAGTCGCGGGCGCCCGCGCTGGAGTCGGTGCCGCTGACGGCCGACGAGCAGGACGCTTTCGCGGGGCTTGTACGGGAGTTCAGCCGCCGGTAGTCCGGGGGAGTGCTATCTGCGGGCCCGGGGGTGGGATGCCGCCCGGTGTTCCATGGCGGCCCGCGCCGACTCCTGCGTCGCGTACACCTCGCACATGTGCCGGCCGTCCGGCGTCGCCGTGTGCTCGACCTCCCAGAGGCTGAGCTCGCAGCCGTCGTTCAGCAGGAACGCGTGCTCGTACAGCGCGAAGCCGTGGCTGACGCGGCAGCCGAAGGCCTGGGTGATCTGGTGTGCGCACGCCTCTTGCAGCAGCCGCGCGGTGCCGGGGCCGGGGCGCGTCGTGACGTCCGGGTTCTCCGCGCGGCGCAGCAGGCGGCGGGCGTGGTCGACGGAGCTGTCCGGGTCGGCGGCGCCGAAGGTGCGGCGCATCGGCGGGGGTGCGGGGAGCTTGACGGGCGCCATGGGGACGTGGAGGTCGAACTCGGGCTCGACTCCCTGGGGCAGCGGGAGCCGCCCGGTCGCCAGGTGCAGCTCGTCCTCGGTCACGTAGACCTCGTGCTGCGGGGTGCCGTCGCGGCCCGTGTTGTGCACGAGCTCCCAGAGGGTGAGCGAGCCGCCGTCGATCAGCAGCCAGTTGTGCCGGTAGGTCTCGCGGTGGCGGCCGGCGCTGTGGTGGGCCGAGTGCAGGGAGCCCGCGTAGGCGAGTGCGCCGTCGAGCCGCTCGAGCGCCTCGTCGGGCAGGTCGAAGGAGTTGAGCGCGCGTCCGAGGAGTCGCCCGAGCTGTGCTTCGGGTGACGCGTCCGGCTCGGTCCCGAACCCGATACCGGGCCCGGAGTCATGCGGAGCGCTCAAGGCACCTCCCAGTATTGCTTCGTGTCACCTCGTGGGTGCATACCGTAGTCCGTCGGCCGGACCTGATGCCCGTGAAATGACAAACGGGGGACGGGATTTGAGCAACGTGCCTGGACAACGCGCGGGCCGCGCGGGAGGTTCCCGCGCGGCCCGTGTCGGTGAGAGTGCGTCTGCGTGCTTCCGGATCAGGAGGCGCTGCCCGCCGTCCACTGGCTCCAGGCCATGTTCCAGCCGTTCAGGCCGTTGTCGGGGGCGATCGTCTCGTCGTGCGAGTTCTTCATGACGACGACGTCGCCGACGAGCGAGTTGTCGAAGAACCACTTGGCGGTCGTGTCGCCGCCCGCGCCCTTCACGTCGCGCATGCCGACGCAGCCGTGGCTGGTGCCCTGCGAGCCGAAGATGCCGGGCGAGCTCCAGTAGTTGCCGTGGATGAACGTGCCGGACTGGGACAGGCGCATGGCGTGCGGCACGTCCGCGATGTCGTACTCGCCGCCGAAGCCGACGGTGTCGCCGTTCATGCGCGTCTGGACGAACTTCTCGGAGATCACCATCTGCCCGTTGTACGTCGGGTGTTGGTTGCTGCCGGTCGAGACGGGGACCGTCTTGATGGTCCTGCCGTCGCGGACGACCGTCATCTCCTGCGTGTTCGCGTCGACCGTGGAGACCTGGGCGCGGCCGACGGTGAAGCGCACGGTCTTGTCCTGCACGCCGTGCACCCCGTTCGCCCCCTCGACGCCGTCGAGGTCGATCTTCATGGTGACCTTGGAGCCGGCCTTCCAGTACTCCTGGGGCCTGAAGTCGAGTCGCTGCGCGCCGAACCAGTGGCCGACGACCTTCTGGCCGCTGCTGGACGTCACCGTGATGTGCGACTGCACGTCCTTCTTGTTGGTGATCGCCTTGTCGAACGTGAAGGAGACGGGCATGCCGACGCCGACCGTCGAGCCGTCGTCCGGCGTGTAGGTGCCGATGAAGCTGTTGGCGCTGGAGACCGTCGTGAAGATGGAGTTGGCGGCGGCCTTGTGCCCGCCGTCGTCCTTGGCGGCTGCGGAGATCCGGTACTTGGTGCCGCGCTCCAGCTGCTCCTTCGGCTTCCACGCCGCGCCGTTCGCGGTGATCGTGCCGGGGACGGTCTTGCCGCTCGCCGACTCGGTCATCTTCACGGTGGTCAGCTTGCCGTCGCTGACCTTCACGCCCGTCGCGTTGATCGATGCGCCGGTCGAGCCGTCCTTGGCGGAGATGGCGATCTTCGGGGCGTCGTCGCCCTTGTCGTCGCTGGCGGTGGCGTCGCCCCCGCAGGCCGTGAGGGTCAGTGCGCCGACGGCGATGGCCGCGCACACGACGGCTATGTTCTGCCTGCTCACGGTCTGCTCCCCTTTTCGTGGTTTCTGCTGTTCCGCAGCTTCTCTACCGATGTGGGGGAAGAGCGCGAGACGGACGGAAGGGTTCCTTCCGCTTGCTGTGAACGCAGCCACAGGGACAGTTCTGTTACGCGGCGGTGGATCTCTGTTACACGGTGCCGCTCTGGCCCCCGTAGAGGTCGCTGTACGAGAGGTGGGTGCGGCCGCCGGCCGACACGGTCTCCGCCGTGCGCAGGGCCCGCACGATCGCCCGTGTCACGAGGTCGGCACCGGCCGCGAGCACCTCGTTGAGGGCGAGGGGGTTCGCGGCGTCGAGCGGTCGCTCCCCGGTGGCGAGCGCGAACACCGTGTCCCCGTCGTTCAGCAGGTGCACCGGACGTACGGCCCGCGCGATCCCGTCGTGCGCGGTGCCGGCGACCTTCTGCGCCTGGGCGCGGCTGAGGTCGGCGTCGGTGGCGACGACGGCGAGGGTGGTGTTGAGGGGCGGGGGATCGGTGGGAGCGGTGGCGCCGTCCCGCGCGCCGGCCCCGGCCGTGGCCCCTGCCGCGCGCCCGGCTGAGCCCTCCCCGTCCAGCGGCCCCGCCCCGCTCGCCGGGGGTGCAGCCGCGGCCGCTTCCGCCAGTCGCTTGCTTGCCGCCTCGTGCGCCTGCGGCGTCGGGTACGTCACCGGCCCGCGCCCCGCGAAGAACTCGCCGTACAGCGCCCCGGTGGCCGGGTCCACGGCGGAGCCCGCGGCGTTCGCGACGACCAGCGCGGAGACCGTGATCCCGGAGTCGAGGACCGTGGACGCGGTGCCGATGCCGCCGCGCAGCTTCCCTACGAGCGCGCCGGTGCCCGCGCCGATGCTGCCCTCCTGGACGGGGGCGCCGGGCTCCGTCGCGGCGGCGGCCTCGACGGCGGCGCGGCCCGTCGACGCGTCCGGCCTGGCCCGCCAGTCGCCGCCCCGGCCGAGGTCGAACACGCAGGCCGCGGGCACCACCGGCACCACCTCTCCCGGGCGGGCGCCGGCGGGGACCCCGCGTCCCCGGTCCTCCAGCCACGTCATCACACCCGACGCGGAGTCGAGCCCGAACGCGCTGCCGCCCGTGAGCACGATCGCCTCGATCCGCTGCACGAGGTTGCGTGGGTCGAGCGCGTCGGTCTCCCGGGTGCCGGGGCCACCGCCGCGTACGTCCACGGCGGTGACCGCGCCGCCCTCGGGGGCGAGCACGACCGTCGTACCGGTCAGGAACCCGTCCCCGACGCGGGTGGCGTGTCCGACGCGCAGGCCGGGGACATCGGTGAGGGCATCGTTGCGTGGCGTCATGTGCCATGCCTACCACGGCAGTTGGCGCCCGGCCGGGGCGTGCGGGCTGCGTCAGGCCGGCTGTTCCTCGGCCGCCCGCGAGGACAGCGTCACCCCGACCACCACCGTGAGCGCCGCGACGATCCCCGCCGCGAGCACCGCCCAGTGCCCCGCGAACGTGCACGCGAGCACCAGCAACGCGCTGACCGGCAGCGCCATTTGCTGCGCGGCCCCCACCTTGAAGAACCGCGCGTGCAGCGCCCACACCAGGAGCAGGAACACCGCCGACGGGACGGTCACGGCAGCGGAGGCCGCGGCCGTGGAGATGTGCGCCTTGCCCACCGCCTGCTCGACGGCGACCTCGATGCCCGCCCCGATGGACGCCGCCGACGCGAGGATGAAGAAGTGGCCGTAGCCCCATACGAACGCCTGCCGGTTGCTGCGCAGCCGGTCGTGGATCGGCACCGCGAAGTAGATCCACCAGGCGGCGAAGACGACCAGGAGACCGCCCGCCGCGATGGGCAGGAGCTCGCCGAGCGCGTCGTTCTCCTCGATGCCGGACTTCACCGCGACCGTGGCCGCGGCGATCGTCTCGCCGAGCACGATGATCGTGAACAGGCCGTAGCGCTCGGCGATGTGGTGCGGGTGCCAGGACGTGCGGCGGTCCCGCTCCGCGTACACCGGTACGCACATCTCGATGATCGCCATGGCCAGGAACACCCAGCCCTGCGCCGCCTTCGGCGTGAGCAGCAGGCCGAGCCAGCCGATCTGGCAGGCGAGCACCCCGCAGGTGTACCGCAGCGCCACCCGGCGCTCGGCCCCGGTGGTGGAGAGGGCGGCCCGCAGCCAGTGCGTGGCCATGGCGACCCGCATGATCAGGTAGCCCAGCCAGACCACCGTGTAGTTGTCGTGCGCGAACGCCTGCGAGACGCCGGCCGCGAGCACCAGGACGCCCGCGATCTGGACGAGTGTGATCACGCGGTAGACCGCGTCGTCGTTGTCGTAGGCGGAGGCGAACCACGTGAAGTTCATCCACGCCCACCAGATCGCGAAGAAGACGCGCGCGTAGTCGATCACGCCGGCGCCCGAGTGCCCCTCCGCGACCGCGTGCACCAGCTCCGCCCCGCCCTGCGCGACGGCGACGACGAAGCACAGGTCGAAGAAGAGCTCCAGCGGGGACGCGGCCCGGTGTTCCTCGTCGCGCCCCCTCTCGACCATGCGGCGGATCGGGGAGCGCTTGTCTGGCGTGGACGTCATGGGCCCACCCCAGCAGATCGGGCGGCGGCGTGGGGGAATCGGCACGCAGTCCACGCATGTGCGGCGGCCGCGAGTACCACGGAAATTCGGCACATTTCTTGTGAATGCGTTCACAAGCGGACAAGGGTCGAAGGTCCCGAGGAGAACCCCAGGTCACACCGGAGGTTTCGGCGGATCCCGGCCCGAAGCAGGGTCCTATGGTCCTGAACTCAGGACCATTGCCGCCCCTCCAGGGAGCCCCGCGGGAGTGCAATGAACACGTAGCAACCCACCGGTCGAAGAGATGGGGAAGGTGCCGCAGATGACTGCCACTCCCGCGGAAAAGACGACGCACGGCGAGGCCTGGGAAGGCTTCAAGGGAGGGCTGTGGCGCGACGCCGTCGACGTCCGCGACTTCGTCCAGCGGAACTACACCCCCTACGAGGGCGACGGCTCCTTCCTCGCGGGACCGACCGAGCGCACCACCGCCGTGTGGGACAAGCTCCTCGGGATGTTCCCCGCCGAGATCGAGCGCGGCGTCCACGACGTCGACGTGCGGACCCCGTCCCGGATCGACGCCTTCCGGCCCGGCTACATCGACGGCACGGCCGCGAATCACAACGACCTCATCGTGGGTCTCCAGACCGACGCCCCGCTGAAGCGCGCGATCATGCCCAACGGCGGCTGGCGCATGGTCGAGGGCGCCCTGAACGCCTACGGCTACGAGGCCGACCCCCAGGTCCGCGAGATCTACACCCACCTGCGCAAGACCCACAACGAGGGCGTCTTCGACGCGTACACCCCCGAGATCCGCGCCTGCCGCTCCTCCGGCATCATCACCGGCCTCCCGGACGCCTACGGCCGCGGCCGGATCATCGGCGACTACCGCCGCGTCGCCCTCTACGGCGTCGACCGCCTCATCGCCGCCAAGCAGGCCGACAAGGACGAGCTCGGCTCCGCCTGGCCCACCGAGCACGTCATCCGGGACCGCGAGGAGATCTCCGAGCAGATCAAGGCGCTCAACGAGCTCAAGGCCATGGCCATGGCGTACGGCTACGACATCTCGGGCCCGGCCACCACCGGCCGCGAGGCGGTCCAGTGGCTGTACTTCGCCTACCTCGCCGCCGTGAAGGAGCAGAACGGCGCGGCCATGTCGATCGGCCGCATCGACAACTTCCTCGACATCTACCTGCAGCGCGACATCGAGGCCGGCCGGATCACCGAGTCCGAGGCCCAGGAGTTCATCGACGACTTCGTCATCAAGCTCCGCATCGTCCGCTTCCTGCGCACCCCCGAGTACAACGACCTCTACTCCGGCGACCCGACCTGGGTGACCTGGTCGATGGCCGGCATCGGCGAGGACGGCCGCCCGCTCGTCTCGCGCACCACCTTCCGCGCGCTGCAGACCCTCTACAACCTCGGCCCGGCCCCCGAGCCGAACCTGACGGTCTTCTGGTCGCGCGAACTCCCCAAGGGCTTCAAGGACTTCGCCTCCCGGGTCGCCATCGACACCTCGGCCATCCAGTTCGAGTCCGACGAGCTGATGCGCCCCAAGTACGGCGACGACACCGCCATCGCCTGCTGCGTCTCCGCGATGGCCGTCGGCAAGCAGATGCAGTTCTTCGGCGCCCGCGTGAACGTCGCCAAGGCGCTCCTCTACGCGATCAACGGCGGCCGCGACGAGAAGACCGGCAAGCGGGTCGTCGAGGGCTTCGAACCCATCGAGGGCGAGTACCTGGACTACGGGACCGTGGCCCGGCAGTACGACGCGATGCTCGACTGGCTGGCGAGGACCTACGTCCACGCCCTCAACGTCATCCACTACATGCACGACAAGTACGCCTACGAGCGCATCGAGATGGCCCTGCACGACCAGGAGATCCTGCGCACCATGGCGTGCGGCATCGCGGGTCTTTCGGTCGCCGCGGACTCCCTCTCGGCGATCAAGCACGCCAAGGTGAAGGTCGTCCGCGACGAGACCGGCCTCGCCGTGGACTACGAGATCGAGGGCGACTACCCGGCCTACGGAAACAACGACGACCGCGCCGACGAGATCGCCCAGCGCATCGTCCACGGCTTCATGGAGAAGGTCCGCAAGCACCCGACCTACCGCAACGCCGTGCACACCCAGTCGGTGCTGACGATCACCTCGAACGTCGTCTACGGCAAGAAGACCGGCAACACCCCGGACGGCCGCCGCGCGGGCACCCCCTTCGCCCCCGGCGCCAACCCGATGAACGGGCGCGACGAGCACGGCTACATCGCCTCCGCCCTGTCGGTCGCGAAGCTGCCCTACGACGACGCCGAGGACGGCATCTCGCTGACCAACACGATCACCCCGGACGCCCTGGGCCGCACGCCCACCGAGCGGATCGGCAACCTGTCCGGCGTGCTCGACGGCTTCATGGCCAGCGACGGCTTCCACATGAACGTCAACGTCCTCGACAAGGCGACCCTGGAGGACGCCATGGAGCACCCGGAGAACTACCCGCAGCTCACCATCCGGGTCTCCGGGTACGCGGTGAACTTCGTCCGCCTGACGCGCGAGCAGCAGCTGGACGTCATCAACCGCACCTTCCACGGCTCCCTCTGAGCCGCTCCTCCCGACCGAGACACCCCGAAGGACACGAGGAGGAACGCCATGACCGTGCTGCTCACCCAGAACCTCACCGCGAACGCCGCCGCCACCCCGGCCGCCGCCGCGACGCACCGGCCCATCGAGGGCTCGGTGCACTCCTGGGACCTGTCGACCGGCGTCGACGGGCCGGGCACCCGCTTCGTGACGTTCCTCTCCGGCTGCCCGCTGACCTGCCTGTACTGCCACAACCCCGACACCTGGAAGATGCGCGACGGCAAGCGCACCGCCGCCGACTCGATCGTCGCCGAAGCCGCCAAGTACACCCGGTTCATCGAGGCGGCCGGCGGCGGCGCCACCATCAGTGGCGGCGAGCCCCTGCTCCAGCCGGTCTTCGCCGGCGAGCTGCTGCACCGCTTCAAGCACGAGCTGGGCCTGCACACCGCCCTCGACACCTCGGGCTTCCTCGGTGTGCGCGCCACCGACGCCCTGCTGCGCGACGTCGACCTCGTGCTGCTCGACATCAAGTCCTGGGACCGGGACACGTACAAGCACGTCACCGGGCGTCCGCTGCAGCCCACCCTCGACTTCGCGCACCGGCTCGCCGACCTCGGCAAGAACGTGTGGGTGCGCTTCGTGCTCGTCCCCGGCCTGACCGACGACCCCGCCAACATCGAGGGCGTCGCCGCCTTCGCGGGCTCCCTCGGCAATGTCTCCCGGGTCGACGTGCTGCCCTTCCACAAGCTCGGCGAGGCGAAGTGGCAGGCGCTCGGCAAGACCTTCACGCTGCACGACACCCCCTCGCCCACCCCCGAGCAGGTCGCCTCCGCCAGGGCGATCTTCGAGTCCCACGGCCTCACGGCCGTCTGACCCGGCGCTCCGGGGGCCGTCGCCCCCGGCGACGTACCCTGGAGCCATGAGCAGCCCCGCCCCCGACCCCGCCAAGCGCGATCCGAAGAAGCGCGACCCCAAGGCCGCCCTGATCTTCGACGATCCGCTGTCGGCGCAGTCCTCCGACGACACGGACCGCGGCTGGGGCGAGCGGCCGACGGCCGACGACAACAGCGCCGCCGACCTGGCCCGCTTCCTCGACGAGAAGCCGCCCCACCACATCTGAAGGGCCGCGGCGAGCCCTGCTAGGGCTCGGTGTGGCCAGAACCGCGCTGCGCCACGAGCGCGTCGCGGATCTCCTTGAGCACCTCCAGCTCGGAGACCTCCAGGACTTCCTGGGTGCCTTCCTTCTCGGCCTTCTTCGCGGCCTGCCGGGCGAGGTACTTGGCCATCGGCAGCACCATCAGGAAGTACACGACGGCGGCCGTGATCAGGAAGCTGATCGCGGCACTGAGAACCGTGCCCCACATGATCTGGATGCTGTCGTCGCTGCCCTTTTCGCACGTGCCCTTCAGGCAGTACGCGTACTTGTTCAGGTCCTGCGTGCCGAACGCGCCGACGATCGGGTTGATGACCCCTTCCACCACCGCGTTCACGATGTTGGTGAACGCGGCGCCGATGACCACGGCCACCGCGAGGTCGATCACATTGCCCCGCATGAGGAAGGCCTTGAAGCCTTCCCACAGGCTCGGTCCGTTGTTCTCGCTCACCAGAAGGCCTCTCTTCACATGTCCAGGTTGTGGAGCAAACGCTTCCGCAACCTACGACAGTTCGGGTCAGACCTGTCCAATTCGGTAGCTCGATCGGGGGACTTGGGGAGATATACGTCACCACACCGTCACCGCCAACCTAGAGGCGGCTCCGGCGCCCGCGAGCCGCGTCGCGGTCGCGCGCTCCACCGTCAGCACGACCAACGCCCCGCCCGCCGCGGAGGTTTCGCCGACATCGCCGTCTTGACCGAGAGTTGGCCCCGGCTTCGGAACGGACGCCACGCGGGCGCCGGACGCGAGCACCCGCACCCCAGGCCCACCGTCCGCCCGCGCCGCCACCACGTCGACCCGGTCGCCCGGCCGCAGCAGCCGCACCGCGCCCGCGTCCGCGATCCGCACCGGCGCCGACACCGTCACGGCGGACGCGGCGGCCCGCCCGCCCGGCGCCGAACTCGTATGCGGGGGCTCGGGTCCGCCTCCCGCGCCGGACGACGGCACCGCGGCCGCCAGCGCCGCGGCGGTCAGGACGAGCCCCGCCGCCACGGCCGGCCGGTGTCGACGCCGACCCGGGCGCCCCGGCCGCCACCGCGCGCCGCGCACCCGCACGGGAGGGAAGGGCGGCACCTCGGACGTCGGGGGAATGCCGAGCTCGTACGGGACAGGTACAGATGCGGACACAGTCGTCACCGCCTGCGGATCGGTCGGGCCGGACGGGCACCGCGCCCGTCTCGCCGAACACGATCCGCCTCCGCGCCGTATCCCGCCGACGCCCGTGCACTACCGATCGGTTGTGGACAACTCCCTCACCCGAGGGGGTAGTTCCGGCATCGGAACCCCGGCATCACGGCAGCCGGAACCCCGGATCCATCCCGCCGAGCGCCCCCGCGCACGGGCAGTCCCGCTCCGCGTCCGCCGGCAGCCCCGCCACCGCGTCGAACAGCACCGTCCGGAGCCGGTCCACATTGGCCGCGAACACCTGGAGCACCTCGTCGTGCGAGACGCCCTCGCCGCTCTCCGCGCCCGCGTCCAGGTCCGTGACGAGGGTCAACGACGTGTAGCAGAGCTCAAGTTCACGGGCGAGCATCGCTTCCGGGTGCCCGGTCATCCCGACCACCGACCAGCCCATGGCGGCATGCCAGCGGGACTCGGCGCGGGTGGAGAACCGGGGCCCCTCGACCACCACGAGCGTCCCGCCGTCCACCGGCTCCCAGCCCTTGCCGCGCGCCGCCTTCACCGCGACCCTGCGCCCCGCGGGGCAGTAGGGGTCGGCGGGCGAGACGTGCACGACGTTCGGCACGGTCCCGTCCGGAAGCGGCCGACCGTCGAAGTAGGTCTGCGCCCGCGACTTCGTACGGTCCACGAACTGGTCGGGCACGAGCAGTGTTCCCGGTCCGTACTCGGGCCGCAGGCCGCCCACCGCGCACGGGCCGAGGACCTGGCGCACGCCGACCGAGCGCAACGCCCACAGATTGGCGCGGTAGTTGATGCGGTGCGGCGGCAGGTGGTGGCCGCGGCCGTGCCGGGGCAGGAAGGCGACCCGGCGTCCCGCCACCTCACCGAGGAAGAGCGAGTCGCTCGGCGGCCCGTAGGGGGTGTCGACGCGGATCTCCGTCACGTCGTCCAGGAACGAGTAGAAGCCGGAGCCGCCGATCACGCCGATCTCGGCGGCGGCACTTGTGTGTACGTTCCCTGAGTTGGTCGCCATGGCTCAGCACAGTAGTCACGCGGGGAACGCCGAAGACCCTGTCGTCCGAAGACGACAGGGTCTCGTAAGAATTCGCGGCGTGGCTTACGCGGCGGACGACGTCGAAGAGCTCGAGGAGCCGGCCGAGGTCGAAGAGGTCGACGTCGACGGCTTCGCGTCCGAGGACGGCTTCGAGTCGGAGGACTTCGACTCGGAACCGGTCGACGACTTCGAGGCCGACGCCGGGCTGCTGCTCGACGAGGAGCCCCGGCTGTCGTTGCGGTAGAAGCCGGATCCCTTGAAGACGATGCCGACGGCCGAGAACACCTTCTTGAGGCGGCCGTTGCAGCTGGGGCACACGGTCAGGGCATCGTCGGTGAACTTCTGCACCGCCTCGAGGCCCTCGCCGCACTCGGTGCACTGGTACTGGTAAGTCGGCACTGTGTCTTCCTCCTGGCACTCTCACTCATTGAGTGCTAACGACGATCCATAGTGACCTATTCCGCGGGATCAGTCCACTGCCACGGGCTCGCGGTGACCCACACCACGTGCCACGGTCCGCCCCGCGGAGGGCGGCGTGAGCTTCGAGCGCAGCAGGAACATGACCACCAGGGCGAGCACCGTGCCGCCCATCGGGACGAGGAATCCGGCACCGTCCCAGAGGCGGTCCTCCAGCTGTCCCGCCACCGACACGGCGGCCGCCTGGCCGAGCGCGACGGCCCCGGTCAGCCAGGTGAAGGCCTCGGTGCGGGAGCCCACGGGGACGATCTTCTCGACCAGCGTGTAGCCCGTGATCAGGGACGGCGCGATGCACACGCCGACCAGCAGGCCGAGCCCGGCGAGCAGCACCACGGACTGCGCCGCCCACAGCCCGGAGGCCATGACGGCGAGCGCCGTGTAGCCGACGAGGAGCCGGCGCTGCGGGGCGACCTTCCACGCGATGGCGCCGCAGACGAGGCCGGAGAGCATGTTGCCCGCGGCGAAGATCCCGTACAGGACGCCGTTGAGGCCGGGCTCGCCGATCGACTCGGTGTACGCGGCGAGCGAGACCTGCATGCCGCCGAAGACGGAGCCGATGCCGAGGAACGTGACGATCAGGACGCGCACACCGGGGACGCGGAGCGCGGAGCTGTGCTGCACGCGCGCGTGCTCCGCCAGGCCGGCCACGGGAGGCTGGGTGCCCTTCTGGGCGGCGAACAGGAGGCCGCCGACGAGCGTGAGCGCCGCCTCGGTGACGAGGCCCGCGGCCGGGTCGATGCCGGTGCACAGGGCCGTCGCGAACAGCGGGCCGAGCACGAACGTGAACTCGTCGGTGACCGACTCGAAGGCGGCGGCCGTCTGCATCAGGGGCGAACCCTGCAGCTTCACGCCCCAGCGGGCGCGCACCATGGGCCCGATCTGCGGTGTCGAGGCACCCGTGGGCACGGCGGCCACGAACAGCGCCCACGTAGGCGCGCCGGACAGCGCGAGCACGGTGAGCGTGAGTCCCGCGGCGGAGTGCACGAGCACGCCGGGCAGCAGGACGGCCCGCTGCCCGAAACGGTCGGCCAGCTTGCCGCTGTAGGGAGCGAAGAGCGCCATGGCGACACCGGTCGTCGCGGAGACCGCGCCCGCGGTGCCGTAGGAGCCGGTGGTGTGCTGCACGAGCAGCACGATGGAGATCGTGAGCATCGCGAACGGCTGGCGCGCCGCGAAGCCGGGAAGCAGGAACGTCCAGGCTCCGCGGGTGCGCAGGAGCTGCCCGTAGCCCGGGCGCTCGGCCCGCTGGTCGGATCCGGTGACCGTGTCCTTCTGTGGCACGGCCTTGCCTTTCTGCCGCCTGGTAGCGCGGCCGCCCTCTGGTCGAGAAGGCGTCGCGCCGAGAGCCGTCCTCATGCGCCGGGAACCGAGTGATACCTACGGTCCGCGCCAGGAGAGGCCCTGGGCCAAGCAGGTCAGGCCGTGAAGCACAGTGCTGCAAGGGGACCGCGGCCGCTTTGCGGTCGCGCCGGCTCTACGTCAGGCAGAGTCGGTCGTACATGGTCTGTGCATCCATGCTAACGGGCTCCCGGGCCCGCGGTGCCCAACCAGCCGGCCAGCTTGCCGCCGAGGGCGACGGCCCGCAGGCGCGCCTCCGCGGCGTCCCGCACCGGGTCGGTGGCGACGACCAGGAGTTCGTCGCCCTTGCGGAGCACGGTGGTCGGGGCGGGCACGGAGGAGGTGCCGTCGCGGACGACGAGCGTGACGGCGGCGCCCTTGGGCAGCCGCAGCTCGCCGACCTCCACGCCGTGCATCCGTGAGCCCTCCGGGATGGACACGGACAGCAGGTGGCCGCGCAGCCGCTCCAGGGGAGCCGATTCGATGCCGAGGTCGGCGGCGTCGGAGGAGCCGGCCAGGCGCAGCTTCCCGGCGAGCCACGGCAGCGTGGGTCCCTGGATGAGGGTGTAGACGACGACCAGGACGAAGACGATGTTGAAGATCCGCTGGCTGTCGGCGACGCCCGTCACCATCGGGATGGTCGCCAGGATGATGGGCACGGCGCCGCGCAGCCCGGCCCATGACATGAGGGCCTTCTCCGCCCACGGTATGCGGAAGGGCACCAGGCTGACGACGACCGACAGGGGCCGCGCGACCATGGTGAGGACCAGGCCGATGAGGAGCGCGGGCACGATGTCGTCGGCCAGTTCGTGCGGGGTGACGAGCAGGCCGAGCAGGACGAACATGCCGATCTGTGCGATCCAGCCGAGGCCCTCGGCGAAGCCGCGGGTGGCGGGCCAGTGCGGCAGCTTGGCGTTGCCCATCACCATCGCGGCCAGGTAAACGGCGAGGAATCCACTGCCGTGGGCCATGGCGCCCGCGGCGTACGCGGACGTGGCGATGGCCATGACGGCGATCGGGTAGAGGCCGGAGGCGGGCAGGGCCACGTGCCGCAGGCCGAAGGAGCCCAGCCAGCCGACCGCGAGGCCGATGGCGGCGCCGATGGCGAGCTCCAGGGCGATCTCGCCGATGAGGACGTACCAGTGCTCCATGGGGCCGGCGGCGGAGAACGCGACGACGAGGATGACGACCGGGGCGTCGTTGAATCCGGACTCCGCCTCCAGGACACCGGTGACGCGCGCGGGGAGCGGCACCCTACGGAGAACGGAGAAGACCGCCGCCGCGTCCGTGGAGGAGACCACGGCGCCGATGATCAGTGCCTGTTGCCACGCGAGGCCTACCAGATAGTGCGCGCCTGCCGCCGTCACGCCCACGCTCACCGCGACGCCCACGAGCGACAGGGCTGCGGCAGCGGGCAGGGCGGGCTTGATCTGTTTCCACTTCGTGCCCAGACCGCCCTCGGCGAGGATCACGACGAGCGCCGCGTAGCCGATGACCTGGGTCATCTCGGCGTTGCTGAAGTCGACGTGGCCGAAGCCGTCCTGGCCCATGGCGACGCCGATGCCGAGGTAGAGCAGGAGGCTGGGCAGTCCGCTGCGCGAGGAGATGCGCACGGCGGCGACCGCCACGAGCAGCACGAGGGCGCTGACGAGCAGGAGCTGGTTGAGCTGGTGGACAGTCAGGGGCCGTTCCTTTCAGGAGGGGCACTGCGACAGGCAAGTTACTTCGTTACCTTACCTAATCGTTAACGCTTTCTTGATGCCGGATACGTCACGCCGTTCTCCGTAGAACCCCGCTTCCCCACTCCGCGTCCGGAGCCACTGCGCACTGCTCGTAAGGTTGCTCTCGCCCCGCCCGGTTAGCGAAGGACAGCAAGGACCGCGATGCCCTCCACTACGAACGCCTCTGCCGGCAGCCCGCCCGGCAAGAAGAAGGGGCGCCGAGCCCGACTGATCGTGATCGTGCTCGTGTTGGCCGTTCTCGCGGGCATCGGATTCGGTGCCTACTGGAGCGTCGACAGCGTCCGCGCGTCCATGCCGCAGACGACGGGGTCCATCCAACTCGACGGGCTCGACGGACCGGTGCAGGTCAAGCGGGACAGCTACGGGATCCCGCAGATCTACGCGTCCACGGACCACGACCTGTTCATGGCGCAGGGCTATGTGCAGGCACAGGACCGGTTCTACGAGATGGACGTGCGGCGCCATACGACCTCCGGTCGGCTCTCCGAGATGTTCGGCAAGGGCCAGGTCAAGACCGATGAGTTCCTGCGCACCATGGGCTGGCATCGCGTGGCGCAGAAGGAGTACGACACCAAGCTGTCGCCCTCGACCAAGAAGTACCTCCAGGCGTACTCCAAGGGAGTCAACTCCTACCTGGGGGGCAAGAGCGGCAAGGAGATCTCCGCGGAGTACGTCGCGCTCGGTTTCGAGAACGACTACAAGCCGCAGAAGTGGTCGCCGGTCGACTCGGTGGCCTGGCTCAAGGCGATGGCCTGGGACCTGCGCGGCAACATGCAGGAGGAGATCGACCGCTCGCTGATGACGAGCCGGCTCGGCCCGAAGCAGATCGCCGACCTGTACCCCGACTACCCGTACGCGCGGCACAAGCCGATCGTGCAGGAGGGCGGGTACAACAGCGCCACGAAGTCGTTCGACGCGTCCTCCGGCGGCGGTACGGGCACGCAGTCGGCCGGGGCGGCGGGCACCGGCCTGGCGGGCGGCACACAGGCCCCTGGCGGCCTCCAGAGCCAGCTGGGCGGCCTCTCCAAGGTCCTGGACGAGATCCCCGACTCCGCGGGCCTCGGGCCCAACGGCAACGGCATCGGCTCGAACTCGTGGGTGGTCTCGGGCGACCACACCATCACCGGGAAGCCGCTGCTCGCCAACGACCCGCACCTGGCGCCGCAACTGCCCTCCGTCTGGTACCAGATGGGCCTGCACTGCACGAGCGTCTCCAGCAAGTGCCAGTACGACACCTCGGGTTACACCTTCGCGGGCATGCCGGGCGTGGTCATCGGCCACAACCAGAACATCTCGTGGGGCCTGACCAACTCGGGCGTCGACGTCACCGACCTGTACCTGGAGAAGTTCAGCGGCGACGGCTACCTGGTCGACGACAAGACCGTGCCGTTCAAGACCCGCAAGGAGACCATCAAGGTCGCCGGCGGCGAGTCCAAGACGATCACGGTGCGCGAGACCGACAACGGGCCGCTGCTGTCCGACCGCGACTCCGAACTCGTCAAGGTCGGCAAGAAGGCCGGCGTGGACGCGGCGGCCCCCGACCGGGGCGACGGCTACGGCATCGCGCTGCGCTGGACCGCGCTCCAGCCGGGCAACACCATGGACGCCGTCTTCAACCTCGACAAGGCGTCGAACTGGTCCGAGTTCCGCAAGGCGTCCGCCGACTTCCAGGTGCCCTCGCAGAACCTCACCTACGCCGACACCGAGGGCAACATCGGTTACCAGCTGCCGGGCCGGATCCCGACCCGCGGCGAGGGCGACGGCTCGCTGCCGTCCCCCGGCTGGGACTCCGAGTACCGCTGGACCGGCTACATCAAGCAGTCCGAGCTGCCCTACGAGTTCAACCCGAAGCGCGGCTACATCGTGACCGCCAACCAGGCCGTGGTCGACGACAGCTACCCGTACACGCTGACCAAGGACTGGGGCTACGGCACCCGTAGCCAGCGCATCACCGACCTGATCGAGTCGAAGATCAAGGACGGCGGGAAGATCTCCACGGACGACATGCGCACCATGCAGATGGACAACAGCAGCGAGATCGCCAAGCTCCTGGTGCCCTATCTGCAGAAGATCGACGTCAAGGACAAGGACGTCAGGGACGCGCAGCAGCTCCTGGAGAACTGGGACTACACGCAGAACCCGGACTCCGCCGCCGCGGCCTACTTCAACTCGGTGTGGCGCAACATCCTCAAGCTCGCCTTCGGCAACAAGCTGCCCAAGGAACTGCGCGTCGACGGCCAGTGCCTGAGCGTCGAGCCGGTCGACAAGACGGGCCCCGCCGACGAGGACCGCAAGGTCCGCGAGTGCGGCGAGCGGGACACGCACTCGGCGCAGCCGGACGGCGGTGACCGTTGGTTCGAGGTCGTCCGCAAGATCATCAAGGATCCGAAGAACGACTGGTGGAAGACGCCGGGCAGCCGCACGAACGACCCCACCGAGAACCGTGACCAGCTGTTCGCCCGCGCCATGGAGGACGCCCGCTGGGACCTCACGGCCAAGCTCGGCAAGGACATCGACACCTGGAGCTGGGGCCGGCTGCACAAGCTGGAGCTGAAGAACCAGACCCTCGGCACCGAGGGACCGGGCTGGCTGCAGTACGTGCTCAACCGCGGCCCCTGGAAGCTGGGCGGCGGCGAGGCGGCCGTGAACGCGACCGGCTGGAACGCCGCGGGCGGCTACGGGGTCGACTGGGTGCCGTCCATGCGGATGGTGGTCAACATGGCGGACCTCGACAAGTCGAAGTGGATCAACCTCACGGGCGCCTCGGGGCACACCTTCAGCGACCACTACACGGACCAGACCGAGAAGTGGATCAAGGGTGACCTGTTGCCGTGGAACTTCTCCGAGAAGGCCGTCGGTGACAGCACGGAGGACTCGCTGGTCCTGAAGCCGTAACAGCGATGAGCACCGAAGGGGCCTCCACGCGCGCGTGGAGGCCCCTTTCGCATGTGTGGTGCTGGGGTGTCAGAACCGCCGCACGCCCGAGGGTGTCACCACCGCGTCCACGGCCTTGTCGTGCGCCTCCTGGGGGAGCTGCGCGACGACCTCGCTGTCGTGGAGCAGCACGACCAGCGCGGGCCGCGCACCGGCCGCCTCCAGGCGCGCGAGCACCCGGTCGTACGAGCCGCCGCCGCGGCCGAGCCGCATCCCGCGCGCGTCCACGGCGAGCCCCGGCAGCAGCACCGCGTCGGCCTCCAGGACGGCATCGGGGCCGAGCCGCTCGCCGCCGGGCTCCAACAGGGCCATCTTTCCGGGGTGCCGCACCGTGGTGAGCGAGGCCGCACCCTCGTACGCGCCCCAGTCCAGGTCGTTGTCGGGCAGCAGGGCAGGGAGCAGCACGCGCGTGCCGCGCGCGCGGAGGGCGTCGAGGAGCGCGCCGGTCCCGGGCTCGCCGCCCACGGAGACGTACGCCGCCACCGTGCGGGCCCGTGCCAGCTCGTCGAGTTCGAGGGCCCGGCGGGCCACGGCCCGCTCCGTCTCCCGTACTTCATCCTCCGTCAACGCGCTCCTCACCCGGAGGAACTCCCTGCGCAAGGAACGCTTGTCAGGGTGGGCGCCGCGCGGTTCCGCCGCGGGGTCATCGGTGTGCGGACTCATAGCCGGGTCACAAACCTCTCCTATTCGACGCATATATGTGCCTACAAAGCGGACCCACAGATTCCGCCCATAGCAGCCGGATATGGTGACCCGCATGACTGACGCGCACACCAGGATCACCAAGGCTGTCATCCCCGCCGCGGGCCTCGGCACCCGGTTCCTGCCCGCCACGAAGGCGACCCCCAAGGAGATGCTCCCGGTCGTCGACAAGCCGGCGATCCAGTACGTGGTCGAGGAGGCCGCGTCGGCGGGGCTCGGCGACGTACTGATGATCACAGGTCGCAACAAGCGCCCGCTGGAGGACCACTTCGACCGCAACCACGAGCTGGAGGCGGCGCTTCAGAAGAAGGGCGACGCGGGCCGCCTGGCCAAGGTCCAGGAGTCCAACGACCTGGCCACCATCCACTACGTGCGCCAGGGCGACCCCAGGGGCCTCGGCCACGCGGTCCTGTGCGCCGCCCCGCACGTCGGCGACGAACCCTTCGCGGTGCTGCTCGGCGACGACCTGATCGACCCCCGCGACCCGCTGCTCCAGAAGATGGTGGAGGTCCAGGAGGAGCACGGCGGCAGCGTCATCGCGCTCATGGAGGTCGAGCCCTCCCAGATCCACCTCTACGGTTGCGCCGCCGTCCAGGCCACCGAGGACAGCGCCGTCGTGCAGGTCACCGACCTGGTGGAGAAGCCCGACCCGGCCGACGCCCCCTCCAACTACGCGATCATCGGCCGCTACGTCCTCGACCCCGCCGTCTTCGACATACTGCGCAAGACCGAGCCCGGCCGCGGCGGCGAGATCCAGCTCACCGACGCGCTCCAGCAGCTCGCCGCAGACGAGAAGATCGGCGGCCCCGTGCACGGCGTCGTCTTCAAGGGCCGCCGCTACGACACCGGCGACCGCGGCGACTACCTCAAGGCGATCGTCCGCCTCGCGTGCGAACGTGAGGACCTGGGACCGGAGTTCCGGACCTGGCTGCGCGGCTACGTCGCCGAGGAGATCTGACACCCCGCTCCCCGGCGGACCTGCGCCCCGGTACGGAACACCACCTCCGGGGCGTCACATCCGGCCCGTGGTAGTAACACCGGAGTAGCAGAAAGACCGGCACGAGGAGCAGGGGAGCAGCAGTGAACAGTTTCAGTGCCAGCGAGGGCCAGGCACAGATCTGGTCGGTGGACGAGCATCTGGAGGACATCCTCGCCGCCGTCCACGCGCTCGACCCCATCGAGCTCCAACTCCTCGACGCGCAGGGCTGCGTGCTCGTCGAAGAGGTGACGGTCCCGCTGTCCCTGCCGCCGTTCGACAACAGCTCGATGGACGGCTACGCGGTGCGCGTCGCGGACATCGCGGGCGCGAGCGAGGAGTTCCCCGCCGTGCTCACGGTGATCGGCGACGTCGCCGCGGGCCAGGCCGAACAGCCCACCGTCGGCCCCGGCGAGGCCGCCCGCATCATGACGGGCGCCCCGCTGCCGCCCGGCGCCGAGGCCGTCGTCCCCGTCGAGTGGACCGACGGAGGGCTCGGCGCGGGCCCCGTCACCTCGATGCCCGCCCACAGCACCGCCCCTGAGGGCGCGTCGGGCGAGGTCCGCGTGCACCGCCCCGCCGAGGCACGCGCGCACGTACGCGCGCAGGGCAGCGACGTCCAGGCCGGCGACCGGGCACTCACCGTCGGCACCGTCCTCGGCCCGCCGCAGATCGCGCTCCTCGCCGCCATCGGCCGCGGCACCGTACGCGTGTGCCCGCGCCCGCGCGTGGTCGTCGTCTCCACCGGAACCGAACTCGTCCAGCCCGGCGAACAGTTGGCGCCCGGCCAGATCTACGACTCGAACAGCTTCGCCCTCACCGCCGCCGCCCGCGACGCCGGAGCCATCGCCTACCGGGTGGGCGCGGTCTCCGACGACGCCGAGACGCTCCGCTCCACCATCGAGGACCAGCTCATCCGCGCCGACCTCATCGTCACCACCGGCGGCGTCAGCGTCGGCGCGTACGACGTGGTCAAGGAGGCCCTGACCGGCATCGGCGACCCGGAGGACGAAGAGGGCATCGGGGCCGGCAGCGGCGTCGAGTTCCGCAAGCTCGCCATGCAGCCCGGCAAGCCGCAGGGTTTCGGTTCCATCGGCCCCGACCACACCCCGCTGCTCGCGCTGCCGGGCAACCCCGTGTCGTCGTACGTCTCCTTCGAACTGTTCGTACGGCCCGCGATCCGCGCCCTGATGGGCCTGCCCGCGGACGCCGTGCACCGCCCGAAGGCCCGCGCGACCCTCACCGCCGACAAGGCGCTGAGCTCGCCCTCCGGCCGCCGCCAGTTCCTGCGCGGCGTGTACGACGCCGAGGCCGGCGAGGTCGCCCCCGTCGGCGGCGCGGGCTCCCACCTCATCGCGGCGCTCGCGCAGGCCGACTCGCTGATCGTGGTCCCCGAGGACACGACGTCGGTGGAGCCGGGCGCCGAGGTGGACGTGGTCCTGCTGGGCTGACAGGGCCGACTGTCGGAGGCTCGCGATAGCGTGTCGCGCACAAATCGTCCGGCGCGCCGCACCGCGCACGGCTCGGATCGGGAGCGCCACAGCACCATGAGCACTTCGCAGAATCAGCAGGACCAGCAGGACCGGACCGACCGGCTCACGCACATCGACGAGGCGGGCGCCGCCCGCATGGTCGACGTGTCGCAGAAGGACGTGACCGCGCGCACCGCCCGCGCCAGCGGCCGCGTCCTCGTCTCGCCGCGCGTCGTGGAGCTGCTGCGCGGCGAGGGCGTGCCCAAGGGCGACGCGCTCGCCACGGCGCGGATCGCGGGAATCATGGGCGCCAAGCGCACCCCCGACCTGATCCCGCTCTGCCACCCGCTGGCCGTGTCGGGGGTCAAGCTCGACCTGTCCGTGGCGGACGACGCGGTGGAGATCCTCGCCACCGTGAAGACCACGGACCGCACGGGCGTCGAGATGGAGGCGCTCACCGCGGTCTCCGTCGCCGCGCTCACCGTCGTCGACATGGTCAAGGCCGTCGACAAGGGCGCCGTCATCTCCGACGTCCGGGTCGAGGAGAAGACGGGCGGCAAGTCCGGCACCTGGAACCGGGAGGACCGGGCATGACCGACAGCTACCGCGCCCTCGTCGTCACGGCCTCCAACAGGGCCGCCGCCGGGGTCTACGAGGACAAGGGCGGCCCGCTGATCGCCGCGGGCCTCAGAGAGCTGGGCTTCGCCGTCGAGGGCCCCCAGGTCGTCCCGGACGGCGACCCCGTGGAGGCCGCCCTGCGCGCCGCGATCGAAGCGGCGTACGACGTCGTGATCACCACAGGCGGCACCGGCATCTCGCCCACCGACCGCACCCCCGAGGCGACGGCCCGCGTCCTCGACCGGGAGGTACCGGGCATCCCGGAGGCGATCCGCGCGTACGGCCGCGAGAAAGTGCCCACGGCGGCACTCTCGCGTGGCCTCGCGGGGGTCGCCGGGCGCACACTGATCGTGAACCTGCCGGGTTCCAGCGGGGGCGTGAAGGACGGGCTCGCCGTCCTCGGGCCGCTGCTGACCCACGCCGTCGACCAGATCCACGGCGGCGACCACCCCAGACCCGACGTCCAGGCACCCGGGGGTGCGCACTGAACAGCCCGTCGTGGCCCGTCGTGCTGGTGGAGGGCGAAGTCGTCCTCCGCCCCATAAGGCTGCGCGACCAGCGCGCGTGGCGTGAGGTGAACCGGCGCAACCGCGACTGGCTGCGCCCCTGGGAGGCGACCATCCCGCCGCCCACGCCGAGCGGTCCGATCACCCACCGCCCGACATACCGTCAAATGGTGCGCCACCTGCGCTCGGAGGCGAACGCGGGCCGGATGCTGCCCTTCGTCGTCGAGTACCAGGGCCGCCTCGTCGGGCAGTTGACCGTCGCCGGGATCACCTGGGGGTCGATGTGCTCGGGCCATGTCGGGTACTGGGTGGACCAGTCGGTGGCGGGCCGCGGCGTGATGCCGACGGCCGTCGCCCTCGCGGTCGACCACTGCTTCCGGACCGTGGGACTCCACCGCATCGAGGTCTGTATTCGGCCGGAGAACGGGCCGAGCCGCAGGGTCGTGGAGAAACTCGGATTCCGCGAGGAGGGCCTGCGTCCACGATATCTTCACATCGACGGGGCCTGGCGCGACCACCTTGTCTTCGCGCTCACCGCCGAAGAGGTCCCGGAGGGGCTCCTGAAGCGACGCCGTCGTGAGCGACGGGGCAATGCCGCAGGTCCGAGTGCCCCCAATACGGTCGATCCGGGCGCCCCCTCGAAATGAAATAAATGTTCGAAATTGATCGATGAGGCACCGTCAGGGGTCATTGAATTCCCCCGAAGGTCGGCCCGTTGATCACATCCATCGCAAAAAAGCTCGGATTATCAGCCAGATCGTGCGACACACCGGCTCAATTGGCGGATGGCCCCGCGTAAACCCCTCTACGGTGTGTCCGTGAGCAGCAGCGGCCTCATCTACGCAGTCATCGTCGGGGCCTGGGCCGCCTACTTGGTGCCGATGTGGCTCCGTAGGCAGGACGAGTTGAACGAAGCCCGTCCGACGGAACGCTTCAGCACCGCCATCCGGCTTCTCTCCGGCCGGGCGGGCATGGAGCGCCGGTACGCCAAGGACCTGCAGGCGCGCTCGCCCGAGTCGGACGAGCGGCGCGGCGACCCGGTCGACCCGGACGCACCCACCGAAGGGGTGGACGTCCGGGACGTCGGCATGTCTCCGTCCGGGGAGCGGCGTGCCCCGCACCCGGGACGCGAACGTCGCGAAAGCCGTGAACATCCCGATTCCGCCCGAGAGTTCGCGGAACCGGCCCACGAGCGCGCGGAACCCGCCCGCGAACCCGAACCGGCGGCCGAGCCCGAGCCGCCCGCCAAGCCCCGCGCCGCCCGCGCCACTTCCGCCGCCGCGGCCGAGGCGCAGGCCGCACGCGCCCGGCGCACCAAGGTGCTCGCGCGCCGCCGCCGCACAACCGTGCTGCTCTTCGCCGCCTTCACCATCGGCGCCGTCGTGGCCGCCGTCGGGGGTGTCGCGTTCCTCTGGGCGCCCGCGGCCCCCGCCCTGCTCCTCAGCGCGTACATCGTCTACCTGCGCACCCAGGAACGACGCCGCTTCGCCTACGTCATGGACCGCCGCCGCGCCGAGGTCGCAGCGCAGCGCCTGCGCGAGCGCCAGCCGCGCAGGCGGCAGCCGGCCGCGGCGCGCGCGGCGGCCGAGGACCAGGAGGATGGCCCATCGGTGGACGGGACCGCCACCGACCCCGGCCTCGAGGCCCTCGCCGCCGACCGCCGCGCCCTCGTCGAGCAGACCGACCATCAGGAGTGGGTCGACCAGCAGCGCGAACGGCAGCGCCACCCGGGCCCCGGCGACAGCTGGGACCCGGTCCCCGTGCCGCTGCCCACCTACGTCACCGCCCCCGTCGCCCCCCGCGCCACCGGCGGCATCGACTACAACGCGCCCGAGACGTGGAGTTCCGCCCGCTCCTCCGCGGCGGAACAGGCCGCGCGGCAGGAGGAGCAGGCCACCGAGCCCGCCCCGGAGTCCGCCGAGCCGGTCGCCGACGACGGCCGCAGCGACGCCCGCCGCGCCGCCTCCGCGCGCCGCTCCCGCGAGCGCGGACGGACCCCGCTCTTCGACCAGTTCGACGACGGGGCCGACGGCCGGCCGCGCGCCGCCAACGAGTGAGCCGGACCACTTCGGAGCCCGCCCGGCTGACCAGCCAGGGAACGGATTTCCAAGCACCCGGATCGGGGTGCTAGAGTTTCACTCGTTGCAAGGGCGTGTGGCGCAGTCCGGTAGCGCACCTCGTTCGCATCGAGGGGGCCAGGGGTTCGAATCCCCTCACGTCCACAGCAACGAAAACCCCGGCGGGAAACCGCCGGGGTTTTCGCATGTCCAGAGCCGGTTCGGTTCAGAACTCCTTCGCGAAGCACCGGCTCAACTCGTCGAACCGGTAGTGACCGAACTTCGCGCACGGCTCGTAACCGCTCGACGCGTACAGGGCTATCGCCTCCGGCTGCTTGAGGCCCGTCTCCAGAACCATGCGGGTGCGCCCCGCCGCCCGCGCGTCCTCCTCCAGCGCCGCGAGAATCCGCCGGGCCAGGCCCAGGCCGCGCGCCTCCGGGGTGACGTACATGCGCTTCAGCTCGGCGTCGCCGTCCGCGTACCCCTCCTCGTTCGCCTCCTGGCCGCGCCAGCCGCCGGTCGCGAGCGGCGTGCCCGCCGCGTCGTACGCGATCAGGTAGAGGCCGCGCGGCGGCTCGAACATCGTCGGGTCAAGGGGTGTGACGTCGCCCTCGTCGCCGTAGCGCTCCGCGTATTCGAGCTGGACGCGGTCGTTCAGCGCGATCGCGTCGCGGTGGCCGAAGGAGGTGGGGCGCAGGCTCGGGGCCCCCACTCCGGGAAGCTGAATAGTCATACGGGACATCGTAACTCTATGCGGGTGCTTGCGGCTGTCCCGTCCAGTCTGCCGGTATCGTGCCGGGGTGCTGACTGTGACCTCTGTGAATGTGAACGGGCTCCGGGCCGCCGCCAAGAAGGGCTTCGTGGAGTGGCTCGCCGAGACCTCCGCCGACGCCGTCTGCCTCCAGGAAGTGCGCGCCGAGCCCCACCAGCTGCCCGAGAACGTGCGGGAGCCCGAGGGCTGGCACGTCGTGCACGCCCCGGCCGCCGCCAAGGGCCGGGCCGGCGTCTCCCTCTATACGCGGCGCGAGCCGGAGCGCGTGCAGATCGGCTTCGGTTCGTCCGAGTTCGCCGACAGCGGCCGCTACGTCGAGGTGGACCTGCCGGGCGTCACCGTCGCCAGCCTCTACCTCCCGTCCGGCGAGGTCGGCACGGAGCGCCAGGACGAGAAGATCCGCTTCATGGGCGAGTTCCTGCCCTACCTGAAGTCCCTGCGCGAGCGGGCCGCCGCCGACGGCCGCGAGGTCGTGGTCTGCGGCGACTGGAACATCGCCCACCAGGAGGCCGACCTCAAGAACTGGAAGGGCAACAAGAAGAACTCCGGCTTCCTCCCGGAGGAGCGCGAGTGGCTGACCTCCGTCTTCGACCCGTCCGACGGCGGCTACGTCGACGTGGTGCGATCCCTGCACCCGGACGTCGAGGGGCCGTACTCGTGGTGGTCGTACCGGGGGCGCGCTTTCGACAACGATTCAGGTTGGCGCATCGATTATCACGTATCGACGCCGGGCCTCGCCGGGCGTGCGGTGAAGGGCTTCGTCGAGCGCGCCGCCACGCATGACGAGCGCTGGTCGGACCACGCGCCCGTCACCGTCGTGTACGAGTAGGCGGCGGCGCGCGCAGGGCAATATGACTGGGCCCCGTCCGGAGATTCGGACGGGGCCCAGTCACATGTGTTCAGGTGGCGTCACTGCTGGAAGCGGTCCTTGGCCTCCTGGGCGGTGTCCTGCGCCTTTTCCTTGGCCTGGTCCATGCCTTCCTTGGCGCGGTCCTGGCCTTCCTCGGTCTTGCCCTCGGAGCCGCCCATGGCTTCCTTGGCCTTGTCCTGCAGCTGCTCGGCCTTGTCCTTGAACTGGTCAGAGATACCCATTTGATGCACTCCATGAAGGATGGGGGATGGGCCTCGATCAGACTGACACGGCGGCCGATATGTCGCATTTCGATCAGTGACGGATCGTGCGCGGGTGTGGGACGTCGCAGGTCAGCGGCCTCGTGAGGCCTCGTCGGCGGCTCCGCCCGCGCCCACCAGGCCCTTGGAGATGCCGCTCATGCGGCCCTCGAAGCGCTTCACGCGCTGCTGGCCCACGATGCCGATCGCCGACGGCAGGTAGCCGCGTATGCCCTGCATGCCGCGCAGCCACCACTGCGCGTACACGTGCGGCGAGCGGCGCTCAATGCCCGCCACGAGGCGGTCGACCGCCGGGCCGAGGGGGTACGTCTTGTTCGACGGCCAGGGCAGTTGCTGGCGCAGTTCGCGCATCACGTCGTCCTGGTCGGCGCCGCGCACCATGTCGGTGTCGGTCCAGGACAGGTAGCCGACGCCGACGCGGACGCCCTTGTGGCCGACCTCGGCGCGCAGGCTGTGCGCGTAGGCCTCGACGCCCGACTTGGAGGCGCAGTAGGCGGTCATCATCGGGGCGGGGGTGATCGCGGCGAGGGAGGCGATCTGGAGCAGGTAGCCGCGGGACTCCGTCAGGACGGGGAGGAAGGCGCGGGCCGTGACGGCGGAGCCGATGAGGTTGACCTCGATGACGCGGCGCCAGGCGATCGGGTCGGAGTCGGCGAAGGGGCCGCCGGTCGCGACGCCCGCGTTGGCGACGACGATGTCGACCTTCCCGAAGCGTTCCTTGACCTCCTGTGCGACCTGCGCCATCGCCACGTGGTCCGTGACGTCCGCGTGCCACCAGTCGGCGTCGGAGTGCAGCCGGGCGGCGACCTGCTTCAACTCGTCCGGCTCCAGACCGATCAGCGCGATCTTCGCGCCGCGTGCCGACAGCTTGCGGGCGAGCAGTTCGCCCACGCCGCGCGCGGCGCCCGTGACGACCGCGACCTGTCCTTCGAGGCTGACCTTGCTCATGCGGCGTCTGCTCCCTTGTCCGACTGCGACTGCGGCTGCGACTTCACGTACTGATTGGAGAGTTCGCGGATTTTCGTCGTGATGGCGTCCGGCGCCTCGATGGGTGTCATGTGGCCGAGCCCCGCCAGCTCGGTCAGGCCCGCGCAGTCGGGCAGCGCGGCGGCGATCCGCCGGGCGTGCGCGACCGGGGTGAGGCGGTCGGCGGTTCCCGCGACGACGGCGACGGGCATCGTCAACTGCCCGAGTCCGGCGTCCAGTTGGAGGTGTTCGAGCACGTGCGACCAGCCGTATCGCACCCCGCGCGGGCAGGCGTGCACGATCCGCGCGCAGGCCTCGACCTTGTCGGGGGCCGAACCCGGGCCCATCGTCGCGTACTTGAGGACCCGCTTGCCGATGGGCGTGACGGGGCCGAGCGGCGCCTTGGAGCCGAGGATCGCGCGGGTGAAGCGGGTGCGCAGGTTGCTCGCGCGCATCAGCGGCACCACGGTGGCCTCGGCGACGAGCTGCGAGCTTCCGGTGCTGCAGAGCAGGACGGCGGCCGCGTGCTCCTGGAACTTCGGGCGTCCGGCGGCGGCCATCATCGTCATGCCGCCCATGGAGTGTCCGGCGAGGACGGCCTGCTCGCCCGGCTCCAGGGTCGCGCCGAGCACGGCCTCCAGGTCGTCCGCCAACATGTCCGTGGTGTACGGGGGTTGGGCGGCGGCTGGGCTGCGGCCGTGTCCGCGCTGGTCGTACACGATCACCCGGTGGTCGGTGGCGAGGGCCCGGGTCTGCGCGGCCCAGAACGCCGTCGAGCAGGTCCAGCCGTGCGAGAGCACGACGGCGGGGGCAGTCGTGTCGTCGGAGGGTCCGTGCACCTCGACGTGCAGCCGGGCCCCGTCCGCGGAGGTGACGGTCAGCTCGCGGGCGGCGACGGGCGGTGCGTACGGTCCCGTCGTGACATGGCGCATCAGGCGGCTCATGCGGCGTTCACCTTGGCCTTCTTCTTGGTACGCGGGGTGGACGCGGCCGGCTTCGCGGGCGCGCGCACCACCTCGTACTCGCCTACGTCGACATGCCGGGTGGCGTGCCGGAATTCGGTGGTCGTGCCCGGCCACACGGTGGTGTTGACCCCGTTCTCGTCGAGGTACCAGCTGTTGCAGCCGCCGGTGTTCCACACGGTGCGCTTCATGCGGTCCTGCACGCGGTTGTTCCAGCCGGTGACGGCGGTCTCGCGCGGGTTCAGGGCGACGCGGCCGCCGAGGACGTGCAGTTGGCGCATGTAGTCGGCCAGGTAGTTCAGCTGGGCCTCGATCATGAGGATCATCGAGGAGTTGCCGAGGCCGGTGTTGGGGCCGATGACGGTCATGAAGTTCGGGAATCCGGCGGCGGTGGCGCCGCGCAGTGCCTTCATGCCGTCCTTCCACGACTGCATGAGGGTGTCGCCGTCGGCGCCGATGACGCGGTCGGCGATGGGCATGTCGGTGACGTGGAAGCCGGTGCCGAAGACGATCGCGTCGACCTCGGCCTCGGTGCCGTCGGAGGCGACGAGGGTGTTGCCGCGGATCTCGCTCAGTCCGGAGGCGACGACGTCGACGTTGGGCTGGGCGAGCGCCGGGTAGTACGTGTTGGAGAGCAGGATCCGCTTGCAGCCGATGCGGTAGTCCGGGGTGAGCTTGGCGCGCAGCGCCGGGTCCTTGATCGCCCGGTGCATGTTCCGCTTGGCGAGCTGCTCCACCATGCCCAGTTCATTGGGGTGCTTGGTGAACGCCTGGACCTGCAACTCCCGGATGCCCCACAGGAGTCCGCGGCGTGCCTGGGTGGTGAAGGGCAGTTGGCGGTGCAGCCAGCGCTCGGCCTTGGTGATGGCCCGGTCGGCGCGCGGCATCACCCAGGGCGGTGTGCGCTGGAAGAGGGTGAGTTTGCCGACTTCCTTCTGGATGGCGGGGACGATCTGGATGGCGGACGCGCCGGTGCCGATCATGGCGACGCGCTTGCCCCGGAGGTCGTAGTCGTGGTCCCACCGCGCGGAGTGGAAGACCTTGCCGGGGAAGGTGTCGATCCCGGGGATGTCGGGTGTCTTGGGGTCGGAGAGCGGTCCGGTGGCGGAGACGACGACGTCGGCGGTGAGTGTGCCCTGTGCGGTGTCGATCTCCCACCAGAGCTTGTCGTTGTCCCAGCGCAGCTGCTTCACCTCGGAGTCGAGGCGGATGTGCGGGCGCAGCCGGAAGGTGTCGGCGACGTGCTCCAGGTACTCCTGGATGCGCTCCTGGCCGGAGAACGTCCGCGGCCAGTCCGGGTTGGGCGCGAACGAGAAGGAGTACAGGTGGGACGGGACGTCGCAGGCGCATCCCGGGTAGCTGTTGTCGCGCCAGGTCCCGCCGACCGCTCCGGCCCGCTCCAGGACCACGAAGTCGGTGATCCCCTCGCGGCGCAGCCTGACCGCCGCGCCGAGGCCGCCGAAGCCGGATCCGATCACCGCCACTCGTACGTGTTCGTGCTCCTGCTCGGCCATCCCGGCGCCTCCCTTGCCGCTGCGACTCTGCCAGTGAACACTGGCGTAATTCGGAGAGTAGAGGCTGTACGTACTCATGGGTAGGGGTCGGACCGAGGAAAGTTACTCCCGGTACGCCCGCCCGTCGCCCGACCACCGCCCCTCAACGGGGCCCTCCGGGCCGCAGTACTTGTCATAGGGTTCCCCGCGTGGGAGGAGACGTG
Source organism: Streptomyces sp. NPDC107575 (assembly GCF_055657265.1). Classification (NCBI taxonomy): domain Bacteria; kingdom Bacillati; phylum Actinomycetota; class Actinomycetes; order Kitasatosporales; family Streptomycetaceae; genus Streptomyces; species Streptomyces sp. NPDC107575. The sequence goes on along the minus strand of NZ_JBVKBG010000009.1, from coordinate 187,468 downwards.
AAAGAAGACGTGGGCAAGCGCGAGTACCGCATGGAGGAGCTGGCGAAGGCGGCCGGCATCACCGTCCGCACCGTGCGCTTCTACCGTGAGCGCGGGCTCATCAAGCCGCCCCGCCGCGAGGGCCGCATCGCCTGGTACGACGAGACGCACCTGGACCGTCTGCGCACGATCGCCTCGCTGCTGGAGCGCGGCCACACCCTCAACGGGATCAGCGAGCTCTCCGAGGCCTTCGACCGCGGCCGCGACGTCGGTGAACTCCTCGGCGTGCAGCCCACGGAGGAGGTCCCCGTCCGCCTCTCCGCCGCCGAACTCGCCGACTACTTCGCGGACGACGTCACGCCCGAAAACCTCCAGGCGGCCCTGGATCTCGGCTACTTGGGCATCGACGGCGAGGAGATCGTGCACATCAGCCGCCGGCTGCTCGACATCTCGGCGGCCCTGGTCCGCGAGGGCATCCCGCTGGCCGACGTGCTCGCCGCGGCCAGGCGGGTGCGCGACCATGCCGAGGCGCTGGCCGCGCTCTTCACCGACCTGGTCGCCGAGCACGCCTCCGACAAGGACATCGACCGGCTGCGCCCGCTCGCGAAGGGCGTGGTGGAGGCGGAGCTTTCGCTGGCGATCGACCGCCGCCTGGAGTCGTCCGACGGTTCACCTGGGTAGCCACCAACGGGCCTTGTAGATCCCGCCGTTGACGTAGGTGAAGGTGCCGGGCGGCCGGTGCAGGCTCACGGTGGTCGTCCACCACGTCTCGCCGAGCCCCTTCTCCGGGACGGTGGTGATCACCCGACCGGTGCGCGGGTCGTCCCCCACGCACTTCACGGACTTGCGGGCGATCTCCGAGGCCCCAGCGAAGTCCTGCGTGAAGCCCTGGCCGACGATGTCGTACTGGAAGACCGACGCGGAGGTCGTCACCCACATCCGCCCCGGCACTCCCGCCACCGGGAACAGATCGTGCCCGCCGGCGGACTTCCCCGGTGTGGCGACGGGCAGGGCCACGGCGTACTGCCGCACCAGCGCGGGGCGTACGCGCGATCCCTCCACCCGGTAGGCCACCAGTTCGTCGTCGCCCATGGCCCACAGCACCTCGCGCACCGGGTCCCAGTGCAGCCCGTGGGCGCCCTTCAGCTCGGCCTCGGTGTGCCGCGTGGCGTGCGGGCCAAGGGACGCCGCGTACAGGCGCACCCGCGCGCCCGTGCTGCACGCGACGGCGACGTTCCCGTCGGGGAGGATCTCGGCGGTGTGCGGGTTGATCAGATCGTCCCCGGGGCCGAGCGCCCCGGCCCAGTACCGCCGCCCGCTCGGCCACTCGACCACGCCGACGAAGCCGAACGAGGCCGTGGTCAGCACGTACGTGCGCCCGCGATGGCGCCGCACCTTCGCCTCGCTCGGGTACACCCAGCTGATGTCGGGCTCGGTGTCCCGGTACCGGGCGTCGCCCACCGGGGAGAACGCCCAGCGCACGACGCCGGGTTCCACGGCGGGGTCCCACACCCGCACCCGGGAGTCCATCACCAGGAGCCGCTTGCTCGCCTGTTCGGTGATGAGGACGGGCGGAAGGCCGGCAGCCGCCGCGGCCCTCCCTCCGCTGCCGAGTGCGAGCCCCGCCCCGATTCCCGCGGCGCCGAGCAGGATCCCTCTTCGTGAGCCGTGCGACATGAAAGCCCCCTGGGAGACAGGTGGTTGAGCGCGACATCGCCGTGTGTGCGCCCAGAATCTGTCATGCCAGGGGGGAAGGGGGTAAGCCCTCCGCAGGACATTGGTCCGGCGGAGGGACGGGTCACCGCGGTGGCAGCTGCGGCCGCCGCCGGTCAGGGACGTCGGAGTAGTCGGGCGGCGTCGTCGCGCCCTGTTCCGCCAGGAGGTTGAGCGCCAGCTCCACCGCGTCGTCGAGCTGGGCGTGCCGGCCCTCCGCCCAGTCGAGCGGGGTGCGCAGGGCCTCGATGTCGGGCTCCACGCCCTTGTTCTCGATGGACCAGCCGTACTGGGGGAACCAGGCCGCGTTCATCGGGACCGTGATCACCGTGCCGTCGCCGAGCTTGTGCCGTCCCGTCATGCCGACGACGCCGCCCCAGGTGCGCTGGCCGACGACCGGGCCGAGCGCGAGCAGCTTGAACGCGGCGGCGATCATGTCGCCGTCGGAGGAGGTCGCCTCGTCGGCGAGGGCGACGACCGGGCCGCGCGGCGCATTCGAGGCGTACGAGACGGCCTGCGCGTTCCTCGTCAGGTCCCAGCCGATGATCTTCCGGGTGAGTTTCTCGACGACGAGTTCGCTGATGTGGCCGCCCGCGTTGCCGCGCACGTCGACGATGAGCGCGGGCCGGGAGACCTCCATGCGCAGGTCGCGGTTGAACTGGGCCCAGCCGGAGCCGCCCATGTCGGGGATGTGCAGGTAGCCGCACTTGCCGCCGCTCAGCTCGCGGACGACGGCGCGGCGTTTTGCGACCCAGTCCTGGTAGCGCAGCGGCCGTTCGTCGACGAGCGGGACGACCGCGACGCGGCGGGGCCGGCCGCCGCCCTCGGCGGGTGTGAAGGTCAGCTCGACGGTCGTGCCGCCGGCGCCCGCGAGCAGCGGGTAGGGGCCCTTGACCGGGTCGACCGGGCGGCCGTCGATGTGGGTGAGGACGGCGCCGTCGCGGATGCCGGTGCCGGCGAGCGGGGAGCGGGCCTTGGAGTCGGAGGAGTCGCCGGGCAGGATCCGCTGGAGCGTCCAATGGCCGTCCCGGCACACGAAGTTGGCGCCGAGCAGGCCCTGGGCGCGCTGGTAGTGCGGCGGCCCCTCGTTGCGGCGGGCGGCGGCCACGTAGGCGTGGGAGGTGCCGAGTTCGCCGAGGACCTCCCGTAGAAGATCCGCGAACTCGTCGGGGGACGCGACGCGTTCGACCAGCGGGCGGTACTGGTCGAGGACCGCGTCCCAGTCGATGCCGCACATGTGCGGCTCCCAGAAGTAGGCGCGGATGATCCGGCCCGCCTCGTCGTAGGCCTGCCGCCACTCGGCCGCCGGGTCGACCTCGTGCAGGATGCGGCGCAGGTCGATCCAGACGGTGGTGTCGTTGTCGCCGGCCTCGGTGGAGGGCACGGCCTCCAGTTCGCCCTCGTCGACGACGACGAGCCGGGAGCCGTCGCCGCTGACCGCGAACCAGTCCATGTGCGCGACGAGTTGGGACTTCTTGCCCTTGACCAGGTCGAAGTGTTCGAGGGTCGGCTGGGCCGACGGGTCGGCCGGGTTGGCGAAGGTCTCGCCGAGCGCGCCCGAGATCGGCCAGCGCAGCCAGACGAGGCCGCCGCCGGCCACCGCGTGCAGCGACGAGTACTTGGACGCCGAGACGGGGAAGGGGACCACGCGGTTGGCGAGCCCCTCGATCTCCACGGTCGGCGTCCCGTCGCCACCGGCGTCCTCCACCGGGTCCAGGCCGCCCGCCGCCGTCCGCCCGTCCGGCGAGAGCGCGAACGGGGACGGCGTCGCCGACGACAGCGGTACGAGGTAGGGGCGGCAGCCCAGCGGGAACGACAGGTCGCCGGTGTGCACGTCGTAGACCGGGTCGAAGCCGCGCCAGGAGAGGAAGGCGAGGTAGCGGCCGTCCCGCGTGAACACCGGGTTCTCGTCCTCGAAGCGGCCGTTGGTGACGTCGACGACCGTCGCGGTCTCGCGCTTGGTCGCGCCGAGCGCGGTGGAGCCGCCGCCCCGGTTGATCCGGGCCATCTTGATCTGCCGCAGCGAGCGGCCGATGCCGGGGTGCGACCAGGTCAGCCAGGAGCCGTCGGGGGAGAAGGCGAGATCGCGGACCGGTCCGTTCGTGGAGCGGATCAGCTCGGTGACGGTGGGCTGCTCAAGGGGTGCCTCGCCGCCCTCGTCCTCGCCGACGTCGATGAGCAGCAGCCGACCGTCGTTCGAGGCGACCGCGAGGCGTTCGCCCGCCGGGTCGGAGACCAGCTCCTGTACGCGGCCGAGCCGCCCGGAGGCGAACCGGCGCGGGCTGCGGTCGCCGCTGGCCCGCGGCAGGTAGGCGATCTCGATCGCGTCCTCGCCGTCGGCGTCGGTGACGTAGGCGACCTGTCCGCCGGAGCCCAGCATCTCGGGCAGGCGCACGCGCACGCCCGGGGTGTCGGCGATGGTGCGGGCGGGGCCGTCGCGGTGCGTGAGCCAGTACAGGCTGCCGCGGACGACGACGGCGCTGGCCCGGCCCGTCTCGTCGACGGAGAGCGAGTCGACGTGGTTCGCCGCGGGCACCTGGTAGCTGCGGCGGCCCGCGCGCGGTCCGCCGAGCCGGACCCGCAGCCTGCGCGGCACGGAGTCGGCGGACAGCGAGTCGAGGATCCACAGGTCGCCCGCGCACTGGTAGACCACGCGGCCGCCGTCGGTGGTGGCGTGCCGGGCGTAGAAGGAGTCGTGGTCGGTGTGGCGGCGCAGGTCCGTGCCGTCGGGGAGGCAGGAGTAGACGTTGCCGATGCCCTCGTGGTCGGAGAGGAACGCGATGCGGCCGTCCACGAACATCGGGTCGTCGAGATGCCCGTCGAGGTCGGCGAGGATGCGCTGCCCGTGCACCCAGAGCCGGCCCTGCGCGCCGCCCCGGTAGCGCTTCCAGGCGGCCGGCTCGTGCGGCGGCGTACCGGTCAGGAGCAGCGTCCGGCGCTCCCCGTCGATGTCGGCGACCTGGATGTCGGAGACCGGGCCCCAGGGGAGCTTGCCGCCGGGGGAGCCGTCGGTCGGGACGCTGTAGGCGAAGGTGAAGTACGAGAACGGTTCGCCGTGCGAGGCCACCGCGAGGATGTCGCCGTCCGGCGACCAGCCGCGCACCTGGGTGTCGACGCTGCCCCAGTACGTCAGGCGCCGCGCGGAGCCGCCGTCGACCGGCGCCACATGGATCTCCGGGTCGAGGCTGCGCCACGTCGTGTACGCGATGTGCCGGCCGTCGGGGGAGAAGCGCGGGTGGCTGACCTTGGTGCGGTCGACGGTGACCCGCCAGGCCCGCGCCGAGCCGTCGAGCGGCGCGACCCACAGATCGTCCTCCGCGGCGAAGCACAGCCGCTCGCCGCTGATGTGGGGGAAGCGCAGGTACGCACGGCCGTCGGCAGCATCGGATTCCTCAGTCACCTCAGTCACCTCCTCATGCTTTTCCGCGACGCGGGCTCCGGCAACCGGGACTCGCTGAGAAGGGTGGCCCGGACCGATGTGGCGCAGCGCACGTACGAAACCGTTTCGTTTCGCTAGTGGGCAGGGTACTTTTATGGCGTACGCATACGGAGAGGTCAGGTGGGTGACATGGTCGCGGAGGCAACGACGCGTCGCAGCCGGATCACGCCCGAGCGCGAGGCCGAGCTGTACGGCGCCGTGCTCGAACTTCTCCGTGAGGTCGGCTACGACGCCCTGACGATGGACGCCGTGGCCACCCGCACGCGCTCGAGCAAGGCGACGCTCTACCGCCAGTGGGGCGGGAAGGCCGAGCTGGTGGTGAGGGCGCTGCGGAGCCAGAAGCCGCACTTCGACGAGGTCGACACCGGCTCGCTGCGCGGTGATCTGCATGCGATCGCGTTCCGCGAGGACGACTGTCACATGGAGCAGAACAGCGCGCTCATGCGCGGCCTGATGGTGGCCGTGCACGCCAATCCGGATCTGCTCGCGGCCTTCAAGGAGTGGATCGTCGAGCCCGAGATGACGGGCGTCGACCGGATGGTGCGCAGAGCGGTGGACCGGGGCGAGGTCCGGGCCGACAACCCGGCGCTCGGCTATCTGATCCACATGCTGATCGGCGCGTTCGCCACCCGCACGCTCATCGACGAAGAACCGCCGACGCAGGAATACCTCGTCTCGTACATCGACGCTGTGGTCCTCCCCGCCCTCAGCGCCTGACCCTTCCCCAGCTGTTCCACCTGACGCACAACCGCTCATGTCGTCGGGCCGATCACACCTGCCCTGCTGTCCTGTTGGACCCACGACCTGACCGGGAGTACGCCTCCGTGGCCACATTCCTCTACAAACTCGGCAAACTCGCGTTCCGCCGACGGCACTTCGTCGCCCTGATCTGGGTGGCCCTGCTCACGCTCGCGGGCGTGGGCGCCGCCTCCGCGCCGACCGCGGCCTCCAGCTCCTTCTCCATACCGGGGACCGAGGCGCAGAAGGCCTTCGACCTGCTCGACCAGCGCTTCCCCGGCTCCGCCGCCGACGGGGCCACCGCCCGCGTCGTCTTCGAGGCGCCGAAGGGCGAGAAGCTCACCGATCCGGCCAACAAGGCCGACATCCAGGACACCGTCGCCTCCCTCAAGTCCAGCTCGAAGCAGGTCGCCTCCGTGGCCGACCCGTTCGTCGCCAAGACGCTGAGCAAGGACGGCACGATCGCCTACGCCTCGGCCTCGTACAAGGTCTCCTCGATGGAGCTGACCGACGCCGACCGGGACGCGCTGCAGGACGTCATCGACGAGGCGAAGCAGACCGGTCTGACCGTCGAGGTCGGCGGTGACGCGCTCCAGGCCATGCCGGAGACCGGCGCCACCGAGGTCATCGGCATCGCGATCGCGGCCGTCGTCCTGGTGATCACGTTCGGCTCGCTGATCGCGGCGGGCCTGCCGCTGCTGACCGCGCTGATCGGTGTCGGCATCGGCGTCTCCACCATCACGGCGCTGGCCAGCGTGCTCGACCTGGGCAGCACCACCTCGACCCTCGCGATGATGATCGGCCTCGCGGTCGGCATCGACTACGCGCTGTTCATCGTGTCCCGGTACCGCGCCGAACTGGCCGAGGGCCGCGAGCGCGAGGAGGCCGCGGGACGGGCCGTCGGGACCGCCGGATCGGCCGTCGTGTTCGCGGGCCTCACCGTCGTCATCGCGCTGGTCGGCCTCGCCGTCGTCAACATCCCGATGCTGACCAAGATGGGCATCGCGGCCGCCGGCACCGTCGCCATCGCGGTGCTCATCGCGCTCACCCTGATCCCGGCGCTGCTCGGCTACGTCGGCAAGCGCGTGCACGGCCGCAAGGCCCGCAAGGACCTGGGCGGGGACAAGGAGCCCAAGGCCAACATGGGCACCCGCTGGGCCCGCTTCGTGCTGCGCCGCCCGGTCACCGTCCTGATCGTGGGCATCCTCGGCCTCGGCGCCGCGGCCGTCCCGGTCGCCTCGCTCGAACTCGGCCTGCCCGACGACGGCTCGCAGCCGACCAGCACCACCCAGCGCAAGGCGTACGACCTGCTCTCCGAGGGCTTCGGGCCCGGCTTCAACGGGCCGCTCATGACGGTCGTCGACGCCAAGGGCTCGGACGACCCGAAGGCCGCCGTCTCCGAGGTCGTCCGCGAGATCAAGGGCACGGACGGCGTCGCGGCCGTCACCCCGCCGACCTTCAACAAGGCGGGCGACACCGCGGTCATCAGCGTCGTCTCCAAGTACAAGCCGTCTTCGGTCGACACCGAGAACGTCGTGCACGACATCCGTGACGCGGGCAAGGACATCAAGGCGGACACCGGCGCCGAGCTGAGTGTCACCGGCTCCACCGCCATGAACATCGACGTCTCGCAGAAGCTCAACGACGCGCTGATCCCCTACCTGGCGCTCGTCGTCGGCCTGGCGTTCCTGCTTCTGATGGTGGTCTTCCGCTCGATCCTGGTGCCGCTGAAGGCGGCGCTCGGCTTCCTGCTCTCCGTGCTCGCGGCGCTCGGCGCCGTCGTCGCGGTCTTCCAGTGGGGCTGGCTCGGCTCGCTGTTCGGCGTCGAGCAGACCGGTCCGGTCATGTCGATGATGCCGATCTTCATGGTGGGCGTGGTCTTCGGCCTCGCGATGGACTACGAGGTGTTCCTCGTGACCCGGATGCGGGAGGCGTACGTGCACGGGGAGCGGCCCGCGCAGGCCGTCGTCACCGGGTTCAGGCACGGGGCGCGGGTGGTCTCGGCCGCGGCGGTCATCATGATCGCGGTGTTCGCCGGCTTCATCGGAAGCTCGGAGCAGATGGTGAAGATGATCGGCTTCGGTCTCGCCATCGCCGTCTTCTTCGACGCGTTCATCGTGCGCATGACGCTCGTGCCCGCCGTGCTCGCGCTGCTCGGCAAGAAGGCCTGGTGGCTGCCGAAGTGGCTGGCGAAGGCGCTGCCGAACGTGGACGTCGAGGGCGAGGGGCTGCGGACCGCCGCCGACGATCAGCGTCCCGAGGAGGACCGGGAGCTCGTCAGCGCGTGAGGCTCTGAGGGGCCTTGGCCGGGGTGACGGCTGTGTGGGTGCGGCGCAGGAAGCGGATCAGCGCTTTCGTGTCGAACTGCACGACCGTCACCCCGCTCGGCTTGTGCGGGGCGTGGAACTCGATGACGGTCTGAACGCGCCCGCACGGCCAGATGCGGACGGTGCCGGCGGAGACCGGGGTGCGCACCCCGCGTTCGAGGAGGTCGCGGGGGAAGGAGCCCCACTCGCCGGAGCCGGGCAGGGCGACACGGACCGTGCCGCCCTCGTGGCGCAGTACGACGGGGACCGCCCGGTGCGCCTCGGGGGAGTCGGTGACGACTCGGGCCCGGGCGTACTGCTCTACGTACTGCTCGACAACCGTCATGTCCTTAAATGTCGCATATCTGGAGGTGTACAGACCAGGGGTGACCGGGGGAGATCGGGGCCAATTGGTGCCGGGAGGCTCTTGCAAGGCATTCGCAACAAGCCTCTATCATCGAACGATGCATGTCCCTGACGGATTCATCAACGCCCCCGTGTCGGCCGCCACGGGCGTCGTCGCCGCGGGCGCCGTCGCCGTCAGCCTGCGCGGCGCCCGCCGTGAGCTGGGCTCCGAGCGCGCCGCGCCCCTCGCCGGTCTCGTCGCGGCGTTCATCTTCGCCGTGCAGATGCTCAACTTCCCCGTCGCGGCGGGCACCAGCGGACACCTCCTGGGCGGGGCGCTGGCCGCGATACTCGTGGGCCCCTATACAGGGGTCCTCTGTGTGTCCGTGGTGCTGCTCATGCAGGGCGTGCTGTTCGCCGACGGCGGCCTGACCGCGCTCGGTGTGAACATCACCGACATGGCGATCACCACGACCGTCGTCGCCTACCTGGTCTTCCGCGGCCTCGTGAAGCTGCTGCCGCGCACCCGCCGCTCGATCACCGTGGCGTCCTTCGTCGCGGCGCTGCTGTCCGTCCCGGCCGCCGCCGTCGTCTTCACCCTGATCTACGCCATCGGAGGGACGACCGACGTCTCCATCGGCAAGGTCGCCACCGCGATGGTCGGCGTGCACGTCCTCATCGGCATCGGCGAGGCCGTGATCACCGCGCTCACCGTCGGCGCGGTCGTCGCCGTGCGGCCCGACCTCGTGTACGGGGCCCGGGGCCTGCACCAGCCGCTGAAGCTGAGGGTGAACGGGGAGCTGGTCGACGCGCCCGCGGCGGCTCCGGTCGCGGCCGCCCGCTCCCACCGCAAGGTCTGGGCCATCGGCCTGGCCGCCTCCGTCGTCCTCGCCGGATTCGTCTCCTTCTACGCCTCGGCCAACCCCGACGGCCTGGAGAAGGTCGCCCACGACAAGGGCATCGACAAGAAGACGAAGGAGCACGCCTCCTCCGACTCCCCGCTCGCCGACTACGGCGTGAAGGACATCACCGACGCCCGCCTCTCCGGCGGCCTCGCCGGGATCATCGGCGTCGGCGTCACCGTCGTCGCCGGCACCGGGATCTTCTGGGCGCTGCGCAGGCGGCGTACCAGCGACGCGACCTCGACCGAGGTGCCGGCGGCGCAGGAGAAGGTGTCCTGACATGGGCGCGGGCCACGCCCACCAGCTCTACCGCGCCGGGACCACACCCGTGCACGCGCTGCCCCCGCACACCAAGCTGGCCGCCGTCTTCTGCTTCGTCCTGGTCGTCGTCTCCACCCCGCGCGAGGCGATGTGGGCCTTCGGCCTGTACGCGGTGCTGCTCGCGGCCGTGGCGTACGCGGCGTGGGTCCCGGCGGGCTTCCTGCTGAAGCGCCTCCTGATCGAGGTCCCGTTCGTGGCCTTCGCCGTCCTCATGCCGTTCGTGGCGGAGGGCGAGCGGGTGCAGGTCCTCGGGATGTCGCTCAGCGAGAGCGGACTGTGGGGCGCGTGGAACGTGCTCGCCAAGGGCACGCTCGGCGTCGCCGCGGCCGTCCTGCTCGCCTCGACCACCGAACTGCGCGAACTGATCCTCGGCCTGCAACGCCTGAAGCTGCCCCCGCTCCTCGTCCAGATCGCCTCGTTCATGATCCGCTACGGCGACGTGATCACCGATGAGATGCGCCGCATGAGGATCGCCCGGGAGTCGCGCGGCTTCGAGGCCAAGGGCGTACGGCACTGGGGCGTGCTCGCCAAGTCGGCGGGCGCCCTGTTCATCCGCTCCTACGAGCGCGGGGAGCGGGTGCACCTCGCCATGGTCAGCCGTGGCTACGCGGGGGCGATGCCGGTGATCGACGATCTGGCGGCGACCCGGACCCAGTGGTCGTACGCGCTGACCCTGCCGGGTGCGGCGCTCGTGGTGTGCCTGATGGGATGGACGCTGTGACTGTTTCTTCCGTACCCGCTTCCCTGGACGTCTCCGGGCTCGCCTTCGCCTACCCCGACGGGCACCAGGCCCTCTTCGGCGTGGACCTCACGATCGGCAAGGGCGAGCGGGTCGCGCTGCTCGGCCCGAACGGCGCCGGCAAGACGACCCTCGTCCTGCACCTCAACGGCATCCTGACGGGCGGCGCGGGCACGGTGACGGTCGCGGGCCTGCCCGTGGACAAGCGCAACATGGCGGAGATCCGCCGCAAGGTCGGCATCGTCTTCCAGGACCCGGACGACCAGCTGTTCATGCCGACGGTCCGCGAGGACGTCGCGTTCGGCCCGGCGGCGTCGGGGATGAAGGGCGCCGAACTGGAGGCACAGGTCCGCAAGGCGCTCGCCCTCGTCGGCATGGAGGAGTTCGCGGACCGCCCGCCGCACCACCTCTCCTTCGGCCAGCGCCGCCGCGTGGCGGTCGCCACCGTCCTCGCCATGGAGCCGGAGATCCTCGTCCTGGACGAGCCGTCCTCCAACCTCGATCCGGCCTCGCGCCGCGAACTCGCCGACATCCTGCGCTCGTTGGACGTCACGGTCCTCATGGTCACGCACGACCTGCCGTACGCGATGGAGCTGTGCCCCCGCGCCGTGATCCTCAGCGACGGCGCGATCGCGGCGGACGGGGCGACCGGGGACCTGCTCGTGGACGAGGACCTGATGGCGGCGCACCGGCTGGAGCTGCCGTTCGGGTTCGACCCGAGGTCGGTGGCGAGCAAGCCGGTTTGATCGATCATCCGGAATGCGGGGGCGGCGCCCCCTGTTGCACCCTCCGTGGACACAGCAGTGAACGGCACGACGGCCCCCGGATTCGACGGCGTACGCACCGCCTTAGGCGAGAACTTCGCGGCCCGCGGTGAGCGCGGCGCCGCGCTCGTCGTCTACCAGGACGGCCGCCGGATCGTCGACCTGTACGCGGGCACGCGGGACGTCGACGGGGGCGCGGCCTGGCAGCCGGGCACGGCCCAGCTCCTGCGCTCCGGCACCAAGGGGATCGCGGCGGCGGCGCTGCTCCTGCTCCACCAGCGCGGCGAGCTCGACCTGGACGCGCCCGTCGGCTCGTACTGGCCCGAGTTCAAGGCGCACGGCAAGGAGGACGCCCGCGTACGGGACGTGCTCGCGCACCGGGCGGGTGTGCCGGCGCTCGACCGCCCGCTCACCCCCGCGGAGGCGGCCGACCAGGACCTCGCGGCGGCGGCCGTCGCCGCACAGGAACCCTTCTGGGAGCCCGGCACCGACCACGGCTACCACGCACAGACGTACAGCTGGCTCACGGCGGAGCTGGTGCGCCGGGTCACGGGCCGCACCATCGGCGAGTACGTCGCCGAGCAGATCGCGGGGCCGGTCGGCGCCGACGTGTGGATCGGCCTCCCGGACGAGCAGGCCCACCGGGTCGGCCGCGTCGGCCCCGTCGAGCCCCCGGCGACCGCCGGAGGCCTGCGCTCGCGCCCCAAGCGCGCCATCGTCGAGGCGTACGCGAACCCGGACTCGCTCACCAGCCGCGCCTTCGGCACGATCGCCCCGGCGGCGGACGAGAACGACCCGGCGTACCGCGCGGCGCAGCTCCCCGGCTCGAACGGCATCGGCACGGCGGACGGACTGGCCCGCGTCTACGCGTCGCTGATCGGCGAAGTGGAGGGCGGGGTACGGCTGTTCACCCCGGAGACGGCCCGGCTCGCCCGCACGGAGGCCTCGTCGGGGGCGGACCGGGTCCTGATCTCTCCGTCCCGCTTCGGCCTCGGCCACATGCTGCACGGCATCGCCTCCCCGCTCCTCTCCCCGGCCTCCTTCGGCCACCCGGGCCGCGGCGGCGCCCTCGGCTTCGCCGACCCGGAGTCGGGGCTCGCGTTCGGATACGTCACGAACGGCATGCAGAAGGGCGTCACCGCCGACCCGCGCGCCCAGGCCCTCGTGAAGTCCGTGCGGGAGGCGTCCCTGACCCGCACGCTGGCCGGCCACCGTGCGGGGTGACCCTCCCGGTCGACGGTGGGACGACCGCGGTCAGCAGTGGGTTCATGGCCCTACGTGGTTGACGCCTCGGGGCTCTGCCCCGGACCCCGCGCCTCAATCGCCGGCGGGGCTTGAACAATCAAGCCCCTGCGGCGATTGAGCAGCGGGGGTCTGGGGGCAGCGCCCCCAGCACCACGGGTCACCGTCAACCGGCGTGCAGCATCAACCCGATACCCGCCACCACCACACCCGCCGCCACAAGCCTCGGCGCGCCGAAGCGTTCCTTGAAGAACACCGCTCCGATCGCCGCCCCGACGATGATCGAGGACTCGCGGAGGGCCGAGATCGGGGCCAGGTCCGCCCGTGTCTGGGCCCACAGCACCAGCCCGTACGCGGCGACGGAGAGCGCCGCCCCCAACAGCCCGCGCCACGCGAACGGCCGCAACCGCTGCACCAGTTCACCGCGCCAGCGATACGCCGCGTACACCGGCACCGCGATCCCCTCCAGGACCATGAGCCACGCGATGTACCCGAGCGACGACCCCGATGCGCGTACGCCAAGGCCGTCCACCACCGTGTACGACGCGATCGCCACCCCCGTGGCCAGCGCCGCGCCGAGCGCCCGCCAGTCCGGCCGCCGCCCCGACCCCCGCAGCCCCCACAGCGCGAGCCCGGTGAGCCCCGCGCTGGACACCGCGACGCCCGCCGCCTGCCAGCCGCCCGGCACCTCGCCCGCGAAGACCGCCGCGAGCACCGTCACCACGAGCGGCGCCGTGCCCCGCGCGATCGGATACGCCTGCCCGAAGTCGCCCAGCTTGAACGACGTCATCAGCAGCGCGTAGTAGGCGACATGGATCAGCGCCGACGCGATCAGGTACGGCCACGCGCCCGCCGCCGGTATCGGCGCGAACACCGCCAGCGCGAGCCCGATCAGCGTCCCGCCGCCCGATATCAGCGTGAAGCCGACCAGCTTGTCCGTGATGTGGTGGGCCAGGGCGTTCCAGGAGGCGTGGGTCACCGCCGCCAGCAGCACCGCCGCGGCGACGACCGGCGTCATGCCCGCACGTCCACGAGCGCGGCGCCCGCGTGCGAGATCAACTCCTTGGGACCGATGGGGAAGACGGCGTACGGGCTGCCGGCCGCCGCCCACACCGTGTCGTGCGCGAGGAGGGACCGGTCGGCGAGGACGCGCGTCTTGTTCGCGTGGCCGAAGGGCGGGACGCCGCCGATCGCGTAGCCGGTGAACTCCCGGACCACGTCCGCCTTCGCCCGGGTCACCTTCTCCGCGCCCAGCTCCTCGCGTACGAGATCCAGGTCCACGCGCGAGGCGCCGTCCATCAGGACCAGCACCGGCACGCCGTCCGCCGCGAAGATCAACGACTTGCAGATCTGGCTCAGTTCGCAGCCGATCGCGTCGGCCGCCTCCTGCGCGGTGCGGGTCGCCTCGGGGAAGCGCCGCGCCCGCGGAAGGAGGTCGGCCAGGCCCATCGCCGTGACGGCCTCGGCGAACCGGGGGTGTGCCGCCGTGCTGTTGTTGCTGCTTTCCGCTGTCGTCATGCGCCGCACGCTAGCCCTACGTGTACGGGGCACGCGACCCTGTATCGGCTCGCGGTCAGCCGCCCGCGAGCAGCATCTTGCGGACGACGGGACCCGCCGAGTCGCCGCCGTGCCCGCCCTGCTGCACCACGGCCGCCGCCGCGAGGTCCCCGCGCCAGGCCGTGAACCAGCCGTTGGGGTCCTTCTGCCCGTCGACCTCCGCCGAACCGGTCTTGGCGCCCATGTCGGAGCCGAGCCCGGACATCGGCTTCACGGCCGTGCCCGCGATCGCCGTGTAGTGCATCAGCTCCCGCAGCTTCGAGGCCGTCGAGGCGGAGATCGGCTTCGCGGCCTTCGCCAGCGTCCGGTCGTCGAAGTCCGGCGAGACCAGGTACGGCTGGTGGAAGGCGCCCGCCTTCACGGTCGCCGCCACCGAGGCCATGTTCAGCGGGTTCATCCGCACGCCGCCCTGCCCGATCAGCGAGGCCGCCATCTGCGCCTGCGACATCACCGGCACCGCGCCGTCGAAGCTCGGCACCCCGATCGACCAGTTGTTCATGCCGAGGCCGAAGACCTGCTGCGCCTGCTTGGTCAGCGAGTCGTCGTCCAGCTTCGGGGCCTGGCTGATGAAGGCCGTGTTGCAGGACGCGGCGAAGCTCGCCTTGAACGTGCCGTCCTTGATCTGGAACTTGTCGTCGTTCTGGAACTTCCAGTGCCCGTACGTGAAGTACTTCGGGCACGGGTGCTTCTTGTCGACGTCCGCGAGGTTCTTGTCCAGCAGCATCGACGCCGTGATGACCTTCATCGTGGAGCCGGGCGCGAGCGAGCCCTGGAACGCCGTGTTGAAGCCGCGGTCGGAGTTGGCGACGGCGAGGATCTCGCCGGTCGACGGCTTCACGAGCACGACCGAGGCCTTCTTGCGGGACTTCACCTGGTCCTCGGCCGCAGCCTGGAGCGCCGGGTCGAGCGTCGTCTTCACGGTGCCCGGCGTGCCCTTGGAGAGCGTGAGCAGCGTCTTGTCGGGCAGCGCGTTCTTGTCCTCGGACTTCTTCTCGGGCTTGGCCCGTACGACGCGCAGCTCGACGCCCGCGGTGCCGCCCGCCTTCTTCCCGTACTTCTCGCGCAGTCCGTCGACGATGGTGCCGATCGAGGGGTACTTCTTCGCGTCCAGCTCGTTCCCGGCCCGGTCGACGGCCTTGACCGGCGGATCGCCGGCCTCGCCGGTCTCCAGGTGGTCGCCCTCCTTGAGGTCCGGGTGGACGACGGAGGGCTGCCAGTCGACGAGGACCTTGCCGTCGCTCTTGCGGCGCTCGGCGGTCAGCGAGGAGTCGTACGCGAGGGGCTTGCTCAGCTTCTTGTACTCGACCGTGGACGTGACGTGGAAGGGGACCTCGGCGCTCTCGCGGGTGCCGGGAGCGAGCTTCAGGTCGGTGAGGTGGGCGTCCTTGGCGAGGTCGGCGAGCGCCTTCTTCGCGGCGGCCGGGTCGTTCGTGTAGGCGGCCGCCTTCGCGGCGTCCCCGTGCTGCCAGGCGGTGAGGAAACCGTCGGCGACGGCCCGTACCTCCTTGGCCGTCGGCGGGCCCTTCGGGATCTCGGGCTTGTCGTCGGCGGCGGAGGCCGAGGTGCTGCCCGCCTGCTCACCGCTCCCGATCAGCGCGTACGCGCCGACGCCTGCCCCGATGACGGCGACGGCGGCGACGCCGCCGATCACCAGGGCGTTCGTGTTGCGCCGCGGCTCATCGCGACGCTTGCCTCTGCTGCCCACCTGAGTCCTCCGGAGATCTACGGGTGGCCCAGGGTACGGGGTGGCCCTGAACGCACTTTCCGTAGGACAGAACGACGTGGTAACGCCTGGCGATGCGTGGATTCACTGCCAGGCGCCCGGAGTCGTAGGGGAACTACGCTCCGGGGCGTACGGGGTTACGAGCCGGCCCGCAGTACGGCCGCGACGACCGGGCCCGCGGCGTCTCCGCCGTGCCCGCCGCGCGGCACCGTCGCGGCGGCCGCCATGTCGCCGCTGTAGCCCGTGAACCAGGAGTTGGCGTCGCCCTGCCCGTCGACCTCGGCGGAGCCGGTCTTCGCGCCCTTGTCGCCGGGCACGTTCGCCATGGCCGCGGCGCCGGTGCCGCTGGTCGCGGCCAGCCGCATCATCTGCCGCAATTGGCCGGAAGTGCCGGGCTTGAGGCCCTTCGCCGTGGCGAGGGGGTGGTCGTCGATCTCCCGGGAGACGAGGACCGGCTGGTGGAAGGTGCCGGTGATGGCGGTCGCCGTGATCGACGCCATGTTCAGCGGGTTCATCTTGACCTGGCCCTGGCCGATCATCGCGGCGGCGTCGTCGGAGTCGCCCGGCATCTCCACCGAGCCGTCCCGGGAGACGATCCCCGTCTTCCAGTCCTTGCCGATCCCGAACCGCTCCTCCGCCTCGGCGGCGAAGTTCCCCGCGCCCAGGTCGTCGGAGAGCTTGATGAAGGCGGTGTTGCAGGACCGCGCGAAGCTGTCGGCCAGCGTCGCGTTCCCGCTCGGCCGTATGCCCTTGAGGTTGTGGAAGGTCTGGCTGAGCGCGACCGCCGAATCCGGGCAGGGCGCCGGGCCGTTCGCCGAGGTGACGCCGTTGTCGATCAGCGCGGCCGCGGTGACGATCTTCATGACCGAGCCGGGCGCGGTGCCGCCCTGGAACGCGGCGTTGAACTCGCCCTTCGCCTCGTTGGCGACCGCGAGCACCTCACCGGTGGACGGCTTGACCGCCACCACCGACGACTCCCCGTACTTGTTCACCGCCTGCTCGGCGGCCGCCTGGGCGGTCGCGCTGATCGTCGTACGCAGCTTGCCGGGCTTGCCCTTGGCGAGCGTGAGGAGCGTCTTCGCGGTGGTCGGCTCCCCGTTCGCGTCGGTGTGCTCCACGTACGTCTCGATGCCGGACGAACCCCCGGCGGAGTCCCCGTACTTGGCGCGCAACTGGTCCAGGACCGGGCCGAGCGAGGGGTACTTGCCCTTGGTCAGCACGACTCCGTTGCGGTCCACGGCCTCGATCGCCGGTACCGCCGCCTCACCGGTGACGAGCGTGTCGCCCTTCTCCATCGCCGGGTGCACGACGGCCGGCGACCAGTCGACGAGCGCCCGCCCGGTGGTCTGCCCGCGCACGACCGTGAGCGAGGAGTCGTACGACATCGTCTTCGTCTTCTTGCCGTACGTGACCGTGGCCTTGACGTGGAAGGCGACCTTCGCGCCGTCCGCCTTCGTCGGCGTCAGCTCGGTGTGCGTGACGTGCGCCTTGTCGTGCCAGTCCTCAAGTACGCGCATGGCGTTGTCGGCGTAGTCCGTCAGCCGCGCCGCGGCCGCCGAGTCGTTCTTCGCCCACGCCGCGAGGAACTGCTCCGACGTCTCCTTCACCTCGTCGCCGCTCGGCGGCCCCGACTTGTACTCGGACCCCTGCGACGCCACGGTGTTCCCGCCCGTGACCGCCGTGACGAGGTTGTACCCCGCGTACCCCGCGCCGCCGACCATGACGGTGAACACCCCGCCGACGATGGCGATCTTGACCCCCTTGCGCATGACGCGCTCCCCTCCCCAGGTTTACGGAAGGGACTGTAAGCACGGGGGGTGCCCCAAGTGCCGTGAGTTCTATAGATGATGTCCGAAGGTGTCCGGATTGAGATCACAAAGCTGACCGAAACCGACTCAGACCCAGGTGTCCAGCCACATCCGTGAACGCCAGGAGTCGACCGGAATCGCGTCCCCCGTATAGATCGGCCAGAAATAAATGAAGTTCCACGCGATCAGCAGCACCAGTGCGCCCGCGCCCGCCGCGCCGATCACCCGGCGGCGCTCCGGTGAGCCCGGTTTGCCGATGATCGCGCCGAGCATCATCGCGAGCGCCAGGCAGAGGAACGGGGCGAAGACAACCGCGTAGAAGTAGAAGATCGTCCGCTCCTGGTAGTTGAACCAGGGGAGGTAGCCCGCCGCGATGCCGCACAGGATCGCCCCCGCCCGCCAGTCGCGGCGGAAGAACCAGCGCCACAGCACGTACAGGAGCGCGAAGCAGGCCGCCCACCACAGCAGCGGTGTGCCGAGCGCGAGGACCTCGCGGGCGCACTTCTCGGCGGCGTCGGTCGGACAGCCCTGCGCGCCCGGCTTCGGCGACTCGTAGAAGTACGAGACGGGGCGGCCGTCGACCATCCAGCTCCACGGGTTGGACTGGTAGGTGTGCGGCGAGCTGAGCGTGGTGTTGAAGTTCCACACCTCGTGCTCGTAGTGCCACAGGCTGCGCACCCAGTCCGGCAGCCAGGTGAAGCTGCCGCCCTTGCCGTCCGTCGCCGCCCAGTCGCGGAAGTAGCCGCCGGAGCCGTCGGCGGGGGAGAGGATCCAGCCGAGCCAGGACAGCACGTACGTGGCGATGGCGACGGGGACGGTCGAGACGAACGCCGGGACGACGTCCCGCTTCAGGACCGCGCGGTAGGGGCGCTCGGCGCCCGCAACGCGACGCGAACCCACGTCCCACAGCACCGACATGAGCGCGAACGCGGCGAGGAAGATGAAGCCGTTCCACTTCGTCGCCGCGCCGAGCCCGAGGCAGAGACCGGCGAGCAGCCGCCACGGCCGCCAGCCCAGGCGCAGCGTCTCGGCGACCTCGGCGTCGGGGTGCGGCAGGCCGTGCTCGTCCACGGGCAGCGCGGCGGCCAACTGCCCGCGCGTGCGCTCCCGGTCGAGCACCAGACAGCAGAACGCCGCCACCACGAAGAAGACGAGCACCGAGTCGAGCAGCGCGGTGCGGCTCATCACGTACGACAGGCCGTCGACGGCGAGCAGGGCGCCCGCCAGGCAGCCGAGGAACGTGGAGCGGAAGATGCGGCGGCCGATGCGGCAGACCATCAGCACGCACAGCGTGCCGAGGACCGCCGTCATGAACCGCCAGCCGAACGGGTCGAACCCGAACATCCACTCGCCGATACCGATGACGTACTTGCCCACCGGCGGATGCACGACGTACGAGGCGTCGTGCGGGATCGGTACGTTTCCGCCCGTGGCCAGGATCTTGTCGTTGGCGTCCTTGGGCCAGTTCACCTCGAAGCCGCGGTGGATGAGGGCCCACGCGTCCTTCGCGTAGTACGTCTCGTCGAATATCACGGCCTTCGGGCTGCCCAGGTTCCAGAACCTGGCGAGGCCCGCGACGAGCGTGACGAGCAGCGGGCCCACCCAGCCGACGATCCGCTCCGCCTGCGCGGCGGAGAAGCGGCTCAGCCCGAAGGACGCCCACAGGCGGCCCCCGAGCGGCGGGAACGGCGGCACCAGGCGTGTGCCCACGTCGCCGTCTCTCGCCGGCGCCCGGTATCCGTACCTGCGCAGCCCGCGCAGCCACGACGACTGCTGCGGCTCCGCGCTGGCGGCCTGCTCGGTCGGTGCGCTGGTCGGAGTCGCCCCGGACGACGACGCGGTACTGGTCACGCGCGCCATCGTAGGGAACACGACTGTGCGAGTCCTGTCGCCCGCTCCTGCGAGACTGGAAACGTGACAGGAACCGCAGAATCCCCCGAGTCCACCGGAACCCTTGTGCTCGCGGGCACCCCGATCGGTGACGTGTCGGACGCGCCGCCGCGCCTTGCGAAGGAGCTGGCCTCCGCCGATGTCGTCGCCGCCGAGGACACCCGGCGCATGAAGCGGCTGACGCAGGCGCTCGGGGTGCAGGTCGGCGGGCGTGTCGTGTCGTACTTCGAGGGCAACGAGTCGGCCCGTACGCCGGAGCTGGTCGAGGCGCTGGCCGGCGGGGCGCGGGTGCTGCTCGTGACGGACGCGGGGATGCCGTCCGTGTCCGACCCCGGGTACCGGCTCGTCGCGGCGGCCGTCGAGCGGGACATCCGGGTCACGGCCGTGCCCGGCCCCTCGGCGGTCCTCACCGCCCTCGCGCTCTCCGGGCTCCCGGTCGACCGCTTCTGCTTCGAGGGCTTCCTGCCGCGCAAGGCGGGCGAGCGGCTCTCCCGCCTCAAGGAGGTCGCGGAGGAGCGCCGCACCCTCGTCTACTTCGAGGCCCCGCACCGCCTCGACGACACCCTCGCCGCGATGGCCGAGGCCTTCGGCGAGGACCGCCGCGCCGCCGTGTGCCGCGAGCTGACCAAGACGTACGAGGAAGTGAAGCGCGGCCCCCTGAAGGCGCTCGCCGAGTGGGCCGCCGAGGGCGTCCGCGGCGAGATCACGGTCGTCGTCGAGGGCGCGCCGGAGAAGTCCGCCGACGACCTCACCCCCGATGAGCTGGTGCGCAGGGTGCGGGTGCGGGAGGAGGCCGGGGAGCGGCGCAAGGAGGCGATCGCCGCGGTGGCCGCCGACGCCGGGTTGCCCAAGCGGGAGGTCTTCGATGCCGTCGTCGCGGCAAAGAATGCGGCGCGGACCGCCCCATAAGGGCGTAAAGGACTAACCTGAAAAGCAAAGCGAAGACCGCGCGCCCGGCCCCTTTCGGCAGGGAAAGACCAAATCGGATCCAATAGTCGACAGGGCTTTTGCGCTCGGCCCAGCGGAGGCGTCCACTGGTTGAAGGGGACGCACCCGTCCCCACGCTGCTGAAGAGCAGCGTTTGTCCAGCGGGCAAGAGGAGCTGGCATGAGCGAGTTCGCAGTCTCCAAGACAGCCATTGGTGCACAGACGCCCCCGGTCCCCAATCGCAGCGCCGCGACATCCATCGTCCACGAGGCGTACGCGTTCGCCTGCATGCGGTGCGGGCACGGCTGGGAGCAGTCCTACGAGATCGAGCACCACGTCGACGGGGAGGGTGCGGAGTTCGTGATGTACGTGGTCAAGGGCGAGCGGGTGCCGTCGCCGCTGACCCGGCCCACGTGTCTGAACTGCGGGGGCCACGTCGTGCGCATCATGCGCTCGGGGCGGGTCTCCTCGGCCCGTGACGCGCTGCAGCAGCACCGCACGCCGCAGGCGGGCCCGGTCGAGGTGCCGGAGCCGGAGTCGGCGGAGCGCGAGGGGCACCACTGGCACCTGTCGGACCTGCTGCACCCCTTCAGCCACCACAAGCGGGACGAGTGACGGCGGCTTCGTAGGATCGGGGGCATGAGCCCCAGCAACAAGGACGTCACCCCGCCGCCGCTGCCGGCGCCCCTCGAGGTCGAGGTCGCCGACTCCCACACCCACCTGGACATGCAGGAGGGCAGCGTGGAGGAGGCGCTCGCCAAGGCCGCGTCGGTGGGGGTGACCACGGTCGTCCAGGTGGGCTGCGACCTCGCGGGCTCGCGCTGGGCGGCCTCCGTCGCCGAGGAGCACGCGCGCGTGCACGCGACGGTCGCCCTGCACCCCAACGAGGCGCCGCGCATCGTGCACGGCGACCCCGACGGCTGGTCCCGGCAGGGCGCGCGCCAGCCGCTCGGCGACGCCGGGCTCGACGAGGCGCTCGCCGAGATCGACCGGCTCGCCGCCCTCCCGCACGTGAAGGGCGTCGGCGAGACCGGCCTCGACTACTTCCGCACGGGCCCCGAGGGCAAGGCCGCGCAGGAGAGGTCCTTCCGCGCGCACATCGAGATCGCCAAGCGGCACGGCAAGGCGCTGGTCATCCACGACCGCGAGGCGCACGACGATGTGCTACGCGTCCTGAAGGAGGAGGGCGCGCCCGAGCGCACCGTCTTCCACTGCTACTCCGGTGACGCGGACATGGCCCAAATCTGCGCGGAGAACGGCTACTTCATGTCGTTCGCGGGGAACGTGACGTTCAAGAACGCGCAGCCGCTGCGCGACGCGCTCGCGGTGGCCCCGCTCGAACTGGTCCTCGTCGAGACGGACGCGCCGTTCCTGACGCCCGCCCCGTACCGCGGTCGGCCTAATGCCCCGTATCTCATTCCGGTCACGCTGCGGGCCATGGCCAGGGTCAAGGGCGTCACGGAGGAAGCCCTCGCGACGTCGGTCTCCGCCAACACCGCGCGTGCCTTCGATTACTGAGCGATAACGTTCGCGGCCGCTCGCGTCCGCTCACCTCCGGGCAAAGTCGCCACGCAGAGTAGTCGTCGTGCTTTGGAGAGTGACGAACGCTCCGCTAGGTTCTGCTCGCCCGATCCGCCCCTGCCCGGGGACCGGACACCCGTGAGTGCCTGGAGCGTCGTCGTGAGCATTACGCCGCAGGAGACGTACGAGCGGTATGAGCCGTACCCGACCTACGAGGCGCAGGCCCCGGTCGTCGACCCGGCGCCGCCCGGCGGGCGGGCCGCCGCCCGGCGCGCCGCACGCCGCAAGAAGGTGGCGCAGCGCCCCGAATCGCTGCGCAGGCTGCTGCCGCAGGCGCTGGTCGTCGCGTTCCTGGCGGGCGGCACGTCCGCGTTCGTCGCCGACGACAAGGCGATCCACCTCAGCGTCGACGGCAAGGAGCGCACCCTGCACACCTTCGCCGACGACGTCACCGAACTCCTGGCCGACGAGGGCGTGGACGTCGGCGACCACGACGTCGTGGCGCCCGGCGAGGGGGCCGAGCTGGCCAGCGGGGACGAGGTCGCG
Source organism: Streptomyces sp. NPDC107575 (assembly GCF_055657265.1). Lineage (NCBI taxonomy): Bacteria > Bacillati > Actinomycetota > Actinomycetes > Kitasatosporales > Streptomycetaceae > Streptomyces > Streptomyces sp. NPDC107575. The sequence goes on along the minus strand of NZ_JBVKBG010000009.1, from coordinate 165,008 downwards.
GTCCGCTTCGGGCGGCCCGTCCGGCTCACGCTCGACGGGCAGCGGCGCGAGGTGTGGACCACGGCGCAGACCGTGCACGGGGCGCTCAAGCAGCTCGGGGTGCGGGCCGAGGGCGCGTACGTGTCCGCCTCCCGCTCCCAGCGCATCGCCCGCCACGGCCTCGCCCTCGACGTCCGTACCGAGCGCAGCGTCACGATCATGGCGGACGGCAATCGCCGCACGATCCGCACGAACGCGGCGACCGTGGGCGAGGCCGTCGAGGACGCGGGCATCACGCTGCGCGGGCAGGACACCACGTCGGTGCCGCAGACCAGCTTTCCGCGGGACGGGCAGGTCATCACGGTGCTGCGGGTGACGGGGGAGAAGGAGGTCCGCGAGGAGCCGATCCCGTACGCGACCGAGCGCACCGAGGACGCCTCGCAGTTCCAGGGCACGGAGATCGTCACGCGGGCCGGTGAGCCGGGCATGAAGCGGGTCACGTACACGGTGCGCACGGTCAACGGGGTCAAGGGGAAGCCGCGGCGGGTGCGGCAGGAGGTCGTGCGGGAGCCGCGTACGCAGCAGGTCAGGGTGGGTACGAAGCCGATGCCGACGTCCGTGTCCGGGGCGGACTCCCTCAACTGGTCGGGGCTCGCGGCATGCGAATCGGGCGGCCGCCCGAACGCCACGGACGCGACCGGCACGTACGGGGGGCTCTACCAGTTCGACACCCAGACGTGGCAGAGCCTCGGCGGCTCGGGCCGCCCCCAGGACGCGCCGGCGTCGGAGCAGACGTACCGGGCGAAGAAGCTGTACGTGAGCAGGGGCGCGACGCCATGGCCTCATTGCGGGAGCCGCCTTTAGCGGCACCGCGGCTCTCACGGGTGAGCAAATCAAGCCCCGCCGGCGATTGAGGCGCTCGGTCCGGGGCGGAGCCCCGCGACCGCAACCACGTCACAGGCAGCCCCCCGGCAGGGCACGGCTACCCTTGAACGGTGAGCAGCACAGAACCTCAGGGTCCCCTTCTCGGCGCCGCGGACATCCGCGAACTCGCCGCGGCGCTGAACGTCCGGCCGACCAAGCAGCGCGGCCAGAACTTCGTCATCGACGCCAACACCGTCCGCCGCATCGTCCGCACCGCGGAAGTGACCGAGGACGACGCCGTCGTGGAGGTCGGACCCGGCCTCGGCTCGCTCACCCTCGCCCTCCTCGAAGCGGCCCGCCACGTCACGGCCGTGGAGATCGACGACGTACTGGCCTCGGCCCTGCCCGCCACCATCGCGGCCCGCCTCCCGGCCAAGAAGGACTCCTTCGACCTCGTCAACATCGACGCGATGCAGGTCACCGAGCTCCCCGGCCCCGCGCCCACGGCCCTCGTCGCGAACCTCCCGTACAACGTCGCGGTCCCCGTCCTCCTCCACATGCTGGAGAGCTTCCCGACCATCGAGCGCACGCTCGTGATGGTGCAGGCCGAGGTCGCCGACCGGCTCGCCGCGGGCCCCGGCTCCCGCGTCTACGGCGTCCCGTCCGTGAAGGCCAACTGGTACGCGGAGGTCAAGCTCGCCGGCCGGATCGGCCGCAACGTCTTCTGGCCCGCCCCGAACGTCGACTCCGGCCTCGTCTCCCTCGTGCGCCGCACCGAGCCGATCCCCACCACGGCGTCCCGGCAAGAGGTCTTCGCGGTCGTCGACGCCGCCTTCGCCCAGCGCCGCAAGACGCTGCGCGCGGCGCTCGCCGGATGGGCGGGCTCCGCGCAGGCCGCCGAGGAGGCCCTTGTCGCGGCGGGCGTCTCCCCGCAGGCGCGCGGCGAGTCGCTCACCGTCCACGAGTTCGCCCGTATCGCGGAGGCCAAGAGCAAGTGAGCGCGACCGTACGCGTACCCGCCAAGGTCAACGTCCAGCTCGCCGTCGGCGGCGCCCGCGCGGACGGCTTCCACGACCTGGCGAACGTCTTCCTGGCCGTCGGCCTCTACGACGAGGTGACGGTGTCGGAGGCGGACTCCTTCGCCCTCACCTGCACGGGCCCCGGCTCCGACCAGGTCCCCCTGGACCGCACGAACCTGGCGGCGCGCGCGGCGTTCGCACTGGCGGAACGCCACGGTCTCGGCGAGCCCACCGTCCACATCCACATCGCCAAGGACATCCCCGTCGCCGGCGGCATGGCGGGCGGCTCCGCGGACGCGGCGGGCGCGCTCGTCGCCTGCGACGCGCTCTGGGGCACGAACGCCTCCCGCGAGGAACTCCTCGACATCTGCGCCGAGCTGGGCAGCGACGTGCCGTTCAGCCTCGTCGGCGGGGCCGCGCTCGGCACCGGGCGCGGCGAGAAGCTCGAACTCCTTGACGTGGGCGGCGAGTTCTGGTGGGTGTTCGCGGCGGCGGACGGCGGCCTGTCCACGCCGGCCGTCTACCGCGAGTTCGACCGCCTCAGCCCCGCCGCCCCCGACCCCGTCGCCGCGCCCGCCCTCCTGGAGGCCCTGCGCACCGGCGACACCGAGGCCCTCGCGGCCACGGTCACCAACGACCTGCAGCCCGCCGCGCTCTCCCTCTTCCCGTCCCTGAAGGACACGCTCGAGGCGGGCAGGTCGGCGGGGGCGCTGGCCGCGCTGGTCTCGGGCTCCGGGCCGACGACGGCGTTCCTCACGGCCGACGAGTCCTCGGCGCGGGTGGTGGCGGCGGCGCTGACCAGCGCCGGTGTTTGCCGCACGGCCCGCGCGGCCCCATCCCCGGCCCCCGGAGCCACGCTCCTCTGACCCCGATCGCGCGGCACCGTGCCTTCGCCGTGCCGTGGCCTTGCCCACCCTGCCGCCCAAGGCGGCAGATTGCCCAAGCTGGTGACGGCTAGCTGCAACCGTTGCGGCACCCCGTGAGGCCCACGCCCCTGGAGGGGGCAGGGCGGTGCGGGCAGGTATCTCAAGCCCCTGCGGCGATTGAGCAGCGGGGTCCGGGGCGGAGCCCCGAGAGCGCAATGCCGCTTCGGCAAGATCAGCCCCGCCGGCGTCTGATGCGCGGGGGCCAGGGAGAGGCCCCGTTCTCTCCAGCCCCGCCGGCGATTGAGGCGCGGGGCCCGGGGCGGAGCCCCGTGACGTCGGAACGGGTGACCAGCACCATCCGTGAGCCGACTACGCTGGAAGACTGGCCCACCCCCCCCGGAGCGGAGCGAAATGGCAGTCAACCTGGTCAATGTCGAGGCAGTCAGCAAGGTGTACGGCACCCGTGCCCTGCTCGACGGAGTCTCCCTCGGCGTGCAGGAGGGCGACCGCATCGGCGTCGTGGGGCGCAACGGGGACGGCAAGACCACCCTGATCCGGATGCTCGCCAAGCTGGAGGAGGCCGACACCGGCCGCGTCACCCACAGCGGCGGCCTGCACCTCGGCGTACTCACCCAGCACGACTCGCTCGACCCGAAGGCCACCGTCCGGCACGAGGTCATCGGCGACCTCGCCGACCACGAGTGGGCGGGCAGCGCCAAGATCCGCGACGTACTGACCGGCCTGTTCGGCGGCCTCGACCTGCCGGGCTTCCCGCAGGGCCTCGACACCGTGATCGGCCCGCTCTCCGGCGGCGAGCGGCGCCGTATCGCGCTCGCCAAGCTGCTCATCGCCGAGCAGGACCTGATCGTCCTCGACGAGCCGACCAACCACCTCGACGTCGAGGGCATCTCCTGGCTCGCCCAGCACCTGCGCGCCCGCCGCTCCGCGCTCGTCTGCGTCACCCACGACCGCTGGTTCCTCGACCAGGTCTGCACCCGCATGTGGGACGTGCAGAAGGGCGACGTGTACGAGTACGAGGGCGGCTACTCGGACTACGTGTTCGCGCGCGCCGAGCGGGAGCGGATCGCCGCGACCGAGGAGGCCAAGCGGCAGAACCTGATGCGCAAGGAGCTGGCCTGGCTGCGCCGCGGCGCCCCCGCCCGGACCTCCAAGCCGCGCTTCCGCATCGAGGCCGCCAACGAACTGATCGCGGACGTGCCCGAGCCGCGCGACAAGAGCGAGCTGATGAAGTTCGCGAACGCCCGGCTCGGCAAGACCGTCTTCGACGTCGAGGACGTCACGATCCAGGCCGGCCCGAAGGTGCTGCTCAAGCACCTGACCTGGCAGCTCGGCCCCGGCGACCGCGTCGGCCTGGTCGGTGTGAACGGCGCGGGCAAGACGTCCCTGCTGCGCGCCCTCGACGAGGCGGCCCGCAGCCAGGGCGACGTCCAGCCCGCCGCGGGGAAGATCGTCGTGGGCAAGACCGTACGGCTCGCGTATCTCTCCCAGGATGTGACCGAACTCCCCGGATCCCTCCGCGTACTGGAGGCCGTCCAGCAGGTCCGCGACCGCGTCGACCTCGGCAAGGGCCGCGAGATGACCGCGGGCCAGCTGTGCGAGCAGTTCGGCTTCGCGAAGGACAAGCAGTGGACGCCGGTCGGCGACCTGTCCGGTGGCGAGCGGCGCCGACTCCAGATCCTGCGCCTGCTCATGGACGAGCCGAACGTGCTCTTCCTCGACGAGCCGACGAACGACCTGGACATCGAGACACTCACGCAGTTGGAGGACCTGCTCGACGGGTGGCCCGGCTCGATGGTCGTGATCTCCCACGACCGGTTCTTCCTGGAGCGCACCACCGACAACACGTACGCCCTGCTCGGCGACGCCACGCTGCGGATGCTGCCGCGCGGCGTCGACGAGTACCTGGAGCGCAGGCAGCGGATGATCGAGGCGGCGTCCCCCGCCCCCGCGGCCGCCCCCGCAGCGGCCGAGAAGACCGGCCCCTCCGCGGCCGACACCCGCGCCGCGAAGAAGGAACTCCAGAAGATCGAGCGGCAGATGGACAAGATCTCCGAGAAGGAGACCAAGCTGCACACGCAGATCGCGGACAACGCCACCGACTTCGGCAAGGTCGCCGAGCTCGACGCGCAGCTGCGTGATCTCGTCGCGCAGCGCGAGGAGCTGGAGATGCGCTGGCTGGAGCTCGCCGAGGACGCGTGAGCGAAGAGCACCGCGGGCCGGTCCTCCCCTGGGTACGGGGCGGGGCCGGCCCGTTGCTGTCGGCCGCGACTGACAGACACGACTGACAGACACGACTGACAGACGCGAGTGATAGAAAAGGGCCGCCGGGACGAGAACGTGCGATCCGGCCCACGGCGACTGGCCTTGCCGAAACTCAACGTCCCCGAGGTACCCAGGTCATGACCCAGCCACCCCCGCCCCGCCCGCCGAACGAACCCCCGTCCCCCCAGGGCGAATTCGGCGCCCCACCGCCCATGCCGCCGTACACCGCCCCCGGTTACGGCACCCTGCGCACCCCGCTCCCGCCCGAGGCCCGGGCCCGCCTGGTGCGCCAACAGCCGTACGAGCAGCCCGAGTACGGCCACCCGCAGCCGCCGCCCGCCCGCAGCAAGGTGCCGCCGCTCGCCCTGATCGTCGGCGCCGCGGTCGTCGCCCTCGCACTGATCGTCGGCGGCGGCTTCCTCTACGCGTCGAGGTCCGGCGACGACCCCGGCGTGGGCGCCGACGGCGGCGGCAAGGGCGGCGAAGGCCTCGCCGGATCCGGGGCGGAGCGGGCCCCCGCCGACCCGTCGGCGCGGGTGACGCTGCGGCTGCCCGCGCCGAAGGTGGCGAAGCGGCAGGTGGACAGCGTCCAGGGCTCCTGGCTGACCGACAGGACGTACGCCAAGGCGGGCGTGAACCAGCTCGCCGGGTACGACGCAGCGAGCGGCAAGAAGACCTGGACCCTCCCGCTGTCGGGGCAGACGTGCGCGGGGACGGACACCGTCACCGACGGCGCGCTCGCGGCCGTGGTCAGCGAGGCGGGCAAGCGGCCCGCGAACGGCGACCACAGGCCGTGCAGCCAGATCACGGTGTTCAACGTCAACACGGGGCACAAGCTCTGGACGCAGAGCCTCGGCCAGGGCTCGAACCGGCGGATCTTCGAGGAGCTCTCCCTCACGGGCACCACGCTCGCGGCGGGCGGCGGCCTCGACGGCGGTGCCGCGTTCGACCTCAAGTCGGGCCGCATCCTGTGGCAGCCCGACACGGGGGAGTGCCAGGACCTCGGCTACCACGGCGGCGCCCAGCTCGTGACGGTCCGCAAATGCGGCACCTACGGGAAGAACGCCACGTATGACGTCCAGCTCCTGGACCCAATGACGGGCGGGCCCAAGTGGTCCTACAAACTCCCCTCCGGCCTTGCCGACGTGAAGGTCCTGTCCACCAAGCCGGTCGTCTTCGGAGTGGGAAGAGGGACCGACGCGGCGGGCACCATCACCGACGTCTTCGCCCTGGACGGCCGCGGAAGGCTCACGAGCAGGATCGCCGTCGACCCCAAGAAGTACGACTTCGCCTGCGAGGTCGGGAAGATCGAGGGCTGCGCGAAGGTCACCGTCGGCAATGGGCGGATCTACTTCGCGACCAGGCCGCACGAGTCCGCCCGCGGCGCGGGTCCGGCCAACGAGATCGTGTCGTACTCCCTGGAGACCGGGAAGCGCACGGGTGACCGCGTCACCGGCGGCGACCACCACGACATCTTTCCGGTGCGGATGGACGGCGGGAACCTCCTGGCGTTCGCGACGGGCGCCGCCGAGAAGGGCAGCCGGATCGTCACGATCGACCCCGGCACACTGAAGCGGTCGACGCTGCTGGAGGTGCCGGCCACACCCGACGTCCGGGAGATGATCAGCGGCATGGCGCCGGGCCGATCGAATTCCGAACTCCGCTATTCCGGGGGCAGACTGTTCCTCGGTCAGCCGCTGATCGGCGAGCCCTATGCGGACGGCGACAAGCGGTACACGGCGGTCGGTTTCGGCACCGGTTGAAAAGGATCGCGAAGTCGCCCCGAACGGACGTCACATGGCGCTGGCTTTGCGTTCCTGTACCCCCAAACATCCCTCAATGCACTGGATTTCAGCATTCAGGGCCGCTTCTGGCCGGTAGGGGGCGCGCAACCTCGAACAAGCGTGTAGCTTCCGGGGGATGAAGGAGGACGGGGAGTCGGGGGGCTCGCCTGTCCTTGGGGGGCCCGGGGGTTGGAGGAGACTCCCGGGGTCGATTGGGGGGTTGGCCCGATGGGAGTGCGGCTGATGGTGGTCGACGACCACCGACTGCTGGCCGAGGCGTTGGCCTCGGCCCTGAAGCTGCGCGGGCACCGGGTGCTCGCGGCGGCCGCACCGGCGGCCGGAGCGGCGGACCTGGTCATCTCGCGGGCGCCCGAGGTCTGCCTGCTGGGCACGGCGACCCCCGCGGAGCCCGGCACCTTCGACCCGGTCGTCCGCATCAAGCGCGAGCGCCCGCAGGTGGCCGTGGTGGTCCTCGGCCCCGTCCCGTCGCCCAGAGGCATCGCGTCGGCCTTCGCGGCGGGCGCCTCCGGGTACGTACGGCACGACGAGCGCATAGAGGGTGTCGAGCGCGCGCTGATGAAGGCGCGGGCGGGGGAGGCGGCGGTGGCCCCCGCGCTGCTGCAGGGCGCGTTCGGGGAGCTGCTCAACCCGGCGGCCCAGCCGGACGACGAGGGGCAGCGGCTGCTCCAGATGCTCACGCCGCGCGAGGTCGAGGTCCTGGTGCGGGTCGCGGACGGCGAGGACACCCGGCTGATCGCGGCGGGCATGGGGATCGCCCCGTCCACGGCGCGTACGCATGTGCAGCGCGTCCTGATGAAGCTGGGCGTCGGCTCGCGCCTGGAGGCGGCGGCGCTGGCCGCGCGCACGGGGCTGCTGGACCGGGCGGGCCCGGTGGGCTCGCCAGAACAGGAGTCCTGAGCTACAGTTGATCTTGTTGGTCACCGCAACTCGCGGTGAACGACCGCGCGTTGGTGGTCCAAGGAAAGACGCCCCGCTTCCTGCGGGGAAATGCAGGTGCAAGGCCTGCCCGGCACTCCATCCCAAGGCCCGTTCCACTCCGGTGGAACGGGCCTTGTGCGTTGGGCGGTGCGGCCCACGGCAGGCGAAGGGCCGGAGCCCACCACTCTCCCAAGTGGTGGGCTCCGGCCCTGGTTTCACGGAGTGGGCGGCGCTACTCGGACGCCTCCGCCAGTTCCTCAGCGGTCGGTGGAACCGTCGGGCGCAGCTTCATCCAGATCAGGAAGAAGAGGCCCAGGAGCAGCATGCCGATGCCGGTCCACAGGTTGATGTTGATGTCCTGGGCCTTCTTGAGGTCGGCGTCGGACGCCGTGAAGCCGGCGATCGTGACGATCACGCCGTAGACCACGAAGAGGCCGCCGATGATGCGTCGCACGTCGAAGAGGCGGGCCGCCGTCGCCGACTTGGCCTCGAGCTCCTTCACTTCCTCGACGTGCTGGTTCATTTCGTCGCTCATGTCGTGTTACCTCGGACCTCAGAAGGAGAACGGGATGTAGCAGATGGTGGCGAGGATGATCGCTCCCCAGCCCAGCAGGGCCGGCTTGCGGTACCAGGCGTCGTCACCCTCGGCCGGCGGCTCCTCCATGCCCGGCGACTTCGTGCCGTACACGAGACCGGCCAGCTCCTCGGCGGGCTTGGACTTGGTGCAGAGCGTGACCACGAACATCACCACCGCGCCGACCACGAACGCGACGATCGACGACACGAAGTTGGCGCCCTGGTCCGAGGGGATCGAGATGACGCCCTGCTTGTAGAACCAGAAGTAGTTCACCATCGCGGCCACGGTGCCCGAGAGCAGGCCCCAGAAACCGGCGGCGGGCGTCGTGCGCTTCCAGAACATGCCGATGATGAAGACCACGAACAGCGGGACGTTGAAGAACGAGAACAGCGTCTGCAGGTAGTTCATGATGTTGCTGAAGCTGCCCGCGATGAACGCGGTGCCCATGCCGATCACGACGCCGACGGCGGTGACCACACGGCCGGTCTGCAGGTAGTGCCGGTCGCTCTGGCCCTTCTTGATGTACGCGGCCCAGATGTCGTTGGTGAACACCGTGTTGAAGGACGAGACGTTGGCCGCCATGCCCGCCATGAACGCGGCGAGCAGGCCCGTCACCGCGATGCCGAGGACACCGTTGGGCAGCAGGTCGCGCATGAGGACCGGGATGGCGTCGTTGTACTGCAGGCCGTCCGCGGACTTGCCGATGGACGGCTCCATGACCAGCGCGATCAGACCGGGGATCACCACGACCATCGGGATGAGGATCTTCGGGAACGCGGCGATCAGCGGCGTGCGCTTGGCGGCGGAGAGGTTCTTCGCGGACAGCGCGCGCTGCACCTCGGCGAAGTTCGTCGTCCAGTAGCCGAAGCTCATCACGAAGCCGAGGCCGAGCACGATGGTCAGCCAGTTGGCCCCGAGCGGGTTGGCGTCACCGATGCCCGTGCCCTGCCACGCCGTCATGAACGAGTCGCCGTGCGAGTGGGTGAGGGAGTCCGAGATGCCGTCCCAGCCCCCCACACGCTTGAGGCCGACGATCGTCAGCGGGATCAGCGCCGCGAGGATCACGAAGAACTGCAGGACCTCGTTGTAGATCGCCGAGGAGAGCCCGCCGATCGTGATGTACGCGAGGACGAACAGACCGGCGATGACGATCGCCACCCACTGCGGCCAGCCGAGCAGCGCCTGGAGCACCAGGGCCATCGCGTACAGGTTGACGCCCGCGATCAGCACCGAGGAGACGGCGAAGATGATCGAGGAGAGCAGGTGGGACGAGGGACCGAAGCGGTGCAGCAGGAACTCCGGGACCGAGCGCACCTTCGACGAGTAGTAGAAGGGCATCATCACCAGGCCGAGGAAGACCATGGCGGGGATGGCGCCGATCCAGTACCAGTGCACCGTGTAGAGGCCGTACTGCGCCCCGTTGGCCGCCATGCCGAGGAGCTCGGTGGCGCCCAGGTTCGCCGCGACGAACGCGAGCCCGGTGACCCAGGCGGGCAGGGATCGCCCGGACAGGAAGAAGTCCAGGCTGGTCTTCACGGACCGGCGGGCGGCGAAGCCGATGCCCAGCACCACGACGAAGTAGATCGCCATGATCGCGTAGTCGAGGCCGTTGGTGGGCAGCCGGAGCCCCTCGGCCAGGGTTGTTGTGGGGGACAGCATGAAGATCTCGCTTCGTTGCGCGAACTGAAACAGTCCGGAACCTACGCCTCCGGCTTCAATAAGTGAACAGTTCGAGTGATGTTCTTTGTTGGATTGTGATCGAGATCCCGCTCCGAACCTTCCGGACGGCACAGAAAGCGCACAGACGGCTGCGACGCGTTCCCCTTGACGTCACTGTTGGCTTATGCTTTGTTGTGTTTGGTTCTGTTTGGTTGGTGTGATGAGGAGCATCGGACGTGAAGAAGACGTCGACCCGGCTCGCCGACGGTCGTGAGCTCATCTATTACGACTCGCGCGACGACGTCGTCCGGGACGCGGCCGACCGCCGCCCCCTCGACCCCACGGTCACCACGTCCGAGGTGCGCCGCGACCCGCTGCTCGGCGACTCCGTGGCCATCGCCTCGCACCGCCAGGGCCGCACCTACCACCCGCCGGCCGACGAGTGCCCGCTGTGCCCCTCCGAGGGCGAGCGGCTGAGTGAGATCCCCGACTCCTCGTACGACGTGGTGGTCTTCGAGAACCGCTTCCCCTCGCTCGCCGGGGACTCCGGCCGCTGCGAGGTCGTGTGCTTCACGTCCGACCACGACAAGTCCTTCGCCGACCTCACCGAGGAGCAGGCCGGGCTCGTCCTCGACGCGTGGACCGACCGCACGGCCGAGCTGTCCCACCTCGACTCCGTCGAGCAGGTCTTCTGCTTCGAGAACCGCGGCGCCGAGATCGGCGTCACCCTCGGCCACCCGCACGGCCAGATCTACGCCTACCCCTTCACCACCCCGCGCACGGCCCTGATGCTGCGCAACGCCGCCGAGCACAAGGAGCAGACCGGCGGCCGCAACCTCTTCGCCGACGTGGTGGAGAAGGAGGTCGAGGACGGCACGCGCGTCGTCCTCGAGGGCGAGCACTGGGTGGCCTTCGTGCCCTACGCCGCGCACTGGCCCTACGAGGTGCACCTCTACCCCAAGCGCCAGGTCCCGGACCTGCTCGCGCTCGACGACGACGCGCGCACAGAGTTCCCCAAGATTTATCTGGAACTCTTGAGGCGCTTCGACCGGATCTTCGGTGATGACCAGCCGGTGACGCCGTACATCGCGGCCTGGCACCAGGCCCCGTTCGGCTCGCTGGACGAGTTCGAGGGCGTGAGCCGCGACGACTTCGCGCTGCACCTCGAGCTTTTCACCATCCGCCGCACTTCCGGCAAGCTGAAGTTTCTCGCGGGTTCCGAGTCCGGCATGAGTGTGTTCATCAACGACGTGCCGCCGGAGACCGCGGCCGAGCGACTGCGAGAGGTAGCGAGCGAGTAATGGGAAAGTACCTGGTCACAGGTGGTGCGGGATACGTCGGCTCGGTCGTCGCCCAGCACCTTCTTGAGGCGAACCACGAGGTCGTCGTCCTCGACAACCTCTCCACCGGCTTCCGCGAGGGCGTGCCCGCGGGCGCCGCCTTCGTCGAGGGCGACATCCGCGACGCGGCCAAGTGGCTCGACTCCTCCTACGACGCCGTGCTGCACTTCGCCGCGTTCTCCCAGGTCGGCGAGTCCGTCGTGAAGCCCGAGAAGTACTGGGCGAACAACGTCGGCGGCACCATGGAGCTGCTCGCCGCGATGCGCGCGGCCGACGTCCGCAAGCTGGTCTTCTCCTCGACCGCGGCCACGTACGGCGAGCCGGTCAACACCCCGATCACGGAGACCGACCCGACCGCGCCCACGTCCCCGTACGGCGCCTCGAAGCTCGCGGTCGACCACATGATCACCGGTGAGGCGGCCGCGCACGGACTGGCTGCCGTATCCCTTCGGTACTTCAACGTCGCGGGCGCGTACGGCAGCTGCGGCGAGCGGCACGACCCCGAGTCGCACCTGATCCCGCTCGTCCTCCAGGTCGCCCAGGGCAGGCGCGAGGCGATCAACGTCTTCGGCGACGACTACCCGACGCCCGACGGCACCTGCATCCGGGACTACATCCACGTCGCCGACCTCGCCGAGGCCCACCTGCTCGCCGTCGAGGCCGCACAGCCCGGCGAGCACCTCATCTGCAACCTCGGCAACGGCAACGGCTTCTCCGTCCGCGAGGTCGTCGAGACCGTCCGCCAGGTCACCGGGCACCCGATCCCCGAGGTCGTCGCCCCGCGCCGCGGCGGCGACCCCGCCGTCCTCGTCGCCTCCGCCGCGACCGCGCGCGAGCGCCTCGGCTGGAACCCGTCCCGCGCGGACCTCGCGGGCATCGTCGCCGACGCCTGGGCGTTCGCCCAGGCCCGAGAGCAGCAGTAGTCACTACGAGGGTCAGGTAGCCAACTGATGTCCGTCGCCACGCAGTTCAAGGACCTGTACGGGTACGAGCCCGCCGGAGTCTGGGCGGCCCCCGGCCGCGTCAACCTCATCGGTGAGTACACCGACTTCAACGAGGGCTTCGTCATGCCGCTCGCGCTGCCGCACACCGCGGTCGCCGCGGTGGCCCGGCGCGAGGACGGCGTGCTTCGCCTGCACTCGGCCGACATCGACGCCCCGGTCGTGGAACTGCGCGTCGACGACCTGGCGCCCCTTTCGAAGTACGGGCAGGGCGGCTGGGCCGCGTACCCGGCGGGTGTCGTCTGGGCGCTGCGCGACGCTGGCCACACGGGCATCACCGGCGCCGACATCCACCTCGCCTCCACCGTGCCGACCGGCGCGGGTCTGTCCTCCTCGGCGGCCCTGGAGGTCGTCACGGCGTACGCGATGAACGACCTGTACGAACTCGGGCTCACCGGCGCCGAGTTGGCGGTCCTCGCGCAGCGCGCCGAGAACGCCTTCGTCGGCGTGCCCTGCGGCGTCATGGACCAGATGGCCTCGTCCTGCGCCACCGAGGGCCACGCCCTGCACCTCGACTGCCGCGACCTGTCGATCCGCCAGGTCCCCTTCGACCTGGCGGCGCACGGCCTGCAGCTCCTCGTCGTCGACACCCGCGTCAAGCACGAGCTGGGCGACGGCGCGTACGCGGAGCGCCGCGCGGGCTGCGAGGAGGGCGCCCGCGTCCTCGGCGTCTCGCACCTGCGCGACGTGCCGTACGCCGAACTGGGCAAATCCGTCGCCGAGTTGGAGATGGCGGGGGTCGGCGAGAAGGTCGTCCGCTACGTCCGCCACATCGTCACCGACGACCACCGCGTCGAGCGCGTCATCGAGCTGCTCGACTCCGGCGACGTCCGTGCCATCGGCCCGATCCTCGTCCAGGGCCACGTCTCGCTCCGCGACGACCTGCGGATCTCGTGCCCGGAGCTCGACCTGGTGGTCGGCACGGCGATGACCTCCGGCGCGATCGGGGCGCGGATGACGGGCGGCGGCTTCGGCGGCTCGGCGATCGTCCTGGTGGAGGCGGACGACGCCGACACCGTCACGAAGTCGATCGCCGACGCCTTCGCGGAGGCCGGCTTCACGGCGCCGCGCGTGTTCCCGGCAGTGCCCTCGGCGGGCGCCCGCCGCACCGCGTAACGGCTACCCGAGCCGCTTCGTCAGCGTGAACTCCTTGAGCCCCGGCGGGTAGTCGGGGATCACGGACACCATCTCGTAGCCGTGCAGGCGGTAGAAGCCGGGGGCCTGGAAGTCCCAGGTTTCCAGGCGGGAGCCGCCGCAGCCGCGGTCCTCGTACGCGATGCGCTCCGCCTCCGCGAGGAGGCGGGAGCCGAGGCCCGCGCCGCGGTGCTGCTCGGCGACCCACAGCAGATCCACGTGCAGCCAGTGCGCCCACGTGTACCCGTCGAGCCCCGCCGCCAGGGAGCCGTCCTCGTCCACCAGCCAGACCTGCAACGGGAGATGCTGGTCGGCGGCGGTGCCGCGCAGCTCCCGCAGGACCGGTGACGCCGCCGTGTTGGTCTCCCTCAGCAGCGACCGGAGTCGAAGGGCGCGCTCCTTGTCGACTTCTGTCTCGATGCGAAACATGCGCATCACCATAAACGCGCAGGACAGTCGCTGCTCCGCCAACCGCCAACCAGTTCTGCGAATTGACTTCCCCTGTGGGCCTTCGCCTCTAGTCTGAGGACAGCACCGGTGGGGGCCGGTGCCGATCAGGGGGCGAGACAGCCGGGTACGACGCCCGGGGCGGGGGTGGCAGTTCGGCTCACGGCGGCGGCCGTGCGGTCGCGGCGACCCGCACTCCGGGCGCCGTACCTGCGTTGATCCGTTCCCCGACGATGGGGTATCCCCTGCTCCGTACCGGAGCTCGGGGAAGGGGGTAATCACGTGGTACGCATCCGGGTCCTTGTGGTCGACGACCACCGCATCTTCGCCGAGTCGCTCGCGGCGGCGCTCGCCGCCGAGCCCGATGTCGACGTGTCGGCCGCGGGGAGCGGCCCCGCCGCTCTGCGCTGCCTCGACCGGGCGGTCGCGGAGGGCCGCCGGTTCGACGTGCTGCTGATCGACGCGGACCTGGGTGCCGCATCGCTCCAGGGCATGCGCGCGCCGACCCCGGTGCCCGACAGCGCCGCTCAGGACGGCCTCGTCGACGGCATCTCCCTGGTGGCGGGCGTCCGTTCGGCCCAGCCCGCCGTCCGCACGGTGGTGCTCGCCGAGCGCGACGACCCGCGCCGCGCGGCACTCGCGCTGCAGGCGGGCGCGTCCGGCTGGGTGGCCAAGGACTGTTCCCTGTCACGCCTGTTGACCGTCATACGGGGCGTGCTGCGGGAGGAGACGCACCTGCCGCCCGCGCTGCTCACGGGCGTCCTGCGGGAGCTGACCGCGGCGCGCAAGCACCGCACCGAGTCCGAGCGCCTCGTCGAGTCCCTGACGCCGCGCGAGCGCGAGGTGCTGCGCTGCATGGTGGCGGGCCTCGGCCGCAAGGCGGTGGCGGAACGCCTCTTCCTGTCCCCGCACACGGTGCGTACGCACATGCAGAACGTGCTGGGCAAACTCGGCGTCCACTCGACACTGGCGGCGGTCGCGCTCGCGCGCAGGGCGGGGGTCGGCCCGGTCGACCTGGAGGCGGCCAGCTGAGCAAGTTAAGCCCCGCTTTTGGGACGAGAGCCCGCGGGGGCCGGGGCAGAGCCCCGCGACGTCGACCAGCGTCAACCAGGAATGTTGTCGAACGGCGCCGTCAACTGCCGAAGCAGCGACGCCAATTCGCCCCGCTCCGCTCGCGAGAGTTCCGCCAGGATCGCCCGCTCCTGGTCGAGCAGCCCGGCCAGGGCCTGGTCGGCGCGGTCGCGCCCCTCGTCCGTGAGCCGGACCAGGACACCGCGCCGGTCGCTGGGATCGGGCAGCCGCTCGACGAGCCCCTTCTTGGCGAGCCGGTCGATACGATTCGTCATCGTGCCGGACGTCACCAGGGTCTGCGTGAGCAGCTGACCGGGGGAGAGCTGGTACGGGGTGCCCGCGCGGCGCAGCGCCGTCAGGACGTCGAACTCCCACGGCTCCAGGTTGTGCTCGGAGAAGGCCAGGCGGCGGGCCCGGTCGAGATGGCGCGCGAGCCTGCTGACCCGACTGAGCACCTCAAGGGGCTCCACGTCGAGGTCGGGGCGCTCTCGGCGCCACGCTGAGACCAGACGGTCGACCTCGTCCTCCATGACGATCAGTGTAGGGGGTGTGTCGACGTGAAGTCTCTTGAGGTCGACTATCTTGACATCGAGATACTTCGGGCGGAGGCTTGAAACCATGACGCCTGCACCCACCTGGGACCCCCAGCAGTATCTCCGGCACGCGGGCCACCGCGGCCGCCCGTTCGTCGATCTGCTCGCCCGCGTCCCCGATCTTCCCGGGGAACCGGCCCGGATCGCCGACCTCGGCTGCGGCCCCGGCAACGTCACGACACTGCTCGCCGAGCGCTGGCCCACCGCCCGCATCACCGGCTACGACAACTCGCGGGAGATGCTGGCACAGGCGGCCGACCACGCCACCGACCGCCTCGACTTCGCGTACGCGGACGCCGCCGACTGGGCGCCCACGGAGACGTACGACCTGCTGCTGTCGAACGCGACGCTGCAATGGGTCCCGGGCCACGCCGACGCCTTCCCCCGCTGGATCGACGCGGTGGCCCCGGGCGGCACGTTCGCCTTCCAGGTGCCGGGGAACTTCGAGGCGCCCAGCCACGTCCTGATGCGCGAACTGGCCGAATCGGCCCGCTGGAAGGACCGCCTGTCCGGAGTGCTGCGCCACGGCGACGCGGTGATCGCGCCCGCGGCGTACCTGGAACGCCTGGCCGGCCTCGGCTGCGAGGTCGACGCCTGGGAGACGACGTACCTGCACCTCCTCCAGGGCCCCGACCCGGTCCTCGACTGGGTCAAGGGCACGGGCCTGCGCCCGGTCCTGACGGCACTGGAGGACGACCCGACGGCCCGCGACGCGTTCGTCGCCGAATACCGCGACCTGCTCCGCGAGGCGTACCCGGCGACGGAGCACGGCACGGTGCTCCCGTTCCGCCGCATCTTCGTGGTGGCGACCCGCTCATGACGCTCGTCGGCGTGGACCATGTGCAACTCGCGGCGCCGCCGGGCAGCGAGGAGGCCCTGCGCTCCTTCTACGCCGACGCCCTCGGCATGACCGAGGTCCCGAAGCCCCCGGCGCTCGCGGCGCGCGGCGGCTGCTGGTTCGAGGCGGGCCCGGTCCACCTCCACCTGGGCATCGACCCCGACTTCCGCCCGGCGAAAAAGGCCCACCCGGGCCTCCTGGTCCACGACATCGAGGCGTACGCGCGACGACTGACGGGGTGGGGCGTTCCGCTCACCTGGGACGACGCGCTACCGGGCCGCCGCCGCTTCTACTGCGAAGACCCCGTGGGCAACAGACTGGAGATTCTGGACTCGAAGCTCCACATTTCAAGCCCCGCCGGCGATTGAGGCGCGGGGCCCGGGGCAGAGCCCCGAGACGTCAACGCCGGTGCGCGCTCAACTCTTCCGGTGACCTATCAGCCTCGGCTTCGGCTCAAGACCATCCAGCCCATGCCACGCCAGGTTCACCAGATGCGCCGCCACCTCCGCCTTCTTCGGCTTGCGCGCGTCCAGCCACCACTGGCCCGTCAGCGCGACCATCCCGACCAGCGCCTGCGCGTACAGCGGCGCCAGCTTCGGGTCGAAGCCGCGGGTCTTGAACTCGCGGCCGAGGATGTCCTCGACCTGCGTCGCGATGTCGGAGATCAGCGACGCGAACGAACCCGTCGACTGCGGAATGGGGGAGTCGCGGACCAGGATGCGGAAGCCGTCCGTGTACTCCTCGATGTAGTCGAGGAGCGCGAAGGCGGCCTGCTCGCACAGTTCACGCGGGTGCCCGGCCGTCAGGGAGCTGGTCACCATGTCCAGGAGCTGGCGCATCTCGCGGTCCACGACCACCGCGTACAGGCCCTCCTTGCCCCCGAAGTGCTCGTACACCACCGGCTTGGAGACCCCGGCCTTCGCCGCGATCTCCTCCACCGACGTGCCCTCGAAGCCCTTCGCGGCGAAGAGGACGCGACCGATCTCCAGGAGCTGCTGACGCCGCTCCGCCCCCGTCATCCGCGTTCTGCGCGCGCGCCGGGTCTTCTCGGGCCGGTCCGGCCTGTCGCTGCTCGAGTCGCTCGAGTTGCCCGGGGTGCTTGAGTCGGTCGCCACGTCTTCCATCATGCCGTGTGGTGGTCAGGCCGCGTCGGCGACCTGCTCCTTGCGCTTCGAGGCGATGCGGTCCCGCGACGGCCAGCGCACGTCGTGCGCCCAGCCCAGCCGCTCGAACCAGCGGATCAGACGGGCCGAGGAGTCGATCTGGCCGCGCTCCACACCGTGCCGCGCCGACGTCGGGTCCGCGTGGTGCAGGTTGTGCCAGGACTCGCCGCAGGACAGGACGGCCAGCCACCACACGTTGCCCGAGCGGTCCCGGGACTTGAAGGGGCGCTTGCCGACGGCGTGGCAGATCGAGTTGATCGACCACGTGACGTGGTGCAGCAGCGCCACCCGCACGAGCGAGCCCCAGAAGAACGCCGTGAACGCGCCCCACCACGACATCGTGACCAGACCGCCGATCAGGGCGGGGAGGAAGAGCGACAGCGCCGTCCACAGGACGAACTGGCGGGAGATCGCGCGGATCGCCGGATCCTTGACCAGGTCGGGCGCGTACTTCTCCTGCGAGGTCTGCTCCTCGTCGAACATCCAGGCCATGTGCGCCCACCACAGGCCCTTCAGCAGGGCGGGGACCGTCTCCCCGTACCGCCACGGCGAGTGCGGGTCGCCCTCCGCGTCGGAGAACTTGTGGTGCTTGCGGTGGTCGGCGACCCAGCGCACGACCGGTCCCTCCACCGCCAGCGAGCCCATGATCGCCAGCGCGATCCGCAGCGGCCGCTTCGCCTTGAAGGAGCCGTGCGTGAAGTACCGGTGGAAGCCGATCGTGATGCCGTGGCAGCCGACGAAGTAGAAGAGGACGAGCAGCCCGAGGTCGAGCCAGCTCACCCCCCAGCCCCAGGCCAGCGGCACCGCCGCGAGCAGGGCCAGGAACGGGACGGCGATGAACAGGAGCAGTGTGATCTGCTCCACGGAACGCTTCTGTTCGCCGCCGAGTGTCGCAGAATGCGAGGTGGCGGGCGGTCCTGACGCCGGACCGGCGGGTTCTTCGATCACATCGGTACTGGTGGCCATGTGAGTCCCCTGTAAGTCGAGGGTTGAGACGGGCTGAGACGGGTCAGGAGATCCACGGGGATCCGCGGACAGCTTGCCTACGGTTCCGTAACCTACGGCACCGTAACCACGTAAGCGTGCAGCCGTGGCGGCAAGAGGCTCCGACCTCGCCGTCGGCGGTGGCACATATCCTTGGAATCGGTCGGACAGCGCGGTCCGCTCTGAATCTCCACCCTGGGTTACGTACCCGGATCCGGGGATCCTTCCTCCCGACGTGCTTCACCACGTGCTTCACCATTGCAAGGAGCCGCACCTGTGAGCAGTGCCGACGAACAGACCGCTGCGACGAGCGCCGAGCTGCGCGCCGACATCCGTCGGCTCGGTGACCTGCTGGGCGAGACCCTGGTCCGCCAGGAGGGCCCGGAACTCCTCGAGCTGGTCGAAAGGGTCCGCCGCCTGACCCGCGAGGACGGCGAGGCCGCCGCCGAGCTGTTGCGCGGCACCGAGCTGGACACCGCGGCCAAGCTGGTCCGCGCCTTTTCCACGTACTTCCACCTGGCCAACGTCACGGAGCAGGTGCACCGTGGCCGCGAGCTGCGCGCCATGCGGGCCGCCGAGGGCGGACTCCTCGCCCGCACCGCGGACCGGCTCAAGGACGCCGACCCGGAGCACCTGCGCGACACGGTCAAGAACCTCAACGTGCGGCCCGTCTTCACCGCGCACCCGACGGAGGCCGCCCGGCGAAGCGTCCTCAACAAGCTGCGCCGCGTCGCCGAGCTCCTGGAGACCCCGGTCCTGGAGACCGACCGCCGCCGCTACGACACCCGCCTGGCCGAGAACATCGACCTCGTGTGGCAGACGGACGAGCTGCGTGTCGTACGCCCCGAGGTCACCGACGAGTCCCGCAACGCGATCTACTACCTGGACGAGCTGCACGCCGGCGCCGTCGGCGACGTCCTCGAGGACCTCACCGCCGAACTGGAGCGCGTCGGCTTCCAGCTCCCCGAGGAGAGCCGCCCGCTCACCTTCGGCACCTGGATCGGCGGCGACCGCGACGGCAACCCGAACGTGACGCCCGCCGTCACCTGGGACGTCCTGATCCTCCAGCACGAGCACGGCATCAACGACGCGCTCGACATGATCGACGAGCTGCGCGGCTTCCTCTCCAACTCCATCCGCTACACGGGCGCCACCGAGGAGCTGCTCACCTCGCTCCAGTGCGACCTGGAGCGCCTCCCCGAGATCAGCCCCCGCTACAAGCGGCTCAACGCCGAGGAGCCCTACCGGCTCAAGGCCACCGCGATCCGGCAGAAGCTGGAGAACACCAAGACCCGGCTCGCCAACAACACCCCGCACCAGGACGGCCGCGACTACCTCGGCACCGCCGAGCTGCTCCACGACCTGAAGGTCATCCAGACCTCGCTGCGCGAGCACCGCGGCGGACTGTTCGCCGAAGGCCGCATGAACCGTACGATCCGTACGCTCTCCGCCTTCGGCCTGCAGCTCGCCACGATGGACGTCCGCGAGCACGCCGACGCCCACCACCACGCCCTCGGCCAGCTCTTCGACCGGCTCGGCGAGGAGTCCTGGCGCTACGCCGACATGCCGCGCGACTACCGCGGCAAGCTGCTCGCCAAGGAACTGCGCTCCCGGCGCCCGCTGGGCCCGACCCCGGCGCCCCTCGACGCCGACGGCGAGAAGACGCTCGGTGTCTTCCACACCATCCGCAAGGCCCTCGAGGTCTTCGGGCCCGAGGTCATCGAGTCGTACATCATCTCGATGTGCCAGGGCGCCGACGACGTGTTCGCCGCGACCGTCCTCGCGCGCGAGGCGGGCCTCATCGACCTGCACGCCGGCTGGGCGAAGATCGGCATCGTGCCGCTCCTGGAGACGACGGACGAGCTGAAGGCCGCCGACACGATCCTCGAGGACATGCTCTCCGACCCGTCCTACCGGCGCCTCGTCGCGCTCAACGGGGACGTCCAGGAGGTCATGCTCGGCTACTCCGACTCCTCCAAGTTCGGCGGCATCACCACCTCCCAGTGGGAGATCCACCGCGCCCAGCGCCGCCTGCGCGACGTCGCACACCGCTACGGCGTCCGCCTGCGCCTCTTCCACGGCCGCGGCGGCACCGTCGGCCGCGGCGGCGGCCCCTCGCACGACGCGATCCTCGCCCAGCCGTGGGGAACGCTGGAGGGCGAGATCAAGGTGACCGAGCAGGGCGAGGTCATCTCCGACAAGTACCTCGTGCCGTCCCTGGCCCGCGAGAACCTGGAACTGACCGTCGCGGCGACACTGCAGGCCTCCGCCCTGCACACGGCGCCGCGCCAGTCCGACGAGGCCCTCGCCCGCTGGGACGCCGCCATGGACGTCGTGAGCGACGCCGCCCACGCCGCGTACCGCGAGCTCGTCGAGGACCCGGACCTGCCGCACTACTTCCTCGCCTCGACGCCGGTCGACCAGCTCGCCGACCTGCACCTCGGCTCCCGGCCCTCGCGCCGCCCCGGCTCCGGTGTCTCCCTCGACGGCCTGCGCGCCATCCCGTGGGTGTTCGGCTGGACCCAGTCCCGGCAGATCGTGCCCGGCTGGTTCGGCGTCGGAAGCGGCCTCAAGGCACTGCGCGAGGCCGGCCTCGACACCGTGCTCGACGAGATGCACGAGCAGTGGCACTTCTTCCGCAACTTCATCTCCAACGTCGAGATGACGCTCGCCAAGACCGACCTGCGGATCGCCAAGCACTACGTCGACACGCTCGTGCCCGACAACCTCAAGCACGTCTTCGACGCCATCGTCGCCGAGCACGAGCTGACCGTCGCCGAGGTCCTGCGCATCACCGGCGGCAGCGAACTCCTCGACGCACAGCCCGTGTTGAAGCAGACGTTCGCGATCCGCGACGCCTACCTCGACCCGATCTCGTACCTCCAGGTCGCCCTGCTCAAGCGGCAGCGCGACGCGGCGGCCGCGGGCGAGACCCCCGACCCGACGCTCGGCCGCGCCCTGCTGCTCACCGTGAACGGTGTGGCGGCAGGCCTGCGCAACACCGGCTGACCTAGAGGTTCAGGGCGGCGAAGGCCGCCGTCAGCAGCGCGAGACCGGCGCCTCCCGTGACCCACGTGAGGCGCCGGTTGCGTATCCCGCCCGCGAGCACCACCGACGCCAGCAGCAGCGCACCGCCGAGCGGCACCCAGGCGTGCAGAAAACCGGCCGTGCCCGCGCGCACCGCATCGGTCGAACTCGGCTTGAGGACCACGGGGAAGCGCGCGCCCTTCTTCTCCCCGATCGAGCGGTCGATCGTCACGCTCGCATGCCGCACGGCGGTGGGGGAGGCCGGCGAGAACGAGCCGGCGCAGCTCTCGTCCGCACACCGGCTCACCGTCATCGTGCCGCGCTCACGGCCCGTCGGGAACATCACGTGCTGCGCCGCACCCCACGACGCCCACACGCCGGCGATCAGCAACAACGCGGCGACCACGGCCGCCGCGACTTGACGGGCAACAGGCAACATGGCCGGGATCCTTGGCCATCACCCTGCGCACGGTCAACTCCCGGCCGGAACCCGCCCCCGACAAGTCCGTACAGGTCAGGAGTTGTACGTCGACTGCGCCCGCTCAAGGCCCTCGATGACCAACGCCTCCGCCGCATCGGCCGCGCGGTCCACGAAGTAGTCGAGCTCCTTGCGCTCCGTCGACGAGAAGTCCTTCAGCACGAAGTCCGCGACCTGCATCCGCCCCGGCGGACGACCGATCCCGAACCGCACCCGGTGGTAGTCGGGGCCCAGCGACTTCGTGATCGACTTCAGGCCGTTGTGCCCGTTGTCGCCGCCGCCCAGCTTCAGCCGCAGCACCCCGTAGTCGATGTCCAGCTCGTCGTGGACCGCCACGATGTGCTCCGTCGGCACCTTGTAGAAGTCGCACAGCGCCGTCACCGGACCACCCGAGACGTTCATGTACGACATCGGCTTCGCGAGGATCACCCGGCGGTTCAACGGCCCCGGCGGACCGATCCGCCCCTCGACGACCTGCGCCTGCCCCTTGGTCGCCCGCTTGAACTTGGCGCCCATCCGCTGCGCCAGCAGATCGGCCACCATGAAACCGACGTTGTGCCGGTTCATCGCGTACTCGGGCCCGGGGTTGCCAAGGCCGGCGATCAGCCAGGGAGCGTTCTCGTCGGACATGCACATTCCTTCGTAGAGATAGCGGAACGGGGTGGTGGGCCGCGCCCACCACCCCGTACAACCAGGTCAGACCCTGAAGGCTCAGGCCTCCGCGGCGGCCTCGTCGCCCTCGGCCTCGGCCGGGGCCTCCTCGGCCTGCGCGGCCAGGACCTGCAGGACGACGGCGTCCTCGTCGGTGGCCAGCGTGGTGCCCTTGGGCAGCGCGATGTCCTTGGCGTGGATCGAGGCACCGGCCTCGAGGCCCTCGACGGAGACGGTGACCGACTCGGGGATGTGCGTGGCCTCGGTCTCGACCGACAGCGTGTTCAGCACGTGCTCGAGCAGGTTGCCGCCCGGGGCCAGCTCGCCCTCGGTGTGGATCGGGAGCTCGACGGTGACCTTCTCGCCGCGCTTCACCTGGAGCAGGTCGACGTGGACCAGGAAGCTCGTGATCGCGTCACGCTGCACGGACTTCGGGATGACCAGCTCGTTGGTCTTGCCGTCGATGTCCAGGTTGATCAGGACGTTCGGCGTACGCAGGGCCAGCATCAGGGCGTGCGAGTCGAGGACGATGTGCTGCGGCTCGTTGCCGTGGCCGTAGACGACACCGGGAACCTTCTCGACCATGCGCAGACGGCGGGAGGCACCCTTGCCGAACTCGGTGCGGGTCTCGACGGAAAGCTTGACCTCGGACATGCTCTTCAACTCCTCGTAGATCTGGGGAAATGGTCACCCGGCCACGAACGGCCTGCTACGAAGAGCGCGTCGATAACGGATCGCCGTACAAAAAAGTACGGCCTCCCTCGCCGAGCAACTTCGACAGTCTACTCGGCGAGGAAAGCCGTACTCAAATCGATCTTTACGCTTCGCCCTCGAAGAGGCTGGTCACCGAGCCGTCCTCGAAGACCTCGCGCACC
Source organism: Streptomyces sp. NPDC107575 (assembly GCF_055657265.1). NCBI lineage: Bacteria > Bacillati > Actinomycetota > Actinomycetes > Kitasatosporales > Streptomycetaceae > Streptomyces > Streptomyces sp. NPDC107575. Next base: position 141,436 of record NZ_JBVKBG010000009.1, on the reverse strand, counting down.
GCGGAGGCGATCGTCGGGGCGATCGACAGGACCGTGATCTTGTCGAGCTCCAGCTCGCCCGGCGTCGGCAGCGTGTCCGTGAACACGAACTCGCTCACCTTCGAGTTCTTCAGACGGTCCGCGGCGGGGCCCGAGAGCACACCGTGCGTCGCCGTCACGATGACGTCCTCCGCGCCGTGCGCGAACAGGGCGTCCGCGGCGGCGCAGATCGTGCCACCGGTGTCGATCATGTCGTCGACGAGCACGCAGACGCGGCCCTTCACGTCACCGACGACCTCGTGGACCGTCACCTGGTTCGCGATGTCCTTGTCGCGGCGCTTGTGCACGATCGCCAGCGGCGCGCCGAGCCGGTCGCACCAGCGGTCGGCGACACGCACGCGGCCGGCGTCCGGGGAGACGACCGTCAGCTTGCTCCGGTCCACCTTCGCGCCCACGTAGTCCGCCAGGATCGGCAGCGCGAACAGGTGGTCCACCGGGCCGTCGAAGAAGCCCTGGATCTGGTCCGTGTGCAGGTCGACCGTCAGGATGCGGTCCGCGCCCGCCGTCTTCATCAGGTCCGCGACCAGACGCGCCGAGATCGGTTCACGTCCGCGGTGCTTCTTGTCCTGCCGCGCGTAACCGTAGAACGGCACGATGACGGTGATGGAGCGGGCCGACGCGCGCTTCAGCGCGTCGATCATGATCAACTGCTCCATGATCCACTTGTTGATCGGAGCCGTGTGGCTCTGGATCAGGAAGCAGTCGGCGCCGCGAGCGGACTCCTGGTAGCGGACGTAGATCTCGCCGTTGGCGAAGTCGAAAGCCTTGGTCGGGACGATCCCGACACCGAGCTGGTGCGCGACCTCCTCGGCAAGCTCGGGGTGGGCGCGGCCGGAGAAGAGCATCATCTTCTTCTCGCCGGTCGTCTTGATCCCGCTCACAGCACTAGTCTCCTCAGACGAGTTCGTCCGCCGCAGCTGCCCGCGCGTCCCATTAGCAGCGAGCCAGGCGAATCGTGTGCACCTATCACGGTACGCCGTGTCGAGCGCACCTGTTTCCGGTCAGACCACGTCAGTCCGCGGATTCCGGATTCCGGGACGCCGCCTCGGCCGCCCTCGCGGCCGCGCTCCCCGGACGCTTTCGGGCCACCCAACCCTCGATATTCCTTTGCTGGCCCCGCGCCACGGCCAACGAGCCGGCCGGCACATCCTTCGTGATCACGGACCCGGCGGCGGTGTACGCGCCGTCCCCGATAGTGACAGGAGCCACAAACATGTTGTCCGAACCGGTCTTGCAGTGGGACCCGACGACCGAGTGGTGCTTGCTCTCCCCGTCGTAGTTCACGAAGACACTCGCGGCACCGATGTTGGTGAAGTCGCCGATCGTCGCGTCGCCCACGTACGACAGGTGCGGCACCTTCGTACCCTCACCGATCGACGAGTTCTTCGCCTCGACGAACGTCCCGATCTTCGACTTCAGGCCGAGACGCGTGCCGGGGCGAAGGTAGGCGAAGGGCCCGACGGAAGCCTCGGGCCCGACCTCGGAGCTGTACGCCACCGTGTTGTCCACGTGCGCGCCCGCACCGACACGGGTGTCCGTGAGCCGGGAGTTGGGACCGACCACGGAACCCTCGGCGAGATGCGTGGAACCGTGCAACTGCGTGCCCGGCAGCACGGTCGCGTCCCGCTCGAACGTCACCGTGGCGTCGATGAACGTGCTGGCGGGGTCGACGACGGTGACACCGGCGAGCATGGCCCGCTCAAGAAGACGGTCATTGAGGGTGCGACGAGCCTCCGCCAGCTGCACCCGATTGTTGATCCCGGCGATCTCACGATGGTCGGCGGCCACGGACGCACCGACCCGGTGCCCCGCCTCCCGCAGAATCCCGAGCACATCGGTGAGGTACTCCTCGCCCTGCGAGTTGTCCGTCCGCACCTGCTTCAGCGCCTCGACGAGCAGCCGCCCGTCGAACGCGAAGACACCCGAGTTGATCTCATTGATCGCCCGCTGCGCCTCGGTCGCGTCCTTGTGCTCGACGATCGCGGTGACGGCGCCCGAGACGTTGTCGCGGACGATCCGCCCGTACCCCGTCGCGTCCGGGACCTCGGCGGTCAGCACGGTCACGGCGTTGCCGTCGGCGGCGTGCGTCGCGGACAGCGCCTTGAGCGTCCCGCCGGTCAGCAGCGGGGTGTCGCCGCAGACCACGACGACGGTGCCGTCCAGGCCGTTGTCGGGGTTGAGACCTTCCAGCCCCATCCGCACGGCGTGCCCCGTGCCGTTCTGCTCCGCCTGCACGGCGGTACGGGCCCCGGCGTCGATGGTGTTCACATGCGCGGCGACCTTCTCCCGCTCGTGACCGACGACCACGACGAGCTCCTGGGGCTCCAACTCACGGGAGGCGGCGAGCACATGACCGACGAGCGAACGGCCGCAGAGTTCGTGCAGGACTTTCGGCGTGGCCGACTTCATACGGGTGCCCTCACCCGCTGCGAGTACGACGACGGCTGCCGGGGTGTTGGCGCTGCTCACGGGTGGGCCCTTCGGCGTCGGATGCGTTGTGGGGTGGACATCCGCAGGATACCGGGGCGTTTTGGGCCGGGCATGGGGGCGGGGCCCGACCGTTTCGATCGGGCCCCGCAACCGCGTACAGCTCCCCCGCCAGGACTCGAACCCGGACAGATGGCACCAAAAGCCACAGTGCTGCCAATTACACCACGGGGGATCGTTACGGCCCGAAGTGGACATAACGTCAGGCCGTCGATCAGCACCCAACACTATGCCGTACCAAGAGCCTTCGATGCGACAGCCTTCGAGGTGACGGGCGAGGGCGGGGCGGTACTGACCAGTGGTGACGATGTCCACCGAAACTCACCGGAAAACGGGCAGTCGACGCCCGTAGTCTGGAAGGCATGACCACAGCGGGGGAAGTTCACCGAGTCGCGGCCGGGGGGCCGTGGTGGTGGGCGCGGCGCAGGGCCGCCGCGCTGGATGTGGTGTTGGCGGTGGCGTCCGCGGTGGAGTGTGCCGTGGAGGGGGTGCCGTTCGCGCACAAGGCCGGTCTTCCGGTCTGGGTGGGGGTGCTCTTCGGGGTGCTCACCGGTTCGACGCTCGTGCTGCGGCGGCAGTGGCCGATCGCGGTGGTGCTGATCTCGGTGGCGGTGACGCCGGCGCAGATGGGCGTGCTGCTCACGGTCGTCGGGCTGTATTCGCTGGCGGCGTCCGAGGTGCCGAGGCGGATCATCGGGGCGCTCGCGGGGATGTCGTTCCTCGGCACGTTGATCGTGTCGGTGGTGCGGGTGCAGCAGGACTCGGCGGCGCATGCGGACACGTTCCAGGTGGCGAACTGGGTGGTGCCGTTCCTGGCGATCACGACGGCGCTGGGGGTGACGGCCCCGCCGTTGCTGCTCGGGCTCTACGTGGGGGCGCGGCGGCGGCTGATGGATTCGCTGCAGGAGCGGAACGAGTCGCTGGAGCGGGAGCTGGGGCTGCTCGCGGAGCGGGCCGAGGAGCGGGCCGAGTGGGCGCGGGGCGAGGAGCGGACGCGGATCGCGCGGGAGATGCACGACGTGGTGGCGCACCGGGTGTCGTTGATGGTGGTGCATGCGGCGGCGTTGCAGGCGGTTGCGCGGAAGGACCCGGAGAAGGCTGTGAAGAACGCGGCGCTGGTCGGGGACATGGGGCGGCAGGCGCTGACCGAGTTGCGGGAGATGTTGGGGGTGCTGCGGGCCGGGGATCCGGTGCCGCGGCGTGCGGACCGGATGCCGTTGGAGGCGGTGGGGGTGGCCGCGGCGGCGGCGGCCTCGCGGGCCGAGGCGGAGACGGACGGTGGGCCGTTGCTGTCCGAGGTGGAGGAGCTGGTGGAGCAGTCGCGGGCGGCCGGGATGGTGGTCCAGGTGTCCGTGGAGGGTGAGGTGCGGGGGTACGCGGCGGTGGTGGAGCAGACGGCGTACCGGGTGGTTCAGGAGGCGTTGACGAACGTGCACAAGCATGCGGCGGGCGCGAAGACGTATGTCCGGCTGGCGCATCGGGGTGCGGAGGTGGCGATGCAGGTGGAGAACGATCCGCCGCCGGAGCCGGGCGCTGCCGCGTCGGCCGGGCTGCCGTCCGGGGGAAACGGTTTGGTGGGCATGAAGGAACGCGTGGCGGGCCTCGGCGGCGTCTTCGTGTCGGGCCCGACGGACGCGGGTGGGTTCCGGGTGTCGGCGGTGCTGCCGGCGGCGTCTTAGGCGGGGCGCACTGGGGGCCGAGTGGTGCTGCCGGGCGGCGTGATGGTTGCGCGGCACCGGTCCTCCGGTCGGCTGCGCCGGTGTCCGCTCATCTCCCACCACCCGTCCCCTCCGGGGGCTTCGGCCCGTCCGGGGCCCGGTCGCTGTGTCGTGGCCGGGGCCGTTCGTCGTCGTTGCGCGGCACCGGTGGCCGGGGCTCTTGCCGGGGGCGGGGCCCGTCGTCATGGGTGCGCGGCACCGGGGGCCGCCTTGCCCACCCTGCCGCCCAAGGCGGCAGATTGCCCAAGTCGGGTGGGGCCGACCGCCACGGGTGGGGAGCCGCGGGTGGCGGCAGATTGCCCAAGCCTGTGACAGCAGTCGGCACCGGGCGGGGCCGAGACCCAAGGTGGTGGTGCCCGGCACCCGGGCCGAAGCCGAAGCCGGTGACAGTCCCGGCACCCGTGGCGCCGAAGCCCCCGGAGGGGGCGGGTGGGTGGGAGATGAGCGGGGGAGAGAGCGACACGTGTATGGGCGTGGGCGGCACGTTGCCCGAGGGGCCGTTGGCGTCCGCGGACACGTTGCGGTGCCGAGGGCACGTCGTCGGCCATGAGCGGCGGTGCCGCCCAAGGGCGCCGCACCGTACGCGGACGGCCCGGCCCGGCCCCCGTAGGGGCCGCCTCAGCCACCCCGCAGGGACAGCCTCAGCCACCCCGCAGGGGCCGCCCCGGTTACCCCGGAGGCGACAACCGAGGTGGCTGGACGCCGGTGATCAAGGTGGAGAGGGCCTCGTCTATGTCGGGGCCCAGGTACCAGTCGCCGCTGTGGTCGAGGGCGTAGATGCGGCCCTCCGTGTCGATCGCGAGGAGCGCCTCCGTGCCCGACTCGGCCCCCAGCGGAGCGAGTTCCGTGTCGAGGGCGCGGCCGAGGTCGCCGAGGGTGCGGGCCGCGTGGAGGCCGTGCAGCGGGTCCAGGTGCGGCTGGGCGGGGGCGATGTGCCGGCCGGGGCCCGTGGGCGTGAGGTGGAGGCCGCCGAATTCGGCCCAGGCCTCGACCGCCGCGGGGAACACCGAGTGCCGGTGCCCCGCCGGCGAGACGTGCGTGCGCAGCGCGTCCGCCCAGAACTCCGCCTGCTTGATGTCCCAGCGGCCCGGCTGCCACCCGGCGACGCGCAGCGTGGCGTCGACCAGGTCGGAGAAGCGGGCGTCCTGGGAGGTGGGGTGGGGCATCAGTGCGCGGCCTCGTTGTCGTCGTGCGGGGTGTCGGTGTCGGGGGCCACGACGTGGACGCCGAAGTGGGCCGTCAGCGCGGTGCAGGCGCGGCAGGGGCGGGCGAAGCCGCCGTGCAGCGGGTCCCCGTCCTCGCGGATGCGCCGGGTGGTGAGCTTGGACTGCTTGAGGGCCTTGCGGGCCTCTCCGATGGTCATGGGTCTGCGGCGGGCCCGCTTCGACTTCTCGGTGCGCTCGGTGTCGCTCGCCGCGAGGTGCCGGGAGACGAGGATGGCCTCGGCGCAGCGCCCGGTGAAGCGGTCGCGCTGCGCGCTGGTCAACGTATCCAGGAAGTCCTGGACCAACGGGTGCAGTTCCGGGGCCTTTTCGCCGCGGGCCGCGGTCGCGGTGAGGGTGGTGCCGCGGACGGAGAGGGCGGCGGCGACGGTGGGGAGTATGCCGTCCCGGCGCACGCGAAGGGTGGGGACGGCGCCGTCGTCGGTGGCGCTCCAGCCGACGCGCGGGTCGTCGCCGGGCTGCTCGTCCGCGGGTGCAGTTTCCTCTGCGGTACCGCTGCGCATCTGTTGTTTCCCCTCCTGCAGTTCCCCACTGCAATCCCCCTGGTTGCCTGCACAGACTGCCAAACGGGCCTGCGGGAGCGGAAGCCGGACCCCGATCTCGGCGCTGTCATCGCCCGATCGTCACGTCGTGGTGATCCTCGGGTGACTGCTGGTCATGGAACCGGAGGCCCGGTGACCGGTGTCGCGCAACCGCATAGGCTGTCGTTTGATTCGTACGGATCGGGAGCAGGTCCGGAACAGACCCGGAACAGCCCCGGGACAGATCCGCATCCGTCACCAGCGCCGCAGGGGGCAACAGCCATGACGACAGGTCGGCTCGGGCAGCAGGCCGCGCCGCCGAACGCGGCTTATGCCGGGCAGGTCGTGCACTTCCCGGACCCGGTCCGTGCGGCCCGTCATCCGCGCGGGGTGCGGGTGGACGGTGACGGTTTCCCGGATTTCGCCCCGTATGCCCGTGCCGTGGCGGAGATCGCGGATCCGCCGCAGGGCTTCGGTGTCGACGAGCTGCGGCTGACGGACTACGTGTCGGCGAACGCGGCGCTCGCGGCGTCCGGGCACGAACTGTGGGACACGGTCCCGCAGGTGGCGACTCCGCACGGCTGGACGTGGCACCACGCGCGCGGTTCGCGGCGTCTGGAGCTGATCCCGGTCGAGGTGAAGGCGCTGCTGCGGCATCACGGTGGTCTCGCGACGGCGGCGGTGGACCAGCACAAGCGGGGCACGCGGCCGTTGCAGGACACGCGGCCCGTGCACTTCGGTCTCCCGAAGTCCGGTGTCGCGGTGACGGAGAGCCAAGTGCTGTCCGCGGAGGAGGACTTGGGGTACCGGCTGCCGGGGGCGTACCGCTCGTTCCTGAAGGCGGGCGGCGGGTGTGCGCCCGTAGGTACGGGCCTGGACGCCGAGTTGGGTCTGCTGGTCGACCAGCCGTTCTTCACGGTGCGCGACGAGGCGGCCGTGAACGACCTCGTGTACGTCAACAAGTGTCTGCGCGATCACCTGACGAAGGACTATCTGGGTGTCGCGTTCGTGCAGGGCGGGCTGCTCGCCGTGAAGGTGCGGGGCGACGCGGCCGGTTCCGTGTGGTTCTGCGCGTACGACGACGCGCGGGACAGCGGTGGGACGGCGGAGCTGCCGGTGGCCGAGCGGGTGGAGCGGCTGCTGCTGCCCTGTGGTGCGGACTTCGACGGGTTTCTGTCCCGGCTCGCGGGCAGTCCGCCGGAGTTGGAGACGGTGGCGAATCTGATGGTGGACGGCGGCTTCGCGCGCGCCGTTCCCGTCGCCGGTGGGGAGTGAGCTTGCGATGGTGACGTTCGCGCAGGCGCAGGAGCGCGCCGAGGAATGGATCAACGGGGACGTGCCCGCGTACCAGCATCGTGAGGTGCGGGTACGGGAGTTCGAGCTGGGCTTCGTCGTGTGGGCGGAGGACCGGGAGGCCGGTCCGGTGTCCGACGGCGGGCGGCAGCGCCTCGTGATCGCGCGGGACAGCGGGGACGCCTCGCTGTGGCCCGCGCTGCCGGTGGGCGAGGTGATCAGGCGGTACGAGGAGGAGTACGGGCTGCCGGACGCGCCTGCCGGGTCGCAGGCGGCGAAGCCGCCGGAGCGGGTGGACCTGAACCAGACGTCGTTCCTGCTGACTCCTCCGGAGTGGTTGCAGGAGGCGGCGGACAAGAAGGCGGACGAGCCGGGGCCGGTGGCTCCGGCCGCTTCTGCCGTGCCCGCTTCGGCCGCGTCCGCTTCGGTTGACGAGACGCCCGCGGACGCGGTTCCGGCGGCGTTCCAGGACGAACCGCGGGACGCCGTGCCGCCGCTTCCGGTCGACGCGACGCCGTGGGCCGGTACGGACACGAACGGGGTGGGCGACGAGGAGGACCGTTCGGTCCCGCTGCCCGACACGGTGTTCTCGCCGCCGCTCGCCGAGGACGCGCCGCCGCCCGGTGTCCTGCCGGACGCGCACACGGCCCGCATCGTGGGCGGCAGCCAGTTGCCGCCGACGGCGGTGTCCCCTGCGCTGGACAAGGAGCCGGAGGCGTCGTCGTACGGCTATCCGCAGGGCGCCCCCGACGCGGCCGCTGCACAGCCGCCTGCTGCTCCGCCTGCTCCGGCTTCTTCGTACGGCTATCCGCAGGGCGCGATCCCGCCGCCTCCGCCGCCGCCTCCGTCGGACGTCCCCATTTCGTACGCCCGTCCGCAGGGCCCGCCCGATCCGGCCGCGCAGCCGCCGGCGCCGCCTGCTCCTTCGTACGGTTTCCCGCAGGCCGCGCCCGACGCGGGCTCGCAGCCGCCTCCGTCCTCGTTCCCGCCGCCCGCTCCGGGGACCGCGATTCCCGGGCCGCCGCCTCCGGGTGCCTCGTACGGCTATCCGCAGGAGGGTCCGGAGGGCCGCGACGCCGCGGGCCGGCCGCTCGCGCCCGGCGCCGGTGACATCGCGAACGCCGCGACCAGCAAGGCGGAGCCCCCGCGGGGCGGTGGCGCGCAGACTCCGCCGCCGCCGGGACCGCCCGGCGCCCCGGCGGGCGGCTACGTACCCACGCAGATGGTGTCCGCGCCCGGCCCGGACGGGCCGCCGGAGACGTCCGGGACGCCCGGTCCGCCGCCGCCTCCTGGCGCTCCCGGTACTCCTGGTGCTCCCGGTGCTCCCGGCGAGGGCGTGCACCATGCCGCGACGATGCTGTCGGGCCCGCCGCCCGGCGGTCCCGCGGGCCAGACCCCGCCGCCTCCCGGCGCTCCGGGCGTCCCTGGTCCGCCGCCGCCTCCTGGCGCTCCGGGTGCTCCCGGCGAGGGCGTGCATCACGCCGCGACGATGCTCTCGGGCCCCGCCCCGCAGGGCCCCGGCGCGACGCCTCCGCCTCCGCCCCCGCCCGGCGCCCCGGGCGGCCACCAGCCCCCGCCGCCCGGCCCCATGCCCCCGCCCGCTCCCGGTCAGCAGGTTCCCGGCCCGCCCCCGGCGGCGTACGGGTATCCGCAGCCGCAGCAGCCCCAGCCGCCCGCCCAGCCGGTGGGGCAGCCGACGGTCGGGCCCGGGTACCAGGCCGTGCTGCGCTACCGCGCGCCCGACGGGTCCGAGCAGCAGCTCATCCGGCGGTCCGCGCCGGGGACGCCGCACCCGGAGTGGCAGATCTTCCACGAGCTGCGCGGCATGAACATCCCGCCGGACCAGGTCCTCGAGCTCCACACGGAGCTGGAGTCCTGCTCGCTGCCGGGGGCCTACTGCTCGCGCATGATCAAGGAGCAGTGGCCGCAGGCGCGGATCACGTCGATCGCGCCGTACGGCACGGATCACGCGAGCCGTCAGCAGGGCATGCAGCAGCTCCTCGCGCACCAGGGCGAGCTGCACCAGGTCGCCGACGGCCCGGCGCGTCCGGCGCCGGTGCGCGCCCCGCTGCAGCCCGCGCATCCCGCGCCCCCGGCCGCGCCGGAGGCGATCGCGCAGGAGCTGGCGGCGGCGTTCGGGCCAGGTGTGTTCCGCTTCGACCAGCGGGCCGTGTCGCGGCAGGGTGTCCCGGACACCGTGGCGCACACGCTCGTCGTCGCAGGTCTGCCGTCCGACTTCGGGCCGTTCTTCTGGGCGCAGGCCCAGCCGGGCCGCCCGGTGCCGACGCTCGCCGAGCTGGCGCAGGAGCGTGGCGTGCAGGCGGCGTCGGACGCGGGCTCGTACCTCGTGATGGGCAGCGACTTCGGCAAGGCGCTGTGCGTGCAGTACGGGACGGCGAACATCGTGGCCGTGCCGGTGGAGGCCGGGCCCGATGGCGCCCCGGCGCCGCCGCAGTTCGTGAACAGCGGGCTGCCGGAGTTTGTGCGGTCGCTCGCCCTGCTCGGCCGGATGTGGCGGCTGCGCTTCGGGCTCAACCAGGAGCAGGCGGGCCGCTGGACCGTCGACTTCCAGGCGGAGCTGAGCGCGATCGACTCGGCGGCGCTCGGCTCGCCCGAGACCTGGTGGTCGGTGCTGCTCGAGCAGATGTGGGACGGCCTGCTGTAGGCACCCGCGGACGGTTGTGAGGGGGCGCTCGACCTGCGGGATCGGTCGGGCGCCCCGATCATGCGCACATGGCTGGTGAGTGGAGTGAGCCGACGACGGTGCGGGCGACGCGGCCGCGGCGGCGCTGGCCCCGGCGGCTCGTGCTGACCCTGCTCGTCGTCCTGGTGGTGCTCGTCGCGTACGGCGTCGGCCTGTATTTCTGGGCGGGTTCGCGGCTGCAGAAGACGGACGCGTTCAGCGACTACCAGGGCCGTCCGGCCGCGGGCGCGGGCACGAACTGGCTGCTGGTCGGTTCGGACTCGCGGGCGAACCTGACGCCCGAACAGCGCAAGGACCTGCACGTCGGCAACGACGAGGGCAACCGCACCGACACGATCATGGTGCTGCACTACGGGGACAACGGCCCGTATCTGGTCTCGATCCCGCGCGACTCGTACGTCCCGATCCCGGGACACGGCCAGAACAAGATCAACTACGCGTACTCGGTGGGCGGCGCGAAGCTGCTCACGCAGACCGTGGAGCAGTCGACGGGGCTGCGCATGGACCACTACGCGGAGGTCAGCTTCCTGGGTCTCGTCGATGTCGTCGACTCGCTCGGCGGAGTCGAGATCTGCGTGGCCGACGGCGGCCTGCACGACGAGAAGTCGGGCGCCGACTTCGACGCGGGCTGCCAGACGATGAACGGCACGCAGGCCCTGCAGTACGCGCGTGCCCGCTACTCCGATCCGACCGGCGACCTGGGCCGCGTCAAGCGGCAGCAGCAGCTGGTGGACGCGATCGCCGCCAAGGCGCTCAGCCCGGGCGTGCTGGTGCCGCCGTGGAACCTGATCCCGTTCATGAGCGCCTCGCTCGACGCGCTGACCGTCGACCAGGACACCGGGGTCGCCGCGCTGGCGAACATGGGTGTCAAAATGTCGGACCCGGCCGCGACGACGACCGTTCCTGTGGGCAGTGAGCCCAATGTTTCGGGGGCCGGGGACGTGGTGATGTGGAACGAGAGCGAGGCCGATCAGCTCTTCACCGCGCTGCGCGAGGACAAGGCGATTCCGACTTTCGACGGCAATTGACGCATCCTGGACCGAGTGGGTCGACCTGAGTGTCACGTGTGTCGGAATGTGGCCGCCTCCGGTTGTTCCATCAAGATGTGCGCCAATCGCGCAAAATGTCGTAGATCGGGCCTGCCGATGCCGGTCGGTGTGCCTTGCCGGAGAGGGGTTCCAGATGAGCGGTGCGGGTGGAGCGGGGTCGTCGCAGTACGGCTTCGTCGTCGTACGGGGCCGGGGCTACCGCCCCGAGCAGGTGGAGGCCGCCGCCGCGCAACTCTCCGGGGAACGGGACGAGGCCTGGGAGCGGGCCGCGCGCCTGACCGTCCTCGCCAAGGAGATGGAGGAGGAGGCCGAGCGGCTGCGCGAGGCCGTCGCGAACCTCGCCCCGCAGACGTACGAGTCGCTCGGCAAGCGGGCCCAGTACCTCCTCGAACTGGCGGAGGAGGAGGACATCGCCGTGCGCGGCGCCGCGCGGGACGACGCGCAGGCCGAGGCCGACGCCGCGCGGGCGGCGGCCGACGAGGCGCGGGACGACGCGCAGGCCCACTCCGACGAGGTGCGCGCCAAGGCCGAGGAGTACGCGCAGCGGCGCATCGCGGCCGGGCAGGCCGAGGCCGACGACATCCGGGTGTCCGCCCGGCGGGACGCGAAGGAGACCCGGGGCGAGGCCCTGGAGGAACTGCGCGCGATGCGCGAGCGCACGGAGGCGGACCTCGCCGCCCAGGCGAAGGAGCACGCCGAGCGGATCGAGGAGGCGGACCGGGAGGCGGCCGAGCAGGTCGCCGCGTCCGAGGCGTGGGAGGCGGGCGCCGTCGCCGAGGCCGAGGAGCGCCTGTCCGGGGCGAAGCGGGCGCTCGGCGAGACCGAGGAGGAGGCGCGGCACGGCCAGGAGGACGCGGAGGCCGCTGCGGCGGAGCTGCTCGCGCAGGCGCGGGCGCGGGCGGAGCGCATTGAGCGGGAGACGGAGTCGATCCTCGAGGGGCACGAGGAGCAGCGGGAGGAGCTCCGCGCGCACATGGAACATGTCCGGGCGTCGTTGTCCGCCCTGACGGGCAAGACGGCCGACGCGGAGTGACGGCGACCCGTCCGCCGCTCTCGGGGCTCTGCCCCGGACCCCGCTGCTCAATCGCCGCAGGGGCTTGAAATGCCAAGCACCGCGGGACTTGATCCATCAGCCGCCGGCGGGGCTTGATTTATCAAGCCCCGCCGGCGATTGAGGCGCGGGGTCCGGGGCGGAGCCCCGTGGCGTAGGGGCGGACGGGCGCACCGTTAAGGTGGGCGGTCGTCAAGTGGTGGGCGGATGCGAGAGGTTGAATCGGCATGGGTGATGGCCAGCTGACACCGGAGGTGGAGCGCGGCACCGTCCGGCGCATCACCATCGTGGGCGAGGACGTCCTGCGCCGCCGCTGCGCCCCCGTCACCGACACCCTCTTCGGGACACCGGAGCTCGACCGCCTGATCGACGACATGTTCGCCACGAACCACGTCGCGCACGGCGCCGCCATCGCCGCCAACCAGGTCGACGTCGACCTCCAGCTGTTCGTCTACGACATGGAGGACGACTGGGGTGTGCGGCACACCGGCCACATCTGCAACCCCGTCCTCGACGAGCAGCCCCCGGCCGAGCGCCGGCTCGTCGACGAGATGGAGGGCTGCCTCTCCGTGCCGGGCCCCTACAAGTCCGTGGCGCGCGCCGACCACGCCGTCGTGCGCGGCCAGGACAAGGACGGCAACCCGATCTCCGTCGAGGGCCGCGGCTACTTCGCCCGCTGCCTCCAGCACGAGACGGACCATCTGTACGGCCGCCTCTACATCGACCGCCTCGCCAAGCGCGACCGCAAGGACGCGCTGCGGGAGATGGAGGAGCTGAAGGACGGCGTCCTCGCGCGCCGTGCCGAGCTGGCGGAGCGGCTCGGCAAATGACTTGCTCCTCGGGCTGAAGCCCGAGGATTCTGGCCTTCCCGACGTGTTGCCGTGCTGCTACGCGGCACGGGCTTGGGTCGGGATTCCGTGGCTTCCTGTTTCTGCGCGCTGTGCCGGGACTGCTCCCGGTCTTACCGGCGCTCCGCAGGCCGATACCGCCAGTCCGGCGGCCGTTTTGATGTTGATCGCGGCGTTGATGTCCCGGTCATGGACCGTCCCGCAAGCGGTACACGTCCATTCCCGGACACCAAGGGGCTTGGGCCCGTCCTTGCCCCCGCAGGTGGAGCAGGTCTGGGAGGTCGGCTCGAACCGGCCGATCTTCACCAGGGTGCGGCCGTAGCGCTGGGCCTTGTAGGCCAGCATGCCGACGAAGGTGGACCATCCGGCGTCGTGCACGGACTTGGCCAGCCTGGTGCGCGCCAGTCCCGCCACCGACAGGTCTTCCACGGCGATCCCTTGGTTCTCGGAGATCAGCTTCGTGGAGAGCTGGTGGTGGAACTCACGGCGTGCGTCGGCGACCTTGGCGTGGGCGCGGGCGACTTTGAGGCGGGCCTTGGCCCGGTTTTTGGATCCCTTCTGTTTGCGGGACAGATCCCGCTGGGCCTTCTTCAGCTTCTTCTCCGCGCGCCGCAGGAAGCGGGGGGAGTCGATCTTCGTGCCGTCGGAGAGGACCGCGAAGTGGGTGAGTCCGAGATCGATGCCGATGGTGCGGTCGGTTTCCGGCATCCGGGCGGCGTCGGCGGCAAGGTCGGTGTCGATGACGAACGAGGCGAAGTACCGGCCTGACGCGTCCTTGATGACGGTGACCGAGGTGGGGGTGGTAGGCAGGGTGCGGGACCACTTCACCTTCACCGCGCCGATCTTCGGCAGGTTTAGGCGGCCGCTGTCGGTGATGCTCCAGCGGGCGTTGGCGGTGAACCGGACCGACTGCCGGGCGTCTTTGCGGGACTTGAAGCGGGGCGGGCCAAGCCTCGGGCCCTTGCGGGCGCCTGTGAGGGAGGCGAAGAAGTTGCGGTGGGCGGACTCGGCGTCCCGCAGGGACTGCTGGAGCACGACCGCGGACACCTCGCCCAGCCACGACCGCTCGCTCGTCCGTTTGGCCTCGGTGATCAGAGAGCGGGACAGCTCCCCGGCCGTGGGGGAAGGCCGCCCGGCCTTGCGGGCGTCCTCGCGGGCACGCACCGCGTCGTTGAACACGACACGGGCACACCCGAACGCCCGCGCCAACGCGACGCGTTGACCAGGCTCCGGGTACAACCGGAAGGCATACCGAAGCTGCATGCGAAGATCGTACGAACGGACCACACCCTCCGTAACCGGGAACACCCGTTCGCCCCATCACCCTCGCCAGGGACCGCTCCATCCGGCTCCGCCGGAACGACACTGCGACCCTCCGCATCACAGTCACCAGATCCGCTTCACCACCGGGCCGAAGCCCGATGCACTACGAATGAATCTCGGTAGCAAGAAGTAGCGCTGGGGCGCGCTCAGTGCCGCGTGCTCTCGCCCGGCGCCGTCGGCGAGCCCGCCAGGATCCACGCCTCCACGGCCTCGTACTGCTGTCGCTGGGTGTCGGCCCTGCGCCGGTCCGTGAGGACCGTGCCGAGCCAGCCGAACAGGAAGCCCAGCGGGATGGACACGAGCCCCGTCGACGTGAACGGGAACCAGTTGAAGTCCATGCCGGGGAACGCCGACGTGGGCGAGCCCGACACCAGGTTGGTCCCGGTCATCAGGACGACGCAGGCCGCCGTGCCGCCGAGCAGCGTCCACAGCAGGCCCGCCCGCGTGTAGCGCCGCCAGAAGAGGCTGTACACGAGGGCCGGGGCGATGGCGGACGCGCCCAGGCACAAGGAGAGCGTGACCAGCGGCTGCAGGTTGCGGTGCTGGAAGACGCAGGCCAGGGCGATCGCGAAGGCGCCGACGCCGAGGGCCGACATCCGGGCGATCGACAGTTCCGTACGGTCCGTCAGGTCCCGCTTGGCGTACGCGATCACGTCGTGGGCCAGGGAGTTGGCGCAGGCGAGGATCATGCCCGCGACCGAGGCGAGGAGTGTCAGGAACAGCGCCGTGGTGACGGCGGTGAACAGCAGGGACTCGCCCGTGCTGGTCGTCGCGCCGAAGACGGCCCGCGCCCCGAGCAGATACGCCGTGTTGCCCTGGCGGTCGGCCGCCGCGATGGCCGGAGCGCCGAGCATCGCCGTCGCGCCGAAGGCGACCACGGAGATGACCAGGACGAACATTCCGACCGCGGACACCGCCCAGGTCATCGAGCGGCGCACCTCGCGCGCGTGCCGGGCCGTGTACATGCGCATCGTGACGTGCGGCAGCGCGGCCCCGCCGATGACCACCGTCAGCTCCGAAGTGATCATGTCGAGGCGGGGGGTGGGGCTGTGCGCGAACTGGAGGCCCGAGGTCAGATAGCCGTTGCCCGCCCCGCTGCCGCGTGCGGCGGCGGCGAGCAGGGTTCCGGGGTCCCAGTCGAAGCGGCGCAGGACGAGTACGGCGATCACCGCGCCCGAGCCGAGCAGCATCACGATCTTGAAGATCTGGATGACGGCGGTGCCCTTCATGCCGCCGATGGCCGCGTAGCTGATCATGAGCCCGCCGAGCGCGATCACGCAGGCCGTCTTGAAGCCCTCGTTGGTGAAGCCGAGGAGGAAGGCCAACAGATCGCCTGCGCCCGCCAGTTGGACGAGCATCATGGGCATCAGGGCCGCGATGGTCGCCGCGCAGGCGGCCATGCGTACGGAGCGGCCCGGCATCCTGCGTGCGAGCGTGTCGCCCATGGTGAACCGGCCCGCGTTGCGCAGCGGTTCGGCCAGCAGGAACATCAGCAGCATCAGGGAGAGCGCGGTGCTCAGGGCGAGCACCACGCCGTCGTAGCCGAGCAACGCGATGACGCCGCCGGTGCCGAGGACGGTGGCCGCGGAGATGTAGTCGCCCGCGATGGCCAGGCCGTTGCGGATCGGGCCGAGGCGGCCGAAGCCGGTGTAGAACTCCTCGAGGCCGTCGCGGTCGGGGCCGGTCATGATGCACAGCAGCAGCGTGATCGTCGCCACCGCCGTGAACGAGACCAGGGACATGGCGTCGGTGGACGCGGCGGCGACGGCTTGACCTGGGGTCATCGCGCGTAGCCCCCGCCCTTGCGGCACTGCCGGCGGATGCGGTGGACGAGCGGGTCCACGCGGTGCCGGGCCGTGTACTCGTACAGGAGCAACGCCAGGCAGGTGACCGGGAGTTGGCACAGGCCGATGAGCAGACCCGTGGAGAGGCCGCCGGTGGCCGAGCGGTTCATCAGGCCCGGCGCGAACGCGGAGAGCAGCAGGAACAGCGTGAAGTAGCCGAGCGCCGTGAGGGTGGCGACGCGGCGCTGCCAGCGGTAGGCGGTGCGCAGCAGGCGCAGTTCGCCGCTGGGGGCGTCGGGGTGGCGGGGGAGGCGGTGGGAGTGGGGCTGCGAGCGGGGCGGTGTGTGGGGGTTGGCGTACGGCTGGAACGGATGGGGCCGCGATGGGTGTGGCTGGTACGACATCCCTGTTCTCCTTGCGTGGCTCGGGTCCGCCGGGGACTGGGCGGACCGCAGGGAGTGTGTGGGGAGCCGGAACGTTACTCGTAGGTAGACGAGTTGGGGAGCGTTTAGTCGAACGATCAGTCCGTGCGGGGCGACTTTTCTTGTACGTGAGGTGAGTGTTGCTGGTGGGGGACTTGTACGGCGGATGACTTTTCCTGATCGCCGCCGTCCGCTATGGGATCGGGAGGCTCCGATTCCAGGACGGGGAAGCGCCGCGGGGCCAGTGTCAGGAGGACGAGCAGGGCGACCGCGGCGGCGCAGGCCGCGCCGACGTACACCGAGTCGACGGCCGCGTCGATCGCCCGGCGCACCCCGTCGGCGCCCTTGTCGCGGGCCACCGAGTCGAGGTCGGCGCCGGAGCCGAGGCGGGCCGAGATCACGCCGTTGGCGACCGCGCCGAAGACGGCGGCGCCGACCGTCTGCCCGATCTGTCGGTAGAACAGCACCGACGCGGTGGCGGTGCCGCGCTCCGCCCAGCCGACCGTGGACTGCACGCCGACGATGAGCGGGAGCTGGAAGAGGCCGAGGGTCGCGCCGAGCAGCAGGCTGAGCAGCGTGGGCTGCCAGACCTCGCCCGGGTACGGCAGCAGCAGCGGGAACGCGGCGAGCAGCACGAGCGCCCCTGCCATGCCGAGCGCGGCCGTGTCGCGGAAGCCGATCCTGCGGTACACGTGCTGGCTCAGGGCCGCGGAGACCGGCCAGCTCAGCGTCATCACGGAGAGCACGAAGCCGGCGGCCGTGGGGGACAGGCCGAGGACGGACTGCGCGTACGTCGGCAGGAACGCGGTCGGTGCCACCATCAGCAGGCCCATCGCGCCGAGCGCCAGATTGACCGCCGCGATGGTGCGCCGCCGCCACACCCAGCCCGGCAGGATCGGCTCGGACACCCTGCGTTCGATCACGAACACGGCGCCGATGAGGGCAACTCCCGTACAGAGCAGGGCGATCGAGGGCGCGGACCCCCACGACCAGGCGACGCCGCCCTGCACCAGCCAGGTCAGCAGTGCCCCGCCGGCCGCGAACACGGCGAGCGCGCCCGCCCAGTCGATCCGGGGCCGCTCCGTGCGCTCCCGGTCCGCCCGGGGTTCGTGCAGATGACGTACGAGGAGGAAGAGGGCGACGGCGCCGATCGGCAGGTTGATCAGGAAGATCCAGCGCCAGCCCGCGTACGAGGCGAGCAGCCCGCCGAGCGCCGGGCCGAGGACCGATGACGTGGCCCACACGGTCGACAACTTGGCCTGGATCTTGGGGCGTTCCTTGAGCGGGTAGAGGTCGGCGGCCAGGGTCTGCACCGTGCCCTGGATCGCGCCGCCGCCGAGGCCCTGGACCACCCGGAAGGCGATCAGGGCGCCCATGTTCCACGCGGACGCGCACAGCAGCGAGCCGACCAGGAAGAGCACGCTGCCCGCGATCAGCACGGGCTTGCGGCCGAAGGTGTCCGACAGCTTCCCGTAGACGGGGAGGGTGACGGTGACCGCGAGCAGATAGCCCGAGAACAGCCAGGAGAAGACGGAGAAGCCGCCGAGGTCGCCGACGATCTGCGGCACCGCGGTCGAGACGATGGTCGTGTCGAGCGCGGCGAGCGCCATGCTCAGCATCAGCGCGGCGACGACCGCCGCGCGGCGCCGGTCGGTGGTTCCCTGCATGCGTTCCCCCTGCACGTATCTACGTCAGGAGCTTAGGCGGGTGGAGGCGACCCTGAGTAGAGGTCCACCGAGGGGTGGACCTCCCCTAAGGGGGGCTCCGTAGAAGGGGGCAGGGTCGGGTCGTCCCGCTGGAGGACGAGGGGGCGCGGGGACCTTCGTAGCGTTTGGGGGGTGGGGTTTTCCCCCGGAAAAGACGGGGCTTTTCTGCAACGCGCCGGGGCACCCCGCTCCACCAGACTTGGCCGCACAAGGCGTTGTTCCACGCATCCGACGCGTGACCGACTTAGGAGACTTACCGTGACTACGGCTGCAACCATCCCCAGGCACGGGGGCACTGGACAGAGTTCGGCCGTCGCCGCGCGAGCGCGGCAACTGGTGAAGGCGTACGGGTCGGGGGAGACCCGCGTCGTCGCGCTCGACCAGGTCGACGTGGACATCGCGCGCGGCCGGTTCACCGCGATCATGGGCCCTTCGGGCTCCGGTAAATCGACGCTGATGCACTGCCTGGCGGGCCTGGACACGGTCACGTCGGGACAGATCTTCCTCGACGAGACCGAGATCGCCGGCCTGAAGGACAAGAAGCTCACGAAGCTCCGCCGGGACCGCATCGGCTTCATCTTCCAGGCGTTCAACCTGCTTCCGACGCTGAACGCGATCGAGAACATCACGCTCCCGATGGACATAGCCGGCCGCAAGCCGGACGCCGCGTGGCTGCGCCAGGTCGTCGAGACCGTGGGGCTCGCCGAGCGCCTGAAGCACCGGCCCACGCAGCTCTCCGGCGGTCAGCAGCAGCGGGTCGCCGTGGCGCGCGCCCTGGCCTCCCGGCCGTCGATCATCTTCGGTGACGAGCCGACAGGAAACCTCGACTCGCGGGCGGGCGCCGAGGTCCTCGGCTTCCTGCGCCGCTCGGTCGACGAGCTGGGGCAGACGATCGTGATGGTCACGCACGACCCGGTCGCCGCCTCCTACGCGGACCGCGTCCTGTACCTCGCCGACGGCCGCATCGTCGACGAGATGGCCCGTCCGACCGCCGAGGCCGTCCTCGACCGCATGAAGGACTTCGACGCCCGGGGTCGCACGTCATGAGTGCCAACACGGTCATGAAGACCTCCCTGCGCAACTTCTTCGCGCACAAGGGCCGGATGGCCCTCTCGGCGGTCGCCGTCCTGCTCTCGGTCGCCTTCGTCTGCGGCACCCTCGTGTTCACCGACACGATGGACAAGACCTTCGACAAGCTGTTCACGGCCACCGCGTCGGACGTCACCGTCAGTCCCAAGGACGCCGAGGCCGAGGGCAGCGCCACCGGTCGGCCCGAGGCGCTGCCCGCGTCCGCGCTCGCGACCGTCCGGAAGGCCGAGGGCGTCAAGTCCGCCGAGGGCGCGGTCAGTTCGATGAACGTGACGGTGGTGAACTCCGACAACAAGAACATGGGGTCCACGACCGGCGCCCCCACCATCGCGGGCAACTGGACGCACAACGACCTGCGTTCGATGGAGATCACCTCCGGGCACGCGCCGCGCGGCCCCACCGAGGTGATGGTCGACGCCGACACGGCGAAGAAGCACCACCTCGCGATGGGCGACGAGCTGCGCACCATCACGGCCTCGGGTGACATCAAGGCGAAGATCACCGGCATCGCCTCCTTCAAGGTCACCAACCCCGGCGCGGCCGTCGTCTACTTCGACACCGCGACCGCGCAGCACGAACTCATCGGCAAGACGGGGCGGTTCACCCAGATCAACGTCGCCGCCGCCGACGGTGTCAGCGACGCGCAGCTCAAGAAGGACGTCGCCGCGGGCCTCGGCGCCGACGGCACGTACAAGATCCAGACCCAGCAGGAGGCCGCGGACGCCAACGCGGCGGACGTCGGCTCCTTCATGGACGTCATCAAGTACGCCCTGCTCGGCTTCGCCGGCATCGCCTTCCTTGTCGGCATCTTCCTGATCATCAACACCTTCTCGATGCTGGTCGCCCAGCGCACCCGCGAGATCGGCCTGATGCGCGCCATCGGCTCCTCGCGCAAGCAGGTCAACCGGTCGGTGCTCGTCGAGGCGCTGCTGCTCGGCGTCGTCGGCTCGGTGCTCGGTGTCGGCGCGGGCATGGGCCTGGCGATCGGCCTGATGAAGCTCATGTCCTCCATGGGCATGGACCTCTCGACCGACGACCTCACCGTGAAGTGGACGACCCCGGCGATCGGGCTGCTGCTCGGCATCGTCGTCACCGTCCTCGCCGCGTATCTGCCGGCCCGCCGCGCGGGCAAGGTCTCCCCGATGGCGGCGCTGCGCGACGCGGGCACCCCCGCCGACGTCAAGGCGGGCGTCGTACGCGGCATCATCGGCGTCGCCCTCACGGCGGGCGGCGGCTTCTCCCTCTATCTCGCCGCGCAGGCCGACAAGGCGAGCGAGGGCGCGCTGTGGCTCGGCGTCGGCATCGTCGCCTCGCTCATCGGCTTCGTCGTCGTGGGCCCGCTGCTCGCCGGCGTCGTGGTCCGCGTGATCAGCGCGGTCCTGCTCCGGATCTTCGGCCCCGTCGGGCGGATGGCCGAGCGCAACGCACTGCGCAACCCGCGCCGCACCGGTGCGACCGGCGCGGCCCTGATGATCGGTCTCGCGCTCGTCGCCTGCCTCTCCGTCGTCGGCTCCTCGATGGTGGCCTCGGCGACCAGCGAGCTCGACAAGTCGGTCGGCGCGGACTACATCGTCGAGGGCCAGGGCGGCATCAAGCCGCAGGCGGCCCACGAGCTCAAGCAGGTCGAGCAGGACGGGTACGTCTCCCACGTCACGGAGGTCAAGTACGTCAAGGCCGACCTGACCGCGCCGAACGGCGCGAAGAAGTCGGAGGAGCTGGTCGCGGCCAGCCCCACCTACGCCCAGGACCTGCGCCGCGAGACGACCTCCGGCGAGCTGTCGGCGGCGTACGGGAAGGACGCGATGTCGGTCGGCTCCGGCTTCGCCGAGAAGCACGGGGTGAAGGTCGGCGACACCATGACCGTCGCCTTCGACCACGGGCGCACCGCCAAGCTCAGGATCGCGGCCGTCACCTCGGACGACACCACGTTCGACAAGGGCGCCATGTACACGAACCTGACGACGGCGGCGAGTTACCTGCCGGCGGACCGGATGCCGCTGAACGGGATGATGTTCGCGAAGGCGGAGCCCGGCAAGGCCGACCAGGCGTACAAGGCGCTCAAGGCCTCGGTCGCCGCCGATCCGACGGTCCACGTCAAGGACCAGACCGACTACAAGCAGACGCTGAAGGACCAGATAGGCCAGCTCCTGAACATGATCTACGGGCTGCTCGCGCTCGCGATCATCGTGGCGGTGCTCGGCGTCGTGAACACGCTGGCCCTCTCGGTGGTCGAGCGGACCCGGGAGATCGGCCTGATGCGCGCCATCGGCCTCTCGCGTCGCCAGCTGCGCCGCATGATCCGCCTGGAGTCGGTGGTCATCGCCGTCTTCGGCGCCCTCCTGGGCCTCGGCCTCGGCATGGGCTGGGGCGCGACGGCCCAGCAGCTCCTGGCCCTGGAGGGCCTCGGCGTCCTGGAGATCCCCTGGCCGACCATCACCGCGGTCTTCATAGCCTCGGCTTTCGTGGGCCTCTTCGCCGCCCTGATCCCGGCGTTCCGGGCAGGCCGCATGAACGTCCTGGGCGCGATCGCGACGGAGTAAGCGCAGAGTGAGCCAAATCAAGCCCCTGCGGCGATTGAGCAGCGGGGTCCGGGGCGGAGCCCCGCGACCGCAACGCCGCGGGGGCTGCCACACCCGGGCGGGGCGAAACGGATCAAACGGGTGAGCCCCCGGAGGAAGACGTACGCTGGGAACCCCCGGCCCGTACCACGTGTCGGGCCCTTCGCGTTGCCCTCCGACCCGGGACGGACCTTCTCCATGAGCCTGCACGGACTGCTCGACGCCGTCGTCAAGGACGCGGCCCTCGTTGAAGCGGTGAAGGCCGCCGGTGACGGCAACCGGATGCACGTCGACCTGGTGGGCCCACCCGCCTCCCGCCCCTTCGCCATCGCCGCGCTCGCCCGCGAGGCGAAGCGCCCCGTCCTCGCGGTGACCGCCACGGGGCGCGAGGCCGAGGACCTGGCGGCAGCGCTGCGCTCACTGCTCCCGGCCGACGGCGTCGTGGAGTACCCCTCGTGGGAGACGCTGCCGCACGAGCGGCTCAGCCCGCGCTCGGACACCGTCGGCCGCCGCCTCGCCGTGCTGCGCCGCCTCGCGCACCCCAGCACCGACGACCCGGAGACCGGCCCGGTCTCCGTCGTCGTCGCCCCCATCCGTTCCGTGCTCCAGCCGCAGGTCAAGGGCCTCGGAGACCTGGAGCCCGTGGCCCTGCGCACCGGGCAGAGCGCCGACCTGGAGGAGACCGTCCAGGCGCTGGCCGCGGCGGCGTACGCCCGGGTCGAGCTCGTCGAGAAGCGCGGCGAGTTCGCCGTGCGCGGCGGCATCCTCGACGTCTTCCCGCCGACGGAGGAGCACCCGCTCCGCGTCGAGTTCTGGGGCGACGACATCGAGGAGATCCGCTACTTCAAGGTCGCCGACCAGCGCTCCCTGGAGATCGCCGAGCACGGCCTGTGGGCGCCGCCCTGCCGCGAGCTGCTGCTCACGGACGACGTCCGCGCCCGCGCGGCCGAGCTCGCCGAACAGCACCCGGAGCTGGGCGAACTGCTCGGCAAGATCGC
Organism: Streptomyces sp. NPDC107575; assembly: GCF_055657265.1. Classification (NCBI taxonomy): domain Bacteria; kingdom Bacillati; phylum Actinomycetota; class Actinomycetes; order Kitasatosporales; family Streptomycetaceae; genus Streptomyces; species Streptomyces sp. NPDC107575. The sequence continues at coordinate 118,623 of NZ_JBVKBG010000009.1, read as the reverse complement.
CGAGGGGATCGCCGTCGAGGGCATGGAGTCCCTCGCCCCCGTCCTCGTCGACGACATGGAGCTGCTGCTCGACGTGCTGCCGGCCCGGGCGATGGCCATCGTCTGCGACCCGGAGAGAGTGCGTACGCGCGCAGCCGACCTGGTGGCGACGTCGCAGGAGTTCCTCCAGGCGTCCTGGGCGGCCTCCGCCACCGGCGGCAAGGCCCCCATCGACGTCGGCGCCGCGTCCCTGTGGGCCATCGCGGACGTCCGGGACCGGGCGCGCGAGCTCGGGATGATGTGGTGGTCGGTGTCCCCGTTCGCGGCGGACGAGGCGAGCACGGATTCGGACACGGACACCCTCCAGCTCGGCATGCACGCCCCGGAGACGTACCGCGGCGACACCGCCCGCGCGCTCGCCGACACCAAGGGCTGGCTCGCCGACGGCTGGCGCGCGGTCTACGTCACCGAGGGCCACGGCCCCGCGACCCGCACCGTGGAGGTGCTCGGCGGCGAGGGCATCGCGGCCCGCCTGGAGAAGGACCTCGGCGAACTCGCGCCGTCCGTCGTCCAGGTGTCCTGCGGCAGCCTCGAATTCGGCTTCGTGGACCAGGCGTTGAAGCTCGCCGTCCTCACCGAGACCGACCTCACCGGGCAGCGGGCCGCCGGCAAGGAAGGCGCCCGCATGCCCGCGCGGCGCCGCAAGACCATCGACCCGCTCACCCTCGAATCCGGCGACTACATCGTGCACGAGCAGCACGGTGTCGGCCGCTACATCGAGATGGTGCAGCGCACGGTGCAGGGCGCGACCCGCGAGTACCTCGTCGTCGAGTACGCGCCCGCCAAGCGCGGCCAGCCCGGCGACCGCCTCTACATCCCGACGGACCAGCTGGAGCAGATCACCAAGTACGTCGGCGGCGAGGCCCCGACGATGCACCGGCTCGGCGGCGCCGACTGGACCAAGACGAAGGCGAAGGCCAAGAAGGCCGTCAAGGAGATCGCGGCCGACCTGATCAAGCTGTACTCCGCGCGCATGGCGGCGCCCGGCCACGCCTTCGGCTCGGACACGCCCTGGCAGCGGGAACTGGAGGACGCGTTCCCGTACGCGGAGACGCCCGACCAGCTGACGACGATCGCCGAGGTCAAGGAGGACATGGAGAAGACGGTCCCGATGGACCGCCTGATCTGCGGCGACGTCGGCTACGGCAAGACGGAGATCGCGGTCCGCGCCGCCTTCAAGGCGGTCCAGGACGGCAAGCAGGTCGCCGTCCTCGTGCCCACGACGCTGCTCGTGCAGCAGCACTTCGGCACGTTCACCGAGCGGTACGGCCAGTTCCCGGTGAGCGTCAAGGCACTGTCGCGCTTCCAGACGGAGACCGAGTCGAAGGCGACGCTCGAAGGCCTCAAGGACGGCGCGGTCGACATCGTCATCGGCACGCACCGCCTGTTCTCCTCCGAGACCAAGTTCAAGGACCTCGGCCTGGTCATCGTCGACGAGGAGCAGCGGTTCGGCGTCGAGCACAAGGAGCAGCTGAAGAAGCTCCGCGCCAACGTCGACGTGCTGACGATGTCCGCGACCCCCATCCCCCGTACGCTCGAAATGGCGGTCACCGGCATCCGCGAGATGTCGACGATCACCACGCCGCCGGAGGAGCGACACCCGGTGCTCACCTTCGTCGGCCCGTACGAGGAGAAGCAGATCGGCGCGGCGATCCGTCGCGAACTGCTGCGCGAGGGCCAGGTCTTCTACATCCACAACCGCGTCGAGTCGATCGACAAGGCGGCGGCGCGGCTCCGGGCGATCGTGCCGGAGGCGCGGATCGCGACGGCGCACGGCCAGATGTCCGAACAGGCCCTGGAACAGGTCGTCGTGGACTTCTGGGAGAAGAAGTTCGACGTCCTCGTCTCGACGACGATCGTCGAGTCCGGCATCGACATCTCGAACGCCAACACCCTGATCGTCGAGCGCGGCGACAACTTCGGCCTCTCCCAGCTGCACCAGCTGCGCGGTCGTGTGGGCCGTGGCCGCGAGCGCGGTTACGCGTACTTCCTGTACCCGCCGGAGAAGCCCCTCACGGAGACGGCGCACGAGCGTCTCGCGACGATTGCCCAGCACACGGAGATGGGCGCGGGCATGTACGTCGCGATGAAGGACCTGGAGATCCGCGGCGCGGGCAACCTGCTCGGCGGCGAACAGTCGGGTCACATCGCGGGCGTCGGCTTCGACCTGTACGTACGCATGGTGGGCGAGGCCGTCGCGGACTACCGCGCCTCGCTGGAAGGCGGCGTCGAGGAGGAGCCGCCGCTGGAGGTCAAGATCGAGCTCCCGGTCGACGCGCACGTCCCGCACGACTACGCGCCGGGGGAGCGGCTGCGCCTCCAGGCCTACCGCGCCATCGCCTCCGCGAACACGGAGGAGGACGTCAAGCACGTCCGCGAGGAACTCGTCGACCGCTACGGCAAGTTGCCCGAGCCGGTGGAGAACCTGCTGCTCGTGGCGGGTCTTCGGATGCTGGCGCGGGCCTGCGGGGTCGGCGAGATCGTCCTCCAGGGCAACAACATCCGCTTCGCGCCGGTGGAGCTGCGCGAGTCCCAGGAGCTGCGCCTCAAGCGCCTCTACCCCGGCACGGTCATCAAGTCGGCCACCGGCCAGCTCCTCGTCCCGCGCCCGAAGCCCAAGAAGATGGGCGGCAAGCCGGTGGTCGGCCGCGAACTGCTGGCGTGGGTCGGCGAGTTCCTGACCTCGATCCTGGGCGCGTAGCCCTCCGGCCGATCAACAGGTGGGGGCGGGCGTCGGCCCGCCCCCACCTGTTTTCACCTGCCCCAAATAACCGAACAGGCTCCCCGTGCGGCGCCTCGTGGATTACTGTGCGCGACGACCGCAGTTCTTCACGCTTTCTCCACACGGGGTCCACATGTTCAACAGATCTGGCCAGTCGTCGATACGCAGACGCTCCGCGGGCTTCGCCGCCGCGTGGGCCCTTGCCCTGTCCCTGGCCGTCGGCGCCTGCGGGGCCGGCTCCGGAACGGACGACGTCGCCGACGCGCGGCCCTCGAAGTCCGTCTCCGCGACGCCGACTCCGAGCCCCACCCCGTCCACGCAGTCGCCGACCCCGACGCCGAGCCCGACCCGGACGACGCACTCGCCGACTCCCAAGGCCCCCAGGGCGACGCCCACGCCGACCCGGACGAGGACGCAGGCCCCCGCCCCGAAGCCGACCAGGACGACCCAGGCCCCGGCGCCCACGCGGACGACCGCCGCACCGAAGCCGGCCGCGCCCACCTGCGAGATCGTCTCCAACGCGGGCAACTGCTACAACGCGGGCCAGTTCTGCCGAAACGCCGACGTCGGCCGCACCACGCACGCCGCCAACGGCCGCATCGTGAAGTGCACCTTCAGCTCCGGTTCCAACCGCTGGGTCTACGCCTGACACACACGGCGCGGGCGGGAAAACCGGCTGCGGCCCGGACCCGTCCGCTGCACGATGTGCGCATGAGCCCCGACCCCGGCACGGACCTGACGATCACCACCCTCGCCGAGCGGCCCGAACTCGCCCTCGCCATGTGGACGATGCCGGACACCTGGCCCGCGTTCATCGGGCACGACGCGTGCGCCGCGACCTTTCTGCGGCGCATCTGGCAGGAGCTGCCCGAGTACGCGTTCGTGGCGACGGACGCCGAGGGGGCCGTGGTCGCCAAGGCGTACAGCGTGCCGTTCGCGCTGCACGGTGAGGGGCGCGGTGCGCTGCCGGACGGGGGCTGGGACCAGGTGCTGCAGTGGGCGTTCGCCGACCGGTCCGCCGGGGTCGCGCCGGACACCGTGAGTGCCATCGAGATCGCCATCGCGCCGGAGTGTCAGGGGCGCGGACTCTCCGGCCGGATGCTGGCCGCGATGCGGGAGAACGCCCGCGCCCGCGGCTTCGCCGAGGTCGTCGCTCCGGTGCGGCCGAGCGCCAAGCACCTCGAACCCCGGGCGCCCATCGGCGAGTACGCGTTCCGGGTGCGGGAGGCGGACGGGCTGCCGCACGACCCTTGGCTGCGGGTGCACGTACGGGCGGGCGGCGTCATCGAGAAGGTGGCGCCCGCCTCGATGGTCGTGGCGGGATCGCTGGCGGAGTGGCGGAACTGGACCGGTCTCCCCTTCGACAAGGAGGGCCCGGTCGAGGTCCCCGCCGCGCTGGTGCCGGTGCGCTGCGAGCCCGAGCACGACTACGCCGTGTACGTCGAGCCGAACGTGTGGGTGCGGCACACCGTGTGAACCCGTGAACCGCTGTGAACCCTGTGAACACGCGGACGCGGCACGCGCGTTGAGCGCGTGCCGCGTCCACTCCCCCCATTTTCCGAAGCCGGTTACAGCTTCAGGTCCCATTGCGAGCCGTCGTAGTCGAAGCTCGGCGTGACCTCGACGGTCAGGTTCTTCGCGTCCGCCGGGGCGTCGAAGCCGTAGACGACCGTGGCCTTCTTGCCGGGCAGGATCGTGCCGCTGAAGCCGTCACCGACGTTCTCGTCGAAGATCTGCTCCGACTTCACGCCGTCCTTGCCCGAACGGGCGTCGGCCGTCAGCAGGCTCGCGTCGAACTTCTCCTTGGAGCCGTTCGTGACGGTCACCGTCACCTTGTACGCGTGGTTGCCCTTCTTGTGGCCCGCCGCGAACTCGTCCGGGCTGTACGTGACCGCGTTGGAGACGGAGACGGTCAGGTCGTCGTCGTAGACCACGGCGTCGCCCGCGGCGAGCGTCTTGCCCGCGGCCGGCTTCTCCCCGCCCTTGCCGCCGTCCTTGCCCTTCGCGTCGCCGGACGACGTGTCCTTGGCCTTCGTGTCGGACACCGACTTGTTGAGGTCGTCGACCAGGTCGTCCGCCGCCTTGAACACCGTGTACGCCCCGAAGACCGCGAGGCCCATGGCCGCGAGGCCGAGGATCGTGCCGGCCAGGGCGATGCCCTTTTTCGTGGCCTCGCCGCGCTTGGCCCTGCCGCGCCCCGTCAGGCCCAGGATCAGGGCGATCACGCCGAGGATCCCCGCCAGCCAGAACAGCAGCGGAATGAGACCCGACAGGGCGCCGATGACGCCGAGGATCAGCGCCGCCGTCCCCAGCCCGTTGCGCGCGACCTGCCGCGGCGGCTGCTGCTGGAACGGCGGGTACTGGGGGTACTGCTGGGGCGGCTGGGTCTGGGACATAGCTGTTCCTCCGAGATGAGAGAAGCCAACCTCCCCCCGGCTTTCCGTGTATCCGGCGGTTGGCTGAGGCAATAACAGCACTAGCTGTGAACCGAGTCAACCTGGTTCACAAAACTTCATGCGCTCACGGCTGTGAATGCGGGTCTTGCGCGGGAGTCTGTATGGTCGGTCGCACAGGCACGTCAGGACGTCACCGCGCGGCGGACGTCCGGAGAGGAGTCGGCCCGGTGCAGGACAACGCGACAGAGGTGACGGCCGCGGGAATCGCCCGGCTCGCCGGGGTGGGGCGCGCCGCCGTCAGCAACTGGCGGCGCAGACACGCGGACTTCCCCAGGCCCGTCGGCGGCACCGAGACCAGCCCCTCCTTCGCGCTCGCCGAGGTCGAGGAGTGGCTGCGCGACCAGGGCAAGCTCGCCGAGGTCCCGCTGCGCGAGCGCGTGTGGCAGCAGCTCGCGGGCCACCCGGCGGGCCCGGTCACCGCACTCCTGCACACGGGCTGCGCCCTGCTGCTCGTGCACGACCGCCCCACGGAATGGCTCGCGCTCGCCGCGGCCGACGCCGCGACCGACCAGGATCAGGACCGGGACCTGGCCCAGCGCCTGTCCGCCGCCCTCGAAGGCGTCCTCACCCCGCGCTTCGGCCACGCCACCGAACGCGCCGTCGCCACGCCGTCGCCCGCCGCCCTGCTGCCGTCGGTGCCGCTGCTGCGCGGCGCCGCCGAACTCGCGGCGGAGCTCGGCGCCCGCGGCACGTTCGCGTTCCTGCTCGGCCGGCACCTCGACGCCAACCCGCGCCAGTACACGCTCACCCCGCCCGGCCCCGCCGAACTGATGGCCGCGCTCGCGGGCCCCGCCGCCACCGCCCTCGACCCGGCCTGTGGCACCGGCGCCCTCCTCGACGCCGTACGCGCCCACGCCCCGCGCCCCGGCCGCACCCTGTACGGCCAGGACTCCTCCGCCGAACTCGCCGCCCTCACCGCCCTCCGCCTCGCCCTCGACGGCAACGGCGGGACGGACGCCCCGGCCGTGCGCACCGCCGCAGCCGACACCCTGCGCGCCGACGCCCTGAGCGACGTACGGGCCGACGTGGTGCTCGCGCACCCGCCGTTCAACGAGCGCGGCTGGGGGCACGACGAACTGGCCTACGACCCGCGCTGGGAGTACGGCCTCCCGGCCCGCACCGAGTCCGAACTGGCGTGGGTGCAGCACGCGTTGGCGCGCCTGACGGACGGCGGCAGCGCCGTGCTCCTGATGCCGCCCACCGTCGCCTCGCGCCGCTCGGGCCGCCGGATCCGCGCCGATCTGCTGCGCCGCGGCGCCCTGCGCGCCGTGATCGCCCTGCCCGCCGGGGCCGTACCGCCCAACAACATCCCGCTGCACCTGTGGGTGCTGCGCCGTCCCGGCGCGGGCGCGCCCGCCGCGCCCGAGCTGCTGCTCGTCGACACGACCGCGCTGGCCGAGTCCGGCGACGTACGGGAGCAGCAGGTGTGGGACGAGGTGCACAGCGCCGTGCTCGACGCCTGGCATGCCTTCGACCGGGACGGCGCGCTGGAGGAGCAGCCGGGCCTCGCGCGCTCCGTGCCCGTCATCGACCTGCTCGACGACGAGGTCGACCTCGCGCCCGCCCGCCGCCTGCCCCCGCCGGTCACGGGAGGCGGCGCCGCGGAGCTGACCGCCGTGCGCGAGGAGCTCGCCGACACGCTGCGGCTCACCACGAAGCTCGCCCCGCGGGCCGTTCCGGACACCACGGCCCCGGCCCGCTGGCCACTGACCACGGTCGGCGAACTGGCGCGCGCGGGCGCCCTGTCGCTGCGCACCGCGGCGCCGGGCGGCGGACCGGGCGGGCACGCGCGCGTACCCGTGCTCACCGATCACGACGTGCTGACGAGCACCGCGCCCTCCGGGGGTGTCCATGCCGCGGAGGACGACCCGGTGATCCTCGAAGTGGGGGACGTCGTCGTGCCGGTGGTCGGTGGCGCCGCCGCCGTCCGCGTCGTCGACGAGGCGGACGCGGGTGCCGCGCTCGGCAGGGGCCTGGCCCTGCTGCGGCCCGAACCGGCCGCGCTCGACCCGTGGTTCCTCGCCGGTTTCCTGCGCTCGACCGCCAACAACCGCCAGGCCTCCAGCTACGCCTCCACCGCCACCCGCCTCGACGTCCGCCGCCTCCAGCTCCCGCGCCTCCCCCTGGCCGAACAGGCGGGCTACGGCGAACGCTTCAAATCCCTCGCCGCCTTCGAGGACACCCTCCGCCGCGCGGCCCGCCTCGGCGAACAACTCGTCCAGGGCCTCCACGACGGCCTGACAGCGGGCACACTTCCACCGGACGAATAGAGCCCCGCCGGCGATTGAGGCGCGGGGTCCGGGGCGGAGCCCCGCGACGTAGGAACGGACCGGCGCCCCCCGGAGGCAACCGTTCCGCTCGACCGGGTGTGAGCGGAGCGACATCCGTTCCGTACAACCCCGGGCCCGTTGTCCGAGTCCGCCTATACGCTCGAAGGAACCGGCATCCCCTTGCCGTGCGTGTTCCAACTCGGACAAGTGACCAGGAGCTGCCATGTACGGGCCCGGCGCGGGACCGCCCCGCCGCGAGAGCGACGGCGCGGCCATCACCCTGAGGGTGCTGTTCCCCGCGCTGTCCGTGCTCACCTGCGGCCTGCTCTCCTGCGCCCCGCTGTTCCGCATCGCGACGCTGCGCCGCAGGCCCGTCGACTGGATCCTGGCGATCGCCTCGCTCCCGGTCGGCATCACGCTGTTCGGCATCGTCGGCTCGCTGCCGGAGGAGGACACGCGCACGGACGTCGCGCTCGCCCTGCTGCTGCTCCTCGCGCTCGGCAGCGCGGTGTACTTCCTCGTGTACGACATACGCAGGCTGCCCAGCGCACCGTCGCCGACCCCCTACGCGCCGACGCCCCCGCAGTCCGCCTACGGCCACCCGCAGCCGCAGCAGCCCTGGCCCGCCGCGCCCCCGCAGCAGCACGCGATGCCCACACAGACCATGGGCACGCCCACGCCCACGCCCGCCCCCGCGCCGCCGCGGAACCAGGCCCCGCCGCCGCACCGCATCGACCAGGTCCGCGCCGAGCTGGACGAGCTGAGCGACTACCTGCGCAAGCAGGACGGCGGCCAGTGACCGGGCAGCCCAAGGCCGGCGGCGGCCGCGTCGTCGCCGGGCGCTACGAACTCTCCACGCTCATCGGCCAGGGCGGCATGGGCCAGGTCTGGACGGCGTACGACCAGCGCCTCGACCGCCGCGTCGCAGTGAAGCTCGTGCGCCCCGACCGCGTCGCCGGCGCCGAGGCCGACGAGCTGCGCCGCCGCTTCCTGCGCGAATGCCGGGTCACCGCACAGGTCGACCACCCCGGCCTGGTCACCGTGCACGACGCGGGCGCCGAGGGCGACGAGCTCTACCTCGTCATGCAGTACATCGACGGGGCCGACCTCGCCGACCACCTCGCCGAGCACAGCCCCTTCCCGTGGCCCTGGGCGGTCGCGGTCGCGGCCCAACTGTGCGCCGTGCTCTCCGCGGTGCACGCCGTGCCGATCGTGCACCGCGACCTCAAGCCGCGGAACGTGATGGTCAAGCAGGACGGCACGCTCACCGTCCTCGACCTCGGCGTCGCCTCCGTCCTCGACACCGACACCACGCGCCTCACCCACACCGGTTCGCCCATCGGCACGCCCGCCTACATGGCGCCCGAACAGGCGATGGGCGGCGCCGTCGGCCCGCACACCGACCTGTACGCGCTCGGGGTGCTGCTGCACGAACTCCTCAGCGGCGACGTCCCGTTCGCGGGCACCACCGCCCTCGGCATCCTCCACCGCCACCTCTACGAGGCCCCCGTCCCGGTCCGCCGGCTGCGCCCCGAGGTGCCGCAGGCCCTGGAGCACCTGGTGCTGCGCCTGCTCGCGAAGGACCCGCAGGACCGCCCGGCCTCCGCCCAGCAGACGTACGAGGAACTGCTCCCGCTGCTGCCCGCGCGCGGCGTCCCCACCGGACGCCCGCTCGACCCCACCCGCCCCTTCCTGCGCCCGCACGCCCCCTGGCCCGACCGCGCCGTCACCCCGGCACCGCAGCCCGCCGGAGCCGACCTCCAGGGCGACCGCCCCGACGTGGCACGGGCCGTCGACGAGGTGAAGGTGCTGCTCGGCGAGGGCCGCATCACGCAGGCCGTCGACATCCTCGGCGCGATCCTGCCCGCCGCGGCCGCCCAGCACGGCGAGCACTCACCCGTCGTCCGCACCCTGCGCAAGCAGTACGCGGCCACTCTCATGGACGACGGCCAGTACCGTCGCGCCCTGCCCGAACTGCGCAGGCTCGCCGACGAGCGGGCGGCGGAAGCGGGCCACGCCGACCCGCAGTCCCTCCAGTTCCGCTACGAGTCCGCCCAGTGCCTCGAAGCCCTCGGCGAACCCGCGGCGGCGCTCGCCGAATACCGCGCCCTCCTGCCGTACTACGAGAACCAGTACGCGACGACGGACCTCAGGCTCGCCCTCGAAGTGCGCCGCCGCATCGGCCAGTTGCTGCTCTCCGTCGGAGACCGGGGCGCGGCCCACGAGACGCTGACCCGGCTGCTGCACGACGCCGAGCGGCTGCACGGGCCCGGCCACCCGTTCCCCGCGGAGGTGCGCCGCACGCTGCAGTGGCTGGGCCAGGTCAGAGGCTGATCCGCGGCGGCTTCCCGTACCTCCGGTACCTCAACTCATGGCGAATCGTTGTCGAAAAGGTGGCCGGGCAAGCGGTCACTGCCTAACATCGATCACCGCCGGACTTTGTGCACCGAAGCACAAACTGCTCGCAGGGAGGCCCACCTTGCACCGCCGCAACAGCCGCCGCACCGTAGTTGCTCTTTCAGTCGCCATCGTCGCAGTCCCCGCCCTGACCGCCTGCGGCAGCGAAGCGCACCCCGGTGCCGCGGCCGTCGTCGGCGGCCAGCGGATCACCGTCTCGCAGCTGGAGAGCCGGGTGAACGAGGTGCGGGACGCGCAGCAGACCGCCACCAAGGACTCCGCGCAGTACGAACAGGCCATCGCCAAGACCGGTGGCCTCACCCGCAACACGCTGCACACGATGGTCCTGGACCGGGTCCTGCACCGTGCCGCCACCGACGCGGGCATCTCCGTCACCCGCAAGGAGATGCAGAGCATGCGGTCCGGCCTGGAACAACAGGCGGGCGGCGCCAAGGCGTTGGAGGTCGCCTGGCTGCAGCAGTACAACGTGCCGCCGAAGCGGCTCACCGAGAGCCTGCGCACGGAGATCGAGGCGCAGAAGCTGTCGACCGCGCTCGGCGCGGACATGCAGACCCCGCAGGGCAAGGCCGTGTTCTGGAAGGCGCTCTCCAGCGCCTCCAAGGAGCTGAACGTCGACCTCAACCCCCGCTACGGAACGTGGGACGTCACCAAGAACAGCCGGGTCGACGCGAAGACCCCGTGGCTGCGGCAGATCACCAAGGAAGCCCCGGCCGGGCAGCGGACGGCGTAGGGCCGGGGGAGTCGGGGTTGTCAGTGGCTTGGGTTACGTTCGAGGGGTGAACGAACCCGAGGCGCACGACCCCCACGCCCCCGCCGACGTCCAGGACGCCGCCGGCCGCGTCGTCCTGCTCACGACCAGCCACCGGGTCGCCCCCGGGCTCCTCTCCTGGCAGGCGTGGCAGACGCTGCGCGCGGCCGACGAGGTGCTGTGCGCCGACGCCGCGCACCCGCAGCTGCCGTACGTGAAGGACGCGGGCGTCCGGGTCACGATCGCCTCGCCCACCGCCCGCGAGCTCGTCGACCGCTGCGCCGACGGCGGGCGCACGCTGGTCGTCCTCGCCACCGCCGAGGGCGACCGGCAGCTCACGGACGGCCTGGCGCGGCTCGCGGGCTCGGGCCGCGAGCAGATGCCGAACCTGGAGCTGCTCCCCGGCTCGTACGACCTGCCGGGCGCCCGCCTCCTCGACCTCGTCCAGGTCATGGACCGCATCCGCCGCGAGTGCCCCTGGTCGAAGCTGCGCACCCACGAGGACCTCGCCAAGTACGCGATCGAGGAGGCGTACGAGCTGGTCGAGGCCATCGAGGCGGGGGACAGGGAGGAGCTGCGCGAGGAACTCGGCGACGTCCTCCTCCAGGTCGTCTTCCACGCGCGCATCGCCGAGGAGGCCTCCGGCGACGACGAGCCGTTCTCCGTCGACGACGTGGCGGGCGGCATCGTCGACAAGCTCATCCACCGCCACCCGCACGTGTTCGGCGACGAGAGCGCGGCCACCCCCGAGGAGGTCCGGGAGATCTGGCTCCGCAAGAAGGGCGAGTCCAAGCGCCGCGCCTCGGTCACGGACGGCGTCCCCCTCGGCCAGCCGGGCCTCGCCCTCGCCGCCAAGCTCGGCTCGCGCGTGCGCACGGCGGACCTGGACGTCCCGGTCCCCTCGGGCGAGGGCGTCGGCTACGAGCTCCTGACGCTGGCCCTGCGCGCCGAGGCGGAGGGCGTCGACCCGGAGGCGGCCCTGAGAGCCGCCGCCCGCGCCTACCGGGACGCGGTGCGGACCACCGAGGGCCTCACCGGCGAGTAGCGCCCGTTACGGTCAGGTGGTGACCGAGAGCCCCACCCCCTCCAGCGCCCCCGAACTCTTCAGCTGGGAGTTCGCCGGCGATCCGTACCCCGCCTACGCGTGGCTGCGCGAGCACGCGCCCGTGCACCGCACCACGCTGCCGAGCGGCGTCGAGGCCTGGCTGGTCACCCGGTACGCGGACGCCCGCCAGGCGCTCGCCGACCAACGGCTCAGCAAGAACGCGGACCACCACGACGAGCCGAGCCACGCCAAGGGGAAGACGGGCATCCCCGGCGAACGCAAGGCCGAGCTGACCACCCACCTCCTCAACATCGACCCGCCGGACCACACCCGGCTGCGCCGCCTCGTCTCGAAGGCGTTCACCCCGCGCCGAGTCGCCGAATTCGCGCCGCGCGTCCAGCAGTTGACGGACGACCTCATCGCCGCCTTCGAGGCGAAGGGCGAGGCCGACCTCATCCACGACTTCGCCTTCCCCCTCCCCATCTACGCCATCTGCGACCTCCTCGGTGTCCCGAGCGAGGACCAGGACGACTTCCGTGAGTGGGCGGGCATGATGATCCGCCACGGTGGGGGACCGCGCGGCGGCGTGGGTCGGGCGGTGAAGCGGATCCGCGCGTACCTGGTGGAGCTGATCCACCGCAAGCGCAACGACCCGGGCGACGACCTCATCTCCGGCCTGATCAGCGCCTCCGACCACGGCGAACACCTCACGGAGAACGAGGCCGCTGCGATGGCCTTCATCCTGCTCTTCGCCGGTTTCGAAACCACCGTCAACTTGATCGGCAACGGCACGTACGCGCTGCTCACCCACCCCGAGCAGCGCGAGCGCCTGCAGCGGTCGATCGCGGCGGGGGAGCGGGGCCTGCTGGAGACCGGGGTCGAGGAACTGCTGCGCTTCGACGGGCCGGTGGAGATGGCCACCTGGCGGTTCGCCAGGGAACCGCTGACCATCGGCGGCCAGGAGATCGGCGCCGGGGACCCGGTCCTCGTCGTGCTGGCCGCCGCCGACCGCGACCCGGCGCGCTTCACCGAGCCGGACACCCTCGACCTCTCCCGCCGCGACAACCAGCACCTCGGCTACGGGCACGGCATCCACTACTGCATCGGCGCCCCGCTCGCCCGCCTGGAGGGACAGGCCGCTCTCGGCACGCTCCTGAGCCGCCTCCCGGACCTGCGACTTGCGGTGGAACCGACCGATTTGCGGTGGCGCGGCGGGCTCATCATGCGCGGACTGCGCACGCTCCCGGTGGAGTTCACCCCGCGTCAGAACCCGGCCGGAACTGACGGACCGTCAACAATGTGACTTTCACGTGATCTACGCTGCATCGACTTGTGACAGGCGTTCGAGTGCAGCTACGTTCACGGATCATCGCGACACATGCACAACCCGCACCACTCGCACCACCCGTCGCGCGTAGCAGCATCAGTCTCGCGAAAGGCAAACGCATGCTCTCCGGGAACGGTCGTCACCGTCGCCCCCGTCAGGCCCCTGCTCTCGTCGTCGCCGCCGGAGTCACCGGCAGCGCCATCGCGATCCCGCTGTTCGCCGCGAGCGGCGCGAGCGCCGCGACCACGCAGGCGTGGGACAAGCTCGCCGAGTGCGAGAGCGGCGGGCAGTGGAGCCTGGACGCCGGCAACGGCTACTACGGCGGTCTCCAGTTCACGCAGGAGAGATGGGAGGAGTACGGGGGGCTCGACTACGCCCCGCGTGCCGATCAGGCCAGCCGCTCGCAGCAGATATCCGTCGCCGAGAAGGTTCTCGGCGACAAGGGCCCGAGCGCCTGGCCGATGTGCTCGCTCACCTCGGACCTCACCAAGGACGACGGCTCGGCGGACGTCGACCCGGGCGTGTCCGCGTCGCCGTCGGCGCAGCCCTCCGACTCGTCCGACACCGATGCGGACGGCGCGTCGGACGAGGACGCCGACGCCGACAAGACCGCTTCCTCTTCCCCGGACGCGACGGATTCGGGAGACGCGGATTCGGGAGACAAGGGTCACGAGGAGTCCGTCGACCCCGAGGCGTCGGACGGCCCGTCGGCCGACGAGTCGGGCGATACCTCCGGTAACAAGGCCGAGGACTCCTCGACCCCGTCAAGTGACAAGTCCCACGCGCCTTCTGGCGACGCCCCCGCCGAGACGGCCGCACCGTCCGCCTCGCCCTCCGGTGCGGCCTCGGACGACTCCTCCTCCGGCCGCCACCGCGGCGACCGCGCCGACGACGACGGTTCCGGCTCCCGTACGGGAGAGGGCCGTCACGCCTCGCGCGACGACAAGCGCGCCGGCGACACGTACGAGGTGCACGCCGGCGACAACCTCTGGGACATCGCGAAGGCCCAGGACGTGCACGGCGGCTGGGACGCGCTCTACGAGCGGAACAAGGAGACGGTCGGTACCGACCCAGACCTCATCCTTCCTGGTCAGAGCCTGGATCTTGGGGACGGATCGGACAAAAGGTAGCGGGGGTTCAGGTCGGTTGAGGGGGCTTTGTCCGATGTCGATCGAGTGAGACATGGGTCTCAAAGCCCCTGATCGACTTTGAAATCGGGCGGATCGACCGCTTACGTTCGTGACCGCTCGCTTCAGCGGGCCCCGACGGATGTCACGCCGAATCCTGCCAACGTCCGTACGGGAACAGTCGTCGCGTAAGCGCCGTAGGCAGGAGCGGGGGACCCAGGTAAGCCGCCCTTCCGGGAGACCGGACGGGCTTGGGGTTAAGCAGCGCACAAGGATGCGTCTGCCGGGCACTCACTGGCCCGAACCCGACAGCTCACCTCGCAGGCGTCGGTGAGGAGACATCTCCATGCTGTTTTCCGGCAAGAACAAGCACCGCCGCCCGTCCAAGGCCGTCCGCGTCGCCACGCTCGGCGGCGTCGCCGCTGCCGCCGTCGCCGTGCCGCTGATGGGTGCGACCTCCGCCTCCGCCGCCACCACCTCCGAGTGGGACCAGGTCGCGCAGTGCGAGTCCGGTGGCAACTGGTCCACCAACACCGGCAACGGTTTCTACGGCGGTCTGCAGTTCTCGTCCTCCACCTGGTCCGCCTACGGCGGCGACCAGTACGCCTCCACCGCCGACCAGGCGTCCAAGGCGCAGCAGATAGCCGTCGGCGAGAAGGTTCTCGCTTCCCAGGGCAGCGGTGCCTGGCCGAACTGCGGCTCGGGCCTCTCCTCCACCCCGAACGAGGGTGGCGGCGACGACTCGTCCGCGCAGCAGCAGGCTCCGAAGCAGGAGACCCAGCAGCGCGCCGACCGTTCCGAGCAGCGCCAGCAGCCGCAGCAGCAGGAGGCCCCCAAGCAGGAGGCCCCGAAGCAGGCCGCCCCGAAGCAGGACACCGTCACCACCCCGACCGGCAACAAGGTCGAGAAGGGCGACGGCGAGTACAAGGTCAAGTCCGGCGACACCCTCAGCAAGATCGCCGAGGCGCACGACACGACCTGGCAGCAGCTGTTCGAGAAGAACAAGGACATCGTCAAGGACGCCAACCTGATCTACCCGGGTCAGCAGCTGCACCTCAGCTAAGACGTCCGGCCCCGCGCAGGGGCCACCGGTCCGCACAGGACCCAAGGCCCTCCCAGGCCATCAGGCACGGGCTCGGCATCGGCGGACGCCGAGCCCCGCCGCACCCCGTCCCCACGGGCCGCTCACTTCGGCGACCTCCGCCCCGGCACAGCCGGGACGGAGGTCGCTGTTTTTGTTCCGTTAAGGAACATTTCGCTAACGGCGTTGTCCACGAGGCGGGCGTTCGGATGGCCGATGAGCGCGAGCCGGTTAGGCTCAGGGGGGCGGGACCCGTTGTTCCGACGGCCGCCCGCACAGCTTCGTCACATCCCAGAAGGAGATGCTCGTGCCGTCCATCGACGTCGTCGTAGCCCGGGAAATCCTGGACTCCCGAGGCAACCCCACGGTCGAGGTCGAGGTCGGCCTCGACGACGGGAGCACCGGCCGCGCGGCCGTCCCGTCGGGTGCCTCCACCGGTGCCTTCGAGGCCATCGAACTCCGCGACGGTGACCCGAACCGTTACCAGGGCAAGGGCGTCGAGAAGGCCGTCCTCGCCGTCATCGAGCAGATCGGCCCGGAGCTCGTCGGCTACGACGCCACCGAGCAGCGCCTGATCGACCAGGCGATGTTCGACCTGGACGCGACCGACAACAAGGGCTCGCTCGGCGCCAACGCCATCCTCGGCGTCTCGCTCGCCGTGGCCCACGCCGCCTCCGAGGCCTCGGACCTGCCGCTCTTCCGCTACCTCGGCGGTCCGAACGCGCACCTGCTGCCCGTCCCGATGATGAACATCCTGAACGGTGGGTCGCACGCCGACTCCAACGTCGACATCCAGGAGTTCATGATCGCCCCGATCGGCGCGGAGTCCTTCTCCGAGGCCCTGCGCTGGGGCGCCGAGGTCTACCACACGCTGAAGAAGGTCCTGAAGAGCAAGGGCCTGGCCACCGGCCTCGGCGACGAGGGCGGCTTCGCCCCGAACCTGGGCTCGAACCGCGAGGCCCTGGACCTGATCCTCGAGGCCATCAAGGAAGCCGGTTACGTTCCCGGCCAGCAGATCGCCCTCGCCCTCGACGTCGCCGCCTCCGAGTTCTACAAGGACGGCAAGTACCAGTTCGAGGGCAAGGAGCGCTCGGCGGCCGAGATGACGGAGTACTACGAGGAGCTCGTCTCCGCGTACCCGCTCGTCTCCATCGAGGACCCGCTGTACGAGGACGACTGGGCCGGCTGGAACGTCATCACCGAGAAGCTGGGCGACAAGGTCCAGCTCGTCGGCGACGACCTCTTCGTCACCAACCCGGAGCGCCTGGCCCGCGGCATCGAGGAGAACTCGGCGAACGCCCTGCTCGTGAAGGTGAACCAGATCGGTTCGCTGACCGAGACCCTGGACGCCGTCGAGCTGGCCCAGCGCAACGGCTTCAAGTGCATGATGTCCCACCGCTCCGGCGAGACCGAGGACGTCACGATCGCCGACCTCGCCGTCGCCACCAACTGCGGCCAGATCAAGACCGGCGCCCCGGCCCGCTCCGAGCGCGTCGCCAAGTACAACCAGCTGCTGCGCATCGAGGAGATCCTGGACGACGCGGCGGTCTACGCCGGTCGCTCCGCGTTCCCGCGCTTCAAGGGCTGAGCTTCCCTGACGCTGTAGATACGTACGTCCCCGCACTCGGTCCCGTACCGTGTGCGGGGACGTACGTACGTGAGCGGGGAGGCGGAAGCAGGCGATGCCCGGAAAGGTGCGGGACAGGGACTCCAGAGAGCGCTTCTCGACGGCCACCCGCCTGCGCGTGCTGGGCGAGCAGACCGCCGAGCGCGTCTACCGCTCGCAGAACAAGCGGCAGGCCCGCCGCTCCCGGCTCACGGGCCGCGCGGCCCTGCTCGCCCTCGTCCTGTGCACCCTCGTGGTCGCGCTCGCGTACCCGATAAGGCAGTACGTGTCGCAGCGCGGCGAGATCGAGGACCTGCGGCGCCAGCAGCAGGAGGCCAAGGAACGGGTCGACAAGCTGCGCGACCAGAAGGCCCGCTGGCAGGACGACTCGTTCGCCGAGCAGCGGATCCGGGAGCGCCTGCACATGGTGATGCCGGGCGAGACCGGCTACGTGGTGCCGAGCGAGCGCACCGCGGCCGAGCGCGCCGAGCAGGGCGCGGAGGACCGCCCCTGGTACTCCAACGTCTGGGACGGCGTCGACAAGGCCGACCAGGCGGACAACTGACAAAGACTGAAGGAAACACCCGAGCGATGGAAACTCCCCCGCCGCAGACCGAGCCCACCGCGCCCACGGACGCCGACATCCAGGCGTTCAAGGAGCAGCTGGGGCGCCCGCCGCGCGGCCTGCGCGCCATCGCGCACCGCTGCCCCTGCGGCAACCCGGACGTGGTCGAGACGGCGCCGCGCCTGGAGGACGGCACCCCGTTCCCGACGACGTACTACCTCACGTGCCCGCGTGCGGCGTCGGCGATCGGCACGCTCGAGGCCAACGGCGTGATGAAGGAGATGACGGAGCGGCTCAAGACGGACCCTGAGCTGGCCCGTCAGTACCGCGCGGCCCACGAGGACTACATCGCCCGCCGCGACGCCATCGAGGTCCTGGAGAACTTCCCGAGCGCCGGCGGCATGCCCGACCGTGTGAAGTGCCTGCACGTCCTGGTCGGCCACTCGCTGGCCGCGGGCCCCGGCGTGAACCCGCTGGGCGACGAGGCGATCGCGATGCTCCCGGAGTGGTGGCGCAAGGGCGCGTGCGTCACGTCCGGTCCCACCGACTGACCTTCTTCCCCCCACCCCGCCCCTTCCCGAAAGTCCTCAATCGCCGGACGGGCTCGGAGTTCAGTCCCGCCGGACGGGCTCGGAGTTCATCCCTGCCGGACGGGCTCGAAGTTCAGTCCCGCCGGACGGGCCGCCTCAATCGCCGGCGGGGCTTGAAAATCAAGCCCCGCCGGCGATTGAGGCGCGGGGGTCTGGGGGCAGCGCCCCCAGCGGCTTACCGCAACCACACGACGACCTGAGGAGCCCACCCACCATGACCAGGGTCGCCGCCATCGACTGCGGCACCAACAGCATTCGCCTTCTCGTCGCGGACGCGAACCCGGAAACCGGTGAACTCGTCGACCTCGACCGTCGGATGACGATCGTGCGGCTCGGCCAGGGCGTCGACAAGACGGGCCGGCTCGCCCCGGAGGCGCTGGAGCGGACGTTCGCGGCCTGCCGCGAGTACGCCGCGATCATCAAGGAACACGGCGCAGAGAAGCTCCGCTTCGTGGCGACCTCGGCGTCCCGCGACGCCGAGAACCGGGACGACTTCGTGAGCGGCGTCCTCGACATCCTGGGCGTCGAGCCCGAGGTCATCACCGGTGACCAGGAGGCGACGTTCTCCTTCACGGGTGCGACGAAGGAACTCACCGGCCGCGCCGACCTCGACAAGCCCTACCTGGTCGTCGACATCGGCGGCGGCTCCACCGAGTTCGTCGTCGGCGACGACTCCGTGCGCGCCGCCCGCTCCGTGGACATCGGCTGCGTACGGATGACGGAGCGCCACCTCGTCGGCGAGGACGGCACGGTCACCGATCCGCCCACCCCGGCGCAGATCGAGGCGATCCGGCAGGACATCGGCGAGGCCCTCGACCTGGTCGACCGGACCGTGCCGCTGACCGAGGCCCGCACGCTGGTGGGCCTGGCCGGCTCGGTCACGACCGTGTCCGCCCTCGCGCTGGGCCTGAGCGAGTACGACTCGGCGGCGATCCACCACTCCCGGATCTCCTACGACAAGGTCGCCGAGCTGACCGACTGGCTGCTGGCGTCCACGCACGACCAGCGCGCCCTGAAGCCGGTCATCCACCCCGGCCGGGTCGATGTCATCGCCTCGGGCGCGCTTGTGCTGCGGCTCATCATGGAGCGGACCGGGGCGCGCGAGGTGGTCGTGAGCGAGCACGACATCCTCGACGGGATCGCCTGGTCCATCGCCTGAACCGGGCCCCGAAAACGGGCCCGAGAACGTCTCTCCTGAGCACCCCGCGCAGCGTCTGAGCGCCGTGCGGGGCGCTTCTGGCACCCCGCCACGACACGCTGTCGGGAAAGTTCGTGAACTTCTTCACAAGGAAATCGGCCCACTTGGTGGCTGTTACGCGTTCTCGGGCCCGTTCGGGGGCTCGCGGGGGCGCTCCCGCGGGTCGCGCGTGAGGTTGCCGCAGTGTTGCGGGCCGGTTGCGGACCGAAGTGGTCCAGTACCGCCAAATGCTCACTGTGGCTGCTCAAGAGGGGTGAGCAACGTCTGGGACGGTGCCGTGGTTCCCCCGTCGTGTCATGACATGGGTCACGTGGGCGGCGCAGTGTAGCAGAGCCCCCCTACAAGCTTGTGAAGGGGCGCACGAGCACCCCCCGCCAGTCGGGTGGATACTCGATGGCATGAGCACCACGGAGCGTCCCAGGATCCTCATTGTCGGGGGTGGGTACGTAGGCCTGTACGCGGCGCGTCGCATCCTTAAGAAGATGCGCTACGGCGAAGCGACCGTCACGGTCGTGGACCCGCGCTCGTACATGACGTACCAGCCCTTCCTCCCCGAGACCGCCGCCGGCAGCATCTCGCCGCGCAACGTCGTCGTCCCCATGCGACGCGCTGTGCCGGGCGCCGAGATCCTCACCGGCCGCGTCACCTCCATCGACCAGGACCGCAAGGTCGCCTCCGTCGCGCCGATCGTCGGCGAGGCGTACGAGGTTCCCTTCGACTACCTGGTGATCGCGCTCGGCGCGGTCTCCCGCACCTTCCCGACGCCGGGCCTCGCCGAGGCCGGTATCGGTATGAAGGGTGTCGAGGAGGCCGTCGGCCTGCGCAACCACGTCCTCGAGCAGCTCGACAAGGCCGAGTCGACCACGGACGAGGAGATCCGCCGCAAGGCGCTCACCTTCGTCTTCGTCGGCGGTGGCTTCGCGGGCGCCGAGACCATCGGTGAGGTCGAGGACCTGGCGCGCGACGCGGCCAAGTTCTACAAGAACGTGAAGCGCGAGGACATGCGCTTCGTGCTCGTCGACGCCGCCGACAAGGTGCTGCCCGAGGTCGGCCCGGAGCTCGGCGTCTACGGCCGCAAGCACCTGGAGTCCCGCGGCATCGAGGTCTACCTCTCCACGACGATGCCGTCCTGTGTCGACGGCCACGTCGTCCTCAGCAACGGCCTCGAGGTCGACTCCAACACCATCGTGTGGACCGCGGGCGTCAAGCCGAACCCGGCGCTCTCCCGCTTCGGTCTGCCGCTCGGCCCGCGTGGCCACGTCGACGTCGCCGCCGACCTCCAGGTCGCCGGTACGGACTACATCTGGGCCGCGGGCGACAACGCCCAGGTCCCGGACCTGGTCGGTCGCGCCAACGGCAACCCGAACGCCTGGTGCCCGCCGAACGCCCAGCACGCCATGCGCCAGGCCAAGGTCCTCGGCGACAACGTGGTGTCCGGCATGCGGGGCTTCCCGCAGGCGGACTACAAGCACGCCAACAAGGGTGCGGTGGCCGGTCTCGGCCTCCACAAGGGCGTCGCGATGATCGTCATGGGCAAGATGAAGATCAAGCTCAAGGGCCGGCTCGCCTGGTACATGCACCGCGGCTACCACGGTCTGGCCATGCCGACCTGGAACCGCAAGGTCCGTGTGATCGCCGAGTGGACGATCAACATGTTCCAGAAGCGCGACATCACCGCGCTCGGCGCCCTGGAGACTCCGCGCGAGGAGTTCTACGAGGCCGCCAAGCCGGCTCCGAAGCCCGCGGCCGAGGCGCCGAAGGCGGAGGAGAAGAAGGACGACAAGGTCGAGGAGAAGGCCAAGGCCTCCTGACCTGCAGTTAGCCCAGTCCGAAGGGGTCGCTCGCCATCCGTGGTGCGGGCGGCCCCTTCGGCGTTCCCGCACCCATATGCATGGTGGCTACAGGTATTTTGCCCTTCCGTGACTCGGTAACGGGACTGCGCAGGCGCCCTGTCGGTGTTTACGTGGTGTTGAACCGTTCCGGGATTTCCGAGAATCGTCTCGTCACGGAGGTGTCCGCCATGCAGAACGCCGCACAGCGGCTGAAGAATCTCGCCGAGCAGTTGTTCGGCGTCGAACTCCCGGTGCGCCTGCGCGCCTGGGACGGCTCGGAGGCGGGCCCTCCGGACGCCCCCGTGCTCATCGTCCGCAGCCGTCGCGCCCTGCGCCGACTGATGTGGAAGCCGGGAGAGTTGGGTCTCGCCAGGGCCTGGGTCGCGGGCGACCTGGACGTGGAGGGCGACCTGTACGCGGCCCTCGACCGGATGGCAGGACTGATCTGGGAGCGGGACCCCGACGAGGACGCCGAGAGCTCCAGGAGCCTCGCGCAGGCCCTCAGGGACCCCAAGGTGCGCTCCGCGGCCAAGGAGCTGGTGAAGCTCGCCGGCAGCCCGCTGCCGCCCGCCCCGCCGCCCGAGGAGATGCGCAGGGGTGGCCGTCTCCACCTGCACACCAAGGGCAGCGACAAGCAGGCCATCAGCCACCACTACGACGTGGGCAACGACTTCTACGAGCTGGTCCTCGGCCCGTCGATGGTCTACTCGTGCGCCTACTGGGAGTCGCCAGAGGCGGGGCTCGAATCGGCCCAGCGCGACAAGCTGGAGCTGATCTCCCGCAAGCTGGAGCTGAAGCCCGGCATGCGGCTGCTCGACGTGGGCTGCGGCTGGGGCTCCATGGCGATCCACGCCGCGCGCGAGCACGGCGTGAGCGTCGTCGGTGTCACGCTCTCCCAGGAGCAGGCCGCGTACGCCAGGAAGCGGGTCGCCGACGAGGGTCTGACCGACCGCGTCGAGATCCGCGTCCAGGACTACCGCGACGTGCGCGACGGCCCGTACGACGCGATCTCGTCCATCGGCATGGCCGAGCACGTGGGAGCCGAGCGGTACCTGGAGTACGCGTCCGACGTGTACGCCCTCCTCAAGCCCGGCGGCCGGCTGCTCAACCACCAGATCGCGCGGCGGCCGCAGCGGGACGAGTCGGCGTACGAGGTCGACGAGTTCATCGACGCGTACGTCTTCCCGGACGGTGAGCTCGCGCCGGTCGGCTCCACGGCGGGGCTGCTCGAGCGGGCCGGGTTCGAGGTGCGGGACGTCGAGGCGATCCGCGAGCACTACGCGCTCACGCTGCGCCAGTGGGTCAGGAACCTGGAGGCCCGCTGGGCCGAGGCCCTGAGGCTGGTGAGCCCCGGCAGGGCCCGGGTCTGGCGGCTCTACATGGCCGCCTCCGCGCTCAGCTTCGAACGCAACCGCATCGGGGTCAACCAGATCCTCGCGGTGCGGACGCCGGAGAGCGGGGCGTCGGGGATGCCGTTGCGGGCCCGCAGCTGGAACGTCGTCAGTTAGCCCTTGGAGCAAGCGAATCGGGGCGCATCCGCAGTCGCGGATGCGCCCCGATGTCATAACTCCCGTACCGCTACTCGGCCTTGATCGCGTCGAGCATGTTCAGGCGGGCCGCGCGGCGGGCCGGCCACAGGGCCGCCAGGATGCCGACGACCGCGGCGAGCGCGAGGAAGATCCCCATCCGGCCCCAGGGCAGGATCAGTTCGTACGTCGACATGGAGTTGCCGATGAGCTGACCGGCGGCCCAGCCGAAGAACACGCCGAGGCCGATGCCGAGCACGCCGCCGAACAGGGAGATCACCAGGGACTCCAGGCGGACCATCCGCTTGATGCCCTTGCGGTCGATGCCGATCGCGCGGAGCATCCCGATCTCCTGCTGGCGCTCGAAGACCGACATCGCCAGGGTGTTGATGACGCCGAGCACGGCGACGATCACCGCCATGGCGAGCAGGCCGTAGAGCATGTTCAGCATCAGCGTGAAGACCTGGGCGACCTGGTTGGTGATGTCCTGCTTGTCCTGGACCTGGATCGCCGGGTTCTCGCCGAGCGCCTTCGTGAGCTTGTCCTTGGTGGCGTCGGACGGGCCGTCGGCGGTCTTCAGCATGACCTGCATGTCACCGGAGTCGGCGCTGAGGTGCGGGGCGAGGGTCGGGCTGTCGACCATGATGCCGCGCATCATCTCGTTGGCCTCGTAGACGCCCGCGACGGTCAGCTTCTGCCGCTTTCCGTCCTCGTAGTGCGTCGTGAAGGTCGAGCCCGTGGTCCAGTCGTGCTCCTTCGCGGTCTTGTCGTCGACGACGACCTTGTCGCCGCCGACCGTGAACTTTCCGCTGTCCAGCGGGAGTTCGGCGAGCTGCGTGATGGTCTTGCCGTTGACGCCGGTCAGGTACTCGGTGCCGTTGTCGATGCGCGCCGGCGAGTTGGTCAGTCCGCTGACGGCCGTGACGCCGGGCGTCTTGTCGAGGGTCTTCACGACGTCGGGGGAGAGCTGGTTCCCGTTCGACATCGCGACGACGTAGTCCGCCTTGATCGAGTCGGCCGCCATCTTGTTGATCGCCGACTGCACGCTGCCCGCGATCACCGTGAGGCCGGTGATCAGGGTCAGGCCGATCATCAGCGCCGACGCGGTGGCGGCGGTGCGGCGCGGGTTGCGCACCGAGTTCAGGCGGGCCAGCTTTCCGGAGATCCCGAAGGCGCGCAGGACCGGGGCCGCGAGCGCGATCAGCGGGCGGGAGAGCAGCGGCGTCAGGATGAAGACGCCGATGACCAGGAGCGCGGCGCCCGCGCCCATCGGGGCCTGGCCGCTGTCGCCGCTGAGGGTCGTCGCGTAGAGCACGGCGGCGACACCGGCGGCGGAGACCAGGGCGCCGAGCGTGTTGCGCAGCACCAGGGACTTGGCGGTGGGCGCGGCGTGCACCGCGTTCATCGCGGCGACCGGCGGGATCTTCGCGGCGCGGCGGCCCGGGAGCCAGGCGGCCAGCATCGTGATCAGGATGCCGACGACCAGCGCGGCGACGACGGTGCCGGGGGAGACGACGAGCGGCCCGTCCGGCATGATCGCGCCCGTCGTGCCCATCAGGGCCCGCATGCCCGCGCCGATGCCGATGCCGACGGCGAGACCGGCCACGGCGGCGACCGCGCCGACGACGAAGGCCTCCAGGAGCACGGAGCGGGTGACCTGACGGCGGGAGGCACCGACGGCCCGCATCAGCGCGAGTTCCTTGGTGCGCTGGGCGACCAGCATCGTGAAGGTGTTGGCGATGATGAAGATGCCGACGAAGAGCGCGATGCCCGCGAAGACCAGCAGCATCGTCTTCATGGAGCTCATCGACGACGAGATCTGCTCGGCCTGGTCGTCGGCGAGCTGCTGCGCGGTGGTGGTCTCGGTCTGGCCCTTCGGCAGCGTCTTGTCGAGCGCGGACTTCAGCTGGTCCTGACTGGTCCCGGCCGCGGCCGTCACATCGATCTCGTCGTACGCGCCCGGCTTGTGGAAGAGCGTCTGCGCGGTCGGGGTGTCGAACAGGGCGAGCGAGCCGCCCGCCGAGACGTTGCCGTCGTCGGTGGTGAAGATGCCGGTGAGGGTCGGGGTGAGCACCGGCCCGTCGACGGACATCCGGACCTGGTCGCCGACCTTGTAGCCGGCGCGCTCGGCGGTCTTCGCGTCGAGGGCGACCTGGTCGGCGCCGTGCGGGGCGGTGCCCTTCTTCAGCGGGTACCGGGAGTCGGGCTTGTCGGACGAGCCCCAGTAGTTGCCGCCCTTGGTGGAGAAGCCGTTGCCGACGAGCTTGCCGTCCTGGTCGGCGACGGCGGCGTAACCGCTGACGACGCCGTACGCGGAGCCGGCGCCCTGGGTGTCCCGCGCCGCCTTGATGGTGGCGTCGGTGAGCCGGGCCTCCTTGCCGACGGTGTTGCCCTTGTCGGCGGCGCGCTCGGCGGTGACGGCGACGTCGACGTGGCTGTAGCCCTTGGCGGAGGACTTCTCCATGGCGCCGGAGATGGTGTTGGTGAAGACGAGGGTGCCGCTGACGAAGGCGACGCCGAGCATCACGGCGAGCACGGTCATCAGCAGGCGGGCCTTGTGCGCGAGCACATTGCGCAGAGCTGTTCGGAACATGGGTCTACTCAGTCCTGGGTGGGTGGGGCCGATACGTGGACGCGGACGCTCAGCTCGTCCGCCCCTTCGTGTCGAACCGCTTCATCCGGTCCAGGACCGAGTCGGCGGACGGGTCGCGCATGTCGTCCACGATCCGCCCGTCCGCCAGGAAGATCACCCGGTCCGCGTACGCCGCGGCGACGGGGTCGTGCGTGACCATGACCACGGTCTGGCCGAGCTCCCGCACGGAGTTGCGCAGGAAGCCGAGGACCTCGGCGCCGGAGCGGGAGTCCAGGTTTCCCGTGGGCTCGTCGCCGAAGATGATCTCGGGCTGGGAGGCGAGCGCGCGGGCCACCGCCACGCGCTGCTGCTGCCCGCCGGAGAGCTGCGAGGGCCGGTGCCCGAGGCGCCCGGACAGGCCCACCATCTGGATCACGTTCTCCAGCCACTGCTTGTCGGCCTTGCGGCCCGCGATGTCCATGGGGAGCGTGATGTTCTCCAGGGCCGTCAGCGTCGGCAGCAGGTTGAACGCCTGGAAGATGAAACCGATCTTGTCCCGGCGAAGCTTGGTGAGCTGCTTGTCCTTCAGGGACCCCAGCTCGGTGTCGCCGATCCGGACGGAGCCGGAGGAGAACGTGTCGAGGCCCGCGACGCAGTGCATCAGCGTCGACTTGCCGGAGCCTGACGGGCCCATGATCGCGGTGAACTCGGCCTGCCGGAACTCGACGGAGACCTGGTCGAGCGCGACCACCTTGGTCTCGCCCTGTCCGTAGATCTTGGACAGATCCGTGGCGCGGGCGGCGGCCGTCGTGGTGGGGCGGCCCGCGAGCGGGGTGGTGGTCACGGGAGGGTGCTCCTGTCGGTCTGTGTGCTGCTTTCGGGGACGCTTCCATCCTCACGGCGGATCGGGCCGGGAGGGTCAGCCGCAGCTCTCGTTCCGATGGGCGACTTCGGAGGGACCGGGGGAGCCGGAGTCATACCTGGGGATGACCCCGGCCCCTGAGGGACACCGGAGCCGGGTGCGTGAACCTGGGCGGTGAAATTCCGTCAATCCGAGGGAACCCGTCCCCGGAGTCGGCAGGGCTCCCGGCAGGTGCTGATGGGCCCCCGCGTGTGCTGATGCACCCTCAGACGTCAATAAAATAAGACAACGTGGGGACGTACTTCCGCTGATCGGGGGACGCCGCCGGATAGGCTCGGAACGTCGACGCGGAGCCCCACAGCCTGCCCGGATGGTGGAATGCAGACACGGCGAGCTTAAACCTCGCTGCCCTTAACGGGCGTACCGGTTCAAGTCCGGTTCCGGGCACCTCCGAACCTTCCCCTCCGCTTCGCGTCGCGGACCCCAACCTCCCCCGTTCCAGGGAGTGTTGGCGCGCCCTTTTCCCCTTCCCGTGCGGCCTCGTCGGCCCGGGCATCCTCGAAATCATTGACACCCGCCCCGTGCGGGGCGAGGATCCGCACTGAACTTGATGAACGAAAGTTCACCAGGCGAACAAGCGGGGCGAACAAGCGCCACGCAAGCACGGCACCACAGGCGAACGAACGCAATGACGCGAGAGGGATCCCGTATGCGCACCACCGTCGGCATCATCGGAGCGGGCCCGGCCGGGCTGCTCCTGGCCAGGCTCCTGCACAACGCCGGCATCGAGTCGGTCGTCCTGGAGAGCCGCGATCGCGCCTACGTGGAGCAGCGGCAGCGCGCAGGGATCCTGGAGCAGGGCACCGTCGACGTGCTGCGCGAGGCCGGCGTCGGCGCCCGCATGGACCGCGAGGGCCTGCCGCACGACGGCATCGAGCTGCGCTTCGACCGGCGCCGCCACCGCGTCGACTTCCCCGCCCTGACCGGCGGCAAGCAGGTCATGGTGTACGCGCAGACCGAGGTCTGCAAGGACCTCATCGCGGCCCAACTGGCCGACGGCGGGCCCCTGTTGTTCGAGGCGGAGGCGCTGGCGGTGGAGGGCGCCGACACGGAGAGCCCGAGCGTCCGCTTCCGTCACGAGGGCCGCGAGCAGACCCTGGAGTGCGACTACGTGGTCGGCTGCGACGGCTTCTGGGGCGTGGCCCGCAAGGCGGTCCCCGAGGAGCTGGTCCGGACGTACGAGCGCACCTACCCGTACGCCTGGCTCGGCATCCTCGCCGACGTGGCGCCCTCCCACGACGAGCTGATCTACAACCGCTCCGACCGCGGCTTCGCCCTCATGTCGATGCGCTCACCGCACGTCACGCGCGCG
Source organism: Streptomyces sp. NPDC107575 (assembly GCF_055657265.1). Classification (NCBI taxonomy): domain Bacteria; kingdom Bacillati; phylum Actinomycetota; class Actinomycetes; order Kitasatosporales; family Streptomycetaceae; genus Streptomyces; species Streptomyces sp. NPDC107575. The sequence continues at coordinate 91,267 of NZ_JBVKBG010000009.1, read as the reverse complement.
TACCTCCAGGTTCCGGCCGGCACCGACGCCGAGTCCTGGTCCGACGAGGAGATCTGGGCCGAGCTCGACCGCCGCCTGGAGGTCGACGACCCGGCCTGGCGTCTGGAGCGCGGCCCCATCACGTCGAAGTCCGTCACCCCGATGCGGTCCTACGTCCACGAGCCGATGCGGCACGGCCGCCTCTTCCTCGCCGGGGACGCGGCGCATATCGTCCCGCCGACCGGCGCCAAGGGCCTCAACCTCGCCGTGGGCGACGTCGTGACCTTCGCCCGCGCCCTCGTCACGTACACGGAGAAGGGCGACGCCGGGGCGCTCGACACGTACTCGCGGGACTGCCTGCGGCGCGTCTGGCAGGCCGAGCGCTTCTCGTACGCGATGACGACCATGCTGCACCGCGCGCCCGACGCCACGGCCTTCGACGACAAGATCCAGCTGGCCCAGCTGGACCGCGTGACCACCTCGGAGGCGGCCGAGACGGATCTTGCGGAGGCGTACACCGGTTTCCCCGTATGAGGGGCCGGAAGGCGGAACACAGAGGGCGCACGGGACGTTCCTCGTAACAGTGTGGGAAAGATCCTCCCTGAGCACTAGGGTCGGATCTTTGCCAGACCATTACTCTTGATGGCAAGGCCATACACGGTGGCCATGGAGGAGTGAAATGAGGAGCAGCAACCCGGTCTTCTCGCGACGGGGGTTCAGCCGCGACAACGGCTACGCGCAGTTCAACGCGAACGCGCAGCAGCCGCAGGCCGGGGGCCCCGCCGTAGGGACGCAGGCCAATCCGTACGGCCAGGCCCCCGCCGGCAACCCGTACGCGCAGAACCCCTACGCGCAGCAGGACGTCCAGTACGGGGCTCCGCAGGCGCCCGCCACCACCGGCCGCATGACGATCGACGACGTCATCACGCGGACGGGCATGACGCTCGGCCTGCTGATCGTCACGGCGGCGCTCTCCTGGGCGCTGCTGCCCGTCGACGAGGCCAACATCGGCAAGTCGTACGGCATCGCGATCGGAGCCGGCCTCGTCGCGATGATCCTGGGCTTCGTCCAGGCCTTCAAGCGCAAGGCGTCGCCGGCGATCATCCTGACGTACGCCGCCCTCGAGGGTGTCTTCCTCGGCGTGCTCTCGAGCATCGTCGACAACTGGATCGCCAGCGGCGCGGCCATGCAGGCCGTGCTCGGCACGATGGCCGTCTTCACGGCGGTCCTCGTCGCGTACAAGGCGGGCTGGATCCGAGTCAACCGTCGCTTCTACGGCTTCGTGATGGCCGCGGCGATGGCCTTCGTCCTGCTGATGGGCATCAACCTGCTGTTCGCCGTCTTCGGCGGCGGTGACGGCCTCGGCTTCCGCAGCGGTGGCCTCGGCATCCTGTTCGGCATCATCGGCATCCTGCTCGGTGCCTGCTTCCTGGCCCTCGACTTCAAGCAGGTCGAGGACGGCATCGCGTACGGCGCCCCGAAGGAAGAGGCGTGGCTCGCGGCCTTCGGTCTCACCATGACGCTGGTGTGGATCTACATGGAGTTCCTGCGGCTCATCGCGATCCTGCAGGGCAACGACTAGGCGTAACAGCCGCCCGACGGTAGGGGGCCCGCGCACCGGACGGTGCGCGGGCCCCTTTTCCGTGAGGTGAGTGTTGTGAGGGGGAGCGGCGCGCTAACGGAATCGCCGTGCGGCGCGCCTCAGGTCGTACTCGTGGATGATCGCTTTCGCGTGGCCGTACGCGAGATCGTGCTCGCCACGCAGCCAACTGACCTTCTCTTCGAAGCGAAGGAAGCAGGGGCCTTCTTCGACGGTGCGCATCCAGTCGGCAAGTTCACGACCGGTGCAGTGGGGGATGCGAGCCAGCAGATTGCGGTGGGTCTCCTCGGAGAAGACTTGGGACATCGGCGCCTCCGGAACGCTTCGATGTGGCCGGTCCTTCACGCCACCGTGCCTGAGCGTCGGGGCCTTGTAAACAGCTACAGTCGGCGCGTGCTTGATACGACGCCTTTGACCGCAGCAGTGGATCAGTTCGCCGATCGGCTCCGGGCCGCGCCGCAGAGCAGATTGCAGCGGGGTGCCGCAGCGGAGGCGCTGGCGCTGGCCAGGGAGCTTTCGGGGTGGGCCCAGAGGCTGGACGCGCCCGGCGGGTCCGTGCGGGAGATGCCCGACGCGGGGATGTTCGCGGCGGCGGATCAAATCACGGTGGCCGGGCGGGACTTGGCGGTCTCCCTCCGGGATGCGGGGGAGGTCGCGGAGGCGGTGGAGCTGGTCGAGGCGGCGATGAAGCGGGCCGGGGTCTAGCTCACGGGGCTCCGCCCCGGACCCCGCTGCTCAATCGCCGCAGGGGCTTCACATACCTGGTCCGCAGCTGGAAGCGCGGGGGCCGTACATCCGGGGCGACATATCCAGCCCCGCCGGCGTTTGAGGCGCGGGGTCCGGGGCGGAGCCCCGAGGGCGCAACGCCGGTTCAGGCCGAAGCTATGACGCGGTCGGCCAGTATGTAGACGTTGTCCTTGGCGCACTCGAAGGTCAGGGCGTACGCGCCGGAGACGCCCGAGCCGCCGAGCAGCACCGGGGTCTCGCCGTCGCGCAGGGCGGACGCCAGCTGCTCCGCCGTCTCCCGGTGGCCGGGGGTCATGCAAAGGGTCGTGCCGTCGGCGAACACGTACACGTCGAGCGTGCCGAGCGGGCCGGGACGGACGTCCGCGAGGGCGGTGCGGGTCTGCGCCAGCTCCTCGAGGCACTGCACCGTGCGCTCGTGGTCGCCGACGACCGGCGACTGCACCGGGACGAAGTCGGGGTGCGAGGGGTGCCTGCGGCGGGCGGCGGCCAGCTCGGGCGACTCCTCGACGATCTCATCGAGCGCGGCCGTGCCGGCGAACTCGTCCTCCGGCTCCAGGGCCGGCTCCCCGAAGGGCTCCAGGCCCGCGAGGTCCGCCTGACGCGGCAGGAACATGTCGTCGCCCAGCGCTCCGCCGGCCAGGAACGGCGGCAGCTCCGAGCTGTCGCGCGCCTCCTGGGCGGCCCAGAACGCACGGGCCTCCGCCAGCTCGCGCTCCCGCTCCTCGGCGAGGGCGTCGGCGACGGCGTTGCGTATCGCCTCGGCGTCGGGCGTGGCACGCGCGGCGGGAACGGCGGGGAGCGCCTGATCGGCGCGGTCCCTGCTCAGCTCGTCGCGCAGTTCCGAGACCTGTCGACGCAGTCCCCTGACGTGCTGCAGGGTGACGGCTCCGACGGCCGTGGCAGCGGCCGTGGCGAGCACAAGGACACTGATGGCTGCGGGCATGGCGCTCACTGACGTACTCCCGGTTTCAAGTCGACCCCCGACTTCCTACATCAGCTTGAAGCCTGGACGAACCAGCTGTCAGTGCATTACGTCACGAAACGGACAGGTCTTTTGGCGGGCGTTTAGGCCCGGTATGGGGTGGGAACGGGGTTGACCTGCGAAAATGAATCTCCCCCGAGATGCACGTCACATCCTGGGGGAGATTGGATCACGAACGGATAGACCGCCGGGGTCCGAAGGGGATCGGCAGGGGGTCAGCTCAGGCGCTCGATGACCATCGCCATGCCCTGTCCACCGCCCACGCACATGGTCTCCAGACCGAACTGCTTGTCGTGGAACTGGAGCGAGTTGATCAGCGTGCCGGTGATGCGGGCGCCGGTCATGCCGAAGGGGTGGCCGACGGCGATGGCGCCGCCGTTCACGTTCAGCTTGTCCTCGTCGATGCCCAGGTCGCGGGCGGACGGGATGACCTGCGCGGCGAAGGCCTCGTTGATCTCGAACAGGTCGATGTCGTCGACGCCGAGCCCGGCGCGCTTCAGCGCCTGCTTGCTGGCCTCGACCGGGCCGAGGCCCATGATCTCCGGGGACAGGCCGGAGACGCCGGTGGAGACGACGCGGGCGAGCGGGGTCAGGCCCAGCTCGCGCGCCTTGGTGTCCGACATGATCACGAGGGCGGCGGCGCCGTCGTTCAGCGGGCAGCAGTTGGCGGCCGTGACGAGGCCGTCGGGGCGGAATACGGGCTTGAGGCCCGAGACGCCTTCGAGGGTGACGCCGGCGCGCGGGCCGTCGTCCTTGCTCACGACGGTCCCGTCGGGGGTCGTGACGGGGGTGATCTCGCGCTCCCAGAAGCCGTTCTTGATGGCTTCCTCGGCGCGGTTCTGCGAGCGCACGCCGAAGACGTCCATGTCCTCGCGCGTGATGCCCTTCAGGCGGGCCAGGTTCTCGGCGGTCTGGCCCATCGCGATGTACGCGTCCGGGACCAGGCCGTCCTCGCGCGGGTCGTGCCAGGTGGTGTTCTCCTGGGTCGCGACCTCGGCGGTGCGGGCCTCGGCCTCGGCGAAGAACGGGTTGTGGGTGTCGGGGAGGGAGTCGGAGTTCCCCTTCGCGAAGCGGGACACCATCTCGACGCCGGCCGAGATGAAGACGTCGCCCTCGCCGGCCTTGATGGCGTGCAGCGCCATGCGGGTCGTCTGGAGCGAGCTGGAGCAGTACCGGGTGACGGTGCAGCCCGGGAGGTGGTCCATGCCCATCTGCACGGAGACGATGCGGCCGAGGTTGTTGCCCTGCTCGCCGCCGGGGAGGCCGCAGCCGAGCATCAGGTCGTCGATCTCGCGCGGGTCGAGCTCGGGGACCTTGGCCAGGGCGGCCTGGATGATCGTGGCGGTCAGGTCGTCCGGGCGGAGGTCCTTGAGCGACCCCTTGAAGGCGCGGCCGATGGGGGAACGGGCGGCTGAGACGATCACTGCTTCGGGCATCACGCGGCTCCAAGAGTTCGATACGGCTGACCGTGAGGGAAGTTACCCGTACGTACGGCTCGGGTCACCGGTACAGGGGTGTGACCCCCACCGCACTTTACTAAGCGCTTGCTCAGCCCATCAAGCCCCGGGAGGGATCGGCGGGGCTTGAAATATCAAGCCCCTGCGGCGATTGAGCAGCGGGGTCCGGGGCGGAGCCCCGGGAGCGCGACGCCGGACGGGGCGAAAGATTGGGGCCCTGCCCCATGCCCCGCGCCTCAATCGCCGGCGGGGCTTGAGTGAGCCGGTACCGGGTCCTCGCTGGAGACCCGCCGCCTACGGCGCCGCTTGAGCAGCGCCCACGGCCCCCGGGGACCGGTCGGCATCGCGGCGGCGACCTCCGTTCCGCCCTCCTGCGCCGCCCTCGCCGCCGCGCGAGCGACCGGCAGGAAGCCCTCCGAGCGGGAGACGTCCGGGCGCTCCTCCTCGGGCCACAGGCCCAGCGAGGCGCAGAGGGTCGGAAGGACGGCCATGGCCGCGGTCGCGTACCCCTCCACGGAGGGGTGGTAGTTGTCCGGGCCGAAGAGCTCCCGGGGGTTCGCCGCGAACTCGGGCCCCAGCAGGTCGCCCAGCGACACCGTGCGCCCGCCCTGCTCCACCGTCCCGATGGTCTGCGCCGCGGCGAGCTGCCGCGAGGCGCGCCGGGCCAGCCACCGCAGCGGCTGCTGGACCGGCTCCACCGAGCCGAGATCCGGGCACGTGCCGACCACCACCTCCGCACCGGCCGTGCGCAGCCGGCGGACGGCCGCGGACAGATGGCGTACGGACTTCGTCGCCGGGATGCGGTGCGTGACGTCGTTCGCGCCGATCATGATCACGCAGACGTCGGGCTGCCAGCCGGGATCGGCGAGGCCGAGCGGCACCTGCCGATCCAGGTCGTCGGAGCGCGCGCCCGGCAGCGCCACATTGCGCAGCTCCACGGTCCGCTCCGCCACCGCCGCAAGCCCGGAAGCGAGCAGCGCGCCCGGCGTCTGCCCGGCCCGGTGCACGCCCTGCCCGGCGGCGGTCGAGTCGCCCAGCATGAGGAAGCGCAGTGGTTCGCCGTCACGGGGGCCGTACATCCGCCGGCCGTAGACCCCGTCCGCCGCCGGCACGTGCACCGGCTCGGAGCCGTGATTGCCGACCTGGCGGCGCGCGATCTGCACCTCGGCGAGCACGACGCCGACCGTGGCCGCGCCGAGCAGCCCGATCCCGCCGCCGCCGTACGCCGCGCCCGCTGCGATCCGCCGTGCCACCCTCGCCCTGCTCGACATGTTCCGCGGCCACCTGCCTCTGCGACTCTTTTACGGCTACAAGGACTCCTTGCCCCGTTATCCCTGTCGGCCAATCGCAACGCCGGATGAAGCGACATGGTCCATGGTGTGCGCCTTACCCTGGCGGCACCATTACGGAGGAGAACCCGGAGACCACGGTGCGCATCCACGAATCGATGATCGACCTCGTCGGCAACACCCCGCTGGTGAGGCTCAACAAGGTGACCGAAGGGCTGCGGGCGACCGTCCTGGCCAAGGTCGAGTACTTCAATCCCGGCGGCAGCGTGAAGGACCGCATCGCGCTGCGCATGATCGAGGCGGCGGAGAAGAGCGGTGAGCTGAGGCCCGGCGGCACCATCGTCGAGCCGACCAGCGGAAACACCGGCGTCGGCCTCGCCATGGTGGCCCAGCAGAAGGGCTACAAGTGCATCTTCGTCTGCCCCGACAAGGTCTCCACGGACAAGATCAATGTGCTGCGGGCGTACGGCGCCGAGGTGGTGGTCTGCCCGACGGCGGTGGATCCCGAGCACCCGGACTCGTACTACAACGTCTCGGACCGCCTCGTCCGTGAGACGCCCGGCGCCTGGAAGCCGGACCAGTACAGCAACCCGCACAATCCCGAGTCGCACTACCACTCCACCGGCCCCGAGCTGTGGGAGCAGACGGACGGCCGGATCACCCACTTCGTGGCGGGGGTCGGCACCGGCGGCACCATCTCCGGGACCGGGCGCTATCTGAAGGACGCGAGCGAGGGGCGGGTCCAGGTCGTCGGGGCCGACCCCGAGGGCTCGGTGTACTCGGGCGGGTCGGGGCGGCCGTACCTCGTCGAGGGCGTCGGCGAGGACTTCTGGCCGACCGCGTACGACCGGGAGGTCGCCGACGAGATCGTCGCGGTGTCCGACAAGGACTCGTTCCAGATGACGCGGCGGCTCGCGAAGGAGGAGGGGCTGCTCGTCGGCGGCTCCTGCGGGATGGCCGTGGTGGCGGCGCTGCGGGTCGCGGAGCGGCTCGGTCCTGACGACATCGTGGTCGTGCTGCTGCCGGACAGCGGGCGCGGATACCTCTCGAAGATCTTCAACGACGACTGGATGGCGGACTACGGCTTCCTGGAGGACTCCGGGCCCAGCGCGCGCGTCGGCGACGTGCTGAAGGACAAGGAGGGCGGCGCGCTGCCGTCGCTGGTCCACATGCACCCGGAGGAGACGGTCGGCGAGGCCATCGACGTACTGCGCGAGTACGGGGTCTCGCAGATGCCGATCGTGAAGCCGGGGGCCGGGCACCCGGACGTGATGGCCGCCGAGGTCATCGGGTCCGTGGTGGAGCGCGAGCTGCTCGACGCGCTGTTCACCCAACGGGCCTCCCTGCACGACCCGTTGGAGAAGCACATGTCGGCGCCGCTGCCGCAGGTCGGATCCGGTGAGCCGGTGGCGGACCTGATGAACGTGCTGGGCGCGGCCGACGCGGCGATCGTGCTGGTCGAGGGCAGGCCGACGGGTGTGGTGAGCCGTCAGGACCTGCTGTCGTTCCTGGCGAGGACCGGCACGAGGACCGGCACGAAGTAGCCGACCGGCGTACCGGAGCCGCCGGTTCGCGAAAACGGTACGAGCGCGACACGTGCACGCAGCACCGGCTTAACACGGCTCCGGCACATTGGTCAGTGGCGCCAGGAACTCCGGAGCGGCTCCCGGACCTCCACGGACGCCCTGGGTGTGCACACGGCCTGACCCGGTGCAACACCCTTCGCGGGGACCGCCGTCGTCCCGCCCCCCGTTCACGGGGGTGCGGCGGTCCCCGCGCAACTCACTTCTCCCGTACGGGAGTCACCCCGGTTCACTCCATGAAGAGGCCGCGCTCCGCGGCCCGGACGTCGAACTCCTCGAGCCGTGCCTGGGCCTGCGGCAGTTCGTCGCACATCGCCTCCAGGAGCACCCGCCCGAGCAGCATCGGCGAGCACGCCGTGTCGAAGGCGAGGCCCGTGCCGACCGCCGCGGGCAGCAGCAGGTCGGAGTGGCGGGCGACGGGCGCGAAGGCGGAGTCGGCGACCGTGACGACGGTCAGGCCCGCCTCCTTCGCGTACGCGAGGGTCTCGACGACCTCGCGCGGGTGGCGGGGGAGCGCGAAGCAGAGCAGGGTCGTGGCGCCCGCGCGGACGGCCGCGTCGATGCGGTCGGCGAGCATGGTGCCGCCCTCGTCGAGGAGGCGGACGTCGGGGTGCACCTTCCCGGCGAAGTAGGCGAAGCCGAACGCCTGGGACGCGGCCGCGCGCAGCCCGAGGACGAGCAGCGTCGGCGAGGCGGCGAGGAGCCGGCCCGCCCGCTCGACCGGCTCAGGGTCGGCGAGCAGGTCGGCGAGGTGCCGGAGGTTGGCGATCTCGGCTTCCACGGCCTGCTGGTACTCGTTGGCCAGGGCGTCGGCGGCCGGTTCGGCGGGGGACGTCTCGCGCAGGTGCTTGCGCAGCGCCGGATAGCCGTCGAAGCCGAGCGCCACCGCGAACCGGGTGACGGAGGGCTGGCTGACGCCCGCGAGCTCGGCCAGCTCCACGGACGACAGGAACGGCACCTCGGCCGCCCGCCGCACCATGCAGTGCGCGATGCGCCGCTGGGTGGGGGTGAGGCGGTGCCCCTCGAAGAGGTTCTGGAGGCGGGCGGAGGGGCTGTGCGTCCCCGCGTCGCTCCCCGTCCCGCTCCGTGTGCTGTCCGTGCGCTCGCTCATGTCTCCCGCCGGTCCATTCAACGGTGGCAATTCGTGCATGATTCTATTCAGGCAGGGGGTGGGGGCGCCAGAGGTTCCAGGCCTTCTGCCGGGGTGCCGGTCCCCCCCCGTCACTGCTCGACGAACCGCTCCAGCAGGGCCGCCGCCCGCTCCACGTCGTGCGTCAGGGGCCGGTCCGCCACGTCGTCGGGAAGCTCCCGCGTCGCCAGCTCGAAGGCCCGCCCCACCGGAAGCTCCGTGTCCGGGTGCAGATCGCGCAGCCGCAACGCCCGCACCGCCGCGACCAGTTCGCAGCCCACGACCTGGCGGAACGCCGCGCACGCGCGCAGGGTCTGACGGGCCGCCAGGGAGGCGAAGCTGGCCTGCTCCTCGACGCCGCGCGAGAGGACCGCGTGGCCGAGCGATGCGGGGGCGGAGAAGGCGCGCAGGTCGGCGAGGGCGCCACCGGCGGCGTACTCCAGGATCATCACGCCGGACGAGGCCGGTTCGCCGTCGGCGAGGAACGGGCGCAGGCGGGTGAAGTTCGGTTCGTTGAGGGTGGAGAGGCGGGACGTGGAGAGGCGGGCCACCTGGCTGATCGCGAGCCTGAAGTGGTCGAGCGCGAGGGCGAGTTGGGCCATGTAGAAGCCGCCGTGGTGGTACGCCGCCATCTCCGTGTACGAGATCAGGGGGTTCTCCGCCGCGGCGTTGATCTCCACCGTGAGGACGTCCTCCAGGGCGTCCGCGGCGTCAAGCGCCGGGCCGTGGATCTGCGGCACGCAGCGGAAGCCGTACGGGTCCTGGATCCGGCCCAGCGGGGGCGTGGGGTGGTCGTCCGCGCCGAGGATCCCGCGCATTCGGGCCGCCACGTCGAAGCTGCCCTTGTGGCGGCGGGACTCGTGCACGGGCAGGGCGTACGCCTCGTAGGAACCGTCGACCGCGAGCAGGCTCAGGGCCGCCACCAGGTCGGTCGCCGCGAGCAGGTCGCGCAGCTCGTGCAGGGCGAGGGCGGCCTGGCCGAGGGTGAGCGCGTTGGAGGAGATCAGGGCGAGGGCGTCGTTGTTGTCGAGGGGCTGGGGCTTGGGCGGGGTGCCCTTGCCGCGCCAGGGGTGCTCGCCGGCCAGGGCCAGGCCCATCTGGGAGAGCGGCGCGATGTCGCCGGTGCCGACCGAGCCGTGCTCGTTGACCGCCGGGTACGCGCCCGCCTCCAGGGCCTCGCACAGGGCCGTGACGACCGTGGGGCGCAGGCCCGCGCCGCCCGCCAGGAGCTGGTTCGCGCGGACCGCGAGCATCGCCCGCACCTCGCGCTCGGGCAGCTCGTCGCCGATCGCGCCCGCGTGGCTGCGCAGCAGGCGCAGGCCGTGGTCGGCGGCGGCCTCGGTGGGCACGTCCTCGCTGCGGTTGGCGCCGACGCCGGTGGAGCGGCCGTAGACCCTGCCCCAGGCGGCGATCTCCCGCGCCGCGTTCCAGGACCGCTCCACGCGCTTCATGGCGTCCGTGCCGGGGACCGGGCGGGCGCTCGCGTGGGCGAGGCGGACGACGTCGGCGACCGGGAGGCCGTGGCCGTCGAGCACGACGACCGGGTGGGCCGGGTGGGACATCACTGGCTTTTCCTCCTCGAAAGGTGGCCAAAGGTCGCCTGTGCCGCAAAAGGGCGTCCGCGTCTCACAGTTCGGGCCCGGCGAGGGGATTTACCGATGATTTACACGGAGGCATTGACAAATTATTCACGCACCGAGAACTCTGCATGACGATATGCAGGACGGGCAAGAGGACTCCAGAGGCGCTCCATGATCCAGTTCGAAGCGGTCCACAAGCGATTCCCCAACGGCACGACAGCGGTCCACGATCTCTCGCTCGACATGCCGGAAGGGGGCGTGACCGTCTTCGTCGGGTCGTCGGGCTGCGGCAAGACGACGAGCCTCCGGATGATCAATCGTATGGTCGAGCCCTCGTCGGGCACCATTCGGGTCGGCGGGCGCGACGTCCTGGAGCAGGACGCGGCCGAGCTGCGGCGCTCCATCGGGTACGTGATCCAGCAGGCGGGTCTCTTCCCGCACCGGACGGTTCTCGACAACGTCGCGACCGTGCCGCTGCTGCTCGGGTGGGGGCGGAAGAAGGCGCGGGCGGCGGCCGGTGAGCTGCTCGAGCGGGTCGGGCTGTCGGCGGACATGGGGAAGCGGTATCCGCACCAGTTGTCCGGCGGGCAGCAGCAGCGGGTGGGTGTCGCGCGGGCGCTGGCCGCGGATCCGCCGGTGCTGCTGATGGACGAGCCGTTCGGGGCCGTCGACCCGGTCGTGCGCACGCAGCTTCAGGACGAACTGCTGCGGCTGCAGACCGAGTTGAGCAAGACGATCGTCTTCGTCACGCACGACATCGACGAGGCGGTGCGGCTCGGGGACCGGATCGCGGTGTTCCGGGAGGGCGGGCACCTCGTGCAGTGTGCTCCGCCGGGGGAGCTGCTCGCGCGGCCGGCCGACGAGTTCGTCGCGGACTTCCTGGGGGCCGAGCGGGGGCTCAAGTTGTTGTCGCTGTCGACGTTGGGGGATGTGGCGCAGGGGGCCGCGCCGGAGGGCGGTTCGTGGGAGCTGGTGCTCGACGAGGGGCGTAAGCCGGTCGCTTGGCGCGAGCGGGACGGTGGGGCGGAGTCTCCCGTGCGGGCGCTCCGCGATGGGGACTCGCTGTTGTCGGCGTTGAACGAGTCGGTGGCGTCGCCCGTGGGGTTGGTCGTCCGGGTGGATGCGGATGGGGTGTTCACGGGGGTGTCGTCGCGGGACGACGTCCATGAGCGGTCCGGTCGGGCGCATCTTGATGCCCAGGCGGGGTTGACGTCTCGGGGCTCTGCCCCGGACCCCGCTGCTCAATCGCCGCAGGGGCTTGATTTGCCTGCACCGGGGCTCGACGGCACCGAAGCAGAGGTCGATGGTGCCGGGGCGGGGAACGGCGAGAAGGCCGGGGACGTCGCGTGACCATCGACTGGGAATGGATCGGCTCGCACCAGGCCGATCTCGCCACCCTCACCCTCTCGCACCTCCAAGCCGCCCTCAGTGCCGTGCTGTTCGGGCTGCTCATATCCCTGCCGCTCGCCGTCGTCGCGCATCGGGTGCGGGCCCTGCGCGGGTTTCTGCTCGGGATGTCGAACGTGCTGTTCACCATCCCGTCCATCGCGGTCTTCGTGCTGCTGCTGCCCGTCTCCGGGCTCACCCGTACCACCACCGTCATCGGGCTGACGATCTACACGCTCGTCGTGCTGCTCCGTAACACGGTCGAGGGGCTCGACTCCGTGCCCGCGAAGACCAAGGAGGCCGCGAAGGCCATGGGGACGCGGCCGATGCGGACGCTGCTCACCGTCGAGCTGCCGCTCGCGCTGCCCGTGATCATGGCGGGCGTGCGGATCGCCACCGTGATGGCCATCTCGCTCGTGTCCGTGGCGACCTACATCGGGGACGGCGGGCTCGGTCAGCTGTTCACCGACGGGTTCCAGCGGAACTTCCCGACCCCGGTGATCGTGGGCGTCGTGCTGACCCTGCTGCTCGCGCTCGTCGCGGACGCGCTGCTCGTCGGCGTACAGCGGCTGCTCACCCCGTGGACCCGGACCCGGAAGGCCTGAACCCGCCATGTTCGAACTCTTCAAGAACCTCGGCGCCTGGCTGGTCGGCTCGGAGCAGTGGGCGGGCAGCGACGGCATCGCGACGCGCATCGCCGAGCACCTCCAGTACTCGCTGCTCGCCACGCTCGTCGCCGCCGCCATCGCCCTCCCGGTCGGGCTGCTCATCGGGCACACCGGGCGCGGCGCCTTCATCGCCATCAACCTGTCGTCCTTCGGGCGGGCGCTGCCGACCGTGGGCCTGGTCGTGCTGGTGTTCCTCGCGAGCGGGCTTTCCATGTGGCCCGTCTACATCGCGCTCGTCGCCCTCGCCGTGCCGTCCATCGTCACCAATACGTACGCGGGGATGACCGCCGTCGACCCCGAGGTGCGGGACGCCGCGCGCGGGCAGGGCATGAAGGCCCACCAGGTGCTGTTCCAGGTCGAGTTGCCGCTCGCCCTGCCGCTGATCATGACGGGGCTTCGGCTCGCGCTCATCCAGGTCGTCGCCACCGCCACCATCGCCGCGTACGTGTCCTTCGGCGGGCTCGGCCGCTACGTCTTCGACGGGCTCGCCCAGCGGGACCTCGTGCAGGTGCTCGGCGGGGCCGTGCTCGTCGCGGTCGTCGCGATCGTTCTCGACCTGGCGCTGTCCGGGCTCCAGCGGCTTCTCTTCCGCAATCGTCCCTCCACTCTCAAGTCCGCCTAGGAGCACGCCAGATGGGCACCATGAACCGACGTACTCTCCTCGGCGGCCTGGCCGCCGCGGCCTCCGTCCCCGCGCTCGCCGCCTGCTCCAGTGGCATCACCTCCCTGGACCAGCAAGGGGGTTCGCTGTCCGGTGGTGGCTCCAGCAAGAAGGGCGTCACCATCGGCACCGCCAACTTCACCGAGAACCAGGTGCTCGGGTACCTGTACGCGGCCGCGCTGGAGGCCGCAGGTGTGAAGACGAGCGTGCGGCCCAACCTCGGTACCCGCGAGATCCTCATCCCCGCCCTCAAGGGCGGCGACATCGACCTGCTGCCCGAGTACCAGGGCGCCCTCCTGCACTACCTCGACACCAAGTCCAAGGCCACCGAGGAGGGCGAGATGCAGAACGCCCTCGCCATGGTCCTCCCGGCCGGCCTGCAGATCCTCCCGTACGGGATGGCCGAGGACTCGGACGCGTTCGCGGTGACCCGCGAGACCGCGGAGAAGTACAAGCTCAAGTCGCTCGCCGACCTCGCGAAGCACAACGGGAAGCTCGTCATCGGCGCGGCTCCCGAGGTCAAGAAGCGGCAGGTCGGCGCCGTCGGCCTCAAGGACGTGTACGGCGTCGAGTTCAAGGAGTTCAAGTCCCTCGACTCGTCGGGCCCGTTGGTGAAGGGCGCCCTCAAGAAGGGCGATGTGGACGTGGCGAATCTGTTCACCACCGACACCGACATCGCCGCCAACGACTGGGTCGTCCTCAGCGACCCCAAGAACCTGGTCCCCGGTCAGCACATCGTGCCGCTGATCGCCGACCGCAAGGCCGACTCGACCGTGCGCAAGGCCCTTGCCCGCCTGGGCAACGTGCTGACGACCGAGGACCTCACCGAGCTGAACCGGCTCGTGGACAAGGACAAGAAGGACCCCGAGGACGTCGCGAACGACTACGCGCGCCGCCACGGGATCAGCAAGAAGTAAGGAGGCCATCGCATGGCCGCAGCGGTAGTGGAGAAGCACTCCATCGACGTGGTGCCGGACAGTGAGCGGCACGGCAGCGCGTTCAACCAGTTCACGCTCTGGCTCGGCGCGAACCTCCACATCACGGCCGTCGTCACCGGCGCCCTCGCCGTCGTCTTCGGCGGCGACGTGGTCTGGTCGCTGATCGGGCTCGTGCTCGGCAACCTGCTCGGCGGCGCCGTCATGGCGCTGCACTCGGCGCAGGGGCCGAAGCTCGGGCTGCCCCAGATGATCCAGTCCAGGGCCCAGTTCGGGGTGAAGGGCGCCGTCGTCCCGCTGCTCCTGGTCATCCTGATGTACGTCGGGTTCTTCGCGAGCGGCACCGTGCTCGCCGGGCAGGCCACGGCGCAGCTGACGCACACGAACGACACCACCGGCATCATCGTCTTCGCGCTCGTCACCGGCATCGTGGCGACGGTCGGCTACCGGGTCATCCACGTCCTCGGGCGGGTGGCGAGCATCGTGTGCGCGCTCGCCTTCATCTATCTGGCGGTGCGGCTCTTCGACCGGGTCGACGTCGGCGCGCTGCTGTCCGACGCGCACTTCTCGCTGCCGATGTTCCTGCTCGCCGTCTCCCTGTCGGCCTCCTGGCAGCTCGCCTTCGGCCCGTACGTCGCGGACTACTCGCGCTATCTGCCGCGTACGACGAGCGGCAAGGCCACCTTCTGGTGGACGCTCGCCGGGTCCGCGCTCGGCTCGCAGTGGTCGATGGCGTTCGGTGTGCTGGTCGCGGCGAGCGCGGGCGAGAAGTTCATCGACAACCAGGTCGGGTACGTCGTCTCGCTCGGCGGGGCGGGCCTTGCCGCGTCGTTCTTCTACTTCGTGATCGCGCTCGGCAAGCTCACCGTCAACGTGCTCAACACGTACGGCGGTTTCATGTCGATGGTCACCGGCATCAGCGGATTCCGCGGGCAGCGGGTGCTCTCGCAGCGCGGCCGGGCGCTCTACATCGGGATCATCATGGTCGCGGGCACGGTGGTCGCCCTGGCGGGCAAGGACAGCTTCCTGACCTCGTTCAAGGACTTCCTGCTGTTCCTGCTGACGTTCTTCACGCCGTGGTCCGCGATCAACCTGGTCGACTACTACCTGATCTCGCGCGAGCGCTACGACATCCCGGCGCTCTTCGACGTGCACGGCCGCTACGGCGCCTGGCGCTGGGACGCGCTCGTGGTCTACGGGGTCGGGCTCCTCGCCCAGCTGCCGTTCCTGGCCACCGCCTTCTACACGGGCCCGCTCGTCGGGCCGCTGGGCGGCGCGGACGTGTCCTGGATCGTGGGGCTCGTCGTGCCCGCCGCCCTGTACTGGCTGCTCGCCCGGCGCGGTGCGGGGGCGTGGCCCAGTGAGAAGACGGGGGATAGCCCTACTGCGGTCGGGGCCACCGCTCCGTAACGTCGAGCGGTATGGAAGCCCGCGAACGCGCACGCGACGCCGAACTCAAGAAGGAACTCGACGCCACCCTGCACGCACGCAGGGAGCTGGGTGACGAGTACGAGCCGGCGCTCGTCGACTCCTTCCTCGACAAGGTCGAGCAGCGACTCGACTCCGTCGTCGACCGCAGGGTGCGACGACAGCTGGCCGAGCACCGGATCACCGTGGCCCGCGGGGCCCGCGACTCCGGCGCCGACAACTGGGGCGAGCGCTTCGGCTTCGCCGTCGTCTCGCTCGTCCTCGCCATCCCGCTCTCCGCGATCGCCGTGGTCAACGCCGGTCTGCCGGGGCTCTTCGTGGCCTGGGCGGGGATCGTCGGGGTGAACGGGCTGCACGCGGTGCGGTGGGGGCCCGTCCGCCGCCGCGAGCGCCGGGACCGCGAGGAGTCCGACTGGGAGGGGTAGCCGGGCGCGGGCCCCGGGACGGGAAGGAAGGGCGCCGTGCTCCGTGGAGCGCGGCGCCTTCGCGTGTTCAGTGCCTGCGGACAGGCGCTCAGACCTCCAGCTCGGCCTCGATCTTCTTCAGCTGGTGGCGGGCCATCGCCAGGTTCGCCCGGGACTTGTCGAGCACCAGGTACAGGAAGAGGCCGTTGCCGCCGCGCCCTGTGAGCAGGCGGATCAGGTGGTACTGGGAGCCGAGGGTGATGAGGATGTCCTCGATGCCGTCCTTGAGCCCAAGCTGCTCCATGGTGCGCAGCTTGGAGCGGACCACGTCGGTGTTGCCGGCCGCCGCGACCTCCAGGTCGAAGCTCTTGGAGCCGCCGATGGTGCCGAGGGCCATGCCGCTCGTGTAGTCGACGAGGGCCGCGGCGGTGGCGCCCTCTATGGAGGCGAGGGCGTCCTTGAGTGCGGTGTCGGTGTTGGCCATGATGCTGGTCCTTTCGTGCGTTCGTGAGGGCGTGCCGCAGGTCAGCTCGTGGGCTGGGGCGGCACATTGGCGGACGGCCTGACCGGGAGTCCGGTCTCGGTCGTGGTGGTGGACGCCGTGCGGGCACGGGCCCGGCCGCGGGTGCGGGGGGCCGGCTCGGGCGGCGCCTCTTCCTCGTCGGGAGCGGTGAGTTCCCCGATCCGGGCGCCGGAGCGGCGCCCTTCGAGATGCAGGCGGCCGACGTTGACCCGGTCCTGCGCGAGGAGCGTGAGGACGGCCGTGTCCCCGGCCGCGTAGGTGGCGATGTAGCCGCCGGCGCCGCGCACCAGGAGTTCACGGAAGGCGCCCTGGGCGGTGGCGTCGGCGAGGCGCTGGGCGACGCCGAGCGCGGTGGCGGTGAGCGCGGCGACGCCCTCCGGTTCGATGCCCGGGGTGTCCTGGGCGAGGACCAGGCCGTCGACGCTGGCGGCGAGGGCGCCGGTGACCTGGGGCACGCGCACTCTCAACCGGTGCAGTTCGGCGAGGAGTTCGCCCTGGTCGACCATCGGAGGTCTCCTTTCGGGGGTGCGTGCGGAGGAGCGCAGCAGGCGTCTCACAGGGCCTCCAGACCGGCGCGCAGTCGCCGCAGCAGGGCCACGTCGGGGTCCTCGACGACGGCCAGCTCCAGCCACTCGGGCGGAGCGGGGGCGGGGGCTGTGGTCACCAGGCCGCACGCGGCGAGGCGCCGCAGGTCGACCAGGGTGTGGAAGGTGGGCCTGCCCAGGGCGAGCGCTATCTGCGAGGCCGTCCGCGCGCCGTCGACCAGGTCGAGGACGCGGCGCCTGCGCGGTGGTACGCCCGCCTCGTCCTGCCGGATGATCCGACTGATCGGCGCCGTGTCCGTGTCGGGCTCCGGCCAGATCCGCTGGAGCAGCTCGCGCCGGCGCAGCGACTCCCGCTCGACGGCCGCCACCGGCACCGGGCGCACCGTCCCGAACCAGTGCGAGACGCCGTAGCGGAACCGGCTCGGCCCGCTGCCCGGGGCGAGCGTGAAGTACGCGGCGTCGAACAGGGCGCCCAGATGGCACAGTTCGAGCGCCCCGTCGGAGAGCCGGCCCTGCTCGACGAGGAAGCGGCCGACCCGCTGCCGCGCCCCCGCCCGGTCGACGGCCTCCGACCACCGCTCGGCCTGCACCGCGCCGCCCGTGGTGAGCAGCACGTCCATGCCGGGCGTCGCGGGCGACTCCGCGTGCACGACCCGGCCGCCTTCGAGGTAGAGCGTGCCGTACTCCCGGATCAGGGCGCCGGTGGCCTGCTCGTCGGCGAGGCGGGTCAGCATCGGCGAGACACCGGCGGAGGCGGCGGTGCTCATCCGACGACCAGCCGGTCTGCCATGTCGGCGAGCCGCAGCCGGGCGAGCGCGAGGTTGCCCTCGGCCCGGTCCAGCCACAGGTGGATGAAGACGCTGCTGTCGAAGGTGGTCCGCACGAAGCGCAGCAGGTGGTACCCGTCGCGGTTGGTGACGATGACGTCCTCGACGGGCGGCGCCTTGTCGGAGGCGGTGCCCGGGGCCCAGTCGCTGCCCTCGGCCGGGGCGAAGGCCAGGTGCTCGGCGGCGATCCGGGCCAGCTCGGCGGTCTCGGCGGCGCCCTCCTCGTGGTCCCCGCTGCGTGACGCGCCGACCGTCCCCAGGGCGAGTCCACTGGTCCAGTCGACGACCGAGGCGCCGCGCGCGCCCGGCAGTCGCATGACCTCCAGGAGACACTCGTCAATTCCGGGCACGCCTCGGACTCCCCACCTGATCGCCGCATTTGTGTCACTGGTGCGTGTGTGACGACGAAGCTACGGAACGTACGGAGACCAGGTGAGGCTTCTGGCATTTCCCGGTGGAACATGCGCAGGGCGACTAGAATCCGCCAACCTGTCGCAGGGGTGGCTCAGTTCTCCCCGTGCGCCTTCATCACCATCTTGTTGACGGCCCACAGTCCGATCCCGATGGCGATGAGCACGCCGGCCCGGACGTAGACCTCGGCGGCCCGGTCCGCGAGCGGGCTCGCGAGGATCAGTGAGGTGAGCGCGCCGAGCACGGGCAGGATCGTCGGCGTACGGAAGTGCTCGTGGCCGACCCGGTCCTTGCGGAGCACGAGCACGGCCACGTTGACCACGGCGAACACGCACAGCAGCAGGAACGACGTGGTGTCGCCGAGCCCCTCGATCTCCCCGGTCGACACGAGCCCGACCGCGAGCAGCGACACGAAGACGATGCCCACGACGGGCGTGCGCCGCTTGGGCAGCACGCGGCCCATGGCGCGCGGCAGGATGCGCTCGTTGGCCATCCCGTAGCAGAGCCGCGAGGCCATCATGATGTTGATGAGCGCCGAGTTGGTGACGGCGAACAGGGCGATCAGTGCGAACAGCTTGTGCGGGAAGTCGATCCCGCCGGCCTTCACCACTTCGAGCAGCGGCCCGCTCGACGACTCCAGGACCTTGTGGTCGACGAGCAGCGAGGACACGAGCGCGACGAGCACATAGATGGTGCCGGTCACGGTGACGCCGATGAAGATCGCGCGCGGGAAGGTGCGGGTCGGGTCCTTGGTCTCCTCGGCCATGTTGACCGAGTCCTCGAACCCGACGAACGCGAAGAACCCCAGCGCCGTCGCCCCCAGCACCCCCGTCATCAGGGCGAATCCGGTGCCGCCCGTCTCGATGTCGGTCAGCCGCGAGGGCTCCCCGTCCCCGGTCAGGACGGCGTACGCGCCGATGGCGAGGATGATGACGAGCCCGGTCAGCTCGACCAGGGTCAGTACGACGTTCGCCTTCACGGACTCGCTGACGCCCCGCAGGTTCAGCGCGGCGAGCGCGAGCACGAACAGGATGGCGATCAGGGTGGGCGGCAGCGCGTCGTTCGTCAGCTCGCCGAGGTAGTCGCCGCTGAACGCGCGGGCGGCGGCGCTCGCGGACGAGAGGCCCGAGCACATCACCATGAAGGCGACGATGAAGGTCAGGAACGGGACCTTGAACGCCTTCTGCGTGTAGAGCGCCGCGCCCGCCGCCTTCGGGTACTTGCCGACGAGCTCCACGTAGGAGGCCGCCGTCAGCAGCGCCACGACGAACCCGATCGCGAACGGCAGCCACAGCGCGCCGCCGACCTTCCCCGCGACCTTGCCCGTGGTCGCGTAGATCCCGGTGCCGAGGATGTCCCCGATCACGAAGAGGATCAGGAGTTTCGGTCCGATGGCCCGGTGCAGTGGGGTGTCGGTCGTCGCAGATGTCACTGGACCTCCCGCGAGGTGCGTAGGTGGTTGTCCGCGTAGGAGGTATGGATTCCCCCGGAGCCCTCTTGACTAGACCTATTCATGTCGCCAGGATGTGAATAGAAGACTGAACAGCCGTTGGATACGCACCCCAGGACCCCCAGGAGGCCGCCGATGTCAGGACCCCGCCCCGTACGCGCCCCGCGTGGCACCGAGCTCAACACCCTGGGTTGGCAGCAGGAGGGCGCCCTGCGGATGCTCATGAACAACCTCGACGGCGAGGTTGCCGAGCACCCCGACAAGCTCGTCGTCTACGGCGGCACCGGCAAGGCGGCCCGGTCCTGGGAGGCGTACGACGCGATCGTGCGCACGCTGAAGACGTTGAAGGCGGACGAGACCCTCCTCGTCCAGTCCGGCAAGCCGGTCGGCGTGCTGCGCACCAGCGAGTGGGCGCCGCGCGTGCTGCTCGCCAACTCCAACCTGGTCGGCGACTGGGCCAACTGGGAGGAGTTCCGCAAGCTGGAGGCCGAGGGCCTCATGATGTACGGCCAGATGACGGCCGGCTCGTGGATCTACATCGGCAGCCAGGGCATCGTGCAGGGCACGTACGAGACGTTCGGCGCGGTGGCGCGGAAGAAGTTCAACGGCACGCTCGCGGGCACCATCACCCTCACGGCCGGTGTCGGCGGCATGGGCGGCGCCCAGCCCCTCGCCATCAGCATGAACGAGGGCGTCTCGATCTGCGTCGACGTCGACGAGACCCGCATCGACCGCCGCATCGGCACCCGCTACCTGGACGTGAAGGCCGACAACCTCGACCACGCCCTGGAGCTGGCGGTCCAGGCCCGCGACGAGCGCCGCGGCCTGTCCATCGGCGTCGTCGGCAACGCGGCCGAGATCTTCCCTGAGCTGCTGCGCCGCGGCGCCCCGATCGACATCGTCACGGACCAGACCTCCGCGCACGACCCGCTGGCCTACCTGCCCGTCGGCATCTCCGTCGAGGACTGGGACAAGGAGCGCGAGGCGGACCCGGCCGGCTTCACCGATAAGGCCCGCCAGTCGATGCGCCTGCACGTCGAGGCCATGGTCGGCTTCCTGGACGCGGGCGCCGAGGTCTTCGACTACGGAAACTCGATCCGCGACGAGGCCCGCAAGGCGGGCTACGACCGCGCCTTCGACTTCCCGGGCTTCGTCCCGGCGCACATCCGCCCGCTGTTCGAGGAGGGCCTCGGCCCGTTCCGCTGGGCGGCGCTCTCCGGTGACCCGGAGGACATCCGCAAGACGGACGCCGCGATCAAGGAGCTGTTCCCCGAGAACAAGCACCTCCACCGCTGGCTCGACATGGCCGCCGAGCGCATCTCCTTCGAGGGCCTCCCGGCGCGCATCTGCTGGCTCGGCTACGGCGAACGCCACCTGGCGGGCCTCAAGTTCAACGAGATGGTGGCGAACGGCGAGCTCTCCGCGCCCGTCGCCATCGGCCGCGACCACCTCGACTCCGGCTCGGTCGCCTCTCCGTACCGCGAGACGGAAGCCATGAAGGACGGCTCCGACGCGATCGCCGACTGGCCGCTCCTGAACGCCCTGGTCAACACCGCCTCCGGCGCGTCCTGGGTCTCCCTCCACCACGGCGGCGGCGTCGGCATGGGCCGCTCCATCCACGCGGGCCAGGTCTGCGTCGCGGACGGAACGGAGCTCGCTGCCGCGAAGATCGAGCGGGTGCTGACGAACGACCCGGCGATGGGTGTGATCCGGCACGTGGACGCGGGTTACGAGCACGCCGCCGACGTCGCCGCCGAGCGCGGTGTGCGGGTCCCGATGCGGGAGGGCGAGTGACGGCCGCGGGGCTCCGCCCCGGACCCCGCTCCTCAAACGCCGGAGGGGCTGGAAATTCGGTGCAGCCCAGCTTCACGGAGATGTGGCACGACCTCCGCCCGATCGGCCGCAACGCCGACTCCGGCGGCTACAGGCGCCACGCCTGGACCGCCGCGGACGCCGACTGCCGCGCCTGGTTCAAGGCCCAGGCCGAGAGCCGCGGCCTGACCTACGAACTGGACCGCAACGGCAACCAGTGGGCCTGGCTCGGCGACCCGGAAGCCGGCGACGCCGTCGTCACCGGCTCCCACCTGGACTCCGTCCCCGACGGCGGCGCCTTCGACGGCCCCCTCGGCGTCGTCTCCTCCTTCGCCGCACTCGACGAACTCCGCCGCAGGGGAGTGGAGTTCACCAAGCCCCTCGCGATCACCAACTTCGGCGACGAGGAGGGCGCCCGTTTCGGCCTGGCCTGCGTGGGCTCCCGCCTCACGTCCGGCGTGCTGACCCGTGACCAGGCCCACAAGCTCACGGACGCCGACGGCATCACCCTCCCCCGGGCGATGGAGCGCGCGGGCTACGACCCGGACGCGATCGGCGCCGACCGCGAACGCCTCGACCGCATCGGCGCGTTCATCGAACTGCACGTGGAACAGGGCCGCGCCCTGGACCTCTCCGGCGACGCCATCGGCATCGCAAGCTCCATCTGGCCGCACGGCCGCTGGCGCTTCGACTTCCGCGGCGAGGCCAACCACGCGGGCACGACCCGCCTGGTCGACCGCCGCGACCCGATGCTGACGTACGCGGAAACGGTCCTCGCGGCCCGCCGCGAAGCCCAACTGGCAAACGCGGTTGCCACATTCGGCAAGATCTCCGTCGAGCCGAACGGCGTCAACGCGATCCCCTCCCTCGTACGGGGCTGGCTCGACTCCCGCGCCGCCGACCAGGAGTCCCTGGACGCGACGGTGAACGGGGTCGAGAAGGCGGCCCGCGAGTACGCGGAGGCGCACGGCATCGACGTGTCGCTGACCCGCGAGTCGTTCACGCCGATCGTCGAGTTCGACGACGCGCTCCGCGACGAGCTCGGCCGCATCCTCGGCACGGACACCGACCTGAAGGTCCCCGTGCTCGGAACGGGAGCGGGACACGACGCGGGAATCCTCGCCCAGTCGATCCCCACCGCCATGCTGTTCGTACGCAACCCGACGGGCGTCTCGCACTCCCCGGCCGAGTCCGCGGCCGAGGACGACTGCCTGGAAGGGGTGCGCGCACTGGCCGACGTACTGGAAGGGCTGGCCTGCAAGTGACGACGACCTACTGGTTGGAACACGCCTGGCTCGGCACGCATGTCGAGCCCGGCGTGGCCGTGGACGTGTCGGACGAGGGTCGCTTCACGGCGGTCCGCACGGGCGTCACGACGCCCCCGCCCGGCGCGACCGCGCTGCGCGGACTGACCGTCCCCGGCCTCGCCAACGCCCACAGCCACGCCTTCCACCGGGCGCTGCGCTCGACGGTGCAGGTCGGCTCCGGGACGTTCTGGACGTGGCGCGAGGTCATGTACTCGGTGGCGGACCGCCTCACCCCGGACACGTACCACGCGCTGGCGCGGGCGGTGTACGCGGAAATGGCCCTCGCCGGCATCACGGCCGTCGGCGAGTTCCACTACCTCCACCACGCCCCCGGCGGCACCCCGTACGCCGACCCGAACGCGATGGGCGAGGCGCTGATCGCGGCGGCGGACGAGGCGGGCATCCGCATCACGCTGCTCGACACGGCGTACCTGTCCTCCGGCTTCGGCAAGGCGCCCGACCACCACCAGCAGCGGTTCAGCGACGGCACGGCCGAGGCGTGGGCGGAGCGGGCGTCGCTGCTGAAGGAGCGCCCCGGAGTCCGGATCGGTGCGGCGGTCCACTCGGTACGAGCGGTCCCGGCGGCGCAGCTGTCGACGGTCGCCGAGTGGGCCTCGGCCCGCAGCGCACCCCTCCACGTACACCTCTCCGAGCAGACGGCGGAGAACGACGCGTGCCAGGCGGCGCACGGCTGCACGCCGACCCAACTCCTGTCCGACAACGGTGTGTTGAGCGCGCGTACGACGGGTGTGCACAACACGCACCTCACGGACGCGGACATCGCGCTCCTCGGCGGCTCGGGCACGGGAACGTGCATGTGCCCGACCACCGAGCGCGACCTGGCCGACGGCATCGGCCCGGCGCCGCGCCTCCAGGCGGCGGGCTCCCCGCTCTCCCTGGGCTCCGACAGCCACGCGGTGATCGACCTCTTCGAAGAGGCGCGCGCGATGGAGCTGAACGAACGCCTGCGCTCCCGCACCCGCGGCCACTGGACGGCGGCGGCCCTGCTCCGCGCGGCCTCCGCCGACGGCCACGCCTCCCTGGGCTGGGACGACGCGGGCACCATCGAACCGGGCGCGCGGGCCGACCTGGTCACCATCCGCCTCGACTCGGTCCGCACGGCAGGCCCGGCCCCCCGCTTCGGCGCGGAAACGGCAGTCTTCGCGGCGACCGCGGCGGACGTCTCCGACGTGGTGACCGGCGGCCGGGCGACCGTCCGCGACGGCGAACACGTCCGGGTGGGCGACGTGGCGGGCGCCCTGACGGACGCCATCGCGGCACTGCACGCCTCCAGCCCCGCCGGCGATTGAGGCGCGGGGTCCGGGGCAGAGCCCCGAGTCGTTGACCACCGGCGCGTAGCGCCAACTTTCGGGAAGGGGCGGGTTGGGGGAGAAAAACCCCCACCCGCCCACGGAGAGGACCCATGACGAACCGCACGACGGCCATCACCAACATCGGCACCCTGGTCACGAACGACCCGACCCTCGGCGAGGGCCCCCTGGGCCAGATCCACAACGCCGCCCTGGTCATCGAGAACGACAAGATCGCCTGGGCGGGCCCGACCGCCAAGACCCCCGCCGCCGACACCACCCACGACGCGGCCGGCCGCGCCGTCATCCCCGGCTTCGTCGACTCCCACTCCCACCTCGTCTTCGCGGGCGACCGCACCGCCGAGTTCAACGCCCGCATGTCGGGCCAGAGCTACTCCGCGGGCGGCATCCGCACCACGGTCGCCGCGACCCGCGCGGCCACCGACGAGGCCCTGGAGGCGAACCTCAAGCACCACCTGGCGGAGGCCCTCCGCCAGGGCACGACCACGTTCGAGACGAAGTCGGGCTACGGCCTCACGACGGCCGACGAAGAACGCGCGCTCCGCATCGCATCGGCCCACACCGACGAGGTCACCTACCTCGGCGCCCACATCGTCTCCCCGGACTACGCGGAGGACCCGGCGGCGTACGTCGACCTCGTGACCGGCGAGATGCTCGACGCCTGCGCCCCGCACGCCCGCTGGGTCGACGTCTTCTGCGAGAAGGGCGCCTTCGACGGCGACCAGGCCCGCGCGATCCTCACGGCGGGCAAGGCCAAGGGCCTGCTGCCCCGCATCCACGCGAACCAGCTCAGCTACGGCCCCGGCGTCCAGCTCGCCGTGGAACTCGACGCGGCGAGCGCCGACCACTGCACGCACCTCACGGACGCGGACGTGGACGCCCTGGCGAACGGCAACACGGTGGCGACGCTCCTCCCGGGCGCGGAGTTCTCGACCCGCGCCGAGTGGCCGAACGCCCGCCGCCTCCTGGACGCGGGCGCGACGGTCGCCCTCTCCACGGACTGCAACCCGGGCTCGTCCTACACGTCCTCGGTCCCGTTCTGCATCGCCCTGGCCGTACGGGACATGGGCATGACCCCCGACGAGGCCCTCTGGTCGGCGACGGCGGGCGGCGCGAAGGCCCTGCGCCGCACGGACGTCGGCCACCTGGCCCCGGGCGCCCGCGCCGACCTGACGTTCCTGGACGCCCCGAGCCACGTCCACTTCGCGTACCGCCCGGGCGTACCGCTGGTTTCGGAGGTGTGGCGCCGCGGCGAGCGGGCCGCCTGAGGCCTCACCCCTCCGCCGTCAGCCGCGCCCACACCAGCTTCCCGTCCCGCGTCGGCAGCACACCCCAGCGGTCGGCCGCCGCCGCGATCAGGAACATGCCGCGCCCCGACTCCGCCGCCCAGTCCGGCTCCGCGCACGGGACCGGCGGGGCGGGGGAGCGGTCGGCCACGGACACCTGCACGGCGTCGGCCTCCGGCAGTACCCGCAGCCGGATCTCGCACTCGGGGACGGCCACGTGCCGGTGCACGTTCGCCAGTATTTCCGTCACGCAGAGCTGCGCCGCGTCGACGAGGGCGGGGTGCCCCCAGGCCCGCAGGTGCGTGGCGACCGTTCGCCGTACGTCCGAGAACTGCTCGGGATCCGCCCGGAGTTGGATGACGACTTCGGGTGGAGATTGCGTCTTCATGCGTTCACAGTGCGTGACCGCTGGCTAGCCTGGCCAGGACTGCGAGCAGCACACAACGAGGTGTGCAGGCGAGGGGGTTCCCTGTGCAGGACTGTGTCGACGGATCGTCGAGCATGCGGATGTTCGGGGCGGTGGTACGGGCGCTGCGCGAGGCGCGGGGCGGTTCGCGGGAGGACTTCGGGGCGTACGTGGGGTATTCGGCGTCGCAGGTGGCGATGGTCGAGCGCGGCGCACGGATGCCGAGCGCGCGGTTCGTGGCGCGGGCGGGGGAGTTCCTGGAGGCGCGGGCTGCGGTGGAGGCGGCGGCGGAGCATCTGGAGCGGCGGCGGTATCCGGCGTGGTTCGACGACTACGTGGAGCGGGAGGCGGATGCGGTCAGTCTCTGGGCGTACGACTCCCACGTGATCAATGGGCTGGTGCAGACCGAGGGCTACGCCCGGACGGTGCTCGGCGCGCGCGTGCCGGTACTGGACGACGAGGAGATCGAGCGGCGCGTCCAGGCCCGCCTGGAACGGCAGGTGCTGCTCACCCGTGTGCCGCCGGTGTCGCTGGCGCTGGTCGTCGAGGAGTGGGTGCTGAGGCGCCCGGTGGGCGGGGCGGCCGTCCTGCGCCGCCAGCTGGAGCGCTTGCTGGAACTGAGCGAGAAGCGCAACATCTCGATCCAGGTCATGCCGACCGCCATCGAGTCGCACGCTGGCTTCACCGGGCCGTGGACGTTGCTGGAGACGCCCGAGCGCGAATGGGTCGCGTACGTTGAGGGGCAGGCGGGCGGCCTGGTGCTCGAACACCGCACGACGGTAAGCGAGTTGTTCCAGCGGTTTGGCATGATCCGGTCCCAGGCCCTCACGCCGGGGGACTCCGTGAAGCTCATCGAGAGGATGGCGAGCGAACTATGACCACCGCAGACCTCACGTGGTTCAAGTCCAGCTACAGCGGCGACTCGGGCGGGCAGTGCCTCGAAGCCGCCCTGGAGTGGCGCAAGTCCAGCTACAGCGGCAACTCGGGTGGAGACTGCCTGGAGGTCGCCCGCGCCTCCGCCATACACGTCCGCGACTCGAAGAACGTCGCTGGCCCCACACTGGCCGTTTCGGCCGACAGCTGGGCCGCCTTCGTGGACTTCGCCGCGAGCCCCGGCCGGCGCGGCTAGAGGCTCTTCCCCGCCCGCCACCGCTGCGTGTCGTCGCCGCCGTGGAACTTGCGCTGCCCGAGGCGGAAGGACCCGTCGTCGAGCGGCGTGACGGCGGCCTTCCAGTCCGTGCCGGGGCGGATCGAGCCGTCGGCGTGGACGGAGAACGCCAGGTTCGCGCCGTGGGTGTCGTCGTCGACGGCCGCGCAGTGCCACAGGCCGATCGTGCGGGCCGTGTCGCCGCGGTTGTCCAGGCAGAAGTCGGGGTTGGCCGCGGACTGGACGACGCCGCGGTCGGCGTCCACGCGCCACTGCTGGCTGCCCGTGCGGTCGCACTTCACGGCCACGACGTCGTCGCCGTCCGCCAGGGGCGTGCGGGAGACGTCGAGGCAGAGCCCGGAGGCGACGTCGACCACCTCCGCGTAGTCCTCGCCGGGCGGGCGGAAGGGCGGGGGCTTCGGCTTGTGGGCGGAGGAGGAGGCGGACGGCTTCGGGGTCGGCTCGGCCCGTGAGGGCGGCGGCACCGTGACCGTCTCCGTGCTGCGCGCGGTCGTCGTCGCCGTGGCGGTCGTCGTGGTCGTGGTGGTGGCCGTCGTCGTCGCCGTGACCGTCACCCGGACCGGGGGCGGCGTCGAGGGCGTGGCGCCCATGCCCTGGCCCACCGACGACAGGTCGGGGCGGCCCTCCGTCAGCGTCAGGATCAGCAGCGGTACGAGCGCCACGCCGACCGCCGCCGAGGCGAGCGCGAAGCCCATCGGGGTCGCGCGCACGGGCCGCTGGCGACGGGGGGCCTTCCGGCGGTCGGCCCTCGTCGGCGGCTTCGCGCGGTGGCGGCGCGGGGCGGCGGCGCGCCGCGGCACCGGAGCCGGGGCCGTCGCCGGCGCCTCGGTCAGCAGGTAGTCCGTGCCGCCCCACGGCAGCAACCCCTCCGCGAGCGCGCGGCGCGGGTCGTCCCGCAGGGCCGTCAGCTCCAGGTACGCCGCCGTGCAGCTCGGGCAGCGGGCGAGGTGCGCGTCCAGGTCGGCGGTGCCGCGCGGGCGGCCCGGTCTCGTGGCCCCCTCGATGAGCCGCCCGTAGGCCCGGCAGTGCGTGCCCTGCCGCGCGGCGAGGCAGGCGCCGCGCAGGGCGTCGAGCGCCGCGCCCCGCGCCTGCGCCACGTCCCGCGCGGGCGCGCCGACGACGAGGCCGACGGCGGCGTCGGGCTCCCCGTCCACGACGGAGTGCCACAGCAGCGTCTGGGTGCGCGGCGGCAGCGTGTGGAAGGCGGCGAGCAGCGCGGGCGCCCGGTGGGCGTCCGGGGCGCCGAGGGCGCCCAGGAGGCCGGGAGCGAGGCGTGCGCGGCGCTCGTCGGCGGCCCACTCGGCCGCGGTGCGGTGGACGAGCAGCAGCGCGTGGTGGCGCCAGGAGCCGCGCGGCTCGGCGCCGCGCGCGACCTCGCGTGCGGCGCGGGCGAAGGCCTGCGCGCCCAACTGCCGCGCGGCGTCCGCATCGTTCGCGCACACCCGGGCGTAGGCGAGGAGCGCGTGCCGGTGCCTGCCGCGCAGCTCCCCGAGCGCCGGGTACGCGGTCGCGGTGTCGGCCCGCAGCAGGCCGACGAGCCGGTGGTCGGGCGCCGTGGCATGGACGCCGCCGTTCGCAGACACCGTGTCCTCCTGTCACCGGGGCCCAGATGGGTGCTCATAGTGGTGCAGGGGAGGGGGTACGGAAAGGTGTTTCTCGCGGTAACCGGGCGTCGGGCGGCGGGAGTTGGCGCAAAAAACACCGAGGGGGCCGACCGTTCTCACGGTCGGCCCCCTCGACGTGACAGGGCGTTACGGGTGGTGCTGGTGTTGCAGGGCCGAGCGATTACTCCTCGAGCGTCAGACCCTTGCGCAGGCGCACCAGCGTCCGCGAAAGCAGTCGCGACACGTGCATCTGCGAGATGCCCAGTTCCTCACCGATCTCGGACTGCGTCATGTTGGCGACGAAGCGCAACGAGAGGATCTTGCGGTCGCGCGGCGGGAGATCGGCGATCAGCGGCTTCAGGGACTCGACGTACTCGATGCCCTCGAGTCCGTGGTCCTCGTAGCCGA
Organism: Streptomyces sp. NPDC107575; assembly: GCF_055657265.1. Classification (NCBI taxonomy): domain Bacteria; kingdom Bacillati; phylum Actinomycetota; class Actinomycetes; order Kitasatosporales; family Streptomycetaceae; genus Streptomyces; species Streptomyces sp. NPDC107575. Next base: position 62,361 of record NZ_JBVKBG010000009.1, on the reverse strand, counting down.
TGCGGTCCGCGAGCGCACCCTCGGAGTCGTCCTCCTCGGGCTGTGCGTCGAGCGAGCTGGCGGTGTAGGCGTTGGACGCCGCCATGCCCTCGACGACCTCGTCCTTCGACAGGCCCAGGCGTTCGGCGAGCTCGCCCACCGTGGGGGCGCGATCGAGCTGCTGGGCGAGTTCGTCGCCCGCCTTGGCAAGGTCGAGACGGAGTTCCTGGAGACGGCGCGGTACGCGCACGGACCAGGAGGTGTCGCGGAAGAAGCGCTTGATCTCGCCGACGATGGTCGGCATCGCGAAGGTGGGGAACTCGACGCCGCGGCTCAGCTCGAACCGGTCGATCGCCTTGATCAGGCCGATGGTGCCGACCTGGATGATGTCCTCCATCGGCTCGCTGCGGGAGCGGAACCGGGAGGCCGCGAACTTGACGAGAGCCAGGTTCAGTTCGACCAGCGTGTTGCGGACATACGAGTATTCGTGCGTGCCTTCTTCGAGGGACTCGAGTCGCTCGAAGAGGGTCTTGGAGAGGGCTCGGGCGTCGAGCGGACCCACCTCGTCGTACGGGGGGATCTCCGGGAGGCCTTCAAGGCCTTCGAGGCCCTCGGTCTCGACGTCGACATGAGTTTCCGGGGGGAGTGTCGACGTCGCCTGGTCAGTACGCGATTCGTCGAGCCGGGCTGACATGATGTCCTCCATGCGTTCTCGGCATATGGCTGCCGATGCCAATGCGTGCACTGCTTCTTAGTGCGGCGCCTCCAAAGCCGGCCGTGGTCGAATGTTGTCCTTACTAGGCCTACCCGTTTTCCACACCGGGCCGCAAGTGCGTATTGCGGCGAAATGTCCGAATTCTAGAGGTTGTTCGGGTGTCGATGCACAGCCAGAGGGCGTAGTGTTCGAGGGCGTCAATCGGCACGTCGTAGGCAGCGAGAGAGAGACGTCATGGACCGCGGGACAGTCGGCAGTGCGCATCGGGGCCGGCTTCTGGTCGAGGTGCGACAAGAGGGCTCCAGTGCCGTCGTGACCCCGGCCGGTGAGTTGGATCACCATACGGCCGATCTGCTGCGCGACCCCCTGGATGAATGCCTCAACAAGGGACATTCCCGGCTGGTGATCGACTGTTCCCGGCTCGAATTCTGCGATTCGACGGGGTTGAACGTGCTGCTCGGGGCCCGTCTGAAGGCCGAGGCGGCCGGTGGCGGAGTGCACCTCGCGGGCATGCTCCCGGTGGTTGCCAGGGTGTTCGAGATCACCGGTGCGGAGGCAGTCTTCACGGTGCACGCGTCGCTCGACGAGGCCCTCGCGCCCGACCCCTCCGGCGACTGACCGGAGCCGGGCGGCTGCGTGCAGTGGCCAACCATAGAAGTTACGCTCCAGTTGTCTCTGTGTGATCGAGGCGTTACCAGCGTCACAGGAGCCGTTCTGAACAAGTGGGTGTTTCCGTCGTTCCCTCGGGCAGGAGACCCCCCGAACACGACCCCGACCCTGCGACTTCGACGACCCTCCGACTCCGATCCGCGACCCGGACTTCTTGGCCGGGCAGTGGGCACTCGGACCCTGAAGACCCTGAATCCTGAAGCTGAATTGGTGAATCGGTGAGGTGAAGTGCTGATGAGCACCACCCGGCCTTACTCGCCGGGCGACCACGGCCCCGAGTCCGGTGAAGTACCGGTCGTCGCGGGTCCGCGGGTCCGCAGGCTGAGCCTCAGCGGCGCGAGCGGAATCGTGCCGCTCGCCCGTGACTTCACCCGCGAAGCGCTGCACGCCTGGGGCTGGCTGCCGGCGGCTACCGCGGACCGCCGGGCCGCGGCGGAGGACGTGCTGCTCGTCGTCTCCGAACTCGTCACGAACGCGTGCCTGCACGCCGAGGGGCCCGACGAGATCATCCTGTACTTCGGGGACTCCCCGGCCAACAAGGTGCTGCGCATCGAGGTGGCGGACCGCGGGGCGGGCCAGCCCGCGCCCCGCACCCCGCACCGGGTCGGCCGCCCGGGCGGGCACGGCATGTTCATCGTCCAGCGCCTCTGCCTCGACTGGGGCGTCGTCCGCACCCCGGGCGTCACGGGCAAGGTCGTGTGGGCGGAGGTCGGCGCCCCCGCGTAGCCGCCCCACGTGCGTATTTCCGAGCACGCCGGATCGACTTCGATCCGGCGTGCTCTTTGTCTTCCCTCGGCAGGGCCCCGGGCGTACCTTGAGCCACCCAGATCTGATGAACCGTCAGTAACCTTCGGTTTGAAGGGACTTCGAGGTGACGTACCGGACGTACCAGAAACGAACCGCCGCGTTCGCGCTCAGCGCGGCCCTGGCGGGCTCGGCGGTGCTGATGGCCGCCCCCACTGCCTCGGCCACCGTGCAGAACGTCAACTACCAGTGCAAGACCCCGATCGGGAACAAGGGAGCCGTCTCCCCGATCGACATGAAGAGCGCCAAGAGCGGCAGCGGCTACAAGATCACGATGTCCTTCCAGAAGGGCGTCTCCTCCAGCCCCGTCGAGCTCGGCAAGGGCGCCATGCACCCGAGCGCGGTGATCAAGGTGGGCGGCGCGGACAGCGGCCAGTTCACGGCCACCGGACCGCCGAACGACAAGGCGATCCCCGCCAACACCCCGATCAAGATCAGTGACTTGACGGGTACGTACACGCCCAAGAAGAGCGGCAAGGTGAACTTCACCGCCGGTGTCCTCACCATCAAGGCGCTCGGCACGAACACCACGTGTACGCCGTCCAACAGCCCGAAGCCGTCCCTTGAGATGGACGTGAAGGGTGCGGCGGGCGGTGGCGGGTCCGCGGACTCCGGGTCGGGCTCTTCGGCGTCGGCGCCCTCCGGCGGGGAGCTGCCGCAGACCGGGCCCGAGGATTCGGCGATCGCGCTCGGGACGCTCGGGGGGACGGTGCTCCTGGCCGGGGCGGCGGGCGTGTTGTGGTTGACGCGGCGTCATCAGGCGGCGTCCCGTTAAGGGGGCGTGAGTCGCCGAGATGACGTTGCGCTCGTCTTTGGTCGGTGGGGCCTCGCGGGGTTGCGGTCGCGGGGCTCTGCCCCGGACCCCGCTGCTCAATCGCCGCAGGGGCTTGATGGTGTGCTTGATCGCCGCTGTCTCCGTGCTGCCCGTAGGTGGCTCAGTCGCTGCCGCGCCCAGCTGGACCGTCGCGCCCTCCTCCTCCGCCGGTACCCGGCCCGCCGACGGGGACGGGCGGCCGTACATCTATGCCGAGGGGACGCCCGGGGCCGTGCTGGAGGACAAGGTGGCGGTGAGCAATCCGGGCGACAAGGCGCTGAAGGTCTCGTTGCGCGGGGCCGACGCGGACAACAAGGGCGACGGTTCGCTCGACGTCCGTAAGAAGGCGACCGACACCGGGTCCTGGATCCGGTTCGCCGAGGAGTCCGTGAGGATCCCGGCGCGCACCCGCGCCGAGGTCCCCTTCACGGTGTCCGTGCCCGCGGGCGCGACCCCCGGGGACCATCCCGGCGCGGTGGTGGCGCGGGCCGGCGGGCGCGACTCCGGGGTCAGCATCCATCTGCGGGTCAGCGGTCCCACGCTGTCCGCCCTCACGGTCGAGAACGTGCGGGTGCGCAAGGGGTCCGTCGCGTACGACGTGGTGAACCGCGGCAACACGACGCTGTCGCCGCGCCTCGCGATGAAGGCCGACGGGGTGCTCGGCGCCGCCCTCGACAGGAGCCGGGCCCTGCCGGTGCAGCTGCTGCCGGGGCGCAGGATCAGCCTCAGCGAGCCGTGGAAGGACGCCCCGGCGCTGGACGCCGTCGACGTGAAGGTGACGGTCACGGCGGGCGGCGGCGCGGCGGACTCGGCCACGGCGAGCGCCCGGTTCGTGCCGTGGCCGGCGGTCGGCGGGGTCCTCGCCGTGCTGGCGGGGGCGGGGTGCGCCGCCTACTGGTACGTACGCAGGCGGCGGCCCTCCTGGCCCGTACCGCCGCACCTGCTTCGACTGCTCCGACGACAAGGGAACGTAAGGAGTACGCCATGAACCGCCGCCGCAGCGCCCGTGCCTCGCGGCTGCTGACCGTCCTCGCCCTGGTGGGCGGCCTGCTCGCGGGCACCGCGCCCTGGGCGGCCACCGCGTCCGCCGCCGACAGGCCGTCCGTGAGCCTCTCCAAGTCCCAGGCGGGGACCGGGGGTTCGATCACCGTGAAGGGTGCGGACTGGCGGCCCGACACGCTGCTGATGATGCTGATCTGCGGGCAGTCGAGCCCGTCGCGCGGCGTCATCGGCGGCACCAACTCCTGTGCCAACTCCGAGGGGCGTGCGGTCACCACCGACGCCAAGGGGGCGTTCAGCAAGTCGCTGCCGGTCGCCGAGCCGCCGAAGCCGTGTCCTTGTGTCGTCCACGTCGCCACGGTGACCGGGCAGAAGGCGCAGGCGGACGCCGTGTTCCAGGTGGCCGGGCACCCGGTGAAGGCGCTTCCGAAGTCCTCCGGGAGCGGGCAGCTGACGATGGTGGCGGACACCCGGCTCGAAGGGTCCAGCGGGCTGCTGACGTGGTTCGGCGCGCCGCCGTCGCGGTCCTTCACGTTCACCGTCGGCAATGTCGGATCGACCCCGGTCAAGAACCCGATCTTCCAAGTGGGCACCTCCCACGGCGTGTTCGCGCCGCAATGGGAGGACCAGCAGTGGCGCGGCACGATCGAGCCGGGGCAGAAGGAGCGGATCAAGCTGCCCGTCGAACTGTCGGCGGGCGCGCACGGCGACTATCTCGTCTCGCTCAAGTACGGCGGGAAGGTGCTGGCCGAACAGCCCTGGGGCGTGGGCCGCCCCTGGGGCGTCACGCTCTTCTGGATCCTGCTGTGCGTCGTCGTGCCGGCCGCCGTCTTCCGGATCGGCATGGCGGTCGTGGACCGCGTACGGCCGCGCGACCGGCGCTCCTCGTACGGCAAGGGGCCCAAGGGTTCCAAGGGTCCCAAGGGGGCGGCCGGTGGGCGCACCGTGCGGCTGCCGAAGGTGCGGCTGCCGCAGCAGAAGCCGAAGCCACCGTCACCCGCGGACGCGCCCGCCGCGCCGACGAGCACGACACAGACCACGACCCTGCCCTGGTTCACCCCGGACACCGGCCCCACCGGTGCTCCGGAGCGGCCCGCGGCCGGTCAACTCTCCGCACCGCCCGAGAACAGTCCGACGACGAAAGGAAACACGTGAGCACCCAACGGAGAGTGAGCGCGGCCGGTGTCGCCCTGATGCTCGGAGGGGCGGGCCTGCTGTTCGTGGCGGCGCCCGCGCAGGCCGCCGACATCTCGTACAAGACGGAGTGCATACCGCCCTCGATCTCCGGGCTCGACCCGGTGCAGGGCACCACGATCACCCAGATCACGGCGCCCGCCACGGCGAAGGTCGGCGACACGGTGAACGTGACCTGGAAGTTCATCCAGGGCGCGTCGAAGAACCCGGACGTCCTCGACCTCAGTGAGAACACCGTCCAGCCCACCGGCACGCTCAAGGCGGCCGGGGCGCAGACCGGTGACATCGACATGCAGGGGCCGCGCGAGAACCCGGCGATCCCCAAGAACAGTCCGATGAAGCTGTCCACGATGACGGGCAAGCTGAAGCTGGAGAAGCCGGGGGAGGTGAAGCTGACGCCGGACAAGTACAACATCAACGTCAGCAAGCCGATGTCGACGGACACCAAGTGCTCTCCGAAGGAGGCCGTGGACCCGGGCGCGATCATCAAGGTCCTTGAGGGGGCCGGGGGTTCGGGCGGTTCTTCGGGTGGCTCTGGGGGCGTGATCGGCGGCCTGCCGGGCACGTCGAGCGGTGGCTCCTCGGGCGGCTCGTCGAGCTCCGGTGGCTCCTCCGGTTCGGGCGGCTCGTCCAGCTCCGGTGGGTCCACGAGTGGTGGCGGTGACAGCGGCGGCCAGAGCGACTTCACCGGCAAGGAGGTCAGCGTCCCCTACTCCTGCAAGACGCCCATCGGCGACAAGAGCGCCACGTCCCCGGTGCAGATCAACGCCAAGAAGGACGGCGGGAACTTCGGCCTCACGGTGAAGTTCAAGAAGTCCGTGATGGACAGCCCGGCCGACATCCCGGCCGACTCGGTGAAGCCGTCGATGCAGGTGAAGCTGGGCGGCTCCGACAAGGGCACGGTCCCCGTGGAGGGCCCGACCAACAAGAAGGCCTTCAAGTCCGGCGACCCGATCGAGATCCCGGACCTCACCGGTACGTACAAGCCGGGCGCCGATGGCAAGTCGACGCTGTCGCCGGGCGTCCTCACGGTGAAGGCGCTGGGCACGACCACCACCTGCACGCCGAACAAGGCCCCAGTCTCCCTGGAGCTCGACACGTCGAAGCAGGCGGGCGGCGCGGCGGGCGGCACGGGTTCCGCGGGCGGCGGCGCGGCGGCCGGCGGCGCGGCGGCGGCCTCTGGCGGCGGCGGCCTCGCCGAAACCGGCTCCTCCAACGACGGCGCCCTCCGCGCCCTCGGCCTGGCAGCCGGCACGGTGATCCTCCTGGGCGGCGCGGTGTTCACGTTCTTGCCGCGTGCACGGAAGGTGGTTCGCCGGTAGCCGGATGAGCGTCAGGGGCGACGTCTCGAGGAATGCAGAAGCAAACATTCCTCGAGACGTTGCCCGGCGAGAATCGTGCCTGCCTCGTAATCTTCCACCCCTCGCTGATCTCTTTGCTGTGTGCTTGTGTGGATGATCCCGGCTCAGTCCGGGGTGCACGCTGTGCTTGACCAGGCACGGCGGGAACGATCGACGCAAGGGGAATTGGCAATGCGCAAGTTGCGGAGGGCCGGTGCGGTCGCGCTGCTCACGGCGGGGCTGACGTTCGGAGTGGCCGGTACGGCCGGCGCGGCCGGCGGGGGCGGCTACGGGGAGGACAGCCCGGCCCAGTGGCAGAGCGGGGGCACCGGATACGCCCTCGGCTGCTCCATGGCGCGGTGGCTGTTCCACACGCACTGCAAGTGACACCGGACACGCGAAGGGGCCCGGCCGCACCGAACGGTGCGACCGGGCCCCTTCGTTGTCACGAGGACCGGAGACGGCGGCGTTAGTGCACGCCACCCATCAGCGGCTTGACCTTCTTGCGGAGCATGAAGACCGCGACGCCCGCGAGGACGGCGAGGGCGCCCTGGGCGGCGAACCACCACTCGCTGCCGGTCGGTGCGCCGACCAGCTGGAGCAGGGCGATGACCGAGTCGCCGGCGGTGACGGCCAGGAACCAGACGCCCATCATCTGGGAGCCGTACTTCTCCGGCGCCAGCTTCGTGGTGAGGGACAGGCCGACCGGGGAGAGCGTGAGCTCACCGATGGTCTGGATCAGGTAGACGATGACCAGCCACATCGGGGTCACCTTCGCGTCGCCGGAGGCGGCGGTCTGGGCGAGCATCATGACGAAGAAGGACAGGCCGATCAGGAAGACGCCGTTGGCGAACTTCGAGAGGGAGCTGGGCTCCTTGCCGCGGCGGTTGAGCCACAGCCACAGCCAGGCGAAGACCGGCGCGAGCGCCATGACGAACAGCGAGTTCAGCGACTGGAACCAGCTGGACGGGAACTCGAAGCCGAACAGCGTGTTCGCGGTGTCCTTGTCGGCGAACAGGTTCAGCGTGGAGCCGGACTGGTCGAAGATGCCCCAGAACACGGCGGCCACGATGAAGAACCAGATGTACGCGGAGACCCGGGACTGCTCGGTGTCCGACAGCTCGCGGTCGCGCTTCATCTTGACCAGGTACCAGACCGGCAGGACCAGGCCGAGGATGGTCAGCGGCCACAGGATCCAGTTCACGGTCAGCGCACCGGCGGCACCGGTGACGGCGTAGAACAGGACGGCGACGACGGCCCAGATCGCGCTCTTCTTCCAGAGGTCGCGCTTCTCGTCGTCGCTCATCGGCGACGGGACGACGTTGGACTCGCCCGAGAGGTAGCGGTAACCGAACAGGAAGCAGACCAGGCCGAGCGCCATGCCGACACCGGCCATCGCGAAGCCGAGGTGCCAGTTGACCGTCTGGCCGACCGTGCCGATCGTCAGCGGCGCGAAGAAGGCGCCGACGTTGATCGCGATGTAGAAGATCGAGAATCCGCCGTCACGACGCGGGTCGTTCTTCTCCGGGTACAGGTGGCCGACCATCGTCGAGATGTTGGCCTTGAGCAGACCCGAACCGGCGGCGATCAGGCCGAGGCCGAGGTAGAACGAACCGGCCCACGGAAGCGCCAGTGTGAAGTGACCGGCCATGATGATCGCGGCGCCCACCGCGGTCGTCTTGCGGGGACCCCATACGCGGTCACCGAGCCAGCCGCCCGGCAGGGCGAGCAGGTACACAAGGGCGTTGTAGACGGAGTAGATCGCGGTCGCCGTGGCGACATCGAGGCCGAGACCGCCGTCGATCACGCCGGCCGACAGGTACAGCACGAGAAGCGCGCGCATCCCGTAGAAGCTGTACCGCTCCCACATCTCCGTCAGAAACAGAAAGGCCAGGCCGCGAGGGTGGCCAAGGAAGGTCTTCTCACCGGCGCCGGGCGCGGTGGCTTCCTTCGTCAGGCTGGACGCCATGGGGGTTCCTTGCTCGCTCGGGACGCCGCACCTTCGTGGGGAGTCGGCGCCCGCGTGGGGGAGGCCGGCACCGAAGCCCACCGGTGCGGTGGGCTCGAGATCCACACCCGGCGCGCTTCCTTACACGCGGGGCCCGGCCACAGGTCATTCCTAAAAATGCTGACGGAGTCAGCTCACACAAGAAAGGGACCTTGGGTGCGCGGTGCGCTCCAAAGGTCCCCCAGTAGTGCATCAGGCGTTGAATCACCTTACGAACGACTCAGTGGCATATGGAAGGACTTGAGAGATGGATCACAGGCCTTCACGGAACCGCCCGCACTGTTTCAAAGGTGTTCCCCACGATGACACCCCGACACCCCAGGGAACGAACCCGGAGGCAAAAATTCCGTTAGCCACCGGACGGCGCAGTGGTCGATCACCCCACGGGCGTCGTCCGCCGCGGACTACCATCACCTCATGACCCGTGTACTGCTCGCCGAGGACGACGCGTCCATCTCGGAGCCGCTGGCCCGTGCCCTGCGCCGGGAGGGTTACGAGGTGGAAGTGCGCGAGGACGGCCCCACCGCCCTCGACGCCGGACTGCAGGGAAGCATCGACCTCGTCGTGCTCGACCTCGGACTGCCGGGGATGGACGGCCTCGAAGTGGCCCGCCGCATGCGCGCCGAGGGGCACACGGTGCCGGTCCTGATCCTCACCGCCCGCGCGGACGAGGTGGACACGGTCGTCGGCCTCGACGCCGGCGCCGACGACTACGTGACGAAGCCCTTCCGCCTCGCCGAACTGCTCGCCCGGGTCCGGGCCCTGCTCCGGCGCGGCGCCACCGAGCCCGTCCAGGCCCCGGCCACGCACGGCGTCCGCATCGACGTCGAGTCGCACCGCGCGTGGATGGGCGACGAGGAACTCCAGCTCACGGCCAAGGAGTTCGACCTCCTGCGCGTCCTCGTCCGGGACGCGGGCCGCGTGGTCACCCGCGACCAGCTGATGCGCGAGGTCTGGGACACGACGTGGTGGTCCTCGACGAAGACCCTCGACATGCACATCTCCTGGCTCCGCAAAAAGCTGGGCGACGACGCGGCGAACCCGCGCTACATCGCCACGGTGCGGGGAGTCGGGTTCCGCTTCGAGAAGAGCTAGAGGTCACCCGCACGGGGCTCCGCCCCGGACCCCGCTGCTCAATCGCCGCAGGGGCTTGAAATACCAACATCTGCCGGGCTTGCCGGATCAAGCTCCGCCGGGCTTGCTCCATCAAGCCCCGCCGGCGATTGAGGCGCGGGGTCCGGGGCGGAGCCCCGTGGCCGTAACGCCGGTACCGGGCACCAATCCGGGACACTGAGACCTATGCGTCGCCGACTGATCAACTCCACCCTCGCCGTGGTCCTGGTAGTGATCGCCGTCTTCGGCGTCTCCCTGGTCATCGTGGAGACCCGAACCATCACCAACAGCGCCCAGGAACGCGTGGAGTCCGAGGCCGTCCGCCTCGCCTCCATCGTGGACAGCAGAATCCTCGGCGAGGAACAGATCACCGGCAGCATCCTCCAGGACCAGGTCGCCGGGGACCGCTACGCCGAGATCGACATGCCCGGCCGCGCCCCGCTCACCATCGGCAAGGAACCCGTCGGCGACGTCATCTCCTACACGGCCAAGGGCGAGCAGGGCGAGAAGGTCACCGTCGAGGAGGCCAGGTCGGCCGTCACCACGGAGGTCGGCCGCACGCTCCTGATCATCGCCGGCGTGGCCCTGCTCGCCATCGTCGCGGCCGTGCTGCTCGCCGTACGCCAGGCCAACCGCCTCGCGTCCCCGCTCACCGACCTCGCCTCGACGGCGGAGCGCCTCGGGTCCGGCGACCCGCGGCCCCGGCACAAGCGCTACGGCGTCCCCGAGCTGGACCGCGTGGCCGACGTCCTCGACGGTTCGGCGGAGCGCATCGCCCGCATGCTGACGGCCGAGCGGCGCCTGGCCGCCGACGCCTCCCACCAGCTGCGTACGCCGCTCACGGCGCTCTCCATGCGCCTGGAGGAGATCACGATGACCGAGGACCTCGACGAGGTGAAGGAGGAGGCGACGATCGCGCTCGCGCAGGTCGAGCGGCTCACCGACGTCGTCGAGCGGCTGCTCACCAACTCCCGCGACCCGCGCACCGGCTCCGCCGTCCCCTTCGACCTGGACGAGGTGCTCAAGCAGCAGCTGGAGGAGTGGCGGCCCGCCTATCGCAGCGCCGGCCGCGCGATCGTCTCCTCGGGCAAGCGCCACCTCACGGCCGTCGGCACCCCGGGCGCGGTGGCGCAGGTGCTCGCCGCGCTGATCGAGAACTCCCTGATGCACGGTGGCGGCACGGTCGCCCTGCGCACCCGGGTCACCGGCAGCCAGGCCATCGTCGAGGTCACGGACGAGGGCCCCGGCGTCCCTGCGGAACTGGGTTCGCGGATCTTCGAGCGGACCATCAGCGGCCGCAATTCGACGGGTATCGGCCTCGCCGTCGCCCGCGACCTGGCGGAGGCCGACGGCGGCCGCCTCGAAATGCTCCAGGGCAGCCCGCCGGTCTTCGGCCTGTTCCTCTCCCGTACGCCGATGAAGAAGACGGCGGACGGCGACGAGGAGCAAATGATCAGGTGACGCGCTCGGTCTCCGGCCGGGGGCGCACCGGCCGGGCGGGCTCCGAGTCGCCGAGGAACGACTCCGCGCTGGCCACGGCCTCTCGCGCGGGCAGGGTCCGGAACACCCACGTGCGGTACGACCAGAACCGGAACAGGGTCGCGAGGCCCATGCCGAGGAACTTGAAGATGTTGCTCTGCAGCGAGCTGTTCCAGCCGAACCCGTACGTCGCCGCGTACAGGACCCCGTTCTCGATGATCAGGCCCGCCGCGCTGAACAGCAGGAACAGCGTGAGTTCCTTGGTGCGGCCGCTCTTGTCGCGGTCGCGGTACGTGAAGTAGCGGAACCCCACGTAGTTGAAGCCGATGGCGACGATCGTCGCGATCACGCTGGCCCGCACCACCTGGAGGTCGGTGCTGTGCCGCATGAGGTTGAAGACGGCGAAGTTCACGAAGACGCCCAGTGCGCCGACGACACCGAACTTCGCGACCTCACGGGCCACGCCCGCGAGCCGCTGTCGCAGTGCCCCGATGCGGCCGGTGCGTCCGGTGATCCCCATATTCGTCGCCTCAGCCCCCGTCGTTTCGTGGTCCGGGCCGGTCGTGATCCGGGCCGGTCGTCCGGTCATGACCGACCCAGCCATGCTAACCGGGGGCCCTCCCGGACGTCGGGGGACGGCGATCCTTGTCCTTTCCTACAGGAAGAGGCGGGTACGGGATCCGGTCAATTGGCCGATACCCTGGTCCGGTGACGTTCCCCGTAGTCGGCATGGTCGGCGGTGGACAGCTCGCTCGTATGACACACGAGGCAGGCATCCCGCTCGGCATCAGGTTCAAGCTCCTCAGTGACACCCCGCAGGACTCCGCGGCGCAGGTCGTCGGCGATGTCGTGGTCGGCGACTACCGCGACCTCGACACGCTGCGCGCGTTCGCGCGCGGCTGCGACGTGATCACCTTCGATCACGAGCACGTACCGACAGAGCACCTTCGTGCCCTGGAGGCGGACGGCATCCCCGTCCGCCCGGGGCCCGACGCGCTGCTGTACGCCCAGGACAAGGGCGAGATGCGCGCGAAGCTCACGTCGCTCGACGTGCCGTGCCCGCGCCACCGCATCGTGAAGGACCCGGCCGACGTGGTCGCGTTCGCCGAGGAGGGCGAGGGATTCCCCGTCATCCTCAAGACGGTGCGCGGCGGCTACGACGGCAAGGGCGTCTGGTTCGTACGCTCCGAGGCCGACGCCGCGGACCCGTTCAAGGCGGGCGTGCCGGTCCTCGCCGAGGAGAAGGTCGACTTCGTACGGGAGCTGGCGGCCAACGTCGTCCGCTCCCCGCACGGCCAGGCCGTCGCCTACCCCGTCGTCGAGTCCCAGCAGGTCGACGGCGTCTGCGACACGGTGATCGCGCCCGCGCCCGAGCTTGACGAGGCGCTCGCAGGCGAGGCGCAGGAGCTGGCCCTTCGCGTCGCGCAGGAGCTCGGCGTCGTCGGCCACCTCGCGGTCGAGCTCTTCGAGACCCGCGACGGCCGCATCCTGGTCAACGAACTGGCGATGCGCCCGCACAACTCCGGCCACTGGACGCAGGACGGGGCGATCACGTCCCAGTTCGCGAACCACGTCCGCGCCGTCCTCGACCTGCCGCTCGGCGACCCGCGCCCGCGCGCGACGTGGACGGTCATGTGCAATGTCCTCGGCGGCGACTACCCGGACATGTACAGCGCGTACCTGCACTGCATGGCCCGCGACCCGCAGCTCAAGATCCACATGTACGGCAAGGACGTGAAGCCCGGCCGCAAGGTCGGCCACGTGAACACCTACGGCGACGATCTGGACGAGGTGCTCGACCGCGCCCGTCACGCAGCCGGCTACCTGAGGGGCACGATCACCGAATGAGCAGCGCCGCAGTGGGACCCGTCGTCGGGATCGTCATGGGCTCGGACTCCGACTGGCCCGTCATGGAGGCCGCGGCCAAGGCCCTCGACGAGTTCGAGATCCCCTACGAGGTCGACGTCGTCTCCGCGCACCGGATGCCGCACGAGATGATCGCGTACGGGGAGCAGGCCGCCGGGCGCGGACTCAAGGCGATCATCGCGGGCGCGGGCGGCGCGGCCCACCTGCCCGGCATGCTGGCGTCGGTGACGCCGCTGCCGGTGATCGGTGTCCCGGTCCCGCTCAAGTACCTCGACGGCATGGACTCCTTGCTCTCCATCGTGCAGATGCCGGCGGGCGTCCCGGTCGCGACGGTGTCCGTCGGCGGCGCGCGCAACGCGGGCCTGCTCGCGGCGCGCATGCTGGCCGCGCACGACGAGGAACTCCTCGGCCGCATGAAGGACTTCCAGCAGGAGCTGAACGACCAGGCGACCGAGAAGGGCAAGCGGCTGCGGGCCAAGGTCGAGGGTTCGGGCACCGGCTTCGGCTTCGGGAAGTGAGCGGCATGACGGACGCGCTGGAGCGGGCCCGGGCGATCCTCGCCGAGTTCCCGGTCGTCGACGGGCACAACGACCTGCCGTGGGCGCTGCGCGAGCAGGTCACGTACGACATCGACGCGCGCGACATCGCCACCGACCAGAGCGCCCACCTGCACACGGACCTGGCGCGGCTGAGGGCCGGCGGCGTCGGCGCACAGTTCTGGTCGGTGTACGTCCGCACGGACCTGACCGGTGACGCGGCGGTGTCCGCCACGCTCGAACAGATCGACTGCGTCGACCAGTTGACCGCCCGGTACGCGGGTGAGCTGCGGGAGGCGCGCACGGCCGCGGACATGGAGGCCGCGCGCCGCGAGGGCCGTATCGCGTCGCTCAAGGGCGCCGAGGGCGGCCACTCGATCAACAACTCCCTCGCCACGCTGCGGGCGTTGTACGCGCTGGGCGTGCGCTACATGACGCTCACGCACAACGACAACATCGCGTGGGCGGACTCGGCGACGGACGAGCCCGGCGTCGGCGGCCTCTCCGCCTTCGGCCGCGAGGTCGTCCGCGAGATGAACCGCGAGGGCATGCTGGTCGACCTCTCGCACGTCGCGGCGACGACGATGCGGGCGGCGCTCGACGTGTCCGAGGCGCCCGTGATCTTCTCCCACTCCTCGTCCCGCGCGGTGTGCGACCACCCGCGCAACATCCCGGACGACGTGCTTGAGCGGCTGCCGGGGAACGGTGGGGTTGCGATGGCCACGTTCGTCCCGAAGTTCGTGTTGCAGGCGGCGGTCGACTGGACGGCCGCGGCGGACGAGAACCTGCGCTCCCACGGCTACCACCACCTGGACACGTCCCCGGAGGCGATGAAGCTGCACCGCGCCTTCGAGGAGGCGCGGCCGCGCCCGGTCGCCACGGTCTCGACCGTCGCCGACCACCTCGACCACATGCGCGAGGTCGCGGGCATCGACCACATCGGGATCGGCGGCGACTACGACGGCACGGCGTTCACGCCGGACGGCCTGAACGACGTCTCCGGCTATCCGAACCTGATCGCCGAGCTCCTCGACCGGGGCTGGTCCCGGGACGACCTCTCCAAGCTGACGTGGCGCAACGCGGTGCGCGTCCTCGGCGACGCGGAATCGGTGGCGGCCGACCTCCGGACCCGCCGGGGCCCGTCGAACGCGACGCTGTCCCAGCTGGACGGGTAACGGGGGCGCTCTGCCGGACCGGGTGGGTGGTTGCGGTCGACCGGGGGCGACCTGTGGGTGGGCTCGGGTGGCCCGGGGTTTCGGATAGCCGGGACTTCCGGTAGCCCGGGGCTGCCGGTAGCCCACCGAGCGGCGCGCTTCCCTGCCCGGTTACCGCCTCCTCGCGCAGGACTCTCCTCTTCCCTTCCGCTTGCCTCTCGCTCACGGCCTCCGCCTATCTCCCACCCACCCGCCCCCTCCAGGGGCTTCGGCCCACCGGGTCCCGGCACTTCACCGGCGACGACCGGCGCGGCTAGGGGCGCTTGCCCACCCGGGTCGGCTGAGCCTGGTCGCTTCGGGGCGTCCGCCGACCACGGCTTCCCGGCCGCCGGGGGCGACTGCACCGTCTTGGGCAATCTTCGGCCGGACCGACTGCCCACCCGAGGCGGCCGAGCCTGCCCGCTTCGGGGCGTCCGCCGGCCACGGTTTCCGTGCGGTCGCGGTCGGCTGTCACCGCCTTGGGCAATCTGCCGCCTTGGGCGGCAGGGTGGGCAAGGCGGCCCCCGGTGCCGCGTATGGGCACGGTTGGCGTCGCCCCCGTCTTCTTGCCCCGGCGCCGGTGTCGCGCAGCCGTCGCGGCTGGTGTTGGTGTCGGTGCAGCCGCTGGGTCCCGGTGGGCTGTAGCCCCCGGAGGGGGCGGGGGATCGGGATGGTTGGAGTGGCGGGCTGGTGCCGCGTATCGAGGCGTGGGGGCGTCGGCCCCGGCAGGGCCGCCCTCGGTGCCGCGTGCCGGGTGCGGTTGGCGCCGAGCCCACTTTCGCCGGCCTCGGTGCCGTACATCGGACGTTGGCGTCGACCCCGTGCCGGGGCGCCCAGTGCTGCGCAGCCGTTACGCCGACGTCGGTGGCGGCGCAGCCCCTGGGTCCCGGTGGGGCCGTAGCCCCCGGAGGGGGCGGGCGGGTGGGAGATGGGCGAGGGATCGGCGTGGTTGGAGCGGAGGGCAGGCACTGCGCGTCGCGAGGTGTGGGGCGTCGGCCCCGATCCAGCCCCCCCCGGCGCCGCGCAACGGCCGCGGGCGGCGCCAACCCCGACCCAGCTCAACCCCAGCCGCCGCCCAACAACCACCCCGCCCACCCGAACGGCACCGCTCGCCGAGACCCCGCCCCCACCCCGTGCAACGGTGGTTCGAACGACTGTCCCACCGACGTCCGGAGCCCTGCCATGGCAGACCTACAGGACGAGCTCAGCGCTCCCGCCGAGGCCGGTGACCTGGAAACCACCAGGTCCACCGCCGAGGAGGGCGCCCCCTCCGACCCCTCCGACCTCGCGAGACCCGCGCCCGCAGGCCACGTCCCGGCCGCCGCGGGCACCGCGCCCTCCGAAACCGCACCCCACACCGCGCCCTCCGCAACCGCACCCCCCACCGAGCCTTCCGCAACCCCACCCCACGCCCTCCTCGCCCGCCACCCCGTGGCCGACGGGTACTGCGGGCTCCCGCAGGTGCTGCGCACCCTCCCCTGGTACGACCTGGAGCTGGGCGAGAGCGCCGTGGAGGCCGATCTGCCGAGGCTGCGCGCGGGCGGCACCGGCGCACAGCTGTGGGCACCGCACGTGGACCCGGACGCCCCGGTCACCTCGACGCTGGAACAGATCGACCTGATCATCGGCATCGTGGCCGCCCACCCGGAGGACCTCCGCCTCGCCCGCTCCGCCTCGGACACCGCCGACGCCCGCGCCCACGGCCGGATCGCCGTCCTCGTCGGCCCCGCCCCGGCCTCCGCGGCGGCGGACTCGCTCGGCACGCTGCGCTCCCTGCACGCCCTCGGCCTGCGCGCCCTCACGCTGAGCGGCACCTCATGGGCGTCGGACGACGGCCTGACCCGGTTCGGCGAGGAGGTCGTACGGGAGATGAACCGGCTCGGCCTCCTCATCGACCTCACCGGCGCCTCCGCCGCGACCGCCGCCCGCGTCCTCGCCGTCTCCAAGGCCCCGGTCGTCCTGACCCGCTCCGGCGCCCGCGCCCTGAACCACCACCCGGACAACGCCCCGGACGAACTCCTCGGCGCCCTGGGCGAGAGCCGGGGACTGTGCCTCGTGCCGTGCTCGGCCGACCGCACCGGCCCGGCCCTGCGCGACGTGGCCGACCACATCGACCACGTCCACCGCCTCGCGGGCCCCGAGTCGGTGGGCCTCTCCGGGACGTACGACACCGGGGACGCGCACCCGGAGGGCCTCGCCGACGTCGCCGGCTACCCGGCCCTGATCGCGGAACTCCAGGCCCGCAGCTGGACCGACGCCGACCTCGCCCTCCTCACCTGGGGCAACGTCCAACGGGTGCTGCGCAGCACGGAGTTCGCCGCCCGCGCCGCACGGCACCGCCGCGGCCCGTCGACGGCGACCCCGGAGCCGTAGCCCCCCGGCCCGGCCGCTAACCCGCGTCCGGCCGGATCAGGCAGAACGGATGCCCCGCCGGATCCGCGTACACCCGGAAGTCACGGGCGCCGCCCTCGTCGTCCAGGTCGAGCGGCACCGCGCCGAGGGCGAGGACCTGCTCCTGCGCGGCCTCGATGTCCGCCACGTCGAGGTCGAGGTGCAACTGCTGCGAGTCGTGGTCGGCGGCGGGCCACTGCGGGGGCTTGTGGTCCGGGACCCGCTGGAAGGACAGCCGCTGCCCGCCCGGCGGGTACAGGTTGTACCAGTACCCCTTGCCCTCGTAGTTCTCGATCTCGCCGCCGAGCACGGCCGCGTAGAACTCGGCGAGCGCGAGCGGGTCGGGGCAGTCGTAGGCGATGGTGCCGATTTTCGCGAAGGCCATGAAGGCTCCCTCGGTCGGAAGGACAGCAGGCGCGGAAGGATCAGCAGGCGCAGAGGCAGAACGGGTGCCCTGCCGGGTCCGCGTAAACCCGCCAGCTGCGCGAACGGTCCTCCGCCTCGAGCACCGTGGCCCCCAGCGCGAGTACCTCCTTCTCCGCCGCGTCCAGGTCCTCCACGGTCAGATCGAGGTGGAACTGCTGCGAGTCGTGGTCGGCGGCGGGCCAGGAGGGCGCCGCGTACCCGGGCGCCTTCTGGAACGCGAGCGCGTGGCCGCCCGGCGCCTTCACGTCGACCCAGTCCTCCTCTTCCCCCGTGACGCTGCCGCCGAGCACGGCCGCGTAGAACTCCGCCAGCTCGCGCGGCCGCGGACAGTCCAGGACGACGACTCCGAGTTGTGCGATGGGCATGATGCCTCCTCGTGTTACCCCTATACGGGGCCAACCGGTAACTTCGGCGTTACTGCATACTCCCGCACTGGGGGTAACGTCGCAACCATGAATGCCCGTCAGACCGCACCCGGCGGCCTCGCCCTGATCGAGGCCCTGGTGAACACGCTGCTCGACATCACGACGGGCGAGGACGCGCTGGACCGGGCCGAGGAGCGCGAGCGCTTCGGCATCGCGGCGGCCGAGGTCGACGACGCGCGAGAGCTGCGCGAGTCGCTGCGCGCGGTGTGCCTGGCCCACGCGGGCCATCCGCCGCACCGCACCGTGACCCCGCTGAGCGAGCTGCTCGCCCCGGTCCCGCTGCGGGTGGTCGTCGACGGGCGGGACGGCGCGGCGAGCCTGGTCCCGGTCGACCCGAAGTCGCTGGCCGGGCGGGTCGCGGCGGCCATCGCCGAGGCGCGCGGCGACGGCACCTGGGCGCGGCTCAAGGCCTGCGAGGCGGCCGACTGCCACTGGGCGTACTACGACCGGAGCCCCGCGGGCCGCGGTCGCTGGTGCGACATGGCGGTCTGCGGGGCCCGGGCGAAGATGCGGCGCTACCGCGCCAAGTAGTACCTCGAAGAAGGGTTACGCGGACGGGCGGCCCATCGCCCGGTACGTCCACCCGGCGGCCCGCCACAGCGCACTGTCCAGCGCGTTGCGGCCGTCCAGGAGGACCGGGCTCGCGGCGACCTTGGCCAGCTCCGCCGGGTCCAGCTCGCGGAACTCGCGCCACTCGGTGAGGTGCAGCACGATGTCCGCGCCGCGCACCGCCTCGAGGGCCGAGTCCGCGTAGCCGAGCGTCGGGAACACGCGCCGCGCGTTGTCCATGCCCTTCGGGTCGTAGACCGTGACCTGGCCGCCCTGGAGGTGGATCTGGCCGGCGACGTTGAGGGCAGGGGAGTCGCGTACGTCGTCGGAGTCCGGCTTGAAAGTAGCTCCGAGGACAGCCACCCGCTTGCCCAGGAACGCGCCGCCGCCGAGCGCCTCGCGGGCCATCTCGACCATCGCGCCGCGGCGCCGCATGTTGATGGAGTCGATCTCGCGAAGGAACGTCAGCGCCTGGTCGGCGCCCAGCTCACCGGCGCGCGCCATGAACGCGCGGATGTCCTTCGGCAGGCAGCCGCCGCCGAAGCCGATCCCGGCGCGCAGGAACTTGTGCCCGATCCGCTCGTCGTAGCCGATCGCTTCGGCGAGCTTCGCGACGTCGCCGCCGCCCGCCTCGCAGACCTCGGCCATCGCGTTGATGAAGGAGATCTTCGTGGCGAGGAAGGAGTTCGCCGAGGTCTTCACCAGCTCGGCCGTCGGGTAGTCCGTCACGATGAACGGCGTGCCCTCGGCGAGCGGCTTCGCGTACACCTCGCGCAGCAGCTGCTCGGCCCGCTCGCTGTTCACGCCGACCACGATGCGGTCCGGGTGCAGCGTGTCGTTCACGGCGAAGCCCTCGCGCAGGAACTCCGGGTTCCAGGCCAACTCCGCGTGCTGCGGCAGCAGTTCGGTGAGGCGGGCCGCCGAGCCGACCGGCACGGTCGACTTGCCGACGACGAGCGCGCTCTCCTTCAGGTGCGGCGCGAGCGAGGCGAAGGCGGCGTCGACGTAGGACATGTCGCAGCCGTACTCGCCGTGCTTCTGCGGCGTGTTCACGCACACGAAGTGCACGTCGCCGAACGCGCCGGCCTCGGCGAAGTCCATCGTGAAGCGCAGCCGGCCGCTCGAACCCTCGAACCCCTCGACGTGCCGGCGCAGGAGGTCCTCGAGGCCGGGCTCGTACATCGGGACCTCGCCCCGCGTGAGCATGTCGATCTTCTCGGGCACGACGTCCAGGCCGAGCACCTCGAAGCCGAGCTCGGCCATGGCTGCGGCGTGTGTCGCGCCGAGGTAGCCGGTGCCGATCACGGTGATCTTGAGGGCCATATCGGGGGGCTCCAGAGGTGTGGGTGCTTCAGGGCGCTGCCGAGCATAGCCGTGGCATGTGGAGGCGCCTCACCGGGCAACTTCACCGTTGTCGCATAGCTCACGTATCCGCGCAGTGGGCCGCGACCTAAGATTCGGGTTACTTAACGGTAATTAGCATCAGTAAAAGCGTGGCTTGGAGCGTGAGAGACCTTGGCCGGATCGGCTGACTTCGACCTGTACCGCCCGTCCGAGGAGCACGACATGCTCCGCGAGACGATCCGCGCGCTGGCCGAGGCGAAGATCGCCCCGCACGCCGCGGCCGTGGACGAGGAGGCGCGCTTCCCGCGCGAGGCCCTCGACGCGCTCACGGCCTCGGACCTGCACGCCGTGCACGTCCCCGAGGAATACGGCGGCGCGGGCGCCGACGCGCTCGCCACGGTCATCGTGATCGAGGAGGTGGCGCGCGTCTGCTGCTCGTCCTCCCTGATCCCCGCCGTGAACAAGCTCGGCTCCCTCCCCGTGATCCTCTCCGGCTCCGAGGAGCTGAAGAAGAAGTACCTGGGCCCGCTGGCCAAGGGCGACGGCATGTTCTCGTACTGCCTGAGCGAGCCGGACGCCGGTTCGGACGCCGCGGGCATGAAGACCCGCGCGGTGCGCGACGGCGACTCCTGGGTCCTCAACGGCGTGAAGCGCTGGATCACGAACGCCGGCGAGTCCGAGTACTACACGGTCATGGCGGTCACGGACCCCGAGAAGCGCTCGAAGGGCATCTCCGCCTTCGTCGTCGAGAAGTCCGACGAGGGCGTCTCCTTCGGCGCCCCGGAGAAGAAGCTCGGCATCAAGGGCTCGCCGACCCGCGAGGTCTACCTCGACAACGTCCGCATCCCCGCCGACCGCATGATCGGCGCCGAGGGCACCGGCTTCGCCACGGCGATGAAGACCCTCGACCACACCCGCATCACGATCGCCGCGCAGGCGCTCGGTGTCGCGCAGGGCGCCCTCGACTACGCCAAGGGCTACGTCCAGGAGCGCAAGCAGTTCGGCAAGCCGATCGGCGACTTCCAGGGCATCCAGTTCATGCTCGCGGACATGGCCATGAAGATCGAGGCCGCCCGCCAACTGACCTACGCAGCCGCCGCCAAGTCGGAGCGCGGCGACAAGGACCTCACCTTCCAGGGCGCCGCCGCCAAGTGCTTCGCCTCGGACGTCGCGATGGAGGTCACCACGGACGCCGTCCAGCTCCTCGGCGGCTACGGCTACACCCGCGACTACCCGGTCGAGCGCATGATGCGCGACGCCAAGATCACCCAAATCTACGAGGGCACGAACCAGGTCCAGCGCATCGTGATGGCGCGCAACCTGCCGTAACACCCCGCACGCCGAAGGCCCCTGATCACCCGCACGGTTCAGGGGCCTTCGTGCGTCCTGCGCAGCACCAGGCACGCGAAGCCGAAGGAGTGGCGGTAGGTGCGGAGCCATTCCGTGCGGCGTTCGGTGACCAGGGCCAGGAGTTCGGGGCTGTCGGTGTCGAGGGCGTGGTTCGCGACGGAGCCGAGCCAGGACCATTCGTACGCGTCCAGCTCGTGCCGCGTGCTGAGGTGCGCCGCGACCGGGGTCCAGCCCGCCTCGGAGACCTTGTCGAGCGTGGTCGGCAGGTCGGCGAAGTCGCCGAGCATGTCGACGGCCTCGGGGGAGGGGGCGGCCTCCCAGTAGCCGTCGCCGATCAGGGCGCGGCCGCCCGGGGCCAGGTGTGCGCGGGCCGCTTCGAGGGTGGGCAGCAGGCCGCCGAAGGCGTGCGCGGCGCCGACGCTGAGCACCGCGTCGTACGGCTTCTCCGGCACGAGGTCCTCGGCCGCCTTGTGGTGCAGCGTGAGCCGGTCGGCCACGCCCGCCGCCTCCGCCCGCTCGCGCGCCTCCGCCAGCGCGCCCTCGTCCAGGTCGATCCCCTCGGCCCGGACGCCGGGCCGGTCGGCGAGGGCGCGCAGCAGCCACTCGGCGGGGCCGCAGCCGAGATCGAGGACGCGCTCGTCGCCGCGCGGCAGGGCGTGCCGCAGCAGCTCACGCACGGAGTCGTCGCCGAGCGGGGCCTTGATGGGGTGGTCGGTGTGGGCGATGCGGGAGATCTCTTCGCGATCCATCGGCGCAGAGTGTCAGGAGCGGGGGCCCGCCGCATCACCTTTTGTGACTTCCGGCAGCGCCGCGAGGTAGCCGCCGTCCACGGGCAGGCAGACCCCGTTGACGTACGAGGAGGTGGGGCCGGCCAGGAAGGCGACGACGTCGGCGATCTCTTCCGGGGAGCAGAGGCGGCCGAGCGGGTAGTCGGCCTCGACCCGGGCGCGTGCGACCGGGTCGCGCCAGCGGTGGGCATTGCGCTCGACGGGCACGAAGCCCGGCTCCACGACATTGGTGCGCACGCCGAGCGGCCCCCACTCGGTGGCCGCCGCACGGGCGAGCGCGCCAAGGCCCGCCTTCGCGACGGCGTACGGCGCGCAGTCGGGCGCCGCGCCGTGCGCGTGCACCGAGCCGACGAGGACCACGGAGGCGGGACCGCCCGAGGGCTTGCGTCGCACCAGCTCGGCGGCCGCCTGCCAAGCGGAGACGAGCCCGACGTCGAACACCTTGTGCCACTGCGCCGGGGTCAACTCCCCGAGCGGCGCCCGCAGTTCGTGCAGCAGTGCGTGCACCAGCACGGCGGGCGGCTCGGGTGCGGCGTCGAAGGCCTGCGCGAGGGTG
Source organism: Streptomyces sp. NPDC107575 (assembly GCF_055657265.1). NCBI lineage: Bacteria > Bacillati > Actinomycetota > Actinomycetes > Kitasatosporales > Streptomycetaceae > Streptomyces > Streptomyces sp. NPDC107575. The sequence continues at coordinate 39,823 of NZ_JBVKBG010000009.1, read as the reverse complement.
GCCGGTTGGGTGGCGTCGGCCTCCAACGCGGCGTAAACGCCTGGGAGTTGACGCACCGCCGGGTCCAGGTCGACCGCGACCACATGCGAACCGCCGGTGGCGAGCCGGGCGACGATCGCCCGGCCGACCCCACCGGCGGCACCGAGTACGACAGCGGACGTCATGACGACATCCTGGCCCGAGAGCCTGCGAACAGGCAGTCAGTCGCTGGAGACCGTGACCTTCTCGTCGTTGTTGAACTGGTCGACGAGCTGCTTGACCTTGGCCTTGTCCCACAGCAGATTGCCGCCGACCGAACCGCTCGTCGGCATGTTCATGGACTTGCCGTCGCCGCCGTTGACCGACTTCATCGCCAGGAACATCTTGCCGAGCGAGTACAGGCTCATGTCCTTGTCGACGGTCAGCGAGTCGAGGCCCGCTCCCATCGTCGGGTACAGCGTGAACGGGTTCAGGACCGTCCCGGGTGAGGACACCTTGTGCGCGAGCGCCCCGAGGAACTGCTGCTGGTTCTTGGTGCGCTGCAGGTCGGACTGGGCGAAGGCGTGCCGCGTACGGACGAAGGCGAGGGCCTGCTGGCCGTCCAGGGTCTGCTTGCCCTTCTGGAAGTCGGCCCCGGACCACTTGTCCTTGAAGCCCTCCTTCAGGTTCATCTCGACGCCGCCGACCGCGTCCACGATGCTCGCGAAGCCGCCGAAGCCGATCTCCGCGTAGTGGTCGATGTGCAGCCCGGTGTTGGCCTCGACGGTGCGCACGAGCAGCGTCGGGCCGTCCTCGGAGTACGCGGCGTTCAGCTTCGTCTGGCGCCCGGTGGCCGGGTACGTCTTGCCGGACTCGGCGCCCTTGTACGAGGGGATCTCGACGTTCGAGTCACGCGGCAGCGAGACGAGGGTGTCCCCGTTCGAACCGACGTGCAGGATCATCATCGTGTCCGTGCGCTTGCCCTCGGCGGAGCCGGTGTGCAGCTTCTTCTTGTCCTCGGCGGACATGCCCTCACGGCTGTCGGTGCCGACGATCAGGTAGTTCGTGCCGTCGCCCGCCTCGGGCCGGTCGATGACCTTCGACAGGTCGACGTCGCGGTGCAGCTTGGAGTCGGCCCAGAAGTACGTCCCGACGCTCGCGACGACCAGCACGACGACCACGGTGATGACGGTCCGCTTGATGCGCTTGCCCCAGTTCGGGGGCCGCACGGGGCGGCCGGTCGGCGGCCCGTAGTCGCCGCCGTCGTCGAAGCCGCCGCCCCGGCCCCGGCCGCTCGGCTGGCCGTAGACCTGGCCCGTGTTGTACCCGTCGTTGTACGACTGGTCGTACCCGCCGCCGTCGTACGGGGGCGGCGGCTGCTGCGGCACGGGCCGCTGCACGTGCGGCATGACGCGGGCACCCTCCGGGCGCGCGCTGCCGCTGCCACGGCCGTATCCGCCGCGGCCCGCGCCGCCCTGCCTGTCGCTCCGCCCGTCGGGCCAATCATTCATGGGCTCAGTGTGCCGTGCTCGAATACGTGCCTTACAAGCCCTGAAGGGAAATCGCACCAGTGCTGTTGCAGAGCTAACACAATCGGCGCGCGCATAAGGTTGGTGGCATGACAGACCAGGCCCACGGCGCGGAATCGGATATTCCGGGCAAGCCGACTTCCGCTTCCCGCACGACGTTGTCGCACATCATGACGCACAACGACACCAATCTCCTCGGCACCGTGCACGGCGGCGTGATCATGAAATTGGTGGACGACGCGGCGGGGGCCGTGGCCGGCCGGCACTCGGGCGGACCTGCGGTGACGGCGTCCATGGACGAGATGGCGTTCCTGGAGCCCGTGCGCGTGGGTGACCTGGTGCACGTGAAGGCGCAGGTGAACTGGACGGGGCGCACGTCGATGGAGGTGGGCGTGCGGGTCCTCGCCGAGCGCTGGAACGAGTCGACCCCCGCCCAGCAGGTCGGCTCGGCCTATCTCGTCTTCGCGGCGGTCGACGCGGACGGCAAGCCCCGCACGGTCCCCCCGGTCGAACCCGAAACCGACCGCGACCGCCGCCGCTACCAGGAGGCCCAGATCCGCCGCCAACACCGCTTGGCCCGCCGCCGCGCGATCAAGGAGCTGAGGGCGCAGTCAGGCGACGAGTGATCCAATCGAGCTCGGCAATTCAAGCCCCGCCGGCGATTGAGGCGCGGGGCATGGGGCAGAGCCCCAAATCAAGTCCCTGCGGCGATTGAGCAGCGGGGTCCGGGGCAGAGCCCCGCGACCGCAACCCCGGCCCAGCTCACCCGCACACGACCTGGTCCCCGGTAACCGCCCCGTACGACCCCGAATCCGCGTCCTGCGCCCGCACCGCCCGAACACCCCCATAGTCCGCCCCGGCGACAACCTTCAACGTCGGCCCGAGCCCGTCCACCGCCTCCATCTCCGCCCCCGGCAACGCCGCCGCCAACGACTTGGCCGACCGGTCCCACCCCGGGTCGTACAGCACGGTCGTCCGCTTCGCCGTGCGGTCGTCCGCGTTGACGGGCGCCCCCGTCGTCCGGAACCCCGTCTTCTTCAGCGCGGAGTCGACCTTCTTGCCGAGCCCCGCCGACGCCGTCCCGTTCTCGACCTGGACCCGGATCTCGCTCGGCGCGACATCGACCACGGCCGGCCGCTTCGCCTTCGGCCGGTGCGGCGAGAGCGGCTTGTCCTCGCGCAGCGACTTGAACAGCGCCGCCGACTTCTTGTCGTCCCACTTCACCGTGGAGCCGATGTTCGGCACGGGATAGCTCATGTTCCCGATCGGCACGGTCGTGAACTCCGACGACGACGGCGAGAAGTTCCGCATCGCCCGCGCCAGGTCCACCATCTCGTCCGACCCGAAGCCCTTGTCGGCGCGGACCGAGCTGAGCAGCGTACGGGCGACACCGCGGAACCGGACCGGATTGAGCAGCACGCCCGACGACGTCGCCTTCGAGATCAGCGCCGCCATGAACCGCTGCTGGCGCTGCATCCGGCCGAGGTCCCCCGCGCCGTCCAGATGCCGGGCCCGTACGTACTGCAGCGCCTCCCCGCCGTTCAACTGGTGGGTGCCGGCGCCCAGGTCGAGCCCCGTGTAGGAGTCCTTGAGCGGGGTGTCCGTGCAGATGTCGACGCCGCCGAGCTCGTCGACCGTCTTCATGAAGCTGGTGAAGTCGACCTCCAGGTAGTGGTCGAGCTTCACCTTCGTCATGTGCTCGACCGTGCGCAGCGTCAGCTGCGGCCCGCCCTCCGCGTACGCCGCGTTCAGCTTCACGGGGTGCTGGTGGTGCTTCTCGCCGCTGTTCTGGTCGGTGTGCGCCGGGATCTCCGCGTACGAGTCGCGGGGGAGGGAGACGACGGAGGCGCGCTCGTGGTTCGCCGAGATGTGCACGATCATCACGGTGTCCGTGCAGTGGCAGGGCGCCCCGCCGAGCTTGTACTTCTGGCGCTCCTCGTCGCTGATCTTGTCGCGGCCGTCCGTGCCGACCAGCAGCACGTTCATTCCGTCGCCCGCGGCGGGACGGTTCTTCATGTCCTTGAAGGGGTCGATCCGGTGGATGCCGGAGTCGATGCCGGAGACGAGCGCGTGCCCGACGCCGGCCGCGGCGAGCACCGTCACCGAGAGCGCCGTCGCCACCCGCATGGCCCACCGCGACTTCTTCCTGAGCGGCGACCGTCCTGGCCCGCGGGCCTGCCCGTGGGGGCGGCCCGGCCGCTGCGGACGGTCGGGGGAGCGGGGCGGCGTGGGCACCGGGGGACACCTCCGCGACAGTGGGCGTGGGACGCGAGCACAGTAGGCCCATACGATCTGCTGCCCACGGCAGCGACTCGGCGGCGCGCGCCCGTGTCCCCCATTAGCGGTAACGTGACCCGCGATGAACGCAACCGCCAACTCTGTCACGCAGCTCCCGGCCGTCTCCGTGATCATGCCCATCCTCAATGAGGAGCGGCACCTGAAGGAGGCCGTCGAGGCGATCCTGGCGCAGGAGTACGACGGCGAGATGGAGGTCGTGCTCGCCCTCGGCCCCTCCACCGACCGTACGGACGAAGTCGCCGCGCGGCTCGTCGCCGAACACCCCAAGGTGTCCACGGTGCCGAACCCGACGGGCCGCACCCCCGCCGCCCTGAACGCCGCGATCAAGGCCTCCCGCCACCCGGTCGTCGTCCGCGTCGACGGCCACGCCGCGCTCTCGCCCGGCTACATCGCCACCGCCGTCCGCCTCCTGGAGGAGACCGGGGCGATGAACGTCGGCGGCATCATGCACGCCCAGGGCACCAACGCCTGGGAGCAGGCCGTCGCCGCCGCGATGACCTCGAAGATCGGCGTCGGCAACGCCGCGTTCCACACGGGCGGCGAGGCACAGCAGGCCGAGACCGTCTACCTGGGCGTCTTCCGGCGCGAGGTGCTGGAGAAGCTCGACGGGTACAACGAGGAGTTCATCCGCGCCCAGGACTGGGAGCTGAACTTCCGGATCCGTGAGTCCGGCGGCCTCATCTGGTTCTCGCCCGACCTGCTGGTCGACTACCGGCCGCGGCCGAGCGTCAGGGAACTCGCCAAGCAGTACCGGAACTACGGCCGCTGGCGGCACGTCGTCGCCCGCTTCCACTCCGGCTCGATCAACCTGCGCTACCTCGCCCCGCCGACCGCCGTGTGCGCGATCGCGGCGGGCGTCGTGGTCGGCGCCGCCCTCACGCCGTGGGGCTTCGTGATCCCCGGCGGCTATCTCGCGGCGATCGTCGCGGGCTCGATCCCGGCGGGCAAGGGGCTGCCGCTGAAGGCGCGCGCCCAGATCCCCGTCGCGCTCGCCACGATGCACATGACGTGGGGCTGGGGCTTCCTGACCAGCCCGAAGTCGCTCGCGAAGAAGGTCATCGCCTCGCGCAGGCCGGCCGTGCCGCAGGAGCCCGCGGTCAACTGACCGTCAACTCTTCGACGGGGCGCGGGAGTTCACCTCCCGCGCCCCGTTCTCGTAGCAGCCGATGCGCTACCAGGTGTAGCCCTGCTCCACCTTCATGCACGTGGAGTCGTCCGCGCCGTTCTGCGTCTGCTCCTTGTCCAGGGCCTTGCCCGCGTCCTCGTCGTCCGTGGACTTCGGGTACGCGGTGCCCGTCTTCCAGTCGGCGCCCACGATCAGCGTCACGCCGGACACCTCCGTCGACTCCTGCACCGAACTCAGCGGAATCCCCAGGGACTTGGCCACCGCCTGCGCGTCGCCCTCCAGGTCGCCCGACGGATAGCGGATCACCGTCCTGTCCTCCACGAGGGACTGCGCCTGGTCGGCGACCGCCTGCGTGAAGCCCTTGGCGGTGAGCGCCTGCGCCACCTGTGCGGCCCGCCCGGGCGCCGCGGGTGTCGTCGCCGTACGCGTGCCGTTGCGCACCTGCACCGCGATCCTGCCGTCGGCCGCGGGCGGATCGTCGGACGTCTCGTCCTTCGGCTTCTCCTTGTCGGCCTTGTCCTTGCCGTCGAGCGCGATGTCGTCACGGAGCAGCCGCCACAGCGCGTCGGCGTCCTTCTCCTTCGGCACCACGCGCGCGCCCTCGTAGACGAACGGCATCGTCGTCATCGTGATCCGCTTGGGCGCGGGCCGCTTCAGCTCGTTGCTCAGGTCGTACAGCTTCTTGACCGTGTCGAGGCCGTCGTCGACGCTCAGCGCGTCCGTCGCCTTCTCGGCGAGCGTGCGCAGCTTGCCCGGGTGGCTGAACGTCGCGTTCTCGCGCAGCTCGCGCACCATCGAGCTCATGTACATGTGCTGCGCCTTGGCGCGCGCGATGTCGCTGCCGTCCTCGAAGCCGTGCCGGGTCCGCAGCCACTGCAGGGCCTGCTCGCCCTTGACGGACGTCGTGCCCTTCTTCAGCTTCAGGCCCGAGCCCTCGCCCGAACTGTTCCGCGAGTAGACGTTGGCGTTGACGCAGACGGGTACGCCGCCGATCGCGTCGGCCATCGACACGACGCCCGAGAAGTCGACCATCATGTAGTGGTCGATGTGGATGCCGGTCAGCTGCTCCCACGTGGCGACCGTGCAGCCGGGGCCGCCGCGGGCCAGCGAGGAGTTCACCATCTGCCGGGAGACCGTCGCCTCGTACACCTCGCCGGACTCCGGGTCGGTGCACTGGGGCAGCCGGGTCAGGGTGTCGCGCGGCATGCTCACCACGGACATGTTGCTGCGGTCGGCCGACAGGTGAAGGAGCATCTGCACGTCGGCCAGCGGGGCGGAGCCGACGCTCTGCTTGTGCCCGCCGAGCTTCAGGTTCTCCTTGGTGTTCCGGCTGTCGGAGCCGATCAGCAGGATGTTCAGCGGGCGCTGGCCCGCCGCGTTCGGCGTCGGTTCGGGAACCTTGTGCTCGCCGAGGTTGAGCTTGCCGGTCTTGAGGTTGCCGTTCAGGTGCCGGTAGTAGAGGTATCCGGCGCCGGCCGTGCCGATTATCAGGAACGCGAGGATGCTCGCGGTCCAGCGCAGTATCCGTCGTCTGCGGCGGCGCGGCCGGACGGCCGCCCGCTGCCTGCTGCGCGCGGTGCGGCCGCGACTGTCCGCGTCACCGCCCGCCGCGTCCTCGTACAGGCTGTCGTCCCACCCCAGGTCGGACGCCTGGTCCGGTGGTTCGCCCCGCCCGGCAGGCCGCCGTGTGCGCTCCCCACGCACAGTGCCTCGCCCCATGTCCTACCCCGCCCTCCCCGCGCTGTGACAGCGGCTCGGCCGCCCACTGTCACTTGCTTAGACAGTCAACAGGCGGCAGAGGTTGGTCACTTGGCGCACACAGCCTTGTCCGCTGTTGTCTTGTCGACCTCCGGCGCCTTCGCCGAGGCTCCGTCGACGGGTGTCCCCGCACCCTTGAAGTCACCGCCGAGGATGAGCGTCATCGCCGGCAGCCCCTGATCGTTCTTCTCGCTCTTGCCTTCCTTCAGCGCGGACGCCGGAAGGCCCATGATGTCCGCGAGCCGCCGGGCCTGATCGGCCTGGTCCGGCGCGTACTCGAGGCTCGTCTTCGCCTGATTCGGCTTGTTGCCCATCTGGCTCGACTTCAGTACGCCCTCATTGTTCTGCAGTTCCGTGAGAGTTTCCTGAGCGGCGCCCGTGCGGCCACTGCCGTTGTAGATGTTGACGCGGACCGCGGAGGCGGCGGACTTGGGGCCCTTGAGCTTCGCGTCCTGCTTCTCCTTCTGCTTCTTCTTCGTCTCCGTGAGCGACACGTCGTTCTTGATCGCGTTGAAGACCGGCGGCCCGGCCGTCGGGTTCACGACGACGGTCACCGGCGTCGGCTCCGCCGGGTTGTCGATCACGGGCACCGTCGTGAACGACAGGTTCTTCGGCGGCACCTTCCTGATCTCAAGGGCCAGGTCCTTGAGGCTGTTCAGGCTGCCGATGCCCTTGTCGACGGTGAGCGCCTTGGTGGCCGCCTCCGCGAGGCTCGTCAGCTTGCGCGGGTTGGTGAGCGTGTCGCTCGAACTCATCTTGCGCGCCAGCGAACCCAGGAACTGCTGCTGCACCTTGATCCGGTCCAGGTCGCCCTGGTTGCCGAAGCTGTGCCGGGTGCGCAGGAAGGCCAGCGCCTGCTCGCCCTGCAGATTGTGCGTGCCCGCCGACAGCTTGAGGTGCGAGTCCGGGTCGTTGACGTCCTTGGCGACACAGACGTTGACCCCGCCCACGGCGCTGGACAGCGTCTTCACCGCGTTGAAGTCCGCCATCATGAAGTGGTCGACGGTGATGCCCGTGACCGCCTTGACGGTCTTCATGACACAGCCGGCGTCGCGGTCGGACTGCCCGAGGCTGGTGTTGAAGCGGCTGTTCGGCGTGCCCTGGATGGTCTTGAGCGAGCCGTCCTTCTGCTTCACCTGACAGTCCGGCACGTCCACGACGAGGTCGCGCGGGATGCTCAACGCCGTCGCGTTCGTACGGTCCTTGGAGACGTGCAGCAGCACGTTCGTGTCGGCGTGGCCGACGCTGCCCTTGTCGCCGTAGCCCTCGTTGCCCTTGCCGGTGCGCTTGTCGGTGCCCATGACGAGGATGTTGATCGCCTCGTCCTTGGCGAAGCCGTTCTTGGCGCCGACCACGTCCTGCGAGGTGATGTTGCCGTTGAGGTGCTCCCAGTACCAGTAGCCGACCCCGGCGCCCACCAGGACGACCATGGCCATGCCGCCGGACGTCCAGAGCAGGATCTTCTTGGCCTTCGACTTCTTCTTCGGCCGCGAACGCCGCCGGCCGGGGCCCTGTTCCTGCACCGACGGCGCCTCGCGTCGTCTGCGCTGCGGAGGAACGTCGCGCCTGCCGCCGCCCTGCGGGCTGCCGCGGCGCGGACCGTCGCCGCGCGGTGCGGCGCGGCGGGGGCTCGGCACTCCCGACTGCCCAGCGGAGGGGGTCAGTCGCAGTTCGTAGTCACCGGTGTGGGGGTTGAGCACCCACTGATCTGCGGGGTCGATGTTCTCAGCCCGCCCACGGCCTTGCGCGTCCACGGTTGTCTGTGTCCTCCGTCGGGGCCACGCGGCGCCCCACCCCCCTTAAAAGCGGGCGCCCGGTCAAGTCGGTCAGTAGTGCGCGACCGGGCTCGCAAGCATGGCCGGGTGCACCGGATCGCTCACACTATCCGCCCAGTTCAGCGTCAAGCGAGGACGGTGACAAATTCCACTCCCCTACAACTGGGCAATCCGGACCATTTCTTTGAACCTGTGAGTCAGCTGATGACCACAGCTTTACCCAGGGGCGGTTGAGGCGCCGTCCGGGCGTCCGGTCTCAGCCGCAGGAGGCCGGCCCCGCCGTGTTGCCGCGGAAGGTGGGGGCGGGGGAGGCGCCGGGCCCGTGGGCGGGGGAGCGGGGCTTCCCGTCACTCGTCTCGTCGCTCGACTCGTCGCCGTCGTACGTGCCGTATTCGTCGGATCCTTCGTATTCGTCGTACCCGTCGGAGTATTCGTCGGATTCGCCGTTCGTGCCGGATTCCTCCTGCGCGCCGTACTCCTCGTCCGCGGGCGGCTGTTCGGCCACCTTCACGGGGGTGTCCTTGCGCAGCTGCGTGAACAGCCGCTCGGCCGCGGGCTGGACGAGCTGGTCCCGGTTGGCGTTGTAGGCGTACGACTCGCGGGGCACCGTCAGGAACCGGACGTGCTCGGCCGGGATGTTCCGCATGCCGCGCACCAGGTCGTAGAGACCGCGCAGGCTGGCGAGCCCGGGGTCGGTGGTCAGCGAGGAGGTGGCGGCGTCGAGCACGGGGTAGAGCCGGGTCGGGTTCAGGAGCACGCCGTTGCTCTGCACCTTTTTGACGAGCGCGCCGAGAAAGCGCTGCTGACGGTCCATCCGGTCGGTGTCGCTGCCGTTGCCGAGGCTTTTGCGGGCCCGTACGTAGCCGAGGGCCTGCTCGCCGTTCAGATGGTGGGTGCCGGCGGGCAGCCGCACATGCGCGTCGTCGTCGTCGATCGGCCGCTCCAGGCACACCGTGACACCGCCGACGGCGTTCACCATGTCCTTGAACCCGTCGAAGTCCACGACCATGTGGTGGTCGACCCTGACCCCCGTCATCTTCTCGACCGTACGGATCGTGCAGGCCGAACCGCCCACCTCGAAGGCGTAGTTGAACATCGCGAACATCGCGTCGTGCTGCTTGCCGTCGGCCTGTCGGCAGGCCGGCACGTCGGTCATCAGGTCGCGCGGGAACGAGACGGCCGTCGCGCTCTTCCGGTCCGCCGCGACGTGCAGCAGGATCGTGGTGTCGGAGCGCTGGGTGCCGTCGTTGCGGCCGTACTTCCCGTTCTTGCCCGCGCGCGAGTCGGAGCCGATGAGCAGCAGGTTCTGCGCGCCCTCGGCCAGCACGGTGGGCCGTTCCTTCTCGTAGCGCGCGAGCTCGGCGGCGGTGTCGGTGTCCTCGGTGATGTTCCCGTTGAGCCTGTCGTACGCGATCCAGCCGACGCCGCCCGCGACGAGCACCAGGAACGCCGCGCAGATCGCCGAGTACCGCAGCCATCTCCTGCGCCGCCTTGCGCGCCCCGCGCCGGTGGGCGTGGAGCCGTGGGCCGGCCCGGGGTCCGGGGGCGTGGCAGCGGAGTCGGTCACGTACAGGTCCCCCTCTGGAAACGTAGGCGTACCTACGACCATGGACCTTGCAGGGCGACCGGGCCGGGGGAGCTGAGCCGAACGGACTAGCGGGCGGTCGCCGTGACCCGCTCGCTCTCCACGCGCTTGGCGAGGGCCTCGTCGTCGAGCCGGTCCAGGTTGCGGCACAGCACGACGGAACCGCCGGTGGCCAGCGGCGCGTAGAGGCCCGCGGCGAGCCCCTGCCAGGTGTCGTACGCGAGCCCGGACAACAACCGCGAACCGGGACCGGTCAGGCCGAGCCCGGTGGCGTCGGCGGCGGCCTTCTCGACGACCTCCGCGCCCGTCCACTCGGCGCCCGCCACGACGAGCGCGGGCTCGTCCGCGTCGACGGGGGCGAAGGGGGCGAACCGGTCGCCCTGCCCCGGCACTTCGACGGCGTAGTCGAGGAAGCCCTCGGGCGGCTGCGGGAACCGGCCGCCGAGCGGCCGCAGCGCGAGCGCGACCCGCTCCCCGGAGCAGGCGCGGGCGGCGTCGAGGGTGTCGGGACCGCTGACGACGAGATCGGCGGCGGCCGGGTCCCCGCCCACGTCGGCGACGACACCGACGGACGAACAGGCCAGCAGCCACACCGCGGACTGCCAGTGGGCGGGCAGCAGGAGAGCGAGCCTGTCGCCGGGCTCGGCGTTCAGGTCGCCCTGCAGCAGGTTGGCGGTCTTGGCCACCCAGTTCGCGAGCGTGGCCACGGACAACTCCACGCGCTCCCCGGTCGCGTCGTCGTAGAAGGTGACGAGCGGCCGCCCCGGATCGGCGCCGAGAGCGGCCTGAAGCAGAGCGGCAGGAGTACGAGCAGCAACATTCACACCAACCACCCTACGCACCACCCTCGCCCCCACGTGCCTCGGCCGCACGCCGCCCCCGCGCCTCCCGTCCCGAGGCGCTGGGCCGCCCCCGCGTCGGGCACTCTGCCGCCGGCACGGCTTCCCGCCCCTTGCGGCCGACCGCCACCGCCTTGGGTAACTGCCGCCACCACGCCTCCCCACCCGTTGCGGTCGGCCCCCACCGCCTTGGGCAATCTGCCGCCTTGGGCGGCAGGGTGGGCAAGGCGGCCCCCGGTGCCGCGCAACGGAACGACAGGCGCCGCCCCGGCACGGCTCGCAACCCTGGTGCCGCGCAAGGGGGGCGCCACCCCGCCCCAGGCCCCAACACCCGTATGACCCTCCCCCGATGGCCGAGCCCCACGGATCCGCACACGATCGTGCGCATGCGTGGATTCCTTGCTTCCTCGATCGGTGTCACCTGCGCGGCGGCCCTGGCCCTCCCGCTCACCCTGCCCACGGCCTCGCACGCCGCGCCACCCCCGACGCGCGAAGCGGTCCCCGGCAGCACCCAGTCCCTGCCCCTCGAACCCTCGCCCACCGGCACCTCGACGCGCGCCGCCGGCGCCCCTCAAGAACAGGGCCTCACCCGCCGCGAGGTACGACCCTTCTCCCTCGTCGGCGTCGTCTGGGACGACCCGGACGACCACCTCCACGGCCACGTACAAGTGCGTACGCGAACCACGAACACCACCCACTGGTCCACCTGGCAGGACGTCGAGACCCACAACGACGACGCCCCCGACCTGGACACCCCGGAGCGCGCCGCAGGCGACCTGCACGGCTCCACCGCCCCCCTCTGGGTCGGCGACAGCGACGGCGTGGAGGTCCGCGTCAGGGCTGAGGACTCCGACGACGACCGCGCCACGGAGCCGGCCGCCCTCCCCAAGGGCCTGCGCCTCGAACTCGTCGACCCCGGCGACGAGCCCTCCCAGGGCTCCCGAGCGGAGGGCACCAGCGCCGCCGTCATCCCCGCCCTCGACAAGAAGCAGACGGAGGACGAGCTGCTCGAGGCCCGCGGCGCCGACCCCGCCGCGGCCGGCTCCCGCCCGTTCATCGGCCCGCGCCCGCGCATCATCACGCGCAAGGGCTGGGGCGCCAACGAGAAACTGCGGGAACGCAAGCTCGGCTACACCAAAACCGTCAAGGCGGCGTTCATCCACCACAGCGCCACCGGCAACAACTACCGCTGCTCGCAAGCCCCTTCACTCATCCGCAGTATCTACCGCTACCACGTCAAGAGCAGTGGCTGGCGTGACATCGGCTACAACTTCCTCGTGGACAAGTGCGGAAACATCTACGAAGGCCGGGCCGGTGGCGTCACCAAGCCGGTGATGGGCGCGCACACCCTCGGCTTCAACACCAACAGCACGGGTATCGCGGTCCTGGGCTCGTACAGCAGCTCCAACCCGCCCGCCGCGGCCGTCAAGGCCATCGCCCGGCTCACGGCCTGGAAGCTCGGTCTCCACGGCGCGAATCCGCGCGGGTCGACATATCTGAAGTCGGGCGGTGGCAATCTCTACCGCAAGGGAAAGAATGTACGACTCAAGGTGATCTCCGGTCACAGGGACGGTTTCGCGACCGAATGTCCGGGACGCCGGCTCTACAACAAGCTCGGCAGCGCCCGCTCCAGCTCCGCCCACCTCCAGGGCCGCTGACGCCGGCCGGCCTGGGCGCCTCGCACGGTCTGCATACACTGGCCGGCCGAAAGACAGTTCGGCCGGCCCCAGCAGGAAGCAGAGACGACAGGTGACAGAAGCGATCCTCCTGGTCGGCGGCAAGGGCACCAGACTCCGGCCACTCACGGTGAACACGCCGAAACCGATGGTCCCGGCGGCCGGTGTGCCGTTCCTCACGCACCAGCTGGCGCGCGCGAAGGCGGCGGGCGTCGACCACATCGTTCTGGCCACCTCCTACCTGGCCGAGGTCTTCGAGCCCTACTTCGGCGACGGCTCCCGCCTCGGCCTCCACCTCGAATACGTCACCGAGGTCGAACCCCTCGGCACCGGCGGCGCCATCCGCAACGTCGCCTCGCACCTGCACTCGGGCCCCGACGAGCCCGTCCTGATTTTCAACGGCGACATCCTCACGGGCCTCGACATCGGCGCACTGGTGGATGAGCACGAGACGACCGGCGCGGACGTCTCCCTCCACCTCTCGCGCGTCGAGGACCCCCGCGCCTACGGCCTGGTGCCGACCGACTCCACGGGCCGGGTGACGGCCTTCCTGGAGAAGCCCCAGACCCCCGAAGAGATGGTCACGGACCAGATCAACGCGGGCGCGTACGTCTTCCGCCGCTCGGTCATCGACACGATCCCGACGGGCCGCCCGGTCTCGGTGGAGCGCGAGACGTTCCCCGACCTGCTGGCCTCCGGCGCCCACCTCCAGGGCATGGTCGACTCCACCTACTGGCTGGACCTCGGCACCCCCCAGGCCTTCGTCCGCGGCTCCGCCGACCTGGTCATGGGCCGCGCCCCGTCGCCCGCGGTCCCGGGCCGCAGGGGCGACCGCCTGGTCCTGCCGTCGGCACGCGTGGCCCCGGACGCGAAGCTCACCGAGGGCACGGTCGTGAGCGAGGGCGCGCGGGTCGGCGAGGGCGCCCGCATCTCCGGCTCCACGATCCTGCCGGACGCCGTGATCGAACCGGGCGCGGTGATCACCGACTCCCTGGTCGGCACGGCGGCCCGCGTGGGCGCCCGTACGACCCTCAAGGGCGCGGTGATAGGAGACGGAGCCCACGTGGGCGCGGACAACGAACTCCACTCGGGCGTCCGCGTCTGGTGCAACGCGACTCTGCCCGCAGCATCGATCCGCTTCTCGTCGGACCAGTAAGCGACATTTCAAGCCCCGCCGACCATTCAAGCCCCTGCGGCGATTGAGCAGCGGGGTCCGGGGCAGAGCCCCGAGCCGTCAACCACGGGGCCCCGAAGGGGCACTTTCGGGAAGGGGCGGGCTGGGGGAGAAGAACCTCTACCCTCGAAGAACCACCCGCCCCACCACCCCGCCCCGCAAGAAGGACCCCGTGGCCGGCCGCCGATACCCCTCCGAAACCCCGCTCCACCTGGGCCTCACCCTCAGCCCCCTGCGCAGAGGCCCCGCGGACCCCACCTTCCGCACCACCCCGGACGGCGCGGTGTGGCGATCCAGCCGCACCCCCCAGGGCCCGGCCACCCTCCGCATGACCGAGGACCACGACGGCGCGGTCCGGGCCCGGGCCTGGGGCGAGGGAGCCGACTGGTTCCTGTCCCAACTCCCGCACCTGCTGGGCGAGTCGGACGACCCGTCCGCCTTTGAACCCCGGCACCGCCTCGTCGCGCGGACGGCCCACCGCCGCCCCGGCCTCCGCCTCACCCGCACGGGCCTGGTCCTCGAATCCCTGATCCCGTCGATCCTGGAACAGAAGGTCACGACGGACGAGGCCTACCGCGCCTGGCGCCTGCTCCTGAACAAGTACGGCGAACCGGCCCCGGGCCCGGCCGGCGAGGACCTGCGCATGCGCGTGATGCCGGACCCGCGTACGTGGACGCTGATCCCGTCCTGGGAATGGCACAAGGCCGGCGTCGACAACAAGCGAGCCTCGACGATCCTTCGCGCGGCCAAGGTGGCCCGCCGCCTGGAGGAGGCGGCGGCGATGGAACCGGGGGAGGCCCGCACCCGGCTGGAACTGGTCCCCGGCATCGGCCCCTGGACCTCCGCGGAGACGGTCCAGCGCACGCACGGCGCCCCCGACGAGGTGACGACGGGCGATCTGCACCTGCCCGGCATCGTCGGCCACGCCCTCGCGGCCAACCGGAACGCGACGGACGAGGACATGCTGGAACTCCTGGCCCCGTACGCGGGCCAGCGCCACCGGGCGGCCCGCCTGATCATGCTCAGCGGCGTCTCACCGCCGCGCAGGCAGCCCAAGATGCGCAAGGTGAACATCGCGGAGTGGTGAGGAATCCCGCCGCGAAGCTGCCCGCGACGCCCTGCCGCACCTCGACAAAGACGCCCTACCGCACCTGGACCTACCGCACCTCGACAAAGTCGGAGACGACCCGCTCCGGCCGCTCTCCCGGCGCCCCCGCCGCATGCCCGACCGCGACGGCCCCCATCGGGTCCCACGACTCCGGCAGCCCGAGCACGTCCCGCACGACCTCCCGGCAGAACATCGTCGACGACACCCACGCCGACCCGAGCCGCTCCCCGGCCAGCGCGACCAGGAAGTTCTGCACCCCGGCCCCGGTGGCCACCACGAACATCTCCCGCTCGGCGGCATCCCGGCGCGCGTCCCCGTACGTGTGCGACCCGTCCATCACGAGGCAGGGCACCACCAGGTAGGGCGCGTTGCGCAGCACGTCCCCGCGCCGCACCCGCTTCGCGATGGACTCCTCGCTCTTGCCGTCCCGCCGCAGGTCCTCGACCCACGTGTCGCGCATCGCGTCGAGCAGCCGCGTCCGCGACTCCTGCGACTCGAGCAGCACGAACCGCCACGGCGTCGTGTGGTGCGGCGCGGGCGCCGTGACGGCCGCGGCGACGGCCCGCCGTACGGCCCCCGGATCGACCGGCTCGTCGGTGAACGCCCGTACGGTCCGCCGCTGCGTCACGGCCTCCCGCACCGCCTCCGACGTACCGAGCCGGAACATGTCGTCGCGCGCGACCCGCACCAACTCCCGTGCGGAACCGCCCTGTTCCTGGGCGACGGCCGGGCCGAGACCCCGCACCACGGCGACCGGAAGGCCGCCGGCCTTCCCCTTCACGAGGTCGCCCGCGGCCGCCAGCTCGTCGGCCGTGGCCACCACGGTGGCGCTGAGCGGATTCCCGTACGCGTCCGTACCGCCCCGCAGGTCGTCGAGTACGCGCACGCCCGCCGCCCCGATGGCGACATCGGTCAGCCCGTTCCGCCACGGTCTGCCGAAGGTGTCGGTGACGACGACCCCGACCTCGACGCCCAGCGCGTCGCGCACGCCGTCCCGGATGGCGGCCGCCGAGGCGTCCGGGTCCTCGGGGAGCAGCAGCACCGTCCCCGCGGGGGTGTTGGAGGCGTCGACCCCTGCCGCGGCCATCACGAGCCCCAGCTTGTTCTCGACGATCCGCAGCGGGCCGCGGCGCGCCACGACCCGTACGGTCTCGGCGTCTATCGCGGCCTCGCGGTCGTCGGCCCGGAGCACGCGCCCCTCGGCCTTGCTGACGATCTTCGAGGTGACCAGCAGCACGTCACCGTCGACCAGCCCCGGCTCGGCGGCGACGATCAGCTTCGCGAGGTCGTCGCCCTCGCGCACCTCGGGGAGCCCGGGGACGGCCCAGGCGCGAAAGGAAGGAGCGTCCGGGGAAGTCACGCGCCGCGCACCTCCTCGGCGAGCTTCAGCGCCTCGCGCGCCATCTCCGCCGCGGCGGTGCCCTCCACGGGGTCCGTCATCATCAGCGGCACGGCGCGGCAGCGGATCCCGGCGGCCTCGACGCGCTCCACGGCCTTCTCGTCGACCGTGTCGACCAGCCATCCGTCGAGCAGGCCCGCCCCGTAGTGCTCGGCGACGGCCGCCGCGCTGGACTCCACGCCCACCGCCGCGAGCACCTTGTCGGCCATGCCGCGCACCGGCGCGTCACCGACGATCGGCGAGAGCCCGATGACGGGCGCGCCCGCCTCGGCGATGGCCTCGCGGATGCCCGGGACGGCCAGGATCGTCCCGACGCTCACCACGGGGTTCGACGGCGGGAAGACGATCACGTCGGCCTCGGCGATGGCCTCCAGGACGCCCGGCGCGGGCTTCGCCTCCTGGGCCCCCACCGGCACGACGGCCTGCGCGTCCACGGAGGCGCGCAGCTTCACCCAGTACTCCTGGAAGTGCACGGCCTTGCGCTCGCCGTCCACATCGACCGCCACGTGCGTCTCCACGCGGTCGTCCGACATGGGCAGGAGCCGCACGCCCGGCTGCCACCGCTCGCACAGCGCCTCGGTGACCGCGCTGAGCGGGTAGCCGGCGCCCATCATCTGCGTACGGACGATGTGCGTCGCGAAGTCCCGGTCGCCGAGCCCGAACCACTTGGGTCCGACCCCGTACGCCGCGAGCTCCTCCTTGACCGTGAACGCCTCGTCCGTGCGTCCCCAGCCCTGCTCCTCGTTGATGCCGCCGCCCAGCGTGTACATCACCGTGTCGAGGTCCGGACAGACCTTCAGGCCGAAGAGGTGGATGTCGTCCCCGGTGTTGCCGATGACCGTGATGTCCGCGTCCGGCGCGGCCAGCTTGAGACCGCGAAGGAACCGGGCACCACCGATGCCGCCTGCCAGAACCACAATGCGCATGTGCCCAGCATCGCAGGCACCTCTGACAGCGCGTCGGCCGGTCTCAGACAGTGGCGCCCGCGGCGGGGCCCTCCGCGCCCTCGGCGACCGAGCAGGTGGGTGTGTGCATCGGCATCTCGGTCAGCCCGGGGAAGTAGACGTGCAGGCTGACCGCGGGCTCGAGCGAGTCGTTGACGACCTCGTGCACATAGCCCGGCGCGAAGACCCGCTGCGCGCCGGTGCCGAGCGCGCGCACGCCCCCTTCCGTACGCTCCGTCAGCTCGCCCTGCAGCAGCGTCAGTACGCCGGAGGAGCGGCCGTGGTCGTGCAGCCCGCTGCCCTGGCCCGGCACCCACGACAGCAGCCACACCTCGTAGCCGGGCCCGGTGCGCAGGCGGTGGTACCAGCGGGTCGTGGCGTCGTACTCGACGAGGTGCTCCCACTGGGAGCGGTCGGCCGCGATGGAGCGCGCGAGGCCGACGAATTCGGCCACCGTCTCGGGGTGTTCCCTGGCGGGCTGCAGCAGGTGCGGTACTTCGAAGATGTCGCCGGCGATCTGGAGGTCGCTGTCGCTGTTCATGGGGTGGTGGTGTTCCTCAAGGAAGTGCGGTGCACAGGGCCGTACTGGGATGAGAAGAAGCGTGGTCGGAGCTCTGGAGGCTCAACGACTCAACAGCTGGAACAGCAACAGCAACACGCGAGGGCAGCGCGGACGGACCCGGCGGTGCGGGTCGTCGAGGGTGCCGAATTCGCGAGCATGCCCAACAGGACAGCGGGTCATGCCCTTGTTGTCAACCCAATGTCCGGATTGTGGAATATGGTTCACCTCATCCGGTGCCCTTGTCAGGCGAAAGGTTTGTGCAGTGAGGCGGCCGGACATGTGGCGCAGCAACCCGGCGCGCAAACGTCGGAACGTCAGTGATCTTCGCGGCGTCCTTCCTTGTAGCAGTCATCGAAGGAGGGGTGGTCGCGCGGTGTGCGGTCGGCTCCACATGAGCCGCGGGCAAGTGTCACGGTTTTTGGCGATTTGAACACTTTCCGCATAGCCTTGGTTCCGCAGAGTGAATAACGGGCCCAATAGCAGATCTCGGCTTGACTGCCCCGGATCGGCACACTTGTAATTTCACTCGTGTCGTTCAGCCGAAATCGGTAGCGGCAACATCACGGGGACGCACGGACAGACGAGGGGCGCACTATGACCGAGTCGTTTCAGGATCTGCTGGTCGAGGACGCGGAAGAAGAACTCGGCTGGCAGGAGCGCGCGCTGTGCGCCCAGACCGACCCCGAATCCTTCTTCCCCGAGAAGGGCGGCTCCACGAGAGAGGCCAAGAAGGTCTGCCTCGCGTGCGAGGTCCGCTCCGAGTGCCTCGAATACGCGCTCGCCAATGACGAACGCTTCGGTATCTGGGGCGGCCTCTCCGAGCGCGAGCGCCGTCGGCTGAAGAAGGCCGCCGTCTAGGACCTGCCTTCGAACTCCCGTCGTCGCCCGAGATGTGCGGTGCTTTCCGGCCCGCTGCCCGTGGTTGTCCACAGGCGGCGGGTCGCGTTTGTTGGCAGCCGTTAGTGTGGGGCCCCGTCCCGGACGCCACCGTGTCCCCAGTGGGCGCGGGCGTCCACCGCAGTCCAACGAACCGGGGCCCGTACCTCGATGTCCGTGCACAGCCACTCGGCAGGTCAATTCGGCACTGCCGCCGCCGCGTTCAACCCGGGGCCCGCAGCAGGGGTCGACCCGAGCAGCGCCCCCGAGTTCCCCAGGCATGTCGTCACCGCCGTCGTCGTCTCGCACGACGGAGCGCGCTGGCTGCCCGACGTTCTGTCAGGACTGCTCTCCCAGGAGCGCCCCGTACAGAACGCGATGGCGGCCGACACCGGCAGCGCCGACGACTCCGCCGCGCTCGTCGCCCGCGCCATCGGTGACGACCGCGTGCTGCACCTCGCGCGCCGCACCGGCTTCGGCCAGGCCGTCGAGGAGGCCGTGCGCAGCGCGGGCGTCCTCACCCCTGAAGAGCTTCCGTACCTGAAGCGCCCGAGCGGCTGGGACCCCGTCAGCCGCTCCTGGCGCGACGACGCGTACGACCTGCCCGACCTGCCGCACGGCGAACCCGAGCAGTGGCTGTGGCTGCTGCACGACGACTGCGCGCCCGATCCCGACGCGCTCGCCCAGATGCTGCGCGTCGTCGAGAGGGAGCGCGAGGCGGGCAGCGACGTCGCGATCGTCGGCCCCAAGCTGCGCGGCTGGTACGACCGCAGGCAGCTCCTCGAGGTCGGCGTCTCCATCGCCCACTCCGGGCGCCGCTGGACCGGCCTCGACCGCCGCGAGCAGGACCAGGGACAGCACGACCACGTGCGGCCCGTCCTGTCGGTGTCCACCGCCGGCATGCTGATCCGGCGTGATGTCTTCGAGCAGCTCGGCGGCTTCGACCGCAGGCTGCCGCTGATGCGTGACGACGTGGACCTGTGCTGGCGCGCCCAGGCGGCGGGCCACCGGGTCGTCGTCGCCCCCGACGCCGTCGTGCGGCACGCCGAGGCCTCCTCGCGCGAGCGCCGCACGGTCGACTGCGTCGGCCGCACCGCCACGTCGCCGCACAAGGTCGACAAGGCGGGCGCCGTCTACACCCTGCTCGCCAACGCGCGCGGGGCGACGCTTCCGTGGGTCCTGCTGCGCGTCGTGTTCGGCACGGTGCTGCGTACGCTCGCGTACCTCGTCGGCAAGGTGCCGGGACAGGCCTTCGACGAGATCACCGGTCTGCTGGCGACGCTGCTGCGGCCGGGGCGGATCCTCGCCGCCCGCAGGCAGCGTGGCAAGGGCGCCGTCGACCCGAAGGAACTGCGCCCGCTGTTCCCGCCGCCGGGCGCGACGGTGCGGCTCACCGTCGAGCAGGTGGCCGGAAGCCTCTTCGAGGGCTCCGACCCGGAGACCGCCAGGGCGGGCCGGCACGGTGGCGGTGGCCTCGAGTCGCCCGACGACGCCGAGTTCGTCCGGGTCGAGCGGTTCGCGCGCCTCAAGCGCATCGCCCGCAACCCCGGGCCGATGCTCGTCGTGGTGCTGCTCTTCGTCTCCCTCATCGCCTGCAGAGGGCTGCTGGGCGGCGGGGCGCTCGCGGGCGGCGCGCTGCTGCCGGCTCCCGCCGACGCCTCCGAGCTGTGGGCACGCTACGTGGACGCCTGGCACGCCACCAGCACGGGCGGCACCCAGGCGGCGCCCCCGTACCTCGCGGTCCTCGCCACCCTCGCCTCCGTACTGTTCGGCTCCACCGGACTCGCGGTCACGGTGGTGCTCGTCGGCTCCGTGCCGCTCGCCGGATTCACCGCGTACTTCGCGTCCAGGCCGCTCGTCACCTCGCGCCTGCTGCGCGCGTGGGCGGCCGTCGCGTACGCCTTCCTGCCCGCCGTCACGGGCGCCCTCGCGGGCGGCCGCATCGGCACCGCGGTCCTCGCGATCCTGCTGCCGCTCCTCGCGCGCGCGGGGCTCGCCGCCTCGGGCCTGACGCACACTCAGGGCGGGCGCGGCAGCTGGCGGGCCACCTGGGCGTACGCGCTGCTGCTCACGATCACGACGGCCTTCACGCCGATCGTGTGGCCGGTCGCGCTGGTCCTCGGCATCGCCCTCCTCGTCGTGCGGCGCTCGGACATCACCGCCTACGGGCTGCGCTTCCTGGCCGTGCTCGGCACGCCGCTGCTGATGCTCGCCCCGTGGTCCCTCTCGCTGCTCCCGTTCGGTTTCTTCAAGGAGGCCGGACTCCCGTACGAGGCGGGGGCCGCGACCGGGCTCGGTCTGCTCGGCGCCTCGCCGGGCGGCTCCGGGACCACGGGCAGCCTGCTGCTGATCGGCATCGTCCTCGCCGCGCTGGCCGCCCTGCTCCGCACCGAGCGGCGTCCCGCGATCCTCACCGCCTGGGCCGTCGCCTTCGTGGCGCTCGTCTTCGCGGCGCTGTCGAACGGCTCGGCGTGGGCCGGTCCCGCCACCCTCGTCTACGGCATCGCGCTCCTGGCCGCTGCCGCGCTCGGCGCCGACGGCGCGCGCTCGCGGGTGGCCGAGCAGAGCTTCGGCTGGCGCCAGCCGGTGGCCGCGCTCATCGCGTTCGCCGCGGCCGCGGGCCCCGTACTGCTCGCCGCGGGCTGGATGATCGGCGGCGCCGACGGGCCGGTGGAGCGGCGCGACCCGGTGCAGGTGCCCGCGTTCGTCGCCGAGGAGGCCGGCACCCGGGACCAGGCCCGCACGCTCGTCATGGACGGCTCCACGGGCGACGTCTCGTACTCGCTGGTCCGCGGTGCGGGTGCGCGTCTCGGTGACGGCGAGCTGACCGAGGCCGCGGGCGAGAACGCCAAGCTCGACAAGGTCGTCGCCAACCTGGTCGCGGGCTCCGGCGCCGACCAGGCCGACCAGCTCGGCGGCTTCGCCGTGCGCTACGTCCTCGTACGGGGCGGCGCGCCGCGCGAGATGAGCCGCGTCCTCGACGCGACGCCCGGCCTTACCCGGCTCAGCCAGCAGGACGGCACGGCGCTGTGGCGCGTCGACCGGCAGGTGGCGCGGGCCGTCGTTCTTCCGAAGGCCGGCGTCGGTTCCACCGCCGAGGAGGCCGTGCCGGTCGCGGCGGGCCCCGTCGAGCTGCACACGAAGGTGCCGCAGGGCAAGGAGGGCCGCGTGCTGCGGCTCGCCGACCAGTCCGCCGAGGGCTGGACCGCGACGCTCGACGGCGCACCTCTTACGAAGACGACCGTCGACGGCTGGGCGCAGGGCTTCGAACTGCCCGCCTCGGGCGGCACGCTGGACGTCACGTACGACGATCCGATCACGCACACCCTCTGGATGTGGGCCCAGGGCGCGCTCGCCCTCGTCCTCGTGGTGCTGGCCCTGCCGGGCCGCCGCGAGAACGTCGACGACGACCTGCCGGACGAGCCCGTGGTGACCGCGGAGGACCTCGCGGGCGACGGCCGCAGGGCCCGCCGGCTGCGCGCCCAGGCAGAGGCGGAGCAGGCCGCGCAGGCCGAGCCGGCGCCCCAGCCGGTTCCGGGCGCCGCAGTGCCTACTCCTCCGGAGGAGGCCCCGGTGGCCGGCTTCCCGCACCAGCAGACGTACGCGGAGTGGGACCAGCCCAGCTACGCGAACGCCGAGTACGGCACGTACGCGGTGGGGGAGCAGCAGTACCAGGGCGGCGCCTACGGCTACGACCAGCAGGCCGACCCCTACCAGGCGGGCCAGTACGACCCGTACGCCTACGGAGGCGGGTACGAGCAGCACCAGCAGTTCGACCCCGCGTACGAGCAGCAGCACGGCCACGGCAACGGCGCCGACAGTGAGCGCCCCGACGGGAGCCAGCAGTGAACCGCACGACCCTGTCCCTGATCGCCGCCGTGACCGCCCTGGCCGCCGTCACGGGCTTCGCCGCCGCCACGACGCCCGGCGGGGACGACACGTCCGGCAGCGCGGCCGCCGCGCGCCTCCCGGTCGAGCGCTCCAGCCTGCTGTGCCCCGAGCCCAGCCAGTCCGACCTCGCCGAGACCGCGTACACCTCGTACACGCCCACCACGAAGGGCACCGAGGGCGGCGGCACGGCGGAGCTGCTGCCCGCCAAGGGCGGCAAGAAGGGCAAGGCGGTCGTCACCCCGGAGAAGCCCGGCACGCCCGTAGCGGGCGACGCCTCGGGGGCGGAGGCGCCCGCGCTGACCGGCACCGCCGACGGGGCCCTCGCGCCCGGCTGGACCGTTCAGCAGACCACCAGCGTGACCGCCGGCGCCGGCCGCGGGCTGCTCGGTGTGAACTGCTCGGAGCCCGACACGGACTTCTACTTCCCGGGCGCCAGCACCGCGAAGGGCCGCAGCGACTACGTCCACCTCACGAACCCGGACGACGAGGCCGCGGTCGTGGACGTGCAGATGTACGGCCCCGAAGGGCCCGTCAAGTCCGAGGTCGGCGAGGGCATCACCGTCCCGCCGCACTCCAGCGTCCCGGTGCTGCTGTCGACGCTGACCGACAAGGCGTACACGAACCTGACGCTGCACGTGACCGCGCGCAGCGGCCGGGTCGGAGCGGCCCTGTCGGACGTGGACGAGAAGCAGGGCGGGGACTGGCTGTCCGCCGCTGCCGACCCGGCCGCGTCCCTCGTGCTGCCCGGCATCCCGAAGGACGCCAAGAACGTCCGGCTGGTCGCCTTCGCGCCGGGTCAGGACGATGCCGACCTCAAGGTCCAGCTCGCCACCTCCAGCGGCAAGATCGCCCCCGCCGGACACGACACGCTGCACCTGAAGTCGGGCATGACCACGGCCGTCGACCTCGGTGCCGTGACGCGCGGCGACGCGGGGTCGCTGATCCTGTCGCCGTCCGAGGGCTCCGTGCCGGTGGTGGCCGCGCTGCGCGTCACGCGCGGCAAGGGTGCCGACCAGGAGACCGCGTTCATCCCGGCCACGCGGAGCATCGGCGCGCGCGCCACGGTCGCCGACAACCGCTCCAAGGGCTCCACGCTCGCCCTGACCGCCCCCGGGGCGACCGGCAAGGTCAAGGTCACCGCGTCCGCGGGCACCGAGGGCGGCACGGCGACCACGAAGGAGTACACGGTCAAGGGCGGCACGACGCTCTCGGTCACCCCGCCCGTCCCGTCCGGCCTGAAGGGCAGCTACGCGCTGACGGTGGAGCCGGTGTCGGGCGGCCCGGTGCACGGCTCGCGGATGCTGGAGAAGAAGCAGGGCTCCGTCCCCGCGTTCACGGTGCAGACGCTGCCGGACGACCGGGGCATGGTGTCGGTGCCGAAGGCCGACGAGGACCTCTCGGTGGTGCAGAAGTAGCGGCCCGCGGCACGGGCGGCGGGGTCAGTCCTCGCCGTCCCCGAAGTCGCCGTAGTCCCCGTACCGGGGGTCCACGGTCTCCGGGGTGAGCCCCAGGACCTCCGCGACCTGCTCGACGACGACCTCGTGCACGAGCGCCGCCTGCTCCTCGCGCCCCTTGGTGCGGATCTCCACGGGGCGCCGGTAGACGACCACGCGCGCGGGGGTGTCGTCCTGCGCGGGCACGGTGCCGCCGAGCGGCACCGTGCCGCCCGTCCGGGCCTCGTCCTCGGCCGTCAGGCGCGGCACGTCCAGAATCAGGAAGTCGACCTCGGCGAGCTGCGGCCAGCGCCGCTCCAGGCGCTCCACGGAGTCCTGTACGAGATCGGAGAAGGCCTCCGCGCGGCTGGCGGACAGTGGCACCTGCGGGGGAGCCACAGGGCCGCGCATGCCCCTCCCGTGCCGGTCCCTGCGGCGCGGCGGGCGCGGCTCCCCGGAGGGCGGCGAAACCGCGTCGTCTGTGTTGACTGGCCTTTCCATCACTGACGCAGCGTAGTCCTCCGCGGCGCCGGAAGCGGGGTGGCGCCGGACGGAGCCCTCCATGTCGCTTCCTGACCGATCAAGCCAATCTTGGGGCTGATTCAACTTCTCTCCCGGATCGATGATCTCGCGGCAATTGGCGCTATATGCCCGTAGTGGTGACCGCTTTCAACTGCCCGGTGGGGCGCACAACCCGGGGTCGGCGCAGGTCATCGAGGCGCCCGCGCGCGGCGGTGTGCGCCGTATCACGCCACGACACGGTGGGGTGACCTCGGGGAGAGTCGTCGCGGCCCGCTCAAGAGTGCGGTACCGTCCAACGCTGTGAGCCCTGTACGTCGCTGTTCGCGCACCGCTTGCGGCCGTCCCGCCGTCGCGACGCTGACGTACGTCTACGCCGACTCGACCGCGGTCCTCGGCCCGCTCGCCACCTACGCCGAACCCCACTGCTACGACCTGTGCGCCGAGCACTCCGAGCGCCTCACCGCGCCGCGCGGCTGGGAGGTCGTCCGGCTCTCCGACGGCAGCGGCCCCAGCCGCCCGAGCGGGGACGACCTGGAGGCCCTCGCCAACGCCGTGCGCGAGGCGGCCCGCCCGCAGGAGCGCGCCGCCGAGGCCGGCGGCTCCGGGCCGCGCACCGCGGACCCGATGGAGGTCGCCCGCCGCGGCCACCTCCGGGTGCTGCGCTCGCCCGACAACTGACCGGCCTTCTTTCTCGCGGTCGGGGCTCAACTTCCTTGTAGGTCAGGGCTCTTCACGGGATCTTCACAGTCGAACGCGTTGACCCGCGATTGTTGAGGACACGACGATTTCGCCACCCGACTCCGGGATTCCGGGAGGCGAAATCGTGTTCGTCCAGCAATTGGAGCCCGTAGGCGGCTCGCTCGGCCTGTCCGCCCTCGTCGCGGCCCTGCCGCTCGTGACCGTCCTCGTCCTGCTCGGCGCCGTGCGCATGAAGGCGCACCGGGCGGGCCTGATCGGTCTCGCCGTGGCAGCCGCCGTCGGCTGGCTCGCGTACGACATGCCCCTGGGGCAGACCGTCTCCAGCGCCGCGCAGGGCGCGGTCTTCGGGCTCTTCCCCATCATGTGGATCGTCGTCAACGCCCTGTGGGTGTACCGGATGACGGTGCGCACCCGGCACTTCGACATCCTGCGCCGCTCCTTCGGGCGGCTCTCCGACGATCCGCGCATCCAGGCGCTCGTCGTCGCGTTCTGCTTCGGCGCGCTCCTGGAGGCGCTCGCCGGGTTCGGGGCGCCGGTCGCCATCTGCTCGGTGATGCTGGTCGCGCTCGGCTTCGACCCCGTGAAGGCCGCGGTCGTGGCGCTCGTCGCCAACACGGCACCCGTCGCCTTCGGCGCCATGGGCACGCCGGTCGTGACGCTGGCTCAGGTCACGGGCCTTCCGCTGGACGCCGTCGCCTCCGTGGTGGGCCGTCAGACGCCGCTGCTGGCCCTTGTGGTGCCGCTCGTGCTCGTCGGCCTGGTGGACGGCAAGCGGGGCCTGCGCGAGACCTGGGTGCCCGCCCTCGCATGCGGATTCGCCTTCGCCGTCGCCCAGTTCGTGGCCTCCAACTACGTGTCCGCCCAACTCGCCGACATCGGCGCCGCCCTGGTGGGCGCGGGCGCCCTCGTCGCGGTGCCGCACGCGCGCAGGCCGGCCGCCGAGCCCGTCCGCGCCGCGGTCCTGACCGGCGTACGCAGTGAGGACCTGGACGAGGAGGACGCGCGGCCCGAGGTGCTGCGGGCCTACGCGCCGTACGCGCTCATCGTCGTGATCTTCTCCCTGGCGCAGATCCCCGCCATCAAGGACTGGCTCGCCAAGGCCAACTGGGTCTTCGACTGGCCCTTCCTGAATGTCGCCGACCCGAGCGGCAAGCCGGTGGGCGGCAACATCTTCACGCTGCCGATCTTCTCCACCGGCGGCACGCTCGTCCTGATCGCGGGACTCTTCACCGCGGTCGTCATCGGCGTGCACGCGCGCGACGCGCTGCGCGAGTGGTTCGCCACCGTGCACGAACTGCGGTTCGCGATCCTGACGGTGACGAGCGTGCTGGCCCTCGCGTACGTCATGAACCTCTCCGGACAGGCCGCCACCATCGGGCACTTCGTGGCGGCCGCGGGCGCCGGGCTCGCCTTCCTGTCGCCCGTCCTCGGCTGGTTCGGCGTCGCCGTCTCCGGCTCCGACACCTCGGCCAACGCGCTCTTCGGCGCCCTCCAGGTGACGGCCGCGCAGCAGTCGGGCCTGCCGCCGGACCTCCTCGCCGCGGCGAACAGCTCCGGTGGCGTCCTCGGCAAGATGATCTCGCCGCAGAACCTGACGATCGCCTGCGCGGCGGTCGGCCTCGCGGGCCGGGAGGGCGACCTGCTGCGCAAGGTGCTGCCGTGGAGCCTCGGCCTGCTCCTGGTGATGTGTCTGATCGTGTGGGGGCAGAGCACGGCCGTGCTGTCGTGGATGCTGCCGTGAGCGAGGGCGGGTTTCGCTTGGTACTGCTGTGACCAGTGAGGATGCGGGCGGGCGGGTTCCTCGGGAGGAATGAGGGGTTCACGATCCGTTGTCGGTGCGGCCAGGTACTTTGTGGGTCCGTGCAGGACTCCAGGAGGGCTGGGCAGACCGTGGCTGCTGCTGATCTGTCGCAGATCGTTAAGGCGTACGACGTGCGTGGGGTGGTCCCGGACCAGTGGGACGAGGAGCTCGCCGCGCTGTTCGGTGCCGCGTTCGTGCGGGTGACCGGCGCCGACGCGATCGTCGTGGGCCACGACATGCGGCCCTCGTCGCCCGGCCTGACGGGGGCGTTCGCGCGCGGGGCCGCCGCCCTCGGCGCCGACGTCACCGAGATCGGCCTGTGCTCGACGGACCAGCTGTACTACGCGTCGGGCGCGCTCGACCTGCCCGGCGCCATGTTCACGGCCTCGCACAACCCGGCGCAGTACAACGGCATCAAGATGTGCCGCGCGGGCGCCGCGCCGGTCGGGCAGGACACCGGTCTCGCGGAGATCCGCCGCCTGGCCGAGGAGTGGAGCGCCTCGGGCGCCTCGGAGCCGGCCGCCACGCCCGGCACCGTCACCCGTCGGGACACGCTGCGGGACTACGCGGCGCACCTGCGCGGACTGGTCGACCTGACCGCGATCCGCCCGCTGAAGGTCGTGGTGGACGCGGGCAACGGCATGGGCGGGCACACGGTGCCGACCGTCCTCGACGGCCTGCCGCTGGACGTCGTGCCGATGTACTTCGAGCTGGACGGCACGTTCCCGAACCACGAGGCGAACCCGCTGGACCCGGCGAACATCGTGGACCTCCAGGCACGCGTGCGTGCCGAGGGTGCCGACCTCGGCCTCGCCTTCGACGGCGACGCGGACCGCTGCTTCGTGGTGGACGAGAACGGCGACCCGGTGTCCCCGTCCGCGATCACCGCCCTCGTCGCCGCCCGCGAACTCGCGCGCAACGGCGGCTCGGGCACGATCATCCACAACCTGATCACCTCCTGGACCGTGCCGGAGGTCGTGAAGGAGAACGGCGGCACGCCCGTGCGCACGCGCGTGGGCCACTCCTTCATCAAGCAGGAGATGGCCACCACCGGCGCGATCTTCGGCGGTGAGCACTCCGCGCACTACTACTTCCGCGAGTTCTGGAACGCCGACACGGGCATGCTGGCGGCCCTCCACGTCCTCGCGGCCCTCGGCGGCCAGGAAGGCCCCCTGTCCTCCCTGGTCGCCGCCTACGACCGCTACGCGGCCTCCGGCGAGATCAACTCCACGGTCGCCGACCAGACCGACCGCCTCGCCGCGATCAAGGCGGCGTACGCGGACCGCGAGGGCATCACGACGGACGAGCTCGACGGCCTGACGGTCACGGCGACCGACTGGTGGTTCAACGTCCGCCCGTCCAACACGGAACCGCTGCTGCGCCTGAACACGGAGGCCCGCGACACGTCAACGATGGAAAAGATCCGGGACGAGGCCTTGTCGATCATCCGCGCCTGAGGCCCCCGGCCAATCAAGCCCCTGCGGCGATTGAGCAGCGGGGTCCGGGGCAGAGCCCCGATCTTTTCCAGCCCCGCCGGCGATTGAGGCGCGGGGTCCGGGGCGGAGCCCCGCGGCGTCAAGCCCGGATGGGCCCAGGCTCGCGCCGCCCGGGGCAATCCGCCACCAAGGCCGACCTCCGGAGCGCCGCACCCCCGCCGGAGGCCACGGCCCCGCCCACGCCACCGCCCCCGCCGGTAGGCTGGTGACCAGCGCCGCACCCCGGCCGGCCATCCGGCCACCGCACGCGGTGCAGCGCACCCGAACCCCACACCCCCCGGAGGGAAACCATGCCGCTCGAAGCCGGCCTCCTGGAGATCCTCGCCTGCCCGGCCTGCCACGCCCCGCTCAAGGAGGCCGACGCCGAGCTGATCTGCACCGGCAAGGACTGCGGCCTGGCCTACCCGGTCCGCGACGGCATCCCCGTCCTCCTGATCGACGAGGCGCGCCGCCCCGCGTAACCCCCGAAAAGACGCCGCCCGCAGGAGGCCCGACGCCATGTTCGACGAAACGCTCCTGGACGACCCGGACGAGCTGGCCAGGGCCGACCGCCGCGGCCTGCTGCGCGGCGCCGCAGAGGCCGGCGCCCGCGTCCGCACGGCGGCCCGGCACGCGGCCGAGGCCGGCATCGCCGAGCTGAAGCCCGACGGCCGCCCCCGCGCCGTCCTGATCGCGGGCCCCGGCACGGCCGCCGCCGGTGTCGCCGACTTCGTCGGACGCCTGGCGGGCGCCGCCTGCCCGGTCGTCCGCCTGCGCTCCACCGGCGTGGCCCCCGCCTCGGGCGCGCTGCGCTGGGAGCTGCCGGGCTGGGCGGGCTCGGTCGACCTCCTCCTGATCGCCACGCCGGACGGCACGGAGCCGAGCCTCTCGCTCCTCGTGGAGCAGGCGTACCGGCGCGGCGTCACCGCCGTCGCGGTCTGCCCCTCCGGCGCCCCGCTGACCGAGGCGGTCTCCCGGGCGCACGGCCTCCTCGTACCGATGGCCACCGCCCCGTACGAGCAGGACGAACCGGCGGCCGCTTCCGCGCCCGGCGCACTCTGGGCGCTGCTCACGCCCCTCCTCGCGCTGCTCGACCGCACCGGTCTGCTCACGGCCGAGCCGGAGACGCTCGAAAAGGTCGCCGACCGCCTCGACCAGGTCGCCGAGCGCTGCGGCCCGGCCATCGCCACGTACAGCAACCCGGCCAAGACCCTCGCCGCCGAGCTCGCCGAGGCGCTCCCGCTGATCTGGACCGAGGGCGCCGCCGCGGGCCCGGCGGGCCGCCGCTTCGCCGCCGCCCTCGCCGAGCTCGCCGGACGCGCCGCGCTCGCCGCGGACCTGCCCGAGGCGATGCCGGCCCACGGAGCGCTCCTCACCGGCGACCTGGCCGCGGGCGCCGACCCCGACGACTTCTTCCGCGACCGCGTCGAGGAGGTCCAGACGATGCGCGCCCGCGTCGTCCTGCTGCGCGACCGGCCCGCGGGCGGCCTCACCGCCGCGCCCGCCGCCCGCGAACTCGCGCTCTCGCACGACATCGCCATCAGCGAGCTGGAGCCGGAGGAGGGCAGCGACCTGGAGACCCTCGCGGAGCTGATCGCCGTCACGGATTTCGCCGCCGTTTACCTGGGCCTCGCCTCGCGGGCCTGACCCGGACCGACCCTTTCCCCGGCCGGCCGACGGCGCCCGGCCGCCCCGCCCTGGACCGCGTACCGAAAGAACCCCTCATGGACCGCCTCACCAACACCGTCCGCCCCTACGCCTGGGGCTCCACCACCGCCATCCCGCAGCTCATCGGCGCGGAGCCGACCGGCGAGCCGCAGGCGGAGATGTGGATGGGAGCCCACCCCGGCGCCCCCTCGCGCACCGAGCGCGGCCCGCTGAACGAGGTCATCGACGCGCACCCGGCCGACGAACTGGGCGCCGCGGCGGTCGAGAAGTTCGGCCCCCGCCTCCCGTTCCTCCTCAAGCTGCTCGCCGCGGGCGCGCCCCTCTCCCTCCAGGTGCACCCCAACCTCCAGCAGGCGAAGGAGGGTTACGAGGACGAGGAGAAGCGGGGCGTCCCGATCGACGCCCCGCACCGCAACTACAAGGACGCCAACCACAAGCCCGAACTGATCTGCGCCCTGACGCCGTTCGACGGCTTGTGCGGCTTCCGTGACCCCGAGGAGGCCGCGAAGCTCCTCGAAGGCCTCGGCGTCGACAGCCTCAAGCCATACGCCGATCTGCTGCGCGCCCACCCCGAGGAGGCGGCGCTGCGCGAGGTCCTGACCGCCGTACTGAGCGCGGACCCCGCCGACATGGAGCGCACCGTCACCGAGGCCACGGCCGCCGCCCAGCGCATCGGCGGCGCCTACGAGCCGTACGCGGGCATCGCCCACCACTACCCGGGCGACCCGGGCGTCATCGCGGCGATGCTGCTCAACCACGTCCAACTGCAGCCCGGCGAGGCCCTGTTCCTCGGCGCCGGCGTCCCGCACGCCTACCTCGACGGCCTCGGCGTCGAGATCATGGCCAACTCCGACAACGTGCTGCGCTGCGGGCTCACCCCCAAGCACGTCGACGTGCCCGAACTCCTGCGCATCGTCCGCTTCGAGGCCACCGACGCGGGCGTGCTGCGCCCCGAAGCCTCCCCGAACGGCGAAGAGGTCTACGACATCCCCATCGACGAGTTCCGCCTCTCGCGCTTCGTCCTGCCCGAGGGCGGCGCGGACCACGACCTGACGGCCGCGACGCCGCAGATCCTGCTGTGCACGGCGGGCACCGTCCGGGCCGGCGAGCTCGCGCTCGCGCCCGGCGAGTCGGCCTTCGTCCCGGCGGGCGAAAAGGTCAATGTGTCCGGTTCCGGCACGCTTTTCCGGGCGACCGTTGTGGCCTGAGAGGCATGCGAGGCGTCCCGTGCTGCAACAATGACCCACCGCGCACGGGACGTAATACGTAGAACCTCGAAGGGACACCAGGAACGACATGAGTGCTTCAGGCGGAGCCAAGGCGATCGTGGCGGCGCTGGCCGCCAACCTAGCGATCGCGGTAGCGAAATTCGTGGCGTTCCTCTTCAGTGGCTCCTCGTCGATGCTCGCCGAGTCGGTCCACTCGCTCGCCGACTCCGGCAACCAGTTCCTGCTGCTGCTCGGCGGCAAGAAGGCGCAGCGCGAGGCCACCCCCCAACACCCCTTCGGCTACGGCCGCGAGCGCTACATCTACGCCTTCCTGGTGTCGATCGTGCTCTTCTCCGTCGGTGGCATGTTCGCCGTCTACGAGGGCTACGAGAAGATCAGCCACCCGCACGACCTGGAGCACTGGTACTGGCCGGTCGGCGTGCTCGTCTTCGCGATCATCGCCGAGGGCTTCTCCTTCCGCACGGCCATCAAGGAGTCCAACGCGCTGCGCGGGAAGCTCACGTGGGGCCAGTTCATCAAGCGCGCCAAGGCGCCCGAGCTGCCGGTCGTCCTCCTGGAGGACTTCGGCGCGCTCATCGGTCTGATCCTCGC
The DNA here is from genome assembly GCF_055657265.1 of Streptomyces sp. NPDC107575. Classification (NCBI taxonomy): domain Bacteria; kingdom Bacillati; phylum Actinomycetota; class Actinomycetes; order Kitasatosporales; family Streptomycetaceae; genus Streptomyces; species Streptomyces sp. NPDC107575. Next base: position 7,907 of record NZ_JBVKBG010000009.1, on the reverse strand, counting down.
GCTCGGCGGCGTCGGCCTGACCCTCGCCACCGGTGACGCCGTCTGGGACGGCATCGGCACGCTCTGCATCGGCATCCTGCTCATCGCCATCGCGGTCGTCCTCGCCCTGGAGACCAAGTCGCTGCTGCTCGGCGAGGCCGCCGGCGCCGACGAGGTCGCGAAGATCGAGAAGGCCGTCGTCGACGGCGACACCGTCACCGGCCTGATCCACATGCGCACGCTGCACCTGGGCCCCGAGGAACTCCTCGTCGCCGCGAAGATCGCCGTGCAGCACGACGACACGGCCGCCGAGGTCGCCCGCGCCATAGACGATGCCGAGGCCCGCATCCGCGCCGCCGTCCCGATCGCCCGCGTGATCTACCTCGAGCCCGACATCTACAGCGAGTCCGAGGCCGCGAAGGGCTCCGACCCGGAGGCCCGCCCCGGCGGCCCGACCCCGAGCGCGGAGCACTGAGCGCGTTTTTCACGTCTACGTAGAGGGGCCCTACCGAGAATCTCGGTAGGGCCCCTCTACGTAGAGAGCCGTTCGGCTACTGCACCTCGGCGAGCACCTCGAGGATCGCGGCCTCGTCCGGCGCGGCCTGGAGCCGCGCCCGGAAGTCCGTGTCCATCAGCTTGCGCGACAGGAGCGCCAGGATCCGCAGGTGCTCGTCGCCCGCCGCGGCCTCCGGCACCGAGATCATGAAGACCAGCCTGGCCTTCGTGCCGTCGAGCGAACCCCACTCGATGCCCTCGGCGGACCGCGCGAAGCAGACGACCGGGGCGGTCACCGCGTCCGTCTTGGCGTGCGGGATGGCGATCTCCTCGCCGAGCCCGGTCGTGCCCTGCTCCTCGCGGCGCAGCGCGGTCTGCACGAGCTCCTCCGCGTCGGCGACCTTGCCGGTGGCGGCGGCGAGGCCCGCCAGCTCGCGGATCGCCGCCTCCTTGTCCTGCGCGTCCAGCTGCACCTTCACCGTCCGGTCGGTGAGGTAGCCGGAGAGGACCTCGGGGTCCTGGTCCGCTGCCGCATCGGCCTCGGCCGTACCGGCGGCGGTGGCGGTCGCCGTGGCCGCTTGGAGCGAGCCGGAGGCGGACGCGGAGGCGACCGAGGCGGTGGCGTGCGCCGGCTCGGGCGCGCTCTCGGCGGCGACGGCCGGAGTGGCACCGGCCAGGGCGGCCTCGTCGGCCTTGCCTTCGGCGGAGTCGGCCGCGGCCTGCTTGGCGGCGGCACGCCGGTTGCTGACGCCGATGAGCGCGTTCGTCGTCACGGCGGTGACCGCCGTGCCCGCGACGATCGCGATGAAGAACCAGGCGAGACCGCTGATCGCACCGAACACCGCGACGATCGGACCGCCGTGCGGCACCGAGTCCTCGACACCCGCGAGACCGGCGATGGCACCGGCGACCGCGCCGCCCAGCATGTTCGCCGGGATGACCTGCGCCGGACGCGCCGCCGCGAACGGGATGGCACCCTCCGAGATGCCGAAACAGCCCATGAACAGTGCCGCGATACCGGCTTCCTGTTCCTGCTGCGTATAGAGCTTGCGGCGGATCATCGTGGCCAGGCCCTGGCCGAGCGGCATCACCGGGATGGCCGCGGCGGCCATACCCATGACGGCGTTGTTCGTCCCGATCAGACCGACGGCGAACAGGAACGCGGTCTTGTTGACCGGGCCGCCCATGTCGAACGCGATCATCAGACCGATCAGCGCGCCGAGCAGCACCGCGCTCGACCCGGTCATCCCGCCGAGGAAGTCGGTGAGATGCGTGAACACCCAGGAGATCGGCCCGCCGAGGATGTAGATGAAGGCGAGGCCGACGGCCAGCGTGGACGCGATGGGCACCACGATGATCGGCATGATCGGCTGGATGGCCTTCGGGACCTTGATCTTCCGGATCGCGAGCACGAGATAGCCCGCGAGGAAACCGGTCACGATGGCGCCGAGGAAACCGGCGTTGGCGTCGGAGCCGTAGATGCTGGCGTCGGCGGCGAGGAAGCCGCCGATCATGCCCGGCACGAGTGCGGGGCGGTCACCGAGCGCGAAGGCGATGTAGCCGGAGAAGATCGGCAGCATCAGCTTGAAGCCGAGCGTGCCGAGCGCGTTGACGTTGAACCAGAACGTGTCCTTGGGGATCTGGATCCCGTCCGGCGTCGCATGCCCGCCGATCGCCAGCGACACCGCGATCAGCAGACCGCCGACCACGACGAACGGGATCATGAAGCTGACACCGTTCATCAGCGCCTTGTACGCCGCGCTGCGCTCCTTGCCGCCGGACGCCGCGGCCTCCTGCGCCCCGCCGCCCGCAGAGCCGGCCACGGGCGCGCTCTGGACCCGCTCGATCAACTGCTCGGGGTGGCTGATGCCCTCCGACACGCCGACCGACAGCACCCGCTTCCCGGCGAACCGGGCGCGGTCGACGTCCTTGTCGGCGGCGATGATGATGCCGTCGGCGTTTTTGACATCGTTGTCGGTGAGGACGTTCTCGGCCCCGATGGACCCTTGCGTCTCCACCTTCATGTCGATGCCTGCGGCGTCCGCTGCCTGCTGCAGCTTCTCCGCCGCCATGTAGGTGTGCGCGATGCCGGTCGGACATGCGGTCACCGCGAGCAGCCTCAACTTCTTCTGCTGCTCGACGGCCCCTCCGCCCGCGTGGGGGTCGGCCGGACTGGTCACGTGGGGTCTCCTTCAAGCGTTCCGTGCAAGAGCGCGCAAATCTTTGCGGCTCCCCCAGCATGGTGCAACACATACGCACAGGCCCGACAGTTCAAAGGTCCTGTATCAGGTAGTCCGTAGTCATGTATCCCTGTTCTCGCTGCGGATCTCCTTCCGACGCGGGCCGATCCGGAACTCGCCCGACCGGATCGAGAGGCGGGGTGGGTTCGGCTGGGCCGATCGGTGTAGCTTTGTACCGAGCCAGACGTCGCTGCTGATGGCGGTCGGGCGGCCCGCACGCCGGGTCGACCCGAGGGAGAGAGGGCCTCCGACGGACTGCGCTGCGAACGACCAGGGGACACTTGTGTCCCAGGACGCCGCAGGTCAGCCATGCGCGCACCACCCGTATCGCGGGCAGGCGCCTCAGCCCACCTCGACCGACTGCAACAGCACCGAGGAGCAGCTCACTTATGACTTCTGTCGCCAACCGACAGGACCAGGACTTCAAGGTCGCCGACCTCTCCCTCGCCGCCTTCGGCCGCAAGGAGATCACCCTCGCCGAGCACGAGATGCCCGGCCTCATGGCGATCCGCAAGGAGTACGCCGCGGCCCAGCCCCTCGCGGGCGCCCGCGTCACCGGCTCCCTCCACATGACGGTCCAGACCGCCGTCCTCATCGAGACCCTCGTCGCGCTCGGCGCCGAGGTCCGCTGGGCCTCCTGCAACATCTTCTCCACGCAGGACCACGCCGCCGCGGCCATCGCCGTCGGTCCGAACGGCACGCCGGACAACCCCCAGGGCATCCCGGTCTTCGCCTGGAAGGGCGAGACCCTGGAGGAGTACTGGTGGTGCACGGAGCAGGCCCTGACCTGGCCGAACACGCCCACCGGCGGCCCGAACATGATCCTCGACGACGGCGGTGACGCCACCCTCCTCGTCCACAAGGGCGTCGAGTACGAGAAGGACGGCAAGGTCCCCTCGGTCGACACCGCCGAGTCCGACGAGCACCGCGTCATCCTCCAGCTCCTGAACCGCACGATTTCGAACGGTTCGCAGAAGTGGACCCAGCTCTCCTCCGAGATCCGCGGCGTCACCGAGGAGACCACGACCGGCGTCCACCGCCTGTACGAGATGCAGCGCGACGGCGTCCTCCTGTTCCCGGCGATCAACGTGAACGACGCCGTGACCAAGTCGAAGTTCGACAACAAGTACGGCTGCCGCCACTCGCTCGTCGACGGCATCAACCGCGCCACGGACGTCCTCATCGGCGGCAAGACCGCCCTGGTCTGCGGCTACGGCGACGTGGGCAAGGGCTGCGCGGAGTCGCTGCGCGGCCAGGGCGCCCGCGTGATCGTCACCGAGGTCGACCCGATCTGCGCGCTGCAGGCGGCCATGGACGGCTTCCAGGTCACGACGCTCGACGAGGTCGTCGACAAGGTCGACATCTTCGTCACGACGACGGGCAACAAGGACATCATCATGGCCAGCGACATGGCCAAGATGAAGCACCAGGCCATCGTCGGGAACATCGGCCACTTCGACAACGAGATCGACATGGCCGGCCTGGCGAAGATCGACGGCATCGTCAAGGACGAGGTCAAGCCGCAGGTCCACACCTGGACGTTCCCCGACGGCAAGGTCATCATCGTGCTGTCCGAGGGCCGCCTGCTGAACCTGGGCAACGCGACGGGCCACCCGTCCTTCGTGATGTCCAACTCGTTCGCGGACCAGACGCTGGCCCAGATCGAGCTCTTCACCAAGCAGTCCGAGTACCCGACCGGCGTGTACGTGCTGCCCAAGCACCTGGACGAGAAGGTCGCCCGCCTCCACCTGGACTCGCTCGGCGTGAAGCTGACGACGCTCCGCCCGGAGCAGGCCTCGTACATCGGCGTCGAGGTCGAGGGCCCGTACAAGCCGGACCACTACCGCTACTGAGCACGCGCCGGCCGCCCGTCGGCCGACCGCCTCGCAGGACAGGCCCCCGCACCCCCGTGTCGGGGGCCTGTCCCGTGTCCGCCCACACCGCTGGCTACGGTGGACACGCCCTTCGACGCCCGCCCGCCTCGTACGCGACGGCGGCCGTCACCAGGCCAGACAGAGGACCCCACGAACGCCATGCCCCGCGGCCGTTATTCGCTCCACGATCCGCACGATCACACCCCCCTCGGCGAAGAACACTTCCAGTGCGCGCCCGGCCCCTCCGGCTGGCGCTATGTAGCGCAACGGACCACCCCCTCCGGCGACCATGCCGGCTCGATCGACCTCGCCCTCGACGAACTCGGCCGCCCCATCCGCCTCGAACTGAACGCGGCGAGCTGGCAGGTGAGAGGTGCCGCCATTGACGGCGTCACATGGGTCCGCACCGACCCGACGGGCACTCACGCCACCGAAGGAAACGCTCCCGCGCACGCGTTCACGGGAACCTCCCCCGCGTTCCTCATCGCCACCGCACGTCTGCTCGGTCTCACCCCCGCTTCCCCCTCGACCCGGGTCCGCCTCGTCGCCCTGACGGACCCCGTCCTCGCACCACTCACCGTGGACCAGTCCTGGACCCTGCTGAACAGCGAAGCACACGCCACTGACAGCGGACCCCTGACCGTGGACGAATACCAGGTCACAGCCCTGGACACGGGGGAGCAGCACTCAGTCCACATCAGCGGCGACGTGGTCCTCGCGGCCCCCGGCCTCGAGCTGGAGGACCTGGAGAACCCGCCGTCGGTGTTCCGCTGACACTGCCGCCGACTCAGGCCGGCGGCACGAACCCGGTGGCCGGCCCGTCCGAACTCCCGGACCCGGCCGGAGGATTCTCGGCCGGACCGGACGAAGGAGCGGGAGCCGGAGCAACGGGAGGAGCGGCCGGAACCGTGGGCGGCACGGGCCGCGCGGCCTCCGGATATCCGCCGTACGGCCCGGAAGCCGCACCGGCCACGGGCGAAGCAGCCTGACCACCCGCGGCGGCGCCCGCCCCGAACGCCCGCTGGGCCTCCCGCGACTGCCGCTCGTGCGTCACAGCCGCCAGATACGCGGCGGGCGGCATGTCACTCGGCACCGGCGCCCCGGTGTGCGCGGCGACCTCACCCGCCAGCCGCTCGGCCATCCCCCACCCGACCTGCGGATCCAACTGCCCCATCCGCGTCAGGTACTGCCGCACTGCGAGCCACAGCCCCTCCGGCACGGCCGACAGATCCAGCTCGGCGAACCTCCCGACCAGCCACGGCGGGGGAGGAGGCACGAACGCCAACTGCCCCGTCGGCACCCTCTCCCGTACGACAAGGGTCCCCGCGAACACGTCCCCGACCCGCCGACCCCGCGCGGACACGAGCGAAGCGATGCAGGCCACGACGCCAAAGGTCATGATGATCTCCACGACCCCGACGGCCCCCCGCACGAGCGCATGCCGGAACCGGATCGGCCCGCCGTCGTCCCGCACGACGCGCAGCCCGCACGCGAGCTTCCCCAGCGACCGCCCATGGCTCAACGTCTCCACGGCGATCGGAATCCCGACCAGCACCAACAGAAACGTCGCCACCGCGACGGCCGCGACCGCGGCGTCGTCGAGCGAGGCGGTCGCAGCCGCGAACGCCATGGTCACCGCGATATAGACGGCGAACGCCACCGCCAGGTCGATGAGCACGGCAAGCGCCCGACTCGGCAACTTCGCGGGCCGCAGCTCCAGCGCCACCGCCTCACCCGTCACCAGCTCACTCACGCCGGCCACCCACCCTTCAACGAGCTGCCCCAATAACCGCCAGTCTGCCAAGCTGAAGGACCATCGCGCCGTACAGGTGCCGGAAAGCGAGGAGCAGCAGACCGGATGGACCTCGACGTCTTCGTGTCCGCCCACCGGGCCGAGTGGGACCGCCTGGACGCCCTGCTGCGCCGCCGACGCCGGCTCACCGGCACGGAGGCGGACGAACTGGTGACCCTGTACCAGCGCACCGCCACCCACCTCTCGCTCATCCAGTCGAGCGCACCGGACCCCCGGGTGATCGGCCGCCTCACTCAACTCGTGGCACGCGCGCGTAGTGCCGTAACAGGCACCCGCCGCGCCTCATGGCGCGATGTGACCCGCTTCCTCACCCATGGTTTCCCTGCAGCGGTCTACAGGGCGCGCCACTGGTGGGTACCCACCGCACTGCTCTCGACCGCGATAGCCGCCCTGATCGGCTGGTGGATCGGCACCCACCCCGACGTCCAGGCCTCCATCGCGGCCCCCTCCGAGCTCCGCGAGATGACCCGCCCCGGCGGCCAGTACGAGACGTACTACTCGAGCCACCCGGCAGCCTCGTTCGCCGCCCAGGTCTGGACGAACAACGCGCAGGCCGCCGCCATGTGCCTGGTTCTGGGCGTCTTCCTGGGCCTTCCGGTCCTGTGGATCCTCTTCCAGAACATGCTCAACGTAGGTGTGGGCATCGGCCTGATGGCCTCCGTCGGCCGCCTCGACACCTTCCTGGGGCTGATCCTCCCGCACGGCCTGCTGGAGCTGACCGCGGTCTTCGTGGCCGCCGGGACCGGCCTCCGCCTCGGGTGGACGGTGATCGACCCGGGCCCCCGTTCCCGAAGGACAGCCCTGGCCGAAGAGGCGCGCGCGGCCCTCGGCATGGCCATCGGCCTGGCCCTCGTCCTCTTCATCTCTGGCGCCATCGAAGGCTTCGTCACCCCCTCGGGCCTCCCGACCTGGGCCCGCATCGGCATCGGCATCGCGGCAGAACTGGCCTTCCTCACGTACGTCTACGTGCTCGGTGGCCGAGCGGTACGTGAAGGGGAGACGGGCGACGTGGACGCGGACGAGCGCAGCGCGCTTCTGCCCACTGCCGCCTGATGTGCGTGCGCCCCGCTGACCTGCTAGTCTCCTCAACACCCCGGAAAGACCGTTGACACGGCCAGACCGGGGAGGTAGATTCGAACAGTTGCCCCGAACTAGACAGGTTCGATTGCAACGGCTAGCATCTAGCGCGCTTCACGAAATTCAATTCTTCGAGAAGCCCCTCCCGATTAATCGGAAACCCTGAGCCGGTCAGCCCGGCCCAAAACTTCTGATAAAGTCGGAATCGCCGAAAGGCAAAGGCCCTCCAACGGCCACCGGAAATGAAATCCGAACCGGAAACGGAACGGAAAACGGATCTGGTAGAGTTGGAAACACGAAATACCGAAGGGAAGCGCCCGGAGGAAAGCCCGCAAGGGTGAGTACAAAGGAAGCGTCCGTTCCTTGAGAACTCAACAGCGTGCCAAAAATCAACGCCAAAATTTGTTGATACCCCGTCTCCAGCATCAG
>NZ_JBVKBG010000008.1:0-316532 GCF_055657265.1 Streptomyces sp. NPDC107575 | reverse complement strand
GGGGGCCGGGCGGGGTCGCATGCGCGGGGCGGGTTGGACAGTGCGGCGGGGAACGGGTCGTCTTCGTCGGCGGGCGGGACCGATGCGGATGCCGGGGCGGGGGCCAGCTCCGGGACGAGCAACGGGAGCGGAACCGACTCGGGCTCCGGTGCCAGTGGAGTCGGAGCCAGCGGTTCAGGGGCCAGCGGCTCCGGCCCCGTCTCCGCAGCTTCGGGAACCGGAGCAAGTGGTGAAGGGGCCCGTGCGGCGGCGTCCGCGGCCCCCTCCGGTGACGACGCCGGCGGCACGTCCGCCTCGGCATCAACGGGCGGCAGCGGCCCGACAGCGAGTGTCGATACGGGAGCCGGGGCTCACGCCGGTGCGCGTAGTGACGCCGCACCGGCGTCCGCGGCGCCCCCTGCCTCTGCGCCGTCGTCCGATCGGCCGCTGACCCCGTTCGACGCGGGCTACACCGAGCAGCGGGCCGCGGCTCAGGCCGCCGCGTCGACCGATGCCGGGGACTCACCCAACCCGTCGGGTACGCCTGATTCCTCGCCCGGAACACAGACCACGCCGGACACATCGACGGGTCCGCAGCGGGAGAGCGGCGGCCAAACAGCACCGGCCGCCGTGTCGGACCCGCAGTCCTCGGTCCCGCACGCACGCGTGGACGCGGACACGAACACCCCCGCACCCACACCGGACATGCCGCCGACCCCCGGACAGCCCGATCCGTCCCAGAGCATCAACACGGCATCCGAGAGCGCCACCCCATCTCAGGAGTCCAACGGCCCCGGCCCCCTGTCGCAGACGCCCTCGCACGACCGCGCAGCCGACCCGGCCACCGGCACGGACCCGCGTACCCATGTGCAACAACCCACCACTCCCACCACACCGACGGCTTCGGTTGGCACCCCCACGCCCACCGATACGACCTCGCCCTCATCCCAGACCCCTGCCACCCCGGGCTCCATGCCCAACCCCGGTACGCACACGGGCACGGGCACGGGCACGGGCAACGACTCGATGTCGCACTCGCGCACCTCCACCCCGACCTTCCACTCCCAAAGCGCAACCGCCACCGAGGCCCACGCCCCCACCCGATCCGCGCCCACGGCGAATCCGGCCCCCAGCACCGACCCCACTCCGTCGACGCCTGTCCCGAACCAGGTCCCCCACACCGCACCGGCCCCGACGCCGGGCCCGGCCGCGAACGCACCGACCACCCAGGCTCCGGGCCCATCGCGCCACACCAGCCCCACGGCCACCCCCCGCACGGACACGCCCCAAGGCGCGACACCCACGCCCACACGGACTCCGGACCGCCCCGCACCCAGCCGCCCCGATCAGCCATCGCCCTCGGCGCCCGGCCCAGCCACCCCTGGCAACGCCGACTCCCACCACACCGCCAACAAGCCGGGGCCGGCGGGCATCTACGCCGTGCCCGCCCCCACCCCGAACAACAACTCCGCCGCCCAGCGACCCGGTTCGAACAACCAACCCCCACACCAGTCCCCCACCCCGCCACCGCCGCACCAGGACCAGCCCGCCCCTCTCTCCCAGGGCCAGAGCCTCCAGCAGATCCGCGACAGCCTCAACCACGCCCCCTACGGCCTGCTTCCGCCCGACCCCGCCGACCAACAGGCCCTCTTGGACGCCGTCCCCCGCAACCCCGACGGCACCCCGCAGCGCCACCCCGACCCCAACGGCGAATGGGCCCAACTCGAGAACGACCACGGCATCGAGCAGCCGGGCCGTTCCAACAACTGCCTCGACAATGCCCGTGCAGGCCTGTCCACCTGGTTCGGCGACCCCCAGGTCTCGGCACCGCGCACCCCGGACAAGAACCAGGACGGCTCGCTCGACACGATGTCGCCCGAGCGCGACTCGTACAACAACCTCGACGCCTGGGCCGGACGCCCCCAGATCTGGGCCGGCGCCGACCACCCCAATCCGTATGCGCGAATAGCCCAACACCTCCAGGAGGCGGGCCCCGGCTCCGCCGCCATCATTGGTGTCCAATGGCCCGGTGGCGGTGGTCACGCCTTCAACGTCTACAACCACAACGGCCAGATCATCTGGGTCGACCACCAGACCGGCGAAGTCAGCCCCAACCCCATCCACACCGGCGCCGCCGGCGTCCGCTACGTCCCCTTCGACCCCAACGGCCAGACCATGGACGCCCCATGGGAAAGACAGTCCACCGAAGCTGAGTCCGGACAGCGAAATTCCGTGGCGGAACCCGACGAGGGCCACCGCGACTCTGCGCCTAACTCGGGTACACGGGCCACCACAGCAGTGGACGACCGCACGGACGCTGGCCGTGAGCGCGCATCAACGGAGTTCCAGGGACCTGGCCCGTTCGTGACGCATGTAGACCGCGAGCGGCTCTCCAATCTGTTCGCCCAGGCAGTGGACTCCAGGCAGCAGAATGCGACCGACTCTCCAAGACTTGAATCCACTCGACTGAATTCGAGCGAACGAGACGCTTATCGAGCACCACCGCAACAGATGTCCGCAAGCATCGGGTACGGCTCCACCTCCAGCCAACACTCCAATAGCACAAACTCGCCAAATTCAGGAACATGGCCAACCGTCGGCCCGCAGCAGACCGCACCTCAACCTCAGCATGTCGATCTACCTCCTGAGCTGGACGAACTGATCGACCTTGCCCCCACGTCCGGAGGACCCACCTCGCGCATCCAGGAAGGCGAGTCCATCCAGTACAAGGAGGACCGCCCCGGCAGGGGTGGGCGTGGCGAGGTCGGCGACGGGATGACACCCGACCACATCCCGTCCAATCAGGCGTTGCAGATTTCCGCACAGAACAAGAGGTACAGCGAAGAGGAGGAGAGGGTTCGTCGCCCACTTACGGACAGCGAGCGAAAGCGCCTTCGATTGAGCAAGGAAGAGAAGGATGAAATCAACAACAACGGCTGGGCCATATTCATTTCCGATGAATTCCACAAGAAGTACAGCAGGACGTACGGTGGGCGCCAGGCGGGGCGCGACAGTCCTACCGAACTGAAACGCAAAGAGCAGGACGCCCGAAATCTCGCCGAAGCAGCACGCAGGGACTTCGAAGCACAATTGTCAGCATTTGACCCAAATTTGCCGCACAGTGACCCTCGATGCCTGACCAGGGCGGTGGTGGCCCGCTACGTCAAGCACTATGAGAACCTGGCGAATGATGCCGATAGTGAGATCTCCTACTCTAAGGAGATCAACGATTTGCTGCTGACGTATCTGAGAAAGGCGAGGCCTTGACGCATCTCGAGCTGTTTTCCCAGGAGCTCATCGACGACGAATCCATCTCCGTTGGGGAGATCACCGAGCGCATCGCCTCATGGCTGTCGCAACAGGGTGGGCGAGGGGTCGATGAAGCAGTCGCGTGTCTGCTGACGACGCGCGATGAGCGGGTCGCTGCGTTCGCGGCCCAGTATTTGGCCCTGTTGCCCGGGCTCCAGGAGGAAAAGAATCGCGTTGCAGAGCGGCTCCGCGGAGTCGAGGGCATGGCTCCTGCCGTTTCCCGACTGGTCCCATGGCTGTCGGCCAGGCTCCTCGAAGAGGTGGTGAACGACTATCTCGAGGCCGAGGACACATACGGGCCTTGGTTCGATGTCGTTTATGAAGTGAGCCTTTACCAACCTGGGCTGCTGCGACCGCAGTTGAGTCGAATCAAGGATCCCGATGTTCGGTTCGGCATGTTGTCCGGTGGGCCGGACTCCTATGTGCCGGGGCTCGTCGACCGGTGGCGACACGGGCAGAAGGCAGGAGCCCTGAACCTGCTGGCGCGGATGCGCACCGAGGCGGCAGCACAGGCGCTGTTGGGCTTTCGTGAGGATTTCCCCGAACCGGCTGAATGGGAAGCCCTGGTGGAAATGGCCGGCCGTCTGCCGGACTCGGGCGAAAGCTCGGGGTACGAGCCTGCCTACATGGGATCCGTGGTCGACCGCGACGAGAGTCCGCACATCATGGGCGGGACGTACGCCGGTGACATGCCGCTCTGTCCCGTCTGCGACCGGCCCGCGGCGCGCGTGTTGACACTCAGGGCGGCAGCTTTGCCGTTCCCGCTGAGCACCGATCCCTCCTTCTTCTGGTACTCCTGTCACTGCTACACCCTGGAGTTCGCGACGGTGAAACTCGTTCCGGACGGGCTCGAGGTCTTCTACGGCCCCCAGGGGCCTGGGGTTGACGACGGTCACGTTGTGCCGGGGGTGCGGGCCATGGCGCTCGAGCCTCACCCGAACCAGTTGGGAATCAGCGTCGACGCCACGGGCGGCAGCTCCCGTCACCAAGTGGGTGGACGCCCCCGGTGGATCACAACCGCATCGCATCCACGGTGTCCGGAATGCGGCTTGGCCATGCGTTTCCTCGCATCGATCGACAGTGGCCCGACAGTGTTCGGGCACATGAACTTCGACGGTACGCTCTACGGGTTCTGGTGTGACACCTGCCGGGTCTCCAGCGTTCAGCACCAGGCATAGTGCTGGTGGCGGACGCCGACGAGTTGCCGCCGGTCGGGGCGATCGTCCTGGCCATGGACTGCCGTCAGTGAAGTGGCCCCGCCTCGTCTCCGACGCGATGGTCTACGCCCCGGAGTTCGGGTGAGTGACCGTTGATTCCTGACAGCCGTCGGCCGACTCTCGCTAAGCTGAGGGTGTTTGCCATGAAGTGACGGAAAGGGCTGATGCGGCGTGGGGACCACAGGCGAGACGCCGGAGGAGATCGAGGCCCGAAAGGAGCGCGAGAAGAACGAGTTGTACGCGCTCGACATCTCCGGTGTCACGTGGGAGAGCGCGCCCGGGACCGAGCAGGACGAGGAGCGCGTCGAGATCGCCAAGTTGCCGGGCGGCGCCGTCGCGATGCGTTCGTCGCTGGAGCCCGAGACGGTGCTGCGGTACACCGAGGCGGAGTGGACGGCGTTCGTACTCGGGGCCCGGGACGGGGAGTTCGACCTGGAGCCGGCTCCGCGCACGGGTGGCGCGGAGGTCTAGTAGCCGTACCCGTACGTACCTGCCGCAGCAGGCTGTGTCGGCATGTCCGCGTCCAGGACCGAGGCCGCCTGGTGCGCCAGCGCCGCGACGAGGCGCGACGGCAGCCAGCCGGGCGTGAGGAGCGTCGAGGCGTGGTCGGTCGAGCCGAAACCGGCGGGACGCGCCGCACCACCCGCGCTCAACTCGGCCACCATGTCCGCCAGTTGAGGGCGCTGCACCGGGTCCCGGGACAGGCATCGGCTCACCAGTGAGCGCAGCGACGCCGGGAGTTCGTCCCGTTCGGGCACCGTGTGGCCCGTCGCGGCGTACGCGAGCGTCGCGCCCAGGCCGTACACGTCGCCGAGCGGGCGCGGTTGTCCGCCCGCCGCCTGCTCCGGCGCGAGGGCCGTGACGTCGACGCCCGGCAGGTCGCGGCGTACCGCTCCGTCGGGTGCCGCCGCCCGTACCGCGCCGAAGCAGTCGAGGCGCGGGCCGTCGAAGGAGAGCAGTACGGCCGCCGGGGAGAGTCCGGCGTGGACGAGGCTCTGGCCGTGGATCACGGACAGCGTCTCGGCGAGTGCCACGCCGAGGGCGCGGACGGTGCGCTCGGGCAGCGGGCCGCCGTGGAGGGCGAGCGCCATGGGGAGCGGCAGTACGGGGACGTAGGGGCGCGTGTGCCAGGGGGCTCCGCCGGGCGGCGCCAGTTCCACGGTCGGCAGGGTCCAGCTGCCCAGTAGGTAGCGCGCCGCGTCCGCCTCCGCCATGAAGCGGTTCGGGTCGACCCCGGGGGCCGGGGTGCTGAGGAGGACTGTTCGGTCGCCCTCGGGTGTGCGGGCGATGTAGCGGGCCGCCGACGCCGCGCCCTCCTGATCGATGGACGTGAGCAGCAGATACGGGCCCATCTGCCGGCCGCCGCCCCCGGCCCCGCCCCTGACGCTCTGCACGTGCGATCACTCCCCCGATACGAAACCTGACACGAAACCCCGACACGGCCCTGGTACGACCCGGCATGGACCCGGTACGGGCCCGCGGTACGGACCCCGATGCCGAACCCGCCGCGAACCCGCTGCGAACCCGCCTCCAACACCCCCGCCCCACCGCCGACCCTACCGCCGCCTAGAACACGGACAGCGCCTGCACCGTGCTGTCCATCAGCAGGAAGACCCGGTTCCCGCCGACCGCGAGCTGCGTGTAGTGGGGCCGCGGGAACCTGGTCGTCCAGGCGTTCTTGCCGTCCTTCTGCGGGATGCCCTTCAGCTGGAGCTCCCCGATGCCGCCGCCGTCGTCGACGGACCAGAGGCTGGTGCCCTGCGCGAGGACCCGGCTGGTCGTGGACGGGCCGACGGCGAACCACTCCTGGTTGCCGTCGGCCCGGTTGTGGCAGCGGGTGACGTCGACGGCGTTGGCGTACACGTGGTTTCCCCGTACCTCGGGCGGGCCCCACTTGCTGTACACGGAGTCGGCGCCGCCGAGCGGGAACGTGCTCCACTCGCGGTTGCCGTCGCGGAGCCGGTAGGCCTCCAGGGTCTTGCCGTTGAGGTAGACCATGCCGTCGGCGATGGCGGGGCGGACGACGGACTCCGACTCCTCGGACTGCTTCCATGCCGTGCGGCCGTCGTCGGTGCGCACCGCGAGCACCGTGCCGTCGCCGGACGGGACGACCAGGAGGCCTCCGCCGACCGCGGCCGGGCCGTGCAGCTTCCCGCGGAACTTCGCGGGCACGGTGACCGTCCACCGCACCTCGGCGTCCTCGCTGTTGACGCAGCGCAGCCGGTCGTCCTTCGTGATCAGGTAGACCGCGTCGGGGCCCGCGGCGAGCAGCGTCTCGGCCTCGGCCTGCTCGCACGTCCACTTCGCCGCGCCCGTGGAGGGCACGAAGGTGTGCAGCGTGCCCTGTTCGTCCGCGCCGACGACGAGCCGGTCGGCCACCGACACGTAGCCGGACCTGGCCCGCAGTCCTGCGGCGGACCAGCGCCGCTTGCCGTTCTTGACGCCGTACGCCCCGATGCCGCCGGAGCCGAGCGCGAAGACCAGCACGTCGCGCACGGGCAGCAGTTCGGGCGAGGTGGCGTCGGCCGTGCCGACGGACCACAGCTTCATGGACCCGCCGTTCTCGACGTAGTCGTCGGCGGGCTTGGACTTCAGGGCCTGTACGGGGGTCCTGACGGCGGCCGGGATGTCGAACAGGGCACTGTCGGGGCGCGAGCCGTACCACCACGCGGCCGTGCCGCCGCCGACCGCGGCGACGCTGCCGCCGACGGCGAGCGTCGTCAGCAGGCGTCTTCGCGACATCGCGGGCTGCTGCGGCCGCACCCCGCCGACGACGGTCGTCGACAGGTGCCGGGCGCCGGTCTCCCGCTCGGTGATCGCGTCGGCGATGGAGCCGCGCCGCCAGGTCTTCTCCGCGCCCTTGGGCGGCCGCATCGCCTCGGCGATCTGGGCCGGGGTGGGACGGTGGGTGGGGTCCTTCGCGAGGCAGGGGGCGATCAGGGCGAGCAACTCCGGGTTGATTCCCTGGAGTTGGGGCTCGCCGTGCACCACCTCGTACTGCACGGCCGCCACGTGTCCGCCGTCGAACGCGCGCCGTCCCGTGGCCGCGTACACGAGCACCGCACCCAGCGAGAAGATGTCGGCGGCCGGGGTGACGCGACGGCCCAGCACCTGCTCGGGAGCCCCGTATCCGGGGGTGACCGGCACCTCGCCCGTCGTGGTGAGGGTCAGTCCGTGCTCGGGGCGTGCGATGCCGAAGTCGATGATGCGCGGGCCCGTGGACGTCAGCACGATGTTCGGCGGCTTGAGGTCGCGGTGGATGAAGCCGGCCGCGTGGATGTCGGCGAGGGTGTGCGCGAGGGACGCCGCGAGGGCGCGCAGGGTGGGTTCGGGCAGCGGGCCGTGCGCCTCGACGGCCTGGTCGAGGGTGAGGCCCGCGAGGAACTCGGTGGCCATCCACGGTCGGCCGCCCTCGGTCCACGCGCCGAGGACGTTCGCGACTCCCTTGCTGCGTACGGCCTGTGCGGCCTGCGCCTCGCGCACGAACCGCTGGGCGAGGTTGGTGTCGTGGGCGAGTTCGGGCTTGAGCACCTTGACCGCGGCGAGCGTCCCGGCGCCGTCCTGGCCGACGTACACCTTGCCCATGCCGCCCTCGCCGAGGACACCGAGGACGCGGTAGGGACCGAGGCGGAGGGGGTCGCCGATGCCGAGGGGTTTCATGTGGGGCCTTCTGCCGGGGAGGCGGTCTTGGAACGTGTGCGTGCGTGGGGGGGTGTCACTTCATGGGGTACGCGGCGAGCTTGGCGTTGTCGCTCAGGGAGAGGATGCGCGTGCGTTCCGGGTTCGCGTAGAAGCGGTCGCCGTCGGTCTTGTACGTCCACGCGACCTCGTGGCTCTTGAGGTCGACGGCGTGCAACTGCGCGCCGTTGCGGTAGTACGCGCACTGTTTGCCGATGAGCGGGCGCCACGCCCTGGACTGTTCGTCGGCGCTGCCGTCCTTCTCCACCCACAGCCGCTCGCCGCCGCTCGCTTTGTACGCGGCGAGTCCGACGCCCTCGCCCACCGCGTACACGACGCCGCCCACCAGCGTCGGCGGGCCGAACGCGCGGCCTTCGGGCGTCTGCCACTGCGCCTTGCCGTCCTTGAGGCGCACGGCGCGCAGCCGGGTACCGCCGATGTAGAGGTGTGTGTCGTCGGCCGCGATCCCGGCCCACAAGGGAGCGGCGTCGTCGACGAGGTAGGGGACGTCCCACAGGATGGCGCCGGTCTTCAGGTTCCGTACGACGATGTGGGGCTCGTCCTCCTTCTGCTGCTGGTACGTGACCAGGCGCCCGCCGGCCACCTTCGCGGCGAGGATGTACATGTACTGGTCGAGCTCGTCACGCCGGGGCAGCGGCTTGGACCACAGCGTCTTGCCGGTCGCGCAGTTCACGGCGCGCAGCGTCCACTTCTGCGCCTTCTCGTAACCGAGCTTTCCGCCCTTGCCCTTGCCGGCCACCACGTACGCGATGTCGTCGGCGACGCAGAGGAGTTGGTTCCCCTCCAGGTGGTCGTTGGTGTCGGCGAGGCGGGCGAGGGTCTTGGTCTTCTTGCCGGTGCGCGGGTCGATCGCCTCGACGACGACGGGCGCGCCCGCCCGGTCGTCCTGGTAGACGTTGTACGACAGGTGGTAGAGCTTGCCGTCCGCGGCGGTCCACTGCCATCCGCCGCCGATGTGGTCGTCCCACTTCTTCGCGCCGTCGGACACGGCGAGGCCGCGGGCGTATCCGCGCATCGCGACGGCGACTCCGCCGACGATGGCGGGGATCATCGCCTTTCCGCCGTCGACGACGCTGCTCCCGAAGTAGCCCTCGTCCTTCCAGAGGGGGTCGAGGTTGCGGCGGCCGCTGGTGTCAGTGGCCTTGGGGTCCGCCGCCTTCTTCTTCGCCTCCTCCGAGGAGCGGCCGGTCCACCACAGGGCGCCTCCCGCCGCGAGCGCGCCGACGCCGAGGACGCCGCCGGCGGCGAGGAAACGGCGCCGCGTCACGGGCGCGCTGGTGGTGGAGTCCACAGCGGTGGTCTGCGGGAGCGTGTGCGTCAGGGGTGCGGCGAGCCGCTGCGGGGCGGGCTGCCATACGGCGGTGGCCCGGCGGCCGATGTCGCCGAGCAGCGTCTCGGACAGGTGGTCGGCGAACTCGCCCGCCCCCGTGTGGAGTTGGGCGGACAGCTCCTGCGTGGTGGGCCGCCGCGTCGGGTCCTTGTCGAGGCAGCGCGCCAGTACGGGGGCGAGTGCGGCGGGCACACCCGTGAGGTCCGGTTCGCCGTACCGCACGCGGTACAGCAGGTCTGCGGCCTGTCCGTTGCCGAACGGGCCGCTGCCACGGGCCGCGAACACCAGGACGCCCGCGAGCGCGAACACGTCTCCGGCCGGGCCGTGTTCCTGACCGGTGACCTGTTCCGGTGACATGAACGCGGGGGTGCCGACGGCGGATCCGGTGCGGGTGAGGCGGTCGTCGCCGATGGCCCGGGCGATGCCGAAGTCGATGACCTTCGGGCCGTACGCCGTGACGAGGATGTTGGACGGCTTGAGGTCGCGGTGCACGACGTCGCTGCGGTGCAGTTGGCCGAGCGCCCCGCACAGGGCGGCGCCCAGCGCGCGCACGGTCGCCTCGGGCATCGGCCCGCCGGCCTCGACGGCCTCGTCGAGGGGCGGCCCGAGGACGTACTCGGTGGCCAGCCACGGGGTCTCGGCCAGCGGGTCCGCGTCGACGACCTTCGCCCCGAACTGCCCGCCGATGACGCGGGCGGCGTCGATCTCCAGCCGGAACCGGGTGCGGCCCGCCTGGTCGGCGGCGAGCGCGGCGTGCATCGTCTTGACGGCGACGGTGCGCCCGCCGGCGGTCCGCGCGACGTACACGGTTCCCATGCCGCCGCTGCCGAGCCGGGCGACGAGGCGGAACGGGCCGAGGTGTACGGGGTCGTCGTGGGTGAGCGCGGTAGGCATGAGGTGAGTTCTCGCCGGGGTCGGGGGCAGAGCGGGTCAGTGGGTGTGCTGTACGCACACGGGTGGGGCGCCGCCCCTCATCCGATTCCGCACGCCACGCCCTCCCCGCCGCAGTCCGAGCCACGACCTCCCCAGCCACGGCGCGGCGAGTCTAGTCGACCGGGTGTGGACGGGCCTGCCGTGCGGGCGGTTTTGGTGATTAGGCTGGGACGGGACGTGTCCTGTGTTCCCGCGCACGCGTCAAGGGGGGCGGGGGCTCGACCACACCAGGAGGCATTGTGAGCAGCGATCGGGACGATGTCCGCGGGGGCGGCGGATCACCCGCCGGCGACCCGTCCGACGCGGGATCCGGTGCCGAGCCTCCGGGCGGGTTCACGGGCGACTCCCCGGGCGAGTTCACCATCGACTACGCGCCTCCGCCCTGGTACGAGCAGGCGAGCGCGCGGGGCGGCGGGGGGAGTTGGGGTACGGGGGCGGAGGGGATGCGGGGGGCTCCGGCGGCTCCAGTTAGCCCGGCGGCGCCGGTTGCTCCGATCGCCTCGGCGGGTCCGGCCGCGGCAGCGATGCCGGTCGAGTCGGTGACTCCGATGGCTCCGGCAGGCCCGGCCGCACCAGCGGCTCCGACGGCTCCGACGGCTCCGACGGCTCCAACTGCTCCAGTCGTTCCGGCAGCTCCGGTCACCCCGGTGGCGCCGGCTACGCCGGTGATGCCTGTCGAGTCGGCAACTCCTGCCGCTCCTGCGGCTCCAGTCGCCCCGGCAGCTCCGGTCAGGGCAGCGATGCCGGTCGAGTCGGCGGCTCCGGCAGGCCCTGCCGCTCCTGCCGCTCCTGCCGCTCCTGCCGCTCCTGCGGCGCCGGTTGCCCCGGCGGCGCCCGCCATGCCAGCGCTGCCCGTCGAGCCGGCAGCTCCGGCAGCTCCGGCAGCTCCGGCAGCTCCGGCAGCTCCGGCAGCTCCGGCTGAGCCGACCATGCCGGTAGCTCCGGTGGCCCCGCCGGCTCCAACCGCACCGGCCGCACCGGGAGTACCGGGAGTACCGGGAGTACCGGGCGACTCGGTGGCCCCGGCCGCACCGGGTACTCCGGCGGCTCCCGGCCCCCCGCCCGCCCCGGCGATGCCGGCCGAGTTCGCGATGCCGGCTGCGTCGCCGAATGCCGTCGTACCGGCAGCACCGGCAGCACCGGCAGCACCGGCAGCACCGGCAGCACCGGCAGCACCGGCAGCACCGGCAGCACCGGCTCAGCCGACCACGACGTCGGGTTCCGTTACGCCTGGAGCGCCAGCGGCTATCGCTGAGC
Organism: Streptomyces sp. NPDC107575; assembly: GCF_055657265.1. NCBI lineage: Bacteria > Bacillati > Actinomycetota > Actinomycetes > Kitasatosporales > Streptomycetaceae > Streptomyces > Streptomyces sp. NPDC107575. Next base: position 304,808 of record NZ_JBVKBG010000008.1, on the reverse strand, counting down.
CGCTGCCACCGGCGGCTCCGGCTCAGTCACCCCCCGCCGCGGCCGGTGTTTCGGATGGGCAGGAGTCGTCAACCGGTCCTGACGATGCGGACAATGGGGATCTGGAGACCGGCACCACTCTGCGTTTCTCCGCTCCCTCGCTGAAGCGGAGCTTCGAGGAGCTCGCCGCGCTCGGGGAGCCGCCCGCCCCCGCGCCCCCGGAGGACCAGACTCCCGAGGAGAGGGCCCGAGCGTGGGTCGATGCCCACCGGGTGCACGTCGACATCGACACGGACAGCTCCCGCGCGAAGACGGCCGAAGCGGCCCCTACGGACACCGACTTCCCGATCGCGGGGCCGGACAACGAGCCGACGCCGCCCGTCGCCGAATCCACGGCACCCCCCGCGGATTCCCGGGTTCCCCTCCCCGAACCGGTCGCCGATCCCGCCACGCCACAGCCGGCTCAGGCCCCTGGCACCGCAGCGGGCTGGGCTCCCCCGCCCCCGCCGGCAGGCGGAGTCCCGCCGTTGCCGCCGTCGTTCCAGCCGGCCGCGCCGGCCGCGGCCTCGCAGTGGTCCGCCCCCGCGGCGGCACCGCCCCAAGGTGAATACGGCCCGCCCCAGAGCGAGCCCACCCCCAACGCTCCCTCGGGCCCGCAGCCGCTGCCCCAACCCGGCTACGGCTTCCCCCAGCCCCCGGCCCAACCAGCACCCCCAGTCCACGGCCAACCGCCCACGGCCCCCGCTCCCCCGGCCGGTTACGGCTTCCCGCAGCCGCCCGCCGCACCCGCGCCCGCACCGCAGCCCGGTTACGGCTTCCCGCAGGCCCCCGCGCAACCGGCACCCCCGACCCAACACCAGCCGAACCAGCCCACGCCAACCCCACAGCCCGGCTACGGCTCCCCGCACACACCCGCCCAACCGGCACCCCCCACCCAGCACCAGCCGAACCAGCCCACGCCAACCCCACCACCCGGCTACGGCTCCCCGCACACACCCGCCCAACCGGCACCCCCGACCCAGCCCACACCGACCCCACCCCCCACGGACCACCAGTCCCCACCCGCGTACGGCTCCCCGTACCCCGCTCAACCCCAGCCGCCCGCCCAACCCATGCCCGGCGCCCAGCCCCACCCCACCTGGCAGCAGCCCGCACAGCCCGTGCAGCACCCCGTGCCGCCCGGTCACCCGCAGCCCCACGACACCAACGCGCCCCTCGGCTACACCGCCGCCGTCGAGCTGTCGGCCGACCGGCTGGTCAACAGCAAGCGGCAGAAGCAGCGCAGCAAGGCGCCCGGCGCGGGTGGTGGGCGGTTCAAGTTCGGGGGCAAGAAGGAGGAGACGGAGCGGCAGCGGAAGCTGGAGCTCATCCGCACCCCGGTCTCGTCCTGCTACCGGATCGCCGTCATCAGCCTCAAGGGCGGCGTCGGCAAGACGACCACGACGACGGCCCTCGGCTCGACGCTCGCCGGCGAACGTCAGGACAAGATCCTGGCCATCGACGCCAACCCGGACGCCGGCACGCTCGGCCGCCGCGTACGCCGCGAAACCGGCGCCACCATCCGCGACCTGGTGCAGAACATCCCGCAGCTGCACTCGTACGCGGACATCCGTCGGTACACCTCGCAGACCCCCTCCGGCCTGGAGATCATCGCCAACGACGTGGAGCCGGAGGTGTCGTCGACGTTCGACGACGCCGACTACCGGCGCGCGATCGACCTGCTCGGCAAGGAGTACCCGGTCATCCTGACCGACTCCGGCACCGGCCTGCTGTACTCGGCGATGCGCGGAGTCCTCGACCTCGCCGACCAGTTGATCATCATCTCGACCCCGTCCGTCGACGGCGCGTCCAGCGCGAGCACCACCCTCGACTGGCTGTCCGCGCACGGGTACTCCGAGCTCGTCGCCCGCTCCCTCACCGTCATCTCGGGCGTCCGCGAGACCGGCAAGATGATCAAGGTGGACGACATCGTCGGTCACTTCCGGACCCGCTGCCGCGGCGTGATCGTCATCCCCTTCGACGAGCACCTGGCGGCGGGCGCCGAGGTCGACCTCGACATGATGCGCCCCAAGGTGCGGGAAGCCTACTTCGACCTCTCCGCGATGGTCGCCGAGGGCTTCGCCCGCACGCATCAGCACCAGCACCAGCACCAGCACCAGGCACCGCAGCAGCCGATGCACCCCGGCTGGCAGACCCCACCGCCACCCCCGCACTGAGCAACTCACCCAGGGGCCCGCACCCGTCGAACACGGATGCGGGCCCCCGGCGTGTCCTGCACCCATCCGGGTGCCATCCCCTGGCCTGCAAAGCATCAGAGGTCTCGACCAATGTGCGTGAAATGCAGGTCAACTCGTTATTTCCGCAGGCCACATGGGGTTCACCCACCGTTGACGTTCCTCAACTGCCGCTGATAAACCAACACTTCAGTCGACCTGAATTCTCAGATCCAGCCCAGCTGTGCGAGCGATGCGCGAGGTCACCGCCGATGGACACACCAGCTCAGCAAGACATGGACCACAGAACGGCCCGCCCACCGCGGCGCGGAGTGCGGATACTCCTCGCGGCGGGCGCCGCGGCGTTCACCCTGACGGCAGGCCTCGCCACGCCGCTGAACCCGGCGCCGCAGCAGGCCGAGGCGAAGGCGAGCGGCAACGCCGCGGCCAAGGCCGACAGCGGCAAGAACAAGACGCTCACCGTGGCCGTCGCCCAGAGCGTCGACTCGCTGAGCCCGTTCCTGGCGACGCGCCTGGTCAGTACGAGCATCCACCGGCTGATGTACGAGTACCTGACCAATTACGACCCGAAGGACAACCACGTCATCCCGGGGTTCGCCACCAAGTGGAAGCCCTCGGCCGACAAGCTGACGTGGACGTACACCATCCGCTCGGACTCGAAGTGGTCCGACGGCCAGAAGGCCACCGCCCACGACGCCGCCTTCACCTTCAACAAGATGATGACGGACGACGGCGCGGCGACCGCCAACGGCTCGTTCGTCGGCAACTTCAAGAAGGTCACGGCGCCCAGCGACACCAAGCTCGTCGTCGAGCTGAAGAAGCCGCAGGCGACCATGACGTCCCTCGACATCCCGATCGTGCCCGAGCACGTCTGGAAGGACGTCAAGGACTACTCGAAGTTCAACAACGACAAGGACTTCCCGATCGTCGGGAACGGTCCGTACGTCGTCACCGGCTACAAGACCGACCAGTACGTGAAGCTGAAGCGCAACCCGGACTTCTGGCGCAAGACGAAGACGCCGCAGTTCGACAACATCGTCTTCAAGACGTACAAGGACCAGGACGCCGCGGTCGCCGCCCTGCGCAAGGGCGAGGTCTCCTTCGTGGCCGGCTCCCCCGCCCTGACGCCCGCTCAGGCGGCGTCCCTCAAGGGCGAGAAGGACATCAAGGTCAACGAGGGCCCGGGCCGCCGCTTCTACGCGATCGCCGTGAACCCCGGCTGGAAGACCAAGAGCGGCAAGAAGTTCGGCGACGGCAACCCGGCGCTGCTCGACAAGTCCTTCCGCCAGGCACTCTTCCGGTCCGTCGACACCAAGACCATCGTCGACAAGGTCTTCCAGGGCCACGCCGTGCGCGGCCAGGGCTACATCCCGCCGCGCTTCCAGGACTACTACTGGCAGCCCTCCAGCGATCAGCAGCTGAGCTACGACCCGAAGTCCGCGGGCAAGATGCTCGACGACGCGGGCTACAAGATGAAGGACGGCAAGCGCGTCGGCAAGGACGGCAAGCCGATCAATCTGCGGATGCTGTGCCACGCCACCGATCCCAACGACAAGGCGGTCGGCAAGTACCTCAAGGAGTGGTGGGGCAAGGTCGGCATCGGCCTCAAGCTCAACTGCGTCGACGACGTCTCCGTGCCCTGGTACGCGGGCGAGTACGACCTCGCCTTCGACGGCTGGTCGGTCAACCCGGACCCGGACTTCGTCCTCGGCATCCACACCTGCGCCGCCCTGCCGAGCAAGCCGAAGGAGGTCGCGCAGACCGACAACGGCATCTGCGACAAGACCTTCGACAAGCTCTACAACCAGCAGCTCGCCGACTACGACCCGGCGTCGCGCGCGGACACCGTGAAGAAGATGGAGTCCTGGCTCTACGACTCCGGCTACATGAACGTCATGGCGTACCCGAACGCGGTCGAGGCCTACCGCACCGACCAGATCAAGTCCATCCAGACGATGCCCACGGCGGCCGGCAACATCTACGGCCAGGACGGGTATTGGAGCTGGTGGTCGGCCGAACCCGCGTCGGCGTCCGACAGCGAGGACAGCGGTTCGTCCAGCTCCACCGGGATCGTGATCGGCATCGTGGTCGCGGCGCTCGTCGTCATCGGCGGCGGAGTGCTCTTCGCGCGGCGGCGCCGCACGACGGCGGACGAGCGCGAGTAGGCGACGCACAGCCACGCGAGCAACACGCGAGTAAGAAGACATGTGAAACATGACAGCTGACAGCACTCCGGCGCTCGTGCAGCCCGCGGACGGCACGGACGGCGACCCGGCTTCGGCCGGGGCGCCGCCGGCCGCCCGCGGCCCCCGGGCCCGCAACACCAAGGCGTACGTCCAGTACGCAGCTGCGAAGATCGGCGGCGCGATCGTCTCGCTGTTCGCCGTCCTCGTGACGAGCTTCTTCCTGTTCCGGCTCATCCCCTCCGACCCGGTCAAGCAGATGACCGGCGGCCGCAAGGTCTCATCGGAGCAGCTCCAGAACCTGCGCCACCAGTACGGCCTCGACCAGCCGATGTGGAAGCAGTTCACGTCGTACATCGGGGACGCGCTCTCCGGCGACTTCGGGATCTCGTACCAGTTCCACACCCCGGTCATGGACAAGATCCTCGACGCGCTCCCGGCGACGCTGCTGCTCACGGGCACGGCGTACGTCCTGTACTCGGCGCTCGGCATCTGGCTGGGCACGCGCACGGCGTGGCGCAACGGGTCGAGGAGCGACCGCTTCAACACCGCCTTCGCGCTGACCCTGTACTCGGTCCCGTCGTTCTGGCTGGGCCTGCTGCTCATCATCATCTTCGCCGTCGGCATCGGGCCGATCCCCGGCATGTTCCCGACGGGCGGCCTCGAATCGGGCGGCGAGACCGGGTTCGCGTACATCCTGGATGTCGCGCACCATCTGATCCTTCCGGTGGTCACCCTGGTCGCGGTCGGCTACGCGCAGACGCTGCTCGTCATGCGCTCCTCGCTGCTCGACGAGATGGGCAGCGACTATCTGACGACCGCGCGCGCCAAGGGGCTCCGCGACGACCTGGTGCGCCGCAAGCACGCGGTGCCGAACGCGATGCTGCCGACGTTCACGCTGATGTTCGTGAACCTGGGGCATGTGGTCGCCGGGCAGATCCTCGTGGAGACCGTCTTCTCGTGGCCCGGTCTCGGCGGGCTCTTCTACCAGGCGCTCTCCGTGCCCGATCTTCCGCTCGTCCAGGGCCTGTTCTTCGTCTTCGCCACCGCGGTGATCCTCGCGAACACCCTCGCCGACATCCTCTATCCGCTGCTCGACCCGAGGGTGGGCCGATGACGACGACCGACACCGAAACGGCGCCCGCCGAAACACCGAAGGCGCCCAGCGCGCGCTCCCTCGCGCGCGCCCGCAAGCGCCAGTCCCTGAGCCGCTTCTGGCGCTCCTACCGCGCGCACCGCAGCGGCCTCTGGGGCCTCGGGCTGCTGATCCTGATCGCCCTGATCGCGATCCTCGCGCCGGTCCTGGTCGGCGCGGACTCGCAGAGCGTGACGGACGCGCCCGGCGGCCCGCTGGAGGGACCGAGCGCCGAATTCCCGCTGGGCACCGACCAGTTCGGGCGCAGCGTGCTCGCCCTCCTGGTGTACGGGGCGCGGATCTCGCTCACCGTGGGGCTGCTCGCGGCGTTCCTGTGCGTGGCGATCGGCACCGTCATCGGCATCGTCGCGGGGCACTTCCGCGGCTGGTACTCGACGGTCCTGATGCGGATCACCGACTGGTTCCTCGTGATGCCGACGCTGGTCCTCGCGATCGCGCTCGCGACCGTCATGGACCGCTCGATGTGGACCGTGATCATCGCGATCGGCGTGACGACCTGGCCGACGACCGCGCGCCTGGTGCGCGCCCAGACCCTCTCGGTCGAGGCGCGCCCGTACATCGAGCGGGCGCGGGCGCTCGGCGGCAGCCACAGCCACGTCATGACGCGGCACGTGCTGCCGAACGTGATGCCGCTCGTCCTCGCCCAGACCACGATGATCATCTCCTCGGCGATCCTGACCGAGGCGACCCTGGCCTTCCTCGGCCTGTCCGACCCGACCGTCACCTCCTGGGGCGGCATGCTCCAGGACGCGCGCGAGGCGGGCGCGGTCAGCGCGGGCGACTGGTGGTACCTGGCCCCGCCCGGCATCGCCATCGCGATCGTCGCGCTCTCCTTCACCCTGTGCGGCCGCGCCGTCGAATCCGTCCTCAACCCGAAGCTGGGGGTGCGGTCATGACGCTTCTCGAAGTACGGGACCTCACCGTGACGTACGCCGGCGGGGCGCAGGCCGTCCGCGGCGTGAACCTGTCCCTGGAAGCGGGCCAGAAGCTCGGCATCGCGGGCGAGTCCGGCTGCGGAAAGTCGACGCTCGCGCTTGCGCTGCTGCGCCTGCTCCCCAAGGACGCCAAGGTCACCGGCGAGATCCTGCTGAACGGCGAGGACGTCCTCGCCATGAAGTGGGGCCGGGTGCGGGCCGTGCGCTGGGCGGGCGCGTCGATCGTCTTCCAGGGCGCGATGCACTCGCTCAACGCGGTGCACCGCATCGGCGACCAGATCGCCGAACCGATCGTCCTGCACAAGAAGGCGACGCAGGAGGGCGCGAAGAAGAAGGCCGGCGAGCTGCTCGAACACGTGGGCCTGCCGGCCGCCCGCGCCAACGCCTATCCGCACGAGCTCTCCGGCGGCCAGCGCCAGCGCGTGATGATCGCGATGGCGCTCGCCTGCGAGCCGGACCTGATCATCGCCGACGAGCCGACCACGGCCCTCGACGTGATGATCCAGGCCCAGATCCTGCGCCTGATCGAGCAGTTGGTGACCGAGGAGAACCTCGGCCTCGTCATGATCAGCCACGACCTGGCGGTCCTCTCCGACACCTGCGACCGGCTCGCGGTGATGTACGCGGGCCGCGTCGTCGAGGAGGGCCCGGCCCTCCAGGTGTACGAGGACGCGGTGCACCCGTACGCGAAGGCGCTGTCGGCGGCGTTCCCGACGATCGGCGACCCGGCGTCCCGGTTCGCGCCGCGCGGGCTGCCCGGCGACCCCCCGGACCCCTCGGCGCTGCCGTCCGGCTGCACGTTCCATCCGCGCTGCCCCGTGGCGCTCGACGTCTGTTCGAGCGAGGACCAGGTGCTGCGGGTGGCGGGCCCGGAGCGGCGGGCGGCGTGTGTGCACGTGGGTTCAAGTGACGCCCTGGGCGCGGAAGTCGAAGCAAGGAGCACCACGGCATGACGGAAACGCTTCAGAAGCCGGACGGCTCTGTGCAGACCCTCCTCAGCGCCGACAAGCTGCACGTCACGTTCCCCGGCCGCCGCGGCGCGGCCGAGGCGCGGGCCGTGGACGGCGTCGACCTGGACATCGCGCCGGGCGAGATCGTGGCGCTCGTCGGCGAGTCGGGCTGCGGAAAGACGAGCCTGGCGCGCACGCTGCTCGGCCTGGAGAAGCCGACGGCGGGCAGGGTCACGTTCGCGGGCAGGCCGCTGGACTACGCCTCGAAGGCGCTCAAGGCGTACCGCAAGCGCGTCCAGTTGGTCCTCCAGGACCCGAGCGGCTCCCTCAACCCGCGGCACACGGTATACGACGCGGTCGCCGAGGGCCTGCGTATCCACGGGTACGCGGGCGACGAGCGCGAAGCGGTCACGAACGCCCTGTCCCGCGCGGGGCTTCGCCCTCCGGAGCGCTTCTTCCTGCGCTACCCGCACGAGCTGTCGGGCGGCCAGCGCCAGCGCGTCGTCATCGCGGGCGCCCTGGTCCTCGACCCCGAACTGATCGTCGCGGACGAGCCGGTGGCCTCCCTCGACGCGTCCGTACGGGGTGAGATCCTCGCCCTGCTGCTGCGCCTGCGGGACGAGTTGGGCCTGTCCGCGCTCGTGGTCACGCACGACCTCGGCCTCGCGTGGAACATCGCGGACCGGGTGGCGGTGATGTACCTGGGCCGCATCGTGGAGACGGGCCGGGTGGAGGACGTCCTGACCTCACCCCAACACCCGTACACGCAGGCCCTGTTGTCGGTCCTGCCGGAGGCCCCGGGCGAACCGGTGGTGCTCACGGGCGAGCCCCCGGACCCGTCCCGCATCCCGGGCGGCTGCCGCTTCCACGCGCGCTGCCAGGTCCTGGCGGACGGCCGGGCGGAAGAAGCGGGGGTCGCCGACGCGTGCCGGACGGTGGATCTGCCGGTGCTCACGGGCGCGGCCACTTCGCAGGTGGCGTGCCACTGGGCGGCGGCGCAGGCCGAGTAGACCGCGCATGGGTGGGGCCCGGCACCGCGGTGCCGGGCCCCACCCATGCGCCGACGGCTCAGCCGTACATGCCGGGCACGTAGTCGCCCGCCGGCTGCTGGGTCATCACGTTGAACCGGTTGAACGTGTTGATCATGGCGATGCAGCCGACGAGGCCGCCGAGCTGCGCCTCGTCGTAGTGCTTGGCGGCCTTCTCCCACACCTCGTCGGAGACCCCGGCGCTGTCCGCGATGCGGGTGCCCGCCTCGGTCAGCTCCAGGGCCGCCTTCTCGGCCTCGGTGAAGACCTTGGCCTCGCGCCAGGCGGCGACCAGGGCGAGCCGGACCGCCGTCTCACCGGCCTCGGCGGCGTCCTTGACGTGCATGTCCAGACAGCCCGAGCAGCCGTTGATCTGGCTGGCCCGGATCATGACCAGGTTCAGCGTCGGCGCCGGCACGCCCGAACCCTCGGCGGCCTTGCCCGCCGCGATGACGTGCTTGAGCATCTTGCCGATGACCGGGTTGGTGAAGAGATCGAGTCGCGGTTCCATGAGGGGCTCCTTCGCACTCCGCCATAAGTGGTGACACCACTACGACGGAGCGCCGCGCCCCGATGTGACACACCCCGAAGTGACCTGCGTCACTGCGGTGCGGCTCAGACCTGGGATGCCTCGATGAGCTCACGCGAGCGCTTCACGTCGTCCGCGATCGCGGCGACCAGCTCGTCGAGCGACTCGAACTTCGCCATGCCGCGCACGAACGCCACGAACTCCACGGCCACGTGCAGGCCGTACAGGTCGAGGCCGACGCGGTCGATGGCGTAGGCCTCGACGGTGCGCTCGGTGCCGTCGAACTGCGGGTTCGTGCCGACGGAGATCGCCGCGGGCATCGCCTCGTCGTTCACGTACAGCCACCCGGCGTAGACGCCGTCGGCCGGGACCGCGGTGTGCGGGAGCGTCTCGACGTTGGCGGTCGGGAAGCCCAGTTCGCGGCCGCGCTGCGCGCCGCGCACGACGACGCCCTCGACGCGGTGCGGCCGGCCGAGGATCTCGGCGGCGCCCAGCACATCGCCCTCGGCGACGAGCCGCCGCGTCAGCGTGGAGGAGAACGGCTGACCGCCCCCGGCGGAACCGCTGACGTACAGGTCCACGACCTCGACTTCAAAGTCGTACGTCTGTCCCTGCTCGGCCAGGAAGTCGACATTGCCGGCGGCCTTGTGGCCGAAGCGGAAGTTGGGGCCCTCGACGACCACGCGCGCGTGCAGCTTGTCGACGAGCACCTTCGCCACGAAGTCGGCGGGCGACAGCTTCGAGAACTCGGTGGTGAACGGGAGGATCAGCACGGCGTCCACGCCGAGCTCGGCCATCAGTTCGGCGCGCCGGTGGTGCGGGGCGAGCAGCGGCGGGTGCGAACCCGGGCGCACGACCTCGCTGGGGTGCGGGTCGAAGGTGACCACGACGGCCGGGACGCCGAGCTCACGCGCCCGCTCCACGGCCCGCCCGATGATCAACTGGTGCCCGCGATGCACCCCGTCGTAGGAGCCGATGGTGACGACGCTGCGCCCCCAGTCCTGGGGGATGTCCTCCAAGCCACGCCAGCGCTGCACGGTGATTGCCCCTCGCAAACCTGTGTCCGACCGTTTGGAACCTTGCGTCTCTCTACCGGATACGCAGGTCTAAGAGTGCCATGCCGCCCGCCCGCGCTTCGCATCGGGCGGGCCCGCGACGCTACGCGGGCACCCGCACCCCGGCCAGGTCCTCGATCATGCGCCGGGAGCTCGGGCCGACGAGTGTCGCCCACTCGCGGGGCGCCCCCGCGAGCCACCCTGCCACCTGGCCCGCGAACCCCGGCACGGAGCGCGCGAGCTCCACGAGCAGCCGGTCGAAGCGGGACGCGCCCTCGGGCGTACGCACAAGCAGCATGCCCGTGCGGTGCACCAGGTCCCGGGTCCTGGCCTGCCCGCGCCGCGCCGCGTCCCGCGCGGCGGCGCACAGCAGGGCGTCGAGCACGACGGGGTCCCGCTCCTCCTCCAGCAGTACGTCGAGCAGCTCGGCCCGCAGCGCGCGCGACGCCGCCGTGCCGGGCGCGGCGAGCACCCGTGCCAGGGCGCTCCGCACGACCGGGGGCCGCTCCGACAGCAGGCCCACGACCAGGGGGTACATCACGGCCCGTGCGTCGTCCCCGCGTTCGAGGCAGCGGTCGACGAACGCCGCCACCTGCCCGGCGGCGGCATCCGGCCAGTCCTCGGCGAGCTCCCGCACGAGCGCGGCGGCCCGCCGGGCGTGCGCGGGTTCGGTCAGCCCGGCGAGGGTGCGCAGGATGTCGCCGAGACCGGGGCCCGGCTCCCGCAGGCGCGCCTGGAACGCCGCGAACACCGGTTCCGGGTGGGTGGCCACGGCCGGGGCGAGCGCGTCGGCGGGCAGCCGCGCGTCGCCCGCCACGAACCGCTCCAGCGCCCGCGCCAGATACGCGGGCCGCGCGTCCGGGTCCCGTACGAGGAGGGCGAGCGCGGCGCCGTGCAGTTCCCGCTCGCCGGGCCGCTCCAGAAGCGCGAACGCGGCGTACCGCAGCAGCTCCCGGTCGGCCGCGTCGTCGACCTTGGGTGCGACCCGGGCGCCGTACGCGGCGGCGGCGACGTGCCGGTCGGGCCGCTCGTCGTGGGCCCATCGGTCGACGGCGCGGCACAGGGCGGACGGCTCCTCGTCGGCCAGCGTCGCGAGCAGTTCGTCGGCGCGCGGGTGGGCGCACGCGACGAGGGCCTCGGCCAGGCCGTCGAGGTCGCGGTGCCGGTGGGTGTGGAGCAGGGCCTGAGCGACGTCGGCGACGGTGGCGTCGGGCAGGGCGGGCAGCGCCCGCTCGTCGTCGAACCAGCGTGTCAGCCTGTGCTGTACGCGCCGCGGCTCGGCGGCGAGGGCCTGCGCGACGGCGTCCAGACACCGGTCGCCGGCCTCGCCCGCGTCGTGCACCACGGCGCGCCGCAGCAGCTCGAAACGGGTGTCGTCGTCCACGGCGATCCGCATCCAGAAGCCACCATCGAAGCGCCCCTCGGAGGCGAGCGCTTCCAGCACCCCGCGATACGCCCCGGCGTCGGCCGTCCCCTCCAGCACCCCGCGCACCAGGGCCGCACCCCACCAGGATGCTTCGACGTCCCCGTCCCCCCATGCCTCGGACGCCGCACGCCCCCGGTCACCTTCTCCCCACGCCTCGGGGCTCCGCGCCTCAAACGCCGGCGGGGCTGAATTTGCTCGACCGCCCCGCTCCACCTCGGGATCCCCCGCCCATCTCCCACCCTCCCGCCCCCTCCGGGGGCTACGGCCCTCCGGGATGACGCTCCCTGCCCCACGCGCCCCGCCACCAGCCCCAGTTCTCCTCCCGTTGCGCTCGGCCACCCCCGCCTCGAACACCCCACCAGCCCCGGCCCCCCGCCCCGAGCGCCCGGCCGCCCCCACCTCGGGCACCCCGCCACCCGCCCCGGCTCCCCGCCCATCCCGCTCAGCCGCCCCCGACTTGGGCAATCTGCCGCCTTGGGCGGCAGGGTGGGCAAGGCGGCCCCCGGTGCCGCCCGCGCTCGCGTCGGGCGTCGGCCCCGGCGCGGCCGGCCGCTCCCCGGCGCTGGCCGCACCCGCATCAGACGCCGACCCCGGCGCAGCCGGACGCCCCCCGGTGCCGCCCGCCAACACCCACGGCAGCAACTCCCGCAACCGTGCCTCAAGTTCCGCGCAGCCCACCCGTTCCAGGAAGAGGAGGGCCCGCACCACCGGCCCCGCCCGGTGCCGCGGAACCGGGAAACCGTCCCCCCGCCGCCGGAACACAAGCGCTTCCAGCGCCCCGTCCACATCCAGATGCATCCCCTGGATCCAGTCCGCGACCTCCTCGTGCGCGAACCGGAACCCGCACCCCGCCGGCACCAGCAGCCCCTCCGTGAGCACCGCCGACGCCCACCCGGACACCCCGCCCCGCGCGCCCCACGGAAACAGCTCCTCGAACGACTCCCGGTCCAACTCCCCCTGCCCGGGCCCGAGACTGCGCCGCGCGGCCTCGTGCACCTGCCCCGCCACCCGCGCCGTGAGCCTGCGCACCCCGCTTCCCCGCACCCCCGCCGCAGCGGCCAACCGCACCGCCACTCGTAGGCACATCAGGTCCAGATACGCCCCGAAGATCCCGTCCCGGTCGGGGCACCCGGCCACGTCCCCCGGCAGCGCCGCCCGCACCTCGCCCAGCAGCCGCAACGACAGCGGATGCCCGGCCTCCCGCTCCGTGAGCGCCCCCTCCGGCACCCCGAACCGCTCCCGCGCCCGCCGCGCCGCCTCCCCCTCCAGGTCCCCGATCCGTACGCCCGGCGGCAGCGCCCCCGCCGCCCGCCCGTACAGCACCTCCGTGCCGAACAGCGCGCCCGCCTGCTCCCAGTACTCGCCGCGGCACGCCACCACAAGCCGTACCCCGCACGCCGCGAGCCACCGCTCGGTCCCCCGCGACCAGGCGGCAAGCCGGTGCGCGAGCACGGGCGGCATCTCCTCCGGCCCGTCGAGCAACAGGACGAGCGGCCGCCCCGCCTCCCGGGCGACCTCGGCGATCCGCTCGGCCGAGACGTCCCCCACGTCACCCGGGACCGCCACCTCGCGCGACGCCGCCACGATCCGCCCCGCCCGCGCGAGCGTCCGCCCCACCGCCTGCGCCACGGACGCGTCGTCCTCGCTCAGGTCCGCGCCCCGCAGCCACACCGTGGGCGCCGCACCGTCCCCCTCGGCCCGCCGCGCGGCGAACGCGGCGAGTTCCGTGGTCCGCCCGCTGCCCGGCTCCCCGACGAGCGCCAGCACCCGCGCCGCACCGTCCGCACCCGCCGCGAAGGAGGCCAACTCCCGCACCACGTCCGGCCGTTCGACCGGCTCCGGCCCGTCCGTCCCCGGCCCGTCGCTGCCCACCGAGACCCCGGCCAGCTGCAGCACCCCGCCGAGATTCAGCTCGTCCCCGTACGCGGGCACGGCCGCGGCATTGCGCGCGAGCAGCTCGGCCAGCGGCCCCCGCCCGCCCGTGCCCGCGATCGCCGCCCGCAGCGGCACCGCGAACCCGGCCGCCCGATGCCCGGCCCGCAGCGCGGTACCGAGCACCGCGACCACCGACCCCGTACGCGCGTCGAGCACCGGACCGCCCGCGGCGCCGCCGCCGACCCGCAGCGCGTCGGCCCCGTCCGTGCCGACGGCCAGCTCCAGAACACTGTCCAAAAGATGCGTGCGGCCCTCGGCCACGTACGCGACCGGCGAGCGCCCCAGGACGCGCGCCTCGCGCCAGCCGCCCGCGGGGATCCGGACGTACGCCCCGGCCGCCGGCGGGTCCGAGGCCGCCACCGGGAGCGGCAGCACGCCGAGCCCCCGCGTGCGCAGCAGCGCCAGGTTCGCCTCGGGAAGTTCGACGATCGACCCGGGTTCCACCACACAGGTCACGCCGCCCGGCCCGTGCACCAACAGGCGCTCGAGCCCGCTCACCACCTCGTGGCCGGTGACGACCGTCCCCCGGTCGTCCGCCGCGAAGCCCGCACCGCGCGGCCGCCCGGCCAGATCACTGATCCGTACCAGCGGCGGGTCCATCATGACGCGACCCTCCCGCCGTCCTCCGCCACGCCCCGTGCCTAGACGGTAGGCGCGCAATGATCAGCAGGACAGCTTCAGACGCGAACGCGCCCCCTTGCGCTCCCCCTGTTCACTCCGAGCGCCCGCCCGAAGGGGTGAAGTGAACGGGCGTGCTGGATACACCCTTGAGAGGGGGACGTGGAGCGGCGGCCACCCAGAGACCGGAACCCGCCGCTCCACCGAAATCACCCTTGGCGCGAGTCAGCCGAACACGGCCAGGCTCTTCGCCTTGCCCTTCTGCTCCTCGACCAGCGCGAGGAACTGCCCACCGGGCCCGAACACGGCGACGGGACCCGCGCCCGCGTACTCCTCGGGCACCTCCAGGCGCACGCCGTTAAGCAGCAGCTTCCCGCGCCGCCCGTCGACGTCCCAGCGGGGGAACGCGGCGGCGGCCGCCTCGGCCACCGGCATCACGGTCAGCGACTCCTGGAGCTGGTCCAGGGTGCGCGCCGAGTCGAGCTTGTACGGGCCGACCCGCGTGCGCCGCAGCGCCGTCAGATGCCCGCCGACGCCCAGCCCGGCGCCCAGGTCGCGGGCGAGCGCCCTGATGTACGTACCGGACGAGCAGACGACGGAGACGACCAGGTCGAGGACCGGCGTGCCGTCCTCGGCGACCGCGTCCCGGACGTCGTACACGGCGAAGGACGAGATCCTGACCGGGCGCGCCGGGATCTCGAACTCCTCGCCCTCGCGGGCCCGCTTGTAGCTGCGGACGCCGTTGATCTTGATGGCGCTGACCTTCGACGGCACCTGCATGATGTCGCCGCTCAGCTTGGCGATCTCCGCGTCGATGGCCTCGCGCTTGATCGCGGACGCGTCGGCGGACGAGGTGAGCTCGCCCTCCGCGTCGTCCGTGAGCGTGTTCTGCCCGAGCCTGATCGTGCCCAGGTACTCCTTCTCGGTCAGCGCGAGATGGCCGAGGAGCTTGGTCGCGCGCTCGACGCCGAGCACGAGCACACCCGTCGCCATCGGGTCGAGGGTGCCCGCGTGGCCGACCTTGCGGGTCTTGGCGATCCCGCGCATCTTGGCCACGACGTCGTGCGAAGTGAAGCCCGACGGCTTGTCGACGATGACAAGGCCGTCGGGCGGAGGGGTGCGGTCGGACATGCTCAGGCTTCGCCGTCCTTCTCAGGGGCGTCCTCGGCGTCGTCCTCGGGCTTCCTGTAAGGGTCGGCGCCACCCGCGAAGTCGGCGCCCGCGGAGGCCTCGCGCACCTTCTCGTCGGACTGCCGGGCCCGGTCGAGGAGGTCCTCGATGGTCCGGGCGTTCTCCGGGAGGGCGTCCGCGACGAAGGTCAGGGTCGGCGTGAACTTCACACCGGCCGCCTGACCGACCGCCGAACGCAGGATGCCCTTGGCGCTCTCCAGACCGGCGGCCGCCTCGGCCCGCTCCTCGTCGCCCCCGTACACCGTGTAGAAGACGGTCGCTTCCCGCAGGTCGCCCGTCACACGGGTGTCGGTGATGGTGATGTGGGAGCCGAGCCGCGGGTCCTTGATCCCACGCTGCAGCTTCTGGGCCACCACCTCTCGAATGAGGTCCGCCAGCCTCTTGGCGCGCGCGTTGTCGGCCACTGGTCCGTCTCCTTTTAAGTGCTTACTTGCTTGTTGCTTCAGTCTGCGTCAGTCGTCGTCGCCGTGGAGCCTGCGGCGGACCGAGAGCAGTTCCACCTCGGGCCGCCCGGCGACGAGCCGCTCGCAGCGGTCCAGTACGTCGGTCAGGTGGCCGGTGTCCCCGGAGACCACCGCGAGCCCGATCTCGGCCCTGCGGTGGAGGTTCTGGTTGCCCGTCTCCGCGACGCTCACCGCGTACTTGCGGTGCAGCTCGGCCACGATCGGACGGACGAGGGAGCGCTTCTCCTTCAGCGAGTGGACGTCGCCGAGGAGCAGATCGAAGGACAGAGTCCCCACATACATGTGTGTCCGGATGTCCCGCCGGTCCGGGGTCGTATGGGCGACCGCTTCCGGCCACCGATACGGGAACGGTACACGCAACGGCCGGGGCCGATCGACGGAAATAAGTCCCGTCGACCGGCCCCAGTCGCGTATCAGGCTCAGACGCGCGGCTTCTCGCGCATCTCGTACGTCGCGATGACGTCGTCGACCTTGATGTCGTTGAAGTTGCCGAGGTTGATACCGCCCTCGAACCCTTCGCGGATCTCGGTGACGTCGTCCTTGAAGCGACGCAGACCCTGGATGTTGAGGTCCTCCGCGATGACCTTGCCGTCGCGGACGAGCCGGGCCTTCGTGTTGCGCTTGACCTCGCCGGAGCGGATGAGAACACCCGCGATGTTGCCCAGCTTGGACGACTTGAAGACCTCGCGGATCTCCGCCGTGCCGAGCTCGACCTCCTCGTACTCCGGCTTGAGCATGCCCTTGAGGGCCGCCTCGATCTCCTCGATGGCCTGGTAGATCACCGAGTAGTACCGGACGTCGACACCCTCGCGCTCGGCCATCTGCGCGGCACGGCCGGCCGCACGGACGTTGAAGCCGATGACGATGGCGTCCGAGCCCATGGCCAGGTCGATGTCCGACTCCGTGACCGCACCGACGCCGCGGTGCAGGATCCGGATGTCGACCTCTTCGCCGACGTCCAGCTGGAGCAGCGAGGACTCGAGAGCCTCGACGGAACCAGAAGCGTCACCCTTGATGATGAGGTTGAGCTGCTGGACCTCGCCGGCCTTGAGCACCTTGTCCAGGTCCTCGAGGGAGACACGGCGCACGCGCTTGGCGAAGGCCGCGTTCCGCTCGCGGGCGGCACGCTTCTCGGCGATCTGACGGGCCGTACGGTCCTCGTCGACCACCAGGAAGTTGTCGCCGGCGCCCGGGACGTTGGTGAGACCGAGCACGAGGACCGGGGTCGAGGGACCCGCCTCCTGCACGTTCTCGCCCTTGTCGTCGAGCAGGGCACGGACACGGCCGTAGGCGTCGCCCGCGACCAGCGTGTCGCCGACACGGAGCGTGCCTCGCTGGACGAGGACGGTCGCGACGGCACCGCGGCCCTTGTCGAGGTGGGCCTCGATCGCAATACCCTGCGCGTCCTGGTCGGGGTTGGCCCGCAGGTCGAGCGAGGCGTCCGCGGTCAGGACCACGGCCTCGAGCAGGGAGTCGATGTTCTCGCCCTGCTTGGCGGAGATGTCGACGAACATGGTGTCGCCGCCGTACTCCTCGGCCACCAGGCCGTACTCGGTCAGCTGACCGCGCACCTTGGTCGGGTCGGCACCCTCGACGTCGATCTTGTTGACCGCGACGACGATCGGGACCTCGGCGGCCTTGGCGTGGTTGAGCGCCTCGATCGTCTGCGGCATGACGCCGTCGTTCGCCGCGACCACGAGGATCGCGATGTCGGTCGACTTCGCACCACGGGCACGCATGGCGGTGAACGCCTCGTGACCCGGGGTGTCGATGAAGGTGATCGCGCGCTCTTCACCGTTGACCTCGGTGCCCACCTGGTAGGCACCGATGTGCTGGGTGATGCCGCCGGCCTCGCCCGCGATGACGTTGGTCTTGCGGATCGCGTCGAGCAGTCGCGTCTTACCGTGGTCGACGTGACCCATGACGGTCACGACCGGCGGACGCGCCATGAGGGCCTCTTCGCCGCCCTCGTCCTCGCCGAACTCGATGTCGAAGGACTCGAGCAGCTCGCGGTCCTCCTCCTCGGGGGAGACGATCTCGACCGAGTAGTTCATCTCGTCACCGAGAAGCTGCAGCGTCTCGTCGGAGACGGACTGCGTGGCCGTGACCATCTCGCCGAGGTTCAGCATGACCGCGACGAGCGACGCCGGGTTGGCGTTGATCTTCTCCGCGAAGTCGGTGAGCGAGGCACCGCGCGACAGACGCACCGTGGCGCCGTTGCCGCGAGGCAGCATCACACCGCCGACCGACGGGGCCTGCATGGCCTCGTACTCCTGGCGCCTCTGCCGCTTCGACTTGCGACCACGACGCGCCGGACCGCCGGGACGACCGAAGGCGCCCTGCGTGCCACCACGGGCACCCGGACCACCGGGACGGCCACCGAAGCCGGGACGGCCACCGAAGCCGCCGGGACGACCGCCGCCGCCCGGACCACCGGGACGACCGGCGAAGCCGCCGCCACCGCCACCGGGACCACCGGGACGACCGGCGAAGCCGGGACGACCGCCACCGCCGCCGCCCGGACGACCGCCGCCGCCGGGACCGCGACCGCCGCCACCCGGACCCGGACGCGGGCCCGCGGCGGGACGCTGCGGCATCATGCCGGGGTTCGGACGGTTGCCGCCGCCGGGACGCGGGCCCGCGGCGCCGCCGCCACCCTGACCCTGCGGACGCGGCATGTTGCCCGGGCTCGGACGACCTGCGCCGCCCTGACCCTGCGGACGGGGACCACCCTGGCCGCCACCCTGCGGGCGCGGACCGCCCGGGGCACCCTGGCCGCCGGGACGCGGGGCGCCACCCGGACGGGGCGCCTGCGGGCGCGCCATGCCGGTGGAACCACCAGAGGTGAAGGGGTTGTTGCCCGGACGCGGGCCCGAGGGACGGGCGCCGCCGGGACGCTGGCCCTGGCCACCGGGACGCGGGGCGCCCTGACGGTCGCCACGGTCACCGCGCTGGCCACCCTGGCCCTGGCCGCGGTCCTGACCGGGGGCCGGACGGCCACCGGGCTTCGGGGCGCCGGGACGCGGAGCGGCCGGGCCGCCGGGCTTCGGGGCCGCGGGGGCCTGCGAAGCGGCGGGAGCCTGGAACTCCGGGGTGCTGGGCGCCGGCGAAGCGGGCTTCGGGGCCGGCTTCGGGCCGGGCGTCGGCCGCGGACCCGGGGTCGCCGGAGCGGCCGGGGCAGCGGGCTTCTCCGCAGCGGCGGGCTTCTCCGCGGCGGGCTTCGGCGCAGCCGGACCCGGACGCGGGGCGGCGGGCTTGGCGGCCTGCGCGGGAGAGGGGGTGGGACGCGGCGCCGCGGGCTTCGCGGGCGCGGCCTTCTTGGCGGCGGGCTTCTTGGCCGCGCCGTTGGTGCCCTGGTTCAGGGCGTCAGTCAACTTGCGTACAACCGGCGCTTCGATGGTCGAAGACGCCGAACGTACGAATTCACCGAGTTCTTGGAGCTTGGCCATGACGACCTTGCTCTCTACACCGAACTCCTTGGCGAGTTCGTATACCCGGACCTTAGCCACTTCGCTCCTTTTAGGTCCGGGTTACGCCGGACCGTCGCTACTTCATGGGCGTACTCATCGCGTACTCATCGAGTGCTCATCGCAATCTCGACCTACTTCCAACTCGCGAGGTACCAGGGCCGCACGGCGGTTCCGTACGGCGCTTCTTACGGTGTCGCCTGCTCGACGCGGTGGCGCAGGGCCGCCGTGTCGAACGGTCCAGGGGCCCGATAAGCCCTCTGGAACGCCCGGCGGCGGACCGCCAGGTCAAGACAGGCCAGGGCGGGATGCACATAGGAACCCCGGCCGGGCAGCGTACCGCGATCATCGGGGACGCATTGGCCCTCGATCACCACGATCCGCAGCAGTTCGCTCTTGGCCGCTCGCTCCCGGCATCCCACGCAGGTTCGCTCAGGGCATGCGCGGGCATGCGTCCGACCAGACACGGTTAAGTCTACCTCCCCGTACCGACCTCACCCCTTTGGGGCAAAGATCGAACGGTTGGCTCGTCACATACTGTCGTGATCCAAGCGCTGAGCGCTCGGATTTATTCCCCGTCGGAAGAGCCCTCGGGGGCGCCGCCCTGATCGGTGTCCGGACGGATGTCGATGCGCCAGCCGGTGAGCCGGGCCGCGAGCCGGGCGTTCTGCCCCTCCTTGCCGATGGCAAGGGAGAGCTGATAGTCGGGCACCGTCACGCGGGCCGAGCGGGCCGCGAGGTCCACGATCTCGACCTTGGAGACGCGGGCCGGGGACAGCGCGTTGGCCACCATCTCGGCCGGGTCCTCGGACCAGTCGACGATGTCGATCTTCTCGCCGTTGAGCTCGCCCATGACATTGCGCACACGCCCGCCCATCGGGCCGATGCAGGCGCCCTTGGCGTTGAGCCCGCTCCGGGTGGAGCGCACGGCGATCTTCGTGCGGTGGCCCGCCTCGCGCGCGATGGCGCAGATCTCGACGCTGCCGTCGGCGATCTCCGGCACCTCGAGCGAGAAGAGCTTCTTCACGAGGTTCGGGTGCGTACGGGACAGGGTCACGGAGGGGCCGCGGACGCCCTTGGCGACGCGCACGACGTACGAGCGCAGGCGCAGGCCGTGCGGGTACTCCTCGCCGGGCACCTGCTCCTGCACCGGCAGGATGGCCTCCAGCTTGCCGATGTCGACCAGCACGTTCTTCGGGTCGCGGCCCTGCTGGACCTGGCCCATCACGATGTCGCCCTCGCGCCCCGCGTACTCGCCGAGCGTCGCGTCGTCCTCGGCGTCGCGCAGCCGCTGCAGGATGACCTGCTTCGCGGTCGTGGCGGCGATCCGGCCGAAGTCGGAGGGGGTGTCGTCGAACTCGCGGGGCTCCTGGCCCTCCTCGAGGTCGGACGGGTCCTCCTTCGCCCAGACCGTCACGTGGCCGCTGTCGCGGTCGAGCTTCACGCGCGCGTGGCGGAAGCTGCCGTCGGTGCGGTGGTAGGCGATGAGGAGGGCCGACTCGATCGCCTCGACCAGCAGATCGAAGGAGATCTCCTTCTCCCGGACCAGCCCCCGCAGGGCACTCATGTCGATGTCCACGGCTACGCCTCCTCTTCGTTGTCGTTGTCGCTGCTGTCGTTCTTGTTCTTGCGGTTGAACTCGACCTGGACGCGCGCCTTGGCGATGTCCGAGAAGTCGAGCCTTCGGGTGGTCGCCTTGCGGCCCTTCACACCCGGCACTTCGAGGTCGAGGCCGTCGTCGTCGACCTTGAGGATGCGCGCGACCAGCTCGGACTCGTCGTTCAGCGTGAACTTCACGAGGCGGTCGATCGCGCGGAGGTAGTGGCGGTGCTCGGTGAGGGGGCGCTCGGCGCCGGGTGTCCCGACCTCGAGCTCGTACTCGCCCTCGCCCATGGCGTCGTTCTCGTCGAGCTTCGCCGAGAGCGCGCGGCTCACATCGGCGATCGCGTCGAGGTCGGCGCCCTCGTCGGAGTCGACGACGACGCGCAGCACA
Organism: Streptomyces sp. NPDC107575; assembly: GCF_055657265.1. NCBI lineage: Bacteria > Bacillati > Actinomycetota > Actinomycetes > Kitasatosporales > Streptomycetaceae > Streptomyces > Streptomyces sp. NPDC107575. The sequence continues at coordinate 283,665 of NZ_JBVKBG010000008.1, read as the reverse complement.
CGCTTGCGTCCGACCGAGGCCACTTCGATCTCTTCGAGTTCGAGCCCCTGTGAGGTGACGAGCGGTTCCAGTAGTTCCCGCAGCCTCTCGTTCTGGGTGGTGCTCATCCGGGTGACTCCTCGGCCGCGTGTGCTGTTGTGGTTACTGACTTTCCTTGCGCGTCAGGTCAAAGGGTATCCGGTCCAGGGGGGTGTTGCCGTCCACCCGTGCGAGGGCGGCGGTACGGTGATCACCGCCACTCCCGCTCGATCGAACCTGATCAGTTCCGATCAGGGAGCCGACCCTGAAGCCCGCTCCTTCTCGTCTCCTCCCGCCTCTTCGCCCCTTGAGGACGCCTGCCGTGCCGCTGCCCCCTCTCGCCCGCTCCGGGCCACGTCGTAGGACCCTGCTCGCCTCCCTGGCCGGGACCGCGCTGCTGACCGGCTGCTCCGACTCCGGCGACGGCGCCGACGGCGGCAGCGGAGCGCCCGCCGCCGCGCAGGAGAAGCAGTTGCGGACGCGGGCGGCGCGGGAGAGCGCGGACCTCCTCGGCCAGTACGACCGGGCGGTGTCGGCCCGTCCGGCGCTCGCGGAGCGGCTGAACCCGCTGCGGGCCGAGGTCGAGCGGCACGTGAAGGCGTTCGGCGGGAAGCGCGGTCCTTCGGGCGCGGCGGCGCCCCCGGGCCGGAAGTCGGCAGCGGCGCCGGCCTCCGAGAAGGACATCCTCAAGGCGCTCTCGGTGGCCGAGCAGCAGCTCTCCGACCGCCGGATCGCCGCGCTCACGGACGCTCCCGGCGAGCTGGCGCGGCTGCTCGCCTCGGTGGCGGCGGCCGGGGCGGCACACGCGTACCTGCTGTCGGAGGACGGACGGAAATGAGCGAGAACCAGCTGCTCGCGGCGGTGCAGGCGGCGCTGCGCGCCGAGCACGCGGCGGTGTACGGCTACGGGGTGGTCGGCGGCCGGATCGGCGAGGACCGCAGGGACCGGGCCAGGGACGCGTACGACGCGCATCGCGCGCGCCGCGACGAGCTGCGGCGCACGGTCCGCGACCTGGGCGGCAACCCCGAGGAATCGGCGGGGGCGTACGCGTTGCCGTTCCCGGTGCCCGACTCCTCGGCGGCGGCACGGCTCGCCGCGGACATCGAGAGCAGGGTCGCGGGCGTCTACTCGGATCTCGTACGGGCCGCGAGCGGCGAGCGGCGCCGGAACGCGGCCGACGCGCTCCGGGAGGCGGCGGTCCGTGCCGTGCGCTGGAGCGGCGGCAGCGTAGCCTTCCCTGGGCTCTCCGAACGGGCAGCGGCGCCGTCGGCGTCCTCGTCCCCGTCGCAGGACCCCAGCACGTAGGCAGACTTGGGAAGGGAATCCCCGCGCATGGCATCCCCGCGCATGGCATTCGAACCGCCGAAGCGGCTTGTGAACGCGCTCGGCGAGGTGCGCGACGACGGGGCCTCGGCGTGGCTCGACCGGGTCGGCGCGCTGCTCGACGAGGCGGCGGCGCGGCGCGATGTGACGGTGGAGCGGGTGCATGTGCCCGGGGGCCGCAGCAGCCTCGTCGCCCACGTCCGCAGGGCGGACGGCTCGCCGGCGATCCTGAAGCTGGCGCCGGAACGGTTCCGCCCGGAGGCGGAGCGCGCGGCGCTGACGCACTGGGACGGCTTCGGCGCGGTGCGTCTGCTGGACCCGGGGGTGAACGACGGCGCGCTGCTCCTGGAACGCCTCCACCCCGAGATCTCCGTCCGGACGCTGCCGGAGGCGAAGGCGCTCCTGGAGGCGGCGGGCACGCTGCGCCGCCTGTGGGTGGACCCGCCGGAGGGGCGCAACTGCGAGACCGTTCCGGAACGCACGGGCCGCCAGGCGGTCGGGATGCGGGCGACGGTGGAGTCGTATCCGGATGTCGCGCCACTGATCGACGCGGCTCTCGGAACGCGCGACGAGCTGGTGTCCTCGGCTCCCGAACACCGTTTGCTGCACGGTACGTTCCGGCAGTCCAAGGTGCTGTCCGGGGAGCGGATGCCGTGGCTGGCGGTCGGGCCCGACCCGGTCGTCGGGGAGACCGCGTTCGACCTGGCGCGGCTGGTCCGTGACCGGGTGGAGGACCTCATCGGCTCGCCGTCGGGTCCGGCGATCACCCGTCGCCGTGTGAAGCGCCTCGCGGAGTCCCTGGAGGTCGACCAGGAACGACTGCGGGGCTGGACCCTGTTCCGCGCGGTGGAATCGGGTGCGCGGGCACTGCGCGTGGGGCGGCACCAGGACGGCGAGAACCTGCTGGAGTTCGCCGGCTGGCTGTGACCTCCGGTCGGGGCGGGTGGGGTTCGCGGGGTTGGCGGGCCGGTTGCGCTGAGTCCGCCGAATGGGCGTTGCGCACGGGGCGACGGCGGTCGCGGGGCACGGCCCCGGGCCCGGCCGAATCAATGCTTGCGCACCCGGGGCTCCGGGTCGCGGTCACGGGGTTCGGCCCCGGGCCCCCGCACCCGGGGCTCCGGGTCGCGATCGCGGGGTTCGGCCCCGGACCCGCTGTCGGCTCCGCACCAACATCACGGTTACGAGGCCGAGCCCCGAGCCCCACTGCCCAACCGTTGCGCAACCCAAGGCCCCATCGACGCCCGAACCGGCACCACGGTTTCGGTCACGGGGCTCCGCCCCGAACCCCGCTGCTCAAGCGCCGCAGGGGCTTGAAATACCGGCACCTGGCCGCCACCGCCATGTCGGCTTCATGTGCCCCGCCTTCCCGCGTGAGCGATGGCCGTGCCCCCGCCTATCTCCCACCCGCCCGCCCCCTCCGGGGGCGTCGGCCCCACGGGGTACCGCAACCTGCCGCCGGCACGTCGCCCCACCCGTGACGACCGGCCGTCACCACCTTGGACAGACCCCACCCGGCACGACTCCCCACCCGTGACCATCGGCCGTCACTGCCTTGGGCAATCTGCCGCCTTGGGCGGCAGGGTGGGCAAGGCGGCCCCCGGTGCCGCGCACCCTGAACGGCAGGCGGCAACCACGGCAGAGCCCCCGCGCCGCCGTGCTGGGCGGTTACCAAGCCATGGGAGCGAAGCCCTCGGAGGGGCACACTCCGCGCCCGGCGCCGCGCCAGAGTCACGTCCCGCGCAACCAACGCGACGGGCGCCGCCCCGGCAGAAGCCCCCGGGCACCGGGAGGCCCAAGCCCCCGGAGGGGGCGGGCGGGTGGGAGATAGGCGGGCAGGAAGGACCGGTGCCGCGCACCCGGTGCCACCGGCCCCGGCACCGGCCGCGCGCCCTGTGCCACCGGCACCGGCCGCGCACCCCCTGCCACCGACCCCGGCCCCGCATGCGTCACCCACAGCGCCGCACCAGAACCACGCCCCGCGCAACCAACACGACACGCGCCACCCCGGGCGCGGGCCCGCCCCGGCCAGGGAACCGCGCGGGCCCGCCCCGGCCGGGGAACCGCTACGCCGTCAGGCGGGCGACCGCCTCGTCGACCGTCAGTTCCTCGCGCTCACCGGTGAGGCGGTCCTTCAGTTCGACCACGCCGTCGGCGCTGCGGCGGCCGGCGACCAGGATCTTCGGGACACCGATCAGCTCGGAGTCGGTGAACTTCACGCCGGGCGAGATGCCCGGACGGTCGTCCACCAACACTCGTACGCCCGCCGCCGCCAGCTTGTCCGAGACCTCAAGGGCCAGCTCCGTCTGGAGCGCCTTGCCCGCCGCCACGACGTGGACGTCGGCGGGAGCGATCTCCTCCGGCCAGATCAGGCCCTTGTCGTCGGCGTGCTGCTCGGCGAGCGCCGCGACGGCGCGCGAGACCCCGATGCCGTACGAGCCCATGGTGACGCGGACCGGCTTGCCGTTCTGGCCGAGGACGTCGAGCTGGAACGCGTCGGCGTACTTGCGGCCGAGCTGGAAGATGTGACCGATCTCGATGGCGCGGTCCAGCTTGAGCCCGGTGCCGCACTTGGGGCACGGGTCGCCCTCCTGGACCACGACCACGTCGACGTACTCGGAGACCTCGAAGTCACGGCCCGCGACGACGTTGCGCGCGTGCACGCCGTCCTTGTTGGCGCCGGTGATCCACGCCGTGCCGGGCGCGACCCGCGGGTCGGCGATGTACGTGACCTTCTCCAGGCCCTGCGGCCCGACGTAACCGCGGACCAGGTCGTCACGGCCCTCGAAGTCCTCGGCCGTCACCAGCTCCACGGCGGCCGGCGCGAAGTGCGCCTCGACCTTGCCCATGTCGACCTCGCGGTCACCGGGGACGCCGACGGCGACGATCTCACCGTCGACCTTCACGAGGAGGTTCTTGAGCGTCGCGGAGGCCGGGACCTCCATGTACGCGGCGAGCGTCTCGATGGTCGGGGTGTCGGGCGTGGGCACCTCGACGAGCGCGGGCACGCCCTCCGCGTCGACCGCCTTCACCGCGAAGCCGACGGCCTCGGTGTTCGCGGCGTAGTCGCAGGCCGGGCAGTCCGCGAAGGTGTCCTCGCCGGCCGCGGCCGGGGCCAGGAACTCCTCCGACTTCGAGCCGCCCATCGCGCCCGCGGTCGCGGCGCAGATCCGGTAGTCGAGGCCGAGGCGCTCGAAGATGCGCTGGTACGCGGCGCGGTGCAGCGCGTACGACTCGGCGAGGCCCTCGTCGGAGAGGTCGAAGGAGTACGAGTCCTTCATCTGGAACTCGCGGCCGCGCAGGATGCCGGCGCGGGGACGGGCCTCGTCGCGGTACTTGGTCTGGATCTGGTAGAGGATCACCGGCAGGTCCTTGTAGGACGTGCACTGGTCCTTGACCAGCTGGGTGAAGATCTCCTCGTGCGTCGGGCCGAGCAGGTAGTCGCCGCCCTTGCGGTCCTGGAGGCGGAACAGCTCGGCGCCGTACTCCTCCCAGCGCCCGGTCGCCTCGTACGGCTCCTTGGGCAGGAGCGCCGGCAGCAGCACCTCCTGGCCGCCGATGGCGTCCATCTCCTCGCGGATGACGCGCTCGACGTTCGCGTAGACCCGCCGGCCGAGCGGCAGCCAGGACCAGACACCGGCGGCGGTGCGGCGCACGAAACCGGCGCGGACCAGCAGCTTGTGGCTGAGGACTTCGGCGTCCGCCGGGTCGTCGCGCAGGGTCTTGACCATCAATCGGGACATGCGCTGGACCTGGACCTTGGCCATGATTCTTGACTCCTGCGACGAAAGGCTGATGTCAGGAGGTTAGCCGGGCCCCGGGCACGGCCGGAAATCGGTCAGGGGTGACGGCGGAGCGGGAGGGGCGCGCCCATCACCGCGTACGGCCTCGGGGCGCTCGGGAACAGCACCTGGCGGGCCAGGTCCTCGTAGCCGAGCGAGTGGTAGAGGCCGCGGGCCGGGCTGTCGATGTCGATCGCGGAGAGGATCGAGCGGGGCTGGGTGGCGCCGTCGGTGATCGACGTGATGAGCGCCCGGCCGATGCCGCGGTTCTGGTAGCCGGGGTGCACGTGCAGCTCGGTGATCACGAAGGAGTCGTCGAGCCAGTGGTCCTCGCCGCGGGTGCGCAGATACGGCTCGACGACGGTGGACCACCAGTGGGTGCGGTCGTTCGGCATCCCGTAGACGAAGCCGACGAGCCGTCCGTTGCCGGTCGTGGCGCCGAGGGAGCGGGCGCCCGGGTACGTGATGTGCCGCAGCACGATCTGCCGGCGGACGGCGATCTCGTCGTCGCTGAGCCCGAACGCGTACGCCTGCACGGCGAGCGCCTCGTCGACCCGGCTGCGCAGGTCCAGGGGCCCGATGGTGACGGCGCGGTCGTCCGTACGGTTCCGGTGCGGCATGCGGGGAGGGTACCCCGGTGGGCCGGTGCGCAGTACGGGCAGCCGTGGTTGCCGCCTCGGGGCTCCGCCCCGGACCCCGCTGCTCAATCGCCGCAGGGGCTTGAAATGTCCAGCCCGCTCGGGGTCCAGGGCGGAGCCCCGAAGCTACGGTGCCGCAGGGAGTCTCGGGACGCTGGAGAGGAGGCGTCGCGTGTACGGATGGGTGGGCTCGCCCAGGACCGACGGCGTGGGGCCTGATTCCACCACCCGCCCCCGTTCCAGCACAGCCGTGTGCTCACACAGCGCCGCCACCACCGACAGGTCGTGGGAGACCATCACGATCGTCAGGCCCGCCGTCTCCTTCAGCTCGGCCAGCAGGTCGACGACCTTGACCCGCGTCGTGACGTCCAGGGCCGAGACCGGTTCGTCGGCGAGGAGGACCCGCGGATCGCAGACCGAGGCCCGCGCGATGGCGATGCGCTGGCGCTGCCCGCCGGAGAACTCGTGCGGGTACCGCTCCCCCGCGTCGGCCGGGAGCCCCACCCGTTCGAGGGCGTGCGCGACCTTCCGGTCCGCCTCCTCCCCCGTCGCGACGCCGAGCGAGCGCAGTGGCTCGGCCACGATCCGCCGCACCCGCTGCCGCGGGTCCAACGAGGCGTACGGGTCCTGGAAGACGCACTGCACGCTGCGCCGGAACGCCTTCATCTGCGCGCGGTCGCGCGGCCGCAGCTCGTCCCCGTCGAAGCGGACCGTCCCGGACGTGGGCCGGGCGAGGCCGAGCAGCATGCGAAGGAGGGTCGTCTTCCCTGCGCCCGACTCACCGACGAGCGCGAGGCTCTGCCCGGTCTCCACCGTCACCGACACGTCCGTGACCACGGGTGCCACGGCGCCCCGGTACGCGTACGACACCCCGTCGAGTTCCAGCACAGGGGCGCTCATGGCGCACCTCCCAGGTCGAGCGCGGACTCCAGCTGCCGCGCGCTGTCCACGAGCGCCTTCGTGTACGCCTCGCGCGGCGCCCGCACGACGTCGGCCACCGCGCCGGACTCGACCGCGCGCCCGTCCTTCATCACCAGGACGCGGTCCGTCACCTTCGACACCACCGCCAGGTCGTGGCTGACGAAGAGGACCGCCATGCCGCGCTCGCGCACCAGTCCGTCGATCAGTTCCAGCATCTCGGCCTGCACGGTCACGTCCAGCGCCGTCGTCGGCTCGTCCGCGACGAGCAGCGCCGGGTCGCAGGCGAGCGCCATGGCGAGGGCCACGCGCTGGCGCTGACCGCCGGAGATCTCGTGCGGGAAGGCGCGGGCGATGCGGGCCGGGTCCGGGAGGCGTACCTGCTCCAGCAGGTCGGTCACCGCCGACCGCAGCGCCGCGCCCTTCAGCCCCCGCCGCCTGCGCAGCGGTTCCGCGATCTGCTTGCCCACCCGCATCAGCGGGTCGAGCGCGGTGAGCGGTTCCTGGAAGACGACGGCCGCGCTCCGGCCGCGTACGCCCACGAGGGTCTTCTCGCTGGCGCCGACGATCTGCGTACCGTCCAGCCGTACGCTGCCGGTCACTGTCATGCCCGCGGGCAGCAGCCCGAGAGCCGCCAGCGTCGTCAGGGACTTGCCGGAGCCCGACTCGCCGATGAGGCCGAGGCGTTCGCCGCGCGCGATCTCGAAGCCGAGTCCTGACACCAGCTCGCGCCCGTCCCCCGTACGGATCGTGAGTCCCTCTACGGAGAGCAACGGTTCGCTCATGTCGCCACCCGCTCCTTCCGTGCCGTCGGGTCGAGCACGTCGCGCAGCCCGTCCGCGACCAGGTTGACCCCGATCACCAGCAGCACGAGCAGCACGCCCGGCGCGAGCGCGCCCGCCGGTGCCGTCGTGAACGTCGCCTGCGCCTCCTGGAGCATCCGGCCCCACGAGGCGTTGGGCGGCGGTGCGCCGAGGCCGAGGTAGGACAGGCCCGCCTCCGCGAGGACGGCGAGGCCGAACTGGAGCGCCAGGTTCACCGCGAGCGTCGGCCAGATGTTGGGCAGGACGTGCCCGGCCACGATGCGCGGCCAGCTCGTGCCCGACGTGCGGGACGCCGTGATGTAGTCCTGCGCGAGGACCCGCTTGACGAGGATGCGGGTCAGCCGGGCCACGACCGCGCTCTGCGCGAGGCCGATCGCGAGGATCGCCGAGCCGAGCGTCGCCGACCTCGCGGCGACGATCAGCATCGCGAGCAGCAGCGTCGGGAACGCGATGAGGATGTCGAGCAGCGCGGAGAGCGTGTCGTCGAACCAGCCCTGCGCGAACGCCGCGAGCAGCCCCAGGGTCACGCCAAGGAGCGCCGCCACGGCGACCGAGCCGAGCCCCGCCTGGACCGCGATCCGCGAACCGGTCATGAGCTGCGTGAACAGGTCGCGCCCGAGCTTGTCGGTGCCGAGCAGGTGCCCGCCGCCGGGCCCGGCGAGCCGGCCGCCGGACGTGTCGTCGCTGTCGTACGGCAGCCAGAACAGGGAGACGAGCGCGAGCAGGACGACGAGTCCGGCGAACACGCCGCCCGTCCAGAGCGTGAGGGAGGACCGGCGCTTCATCGGGCACCTCCGCCCGAGAGGCGGCCGCGGAGGCGCGGGTCCACGATCCGCTGCACGAGGTCGGCGAGGAATCCGATGATCAGCACTCCGAACGTCGACACGAACAGCACGCCCTGGATCACCGGGTAGTCGTGCTGCCCGATCCCCGTCGCGAGCATGGAGCCGAGCCCTGGCAGCGCGAACACGGACTCGACGACGACCGCGCCGAGCAGGGTCGAGGCGAGTTCGATGCCGAGGATCGAGATGACCGGCACGGACGCGTTGCGCAGCCCGTGCCGCCACATCGCCCGCCCGAACGACGAGCCGAGTGCGCGCGCGGTGCGCAGGTACTCGCTGTCGAGGACGTCGAGCGTCGCGGACCGTACGTAGCGGATCAGGGACGCCGACATGACGAGCGCGACCGTGACCACCGGCAGCACCAGCGACTGCACGGCGGGTCCCGGGGTGTCCCAGCCGTCCTGCGGGAAGCCGCCGGACGGCAGCCAGCCCGCGTTCAGCGCGAACACGGCGATGAGGATCATGCCGAGCCAGAACACCGGGACGGCGATGCCGAGTTGGGAGACGCCGCTGAGCAGCGCCCCGTACCAGGTGTTCTTCTTGTACGCGGCCACGAAGCCGGCCGGGACCGCGATGAGCACGGCGAGCACGAACGCCGAGAGCGTCAGCGGCACCGTCACGTTCAGGCGCTGCGTCACCTCCGGGCCGACGGGCAGCGACGACACGAAGGACGTGCCGAGGTCGCCGCTCGCCAGCTGGCCGATCCAGTGCGTGAACTGCTCGGGCAGCGGCTTGTCGGAGCCGATGGCGTGCCGGGCCGCGGCGATCTGCTCCGGCGAGGCGCCCACCGAGGTGAGCGCGTTCGCCGGGTCGCCGGGCAGCATCCGCAGGAGGACGAACAGCACGACGGACGCGAGGGCGAGGGAGACCAGCAGGAACACCAGTCTCCGCAGGAGATAGCGGGTCATGTCCCCTGGCTCAGCTGCTCTTCTTGATGTCGTACGCGAAGAACTGCGAGTTCAGGCCGTTGACCGGGTAGCCGGACAGCTTGGTGTTCGCGACGACGAGCTGCGGATACAGGTAGAGCCAGTCGCTGGCCGCGTCCTCGGCGGTCTTGCGGTTGACCTTCTTGAGCAGCTCGGTCTGTTCCTGGGTGCTGGACGCCTGCTCGGCCTTGGCGACCCAGTCCTGGACCTGCTTGTCGTCGTAGCCCCAATAGAAGTCGGGGTCGCCGTACCAGACGAGGTCGCGGTCGTTGACGTGCTCCTGGAGCGTGGCCGTGAAGTCGTGGTTCTTGTAGACCTTCGTGTACCACTCGTCGGGCGTGATCGTGTTGATCTTGACGGTGATGCCGACCTTGGCGAGCTGCGACTTGATGAAGGTCGCGGCGGTGGGGTGCGGGTCGTAGTTCGGGGTGTCGAGCGTGAAGCTGAAGCCCTTCGCGTGGCCCGACTCCTTGAGGAGCTTCTTGGCCTTGGCGACGTCGTGCGCGTTGACGTCGGTCAGGTCCTCGTACCAGGGGTCGGTGGGCGGCACCATCGACCCGATCTGCTTGCCGTAGCCGCCCCAGACGGATTCGAGCAGCTTCTTGTCGTCGATGGCGGCGGAGACGGCCTGGCGGACCTTGACGTCCGTGAACGGCTTGGCCTTGTCGTTGAAGGCGAGGAGCAGCTTGGTGGTCGAGTTGCCGTCGTTGACCTTGTAGTTCTGGTCCGACTTGAACTGGTCGAGGGCGTCGGGCGACTGCTCGCTGGTGACGACGTCGACGGCGCCTGTCTGGAGCGCGTTGTTGAGGGCGGTCGCGTCCTTGTAGTAGTGGAAGACGACCTGCTTGTTCTTGGCCGCGTCGCCCCAGTAGCCGCCGAACCGGTCGAGGCTGAGGGCAGACCCGCGGGTCCACTTCTTCAGCTGGTACGGGCCGGTGCCGTCCTCGGTCGTCTTCAAGTTCTTCGCGTCGGAGTTGATGATCCAGACGTAGCTGAGGTTGTAGACGAAGGAGATCGACTTCTTCGACAGCGTGACCTTGACGGTCTTCGCGTCGGGGGTGGCGACGTCCTTGATGACCTCGAGGTTCGACTTCCGCGCGGACTGCGAGTCCTTCGCGATCACCTTCTCCAGGCTGTACTTGACGTCCTCGCTGGTCAGCTTCTTGCCGCTGTGGAACTTGACGTCGTCGCGGAGGGTGAAGGTGTAGGTGAGGCCGTCGCCGCTGACCTTGTAGTCGTCGGCGAGGAGCTTCTCGACCTTGCCCTTGTCGGTGAGCTTGAACAGGCCCTCGTAGACGTTGCCGTTGAGCGCCTCGGTGACGCCCTGGCCGCCGCCCGCGGTGTTGTCGAGGTTCTGCGGCTCGTAGAGGGAGCCGATGTTGACCGAGGCGTTCTTGTCGTACGCGCCGCCGCCGGAGGCCGAGTTCGAGCCTCCGCCGCAGGCGGCGAGCGTGACGGCGAGGGCGACGGTGAGCGTGCCGACGGACAGGGATCTCTTGGAGACGCGCATGAGGGGGCCTTACGTGAAGGGGTGCGGGGAGTCGATCAGTGAGCGGTGCCGGCGGCGCCGTCGCGGAGGACCGGGAGCTTCTCGCCTGCCTCGACGGGCAGGTGGAGACGGTTCTGCCGCGGCGGCATCGGACAGTTGTACTGATCGGAGAAGCCGCACGGGGGCACGAAGGCCCGGTTGAAGTCGAGGCGCACGCGGCCCTCGCCGGTGTGCTCGACGAAGAGGAAGCGGCCCGCGCCGTAGGTGCTGTCGCCGTTGGTGGGGTCGCCGAAGACGAGGAGGAGGGTGCCGTCGTCGTCGAACGCGGAGAGCGTGTAGTCGGTGCCGTCGATCGTCAGGGCGATGTCGCCGGGGACGACCTTCTCGCGGGTTCCGCCGTTGTCCCGCAGGTGCTCGAAGGCGACCGTGCGGGCGCCCTCGACGGGCGTGTACGTGGCGTCGAGGACCCAGGACGGGTCGTACGCGAAGGCGTCGACGCCCTCGAAGGCCTGGATCGCCGGGGAGTTCGCGTCCCAGAACCGCAGTCCGTGCTCGGGGGCGCCGGTGACCATGTCGGTGCGCTCCAGGGCCGTCACGGTGACGGTGTCCGGCTGCCTCGCGCGGGCAGCGTCGAGGTCGGGGGTCTCGCCGGCCGGGAGCCAGCGGGTCTCGACGAGGGCGAGGTTGCCCGTGGGGGCGGTGAGGGAGCGGTGCCGGTCGGCACGCCATTCCTGCCAGGCGGCCAGGCCGGAACCGGGAGCAGACATCGAGAGGCACCTACAGTCAGTGAAGCTTGAACCAAAGCAAAGCAGTACCTTTATGGTCCATAAGACTTACTAATGTCAATGCGCACGAAGGAGATGAGACGGGCACCACAGGGTGGCTAGAACAGCACGCTCATGAACGCCCCGACCTCTTCGAATCCCACGCGCCGGTACGCGGAGCGGGCCGGGGTGTTGAAGTCGTTGACGTAGAGGCTGACCACGGGGGCGACGTCGGCGAGGGCGTAGCGCAGGACCGCCGCCATGCCGGGGGCGGCGAGGCCGAGGCCCCGGTACTCGGGGGCCACCCACACGCCCTGGATCTGGCAGACCTGATCGGTCGCGGCGCCGATCTCCGCCTTGAAGGCGACCTTGCCGTGCTCGTCGAGGCGGGCGAAGGAGCGGCCCGAGCCGACCAGTTCGGCCACCCGTGCCTGGTAGAGCAGTCCGCCGTCGCCGGCCAGCGGGGAGACGCCGACCTCCTCGGTGAACATCGCCACGCACGCCGGCATGATCGTGTCCATCTCGTCCTTGCGGACGCGGCGGACGTACGGGTCGGGGGTGACGTCCGCGGGCATCCGGTCGGTCACCATCAGCGGCTGCTGGGAGCGGATCTCGCGGGCCGGGCCCCAGCCCGGTTCGAGCAGCTGCCACAGGCGGGCGGTGGGCTCCGCGGGGCCGACGATGGAGGAGCAGCGGCGGCCCGCGCGGCGGGCGCGGTCGGCGAAGCCGCGGATGGCGCGGTCGGTCGCGCAGATCGGGACGAGGTTGGCGCCCGCGTAGCACAGGGACTCCAGCATCCCGTCCTCGTACCAGCCCCACATCTCGCCGCCGAGCCGCCACGGGTCGAGGCCCGCGGCCCGGACCCGGGCCGTGACGAAGGCGTTCGCGACGGGCTCGCGGTCGAGGACGGCGAGCGCGGCGTCGAGGTCGCTCGGTTCGAGGACCCGGGTGGTGGTCTGAGTCAACACGTGCGGAGGGGCCTCACCAGATGGGCTACTGATCTCCGCACTGTACCTGGCGCTCCGCGGGTGTGGCGGGTCGACGATTCGGCCCCCTTTCCGGGGGCGGCCCCCGCGTGGGGCGTGCGTTTGCTTGTGTTGCGTCGGCGGCTGCGGTTCGTAGGTGGTTTGCGCAGTTCCCCGCGCCCCTGAAAGCAGCGGCTTCGCCGCTGCATCAGGGCCACGACGGGACCGCAGCCGCCGACGCGAAAGGCCCGCCCACCCGGAAGGGTGCGCGGGCCTGGCGGTGACGGGTCAGCCGGCGATGGAGACCGAGGGCTCACCGGACGGGATTCCGTCCTTCTCCATCTGCTCGGCGATCTTCATCGCCTCGTCGATCAGCGTCTCGACGATCTTCGACTCGGGCACCGTCTTGATGACCTCGCCCTTGACGAAGATCTGGCCCTTGCCGTTGCCGGACGCGACACCGAGGTCGGCCTCGCGCGCCTCGCCCGGCCCGTTCACGACACAGCCCATGACGGCCACGCGCAGCGGGACCTCCATGCCCTCGAGGCCGGCGGTGACCTCCTCGGCGAGCTTGTAGACGTCGACCTGGGCGCGGCCGCAGGACGGGCAGGAGACGATCTCCAGGCGGCGCGGCTTGAGGTTGAGGGACTCCAGGATCGCGTTGCCGACCTTGATCTCCTCGACCGGCGGGGCGGAGAGCGAGACGCGGATCGTGTCGCCGATGCCCTCGGCGAGCAGCGCGCCGAAGGCGACGGACGACTTGATCGTGCCCTGGAAGGCGGGACCCGCCTCGGTCACACCGAGGTGCAGCGGGTAGTCGCACTGCGCGGCGAGCTGCCGGTACGCGTTGACCATGACCACCGGGTCGTTGTGCTTCACGGAGATCTTGATGTCGCGGAAGCCGTGCTCCTCGAAGAGGCCCGCCTCCCACAGCGCCGACTCGGCGAGCGCCTCGGGCGTCGCCTTGCCGTACTTCTGCAGCAGCCGCTTGTCGAGGGAGCCCGCGTTCACACCGATGCGGATCGGCGTGCCGTGGTCCTTCGCCGCCTGGGCGATCTCCTTGACCTTGTCGTCGAACTGCTTGATGTTGCCCGGGTTCACGCGGACCGCGGCGCAGCCGGCCTCGATGGCCGCGAAGACGTACTTCGGCTGGAAGTGGATGTCCGCGATCACGGGGATCTGCGACTTCCTGGCGATGACGGGCAGCGCGTCGGCGTCGTCCTGCGTCGGGCAGGCCACGCGGACGATCTGGCAGCCGGAGGCCGTCAGCTCGGCGATCTGCTGCAGGGTCGCGCCGATGTCGGAGGTGCGCGTCGTGGTCATGGACTGCACCGAAACGGGCGCGTCTCCGCCGACCGCCACGGTGCCGACCTGGATCTGGCGGCTCTTGCGCCGCTCGGCGAGCTTGGTCGGTACCGACGGAATGCCGAGAGAAATCGCAGTCATCTGCTGTGCAACCCCAAGGATGTGGATCGAGTCCAGAGGCTTCCGAGATTACGTCACCGGCGCGTGCACCAGCACATCGCGCCCCCGCAAACCCTCATAAAGAGGGACTGCCCGGCACTCAGGGTGCCGGGCAGTCCCGAACAACGTCCGAACGCTGTGTATCCGGCACCCGTCCGGTGTCTGATCAGGAGAGATCAGGAGATTTTCACCGGGTTCACCACGTCCGCGATCAGCACGAGGATGGTGAAACAGACGAAGACACCGGCCACCACGTACGCCACCGGCATGAGCTTCGCCACGTCGAACGGGCCCGGGTCCGGACGGCGGAACACCTTCGCCAGGTTCCTGCGCAGCGCCTCCCACAGCGCGCCCGCGATGTGCCCGCCGTCGAGCGGCAGCAGCGGCAGCATGTTGAACAGGAAGAGCGACAGGTTGAAGCCCGCGACCAGCATCAACGCCATCGCCAGCTGCTGCGTCGGCGGAATGTCCAGGGTGAAGATCTCGCCGCCGACCCGGGCCGCGCCGACCACGCCCATCGGCGAGTCCTGCTCGCGCGGGCCGTCGCCGAACGCCGCGTCCCACAGGGCGGGGATCTTCGCGGGCAGCGCGATGATCGAGTCCACCGCGTCGCTCACCCGGTCGGACATCCAGGTGACGGAGTCGCCGAAGTCCTGCCGTACGACGCCGGTGGCGGCGGTGAAGCCGAGGAAGCCGGCGTTGACGTAGCCGTCGGTGATCTGGCCGCTGGCGTCCTTCTTCGGCACCTGGTTCGTGGCGATCTTCGCGGTCAGCGTCTGCTGCTGTCCGTCGCGCTCGACCACGATCGGCACCGTGTCACCGGCGCTCTTGCGGATCTCGTCGGACAGCGCGTTCCACTCGTCCGTCGCGACTCCGTTGAAGGACACGATCTTGTCCTTCGGCTGCAGGCCCGCCGCCTTCGCCGGGGACTCGGGGTCGGATGCCTTGCAGCTGTCGCGGTTGGCGCTGGCCTGGATGACGCAGGAGGAGACGGACGACACGACGTTCGTCTGCTGGGTGACGCCGAAGCCCATCAGGACCGTCAGGAACAGGCCGATCGCGAGGATCAGGTTCATGAACGGGCCCGCGAACATGACGATGACGCGCTTCCACGGTTTGCGCGTGTAGAAGAGGCGGGTCTCGTCGCCCTCCTTCAGCTCCTCGAAGGCCGCGGCCCGCGCGTCCTCCACCATGGAGCGGAACGGCGAGGTCGAGCGGGACTCGATCCGGCCGTCGGCGCCGGGCGGGAACATGCCGATCATGCGGATGTACCCGCCGAGCGGGATCGCCTTGACGCCGTACTCGGTCTCGCCCTTCTTGCGCGAGAAGACGGTCGGGCCGAAGCCGACCATGTACTGGGGCACGCGGATGCCGAACAGCTTCGCCGTCGACAGGTGGCCCAGCTCGTGCCAGGCGATGGAGAAGAGCAGACCCACCGCGAAGATGACTACGCCGAGGATCATCATCAAGGTCGTCATGCACGGGCCTCCGCGGCTGCCTTGTCCGTTGCGGTCAGTTCACGGGCCCGGGCGCGCGCCCAGGTCTCCGCTTCGAGGACGTCCGCGACGGTGAGCGAAGTTCCCGTTCCGGGTGTGCCGTGTTCTTCCACGACCTTCGTCACGGTTTCCATGATCCCGTTGTACGGCAGGGCGCCCTTCAAGAACGCGTCCACGCACTCCTCGTTGGCGGCATTGAACACCGCCGGGGCCGTGCCCGCGAGCTCCCCCACGTGCCGGGCGAGCCCCACCGCGGGGAAGGCCTCGGTGTCGAGCGGGAAGAACTCCCAGGTGGAGGCCTTCGTCCAGTCGAAAGCGGGGGCCGCGTCGGGAATTCGCTCGGGCCAGCCGATGCCGATGCCGATCGGGCCGCGCATGTCGGGCGGGGTCGCCTGGGCGAGCGTCGAGCCGTCGGTGAACTCGACCATGGAGTGCACGTAGGACTGCGGGTGGACGACGACCTCGATGCGGTCGAAGGGGATGTCGTACAGCAGGTGCGCCTCGATGACCTCCAGGCCCTTGTTGACCAGGGTCGAGGAGTTGATCGTGATGACCGGGCCCATCGCCCAGGTGGGGTGCGCGAGGGCGTCGTCCACCGTGACGTTCGCGAGGTCCGCCTTCGTACGTCCCCGGAAGGGGCCGCCGGACGCGGTGACGACGAGCTTGCGGACGTCGGAGCGGGTGCCGCCGGCGAGGGCCTGGAAGAGCGCGGCGTGCTCGGAGTCGACCGGGATGATCTGGCCGGGCTTGGCGATGCGCTTGACGATCGGGCCGCCGACGATCAGCGACTCCTTGTTGGCGAGCGCGAGGGTGCGGCCCGCTTCGAGGGCGGCGAGCGTCGGGGCGAGGCCGATGGAGCCGGTGATGCCGTTGAGGACGGTGTGGCAGTCGCCGCGGCCCGCGATCTCGGTGGCGGCGTCGGGCCCTGCGAGGATCTCGGGGAGCTGCTCCCCCGCCCCGTACTGCGCGGCCAGTGCCTCGCGCAGCGCGGGCACGGCGTCCTCGCGGGCCACGGCGACCGTGCGTACGCGCAGCCGGTGCGCCTGCTCGGCGAGCAGCTCGACGCGGCCGCCCGCGGCGCTCAGCGCGGTGACGCGGAACCGGTCGGGATTGCGCAGGACGAGGTCGACGGCCTGCGTGCCGATGGAGCCCGTGGAGCCCAGGACGACGACGTCACGAGGGGCGTCGGTCGGGGCCGGGTCGAAGACGAGGTGCGGGTCCGCGAGGGGGGATGGGCTGTCGCTCATCCCCCCATTCTTGCGTGAACTCCCTGTGCGTCCGACACGGGATGGCACAAGGTGGCCGGGGATCAGCGGATCGGGCGGTGGACGTTCTCGCGTTTGCTCGGTCCGGGGGTCGCCTCCGCGATCCAGGGTCCTTCGCCGCTGGGGTCGACGACGCCCTCTTCCAGCCAGGTGTACGTGCCGCCGATGACGCCCTTGACGACCTTGCGGTCGAGCTCGTCGGTGTTGGTCCACAGGCGGTCGAAGAGTTCGTCGACGCGGATGCGGGACTGGCGGCAGAAGGCGTCGGCGAGCTGGTACGCCTCGCGGCCGTACGCCTCCGTGGTGCGCAGCAGTTCGGCGCGCACGCAGGCGGCGCTCATGGCGAAGAGTTCGGCGCCGATGTCGACGATCCGGCCGAGGAAGCCCTGCTTGGTCTCCATGCGGCCCTGCCAGCGGGACATGGCGTAGAAGGTGGAGCGGGCGAGCTTGCGGGCGGAGCGTTCGACGAAGCGGAGGTGGGTGGAGAGGTCCGGGTGCCCGGGCGGGTGGAACTCGGCGTAGGTGCGCGGGAGTTGGCCGGGTCCAGCGACCAGCTTCGGGAGCCACTTGGCGTAGAAGCCGCCCGCCTTCGCGCCCGCCTTCGCCTTGTCCGAGAGGGATTTGTCGGGGTCGATCAGGTCCCCGGCGACGGACAGGTGGGCGTCCACGGCCTCGCGCGCGATCAGCAGGTGCATGATCTCGGTCGAGCCCTCGAAGATGCGGTTGATGCGCAGGTCGCGCAGGACCTGTTCGGCGGGGACGGCGCGTTCGCCGCGGGCCGCGAGGGACTCGGCCGTCTCGAAGCCGCGGCCGCCGCGGATCTGGACGAGTTCGTCGGCCATCAGGCAGGCCATCTCGGAGCCGTAGAGCTTGGCGAGGGCGGCCTCGATGCGGATGTCGTTGCGGTCCTCGTCGGCCATCTGCGAGGAGAGGTCGAGGACGGCTTCGAGCGCGAAGGACGTCGCCGCGATGAACGAGATCTTCGAGCCGACCGCCTCGTGGAACGCGACCGGCCTGCCCCACTGCTCGCGCTCCGCCGACCACTCGCGGGCGATCTTCAGACACCACTTGCCGGCGCCGACGCACATGGCGGGCAGGGAGAGCCGGCCGGTGTTGAGCGTGGTGAGGGCGATCTTCAGGCCCGCGCCCTCGGGGCCGATCCGGTTCGCCGCGGGGACCTTGACCTGGTGGAAGCGGGTGACGCCGTTCTCGATGCCGCGCAGGCCCATGAAGGCGTTGCGGTTCTCCACGGTGATGCCCTCGGAGGCCGCCTCGACGACGAACGCGGTGATGCCGCCCTTGTGGCCCTCCGACTTCGGTACGCGGGCCATGACGACGAGGAGGTCGGCCACGACGCCGTTCGTCGTCCACAGCTTCACGCCGTCGAGGACGTACTCGTCGCCCTCGGGGACAGCGGTGGTGGCGAGCCGGGCCGGGTCGGAGCCGACGTCGGGCTCGGTGAGCAGGAACGCGGAGATGTCGGTGCGGGCGCAGCGCGGCAGGAACGTCTCCTTCTGCTCCTGCGTGCCGAACTGCTTGAGCGGCTGGGGGACGCCGATGGACTGGTGCGCGGAGAGCAGCGCGCCGATGGCGGGCGAGGCCGAACCGACCAGGGCGAGCGACTTGTTGTAGTAGACCTGCGTGAGCCCGAGGCCGCCGTACTTCGTATCGATCTTCATGCCGAGCGCGCCGAGCTCCTTGAGCCCGTTGATCGTCTCGTCGGGGATCCGCGACTCGCGCTCGATGCGGGCCGAGTCGATCTTCGTCTCGCAGAAGTCGCGGAGCTTGGCGAGGAATTCCTCGCCGCGCTGCGCGTCCTCGTCCGCGGGCATCGGGTGCGGGTGGATGAGGTCGAGCCGGAACCGGCCGAGGAACAGTTCCTTGGCGAAGCTGGGCTTGCGCCAGTCCTGTTCGCGGGCCGCCTCGGCGACCTGGCGTGCCTCCTTCTCGGAGACCTTCGCCCGGTGCTGTGGTGCGGGGGATGTTGCGGACATGAGGTTCACCTCGCCGCGCGTCGGGTCCACCGCCCGGCTCGTTACCGACCGGTGCTACTGGATCGTATGTACCCGATAACGGGCATGTCGACCAGTCCCCGTGCACCCGAACGCCGACGGCCGGAGCCCCCGCACAGTGGGCTCCGGCCGTCGTGACCGGCGCGCGGATTCAGGCGCGCGCCGGGGTCTTCGCGGTGTCCTAGAGGGCGAGGCCCGTCAGGACGAGGACGCGCTCGTACGTGTAGTCGTCCATGGCGAACTTGACGCCCTCGCGGCCGACGCCGGACTGCTTGGCGCCGCCGTACGGCATCTGGTCGGCGCGGTAGGACGGAGCGTCGCCGATGACCACGCCGCCGACCTCGAGCGCGCGGTGGGCACGGAACGCGGTCTGGAGGTCGTGCGTGAACACGCCCGCCTGGAGGCCGTACTTGGAATCGTTGACGGCGGCGAAGGCCTCGGCCTCGCCGTCCACCTTCTTGACCGTGAGGACGGGGCCGAAGACCTCTTCGCAGGCGATGGTGGTGTCGGCGGGGACGTCGGCGAGGACGGTGGGCGCGTAGGTGGCACCCTCGCGCTTGCCGCCGGCGAGGAGGGACGCGCCCGCCTCCACGGCCTCGTTCACCCACGACTCGACGCGCTTGGCGGCGTCCTCGCTGACCAGCGGGCCGACGTCGGTGGCGTCGTCCGCCGGGTCGCCGGTGACCTGGGCCTCGACGGCCGCGACGATCTTCGGGAGCAGCCGGTCGTACACCGCGGCGTCGGCGATGACGCGCTGCACCGAGATGCAGGACTGGCCGCCCTGGTAGTTGGAGAAGGTGGCGATCCGCTGCGCCGCCCAGTCCAGGTCCGCCTCGGAGGAGTAGTCGGCGAGGACGACGGCCGCGCCGTTGCCGCCGAGCTCCAGGGTGCAGTGCTTGCGCGGGACGCTGTCCATGATCGCGTAGCCGACCGGGCCCGAGCCGGTGAAGGAGATGACCGGGAGGCGCTCGTCCTGGACGAGGGCGGGCATGCGGTCGTTCGGGACCGTGAGGACGGACCAGGAACCGGCCGGGAGCTCGGTCTCCGCGAGCAGCTCGCCGAGGATCAGCGAGGAGATCGGGGTGGCCGGGGCCGGCTTGAGGATGATGGGCGCGCCCACCGCGATGGCCGGGGCGACCTTGTGGGCGCTGAGGTTCAGCGGGAAGTTGAACGGGGCGATGCCGAGGACGACGCCCTTCGGGATGCGGCGGGTGATCGCCATGCGGCCCGTGCCGCCCGCGTCGGTGTCGAGGCGCTGGGCCTCCCCGCTGTTCCAGCGGCGGGCCTCCTCGGCGGAGAAGCGGAACACGGAGACGGCGCGGCCGACCTCGCCGCGGGCCCACTTGATCGGCTTGCCGTTCTCCGCGGAGATCAGCTGGGCGATCTCCTCGGTGCGCTCGACCAGGCGGTCGGCCACGTGGTTCAGGGCCTTGGCCCGTACGTGGGCGGGGGTCGCGGCGAACTCGTCGACCACGGCGTGGGCGGCGGCGACGGCCTCCTCCACCTGGGCCTCGGTGGGCTCGGCGACGGTGCCGACGAGGCGGCCGTCGTAGGAGTTGTGGACGTCGAACGTCGTGTCACCGGTGGCCTGGCGGCCGGCGAGCCAGAAGGCGTGGGTGGTCATGGGGCGGTTACCGGCCTCTCCGTGGATGTTGCGGTGGGTGTGACCAAGGTAGAGCGGGTGTGGT
This sequence comes from Streptomyces sp. NPDC107575, assembly GCF_055657265.1. Classification (NCBI taxonomy): domain Bacteria; kingdom Bacillati; phylum Actinomycetota; class Actinomycetes; order Kitasatosporales; family Streptomycetaceae; genus Streptomyces; species Streptomyces sp. NPDC107575. The sequence continues at coordinate 263,254 of NZ_JBVKBG010000008.1, read as the reverse complement.
GGGTGGCGGTTTCGACATTGCGGAGTGGTCAGCGAGGCCTTCTTCGACGGATCGGCACAACGGCGTTACAGCCTCGGGGCTCCGCCCCGGACCCCGCTGCTCAATCGCCGCAGGGGCTTGAAATGACCACATCCAGCCCCTCCGGCGTTTGAGGAGCGGGGTACGGGGCGGAGCCCCGGCCTTTACGCCCCCGTCGCCTTCAGCGCCAGCCACAGCTCCATGCGGACGTCCGGGTCGTCCAGGGAGCGGCCGAGGATCTCCTCGACCCGGCGCATCCGGTACCGCAACGTATGACGGTGGACCCCAAGATCCGCCGCCGCCGCGTCCCACTGGCCGTGCCGGGAGAGCCACGCCCGGAGCGAGGCCACGAGGTCGCCCCGGCCCGTCGCGTCGTGGTCGCGCAGCGCCCGGAGGAGGCCGTCCGCGAACGCCCGCACCGCGTCGTCGCCCAGCAACGGCAGCACCGAGCCCGCCGCCACGTCCTCGTGCTCGACGAGGATCCGGCCGCGCCTGCGGGCGACGGAGAGCGCCTGTTCGGCCTGCTTGTACGCGGACACCGCCGCGATCGGCCCGGCCGGCGCCGAGAAGCCGATGACCAGTTCGTCCTCGGACGAGGAGGTGGCCGCGCCCTCCCCGCGCGTCGACTCCAGGGCCTCCGCGTACTGGAGGCACGCCTCGGCCGCCGCACCGCCGTCGACGGCGAGCAGCACGAGGCGCTGGCCGTCGGGGACGACGAGCAGCGCCTCGCCGGAGCGCGCCGCCGCGGACTCCACGACGTCGGCGAGGACGGCCAACGGACCCACGCCCGGGCCACCGGCCCCGGTCACCGCCTCCGCGAGCAGCGCCGCCGTCCCGGTCGACCGGTCCCCGGCCGCGGGCGCCACCCCGCTCGGCGGCGGCGCGACGGCGTCCGCGATCACCATCCGGAACGGGGCGTCGAGCAGCGCCCCGTACAGGTCGCCCGCGACGGCCCGCGCGTGGTCGGGCTCCCCCGCGAGCAGCATCCGCAGGACGGCCGCGCCGATCCGCTGCTCGGCCGCGTACAGCGCACGGGAGCGTTCGGTGGTGAGGGTGAGGAGGGCGATCGCGGAGTGCAGGGCGTAGCGCTCGGCGGTGCCGAGGGTCGCGGCCGTGCCCACCGCGAGCGCCGCGCGGGGCCGCCGGCCCGTGCCGATGGAGTGCAGTTCGACCCGGTCGTCGGAGCCGCTCTCGACGACGGCGCTCGCGGGGGCGGGCCGGTCCCGAAGACGCTCGACGTCGCCGGTCAGGCGGGCGGCGCGGCGGCCCGCCCAGTCCGGGGCGGTGGCGACGACGGCGCCGGACGCGTCGTACAGGGCGGCCCACCCGTCGACCTGGGCGGCGAGCACGGCGAGCACCCCTTCGGGCCCGCTGCCGAGCGCCTGCTTGGTGAGTTCGCGCTGGGCGGCGAACCCGGAGGTGACGGCCTTGTACTGCTCGGCGGCGATCGCGGCGGAGACCGCCTTGCTGATGGCGATGAACGGCGTGCGCGGCGGCACCGCGAGCAGCGGCAGGCCCTCGCTCTGCGCCGCCTTCACGAGTGCCTCGGGAACGTCGTCGTAGTTGACGCCGACGGCGAAGCCCAGGCCGACGACGCCCGCCTCGGAGAGCCGCTTCACGTAGCGGCGCATGGCGTCGGGGTCCTCGGCGTCCAGCTTGAGCGCGGTGATCAGGAGGAGTTCGCCGCCCTCCATGTACGGGACGGGGTCGGCGAGCTCGCTCACGTGCGCCCAGCGGACAGGCGTGTCCAGGTGCTGCTCGCCCGCGCGCACGCCGAGCTTGAGCGCCGAGTGGTGGACGAGCGAGGCGAGCGTGGGCGGCATGGGCCAGGCCTTCGGGTGAGCGGGGGCGTACACGGGGGCAGGGCGTACACGTGGATCCTGTGAAGCTTTTGGCCGGTGCGTATGAACGACCAGTGTCGATTCTGCCTCACCGTACGTACCACTGGGGCCCCCGCCCCCTGAAAGCTCAGTCAACCTTCAGCCGCTTTCACGCGGCTCTCAGCCCCGCAGGTCCACGAGCAGCGGCGGAGCGTGCTCGCCCCGGACGGTGGTGAGCGAGAGCACCGCGTGCCCCGGCGGCACCGCGTGCGCCAGGTCGGAGGCCGACCAGCGCTCGCGCTCCACCTTGCGGACGGTGACGGCGTCCGTGGTGACGGCCTTCCCGGTCACCATCTGGCGCATCTTGTAGAGCGCGCGGGTCACCGGCGCCTGCGCGTACACGGCGTGCTGCGCGACCTCCTCGGTCTCCACCCACTCGGTGCCCCAGGCCTCCGCGAAGCGCCGGCCGTCCCACGTCGTGACGCCGGAGAACGCCATGCGGCAGCCGACGGCCGCGTACAGCGGGCCCTGCAGTGGCTCGGCGACCTCGCCGATGGTGCGCAGGCCGAGCACCACTCCGGCGTGCGCGGACCGCAGCCGCTGGATGCCGCGGACGGTCTCGGCGGTCACGGTGCGCGCCGCGTCGTCGAGGACCAGGCAGGCGAAGTGGGAGCGCCCCGACCGGTCCCGTACGACGGAGGTGAACTGGGCCAGCAGCAGCCGGGCGAGCAGCCGGGACGCCTCTTCGTGGCCCTGCTCGGGCAGGTCGACGCGGACCCGCAGCGGGTGGTGCGCGAGGGCCCGTACGGAGAACGGGCGGGCGGCCGCCGGGTCGAAGAAGCCGGAGAAGACCGGGCGGTCCAGGAGCGCGAGACGGTCGGCGAGCATCGGGCTCGGGTCGCCTGCCGTGCCGAACTGGCGCTGCCTGGCGTCGAGTTCGCGGCGCATCGCGGAGTCCGCCGTCAGCCTCCCGTGGAGGTCGGCGAGGGCCTCCGGCTCGCCCTCCAGGAGTTCGCGCAGCACCGGCACCGCGGGGAACGTGCCGTGCGCCTCGCGGTAGGGGCCGAGGAGCTGGGCGAGCGTGGTGGCGGCGCGCCGGGTGTCCACCGTGTCCAGGTCGCCGACGAGGCCCTCGGCGAGGAAGCCCGCCGCCTCGTCCGCGTCGGTGGCGTCCGCGTACAGGTCGAGGTCGTGCACCGATGCCCGGTCGCCGGGCCGGACCACCACGTCGTACGCCTCGTCGGGGCCGAGCGGGGTGCCCTTCGCGCAGACCGCGAGCACGGCGCACTGACCGGTGAGCGCCTGGAGCGCCAGGGACTCGACGACCGGGCGTACGACACCCGCCGTCTTGCCGGCGCCGGGCGGGCCTACGGCGAGGAGCGAGGTGCCGAGCAGGCCCGGGTCGAGGGCGACGCCCGCGCCGCGCAGCGCGTGCGGATTGCGCTCGTCGCGCGCGTAGGAGCCGATCCGCACCTGGCCGACGAGCAGGTCGTGCGCCGCCGCGCGGGACGGCAGATCGCGCTGGCCCGAGGGGTGCGCCCAGGCGCCCGCGCCCTGCTTGAGCACGGTCTTGGTGAAGGCCGCCGGGTCGTCGGTGCACCGCCAGGCGTGGGTGACGCGGGCGCAGTCGACGTCGTTCATGCGGCCGCCCGCGACCTCGGCGGTGAGCACGTCGGCGGCCTGGGCCTGGCCCGCCTCGCGCAGCTGCTCCCAGGCCGCGCGCGCGGGCGGGGCGGCGGGCCGGGACGGCGCCTCCTTCTTGCGGCGCGCGGACCAGACGTCGAGCCAGCCGCCGAGCCGGGCGAACGGCCACAGCACCGCAGCGGTGATCAGGGCGTACAGCAGGTAGACGAGGACGGGGACCTCGAAGACGCCGGGGCCGCCGGTGACGAGGACGACGAGGGAGAACACCGGGTCGGCGACCGGCAGCGGCCGCCAGTCGAGCCCCAGCGCGTCCGGCCACACGAACACCAGCACGCCCGCGGCGGCGACCGCGGCCACGATCGCGCGGGCGGGCTGCGGACGCCGCACGACGAAGTGCTGGATGCCCTCCCCCCAGGCCCCGAACCGCCCCACCAGGAAGACGAGCAGGGCGAACGCCACTCCTTCGTAGACGGCGAGCGCGTCCCACGCCTTCGAGCTCGAGTCGCGCGGCGTGGTCGTGCCGGGCCACCACCAACTGTCCGGCGTGAAGATCTTGAGCGGGGCCCACTGGTAGGGCAGCGTGCCGCGCCGCCACAGGCTCCACAGCAGGACGCCGACCAGGAACGACAGGGCCATCCACGTCAGCAGCTTGCGGCCGACCGCGGCCGTGTCCTGCTGGGGCGGCCGGGGCTCGTACTCGTACCGCCACACGCCCGGCTGGGCCTTGGGGCGGCGCGCGGCGAGCCACTCGGCCACCAGGCCGCGGGCCGCGGGGGGCGCCTGCCGGGGCATCGGCGGGACGGCCGGGCGGGGCGGCCGCGCGGGACGCGGCACGGGCGCGGACGCCTGCCGCTCACCACCACCCGCGTCCTGCGTGCCCTGCGTGCCGCTTTCGCTGTCCATGGCCTAGCCCCCTGAGCTGCCCGGTCCGTCCGTGCCGTGTGCGTCGATCGCGCCTCAATCTAATGCCCGCACCAGGGGAGTTCACCGCATACGCGCCCCATGGGCGGGGACCGGTGCGGCCCGCGCACGTGGCCGGACCGGCGACCGCACCGGATTCACACCTGTCCAAGACGGACAACATGCTTTCCCGACCCCGCCCGGATGGAGCATGACCACCCCGCTCCCCCGCCCCTAACCTGCGAGAAACCCCCCGAAAGCAGCCCCGGCGACATCGACACCGAGCCGAGCCCGGGACCGGATCAAGAACCAGGAGTCCCGCATGAGCGACATCCCGCAGGAGCGCCGCGTCGTCACCGCCATCCCCGGCCCGAAGTCGCAGGAGCTGCAGGCCCGCCGCACCGCGGTCGTCGCCGCGGGCGTGGGCTCCACGCTGCCGGTGTTCACCGCCAAGGTCGACCGCGGCATCATCGAGGACGTCGACGGGAACCGCCTCATCGACTTCGGTTCGGGCATCGCCGTGACCTCGGTGGGCGCCTCCGCCGAGGCCGTGGTCCGCCGCGCCTCCGCCCAGCTGCAGGACTTCACCCACACCTGCTTCATGGTCACGCCGTACGAGAGCTACGTCGCGGTCGCCGAGGCCCTCGCGGAGCTGACGCCGGGCGACCACGCCAAGAAGAGCGCGCTCTTCAACTCCGGTGCCGAGGCCGTCGAGAACGCCGTCAAGATCGCCCGCGCCTACACCAAGCGCCAGGCGGTCGTCGTCTTCGACCACGGCTACCACGGCCGTACGAACCTGACGATGGCGCTGACCGCGAAGAACATGCCGTACAAGCACGGCTTCGGCCCGTTCGCCCCCGAGGTCTACCGCGCCCCGCTGGCGTACGGCTACCGCTGGCCGACCGGCGAGGAGAACGCCGGCCCCGAGGCCGCCAAGCAGGCCATCGACCAGATCTCCAAGCAGGTCGGCGCGGACAACGTCGCCGCGATCATCATCGAGCCGGTGCTCGGCGAGGGCGGCTTCATCGAGCCGGCCAAGGGCTTCCTCCCGGCGATCCGCCAGTTCGCCGCCGACAACGGCATCGTCTTCGTCGCAGACGAGATCCAGTCCGGCTTCTGCCGCACCGGCCAGTGGTTCGCGTGCGAGGACGAGGGCATCGTCCCGGACCTGATCACGACCGCCAAGGGCATCGCGGGCGGCCTCCCGCTCGCCGCCGTGACCGGCAAGGCCGAGATCATGGACGCCGCGCACGCGGGCGGCCTCGGCGGCACGTACGGCGGCAACCCGGTGGCCTGCGCCGGTGCGCTCGGCGCCATCGAGACGATGAAGGAGCTCGACCTCAACGCCAAGGCGAAGGAGATCGAGACGACGATGAAGTCGCGCCTGTCGGCGATGCAGGAGAAGTTCCCGGTCATCGGCGACATCCGCGGCCGCGGCGGCATGATCGCCGTCGAGCTCGTGAAGGACCCGGCCACCAAGGAGCCGAACCCGGAGGCCACCGCCGCGCTCGCCAAGGCCTGCCACGCCGAGGGCCTGCTCGTCCTCACCTGTGGCACCTACGGCAACGTGCTGCGTTTCCTGCCGCCGCTCGTCATCGGCCAGGACCTCCTCAACGAGGGCCTCGACATCATCGAGAGCGCCTTCGCGGCGCTCTGAGCCACCCTCAGGAGGCCGCTCCGGCAACAGGAGCCACACCGCCCGATCGTGACGACGCGGACCGCGACACTTCCGTGACCTGCGACGACGGTCGGGCCGTGTGAAGAAGGTGTGCGAGGCCCATGGGATGTTGCCCAACCGGGTGTCGCACCCTCAGCCCCTGCCGTACGGTTTCTGCAGATGAGAGAAACACCCCGCTCGCAGGTGACTGCGGGCGATACCGGGTCGAGGCCTCCCCAGCTTCGCCCTGGTCGTGCCCTCGCGCACACACCCGGAGCTTCCGGCTCCGGAACTCCTCACCGGTCGGACGGTCGCCCGCCCCAAACCCCCCGGGGCGCGCGACACGCCGGCCAGTTCGGCCGGTTCGGAACTACCCCCCCTGTTCCGGACCGGCCGACCATCTTTCTCATCCTCTTCGCAGCGCTCCTCTTCGCCGCACTCACCTGGCAGGTCGTCTCCGACGGCCCCCTCCTCGCGTACGACGAGCGCCTCGGCGACACGATCCGCACCAGTGCGATCCCCGCGGGCCCCGCCGAATTCTTCGCCGATCTCGGCAACATGGCGGTCGCCCTCCCGGTCCTTGCCGTGACCCTCGCGTACGTCACCTGGCGCACCAGGACCTGGCTCCCTGTGATCGTCGCGGCGGTGACGATGTCCCTGGTGCCCACGCTTGTGGCCCCGCTCCAGGCCCTCGTCGACCGCCCGGGCCCGCCGCCGATGGCCCCGGCCACGGGTTTCTACCCGTCGGGCCACGCGGCGACGGCGGCGGTCGCGTACGGGCTGTGCGTACTCCTGCTGCGTTCACGCCTGCTGGCCCAGGGCTGCGTCCTGCTGAACGCGGCCGTGGGCCTGGGACTCGTACGGCAGGGGTATCACTGGCCGGCGGACGTGGTGGGGAGCTGGTGTCTGTCGCTCGTCCTGCTGTCCGCGGCGGCGTACGCGATCAGCCGAAGTACGCGTCGAAGTTCTTCTGGAACTCCCAGTTGTTGAAGCGGTCCCAGTTCACCGACCACGTCATGAGGCCGCGCAGCGCGGGCCAGGTGCCGTGGGTGGTGTACGAACCGCAGTTGGTCTTCTTGGTGAGGCAGTCGAGGGCCTTGTCGGTCTCGGCCGAGGAGACGTAGCCGTTGCCCGCCTGGGTGGAGGCCGGCATGCCGATGGCGATCTGGTCGGGGCGCAGCGGCGGGAAGACGTTGTTCGCGTCGCCCGCGACGGGGAAGCCGGTGAGCAGCATGTCGGTCATCGCGATGTGGAAGTCGGCGCCGCCCATGGAGTGGTACTGGTTGTCGAGGCCCATGATCGAGCCGGAGTTGTAGTCCTGGACGTGCAGGAGCGTCAGGTCGTCGCGCAGCGCGTGGATGACCGGGAGGTACGCCCCCGCGCGCGGGTCCTGACCGCCCCATTTGCCGGTGCCGTAGTACTGGTAGCCGAGCTGGACGAAGAACGTCTCCGGCACCATGGTCAGCACGAACTTCTCGCCGTACTTGGCCTTGAGGGTCTTCACCGCCGAGATCAGGTTCACGATCACCGGGGTCTTGGGGTTCTTGAAGTCGGTGTCGTCGGCGTTCAGGGAGAGGGAGTGGCCCTCGAAGTCGATGTCGAGGCCGTCGAGACCGTACTCGTCGATGATCTTCGAGACCGAGGAGACGAAGGTGTCGCGGGCGGCCGTGGTGGTGAGCTGGACCTGGCCGTTCTGGCCGCCGATCGAGATCAGGACCTTCTTGCCCGCCGCCTGCTTGGCCTTGATCGCGGCCTTGAAGTCGGCGTCGGACTCCACGCCGGGGCATTCGGCGGCCGGGCAGCGGTCGAAGCGGATGTCGCCTGAGGTCGTCGAGGTGGGTTCGCCGAAGGCGAGGTCGATGACGTCCCAGCTGTCGGGGACGTCGGCGAGGCGGGTGTAGCCCGCGCCGTTGGCGAAGCTCGCGTGGAGGTAGCCGACGAGGGCGTGCGCCGGGAGGTCGGAGGAGCCGGTGTCGCCGGGGCCTTCGGCCGTCGTCGCGGTGACCGGCGCCGACTTCGCGGATTCGCCCGCGTCGTTCAGCGCCGTGACCTGGAAGCTGTACGCGGTGGTGGGTGCGAGGCCGGTGGCCGTGGCCGAAGTGCCGGTCACCGTCCGGTCCTTCGTGCCGTTGCGGTACACCGCGTAGCTCGTGGCGCCGGGGACCGCCGACCAGGACAGGCCGACGCTCGTCGCGGTGACGGTCGAGGTCTTCAGGCCCGTGGGCGCGGCGGGCGGCGCCGGGGTTCCGGCGCCCGGGCCGAGCAGGGTGAGGTCGTCGACGGTGTAGGCGGGGCTGCCGTACCAGCCGTGGGTGTAGATCGTGACCTTGGTGGTGGTGGGGCCGGTCTTGAAAGTGGTCCTGAGCTGCTGCCAGTCGGACGCCGACGGGGTCCAGGTCGACACGTCCGTGGTGCCGGTGCCGCTCGCACCGAGGTAGACGTAGCTGCCGCGGACGTATCCGGACAGGGTGTACGTGGAGTCGGGCTTGACCGCGACGGTCTGCGCGCACTGGGCGTTGTCGGCGCCCGAAGGCGTGGCCTGGAGCGCCGAACTGCCACTGTGGACGGGCGCGTTGACGTTTCTGCCCGTACTGGACGAGCAGGTCCAGCCGTCCATGCCGGACTCGAATCCGCCGTTGCGGGCGAGGTCGACGTCGGCGGCGCTCGCGGTGGTGGACAGGGCGGTGAGCCCGGTCGCGGCGAGCGCGGCGGCCGTGAGGCTCGTGAGGAGCCCGTGGAACCTGCCGGGTCCGTGGGGTCTGCGGGGTCTGGAGCGGGACATGGCTGCCTCCGGGCGTGGCGGGGAAACGGGCACGGTGGAGCGCGCCCAACTTGGTCCAGACCAATTGAGTTGTCAAGGGTCGGGCATCCGTCGCCCCTCCACTACTCCCCCGTTTCCCTTGCCAGTTGGGCCGCCGCCTCGTGCATCGCGAGTTCCAGGAGCGCGGGGTCCGTGAGCGTGCCCGAGCCGTCCGGCGGCACCAGCCAGCGCACGCCGCCCGCGAGCCGGCCGGGGTACGGCGCCACGATCCAGGAGCCGCGCCCCACCGCGCGCACCCCGGTGCCGAGCCAGCGGGCGGCCGTGCCCGCGGGCACGAAGAAGCCCATGCGGGCGGCTCCGAAGTCCGCGAGCACGGGCCCCGTCCTGTCGATCACCCGGCGCAGCACGTCGAGCGTCGGATAGCCGAGCTCCCCCGGCAGGATCAACACGTCCCACCGCTCGCCCGCGGGCAGCAGCGCCACCCCGTGCGGATTGCGTTCCCACTCCCAACGGCAGGCGTCCGGATCCGGTGCCACGGACACCAGCCACTCGACGGCGGCCTTGTCCCCCGAGCCAGTCATGCGGGGCCCTCCTCGTTCAGATCGACGCTGATCGTCACGAACGAGAGCGAGAAGTGGCCGGGGCATTACGCGACTTCGGTTACCTGAAGGTAGTGAATTTCCGGAGGCGCGTACGACCAGGGCGTACGCCGGGCGGTCGACACCGGCGCACCCGTACGCTCGGGCCATGGACGAGGACGTGAACGCGCAGATCCAGGCGGCGGTCGACGGGGAGCTGCGGCTGCTCGAACCCGGCGTGCGGGCGTCCGACGCGGAAGTGACGGCGCTGCTCGACCCGGAGTTCGTGGAGTTCGGCGCGTCCGGGCGGCGTTGGGGCCGCGAGTCGATCCTGGAGGTGACCGGCGCCGCGGCCGTGGAGCCGGGGCCGCCGGTGCGGGTCACGGGGATGCGGGGGACGCTGCTCGCGCCCGGCGTCGTGCATCTGACGTTCCACACGGATGACGACGGGCGCCGCGCGCACCGGAGTTCGGTGTGGCGCCGCCACCCGGAGGCCGGGTGGCGGCTGTACTTCCATCAGGGGACGCTCACGGCGGACGCGAGCGCCTGACCCCGGCGGGGACGTTTCAGCTGTCGAAGCCCAGGCCCACCGTGTCCATCGCCTTCAGCCACAGGTTGCGGCGGCCGCCGTTCTCGTCGGCGCGGGCCAGGGACCACTTGGTGAGTGCGATGCCCGTGGCGGCGAACGGTTCCGGCGGGAACGGGAGCGGCTTCTTGCGGACCATTTCCAGCTCCGTGCGCTCGGTGCGCTCGCCCGAGAGGAGGTCCAGCATCACGTCCGCGCCGAAGCGGGTCGCGCCGACGCCGAGGCCCGTGTACCCGGCGGCGTATGCCACCCGGCCCGCGTGCGCCGTGCCGAAGAACGCCGAGAAGCGGGAGCAGGTGTCGATCGCGCCGCCCCACGCGTGCGTGAAGCGCAGCCCCTCCAACTGCGGGAAACACGTGAAGAAGTGGCCGGCCAGCTTCGCGTACGTCTCCGGGCGGTGGTCGTGCTCGGCCCGCACCCGGCCGCCGTACGGGTAGATCGCGTCGTAGCCGCCCCACAGGATCCGGTTGTCGGCGGAGAGCCGGAAGTAGTGGAACTGGTTGGCGGAGTCGCCGAGGCCCTGCCGGTTCTTCCAGCCGACCGAGGCCAGTTGCTCCGCGCTCAGCGGCTCCGTCATCAGCGCGTAGTCGTACACCGGGACGGTGTACGCGCGGGTGCGCTTGACCAGCGAGGGGAAGACGTTCGTGGCCAGCGCGGCGTGCCGGGCGAAGACCCGGCCGTACGGGGTGCGGACCGCGACGCCTGCGCCGTTCGACGACAGCTCCGTGGCCGGGGTGTTCTCGTAGATCCGCACGCCCAGGTCGAGACAGGCCCGCTTGAGGCCCCACGCCAGCTTCGCCGGGTGCAGCATCGCGACGCCGTGCCGGTCGTACATCGCCCCGAGGAAGGTGGGCGAGTCGACCTGTTCGCGGGTCTGGTCCGCATCGAGGAGTTCGATGCCGTCGGCGAGGCCCGCCTCGGTCAACTCCGCGTGGAATTCGCGGAGTTCGGCGACCTGGTGGGGCTGCGTCGCCACGTCCAGCTCACCGGTGCGCTCGAAGTCGCAGTCGATGGAGTAGCGGGCGACCGCCGCCTCGATGGCGTCGAGGTTGGCGGCGCCCAGCTCCTCCAGCTTCTTGATCTCGTCCGGCCAGCGGGTGAGCCCGTTGGCCGTGCCGTGCGTGAGGGAGGCGGCGCAGAATCCGCCGTTGCGCCCGGAGGCGGCCCAGCCGATCTCGCGGCCCTCGACGAGGACCACGTCGCGGCCCGGGTCGCGCTCCTTGGCGAGGAGCGCGGTCCACAGTCCGCTGTAGCCGCCGCCGACGACCAGGAGGTCGGCGTGCTCGTCGCCGGTCAGCGCGGCGCGGGCCTCGGGCCTGCCGGGGTCGTCGAGCCAGTACGCGACCGGCTTGGCGTCGGCGAGTGAATTCGTCCAGCGATTCATGGCGCGTGCGGCCATGATTCCAACTCCCTCAGAAATTCGAGTGGTTCAGAATGCGAGTCGTTCAGGAAACCTTGTTCTTGCGCTTACCGATGGTCATTGCAGCCAACACACACAGTACGGCGACCAGGAACATGGCCGTACCGATGACATTGATCTGAACGGGCGTTCCGCGCTGTGCCGAGCCCCAGACGAACATGGGGAACGTGACGGTCGAGCCCGCGTTGAAGTTCGTAATGATGAAATCGTCGAAGGAGAGCGCGAAGGCGAGCAGCGCGCCCGCCGCGATACCGGGCGCCGCGATCGGCAGGGTGACCCTCAGGAACGTCTGCACCGGGCCCGCGTACAGGTCCTGCGCCGCCTGCTCAAGGCGCGGGTCCATCGACATCACGCGCGCCTTCACCGCCGTCACCACGAAGCTGAGGCAGAACATGATGTGGGCGATCAGGATCGTCCAGAAGCCCAGCTGGGCGCCCATGTTGAGGAAGAGCGTGAGCAGCGAGGCCGCCATCACGACCTCCGGCATCGCCATCGGCAGGAAGATCAGCGAGTTGATCGCGCCGCGCGCCCTGAACCGGTAGCGCACCAGCGCGAAGGCGATCATCGTGCCGAGGACCGTCGCACCGATGGTGGCCCACAGTGCGATCTGGAGGCTCAGCGAGAGCGATCCGCACATGTCGGCGACGCCGCACGGATTCTTCCAGGCGTCCATCGAGAACGCCTGCCATTCGTAATTGAAGCGGCCCTTCGGCTTGTTGAAGGAGAAGACCGTCACGACGAGGTTCGGGAGCAGCAGATAGCCGAGCGTGATCAGGCCCGCAATGACGACGAGGTTCTTTCGCAGCCAGCGCATCAGACGAGGTCCTCCGTCCCGGAACGACGGATGTAGAAGGTGACCATGACGAGAATGGCCGCCATGAGGATGAAGGAGAGCGCCGCCGCCGTCGGATAGTCGAGAATGCGCAGGAACTGCGTCTGGATGACGTTTCCGACCATGCGGGTGTCGGTGGAGCCGAGCAGGTCGGCGTTCACATAGTCGCCGGCCGCCGGGATGAAGGTGAGCAGCGTTCCGGACACGACGCCCGGCATCGACAGCGGGAACGTCACCTTGCGGAACGTCGTCGCGGGCGAGGCGTACAGATCGCCCGCCGCCTCGTGCAGCCGGCCGTCGATCCGCTCCAGCGAGGTGTAGAGCGGCAGGATCATGAACGGCAGGAAGTTGTACGTGAGTCCGCACACCACCGCGAGCGGGGTGGCGAGGACCCGGCTGCCGTCGGTCATGCCGAGCCAGCTGGTGACGTCCAGGACGTGCAGCGAGTTGAGCACGCCCACGACCGGGCCGCCGTCCGCGAGGATCGTCTTCCACGCGAGCGTACGGATCAGGAAGCTGGTGAAGAACGGGGCGATCACCAGGATCATGATGAAGTTGCGCCAGCGGCCCGCGCGGAACGCGATGAGATACGCGAGCGGGTAGCCGAGCAGCAGGCACAGGATCGTGGCGAGACCGGCGTAGAGCACTGAGCGCAGGAACTGCGGCCAGTACTCGGACAGCGCGTCCCAGTACGTGGCGAAGTGCCAGGTGACCTTGAAGCCGTCCTCCAGGGAACCCTGCTGCACCGAGGTCGACGCCTGGTAGACCATCGGCAGGGCGAAGAAGATCACCAGCCAGAGGATGCCGGGCAGCAGCAGCCAGTACGGGACGAGGCGGCCGCGCTTGCGGGGCTTGCGCGGCTTTTCCGTGGGTGCGGGCGCCGCCGGGGGCGCGTCGGAGAGTGTCGTGCTCATGCGGCGGCGTCCTCCGAGACCTTGGCCGCGCCCGCGTCGATGTCCTGGGCGGCGTCGAGTCCGAAGGTGTGCGCCGGGTTCCAGTGCAGGACGACCTCGGCGCCGGGCGCGAGGCGGCTGTCGCGCTCGATGTTCTGCGCGTAGACCTCGAAGGAGTCGCACAGCGGGCTGTCGATGACGTACTGCGTGGAGACGCCGATGAAGCTGGAGTCGGCGATCTTCCCGGTGATGCGGTTGCGGCCGTCGGGGATCTCGCCCGCGTCGTCGGCGTGCGTGAGCGAGATCTTCTCGGGGCGCACGCCGAGGAGCAGCTTGTCGCCGGTCGACGTGGTGCGCGCGGAGTTGCGGGCGGCGGGCAGGACGAGCTTGCCGTCGCCCGCCTTGAGGGTGAGGTCGTCGCCGGCCCGGCCCGCGATCTCGGCCTCGATGAAGTTCGAGGTGCCGAGGAAGTTCGCGACGAACGTGGAGCCCGGGTTCTCGTACAGGTCGGTGGGGGCGCCGAGTTGTTCGACGGTGCCCGCGTTCATCACGGCCACGGTGTCGGCCATCGTCATGGCCTCCTCCTGGTCGTGCGTGACGTGCACGAAGGTGATGCCGACCTCGGTCTGGATGCGCTTGAGTTCCAGCTGCATCTGGCGGCGCAGCTTGAGGTCGAGGGCGCCGAGCGGCTCGTCGAGGAGGAGCACCTTGGGGTGGTTGATGAGCGCGCGGGCCACGGCGACGCGCTGCTGCTGGCCGCCGGAGAGCTGCTGCGGCTTCTTGCGGATGTGCTCGCCGAGCTGCACCAGGTCGAGCATCTCCTCGACCTGCTTCTTCACGGACTTGATGCCGCGGCGGCGCAGGCCGAAGGCGACGTTCTCGTAGATGTCGAGGTGCGGGAAGAGCGCGTACGACTGGAAGACGGTGTTCACCGGGCGCTTGTACGGGGGCAGGGACGTCACGTCCTGGTCGCCGAGGTGCACGGTGCCGGTGGTCGGGTCCTCGAGCCCGGCGATCATGCGCAGCGTCGTGGTCTTGCCGCAGCCGGACGCGCCGAGCAGCGCGAAGAAGGAGCCCTGGGGCACGGTGAGGTCGAGCGGCCGGACGGCGGTGAAGCCGTTGTCGTACGTCTTGCTGATCCCGGAGAGACGGACGTCTCCGCCGGTCTCCGACGTCGTAAGGGTCGTCATGGTGAGTCCAAGGAGTCGGGGCGGGCAGGGGCGGTGCCGGACGGGGGCGAAGGCGGGGCCGAGGCGGTTCAGCCGCCCGTGAGCTGGGCGAACTTCTGCTCGAACGCCGTGTCTTCCTTGGCCGTCAGGGAGCGGAAGCCGTGCGCCTTCGCCGACATCTCCTTGTCGGGGACGATCAGCGGGTCGTTCGCGACGTCCTTGTCGATCTTGGCGAGCTCCGGCTTGACGATGCCGGTCTCCAGCGGCGAGACGTAGTTGATCCACGCGGCAAGCTCCGCGCCGACCGCCGGCTCGTAGTAGTAGTCCATGAGCTTCTCGGCGTTCGTCTTGTGACGCGCCTTGTTGGGAACCAGCATGTTGTCGGTCGACGAGATGTAACCGGCGTCCGGGATCGCGAACTTGACGTGCGGGTTGTCCGCCTGGAGCTGCACGATGTCGCCTGCCCAGGCGAGGCAGGCCGCGAGGTCGCCCTTGCTGAGGTCGGAGATGTAGTCGTTGCCGGTGAAGCGGCGCACCTGCTTGCTGTCGACGGCCTTCTGGACGCGGGCGATCGCCGCGTCGAAGTCGTCGGCCTTGAAGTCGGCGGGGTCCTTGCCCATGTCGATCAGCGTCATGCCGATCGTGTCGCGCATCTCGGAGAGCAGCCCGACCCGGCCCTTCAGCTTGGGGTCGTCGAGCAGCTGCGAGACCGAGGTGATCTCCTTCCCGCCGGTGGCCTTGGTGTTGTACGCGATGACCGTCGCGATGCCCTGCCAGGGGTAGGAGTAGGCGCGGCCCGGGTCCCAGTCGGGGTTGCGGAACTGGGTGGCCAGGTTGGTGTACGCGTGCGGCAGGTTGGCCGGGTCGAGCTTCTGCACCCAGCCGTAGCGGATGAGCCGCGCGGCCAGCCAGTCGGTGAGGATGATGATGTCCCGGCCGGTGTCCTGGCCCGCCGCGAGCTGCGGCTTGATCTTGCCGAAGAACTCGACGTTGTCGTTGATGTCCTCGGTGTACTTGACCTTGATGCCGGTGCGTTTGGTGAAGGCCTCGAGCGTCGGACGGTGCTTCTCGTCGTCGCTCATGTCGATGTACTCGGTCCAGTTCGAGAAGTTGATGGTCTTCTCCTTGGCCGAGTGGTCCTCGGACGAGATGCCGCCCGAGGACTTGCTCGCCGCCGGGATGCCGCAGCCGGTGAGGGCGCCGAGCCCGCCGACGGCGAGCGCGCCGCCGGCCGAGGCCCGCATCAGGGAGCGGCGGGACATCGCTGCCCTGCCGTTCCTGAAGCTGCGGTGCATGGCGGCCAGTTGGGGCCGACTGAGGGACGTCAGGCTGTCGGGCTCGTACTGCTCCATGCGCTGGTTGCCCTTTCGGGAGGGTTGGCGGCCGCTGGTCGGGGCGGCCTGATCGCTATCGGTCCCCGAAGATCGTGCGGTGCCAGTCCTTGCGCACCACCGCTGTGTTGTCGAACATGACGTGCTTGATCTGCGTGTACTCCTCGAAGGAGTACGCAGACATGTCCTTGCCGAAGCCGGACGCCTTGTAGCCGCCGTGCGGCATCTCGCTGAGGATCGGGATGTGGTCGTTGACCCACACACAGCCCGCCTTGATCTCGCGCGTGGCACGGTTCGCGCGGAACACGTTCGTGGACCAGGCGGAGGCGGCGAGCCCGTACGGGGTGTCGTTGGCGAGCGCGATGCCCTCGTCGTCGCTGTCGAAGGGCAGCACGACAAGCACGGGACCGAAGATCTCGGACTGGACGGCCTCGCTGTCCTGCGCGGCGTCGGCGATGAGGGTCGGCCTGTAGTACGCGCCGTCCGCGAGGTCGCCGCCGGGGGCCTCGCCGCCCGTCACCACGCGCGCGTAGCCGCGTGCCCGCTCCACGAAGGCGGCGACGCGGTCGCGCTGGGCGTGCGAGATCAGCGGACCGAGGTCGGTGTCCTCGGCGAACGGGTCGCCGAGCCTGACGGTCTCCATCAGTGCGGCCGTCTTCTCCACGAAGGCGTCGTAGAGCGGACGCTGCACGTACGCGCGCGTGGCGGCGGTGCAGTCCTGGCCGGTGTTGATGAGCGCGCCGGCGACCGCGCCGTGCACGGCGGCGTCGAGGTCGGCGTCGTCGAACACGAGGAACGGCGCCTTGCCGCCCAGCTCCAGGTGGAGCCGCTTCACGGTGGCCGTGGCGATCTCGGCGACCCGCTTGCCGACGCCCGTGGAGCCGGTGAAGGAGGTCATGGCGACGTCCGGGTGGCCGACGAGGTGCTCGCCGACGTCCTTGCCCGCCCCGGTGACGACGTTGACGACACCGTCCGGGAGGCCCGCCTCGGTGGCGGCCTGCGCGAAGAGCAGCGAGGTGAACGGGGTCAGCTCGGCGGGCTTGAGGACGATCGTGTTGCCCGCCGCGATCGCCGGAAGCACCTTCCAGGCCGCCATCTGCAGCGGGTAGTTCCACGGCGCGATGGAACCGACGACGCCGATGGGCTCGCGGCGCACGTACGAGGTGTGGTCGGCGCTGTACTCGCCCGCGGACTGCCCCTGGAGGTGGCGGGCGGCGCCGGCGAAGAACGCGGCGTTGTCGACCGAACCGGGAACGTCGAACTCGCGGCTCAGCTTGAGCGGCTTGCCGCACTGCAGCGACTCGAGCCTGGCGAACTCCTCCGCCTTCTCGTCGAGGACCCCGGCGAACCGGTGCATGGCGTCCGACCGCTCGCCGGGCGTGGCCCCCGACCAGCCGGGGAAGGCCGCGCGGGCGGCGGCGACGGCGGCGTCCACGTCGTCGGTGCCCGCCAGCTCGTACGTGTGGACCTCCTCGCCCGTGGCCGGGTCGACGACGGCGTGGGTGCGGCCGGACGTGCCCTTGACGAGGCGGCCCGCGATGAAGTTCGCGCCGTCCGCGAAGAGTTCCTTCGCCAGTGCGGCCACGTTCTTGGCCGAGGCGGGGTGATCCGAGGTGGGGTGGTGCATGAGTGCTCGCTCTCGCTTCTCCTGCGCCGGCTCCGTCCCGGGGGCCGACGTAGCTCCAGCCGTAGCTCCAGCTCGATTTGAGTGCCGATCCTGACAGAGGACCCCCGCGCCAACAAGTGATTCCGTTGTTGCCTTTTGGTTACGCGACGGAATCTGTCGACCAGGTGTCGAGTCCGCCTGGAAAACGCAGGACGGATTGTCAGTGGTGGGTGCCAGACTCCCGTGTATGGAGATCAACAGCAGGGATTCGCTGGTCGCGGCCCTGGCGGCGGGGACAACGGTGAAGTACCTGCACTTCTGGGGGCACACACCGCGTAAGGACGGTTCGATCGGGGCCGCTTGCCTCAGCCAGTGGTGGCCCTCGCCGTTCACGGCGGAGGGCGTGGAGTACGCGACGGCGGAGCACTGGATGATGGCGGAGAAGGCCCGCCTGTTCGGTGACGCGGAGGCGGAGCGCCGCGCGCTGTCGGCGGGGCATCCGGCGGAGGCCAAGAAGGCGGGTCGCCTGGTGCGCGGCTTCGACGGCGAGGTGTGGGAGCGGGAGCGCTTCGGCGTGGTCGTCGAGGGCAGCGTCCACAAGTTCGCCTCGGATCCGGGGCTGCGGGAGTTCCTGGTCGGGACGGGCGAGCGCGTGCTGGTGGAGGCGAGCCCGATGGACCGGGTGTGGGGCATCGGGATGGCGGCGGACGACGCGGGCGCGGCGGATCCGGAGGCCTGGCGGGGGCTGAATCTGCTGGGGTTCGCGCTGATGGTGGCGAGAGAGCGGCTGCGCTGAGCTGCCCCCTAGCCCAGGAGGACGGCGATCCCGACGCCGACCGCCGACAGCAGCCCGCCCACGCCGCAGATGAGCCCGCCCAGCGCCTGCCCGCCGTTGGTCGCGACACCCTGCCCGGCCCTGCGCCTGCCGATCACGCCGAAGATCACGGCGAGCACGCCCGTCACGAGCGCGAGGGGCCACAGCAGGAAGCCGAGCGCGGTGACGATGCCGAGGACCAGGGCCGCGGTGCCGACCCCGTTGCGGGGCGGTCCGGCCCCCGGGGCGCCGTGACCGTACGCGTACCAGTACGCCCGGTACGCGTACGGCCCCGGACCCTCCGGGCCGATCGGCGGTGGCGGCACGGGCTCGTCCGGCGCCGCGTACGGGTTGGCGTACCCGTACGCCGAGGGCGCCGGCGGCGTGCGCCACGGGTCGTACTCGCTCATCCGCTCATGCTAGGCACCCGCGCCGCTCGGGCGATCTCCCCGCATACGATGACGAGGACCCCGATCAGCCGATCACCCAAGTTCCTGGGGAGGAAACCGTGAGCCAGAGCCAGAGCCAGAGCCCGAGTCGAAGCCAGAGCCTGCAAGCCTTCATCACCGGACTGCCGAAGGCCGAACTGCACGTCCACCACGTGGGCTCCGCCTCCCCCAGGATCGTCTCCGAGCTCGCCGCCCGGCACCCCGACTCGAAGGTCCCGGCGGACCCCGAGGCGCTGGCCGAGTTCTTCACGTTCACGGACTTCGCCCACTTCATCCAGGTGTACCTGTCGGTGGTCGACCTGATCCGCACGCCGGAGGACGTCCGCCTCCTCACGTACGAGATCGCCCGCGACATGGCCCGGCAGAACGTGCGGTACGCGGAGCTCACCCTCACCCCCTTCTCCTCCACGCGCCGCGGCATCGACGCCCGCGGCTTCATGGAGGCGATCGAGGACGCCCGCAAGTCGGCGGAGGCCGAGTTCGGCACGGTGCTGCGCTGGTGCTTCGACATTCCCGGCGAGGCGGGTCTTGAGTCGGCGGAGGAGACGGTGCGGCTGGCCACGGACGACAGGCTGCGGCCCGATGGCCTGGTGTCGTTCGGCCTCGGCGGGCCCGAAGTGGGCGTCCCGCGGCCGCAGTTCAAGCCGTACTTCGACCGGGCGCGCGCGGCGGGTCTGCGGTCGGTGCCGCACTCGGGCGAGACGACCGGGCCGGAGTCCGTGTGGGACGCGCTGAACCACCTGGGCGCCGAGCGCATCGGGCACGGCACGTCGTCGGCCCAGGACCCGAAGCTCCTCGCGCACCTCGCCGAGCACGGCATCCCGCTGGAGGTGTGCCCGACGTCGAACATCGCGACGCGCGCGGTCCGCACCCTCGACGAGCACCCGCTCAAGCAGTTCGTGGACGCGGGCGTGACGGTCACGATCAACTCGGACGACCCGCCGATGTTCTCGACGGACCTCAACACCGAGTACGCGGTGGCGGCCCGCCTCCTCGACCTCGACGAGCGGGGCGTGGCGGAGCTCGCCAAGAACGCGGTGCGGGCGTCGTTCCTCGACGAGGCGGGCAAGGCGCGGATCGCCGCGGAGATCGACACGTACACGCAGAACTGGCCGACGGCGGGCTGAGCCCGCAGGTCACAATGGGGCCATGCGCACCGTGACTGCCGTGGCCCACCGAGGCGACCCCTACCGCGTCCGCGAGAACACCCTCCCGTCCCTGCGCTCCGCGCTCGAACGGGGCGCGGACGCGGTGGAGATCGACGTACGACTGACGCGAGACGGGATCCCCGTCCTCCTGCACGACGCCACGCTCGAGCGCCTGTGGCAGCACGAACGCCCGCTGTCCGCGCTCTCCTGCGCCGAGGTGCGCGGCCTGACGGAGGACGGTGTGCCCACGCTGGCGGACGCCCTGGAGGCTTGCCGGGACGCCCGCGTCATGATCGACCTGCCGGGCGCGGACGCGCGTACGGTCCGGACGGTCGTCGGCGCCGTGCGCGACTGCGGCGCCGAGGAGCGCGTCTACTACTGCGCGGGCGCCGAGACGATGCTGAAGGTGCGCGCCGCGTCGCCCTCCGCGGAGATCGCGCTCACCTGGACGTCGCAGGCCCCGCCCCGCCCCGCCGTCCTCACGGCCCTCACGCCCCGCTGGCTCAACTACCGCTTCCCACTGGTGACCCGCGACCTGGCGGCCCGCGTCCACCGCGACGGCTACCTGCTCTCGGCATGGACCCCGGACACCAAGCGCTCGATGCGCCGCCTCCTCGACATCGGCGTCGACTCGATCACGACGAACCGGGTCGACGTCCTGACGTCGCTGCGCGGCGACATCTGAGAGCCCCCTAGGGGACAGCCGGGACGCGGGCCAGGGTCGGGATCATCCCGTGCGACGAGCTGCCGCGGCCGACCGGAACCGAGGATGGTCCGTGTCGGCCCGACCGGGCCAACTCGGCTGCCTGGAGGCCCCCTTGAAGCGTCGTCTCGCCCTCGCCCTGTCCACCGCGCTCGCCCTCGGCGCCGTCGCGGCGCCCCTCGCCGCGGCCGCCGTCCCGGCGCGGGCCGTGGTGACCCCCGCAACCACCCCCGCCCCTGGCGCCCCCGACGCGAAGGCGCTGGCCGCGGCACTCGCGGGCCTGCCGGACGACGACGCCACCGCGGCCCTCGTCCGGGTCGGCGGCACCGGCGGTTCCTGGCACGGGACGGCGGGCGCACGGGATCTGCGGACGGGCACGAAGGCCCTGGAGCACGGCAGGTTCCGGGCGGGCTCGACGACGAAGGTGGTCACCGCGGCCACCGTGCTGCGGCTCGCGGCCGACGGAAAGGTCGACCTGGACGCGCCGGTGCAGCGCTACCTCCCCGCACTCTTCCGCGGCACGGACTTCCAACAGCCGGTCTCTGTACGACAGTTGCTCAACCACACCAGCGGGATACCGGCCGGCGACGGCTGGGGCAACTCGTTCGCGGAGCAGTACGCGCACCGCTTCGACGTCGTCACGCCCACGCAGGTCGCGGCCTCGGCGCTCGCCAAGAAGCCCGCGTTCGCGCCCGGCACCCGCCAGCAGTACCTCAACATCAACTACACGCTGCTCGGCCTGCTCGTGGAGAAGGTCACGGGCGACGCCTTCGCGGACGCGGCGACCCGGCTCGTCCTGCGCCCGGCCGGAATGCGCCACACGTACTTCCCCGGCACCGACCGGCGGATCCACGGCCCGCACAACCGGGGCTACCAGCTGGTGGACGGGAAGTTCGTCGACGTGACGGAGTGGGTGCAGGCCGACCGGTCGGCGGCGGGCGACATGATCTCCACGACAGCCGACCTGGAGCGGCTGCTCACCGCCCTCTTCCGGGGCCGGATCGTGCCCGAGCCGCAGCTCACCGAGATGTTCACGGTCCCGGCCGGGATCCCCGGCGCCACGATGAGCGCCGGCCTTCAGCGGATCACGATCGACGGCCACGTGTACTGGGGCAAGTCCGGTTCGCGGTACGGCTACAGCACCGGAATGGCCGCCGACCAGGACCTGTCCCGGACGGTCGTCTACTCCGTCGGCTCCACGGACGCGAAGGGCGAGGAGATGAACCCCGTCGCCCAGCGGATCATCATGGCCGCGGTCAGGAAGCGAACCGCCTAGGGCGCGCACACGCGGCAGTGGTCGACGGCGACGGTCATCCCCCGCTGGAGAGCCGCACAGCGACTCCGTTGTACGTGGTCTCTGGCGTGGGCGGAGTCGTGAAACGGGCGTTGACCAGGTAGAGGCGATTCCCGAAACGGGCCACCGTGGACGGGACGTCGAATCGGGGGTCGGTGATGAGGCGGACCAGTGTGGCCGTCGTCTCCCGGGCGTCCAGGCGCAGCACCGCGATGCGGTTGAGTCGGTTCTGGACCACGTACAGAAGGGGACCGACTCGCAGCAGTCCATCGCCGTGCACGACGTCCGGCAGACCGACGATCTCGACGAGCGTGGCGTGCCCCGACCGGGTGTCCACCCGGTACAGGCGGCCCTGGGCCGAGCTGACGACGATGAGGTCGCGGCCGTCTCCGGTGGCGACGAGGCCATTGGCGTTGTTGGCGTCGGGGACGAGTTCCCAGTCACCGCGCAGCCCGAGTCGCCGGACGGCACCACCCTTCAGCACGTAGAGGTAGCTGTCACGCGAATCCGTGAACCACGCGCCGCCGCGGGTCAGTACGACATCATTGATGAAGTGGCCGGTGGTGGACGTGAATTGATGCGTGGCGACCAGCTTGCCCGTGCTGGTGTCGATCACGCGGGCGCCTCCTCCGCCACCCCCAGCCACGTAGAGCAGGCCCGCCTCGTCGATCTTCATGCCGAGCGACACCAGCCCCGCCCCTCCCGGCCACAGCACACCACCGCGTCCGGTGCGCAGATCGACGCGGAGGATCCGGCCGTCGACCCGTGAGCCCATGTACGCGTACGGGGCGCGGCCGACAGCGATCCCCTCGGGCTGGAAGCCGTTCGGCAGCGGGAACTCGATGGGCCAGGAGGCCGCCTCGGCGCTGCCTGCCTGCACGGCAGTGGCGATGACGGCTGTCGCGGCGGCGGTCAGTACGGTGCGGCGGGCCGGTGTGCGAGCGGGTTCGACCATGGCGTGCCTCCGTCGGTTCGGGCGGTAGGCAGCATCGCATTCACGGGTTCTCCACAACAGACCACGTACCAAAGCACGCCGCGTTTCAGCCTCTCCCCCGGAGTCACAACCCCGCGATCTTGTTCCACCGCTTCGAGAACTCCGTGCGCTCCGACGCCCTGATGTCACGCGCGATGGCGAGCCGTGAGCGCATCCGGTCGTCCGGGAAGATCAGCGGGTCCTCGGCCAGCTCGGCCGTCTCCTTGTCCTTGGACGAGGCTAGGACGTCGCGCGCCGCGGGCACCGGGCAGACGTAGTTGACCCACGCGGCCAGCTCCGCCGCGACCTCCGGCTGGTAGTAGTAGTCGATCAGGCGCTCGGCGTTGGCCTTGTGGTCGGCGAGGTTGGGGATCATCAGGGATTCCGCCCAGAGTTCGGCGCCCTCCTCCGGGACGACGAACTCGATGTCCGGGTTGTCGGCCTGGAGCTGGATGATGTCGCCGCTGTACGCCTGGCAGGCCAGGACGTCGCCGCTGGACAGGTCCTTGATGTAGTCGTTTCCGGTGAAGCGGCGGATGTGCTTCGCCTTGACGAGCTTCTCGACCTGGTCGCAGACCTTGTCGAAGTCGGCGCCGGTCCACTTGGTGATGTCGACGCCGTTGCCCTGCATGAGGAGCGCGAAGGACTCGTCGAGGCCGGAGAGGAGGGTGACGCGGCCCGCCAGGTCCTTGGCCCACAGGTCCGAGACGTGCTTGATCTCCCGGCCCAGCTTCCGCCTGTTGTACGCGATGCCGGTGATGCCGGACTGCCACGGCACGGTGTACTTGCGGCCCGGGTCGAAGGCGGGCGAACGCAGCAGCGGGTCGAGGTATTTGGTGACGTTCGGCTGGTGGGCGCGGTCCATCTCCTGCACCCAGCCGAGCCGCACGAAGCGCGAGCACATCCAGTCGGAGATGACGATGAGGTCGCGGTCGGTCTTCTGGTGGTTCATCAGCGACGGGCTGATCTTGCCGAAGAACTCGTCGTTGTCGTTGATCTCTTCGGTGTACTTGACCTGGATCCCGGTCTGCTTCTCGAACGCGTCGAGGCTGGGCCGCTTCGACGGATTGTCGTCGTCGACGTCGATGTAGAGCGGCCAGTTGGCCCAGGTGAGCCGCTTGTCGGCAGCGGACCGGTCCTTGGCGCCGCGATCACCGGGCGAGACGTACGCGGCGGGCACCCCGCAGCCGGTGGCGACGGCGCCGACCGTCGCGGCCGCGGCACCACCGCCCAGGGCGCGCAGCAGGGAACGACGGGTGACCTGGGGGAATATCGGGTTCGCTCGCACGAACTCAGCCTCTCTCCGGGCGACTTGGCCCCACAATGGACGCTGCGTCGAGCGCCGCGGTCCGGGGCCGACACCTTGTCGATCCCCGCTCACCCGACGGCGTCCGCGACGGCCCGCAGATACCGCCCGGTCACCCACTTCTGCACGCCCCGCGCCACGGGCCCGCCGAGCCGCGCGTACCAGCGCCCCGGCCGCGAGAACGCCCGGATCCGGAACCACACAACCCCGTCCGCCGCCCGCTCCACGAGGAACGCCTCCTCGCCGCACTCCGGATGCCCCGGCAGCGTCCCGTAGGCGAATCCGACGCGCGACGGCTCGCGCACGACGCGGACGACCCGGCAGGGAATCCGCAGGAGAAGCGCCCGCAGCTCCACGTCCGCGCCCTCCCGGACGTCGTCGCCCGGCGTCACCCGCAGCCCGGCCCCGCGCTGCGCGCCCCACGCGAGAACCGCCGCGCCGGCCCGCTCGAAGCACTCCTGCCCCGAGCCGATCCGGACACGGCGGTCCATGTGGGCGTACCCGGGCGGCAGTTCACCCGCCGCCAGGGTCGCGCCGACCTCGCTGTACGTGAGGTTCACGCGTCCAGCGACGTCATCACGTGCTTGATCCGCGTGTAGTCGTCGAAGCCGTACGCCGACAGGTCCTTGCCGTAGCCCGACTTCTTGAAGCCGCCGTGCGGCATCTCGGCGACGAGCGGGATGTGGGTGTTGATCCACACGCAGCCGAAGTCGAGGACCTTGGACATCCGCATCGCGCGGCCGTGGTCCTTCGTCCAGACCGAGGAGGCCAGCGCGTACTCGACGCCGTTGGCGTAGGACACCGCCTGGTCCTCGTCCGTGAACGACTGGACCGTGATGACCGGGCCGAAGACCTCGTTCTGGATGATCTCGTCGTCCTGCTTGAGGCCCGAGACGACGGTCGGGGCGTAGAAGTAGCCCTGCTCGCCGACCCGGTGACCGCCGGCCTCGACCTTGGCGTGCGCCGGAAGGCGGTCGATGAAGCCGGTGACCTGCTTCAGCTGGTTGGCGTTGTTCAGCGGGCCGTAGAGCACGTCCTCGTCGTCGGCCGCGCCGGTCTTCGTCTCGGCGGCGATCTTCGCGAGGGCGGTGACGAACTCGTCGTGCACCGACTCGTGGACGAGCACGCGGGTGGCCGCGGTGCAGTCCTGGCCCGCGTTGAAGTACCCGGCCTCGGCGATGCCCTCGGCGGCCTTCTGGAGGTCGGCGTCCTCGAAGACGACGACCGGGGCCTTGCCGCCGAGCTCCAGGTGGACCCGCTTGAGGTCCTTGGCGGCGGACTCGGCGACCTGCATGCCGGCGCGCACGGAGCCGGTGATGGAGGCCATCGCCGGGGTCTTGTGCTCGACCATGAGGCGGCCGGTGTCGCGGTCGCCGCACACCACGTTGAAGACGCCCTTGGGCACGATGGAGCCGATGATCTCGGCCATCAGGACCGTGGACGCCGGGGTGGTGTCGGACGGCTTGAGGACGACGGTGTTGCCCGCGGCGAGCGCCGGGGCGAACTTCCACACGCCCATCATCATCGGGTAGTTCCACGGCGCGACCTGCGCGCAGACGCCGATCGGCTCGCGGCGCACGAAGGAGGTGAGGCCCTCCATGTACTCGCCGCCGGAGCGCCCCTCGAGCATGCGCGCCGCGCCCGCGAAGAAGCGGATCTGGTCGAGCATCATCGGGATCTCTTCGCTGCGGGTGAGCCCGAGCGGCTTGCCGCAGTTCTCCGACTCGACGGCGATGAGCTCCTCGGCCCGCTCCTCGAACGCGTCCGCGATCTTGAGGAGGTACTTCTGGCGCTCGCCGGGGACCAGGTCGCGCCAGGCCGGGAACGCGGCCTCGGCTGCCGCCATCGCGGCGTCGACATCGGCCTGTGCGGACAGCGGCGCGGTCGCGTACGCCTCGCCCGTGGCGGGGTTGACCACCTCGGTGGTCCGTCCGTCGGCGGCGTCCTTGAACTCACCGTCGACGTAGTTGCGTAGCTTGCGCAGCCGTCCCAGCTCACTGCTGCTCACTGCCGGCCCTCCTGACTGTTCGCTGTCCAAAGATTGAGACGCCCACCCTAGACCGACGACCGACGTTTTCGACACCCCCCACCCCTGTTGAACTACGGAATTAGTGAGGTTGAACCTCGCAGACAACGAATTTCATCGCTCCGGGCTTGCGAAACCGACGAGTCCTCGTGCACAGTGAGGCCGTGGCCAGTCGTAGCGCAGACCCCAAGGGACCCAGTTCGAGGAACGGCAGCAATCCGCCGCTCGACTCCGTCTCCCTCGCCATCATCGAACAGCTCCAAGAAGACGGCAGGCGCCCGTACGCCGCCATCGGAAAGGCCGTCGGCCTCTCCGAGGCGGCCGTGCGCCAGCGCGTCCAGAAGCTGCTCGATCAGGGCGTGATGCAGATCGTCGCCGTCACCGACCCGCTCACCGTGGGCTTCAGACGGCAGGCGATGGTCGGCATCAACGTCGAGGGCGATCTGGATCCCGTGGCGGACGCGCTGACCGACATGCCGGAGTGCGAGTACGTCGTGATGACCGCGGGCTCGTTCGACCTGATGGTGGAGATCGTCTGCGAGGACGACGACCACCTTCTGGAGGTCATCAACCGACGCATCCGGGCCCTCCCCGGCGTGCGCTCCACCGAGAGCTTCGTCTACCTGAAGCTCAAGAAGCAGACCTACATGTGGGGAACCCGATAGCCGTGAGCAAGGACCTCAGCCGAACCGCGTACGACCACCTGTGGATGCACTTCACCCGCATGTCGTCGTACGAGAACGCGCCCGTTCCCACCATCGTGCGTGGCGAGGGCACCTACATCTACGACGACAAGGGCCAGAAGTACCTGGACGGCCTCTCCGGCCTGTTCGTGGTCCAGGCCGGTCACGGCCGTCAGGAGCTCGCCGAGGTCGCCGCCAAGCAGGCGGCCGAGCTGGCGTTCTTCCCGATCTGGTCGTACGCCCACCCCAAGGCCGTGGAGCTGGCCGAGCGCCTGGCCCACTACGCTCCGGGCGACCTCAACAAGGTCTTCTTCACCACCGGTGGCGGTGAGGCCGTCGAGACCGCGTGGAAGCTGGCGAAGCAGTACCACAAGCTCAACGGCAACCACACGAAGTACAAGGTCATCTCGCGCGCGGTCGCCTACCACGGCACCCCGCAGGGCGCCCTGTCCATCACGGGTCTGCCGGCCCTCAAGGCCCCCTTCGAGCCGCTCGTCCCGGGCGCGCACAAGGTGCCGAACACGAACATCTACCGCGCGCCGATCCACGGCGACGACCCGGAGGCCTTCGGCCGCTGGGCCGCCGACCAGATCGAGCAGGAGATCCTGTTCGAGGGCCCGGAGACGGTCGCGGCCGTCTTCCTGGAGCCGGTGCAGAACGCCGGCGGCTGCTTCCCGCCGCCGCCCGGGTACTTCCAGCGCGTGCGCGAGATCTGCGACAAGTACGACGTGCTGCTCGTCTCCGACGAGGTCATCTGCGCCTTCGGCCGCCTCGGCACGATGTTCGCCTGTGACAAGTTCGGCTACGTCCCGGACATCATCACCTGCGCCAAGGGCATGACGTCCGGCTACTCCCCGATCGGTGCGGCCATCGTCTCCGACCGGATCGCCGAGCCGTTCTACAAGGGCGACAACACGTTCCTGCACGGCTACACGTTCGGTGGCCACCCGGTCTCCGCCGCCGTGGGTCTCGCCAACCTCGACATCTTCGAGCGCGAGGGCCTCAACCAGCACGTGCTGGACAACGAGGCGAACTTCCTCAACACGCTCCAGAAGCTGAACGACCTGCCGATCGTCGGCGACGTCCGCGGCAACGGCTTCTTCTACGGCATCGAGCTCGTGAAGGACAAGGCCACCAAGGAGACCTTCACGGACGAGGAGTCGGAGCGCGTGCTCTACGGCTTCGTCTCGAAGAAGCTCTTCGAGTACGGCCTGTACTGCCGCGCGGACGACCGTGGCGACCCGGTCATCCAGCTCTCGCCGCCGCTGATCTCCGACCAGGCGACGTTCGACGAGATCGAAGGGATCATCCGACAGGTCCTCACGGAGGCCTGGTCGAAGATCTGATCAAGGTCTGAGCCAGCGGTGGCCACGGACCGCCAACTGGCTTGCCGCACGGCCCGGTTGCACCCATCCGAGTGAGATGGGAGGCAACCGGGCCGTGCCCTTCTCCGGCCCGCGCCCGCGCGTCCATACGGTGCCCAGTGACCGATCGGCCCCGCCTTCGTTCCCCCTATCGGGGGACGGCAACTGATCAGAACCGAGGTGTACGTCATGGTGGCCCCGCCGGACAACGACGTGCTGTGGGCGCGTGCCCTGCACTATGCGCACAGCGGATCGGGCAACGGACCGGAGGGCGCGCCCCCCGCGCTCACCGGTGTCTCGCTCGGTGTCCGCGAGGGCGAGATCCTCGCCGTCACCGGTCCGCGCGGCAGCGGGAAGACGACGCTGCTGCGCTGCCTCTCCGGTCAGCTCCTGCCGCAGCAGGGCGAGGTGTGGTTCAACAGCACGCCCGTGCACACGATGGGCCCGCTGGTCCGCGAGCGGCTGCGCCGCGACCGGTTCGGCTGGATCGACCCCGAGCCGGTCCTCGTGCCCGAGCTGAACGTGTGGGAGAACACCGCGCTCCCCCTGATGCTGCGCGGCACCTCGCGCCGCCCCGCCAAGACCGCCGCCCACGAGTGGCTCGACCGGCTCGACGTCGGCCGCCTCGCCCGCAAGCGCCCGCACGCCCTGTCCGTCGCCGAGCGCCAGCGCGTGGCCATCGCCCGCGCCCTCGCGCACGCCCCGCACGTGGTGTTCGCCGACGAGCCGACCGCGACCCTGCACCGCGCCGACAGCGCCCACATCCTGCGCACGCTCACCGCCGCGGCCCGCTCGCACGACATCACGGTCGTCCTCGCGACCCACGACTCCGCGGTGGGCGCGCTCGCCGACCGCACGGAGTCGCTGCTCGACGGGCGCCGCGTGCACACCGTGCCGCTGCCCGAGAAGGCCGCCGAAGGGGAGGGCCGCACCGCGTGCTCGCTCTCCGTCTAGCGCGCGGCGCGCACCCGCTGGTCCAGCTGCGCAGACTCCTGGTCGCCGCCGCCTCGGCCGGCACCGGCTTTCTGCTCCTGAGCACGCTCGGCCACGCCCTTGCGCACCCCGAGACCGCGGCGAACTCGGTGCTGCGCCTCGCCTGGTGCGCGCTGCCGCTGGCCGCGACGGTGTACTTCGCGGTCGCCGTGGCCCGCTCCGACCCCGGCACGCAGCCGCGCGCGGGCCTGTCCGCCGTGGGCCTCGGCCCGGCCCGCCTCACGCTGCTCGCCGCGATCTCCACGGCCATCGCGTGCACGCTCGGCTCGATGCTGGCGCTGCTGTTCTTCCTGCATCTACGGGGCGACCTCTCCGGCCTCCCGTTCGACGGCGCGGCCCGTGAACTGCTCGCAGCCGACCGGCCCCTGCCGCTGGCCGCGACACTCACCCTGCTCACGTGGGTGCCGCTCGCGGCCTCCGCGGCGAGCGCCCTCGCGCTGCGCCCGCGCCTCGCGCGCCCGGTCAAGGACATCGAGCAGCCGCAGGAACCGGCGGCACCCCCGGCCGGGCTCCCGTGGGGCTTCGCGCTGCTCGCGGCGGGCCTCGCGGTGGAGACGTACGCGGCGAGCGCCCGCGGCGCCGCGGGCTCCCGGCTGCCCGGCGGCCTCACCGGCAGCCCCACCGGCGTGCTCGTCGGGTGGACGCTGACCGCGCTCGGCCTGGCGCTCGCCGGTCCCGGGCTCACGTATCTGTGCGGGCGCGCGCTGCAGTCCGTACGCCCCTCGGCGGTGCGACTGCTGGCCGGCCGGGTGCTCCAGGAGGAGGCGCGGCGTGTCGGACGTCCGCTCGGCGTGGTCTGCGCGGTGGCGTCGGGCCTGTACGCGGCGGGCGTCGTGTACGGGGAGCGGGCGGCCGGCGTCGGACCGCTGGCCACGCTCGGCGCGCTGCTCGTCGTCGGCTGCGCCGTGGCGACGCTGGTGACCGCGTCCTTCGAGGCCCGCCAGGCGCGGCGGCACACGACGGAGGCGCTGCTGCGGATCGGCGCGCCCGCCACGGCGCTGCGCGGCGCGGTGGCGCTCAGGGCCTGCGCCCTGCTGGCCCTCTTCGGGCCGCTGACCTGGGTCGTCGCGGAACTTTCGGCGGCTCCGCTGACGGCGCGATGAGTTTTGACGACACTGGCCGTCTACATGTTCGTACGCACCACACCACTTCACTTCGCTTCACTTAATCGAGAAGGCGGCGGACACGTCATGAGCGAGTACCAGCAGATGATCTTCCCGAACCTGGCCGTGAACGACCTGGCCGCATCGACCAAGTTCTTCACGGAGCTGGGCTACGAGCGCAACGCCCAGTTCTCGGACGACACCGCCGCCTCCATCGTGATCAGCGACCACATCGTGATCATGCTGCTCACGAAGGAGAAGTACGCGGGCTTCACCAAGAAGAAGATCGTCGACTCCACGAGCAGCAGCGAGGTGCTCATCGCGCTGAGCGCCGAGAGCCGCGAGAAGGTCGACGAGCTGGTGGACCGGGCGATCGCCGCGGGCGGCACCGAGACCGGCGAGAAGCAGGACCACGGCTTCATGTACGGACGCGCCTTCGACGACCTCGACGGCCACACCTTCGAGGTCATGTGGATGGACCCGTCGGTCGTCGAGGGCTGACCAACGGCCCGGCGCCCGCCCGTGCTTAGCATGGGCGGGTGCCGACTCCAGAGCATTCCTCCAAACCCGTACCTGCCACCACCCACGACCGCGAGATCGAGACGCTCGCGGAGTTCGACGAGGTGGTGGCCGCGCGCGGCACGCTGACCGGGCACCGGGTGCAGGCCGTCGACCTGACCGGCCGCACCGAGCACCTGCGCCGCGCCGAGGTCGAGGGCGCCATATTCCTCGGCTGCCCCATGGACCCGCAGGCGGCCGCCGAGGTCAGGGCGCGCGGCGCGCTGGTCTTCCCGCCGGTCCCCGGGCTCCCGTTCGACCCGTACCGCGGCCGCCTCTACGCCCCGGCCGAGCTCTTCGAGGGCCTGTCGTCCGAGGGCGGTTACGCGGCCACTCCCGACGCCCGCGCGTACGAGTGGTTCCAGCGCACCAAGGCCGACGGCGACGTGTTCGCGTCGATGCTGCGCGCCGTGCACGACGACTCGGTGTCCGACGCGCTCGACGAACTCCTCGTCGGGGCCCGGGTGGTGGGCGTCATGGGCGGTCACGCGATGGCGCGCGGCACGGACGCGTACGCGGGCGCGGCCCGGCTCGGCCGCACGCTCGCGCGCGCCGGGTTCATGGTGGCGACGGGCGGCGGCCCCGGCGCGATGGAGGCCGCGAACCTGGGCGCGTACGCGGCGCCGTTCGCCGACTCGATGCTCGACGACGCGCTCCAACTCCTCGCCAAATCACCGTCGTTCACCCCGTCGATCACCGACTGGGCGGACGCGGCCTTCGCCGTGCGCGAGCGCTGGCCGGGCGGCGGCCCCTCCGTGGGCATCCCCACCTGGTTCTACGGGCACGAGCCGCCGAACGCGTTCGCCGAGCACATCGCCAAGTACTTCGCCAACGCCACCCGCGAGGACGGCCTGCTGGCCCGCTCCACCGCGGGCGTGATCTTCCTGCCGGGCGCGGCGGGCACGGTGCAGGAGATCTTCGACAACGCGACGCCCAACTACTACGAGTCACGGGGCGAACCGACCCCGATGGTCCTGGTCGACCGCGCCCACTGGACCGAACGCCTCCCCACCTGGCCGCTGCTCCAGGCACTCGCCCGCGAGCGGTCCATGGAGGACCGGATCGCCTTGGTGGACACGGCAGAGGAGGCGGGCGAGGCGATCGAGCGTCTCGGCTAGCGCGTTGGGTCAAGCGGGGGTCAAGAGTGGCCGGTGAGGCGCTTCGTGTATTGACCGTGCGTCACGGTCACCGATAAACCAGCGGTGACCATGGGGGTGTTGAGCTTCGAGGTGCGTTCGCGCCGCGCCGCACCCCTCCTCTTCCCAGCACATGTGAAGGACAGCTGTGTCCGTAGCCCCCCGCATATCTCAGCGCATCTCCTCCTCCAGAGCAGCCCGCTTCGCCGGCGTGGCCGCCGCCGCGACGGCCCTGACGCTCGGCGTCGCGGGCTCCGCATCGGCGTGCAACATCAGCGAGTTCACCGCCAAGGCCGCCTGCGAGGGCCCGCAGGGCGTCATCTCCGTGACCGACGTGGACGCGTCCGGCACCCCGGCGACCGTCACCGTCTTCCGGACGTCCGGCGGCTCCGAGGAGCAGGTCGGCTCCCAGGTCGTGAAGGGCTCCAAGGAGGGCGCCACGATCACCTTCAAGGAGGACTGGAAGCCGGGCGCGACCTACCGCGTCCACGTGAAGACCGACCGCTTCGACGTCGACGACGACATCAAGGGCGGCGTCACCGCCCCGGCGACGGCGTGCGCCACCGAAAAGCCGTCGACGCCTCCGACGTCCGCGGCGCCCAGCACCTCGGCCCCGGCCGAGAAGCCGACCCCGGCGCCCTCCAAGAGCAGCTCCGCCGCCGCCCCGGCGCCGAGCAGCTCGGCCTCCCCGGCCGGTGGTTCGGACCTCGCCGAGACCGGCGCGAGCAGCAACACCCCGATGATCGCCGGCATCGCGGCCCTCCTGGTCGTCGCGGGCGGCGGCGTGGTCTTCGCGCTCCGCCGCAAGGGCTCGGCGCAGAAGTAGGCCTGGCGCGGGCGCCGTTGGACGGTTCAGTCGGTCATCGGCTCAGCCGCTTCTCCGGCCCAGCCGGTTCTCCGGCTCAGCCGTTGTCCGCGGCGGCGCCCGCCCCCAGCACCACGATCTCCGCCGCGTCGAAGGCGACCCCGACCTCGTCGCCCGGCTCCGGCGCCGCGCGCAGCGCGCAGGCCGCTTCCAGGCGGGGCGCGTCCGCCGGCTGCAGATGCACCGCGACGTGCGTGCCACGGAAGGTGCGCGCGGTGACGGCGCAGGTCAGCTGGGCTTCGGCGGCGGGTACGAGGCGTACGCCCGCGGGCCGCACGAGGAGCCGCTGGTCCCCCTGCTCCGCCCCCTCGGGCACCGGCACCTTGCCCCACGGCGTGTCCGCGACCGCCCCGGTCACCGTCGCCTCCACCACGTTGTCGAAGCCGAGGAACCGCGCCACGAACTCGTCCGCCGGGTGCTGCCACACCTCAAGCGGCGTACCGGTCTGGGCGATCCGCCCGTCCCGCATCACGACGACCCGGTCGGCGAGCGCGAAGGCCTCGCCCTGGTCGTGCGTGACAGCGAGCACGGTCGTCCCCAACTCGCCGAAGAGTTCCCGCAGTTCGACGACGAGCCGCTCACGCAGCGAGCGGTCGAGCTGACCGAGCGGCTCGTCCAGCATCAGCAGACGCGGCCTCGGCGCGAGCGCCCGCGCGAGCGCGACCCGCTGCTGCTCCCCGCCCGACAACGCGCCGACCGCGCGCCGCTCGGCCCCGGGCAGCCCGACGAGCCCCAGCAACTCCCGTACTCGATCCGCCTGTTCGGCCTTGCCGACCCCGTGCATCCGCAATCCGAAGGCGACGTTCTGCCCCACGTCGCGCTGCGGGAACAGCTGGTGGTCCTGGAACATCAGGCCGACGCCCCTCTTGTGCGCGGGCACCCCGGCCTGGTCCGCGCCGCCGAGCAACACCCGCCCGCCGTCCAGGGGTTGCAGCCCCGCGACGGCCCGCAGCAGGGTCGACTTGCCGCTGCCGCTCGGCCCGAGCACGCACACGATCTCGTGCTCGGCGACCTCCAGGTCCACGTCGTCGAGCACGGCGCGCCCACCGAACCGTACGGTCGCGTCGTCCAGCTCCAGCAGCGACATCAGAACTCCCCGGTCGAGGCCTTGGCGGGCCGAATCCGTTCAAGGACGAGCAGCGAGGCCGCACAGACGACCATCAGCACGGTCGAAAGGGCCATCGCCTGCCCGTAGTTGAGGTCACCGGCCCGCCCGAGCAGCCGGGCCACGGCGACCGGCAGCGTCGGGTTGTCGGGCCGCGCGATGAACACGGTCGCCCCGAACTCGCCGAGCGACACGGCGAACGCGAACCCGGCCGCGACCAGCAGCGCCCGCCGCACCATCGGCAGGTCGACCTCCCGCCACGCCCGCAGCGGCGAGGCCCCGAGCACGGCGGCGGCCTCCCGGAGCCGCCCGTCGACGGCCCGCAGCACCGGCAGCATCGTCCGTACGACGAAGGGCACGCCCACGAGCGCCTGCGCGAGCGGCACCAGGATCCACGTGGACCGCAGGTCGAGCGGCGGCTCGTCGAGCGTGATCAGGAACCCGAACCCGACGGTCACCGCCGACACCCCGAGCGGCAGCATCAGCAGCGCGTCGAACCCGCGCACGAGCCGCCCCGCGCGCCGGGTGAGCGCCGCGGCGGCAAGCCCACCGATCACGACGGCGATGGCCGTGGCGGCGAGCGCGTACTCCAGCGAGTTCCAGATCGCGTCGATCGGCGGTACGAGGAAGGTCCCGCCGTCGGCGTCCGTGAGCGCCCGGTAGTACCCGAACCCGTATCCGCCCGGAGCATCGAGCGACCGCTCGACGAGCACACCCAGCGGCAGCACGATCAGCAGGGCGACGCACACCAACACGCCCCCGAGGAGCGCCCACTGCCCGGCCCCGCGCGGCCTGCGCGCCGTGTGCGCGGCGTCGACGAGCCGCAGCGCGCTCTCCCGCCGGCGCACGCTCCAGGCGTGCACCCCGAGAATCAGCCCGACGGCGAGGAACTGCACGATGGTCAGCACGGCGGCGGTGGACAGATCGAAGATCTGCGCGGTCTGCCGATAGATCTCGACCTCGAGCGTCGAGAATCCCGGCCCACCGAGAATCTGCACGACACCGAACGACGTGAACGTAAACAGGAACACCATGAGCGCGGCGGCCGCGACGGCAGGCCCGAGCGCCGGCAGCGTCACCTTCCGCCACGCCGCGAACCGCGAGGCGCCGAGCATCCGCGCGGCCTCCTCCTGCCGGGGATCGAGCTGCGCCCAGAGCCCGCCGACGGTCCGCACCACGACCGCGTAATTGAAGAACACATGCGCCAACAGAATCGCCCACACCGTGGTGTCGAGCCGGGCGCCCCACAGCTCGTCGAGCAGCCCGCCGTTGCCGACGAGCGCGAGGAACGCGGTGCCCACGACGACGGTCGGCAGCACGAACGGCACGGTGACGACCGCCCGCAGCACCTGCTTGCCGGGGAACTCGAACCGGGCGAAGACATACGCCCCCGGCAGCGCGATCAGCAGCGTCAGCGCGGTCGACGCCAGCGCCTGCCACACCGTGAACCACAGGACGTGCCGGATGTCGGACTGCCCGAGCACGTCCAGGATCCGCCCGAGCTGCCAGCCGCCGTCGACGTGCAGCCCGCGCTCGACGATCGAGACGACCGGGTAGGCGAAGAACAGCCCGAAGAACACGACGGGCAGGACCATGAGCCCGAGCCGCGCCGCGTTGCCTCGCGATCTGGGGACTACTTCAGTACGAGCGACGTCCACGACTTCACCCAGTCGTCCCGGTTGTCCGCGATCTTGCGCGGGCTCATGGTCTCGGGATCGTCGATCTTCACCGCGTACTTGGTGTAGTCGGCGGGCGCGGTGGCGTTCTTGGTCACCGGGTCGACGAACATGTTGAGCGGCATGTCCTCCTGGAACTTCTTGGAGACCAGGAAGTCGAGCAGCGCCTTGCCGCCCTTCTCGTTCTGCGCGCCGTTCAGCAGCCCCGCGAACTCGATCTGCTGGAAGCAGGTGCCCTTGGCGACCCCGACGGGCGAGGTCTTCGGCTGCGGATCGGCGTACACGGCCTCGGCGGGCGGCGAGGACGCGTAGGACACGACGAGCGGCCGGTCACCGCCGGCCTTCTTGCCCCCGGCGGACCCCGAGAACTCCTCGTTGTACGCCTGGTCCCAGCCGTCCACGACCTTGAGCCCGTTGGCCTTCAGCTTCTTCCAGTACGGCTGCCAGCCGTCGTCGCCGTACTTCGCGGCGGACCCGAGGAGGAAACCGAGACCGGGCGACGAGGTGGAGGCATTCTCCGTGACGAGCAGATTCTTGTAGGCCGGCTTGGCGAGATCGGCGAAGGACGACGGCGGCGCGAGATCGTGCTTCTTGAAGTACGCCTTGTCGTAGTTGACGCAGAGCGACCCGGTGTCGACGGGGGTGACCCGGTCCTTCCCAGCATCGAGCCGGTACTCGCTCTTCACGTTCTCCTCGAGCCCCTTGGCCTTGTACGAGGAGAAGATCCCATTGTCGAGCGCACGCGAGAGCAGGGTGTTGTCGACGCCGAAGAAGACGTCGCCCTGCGGGTTGTCCTTGGACAGGATCGCCTTGTTGACGGCCTCGCCGGCGTCCCCGTCCTTGAGGACCTTGACCTTGTACCCGGAGCTCTTCTCGAAGTCCTTGAGCACGCCCTTGGAAACGGCCCACGAGTCGTGGCTGACGAGCGTCACGGTCTTGGAATCCCCACCCGCGGCGCCGGAGCCACCGCCGGACGAGCCGCACGCGGACAGGGCGACGAGCCCGAGCCCGACAGCCACGGAAACGTAAACGGTGGCGGCAGACTTGCGGGTCGGCCCGACGGCCGACGGCTTCTTGCTCACTACTTCATTCCTCCTGGAGCTGACCAGGAGAAGACGCGGCCCTGCCCGGAGCCCTTTCGTCGACGACGGCAGGGCTCCGGGCAGGGCGCAACAGCTTGAGTGGTGTCCGAACTTCCTACCCGGAATGACCCGGGCAAGGTCCAGAGGGTCTGCGGCCTGTCGACGCGATGCCTGCCGTGAAGCCTGCCGTCGGTTGCCGCACTCTCAGCGCTGTGGCGCTCCCCTGTCGGAAATGCAGATGTAGTTGTCGTACTTACTGTGGCCAGGCTACCGCTCGGTGGCCGCCAGCTGTCCACAGGCTCCGTCGATCTCCTGACCACGGGTGTCCCGGATGGTCACCGGGACGCCGTGGGCGGCGATGGCGTTGACGAAGGCCTTCTCGTCCTCGGGCCGCGAGGCGGTCCACTTCGACCCCGGGGTCGGATTCAACGGGATCAGGTTCACATGCACGGGCTTGCCCTTGAGCATCCGCCCGAGCCGGTCACCACGCCACGCCTGGTCGTTGATGTCGCGGATGAGCGCGTACTCGATGGAGAGCCGGCGCCCGGACTTCGCGGCGTACTCGAACCCGGAGTCGAGCACCTCTCGCACGTTCCACCGCGTGTTGACGGGGACGAGGGTGTCGCGCAGCTCGTCGTCCGGCGCGTGCAACGAGATCGCGAGCCGGCACTTCAGCCCCTCGTCGATGAACCGGTTGATGGCGGGCACGAGCCCGACCGTCGACACGGTGATCCCGCGCTGGCTGAGCCCGAGCCCGTCGGGCTCCGGGTCGGTGAGCGCGCGCATGGCCTTGATGACCCGGTTGTAGTTGGCGAGCGGCTCGCCCATGCCCATGAACACGATGTTGCTGAGCCGGGCGGGCCCCCCAGGAATCTCCCCGTCCCTGAGCGCCCTCATCCCGTCGACAATCTGATGCACGATCTCACCGGTCGACAGATTCCGGTCGAGCCCGGCCTGCCCCGTGGCACAGAACGGGCAGTTCATCCCGCATCCGGCCTGCGACGAGATGCACATCGTCACGCGATCCGGATACCGCATCAGCACGGACTCGACGAGCGTCCCGTCGAACAGCTTCCACAGCGTCTTGCGCGTCGTGTCGTTGTCGGTCGACAGATGCCGCACGACGGTCATCAGCTCCGGCAGCAACGCCTCCCGCAGCTTCTCGCGCGATCCCGCGGGGATGTCGGTCCACTCCGCGGGGTCGTGCGCGAACCGCGCGAAGTAGTGCTGCGACAGCTGCTTGGCGCGAAACGGCTTCTCACCGATCGCGGCAACGGCTTCCTTCCGCTCAGCAGGCGAAAGATCAGCAAGGTGCCGCGGCGGCTTCTTGGCCCCGCGGGGGGCGACGAACGTGAGTTCTCCGGGCTTAGGCATAGCTTTACCAGTGTCGCAGATCCGGCGAGGTGACCTGGGCCAGAAGCTCGGGACCCCTGTCATCGTCGGTCGCTGCCGGTCACCCTTGGGCCCCCTCGGACGGCCCACAGACGGCCCGGACCACGAGGGCACTCCACTGCCATGAGCAGGCTGGTTAGCCCTACAGGACTCCACACGGCTGCCCACCAGACCCCTTCGACGGCACTGGGCGAGCGTCGCCATCCCACCCTGCCTAACCTGGCGGTATGTCCTGCGAGGGGGCTACACAGGGAGCTTCACATGGCATTCTCGGGCCTCGGCTACATGCCGACAGACGAGTGGAAGATCCGCACAGCCGAAGGCAAGGAGTACGCCTTCGAGACCGAGGAACAGACGCGCGAGGCTCTGCCCGAGTATGGCGACGGCGCAACCATGTGGAAGCGCAAGGCACACCGCAGCGCCGTATTCACCTCGCACTCGGCGGAAGACTGGAAGCAGGTCACCTGATTGGGGCTTTCAGTCCTGGCTCAGCCCACCACTCAACCCAAGCTCCCATCCCGTCCGCCGTCGACCCACACGCAGTGGAGCGGGCGGGGTCCATGGCGTCCAGGTGGAGCGCGCCACTGTACGAACGACCTGGACGCCATGGGCCACGTCTGCTCGGCTTTGCCTGGGTCGACGGTGGACGGGATGGGAGCTCCTCGCAACCACCCGCGGACCCGCACTCGGCAGCGCGACCCCTTCCCCCCCCCGGTGCCGGCCGATCCCCCGCCGGAGGCAGCGTCGTGACCACAAGATGAGCGACGCGGTCCCCCTCTTCACGCTCTGCCTAGCCACAACTGATCACGGACGACCTTGACCTGCGGACGTCTACTGGATCACCGCTCTGAACTGCGGCGCAGCCGTCGCCCGTTGTCAGCGCTGGTAACCAACGAGCCCTTCCACGGCCCCAGGACGGCTCGAGAGGGCACTTGTGCATTGGCTGTCGCAGTGTCTGTCCGCTTTGCGGGGTGACCCCTTCATCCCGGAGCAACTTGAGATGCTCGCCGTCTTTGGGCTGCTGTCTTGCCACCTGCGCTGATGGTCCGCTGGCGGCCACGGGTATTCGCGATTGCGCGCGGATAGTTTAAAGAAGAATGGAGAATGGTTAACTATCCCCACCAGGCCCTGAAGGCGGCTGTCAGTAGAGCACCAACAATTACACCCAAGAAGGAGAAGCTAATACTTGCGAAGCGCTGCAACTCTTGACTCTGTCGCCCATCCAGCACCTCCAAGACTTTTTCCGAACTCTCGATCTCCTCTGCGAAATCTTCTTTCATGGTTTTCTCTAGGTAACTTCTAAGGTGGGCTGTCTCTTCACCCGGATAAAGCCCTTCGAGATCTTCCATGCTGTCGCGTTTGTGATGAATTATCATCAATCTTGCGGAAACAGCATCTAGTTGCGCCGACTGCAGTTTGTGGCGCATTGTCAGTGTTCTAGCGAGATAAGCACGGAATCCGCGCTTTTTGAACGCTTCACCTATTTCCCGAGATTGATCCGAGAGGCTACCTGCAGCCTGAAGCCTTGAATTCCTCAAGCTCGTAAATCGGTAAAAGTAGGAGAATTGCTTTTGGAGCGATAGATAGAGGCGCCAAAGCGAGTCTTCGGATTCGTGAAAATATGCGATCCGGTCGTACGCGAGACTCTTGCTAATTTTGACAGTGAAGCCATCACCTGCCGACTGAGGCCCTGTTCCGATTTCCAGGGTAAAGTCTGCGTGGAACGGGCTCGGCCCTAGCACCAGTAGACCAACGGACGATTCGCGCCTTCTGAACTCTTCGCGCAAAAATTCTCGAACTACTACTAGACTTCCAGATGGATACTTCACTCCATCTGGAGCATCGAGGC
Organism: Streptomyces sp. NPDC107575; assembly: GCF_055657265.1. Classification (NCBI taxonomy): domain Bacteria; kingdom Bacillati; phylum Actinomycetota; class Actinomycetes; order Kitasatosporales; family Streptomycetaceae; genus Streptomyces; species Streptomyces sp. NPDC107575. The sequence goes on along the minus strand of NZ_JBVKBG010000008.1, from coordinate 223,520 downwards.
ACTCTACGTAAGTCACTGGATGTATGTGGTCGAAAACGATAGTGACCCTGAAATTCTCCACCTCGCCATTCAGCAGGAAGCTGAACGCCTGCAGCCTTGCCGGAATGTTTATTTCGAATGTTATTATCCCGGATTCCGGGAGGTCGATTTCATCGCCCTCTGATTCGGCGTATCCGTCTCCCGCCCAGCGGAAATCGAGATCTTCGATTCCGATCGTTTTGAATTTGTGAACTGAAGGGATTGCTTCGAATGCTTCTTTGACTTGAGTGATCCAATCTTTTACGTCTTTGGGGTCGGTAACCTTTGGGGCTATGCAGCCGACACCGAAAAAATGGACACTCATCAGAACCGCCCTTCGCCGAGAGGGGCAATCTTAGCGCGATAGGGGTGAAAGAAGCATGGGGATACAGCAGGAAACGCGGTCGGTGGAGGGCTTTGGGCTGGAGCTGCTTTGGGTCGACTGATCCTGGCCCCTTAAGCTGACCGCGAGTCGGGTAGGTAGTGAACCTGCCCGTTGGTGCTCGATGTGGGGCAATGATCTTCGAGGCTCGCCCCAAAGTGGCTGCGTAAAGCCGCAGAGCCGACCGGACGCAGCCGCGCGGGCCTTTCCCTCTTCCCCCGCATTACACACGAGCGCGCCGCCGTGCGCGGCCGGCCGGTGGCGAAGCCATGGAGGCCGTACGCGCTGCAAGGCGGCGCGCGCCCGCGCCGTGCGCGGGCCTTGATGAAGTAGGGAAAGTTCTATCGCGCTGGCGTCAGCCGCTTGCCGTCATGGCTTCGGACATGCGGGCCTGCCCCGTCGAGGGCATCCAGGAGCCGGATCGAGTAGACCTCGGACATGTACTCGCTGACCTCGTCGGGCGTCAGCCACTCCACGGCCGTGGACTCGTCCGACGTGCGCTCCTCACCGCCCGCGGGCTTGCAGCGGAACACCAGAGCAACGACGCCTCGGGGCGTGTTCTTGTAGACGCCGGTCAGCTCATCCACCTCGACGCGGCTGCCGGTCGGCGGACGCCCGCCTACGGGATCGCGTGGCGCAGCAACTTCAACACCCATGTCTGGAAGCCCGCTTCGCGCTCGCTGGGCTCATCCCAGACGCCGGGCCTGATGGGGAAGCACGCTCGGCTCGGGAGCACGGCATGCACGCTCTGAGGTACTTCTACGCCTCCGTGCCGGTCGACGCCGGGGAGAGCATCGAGGCCGCGAGCCAGTACCTCGGCGGCCACAACGATCCGGCACTGACGCTGCGGGGTGAACGCGCACCTGATGACGTCGCGTAAGGAACGCACTCGGAACGCCGTGGACCGAGTGTTCCACCGTCGTTAGCGCCCAAGAGACCACTCATGTACGGTCGCCAGCCGCACGATGTTCGAGCAGGCCCGATGGCAGGGAAACCGGTGAGTGACATGCGCCGAGGCGCGACGGCCCCGACTCATGTTCTCCCACCGTATGCGGCCTGGGTCGTGCGGCGCTCCCCCTGGCTTTTCTGGCCGCTGCTGTTCATGTCCACCGTACTTCTGGCTTGGGACATCATCGACGGGGCCGAGGCGGGGCAGATCCTGGCCTCGTCAGCCCCAGTGCTGGTCTGGGTCATGGCGCTGATCAACCAAAGGTACGTATGGCGCCGCCACCTGAGATCGGCCGAGTCCGAGCACCCGTCCAGTGAGCGTGTCCAGGCATAGCCAGGTCCCACCTGCCCACGGCCCACAGACGGCCCAGCACAATGAACGCAGCCCCCTATTGGCGACAAAGCCGCAGGTAGGGGGCTTCTTACTGGCCGGGGGTCATCAGTTCTCCGGGCTTAGGCATAGCTTGACCAGTGCCGCAGACGAATGGGGGTGACCTGTCGCCGTCACCTGGGCCACCAGGCACCCACGCTCTGACCAGCTAGCATCGCGGCCAGCGCAGGGCTGGAGGGGACGCTGTGACACTCAACCGCAAGGGCTCGCGACGCATCGTCGTCGACGGCACGACGTATCGCTGGTGCCTACGCGGCCGGCCGACGTACGACCAGGCCCTCTGCGACAGACCGTGCACGTACGCGGTCCAGCACGCAGACGAGCCCGGCACGACCCTCGTCGTCACCACGAACCAGCCTCATGCCGGCAACTGGTTCGGAGCGCCGAGTGCCGCTGTGCTCCCCAGAGACGTGAGCGCCGCCATCGCCTTGGCCCTCACCCAGGGCTGGCAACCGACAAGTCCTGGCCCACCGTTCCACCTGGACCAGTCCGACGGATTCGATCGTCTCCGGCCCTGACACGACCTCGCACGCGGTGCCAGGGAGCAGGCCACTAGAGGCCACGAAAAGCCTCGTACAGGTAGCCGTAGGCTTCCCAGCAGTCGACGCTGCCGTCGTCGTACAGGCTGGCCTCCCGCTCCGCTACAGCGAGATCCAGTTCGCCCAGCCGAAGGTGAGCTTGTACGCGGCGTGGACGGCGCCCCATCCCCGCCTGCCGCGCAGCAGGCCCACAGTGAGGGCGACGAGGAGCAGCGCCATGAAGACTCCCGCGACGACGGCGCCTGCCTTTAGGGAGCAGCCCAGGCCGATGACGACGCTGACGACGACCACGGCCGCCAAACCCATGTGCGCAATGGGCAGTTCGACGCGGAACAGCTCTCGTACCGCCGCATGCGACGCCCGCAGGTCCGTGTCGTAGCGGTCCCTCGCCGCACCAGGATCGGCGTTCGGTCCTTCAGGCCAGTGTTGATCCACCTTGCGCCCCATTCCCGTCGCTGCCCGGGAGCCTAGCTCGCAGCTGCTCCCCCGGGCCTCACCCCGCCGGAGGGCGGCCCAGTGCCACGAAAACAGCCCCCTATCGGCGACAGAGTCGCTGCTAGGGGGCTTCTCGGTGCCTGGAGGTGAGCGAGGTCACCGGCTTCAGGCAGGGCCGTGGGGTGTCGTGCCGTTACGTGTCGCAGGTCTACGCGTGTGCCCCGCGCCCCCGCGCCCTCAGCGCCCCGACGGCGTCCGAATCGCTGCGATGTCGAACTGGAGGCGGACCTTCTCGCTGACCATGTTGCCGCCCTGGGCCAGGCGGGCGTTGTACGTGAGGCCCCAGTCGGTGCGGTTGATGGTGGTGGTGCCGTCGAAGCCGACGCGTTCGTCGCCGAAGGCGTCCGTGACGAAGCCGATGTAGGTGAGTTCGAGGACGACGGGGCGGGCGACGTCCTTGATGGTGAGGTCGCCGTGCATCCGGTAGACATCGTTGCCCGCCAGCTCCACGGCCGTGCTCTTGAAGGTCATCCGCGGGTACTGGGAGGCGTTCAGGAAGTCACGGCCCACCACGTGCGCGTCCCGCTGCTCGACCCCGGTGTCGACGCTCGCCGTGGCGAGGACGAGCTCGGCGGAGGAGCGGGACGGGTCGTCGCCGTCGAAGTAGAGGCGGCTCTGGTACTCCGCGAAGGCGCCGCGCACGGTCGTCACCATGGCATGCCGTACGGAGAACCCGATCCTGCTGTGTGCGGGGTCGACCATCCAGGAGCCGGTGAGCGCCGCCATGGAGGGGTCGTGGCCGTCCGGATCGGGCAGTACTGCGGTGCCGGCGGCCCCCGGAGCAGCGGATCCCTCTGCGCGCCGGGATGAGAAGCTGCGACCGAAAATGTTCATGAGGCATGTTGTTACTTGAGCGTAAAGAACGCCCGCAAGCCCCCCTCAACGAACCCGCCCACCTTCGTGAACAGGTCTTCACAAGTCCCGTGGGGGCAGATACGGAGAGCCCCCGTCCGGTTACGGACGGGGGCTCTCACGTGGGTGTTCCTCAGGAACCGACGAACAGCACCAGAAGCAGCCAGACCACCGGGGCCGTCGGCAGCAGGGAGTCGAGGCGGTCCATGATTCCGCCGTGACCCGGCAGCAGCGTCCCCATGTCCTTGATCCCGAGGTCCCGCTTGATCATGGACTCGCCGAGGTCCCCGAGCGTCGCGCTGGCCGCGACGAGCGCGCCCATGACGAGGCCCTGCCACCACGTGCCGTCGTCCACCAGGAACTGCATGCACAGCACGCCCGCCACCATGGCGAACGAGACGGCGCCGACCAGCCCCTCGCGGGTCTTGCCGGGGCTGATCCGCGGCGCGAGCTTGTGCTTGCCGAAGCGCCAGCCGACCGCGTACGCCCCGGTGTCGCTGACGACCGTCAGGATCAGGAACGTGAGCACGCGCCACGCCCCGTCGTCCGCGGTGAGCATCATCGCCACGAAGGTCGCGAGGAACGGCACGTAGAAGGCCGCGAAGACCCCCGCCGTGACGTCCTTCAGGTATCCCTCGGGCGGCTCCGTCATCCGCCACACGAGGACGGCGAGCGCGGTCAGCGCCATCGCCACCCAGGCACCCTCGGCGCCCCGCACGTACCCGGCCACCACCATGGCCGCGCCACCGACGGCGAGCGGCACCAGCGGCGCCTTGATGCCCTTGCGCTCGTCGAGCCGCGAGGTCAGCTCCCACAGGCCGACGACGACCGCGACCGCGATGACCCCGACGAACACGGCCTTGACGATGAAGAGCGAAGCGATGATCACCGCGCCGAGCCCGACACCGACGCCTATGGCGGCCCCGAGGTCCCGGCCCGCGCTCTTCTTCTTGCGCGGTTCGGTCCGCGAGGACCCCGCGGACCCGGCGGGCTCCGCGGGCCCCGAAGGCCGTTCGGCCGGCTCCGGCTGCCGAGGCGTCTCGTCGCGGAACAGGGGACCACTCAGCCGAGCGGTCCCCCGGTCGTCCTGGTCGTCGCCCCTTCCGTCACCAGAAGGCGTATCAGGCATATCGGGCACGATGGGCATGGGCCGAGTCTCATCGACCGCGTGCCGTTCGTACGCGGGACCCGCCGGAGCGCGTCCGTGGTCGTACGACGGTCCTTGGTTGTACGACGGCCCTTGGCCGTACGCCGGCACCTGCCCGTTCGCGGGCCCCTGACCAGGGGCGGACCCTTGGCCGTCGGTCGGGCCCCACTGTCCGGGCCCGGTCGGCGCACCCCAGGAAGAGTCGTTCACGGATTCCTCGAACCTCGATCTTCCGCGCTCGCTCAGACTTCGAGCAGCTCGGCTTCCTTGTGCTTGAGCAGCTCGTCGACCTGGGCCACGTACTTGGAGGTGGTGTCGTCCAGCTCCTTCTCGCCGCGACGCCCCTCGTCCTCGCCGATGTCGCCGTCCTTGATCGCCTTGTCGATGGCTTCCTTGGCCTTGCGGCGGACGGAACGGATGGACACCTTGCTGTCCTCCGCCTTGCCCTTGGCGACCTTGATGTAGTCGCGACGGCGCTCCTCGGTCAGCTCGGGGAACGTCACACGAATGATGCTGCCGTCGTTGCTCGGGTTGACGCCGAGGTCGGAGTCGCGGATCGCCTGCTCGATGTTGCGCAGCGCGCTCTTGTCGAACGGGGTCACCACGGCCATCCGCGGCTCGGGCACCGAGAACGAGGCCAGCTGGTTGATCGGCGTCAGCGCGCCGTAGTAGTCGGCCACGATCTTGTTGAACATCGCCGGGTGCGCACGTCCCGTGCGGATCGCGGCGAAGTCCTCCTTGGCGACGACGACGGCCTTCTCCATCTTCTCCTCGGCCTCGAGGAGGGTCTCTTCGATCACCACTTGCTCCTGCGTGTCTTGAGTGAGGCCCGGCCGGGCACGGGGGCGCGGTCGGCTGCGTCGCGTGTCTTTCCTGCACGGTGTCCGACCGGCAGGACATTGTCCATCCCTCGGGGAACCTTCGAGGGCACGGGGTTCCCAGGGGGACGGGAGGGTGTCAGGCGCGGGTGCCCTGTTCGCCTACGAGGGTCCCGATCTTCTCACCCTTGACGGCACGGGCGATATTGCCCGACGTGATGAGCTCGAAGACGAGGATGGGCAGCTTGTTGTCGCGGCACAGGGTGATCGCGGTCATGTCGGCGACCTTCAGGTCCCGGGTGATGACCTCGCCGTAGCTGAGCCCGTCGAACTTCACGGCCTCGGGGTTGGTCTTCGGGTCCGAGTCGTAGACGCCGTCCACCCCGTTCTTGCCCATGAGCAGCGCCTCGGCGTCGATCTCCAGGGCGCGCTGCGCGGCGGTGGTGTCGGTGGAGAAGTACGGCATGCCCATGCCGGCGCCGAAGATGACGACGCGACCCTTCTCCAGGTGCCGCACGGCGCGCAGCGGGATGTACGGCTCGGCGACCTGCCCCATGGTGATGGCGGTCTGCACGCGGCAGTCGATGCCCTCCTTCTCCAGGAAGTCCTGGAGGGCCAGGCAGTTCATGACCGTGCCGAGCATGCCCATGTAGTCGCTGCGGGCGCGATCCATGCCGCGCTGCTGCAGCTCGGCGCCGCGGAAGAAGTTGCCGCCGCCGATGACGACGGCGATCTGCCAGCCGTCCCGCACGACGGCCGCGATCTCACGGGCAATGGCGTGCACCACGTCGGGGTCGACGCCCAGACCCCCGCCCCCGGCGAACGCCTCGCCGGAAAGCTTCAGCAGAAAGCGCCCCGCGCCTTTGCCTTCGTCGCTCTTGTCGCCTTTATCGGCAGTGTCGGCCTGGGTGGTGGTCATGGGATTCTCGCCTCTTTTGCTTGGCACACATACGAAGAAGGCCACTGCCGGTGGGGTGGTTCGCATCCCATGCGCGGCAATGGCCTCCTCGTCACAACTGCGGTCGCCCGGTGCGTTCCCGGACGACTGCTGTCGACCCTAGCGGGGTCTCGCGTCTGTCGCGGTACGGACTCAGATGCCGACCTTGATGCGCGAGAAGCGCTTCAGGGTGACACCGGCCTCCTGGAGGACCTTCTCGACGGACTTCTTGTTGTCGAGGGCGTACGGCTGACCGAGCAGCGTGGCCTCCTTGAAGAAGCCGTTGACGCGACCCTCGACGATCTTCGGGAGCGCGGCCTCCGGCTTGCCCTCGGCGCGGGTGGTCTCCTCGGCGACGCGGCGCTCGGACTCGACGACCTCGGCCGGGACGTCCTCGCGGGAGAGGTACTTCGGCGCGAAGGCGGCGATGTGCTGCGCGATGCCCTTGGCCAGCTCGGCGTCGGCCTTGTCCAGCTCGACCAGGACACCGATCTGCGGGGGCAGGTCGGGCATGGTGCGGTGCATGTACGCGGAGACGTAGGCGCCCGAGAACTGCGCGAAGCGGTCCAGGACGATCTTCTCGCCGAGCTGGGCGTTGGCCTCGTCGACGAAGGCCTGGACGGTCTTGCCGGCCTCGATCTCGGAGGCGAGCAGCGCCTCGAGGTCCGCGGGGCTCGTCTTGGCGACGTGCGCGGCCAGCTCGTTCGCGACGGCCTGGAACTTCTCGCCCTTGGCGACGAAGTCCGTCTCGCACTTCAGCTCGACGATGACACCCGAGGTGTTGTCGTCGGCGATGAGGGAGACGACGGCACCGTTCTCGGCGGAGCGGCCCTCGCGCTTGGCGACGCCCTTCTGGCCCTTGATGCGCAGGGCCTCAACGGCCTTGTCGACGTCGCCGTCGGCCTCGTCGAGCGCCTTCTTGCAGTCCATCATGCCGACGCCGGTGAGCTCGCGGAGCTTCTTGACGTCAGCGGCGGTGTAGTTCGCCATGATCCTGGTTTTCTCTCTACGAAGTCTGAAGCAGTGTGAGAACGAAGGTGACGGTTACGGGTGAAGGCGGGGGCCGCAGCCGACCCCCGCCGTCACCTCATGAAACCGAATCCCGTACGGGTCAGGCCTGCTCGGCGTCCGCGGCCGGAGCCTCGGCCGGGGCCTCGGCGGCCGGGGCCTCGGCGGCCGGGGCCTCCGCAGCCTTCTCGGCGTCCTCGGCGGGCTTGGCCTCAGCCTTGTCGTCGGCCTTCTTCTCGCCCTCGAGCAGGTCGCGCTCCCACTCGGCGAGGGGCTCACCGGCGGCCTTCTCGCCCGGCTTCTGGTCGCCCGTGGCGACGCCGGAGCGGGCGATGAGGCCCTCGGCGACGGCGTCGGCGATCACGCGGGTGAGCAGGGTGACGGAGCGGATCGCGTCGTCGTTGCCCGGGATCTTGTAGTCGACCTCGTCGGGGTCACAGTTCGTGTCGAGGATCGCGACGACCGGGATGTTGAGCTTCCGGGCCTCGCCGACAGCGATGTGCTCCTTCTTGGTGTCCACGATCCAGACGGCGCTGGGCACCTTGGACATCTCGCGGATACCACCGAGGGTCTTCTCCAGCTTGGCCTTCTCGCGCGAGAGCACGAGAAGCTCCTTCTTGGTGAGACCGGACGCGGCGACGTCCTCGAAGTCGATCTGCTCGAGCTCCTTGAGGCGCTGCAGACGCTTGTAGACGGTCGAGAAGTTGGTGAGCATGCCGCCCAGCCAGCGCTGGTTCACGTAGGGCATGCCGACGCGGGTCGCCTGCTCGGCGATGGCCTCCTGCGCCTGCTTCTTCGTGCCGACGAACATGACCGTGCCGCCGTGGGCGACGGTCTCCTTGACGAACTCGTAGGCGCGGTCGATGTACGACAGCGACTGGAGAAGGTCGATGATGTAGATGCCGTTGCGCTCCGTGAAGATGAAGCGCTTCATCTTCGGGTTCCAACGACGGGTCTGGTGACCGAAGTGGACGCCGCTTTCCAGCAGCTCCCGCATCGTGACGACGGCCATGGCCGTACTCCTTGTGTTTTCTCGGTTGTTTCCTGACGCCCACTGCGTGTGCCTGCCGCGTACGTTCACGCTCTTGCGAGCCGTCCGTACGGGACCGATAGGCCACTGACACGAGCCCGTGAGGACCGGTGTCGGGGCGTGCGAAGTCGATCCGGTGGGCCGGATCGCCACATGAAGTGTACGGGACCCGCGAGGTACCGGGTGACGCCGCTGTCCACAACCGTTCGGTAGTCCACGTTTCCCGGCCATGATCCCCGCGAGGACGCTCCGCGGAGGAACCTGAGCGCCATGCGGAAACTACTCACAGTGATGACTGCGGGGCTCCTGCTCGCGCTGCTGGGACCTGCGGCCTGGGCGGGGGACGCCCGCTTCTGGCCGGTGGGCGAGCGGCCACGGGTGGTCAGGCCCTGGACCCCACCGGCTTCGCCCTACGGCCCCGGCCACCGCGGCGTCGACCTGGCGGCCCCCATCGGCGCTCCCGTACGCGCGGTGGCCGACGGACGGGTCTCGTTCGCGGGCGAGGTCGCGGGCAGAGGTGTGCTCTCCGTCGCACTCTCGAACACCGGCGACCCACCGCTGCGCACGACGTACGAGCCGGTGACGCCGCTGGTCGAACGGGGCGCCAAGGTCACGGCCGGCGACCCGGTGGCCACCCTCCAACTCCCCACGACCCACTGCCCACCCACATCCCACTCCTGCCTCCACTGGGGCCTGCGCCGAGCTACGGAGTACCTGGACCCGTTGTCCTTGCTGAACGCGTCGACCCTCCGCGGCCGACCGTCGAGACTGCTGCCGGTGTGGGGCTGGCCCGTCAGCGCCTTGGGTTATCTGCCGCCTCCGCCTTGGGCGGCAGGGTGGGCAAGGCGGCACCCCGGTGCCGCGCACCACGAACGCCGACCCCCGGGACGGGCTCAGCCGCGAACGCCCCGCAGCGCCATCCCCACGGCCGCATCCACGATCACGCCGGGCTCCTCCGCGGCCCCCAGCTCGATCCTGCGCACGGCCGCATCCACCACCCCTTGAAGCAACATCGCGGCGAGCCGCGGCTGCGCATGCCCCATCTGCTCGAGCGCCTCGACGATCATCGCGACAAGCCCCCCGTGCGCGGCCCGGATCTTCTCCCGCGCCCCGGCATCCAGCTCACTCGCGGAGATGGCGACGACGGCCCGGTGCCGCCGGTCCCCCACCAGCGCCAACTGCTCCCGCACATACGCCTCGACCTTGCCCTCGGGCGTAGCGGCCCGCGCCATCCCGGCCTCGACCTCCGCGGCCCACACCGGGAAGTCGACCGCGCACAGCTCCTCGACCACGGCCGCGCGCGATTTGAAGTACTCGTAGACGGACGAGCGCGCGAGCCCCGTCCGCTCCGCGAGCGCGGGAAACGTCAGCGCGTCCGTCCCGCCCTCGGACAGCAGGGAACGCGCCGCGTCCAGAAGGGCGCCGCGCTGCATCGACCGGTGCTCGGCCACAGAGGCCGCTCGAATCCTAGGCACGTCTCCACTTTACGAAGATGCGGCCCGCGACGGGAGCCGCCCGGGCCTCCCGGGCCCGTCCGACGCAGGACACACGGCAGGCACGATTCGCCTCCCGGCCCCGCCGCGCACCCCGTCAGCGCCCGAAACTCGCGAGCTTCGCCCGCAACTGCAGCACGGACTTCGTATGGATCTGACTGACGCGGCTCTCCGTGACCCCGAGCACGTTGCCGATCTCGGCCAGCGTCAGGCCTTCGTAGTAGTAGAGCGTGACAACGGTCTTCTCGCGCTCCGGCAGCGTATTGATCGCCCGCGCCAGGAACCGCCGCAGCTCCCGGTCCTCCGCGACCTCCACCGGGTTGTCCGCGGCATGGTCCTCGAGCGTGTCCAGGACACTGAGCCGGTCCCCACCGCCCTCACCCCCGACGTGCAGCAGCTCCTCCAGCGCCACCACGTTCGCCAGTGACAACTGACTGAAAACCGCGTGCAGTTCCTCCAGCGCGACCCCCATCTCCGCGGCCACCTCGCTCTCCGAGGGAGTGCGCCGCAGCTGGGCCTCGAGCGTGGCGTAGGCACGCTCGACGTTGCGCGCCTTCTGCCGCACCGAGCGGGGGATCCAGTCGAGCGCGCGCAGTTCGTCGATCATCGCGCCGCGAATGCGGGTGATCGCGTACGTCTCGAACTTGATCTCCCGCTCGATGTCGAACTTCTCGATCGCGTCGATGAGCCCGAAGACCCCGGACGAGACGAAGTCCGCCTGCTCCACATTGGGCGGCAGCCCCACGCTGACCCGGCCCGCCACGTACTTCACCAGCGGCGAGTAGTGCAGGATCAGCTGCTCGCGCAGCCGCTCGTCGCCCGTCTCCTTGTACGACCTCCACAGCTCCTCGAGGGAGGAGGGAGCCGGAGGCCGCACGCTGGAGCCGCGCGCGACGGGGGGTACCGCCGCCCGGTCGGACCCGGAGGTGTGTTGTGGCATGCGCCGCCTTGTGCCGTTCTGCTGCTGCGTACCCAGGAACCCGAAGGTGCTTGACGTACTGGTCGCTGTGATCGCTCTGCCTGTGAAGATGCCGTGTTGCCCGTCTGGTGATGACTGGTACCGAGCTACCCACCTGATTCCGGATGGAGGGGACGAACCCGGATCCTGGTGAGCGTAGCGTGACTGGAGCGTCGCAGTGTGCGAAGGGTGGGAGATCACCGTTGCGCAGATACGTTCCCTTCGTCGACTCGCGTGGCCGGTTCCTTCGCCCCGTCCGACCGGCGCGGAGCGCCAACTGCCGGAATTGCCAAGGTCATCGGGGGGTCATCCGGACGGCGCAACGCACCGCGTCAGGACACCTCCCCTCCGGGAAAGACCGATTCGATCGCCTGGCGTGTCAACTGCCAGCCGACGCCGTGTCGTTCGACGAACCCCAAAGAGCGCAGTTCGTACAACCTCCCGATCGTCTCGTCCTCGGCCGTCCCCGCACCGCGGGCCGCCTCCGCGACGCTGCACGACCCGCGCGCGGGGAGCGCGGCGAGCACCCGGGCCGCTCCGGGTGGCAGCAGATCACGAGGCAGCACCGGCCCCCGGCGCTCGGGCGCGAGCTCGCCCATGTCCCCGACCAGCTCGACGACTTCCGCGGCGTCGGTCACCAGCACCGCTTCCTTGCGCAGCAGTTCGTGCACTCCCGCGGAGACGCTGCTGGTCGCGGGCCCCGGAACGCCCATCGCGTGCCGCCCGAGGCGCTGCGCCCAACGGGCCGTGCCCAGCGCCCCGCTGCGATAGGCGGCCTCCACCACGACCGTTCCTCTGGTGAGCGCCGCGATCACCCGGTTCCTCAGGATGAACCGGCTGGGCGTCGGGTGGTCCCCGGGCGGCAACTCCCCGATCACGAGTCCCTGTTCCGCGATCCGGTCGATCAACTGCGTGTGCCCCCGCGGATAGATCCGGTCGATGCCGCAGGCGAGCACGGCCACTGTCGCCCCGGCCGCTCCGAGTGCCCCACGGTGTGCGGCCGCGTCGACCCCGTAGGCCCCGCCCGAGACCACGACCCAGCCGCGCTCGGCGAGCCCGGCCCCGAGGCTCGCGCCCATCCGCACCCCGTAGTCCGTGCAGGCCCGCGCGCCCACCACGGCCACCGAGCGCAGCGCCCACATCCGCAGGCTGGGCCCGCCCCGCACCCAGAGCCCCACCGGCCGCCCGTCCCCCAGGTCGTCCAACTGTCCCGGCCACTCCGCGTCCCCCGGGCACACGAACCGCGCCCCGGCCGACGCCGCCCGCGCCAGATCCCGCTCGGCCGGCGGCGCGTCCGCGGCCCGCGCGACAAGCCCCGCCCAGCGCTCTGCCCGCACCCCGGGCAGCGGCTCCTCGCTCTCGCCCGCCTCGATGCGCCGCACCGTCTCCACGGCCCCGAACTGGCGCAGCCACTGCCCGGCGACCTCCCAGCCCGGCTCCACGATCCGCGTGAGCCGCGCCCGCGCGAGCCGCACGTCGTCACCGCCTACCGCGCCCGTCACGCCCCGCCCTCCCTCGGCATCGCCCCGTCCGCGGCCCCGGCCCGCAAGGCCCCGCCCCCGGTCACGCCCCCGCCCCGATCGTCATCGGCACCCCGCGCGAGATCCCGGTCCGCAGTTGCAGCGCGAGCGCCACGTCCTGGGCGAACGGGCGGTCCCGCCCGGCGAGGTCGGCCACGGTCCAGGCCACCCGCAGCACCCGGTCGAGCCCCCGCGCGGTGAGGAAGCCGCGCTCCAGGTCGAGCTCCGCTTCGTCGAGGGCACCGGGCGCCGCGGGCCAGCGGGTGCGCAGGGCGTGGCCCGGCACCTCGCTGTTGGTCCGCCACGGGGTGTCCGCGAACCGGGCCGCAGCCCGCTGCCTGGCCTCACGCACCCGGTCCGCGACGACCTGGGTGCTCTCGCCCCGCGGCCCGTACCCCGCCAGTTCGTTGCGTGTGACGGCGTCGACCTCGACGCGGAGGTCGACCCGGTCGAGCAGCGGTCCCGAGAGCCTCGCCTGGTAGCGCCGGACCGTGGCCGGCGGGCAGTCGCACTCGCCGCCCAGCGCCCGGTACTGCCCACAGGGGCAGGGGTTCGCGGCGAGCGCCATCAGGAACCGCGCGGGCAGCCGCACCACCCCGGCGCTGCGCGCGATGGTCACATGGCCCGCCTCCAGGGGCTGGCGCAGGGCGTCGAGCGCCTGCCCGCTGAACTCGGGGGCCTCGTCGAGGAACAGGACGCCCCGGTGCGACAGGGAGACTGCTCCCGGCCGGGCTACTCCAGGACCGCCCCCGACGAGGGACTGCATGGTCGCGGAGTGGTGCGGTGCGCAGTACGGCGCGGTGTCGATCATCGACTTGCCCGGGGGCAGCATTCCCGCGACCGAGTGGATCGCCGTGACCTCCAGGGCCTCCTCACGGGTGAGCGGCGGCAGGATGGCGGGCAGCCGCTCGGCCAGCATCGTCTTGCCCGCGCCCGGCGGCCCGGACAGCATCACGTGGTGCCCGCCCGCCGCCGCGACCTCGATCGCCGTGCGGGCGGACAGCTGCCCGACGACCTCCGCGAGGTCGAGCCCCTGCCCGTCGTGCGCGGAGCCGCCGAGGCCCGTGCCGACGCCGCTGCCCGGCATGCTGAGGCCTGCGAGCAGCGGATCGGGCCGCCCCGACTCGTCCGCCTCCTCCTGCGGCACCGGCGCGTCCGTGAGCACGGCGATGAGCTGGCGCAGGCTGCGCACGCCGAGCACCGACACACCCGGCACGAGGGCCGCCTCGCCCGCCGTGCACTCCGGGACCACCACCTGCTCGTAGCCCGCGTCGGCCGCCGCGAGCACGGCCGGGAGCACGCCCCGCACGGGCCGCACCCGCCCGTCCAGGCCCAGCTCCCCGATCATCACGATGTCGGCGAGGATCTTCGGGTCGATCCGCTCGGCCGCGCCGAGCACGGCGCACGCGACGGCGAGATCGAAACCCGAACCGCCTTTGGGCACGGACGCCGGGCTCAGCCCCACCGTGAGCTTCTTCTGCGGCCAGTCGCCCCCGGAGTTGACCACCGCCGCCCTGACCCGGTCCCGGCTCTCCACCAGGCTCTTGTCCGGCAGCCCCACCAGCGTGAACGCGGCGATGCCCGGCTCCAGGTCCGCCTGCACCTCGACGACGACGCCCTCGACTCCCACGAGGGCCACGGAACACGTACGCGCGAAGCCCATCAGGACACCCCTCGCACATGCTCGACACGGGGCGCCCCGCGCTCCGGCAGCAGCACGCCGACGAGGTCGATCCGGACGCCGCCGGGCGGCGCTCCCCCGTGCTCCTGCACCCAGCGCTCGGCGAGATCGCGCAGCCGCGCCGCCTTGACCGGTGTGATCGCGGCCATCGGGTGCTCGAAGGCCCCGGCCGCACCGCTCGGTCCGCTGCGGGTCTTGACCTCGCAGACGACGATCGCGTCGCCGTCCCGCGCCACGATGTCGATCTCGCCCGACCTGCCCGCGCGCCAGTTGCGCGCGAGCACCGTCATGCCGGTCTCGGTCAGCCGCCTCGCGGCCAGATCCTCGCCGTACTTCCCCAGTGCTCCCCGTGCGTTCACGTCGGCACCACCTCCGGCACCCACGCTGACGCCCGGGCCGGAAAGAAGTGGATCTCGGTGAACTACCTACGGGTTGTGGAAAACTCAGCCACTCGGAAGTTCGAGGTCGCTCTTGTTCAGCTCCTCGATGTTCACGTCCTTGAACGTGAGCACCCGGACCTGCTTCACGAATCGAGCGGGCCTGTACATGTCCCAGACCCAGGCATCCGCCATCGACACCTCGAAGAACACCTCGCCCTGGACCGAGTGCACCTGCATCTCGTAGTCATTGGTGAGGTAGAAGCGCCGCTCGGTCTCGATCACGTATTTGAACAGACCGACGACGTCGCGGTACTCCCGGTAGAGCTTCAGCTCCATCTCGGTCTCGTACTTCTCGAGGTCCTCGGCGCTCATGGCATGTTCCCCTTCAGCCGTGCGTCCCCCCATTGTGCGCCAGCCTCGTGCGCCTCTAGACGATTTCCGTGTCGAGGACCTCGGGCCGGCTCGGGGGACCTTCGTCGAGCAGCCGCTTCAGCAGCCCGGCGAGTCTGGTCGGATACACCGTCTCATGCGCCTCGGCCAGTTCCCGGCACGTCCACCAGCGTGCTCCCGCGACGCTGCGGCGCTCCAGGTCGGTCAGGCCCGTCCCGTTCAGCTCCCCGAGCTCCGCCGAGGCCTTCCTCGTACGGGCCAGGAAGTACCACTCGTCCTGGTCCCAGCGCCGACCGTCGAAGGGGAAGGAGCAGATCCGCTGCCACAGCACAGGCCCCAGTTCGACGTCGGTGATGCCGGTCTCCTCTGCCAGTTCCCGCAGGGCGGCCTCTTCACGCGTCTCGTCGCCCTCCAGGCCGCCGCCCGGCGTGAACCACCAGTCGTTCGCCGTGTCGCCCGGCTCGTGCCCGTGCAGGAGCAGGATCCGCTCCTGCGGGTCGAGCAGCACGACGCGGGCGACCTTGCGCAGTTCGCGGCCGACGTCAGGCACGGGCCGGCTCCGGGGCCCCGCCGCGCGAGCGCCGCGAGCGCTTCGCGATCGGACCGTACGCCGCGCCGCCGAGCACGAGCACCGCACCCGCCACGATGGCCGCCAGCACCGTCTTCACGGGCCCCGGCTGCGAGATGCCGCCCGGCAGCGCCTCGAACCCGGTCGGCTTCTGCATCCCGGCCATGGGCCACGCCAGGGCGTCCACCCGGCCCTGCACGGCGCCGCGCTCCACCGAACCGTTCTCGCTGTCGCCGATGTGCGCGCTGGAGTCCAGGGAGTCGGAGCGGTGGTCGCCGAGCAGGAAGAGCCGGCCCTTCGGGACGGTCGTGTTCCTGATGCCGGTGAGCGAGGCGCTCTCGCCCTTCGGGAGGTAGGGCTCGTCGATCTGCTCGCCGTTCACGGTCAGCTTGTTCTGCGTGCAGCAGGAGATCTTGTCACCGCCGACGCCGACCACTCGCTTGACCATCGGAACGTTTCCCCAGGAGTTCTCCTGGAAGACGACGACGTCGCCGCGCTTGACCTCGCTGCCGTCGATCCGCTCCGCGAGCACCCGGTCGCCCGCCTTGATCGTCGGGTCCATGGAGTCCGTGGGCACGGTGTACGGCTGGTACAGAATGGCGCCCCAGACGAACCCGCCCAGGAACAACACACAGCCGAGGGCCACGGCTATGCCGGACAGCGCGCTGCCGACCTTGCCGTGACCCTCATTCGTACGACGCGTCCTGCTCATCCCAGTTGCTCCCGCGGTTCGGAGAAGTCGATCTCGTCGAACCAGCCCCGGAACGGTGCGGACCACGGAAGATCGGCGATCTGGGACGGCACCCTACCGGGCGCCACCAGCCGCAGAAACCCTGGTGTTCCCCTCGGTAACGCGCCGATTGATCTTGCGCCTGCGCCACAGCACCAGGGGCGCCGCGCCCGCGAGTCCGAGCGCACCCGGAGCCACGTTCGCCACGGCATTGAGGCCGGACTGGTCGAAGGTGTCCGGCACCGGCAGCGTCGACCAGTGCGTGGGCGGCCAGGCTACGACGATGGCGCGACCCACGACGTTGTCCACGGGGACGAAGCCGCCGTTCTTGTCGTTCTGGTGGTAGCGGGAGTCCATGGAGTCCTGACGGTGGTCACCCATGACCCAAACTTTGCCCTCGGGAACCTTCACCTTGAACGTTCCACCGGCGTTGTCGTCGCTGCACGGGGTGTTGCCCGGGTAGACGTACGGCTCGTTCAGCGCCTTGCCGTTGATCTTGAGCGGGCCCGTGCCGTTGCACTCGACGGTGTCGCCGCCGACTCCGACGACGCGCTTGATGAGGTCCTTCTCGTTGGCCGACGGCATCAGGCCGATCCAGCTGAGCACCGTCTGCACGGCGTTCGGCTCCGGCGTCGGCTCGCCCTCGAGCCAGCTCGCCGGGTCGTGGAAGACGATGACCTCGCCGCGCTCAGGCTCCGAACCGAACCACGGGGTGAGCTTGTCGACCAGGACCCGGTCGCCGATCTTCAGCGTGTTCTCCATCGACGCCGAAGGGATCGAGAACGCCTGGACCAGGAACGTCTTGATGACAAGCGCCAGGATGAGCGCGATACCGATGAGCAGCGGCAGTTCCTTCCAGAAGGAACGCTGCTTCTTCGAGCCACCCTTCGATCCGCCGCTCGACTCCGCCTCCCGCAGGGGATCGGCCGTCGCGGCGTCACCCGCCTCCGTCGACCCCGGACCCGCCGCGTCGTCGGATCGCCCGGGCTCCTCTTCGGGACCATGCCCTGACCGTGCGCCGACCGCCAAGTCCCCCACATCCACTCCTCACTCCGTGCCGCCGCCTGATCCGTATCCGATGCAGGCCCACCACTCCCATAACGAGCGGGAGTTCCGCAGGGGTCGGGAGGGGGATAAATCCGTCCGAATCCGAAGCGTTCGAGCCCGGTCCGGCACCGTACGTGGGGGCCACCCTATGCGACGTTCCTGAGGCCGCGGTCGACCCGTCTCCTTGCGCGTCGGCCACGGCGGCGAAGGTCGGCGGCTCCGACAGCGAGGCCCAGTGTCCGATCGGCCACCCGATGAACCGGGCCCGCCCGACGACGGACTCCTCGGACACGGTCCCGTTGAACGCCTCGGTGAGGTGATAGCGGGAGTCCGCCGAGTTGGCGCGGTGGTCGCCCATCACGAAGAGGCGCCCCTTGGGCACCTTCACGGAGAAGTCGAACTTCGAGGGGGCGTTGCCGGGATGGATGTACGCACGCTCTTCGAGCGGTGTCCCGTTGACCGTGACGCGGCCCTGTGTGTCGCAGCACTTCACGGTGTCGCCGCCGACGCCCACGACCCGCTTGATGAGGTCGCGTTCGTTGTCGGACGGCAGCAGCCCGATCCAGGTCAGGCCTTCCTTGACCTGCTTCACACCGACCGGGGCTTCCTTCTTCTGACCGGCCTCCTGCTCGAGCCACTTCCCCGGGTCGTTGAAGACGACGACGTCGCCGCGCTGCACCTGCGCGCCGAACCAGGGGGTGAGCTTGTCGACCAGGACCCGGTCACCGATCTTGATCGTCTGTTCCATGGAGCCCGACGGGATGACGAAGGCCTGCACCAGGAACGTCTTCAGGACGAGAGCGATGGCCAGGGCCACGCCTATGAGGAGGGGTATCTCCTTGAGCACGGAGCGCCTTCGGCGGCGCTTCACCTTGCGGGCGAGCTTGCGCCGCTCGGCCCTCCCGGGCTGCTCGGGGCCGCTGGTGGGCCTGCTGCCTGTGGGCAGCCGCTCGTCGCCGCGGTGGCTGCGCGATTTGCCCCGCCTACCCATGGGCGCCGCCGGGTGCGGGCACGCGCGCGTAGACGTCCGTACGGGACAAGGAGTGCCAGTGCCCGGTCGGCCACGCGATCCACTCGGCCCTGCCGATCACCTGGTCCACGGGGACGAAGCCGCCGCCGGGCGCGCCCAAGTAGTCGCGGGAATCACGGGAGTCGCTGCGATGGTCGCCGAGCAGGAAGAGGGTGCCTTCGGGGACCACGATGTCGAACGGCACCTTCGATGGCGCGTCCGTGGCGTGCAGCACGGCTCGCTCGTCCACGGGCTTCCCGTTCACCTCGAGCCTCCCCTTGCTGTCGCAGCAGACCACCCGGTCTCCCCCCGTGCCCACGACGCGCTTGATGTAGTCGCCCTCTCCGAAGTACCCGCTGCCGTCGAAGACGACCACGTCGCCACGGGTCGGCTCGGCACCGAAACGGTACGCCAACTTATTTACGAGAACGCGGTCCCCGACCCTCAATGTGCTCTCCATGGAGCCGCTGGGGATCTGGAACGGCTGCATCACGAAGACGCTGAAGGCCAGCAGGAGCGCCAGGCACAGCAGCAGGCTCAGGGTGATGCGGCCGCCCGGCAGCCAGTCGAGCACCCCGGAGAGCAAAGAGGAGCGCGACCGGTCCTCCTCGCCCTGTGAGGTGTTCTCATGGGGCTCGGAGGAGCGGTCGCGCTCCTCGTGCTGTGCTTCGGTGTCCATCGAGGCCAGATGCTATCCGGCCGCCCTGTGGACGCCGCAGGCGAGATGCGCCGGCGCCCCCTGGGGGCGCCGAGCGGCTCAGTTCTCGCGCTTCTCCTTGATCTTCGCGGCCTTGCCGCGCAGGTCACGGAGGTAGTACAGCTTGGCGCGGCGGACGTCACCCTTGGTGACGAGCTCGATCTTCTCGACGATCGGCGTGTGCACCGGGAAGGTGCGCTCGACGCCGACGGAGAAGGAGACCTTGCGGACCGTGAAGGTCTCGCGGACGCCGGCGCCCTGGCGGCGGATGACTACGCCCTTGAACTGCTGCACACGGGAGCGGTTGCCCTCGATGACGCGGACGTGGACGTTGACGGTGTCGCCGGGGCGGAAGGCCGGGACGTCGCTGCGCAGCGACGCGGCGTCGACGGAGTCGAGCAGGTGAGACATGATCGTCTGCTTTCTTCGCCGATGCCACAGGTCATCGGCGGGAGGTAAATGATGAGTTTCGGTAGCTGATCGCGTCGGGCCTTGCGTCGTTCCCCCTGTGGCAGGGGCGCAGGCTGGACGTACAGCAGCGGCCTATTCTTCCACGACCTCGGGCGTCGGCCCAAATCGTCCGTCGGGACGTGGCCCCCAGCCCAGGATCGAGAGCATTTCGCGGTCCTTCTTGTCGAAGGCCTTGGGGTCGGTGCGCTCGATCAGATCGGGCCGGTTGCGCGTGGTGCGGCGCAGCGCCTCGTCGCGACGCCACCGCGCGATCTTGCTGTGGTGGCCGCTGAGCAGCACGTCGGGGATGTCCCGGCCGCGCCACTCGGGGGGCTTGGTGTAGACGGGGCCTTCCAGGAGGTTGGCCATGGCGCCGGGCGCGAAGGAGTCGTCCTCGTGCGAGGCGCTGTTGCCGAGGACGCCGGGCAGCAGCCGGGCCACGGCCTCCGTGATCACGAGCACGGCGGCCTCTCCGCCCGCGAGGACGTAGTCGCCGATGGAGACCTCGTAGACGGGCATCCGGGTCGCGTACTCGTCGATGACGCGGCGGTCGATGCCCTCGTAGCGCGCGGGCGTGAAGACCAGCCAGGGGCGCTCGGAGAGCTCCACCGCGAGTTCCTGGGTGAAGGGGCGCCCGGAGGGCGTGGGAACGACCAGGACGGGCCCCTGGGCGCCGTTCTCGTACCCCTCGGCCAGTACGTCGTCGAGGCAGTCGCCCCACGGCTCGGTCTTCATGACCATGCCGGGGCCGCCGCCGTAGGGGGTGTCGTCGACCGTGTTGTGCCGGTCGTGCGTCCACTGCCGCAAGTCGTGCGCGTGGACATCCAGTTGGCCACGCGCGCGTGCCTTGCCGACGAGGGAGACGTTCAGCGGTTCCAGGTACTCGGGGAAGATCGTGACGACGTCGAGCCTCATGCGCCCTCTTCCTCCGCGTCGTCTCGGGAGGACGCGATCTCGGCGCGGTCGTCGATCAGCCCGGGCGGCGGGTCGATGACGGCCTTCTGCTCCTCGAGGTCGATCTCGGTGACGATCTCCTCGACGAACGGGATCATGACCTCGCTGCCGTCGGGCCGCTCCACGATGAACAGGTCCTGCGAGGGCAGGTGCGAGATCTCCGTGATCCGGCCGACCTCGGTGCCGTCGACCGTGACGACGTCGAGGTCCATCAGCTGGTGGTCGTAGAACTCGTCCTCTTCCTCGGGGAGTTCCTCGGGGTCCACCTCGGCGATCAGGAGGGTGTTGCGCAGCGCCTCGGCCGCGGTCCTGTCCCGTACGCCCTCGAAACGCAGCAGCAGCCGGCCGCTGTGCACCCGGCCGGTCTCGATGGTGAGCGGCCCCGCGGAGGCCGGGTCGGTGGCGAGTCGCGCGCCGGGGCCGAGCCGCAGCTCGGGCTCGTCGGTGCGCACCTCGATGGTGACCTCGCCCTTGATGCCGTGGGCGCGGCCGATGCGCCCCACTACCAACTGCACGTCGGAAACTCTCCTGTCAGCCCATCACGGGGCACAAACAACTCAGGCCGGGGACGGCTCGAAAGCCCTCCCCGGCCCGAGCCGGTGTTCAACTTTTCTCAGCGAACCTGGTCGACGTCGACGAGGTCGACGCGGACACCACGGCCGCCGATGGCACCCACGACGGTACGCAGGGCGCGCGCGGTGCGGCCGTTGCGGCCGATCACCTTGCCGAGGTCGTCGGGGTGGACCCGGACCTCGAGGACGCGCCCCCGGCGCAGGTTGCGCGAGGCGACCTGCACGTCGTCGGGGTTGTCGACGATGCCCTTCACGAGGTGCTCAAGAGCCTCCTCGAGCATGCTCAGGCCTCGGTCGACTCGGACGGGGCCTCGGCCTCGTCCTTCTTCTCAGCCTTCTTCTTCTGGGTGATGGCCTCACCCTTGGGCTCGTCCTCGGTCGCCAGCGCCTCGAAGGAGGGGCGGGCGGCCTTCGGCTCGGCAACCTTCATCGGCGCGGGGGCCGGCAGACCCTTGAACTTCTGCCAGTCACCGGTGACCTTGAGGATGGCCGCGACCGGCTCGGTCGGCTGCGCGCCGACACTCAGCCAGTACTGGACACGCTCGGAGTCGACCTCGATGCGCGACGGGTTCTGCACCGGGTGGTACAGGCCGATCTCCTCGATCGCACGGCCGTCACGGCGGGTGCGGGAGTCGGCGACGATGATGCGGTAGTGAGGCGAACGGATCTTGCCCAGACGCTTCAGCTTGATCTTGACTGCCACGGGAGTGGTGTCTCCTGGTCTTGACGTGGGTGGGCACGGCGAGATTGCCGCGTGGGGTTGCGGTACCCGAGTGCCCGATGGACGCGTCAGCCGGAGGAGAGAGGGGTCCTGTGCGACTGTCGAGTACAGCTTGCCATTGTGCCACAGGTCTCCGGGGCGGCCGAATCCCCCTCGGCCGCCCCACCAGGAGTGCGACTCAGCCCGCCGCGACGCCGACGATCTCCGGGATGCGGAACGGCTTCCCGCAGCCGCCGCACATGATCGGGGCCTGGGCGAGCACCGAGGGAACCACCCGGACGTTGCGCCCGCAGTCGCAGACCGCCTTGACGCGGACGCCGCCCCCGGAGGAGCCGTGCCGCGCGGCCGGGCCGCGGAAGCTGCGCTTGGTGTCCGCGGCCGTCGCCACGGTGTGCGCCTTCAGGGCGCGCTGGATCCGCTCGATCGTCTGCCGGTAGCGCTGCTTCGCCTCCGGGTTGAGCGTGACCAGTGAGAAGCCGCTGCTGGGGTGCGGCTCCTCGGGGTGGTCGAGGCCCAACTCCTCGGCGATGGCCAGGAATCTGCGGTTGTGATAGCGGCCGGCGCGCGATGTGTCGCGGACCCCGCGCGCGGCTGCGATGCCGTGGACTGCCTCGTGAAGGAGTCGCTCGAAGGAGAGCTCGCGTCCACAGGCGGACGACGACTCGCCGATCAGGGATTCGGGCGCGGCAAGATCCGGCAGCTCGGGGTGGTGCCGCTGAATGTCGGCCCACGCCCCTGCCAGCTCTGCGGCGAGAACAGGTGGTGTCGTGCTCACGTCGTGACAACGAGCCGGGGTGCCTCCGTGTTCCTATTCCGGGGCATCCCAAATAATTTGCACGTACCAGTCAGTTCCTGCTGATGCGTCCCGAGGAGGGCGGGTGCGCAGATGTACGGAGAAGGCGCACAGCTCATACAAAGGTGGTGCGTAGTGGCATGTACGCCTTCGCGGGCGTTCCTCCATACGCGCCTAGTACGCGCGTGCCACGACCGCGACGTTACCGGCCGCGTCGTCGGCGTCCGGCACCGCCCCTTCGGGGGTGAGCAGACACCGTACGGAGACGCCGTGCCCGGCGAGCTCGTTCTCGCCCGACTCTCCGAGCGTGGCCCACGGGATGCGCGCCCAGCCGCCCTCCGAGGTGGCCTCCAGGGCCTCGGCGACCGTGGACACGTCGGCCGTCCGCAGCTGCCGCCGCTCCCGGGACTGCGCGAGCAGCAGCGCCTGGTCCTCCTCCAGGATCTTGGGCAGCACCGCGACCAGTGCCTCCAGGGCGACCGAAGTCTTGCCACCCGGGATGCGACGGGCGAGCATCGCCGTGCCGTTCTCCAGATCGCGGGGCCCGACCTCGACGCGTACGGGGACGCCCTTCAGCTCCCAGTCGACGGCGCGGCGTCCGAAGGGGGTGTCGGTGCGGTCGTCCACCTGGACGCGAATTCCCGCCTTCTTAAGGATGCCGCCGATGTCGCGCACCTTGCGCAGCACCGCCTCGTCGTCCTTGACGGCGAGCACGACGACCTGGGTGGCGGCGAGGCGGGGCGGTACGCGCAGTCCGTCGTCGTCGCCGTGCATCATCACCAGGGCGCCGATCATGCGGGTCGTGGAGCCCCAGGAGGTCTGCCAGACCAGCTCCTCAGCGCCGTCCTTGGACAGGTAGCGGGTGTTGAAGGCCTTGGCGAAGTTCTGGCCGAGTTCGTGGCTGGTGCCCATCTGGAGGGCCTTGCCGTCGCCCATCATCCCTTCGAGGGTGAGGGTGTTGATGGCCCCGGCGAAGCGCTCCTTGGGCGTCTTGCGGCCCAGGAGGACGTCCATCGCGAGGACGTTCTCCATGAAGTCCGCATAGACGTCCCGGTGGATGCGCGCCGCGAAGTCGCGCGCCTCCTCGTAGGTCGCGTGCGCCGTGTGGCCCTCCTGCCAGAGGAACTCCGTCGTACGCAGGAAGAGGCGGGGCCGCAGCTCCCAGCGGACCACGTTCGCCCACTGGTTGATGAGCAGCGGCAGGTCCCGGTAGCTCTGCACCCACTTGGCGAAGGAGGCGTTGATGATCATCTCTGAGGTGGGGCGGACGACGGCGGGCTCCTCCAGCTCCTTGCCGCCGCCGTGCGTGACCACGGCCAGCTCGGGCGCGAAGCCCTCGACGTGGTCGGCCTCCTTGGTGAGGTACGACTGCGGGATCAGGAGCGGGAAGTACGCGTTCTGCGCGCCCGTCTCCTTGATGCGGTCGTCCATCTCCCGCTGCATCCGCTCCCACAGGCCGTAGCCGTACGGTCGGATGACCATGGTGCCGCGCACCGGACCGTTGTCGGCCAGTTCGGCCTTGGTGATCAGGTCCTGGTACCAGCGCGGAAAGTCTTCCGCCCGGGGCGTGAGAACGCGGGTTTTGGCCATGTCGCGGATGCTACGGCGCGGGCCCCGGGGCACTCGAATCCTTTTCGCCCGTATGCCCGCGGCCACCCGGGTGCGCCCGTCATATGACCTCCAGGGGGCGCACGACGGTGCACACGCGCATTGTCGCCACGCCTGCCAAACACCCCCTAGACGCGGCGGACATTGCGGAGTTGTCTGGCGTACGGGGGGAGTGCGAGCAGCGCGCGAACACGGCCGGGCGCCACGCGAACGGCCGGGCGGCACGACGACAACTCTCGGCATCTCTCGGTGGATTGGGGCACTTTCGATGACACCTACGCTCGTGCGGCGGCACCTCCCTCACGCGGCTCCCGCGCCGCGGACGGACTCGTGCGCACGCGCGCGTGACTGGGCGGAGATTCAGGAACGGATGCTGGTGCCGCTCTACGAAGCGGTGTACGAGCGCCTGGAGGTCGGCTCGGGCACCCGGCTCCTCGGGCTCGACTGCGGCTCCGGGCTCGCGCTCCTCATGGCGGCGTCGCGCGGCGCGGCCGTGACCGGCGTCGAGCCCTCGGACCCCGAGCTCCTGGCCCTGGCGGAGGAGCGGCTGCTGCCCGACGCGTCCGGGCCTCGGGAGGCCGCGGACGCCCGGCTGACGACGGCCGACGCCGCCGACCTCACCGCGAGCGATCCCGGCGGGGCCCCGTACGACGTGATCACCGATTTCCGGCCGATCGGATGTGTGGCCGGGGACTCCGAGGGGCTTTCCGCGCGACTGGAGAGCGTGGCTCCGCTGGCGGGCCGGGGCGCCGCCGTGGTGCTGGTCGGCTGGGGTCCTCCGGAGCGCTGTGCCACGTCGTCCGTCCTCCGGGTGGCCACCAAGCTCGCCGACCCGCTGCGCAGTACGGGCAGTTGGCGCCCGGCGCTCCGTGACGACCTGGAGGAGGTCGCCCAGCGGGCGGGGCTGCGGCCCGACGGTTCCGGCAGGGTGGCGTGCCCCTTCGGGTACGCGGACGCCGAGAGCGCGGTGCGCGGCCTCCTGTCAACGGGCCTGTTCGACGCCGCGGTCGGGGCGACGGATCCGGCGCAGGTCGACAAGGAGGTGTCGGAGGCCCTGCAGGCGTATGTGCGCGGCGACGGGACGGTGTGGATGCCCAACGTCTTCAGGTATCTGATAGCCCGTACGCGGTGAACAGCCCGCACGCCGTGTGGCGTGCGGGCTGCTCCTCCCCCTGAGGTCGTGCCGTTCAGTCCTTGGTGAAGCGCGTGACGCCGGCGATCCGGTACGCGTCCGCCTCCTCCAGCGTCTCGTTCTCCATGAGGGCCGTGGCGAGCGCGTCGAGCTTGTCCCGGTTGTCGCGCAGCTTCTGGCACGCCTCCTCGTAGCACTCGTCCACGATGCGGCGCATCTCGCCGTCGATCGCGTTGACGGTGTCGGGGGCGGCGGCGAGGCCGTACGGCTGCTGGGAGTCGTTCGGGAGGGCGGACAGGCGGCCGACCTTCTCGCTCATGCCCCAGCGGGCGACCATGCCGCGGGCGATGTTGGTGACCTGCTCCAGGTCGTTCTCGGCGCCGGTGGTGATGACTCCGTAGACGACGTGTTCGGCCGCCATGCCGCCGAGGGCGCCGATGATGCGGCCGCGCAGGTACTCCTCCGTGTACGCGTACTTGTCGGCGTCCGGGGTGGAGAGCGTGACGCCGAGGGCGCGGCCGCGCGGCACGATCGTGATCTTGCGGACGGGGTCGGCGCCGGGCTGCAGCATGCCGAGGAGGGCGTGGCCGCTCTCGTGGAAGGCGGTGCGGCGGCGCTCCTCTTCGGGCATCACCAGCGGCCGCTCGGCGCCGAGCTGGACCTTCTCCAGCGCTTCGGAGAGGTCGGTGTGG
Organism: Streptomyces sp. NPDC107575; assembly: GCF_055657265.1. Taxonomy (NCBI): domain Bacteria; kingdom Bacillati; phylum Actinomycetota; class Actinomycetes; order Kitasatosporales; family Streptomycetaceae; genus Streptomyces; species Streptomyces sp. NPDC107575. The sequence continues at coordinate 197,560 of NZ_JBVKBG010000008.1, read as the reverse complement.
TTGATCTGCTTCTGCTTGCGCTTGACGGCGAGCAGGGCGGCCTCGTTGGTCAGGTTGGCGAGTTCGGCGCCGGTCATGCCCGGTGTCGTACGGGCGACCTGGGCGAGGTCGACGTCGGGGGACAGCGGCATGCCCCGGGTGTGGATCTTGAGGATGGCCTCGCGGCCGCCGCGGTCGGGCGGGGACACGTTGACGATCCGGTCGAAGCGGCCGGGACGGGTCAGGGCCGGGTCCAGGACGTCCGCGCGGTTGGTGGCGGCGATGACGATGACGCCCTCGGAACCGGTGAAGCCGTCCATCTCCGTGAGGATCTGGTTGAGCGTCTGCTCGCGCTCGTCGTGGCCGCCGACGCCACCTCCCCCGCCGCGGGCCCGGCCGATGGTGTCGATCTCGTCGATGAAGATGATCGACGGGGCGACCTTGCGGGCCTCGGCGAACAGCTCGCGCACCCGCGAGGCGCCGACGCCGACGATCATCTCGATGAACTCCGAGGCGGACGCGGAGAAGAACGGCACCCCGGCCTCGCCCGCGACCGCCCGCGCGAGCAACGTCTTGCCGGTGCCGGGCGGGCCCGCGAGGAGCACGCCGCGCGGCATCTTGGCGCCCATGGTGCGGTAGTCCTCGGGGTTCTTGAGGAAGTCGACGACGTCGTTGAGCTCGCCCTCGACCTCGTCGATCCCGGCGACGTCCTCGAACGTGGTCCGCTTCTTGCCGGGTTCCAGCTCGACCGGCTTGGGCGGCTGCTTGCGGCCGAGCATGCCGCCCGCGCCGCCGCCCATGCCCTGGCTCATGCGCCGCGCGATGAACAGCCACAGCACGACCAGGAGGACCATCGGGGCGAGCGAGATGAGCAGGTTGGACAGGAAGCTGCGCTCCTGGACGACGGGTTCGGCGGTCACCGTGACGTCGTGCTTCTCCAGGTTGGCCCAGAGGTCGTCGTCGGCGAAGGCCGGGCGCTGCGTCGTGAACTTGGTGTAGTTCTTGCGCTTGCTGTCGCTGTCCTTGGGGGTCGGCTTCTCCTTCTTGAGCTCGCCCTGGATGGCGTCGCCCTTGGAGTAGATCTTGGTGACGTTGTCGGCCTCGACCTGCTTGCTGAACTCGGTGTACGAGACCGTCGGCTCGTCGCCCTCGTTGAAGAACGACAGCACCAGGTTGGCGATGAGGTAGACGATCAGGGCCGTCAGGATGAGGCCGCCCCAGCCGCCGGGCATCTTGCGCTTGGGCCCCTGCGGGGGCGGAGGCGGCGGCGCGCCCTCGGAACGCCAGGGCTGATCCGTCCGATCGCGCGGGGGTACCGGGTTCGCCACGCCTGTCTCTCCTCCTGCAGCCTGCCGTCCTCCGGGGCGGCCTTGGCCCCGAGGCCTTCCGCCCATGACCGCACAGTTGCCAGGGGGCCGCCACTCGTGGACATGCGTAAGGGGCGTCCGCCATGGCGGACGCCCCTTACCCGTACAGCTGCCGACGTGTCAGCCCATGAACTTCTTGAACTCGTCGGGGAGCTCGAAGTCCTTGGGGTCCTGCTGGCCCGCGCCGGGCAGACCGAGGGCGCCGCCCTCGGCGGCGGCCGCGCGGCGGGCGGCCTCCTCCTGCTCCTGCTGCTTGCGCTTCATCGGGTTGCCGGAGCGCTGCTTGCCCTTGGCCTTCTTGGGCTGCTTCTTCTGCCGGCCGGGGCCGCCGCCGCTGCCGGGCATGCCCGGCATCCCGGGCATGCCGCCGCCCTGAGCCATGCGGGACATCATCTTGCGGGCCTCGAAGAACCGCTCCACCAGGTTCTTGACCGCGCTGACCTCGACGCCGGAACCCTTGGCGATACGGGCGCGGCGCGAGCCGTTGATGATCGTCGGCTCCTGGCGCTCGGCCGGGGTCATCGACTTGATGATGGCGGCCGTGCGGTCGACGTCGCGCTCGTCGAGGTTGGCGATCTGGTCCTTCATCTGCCCCATGCCCGGCAGCATGCCGAGCAGCTTGGACATGGACCCCATCTTCCTGACCTGCTCCATCTGCGCCAGGAAGTCGTCGAGCGTGAAGTCCTGGCCCTTCTTGGAGGCCAGCTTGGAGGCCATCTTCTCGGCCTCTTGCTGCGAGAAGGTCTGTTCGGCCTTCTCGATCAGCGTGAGCATGTCGCCCATGCCGAGGATGCGGGACGCCATGCGGTCCGGGTGGAACGCGTCGAAGTCGTCCAGCTTCTCGCCGTTGGAGGCGAACATGATCTGCTTGCCGGTGACGTGCGCGATCGACAGGGCCGCACCACCACGGGCGTCGCCGTCGAGCTTGGAGAGCACCACACCGTCGAAGCCGACGCCGTCGCGGAAGGCCTCGGCCGTGTTGACCGCGTCCTGACCGATCATGGCGTCGACGACGAAGAGGACCTCGTCCGGCTTCACGGCGTCGCGGATGTCCGCGGCCTGCTGCATCAGCTCCTGGTCGATGCCGAGGCGGCCCGCGGTGTCGACGATGACGACGTCGTAGACCTTCGCCTTGGCGTGCTCGATGGAGTCCTTGGCCACCTGCACCGGATCGCCCACGCCGTTGCCCGGCTCCGGCGCGTAGATGCCGACGCCGGCGCGCTCGGCGACGACGCTCAGCTGGTTCACGGCGTTCGGACGCTGGAGGTCACAGGCGACGAGCAGCGGCGAGTGGCCCTGGGACTTGAGCCAGAGGCCGAGCTTGCCCGCGAGGGTCGTCTTACCGGCACCCTGCAGACCCGCGAGCATGATCACGGTCGGGCCGGTCTTGGCGAAGCGCAGCCGGCGGGTCTCGCCGCCGAGGATGCCGATGAGCTCCTCGTTGACGATCTTGATGACCTGCTGGGCGGGGTTCAGCGCCTGGGAGACCTCGGCGCCGGTCGCGCGCTCCTTGATCTGCTTGATGAAGGCACGGACGACGGGCAGCGCCACGTCGGCTTCAAGGAGGGCGATCCGGATCTCGCGCGCCGTGGCGTCGATGTCCGCCTCGCTGAGGCGCCCCTTGCCGCGGAGGTTCTTGAATGTCGCTGCGAGGCGATCGGAGAGAGTGTCGAACACGGCGGTCGCGAATCCTCGGGTCGGGGGTGGCTTACGGACAGGTCGCCCTCCAGGGTATCCGCCCGTCGCGCCGTGGTCAGTGGCCCGGTCCCGATGCGCCCCACGGGTCGCACCCACGTACGAAAAACCGGCCCATACGCCTCCATATCCGCCGCAGACATCCCGGCGTGACCAGCGCGTTCGCCATAATTACGGCCCCGGCGGTTCCGTAAATCCGTGCACATCAGTGGCGCCCGACTGGGTAGGCGCCCCCAGGTTTCGACGCCACCCCTCTTCTCCGCCCCGCGCCGGGGCGTGCCCGGTCGTGCCCGGAACCGCCACCAGCAGCCGTGCGGCACACCGCCGTACACACCTCTGACGTGAACTGGAGCTCACCCATGACCTCCCTCTCCACGTACCGGCCACCACGGCCCGTGCGCAGGCCCCCGGCACCCCAAGGGAGGCCGGCGTGAACTTCTTCGACTACTTCCAGGGCAACTGGCCCGATGTGCTCGACGCCACGCTCGCGCACATCCTGCTGGTCCTCGAAGGCCTCGCCCTCGCGGTGCTCATCGGGGTGCCGGTGGCGGTCCTGACGTACCGGACGCGGGCACCGCGCGCCGCCGTGCTCGGGGCGGCCGGGCTGCTCCTGACGATTCCGTCCTACGCGCTGTTCGGCCTGCTCATCACGCCGCTCGGCCTCGGCACCGGGCCGTCGATCGTGGCCCTGACGCTGTACGCGCTGCTCCCCGTCATCCGTAACACGGTGGTCGGTCTGCGCGAACTGGACCCGGCCGTCGTCGAGTCCGCGCACGCGATGGGCATGACCCGGCTCAAGGTGCTCGCCACCATCGAGTTCCCGCTCGCCTGGCCCGTGGTGATCACCGGCCTGCGGGTCGCGACGCAGATGCTGCTCGGCATCGCGGCCATCGCCGCCGCCGTGAACGGCCCGGGCCTCGGCAAGCTCATCCTCGACGGACTCGCCAGCGCGGGCACCCCGTTCGCCGTCTATCTGACGCTCGAGGGCGCACTCGCCATCGTCGTCCTCGCGCTGCTCTTCGATCTGCTCTTCGCCCTGCTCAATCGCCTGACCACTCCGAAGGGGGTCACCCGATGATCCGGCTCGACCGGCTGACCAAGTCCTACCCCGGCCAGGCGCGTCCGGCCGTGGACGAGCTGACGCTGGAGATCCCCGAGGGGCGGATCGTGGTCTTCGTCGGACCCTCGGGCTGCGGCAAGACGACGACGATGAAGCTGATCAACCGGCTGATCGAGCCGACCTCCGGCCGCATCCACCTCGCCGACGAGGACGTCACGAAGATCCCGGTGCACGAGCTGCGCCGCCGCATCGGCTACGCGATCCAGCAGTCCGGGCTCTTCCCGCACCAGACGGTCGCCCAGAACATAGCCACCGTGCCCGGCCTGCTCGGCTGGGACAAGAAGCGGGTCCACGCGCGCGTGGACGAGCTGCTCGACATGGTGGGCCTGGACCCGGACACGTACCGCGGCCGCTACCCGAAGCAGCTCTCCGGTGGCCAGCAGCAGCGCGTCGGCGTCGCCCGCGCGCTCGGCGGCGACCCGCAGGTGATGCTCATGGACGAGCCGTTCGGCGCGATCGACCCGCTCAACCGCGAGGCGCTGCAGAACGAGTTCCTCAAGATCCAGGCCAAGCTGCGCAAGACGATCGTGTTCGTCACCCACGACATCGACGAGGCCGTGAAGATGGGCGACAAGATCGCCGTCTTCGCCGAGCACGGGAACGTCGTCCAGTACGACACCCCGGAGAAGATCCTCGCCGAGCCGGCGAACGAGTTCGTCACCGACTTCATCGGCGCGGGCGCCGCCGTACGCCGTCTGTCGCTGACCCGGCTCGGGAACGTCGACGTACCGCTGTGGCCCACCGTCGCCGAGTCGGCGGACGCCGAGGCGCAGCAGAACGCCACCGTCGACAGCGACCGCGAGTTCGTGGTGGTCCTGGACGAGGACCGCCGCCCGGTCGGCTGGCTGCCCGCCGACGGTGGCACCCGGCTGCCGCTGATCTCCCCGCTCGGCCCGACCACGAGCCTGTACGACGCGCTCGACGAGATGCTCGCGGTGAACGCGTCGGCGCTGGCGGTCGTGGACGACCTGGGCCGCTACCGCGGTGTCGTCACCCTCGACACCCTGCGCACGCTGATCCACACCGAGAACGGCGCCGGTCTGCTGCAGGGGGCCCGGCCGTGACCCAGGCACTCGTCGACGAGCTCCCGGCCGCGGCAGAGCCGGCCGAGCGCACGCGTGTTCTGCCACCGCTGTGGCGCCTCGCCCTCACGCCGCTGGCACTCGCCGTGGTCCTCGCGCTGCTCGCCTGGTACGTCGCCGGGCAGGAGAAGGACCAGATCGAGCTGCGCAGCCTGAACGCGGACTACCTGCTCAGCCGCACCCTCACGCACATCGAACTGACCGCGGTCGCCACCGTTCTCATCCTGGTGATCGCCATCCCGCTCGGCGTGCTGCTGACCCGCCGCTGGGCCCGCCCCCTCGCCGGGCCCGTCCTCGCGATCGCCAGCATCGGGCAGGCGCTGCCCTCGCTCGGCCTGATCGTGCTGCTCGCGGTGGCCTTCGTCAGCCTCGGGGTCACGCAGATCGCCCTGATCGCGTTCGTCGCGTACGGGGTGCTGCCGGTCCTTCGCAACACCATCGCGGGCCTTCAGCAGGTCGATCCGTCGATCCTCGAGTCCGCCCGGGGCATGGGCATGACCCGGTGGGAGGTGCTGCGCCGGATCGAACTGCCGCTCGCGGTGCCGGTGATGCTCGCCGGGATCCGTACGGCGCTGGTGATCACGGTGGGCACCGTCGCGCTCGCGACGTTCATCGGGGCCGGCGGCCTCGGCGACGTGATCTCGAACGGGATCAACTCCAGCCGGAACCTGGTCCTGATCACCGGAAGCGTCCTCGTCGCCGTCCTCGCGCTGCTCGTGGACTGGGTCGCCGGGATCGTCGAGAACCTGCTGCGCCCGCGCGGTCTGTGAGAAGGGGCCTGAGAGAAGTGACAACACGCATGCGATTCGGACCGGCGAGGGCCCGTGGCAAGGCTCGTGGCAAAGTGTCCGTCGCCCTGTGCGCGGCCCTGCTCGGCGGCGCCGCGCTCACCGGCTGCACGAACACCGGCGCGACCGGCGGCTCCTCCGGCGACCTGCCGCGCACGGCGAGCAAGAAGCAGCTCGGCGGCGGCTCGATCGCCGAGGATGTCGACCTGAAGGGCGCGCACTTCACGGTCGGCTCCAAGGAGTTCACCGAGCAGCAGATCCTCGGAAAGATCACGCTGTACGCGCTCGAAGCCGCCGGGGCGAAGACCAAGGACCAGACCGGGCTTCAGGGCACCACGATCGCCCGCAGCGCACTCCAGAGCGGCGACGTCGACATGTACTGGGACTACTCCGGCACCGGCTGGACCCAGTTCCTGCAGCACGACAAGCCCGTGCAGGGCAGTGCCGCGCAGTTCAGGGCGACCTCGCGGGAGGACCTGAAGAAGCACAAGATCAAGTGGCTGGGCCCGGCGAAGTTCGGCAACCAGTACGCGCTGGCCCGCGCGGCCGACGCCCCCGGCCGGGCCGGCGACGTCGACTCGATCAGCGACCTCGCGAGGCTGGCGAAGGAGCACCCCGAGGACGCCACGCTGTGCGGGGCCTCGGAGTTCCTCGACCGTGAGCTGGCGGCGCTGGAGCACAGCCCGTACAAGCTCGCGTTCCCGGCGCCGCAGGTCTACCAGAACGCGTTCGCGCTGGACTTCGTGAACGTGGCGAAGGGCAGCCCCTGCAAGTTCGCCGAGGTGTTCACGACGGACGCCCGCCTGGAGTCCCTCGACCTGAAGGTCCTCGACGACGACAAGGGGCACTTCACGACGGAGCTGGCCGCGCTGACCGTGCGCGACGAGACCGCGAAGAAGTACCCGCAGCTCGCCAAGTTGTCGAAGGAACTCGGTGACGCGCTCACCGAGAAGACCATCATCGAGCTCAACGGTCTCGTCGACCTGGAGGGCAAGAGCGCCGATCAGGCCGCGCTGTACTTCCTGCGCACGAACGGTTTCATCGGCAAGTGAGACCCGGCCGGGGCCCACGTCACCCGACGCGGACCCCGGCCCTCACCCCCGCAGCGCCTCCTCCACGCCCCGCGCCACGGACACCGCCTCCTGCGAAGGCAGCGGCCCCCCGTCGCCCCCGGCCACGTAGAACGCGTCGACCGCGTTGGCGCCCAGCGTCGACACATGCGCCGAACGCACCCGCACCCCGGCCACCTCAAGGGCCCGCCCGATGCGGTGCAGCAGGCCCGGCGCGTCGTGCGCCCGCACCTCGATCACCGTCGCCCGGTGCGAGCCCGCCGAGGCCACCGTCACCCGGGCCGGCGGCGCCACCACACCCCGCCTGCGCGGATACGCGGCGTCCCGCTCGGCGAGCCGCGCCGCGATGTCGAGCGAACCGTCGAGGGCCCGTACGAGATCCGCCCGCAGCCGCGCGGCCTGCGGCAGCGAGCCGTACTCGGCGGCGACCCGCCAGTCGAGCAGCAGGGCGACCCCCTCCACGCCCTCCGGCGGTGTCAGCGCCCGCAGCTCCGCCGTGCGCACGGTCAGCCGGTGCATCGCGAGCACCCCGGCCACGGCCGGAAGCACCCCGTCCTGCTCCGGCACCGCGATCACCAGCTCGACGCCGAGCGGCTCCGGTTCCCCCGCCCCCTCGGATCCGGTCGGCACCGCGTCCGTCTGCGCCCGCAGCGCGAGCACGGGCCCACCCGTGCGCAGCGCCTCCACCGCGAGCCGCTCCTGCTCGGCGGTGGGCTCCGCGTCGTCCGGGTCGACCGGCTCGTCCCCCGCGAGCACCGCCGAGACCCGCTTGACCAGGTCGGCCACCAGCGAGCCCCGCCAGGACGACCAGGCGGCGGGCCCGGTGGCCAGGGCGTCCGCCTCGGTCAGCGCGTGCAGCAGTTCGAGCGTGCCGATCGAGCCGACCGCGTCCGCCACGGACCGTACGGTCGCCGGGTCCTCCAGATCGCGCCGCGTGGCCGTCTCGATGAGCAGCAGGTGATGGCGTACGAGGGAGGCGAGCACGGCGACGTCGGCCCGGTCGAAGCCGATCCGCGCGGCGACGTCCCGCGCGATGATCTCCCCTGCAACCGAGTGGTCCCCCGGCCAGCCCTTGCCGATGTCGTGCAGCAGCGCCGCGACGAGCAGCAGGTCGGGCCGGTGCACGCGGCGCGTCAACTCCGAGGCCCGCACGGCCGTTTCGACGAGATGCCGGTCGACGGTCCAGGTGTGCACGGCATTGCGCTGCGGCCTGCACCGCACCCGCTCCCAGTCCGGGATCAGCCGGGTGATCAGCCCCTCCGCCTCCAACGCCTCCCACACCTCGACGGTCGGCCGGCCCGCGCCGAGCAGCGTGACCAGCTGTTCGCGGGCCTCGGCGGGCCAGGGTGCTGGCAGCGGCCGGGCGGCGGCCGCAAGCCGGCGCACCGCGTGCAGCGACAGCGGCAGGCCCGCCTGAGCGGCAGCGGCGGCGGCCCGCAGCGGCAGCACCGGGTCCCGGTCAGGCTTGGCGGCGCGGGCGAGCACCACCTCACCCTCCATCTCGACGACGCCCTCGGCCAGCGGCGACCGCTCGACCGGCGCCTGCTTCCCGCCGCCGAGCAGGGACCGCAGCCGGGGCTTCGACGACCGGGACTTGAGGACACGCCCCACCTCGCGCCAGGTGACATCACTGGCGTACGCGATCGTGCGCGCGGCCTCGTACACCTGCCGCAGCAACGTATCGGCGTCCAACAGGCCCAGTTCCGCCGCGACTTGGTCCTGCTCCTGGAGCGCGAGCCGGTCGGTGGCCCGCCCGGTGGCCAGATGCAGGGCGTCCCGTACGTCGAGGAGCCTGCGCCGCGCGTAGGCGAGGCCCTCGCGGGGCGCGTCCGCGAGCCAGGAGGCGGCGACGGCGCGCAGCGCGGTGGCGTCCCGGAGCCCGCCCCGCGCCTCCTTCAGGTCGGGTTCGAGCAGGAACTGCAACTCGCCCTGGCGTTCGGCCCGTTCCTCGCACAGTTCGCGGAGTTCGGGCAGCCGCTTCAGCGCCTGGTTGCGCCAGTCCGCGAGGACGGCGGTGCGCAGACCCGCCGTGAGCCCGAGGTCACCCGCGAGATGCCGGGCGTCGAGCAGCCCCAGCTGCACCTTGAGGTCGTCGCCCGCGGTCTTGCGCGCCTGCGCCGGCGTACGGACGGAGTGGTCGAGGGCGAGGCCCAGGTCCCACACCGGGTACCAGATGCGGTCGGCGAGCGCCGCGACCGCGTCGGCGTCCGCCGAGCCGTCGTGCAGCAGGAGCAGGTCGAGATCGCTGCGCGGGGAGAGCTCGCCGCGCCCGTACCCGCCGACCGCGACGAGCGAGACGCCCGGCGCCCCGTCGCCGAAGAGCCCGGTGAGCCAGTCGTCGGTCAGCTCCGCGAGGGCGGCACGGCGCGGCGGCCCGGACCGCGCCTCCCCCTGGAGAAGGCGCAGCCGGGCCGCCGCATAGCCGCCGGGTCCGGAATCCTCTGCATCAGCACGTACGTCGTTCACGCTCGTCACCCGGCGACTCCCGTCCCGTCCATGTCCGTTACAGCGCGTCCGGACCGCGTTCGCCGGTGCGCACCCGCACGGCCGTCTCGACGGGGACCGCCCAGACCTTGCCGTCGCCGATCTTGCCGGTCCGCGCGGCCTTCACCACGACATCCAGCAGTTCGTCGGCGTCGTCGTCCTCGACCAGGACCTCGATACGGATCTTGGGTACCAGATCCACGGTGTACTCGGCGCCGCGGTAGACCTCGGTGTGTCCGCGCTGACGGCCGTATCCGCTGGCCTCGGTCACGGTCAGGCCCTGGACCCCGAAGGCCTGGAGGGCTTCCTTGATCTCGTCGAGCCGGTGCGGCTTGACGACGGCGGTGATCAGCTTCATGCGTCGACCTTCTTGTCCTGAGCCTTGTCCTGGGAAACCTGCGTGGGGGCCGGGGCGGGAACCGCCTGACGGGACAGGCTGCCGCCGCCCGCGCCGCTGTAGTCGTACGCGGTCTCGGCGTGCTCGGCCTGGTCGATGCCGGAGACCTCGTCGTCCTCGCTGACCCGCATGCCGATGGTCTTGTCGAGGGCGAAGGCGAGGACCGCGGAGACGATCAGCGAGTAGGCGAGGACGCCACCGACGCCCGCGCACTGCTTCCAGAACTGGTCGAGGCCGCCGCCGTAGAACAGGCCCGCCGCGTCGGACTGGCCGCCGCCCGTGGCGAAGAAGCCGACGAGCAGGGAGCCGACGACGCCGCCGACCAGGTGGACGCCGACGACGTCGAGCGAGTCGTCGTAGCCGAACTTGTACTTGAGGCCCACGGCCATCGCGCACAGCACACCGGCGACGGCGCCGATGGCGATCGCGCCGAGCGGCGAGCAGGAACCACCGGAAGGAGTGATGGCGACGAGGCCCGCGACGGCACCGGAGGCGGCGCCGAGCGAGGTGCACGCGCCGTGCCGGATCTTCTCGTAGGCCAGCCACGCCAGCATGGCTGCGGCGGTCGCGACCTGCGTATTGATGAACATCAGGGCGCCGACGCCGTCGTCGTTGCCGAGCCAGGACCCGGCGTTGAAGCCGAACCAGCCGAACCACAGCAGACCGGCGCCGAGCATCGTCCACGGCAGCGAGTGCGGCCGCATCGGGTCCTTCTTGAAGCCGACGCGCTTGCCGATGACGAGGATCACGCCGAGCGCCGCGGCGCCCGCGTTGATGTGCACGGCCGTGCCGCCGGCGAAGTCGATCACGCCGAGCTCGAAGGCCCAGCCGCCGGTCCCCCACACCCAGTGCGCGACCGGGAAGTACACGATCGTGGCCCACAGCGCGATGAACAGCGCCCAGGCGCTGAACTTCACGCGGTCCGCGAGCGCGCCGCTGATCAGCGCGGGCGTGAGCACCGCGAACATCAGCTGGAAGACGGCGAACACATAAATCGGGATCGTGTAGCCGTCCCAGAGCTGCGTGAGGCCGATCCCGCTGAGCCCGACGAAGTCGCCGTCCCAGCCGAGGATCGAGCCCTTGTCGGTGCCGAACGCGACGGAGAAGCCGTACAGAACCCACAGGATCGTCACGATCCCGAGGCTGATGAAGCTCATCATCAGCATGTTCAGGGTGCTCTTGACGCGGACCATGCCTCCGTAGAAGAAGGCAAGACCCGGCGTCATCAGCATCACCAGGGCGGAACAGATCAGCATGAAGCCTGTGTTGGCGGGCGACAGTGTGGGTGCGTCTGCCGCCAGCGTGATGGCTGGAGCCATCGGCGTCTCCTCGTCATCGGGCCGGTTATGCGCCCTGACATTGGTGCAGCGCCGTTTCCGTTCGGGCCCCTTGATGTTTCGCCGCAGTGACGAAGAGCGCGCGGGTGTTACGGGTGAATGAAATGCCTGAAACAGGCCGACCACGACCTCCGTCCGCGTGACCTGGCGTAGGGGAGCCGAGTCGGGCTGTTTCGGGACGGTGGCCGTGGCCGGGGTTCGTGGGGTGCTCCCCCGCCGTCAGACCGCGGCTTCGGCGGTCTCCGGCAGATGGAGCGCGAGCTGTTCCGTGAGGTCGATGACCTCGGCGACGTCACCGAAGTCCCGCGTCGCGTTGTCGACGGTCTTGCGGATCCGGGTGTTGACCCGCTCCGAGCGCACCTTCCTGGCGATCTCCAGGGCCTGCCCCGCGAGCACCGTGGACTGCTCGGGCTCCTTCTGCAGGAGGTGCACCGTGGCCATCCCGATCAGGTTCAGCGCGTACGAACGCTGGTGCTCGGCGTCCTTCCCGAACAGCTCGACGGCGCGCTTCATGACGGGCTCGGCCATCGACGCGTACGTGGGGCTGCGACCGGCCACATAGGCGAGGTCCCGGTACGAGTGGCTGTTCTCGCCGTGCAGCTCGGCCTCGGAGAAGAAGCGGATCCAGTCGGGGTCCGGGTCGTCCCAGTCGTCCGCGTCGGTGAAGGTGTCCTCGGCCATCCGCACGGCGCGCTTGCACTTGCCGGGCTGCCCCATGTTCGCGTACGCCCGGGCCTCCATCGCATACAGCATCGACTGCGTGCGGGGGCTGGCGCAGTCGCGGCTGCCGTACTGGGCGAGGTGGATGAGTTCGAGCGCGTCGTCGGGCCGGCCCAGGTGGATCATCTGCCGGCTCATGCTGCTGAGCACGTACGAGCCGAGCGGCTTGTCACCCGCTTCCTTCGAGGCGTGCAGGGCGAGCACGAAGTACTTCTGGGCGGTGGGCTGCAGGCCCACGTCGTAGCTCATCCAGCCGGCCAGCTCGGCCAGCTCGGCCGCGACCTTGAACAGGCGCCGCGTGGTCTCCTCCGGCTGCGGCTCCTGCAACAGGTCGGTCACCTCGTGGAGTTGCCCGACGACGGCCTTGCGGCGCAGGCCGCCGCCGCACTGGGCGTCCCACTGGCGGAACATCACCGTGGTCGACTCCAGGAGGTCGAGCTCGGGCTTCGACAGCCTGTTCCCGCGACGCTGCGTGGCCGACTCCGGCTCCGGCCTGGCCGAGGCCCCGCCGGGCGTCGGCACCAGCCAGCGCTGCATCGGCTCGATGAGCGAGGGGCCCGCGGCGAGCGCCAGCGAGCTGCCGAGGAAGCCGCGGCGCGCGAGCATCAGGTCGCTGCGCGAGAACTCACCGATGAGCGCCACGGTCTGGGGGGCGGTCCAGGGCAGGTCGACGCCGGACACGGAGGGCGCCTGGTGCGCGGCGCGCAGGCCGAGGTCCTCGACGGCGACGACGCAGCCGAAGCGCTCGGAGAACAGCTCGCTGAGGATCCTGGGGATGGGCTCGCGCGGGTTCTCCCCGTCGAGCCATCGGCGCACGCGCGACGTGTCCGTGGAGATGTGGTTCGCACCCAACTGCCGGGCCCGTCGGTTCACTTGGCGCGCCAGCTCGCCCTTGGACCAGCCACTGCGCACGAACCACGAACCGAGCAGCTCGTTGGGGCGCTTCTCGGCGTTCGTGACGCCACCGCCGCTGCCGCCCACTGGAACGCCCCCATTCCCTGAAGCCATCTAAGACGCTGTGTGCGAAGTCCCGTCGACCACTGTTCTCCACACTCTTGCCCGCAAGCCCTACCAGGATGCCGTCAAACCAGGCTTCCCGTCCGGCAGTTGTCACTCCTCGAACAGGAAACCGACTTGCCTCCGGCATACCCACGGGTGCACGCACCCTCAGGGCTCGTGCACTGAAAGTAATCCTACGATCACCCCTCCGGCGAGGGCGAACACGGAAACGCCACCATTCGCCACCCCTTCGAATGAACCCAGGGGCGCCCCCACACGATTCACTTGACATAGGACAGCCGGAAGTAGGCGGACCAGGGTGGACGGGGGCGCGCGACACCGGGCGCACCACCCCGAATGCGAATCGGCTCCGGTCCGACCGGAGTGGCGTACGCATTGGGTAACGATCCGATTCCGCCACGTAACCACCGGCGCACGGGATGTGTTGGAGGGGGCATGGGCTTCACGATCGGCGGCATGCGCGAGATGCGCACCGGCTCACGTCGCCGCGGCCGCACGTCCGGCCGCGCTTCGGACTGCACCACGGTGGCGGAGTTCACCGGCCTCTGGGGCTGGGACGTGGTGCCCGGCGCCCGCGCCGCCGGCTCCGTGTGCTCCTGCGGGAAGGCGAACTGCCCGGCCCCCGGCGCGCATCCCCTGGATCCGGATGCCGTGGTGAAGGCGGGGGCCACGCTCGACGAAGTGACCGACTCCTGGGGCCGGTTCCCCGGCGCGGCGGTGCTGCTTCCGGTCGGCGGGGCCTTCGACGTGATCGACGTGCCGGAGGCCGCGGGGCGCCGGGCACTGATCCGCCTGGAGCGCATGGGCCTGCCTCTCGGCCCGGTCGTCGCCACCCCCGAGGGCCGCGCCCACTTCTTCGTGGCACCGGGCGCCGCGGCCGAACTCCCCACGCTGCTCTACCGGATGGGCTGGGACGACGCGGCCCTCGACCTGCACGCGCTGGGCGCCGGCTCGTACGTCACGGCGCCGCCGTCCGACCGCGGCGGCCTCGGCCCGACGACCTGGCTGCGCGCCCCGTCCCTGGACACGGCGAACCAGCCGCCCCAGGCACGGCTGCTGCTGGGCACCCTGGCCTACGTGGCGCACCGCTCGCCGTCCGCGTAAGCACGGTGCGGCAAGCGGCGCGGGGGCCGGCGCAGAGGAACCGGCCCACAGAAAAGCCGCGGCCGCGCCGCCCAAACCCAGAGCAGCCCGACCGCGGCCTCCCGCACCGAAGCGAAGCGTCTACTCGCCGATAAGCGCATCCACGAACGCCTCCGGCTCGAACGGCGCCAGGTCGTCGGGTCCCTCGCCGAGACCCACGAGCTTGACCGGCACGCCCAGCTCCCGCTGCACGGCCACGACGATGCCGCCCTTGGCCGTGCCGTCCAGCTTGGTCAGCACGATGCCCGTGATGTCGACGACCTCGGCGAAGACGCGGGCCTGGACCAGACCGTTCTGCCCGGTCGTCGCGTCGAGGACGAGCAGCACCTCGTCGAGCGGCGCGTGCTTCTCCACGACCCGCTTGACCTTGCCGAGCTCGTCCATGAGCCCGGTCTTGGTGTGCAGCCGCCCGGCCGTGTCGATGAGGACGACGTCGGCGCCCTCCTCGATGCCCTCCTTGACGGAGTCGAAGGCGATGGAGGCGGGGTCGCCGCCCTCGGGGCCGCGCACGGTGCGCGCACCGACCCGCTCGCCCCACGTCTGCAGCTGGTCGGCGGCGGCCGCACGGAAGGTGTCCGCGGCGCCGAGCACCACGTTCTTGCCGTCGGCGACGAGCACGCGCGCGAGCTTGCCGGTGGTGGTGGTCTTCCCGGTGCCGTTGACACCGACGACCATCACGATGCCGGGCGTCGTGCCCTCGGAGTTGAGGCTCTCCGTCTTCACGGTGCGGTCGAACTCGGGGACGAGCAGCTTGAGGAGCTCCTCGCGCAGCAGGGCGCGCAGCTCGTCCGGCGTGCGGGTGCCGAGCACCTTGACGCGCTCGCGGAGGTTCTCGACCAGCTCCTGGGTGGGCTGCACGCCGACGTCGGCGGTGAGCAGCGTGTCCTCGATCTCCTCCCACGTGTCCTCGTCGAGGTGCTCGCGGGACAGGAGGGTGAGCAGGCCCTTGCCGAGCGCGTTCTGCGAACGGGAAAGGCGGGCGCGCAGCCGCACGAGGCGGCCCGCGGTGGGTTCGGGAACCTCGACCTCGGGAGCGGCGGGCTCCGCGGCGGCCGGGGCCTCGGGCTCCTCCTCGACGGTCGGTTCGGCCGTCGGGAGGTCGACCTCTTCGATCGTGCGCCGCGCTTCGTCGCGCGGCGTCTCGGCCTCTTCGCCGACGTGCGGCTCGGTGGGCGGGGCGGTGGTGATGTCGGGCGCCGACGGCGGGGGCGGGGGCAGCTGCTTCTTCTTGCGGCTGCCGATCACGAGCCCGCCGAGCGCGCCGATCACGACCACGGCGATGACTACAGCAAGGATGACGGTTTCCATAACCCGTCCAGTATCAGTCATGGGTCCGGCCGAGGCCGTGTTTGTGCGTTCCTCTAAAGGACAAAGGGCTCTGACGGGTCGGACTCGGACTAAAGTACGATGGCAGTCGTCGCATCAACGCGCGTAGAGTCCATCGCAATCACGACACACCCCCCACCGGCTCTCCGTCCCCCACGGCCGGGCCGAGCGAGAGGCACGGAACCCCACCGCATGAGCAAGACCGCCGAAGCCGAAGGCGCGCTGGAGACACGCGGCATCGAGCCCGTCCCCGACGCCGAGCGCACCGCCAAGACCCGCGAGCTCTTCCCCACCTGGGTCGCCGCCAACATCAGCGTGCTGTTGCTCACGATGGGCGCGAGCCTCGTCGTGACGTACAAGCTGAACTTCTGGCAGGCGATCGTCGTCGCCATCGCCGCGCCCATCGTGTCGTACGGCCTGGTGGGCCTGATCGGCATCGCGGGCAAGCGGGGTGGGGCGCCCGGCATGGCGCTGTCCCGCGCGGTGTTCGGGCAGCGCGGCAATCTGCTGCCCGGCTCGCTGATCTGGGTCGCCCGCTGGGGCTGGGAGACGATCAACGCGGTGACCGGCGCGTATGCCGTGCTCACGGTCCTGGACATCCTGTTCGGCATCAAGCAGAACAATTTCCTGGTGATCCTCACCCTGCTGCTGTTCGTGTGCGTGACGTTCGCGATCTCGGGCCTCGGCATCAACGTCGTGCAGATGTGCAACAAGTACGCGACGTACCTGTTCGGCATCTTCTCGGTCCTGGTGCTGGTCTACCTGATCATCAACACCGACTGGTCCGATGTCTTCGGGCAGCCCGCGGGCAAGACGTCCCTGATGGTCGCGGGCATCGGCATGATCGCCGCCGGTGGCGTCAGCTGGATCCCGTCCTCCCCCGACTTCACGCGCTACCTGCCGCGCACGGCCTCCACCAAGGGCATCGTCGGGAACTCGATCGGCGGCGCGGGCATCGTCGTGCTGCCGATGGTCCTGATGGGTTCCGTGATGGCGGTCTCCACGCCGGACCTGGCCTCCGCGCAGGACCCGGTCTCCTTCCTCGGCGAGATCCTGCCGATGTGGATCGCGGTGCCGTACCTGCTCATCGCCCTGGTCGGCATGCTGCTGATCAACGCCATGTCGATGTACTCGGCCGGCTTCACCGCGCAGACCCTCGGCTTCAAGGTGCCGCGCCACTGGGCCGTCTCGATCAACGCGCTGATCTCGCTGATCTCCGGCGCCATCCTGATGCTGGTCGCGACGAGCTTCATGAGCTCGTTCATCTCCTTCCTCTCGCTGCTCGCCGTGGCCTTCTCGGCCTGGGTCGGCGTCTTCGGCGCGGACATGTTCAAGCGCAAGCACTACGACGGCGCGGCTCTGATCGACACCACCCGCACCAGCGCCTACTGGTACAAGGCCGGCTTCTCCCCCGCGGCGTGCATCGCCTGGGCGGTCGGCCTGGTCGTGGGCCTGCTGTTCACGTCGTCGACCTGGTTCTCCGGGCCGCTCGCCACGAACAACTTCATCGGTGAGTACGGCCTCGGCTGGGTCGTCACGATCGTCGTCTCCGGCCTGCTGTACCTGGCGCTGCCCAAGCCGGCCGACACCACGAAGGCCCCGGAAGAGCCCGAGGCCGCCGAAGCCATGGCCTCCTGACGCTCCGTCAGCTAACGTCCCCCTCCACGAAACCGGCTCCACGCCTCGCGGAGGGGGACTTTTCCATGCCCGTGTCCGTCGTACGGTTCAACCTCGTCGACCCCACCGGCACACCCGAATCGCTCGCCGCCCGCTACCAGGGGGCCGTCGAGATGGCCCGCTACGCGGACGAGCAGGGCATCGACACGGTGCAGACGGAGGAGCACCACGGCGTCGCCAACAACTGGCTGCCCTCGCCCTTCACCTTCGCGGGCGCGGTCCTCGGCGCCACGAAGCGCATCGCGGTCACCGTCTCCGCGATCATCGGCCCGCTGCACGACCCGCTCCGCCTCGCCGAGGACATCGCCGTACTGGACCTGCTCAGCGGCGGCCGCCTGGTGACGGTCTCCGGGATCGGCTACCGGCCCGAGGAGTACGCCCAGTTCGACGTGGAGTGGAAGCGGCGCGGCAAGCTCCAGGACGAGCTCCTCGAAACGCTGCTCAAGGCCTGGACCGGCGAGGAGTTCACGTACCGCGGGCGCCGGGTCCGGGTCACCCCTCGCCCCTTCACCCAGCCGCACCCGCTGCTCCTGGTCGGCGGCTCCTCGCAGGCCGCCGCGCGCCGGGCGGCCCGGCTCGGCCTCCCCTTCTTCCCGAGCGCACATCTCCCGGAGCTGGAGACGTACTACAACGAGCGCCTTCAGGAGTACGGGACCGAGGGCTGGACCATGATGCCCGGGAAGGTCACCCCGCTCCTCCACCTGTCCGAGGACCCGGACCGCACCTGGGCCACGTACGGGAAGCACTTCCTGCACGAGGCGCGGACGTACGCGTCCTGGCAGTCGGGGGACATCAAGTCGGCGGTGAAGTCGGGTGCGGGGACCGTCGACGAGCTGCGCGCCGAGGGCGTCTACCGGATCCTCACGCCCGACGAGTGCGTGGCGCAGGGGCTCGACAACTACATCCTGCATCCGCTCTCCGGCGGCATGCCCCTGGACGAGGGCCGCCGCAGCCTGCAGCTGTACTGCGAAAACGTACTGCCCCGGCTGAAGGACCAGTCGTAGGTCCTTCAGCCGGGGCAGTGACGGCAGCGGGGAGATGGCAGCGGGGACTTGAATCCATCTCCCCGGGTCTCGGGGAGGAGCCGGGTCAGCCCATCTCCTCCAGCGCCTTGCCCTTCGTCTCCTTCACGAACTTGAGCACGAAGGGGATGGAGAGCGCGGCGAAGATCGTGTAGATCACGTAGGTCGCGGAGAGGTTCCAGTCGGACAGCGACGGGAAGCTCGCGGTGATCGCCCAGTTGGCGATCCACTGGGCCGAGGCGGCCACACCGAGCGCCGCGGCGCGGATGTTGTTCGGGAACATCTCGCCGAGGAAGACCCAGACGACCACACCCCACGACAGGGCGAAGAAGAGGACGAAGAAGTGGGCCGCGATCAGGGCCACCCAGCCCTGCGTCGCCGGCAGCTTGCCGTCCACCAGGTCGAAGCTGAACGCCCAGGCCTCCAGGGCCAGACCGATCACCATGCCGACCGAACCGATCAGGGCCAGCGGCTTACGACCGATGCGGTCGACGAAGATCATCGCGATGACGGTACCGATGATGTTGATGATCGACGTCGTGAACGAGTAGAAGAACGAGTCCGTCGGGTCGACACCGACCGACTGCCACAGCGTCGAGGAGTAGTAGAACGCGACGTTGATGCCGACGAACTGCTGGAAGACCGAGAGGCCGATACCGATCCAGACGATCGGCTTGAAGAAGAAGCTGCCGCCGAGCAGGTCCTTGAAGGAGGACTTGTGCTCGCTGTGCATCGCGTGCTCGATCTCGGCGACGCGGGCGTCGAGGTCGATCTCCTTGCCCTCGACCTCTTCGAGGACCTGCTTGGCGCGGTCGTGCTTGCCGACGGAGACCAGGAAGCGCGGCGACTCGGGGATCGCGAAGGAGAGCAGCCCGTAGATCACGGCCGGGATGACCATGACGCCGAGCATGACCTGCCAGACCTCGAGGCCCATCAGCGTGCCGCGCTGGTCGCCGCCCGCGGCCTGCAGCAGCGCGTAGTTGACGAGCTGCGAGATGGCGATGCCGATGACGATCGCGCCCTGCTGGAAGGAGCCGAGCCGGCCGCGGTACGCGGGCGGGGCGACCTCGGCGATGTACGCCGGGCCGATCACGGAGGCCATGCCGATGGCGAAGCCACCGATGATCCGCCAGAAGGCGAGGTCCCAGATCGCGAAGGGCAGCGCCGAGCCGACGGCGCTGACAGTGAAGAGGACCGCCGCGATCTGCATGCAGCGGATGCGGCCGATGCGGTCGGCGATCCGGCCCGCGGTGGCGGCGCCGATGGCGCAGCCGATCAGGGCGATGGCGATGACCTGGGCGAGCGCGGCAGAACCGATGTCGTACCGATCGCGGATGGCCTCGACGGCGCCGTTGATCACGGAGCTGTCGTAGCCGAAGAGGAAACCGCCCATCGCGGCGGCCGCCGCGATGAAGATGACATGGCTCAGATGCTCGGGCCTGGCTTCCCGGGCTCCGGACTTTGGTGCCGCACTGCTGGTCACATGTACTCCTCGGGCCACCGGCCTCGCTGCCGGGGGTGGGGGCGAGCCCTTCAGATGCGATTCCAGTGGCGCACAACTTCATGCCACCCACCACCTGAAGGTAAAAGCAACGTTGCAGAGACTATGCCTTCATGTTTTGAAGTCAATACTTCGGGTGCTGTGAATTTTGGGCGTGGGCGTGTCGTGATGTGTTCAAGACTTGAACGCTGATAAGAGACGACCCGTCAGGGAATGTCAGGAGCCCTTGCCGCCCTGGCTCAGCCGCTGGCTGATGACCTTCGACACCCCGTCGCCCTGCATGGAGACGCCGTAGAGCGCGTCGGCGACCTCCATCGTGCGCTTCTGGTGCGTGATCACGATGAGCTGCGAGGCCTCCTGCAGCTCCCGCATGATGCGGATCAGGCGCTGCAGGTTGGTGTCGTCGAGCGCCGCCTCGACCTCGTCCATCACATAGAACGGGCTCGGCCGCGCCTTGAAGATGGCGACGAGGAGGGCCACCGCGGTCAGCGAGCGCTCGCCGCCCGAGAGCAGGCTGAGCCGCTTGACCTTCTTGCCCGGCGGCCGGGCCTCGACATCGACACCCGTCGTGAGCATGTTCTCCGGGTCGGTCAGGACGAGACGTCCCTCGCCGCCGGGGAACAGCCGGCTGAAGACACCCTCGAACTCGCGCGCGGTGTCCCGGTAGGCCTCCGTGAAGACCTGCTCGACACGCTCGTCGACCTCCTTCACCACTTGAAGCAGATCGGCGCGGGTCTTGCGCAGGTCCTCCAGCTGCTCGCTGAGGAACTTGTGGCGCTCCTCGAGCGCCGCGAACTCCTCGAGCGCCAGCGGGTTGACCTTGCCGAGCTGTTGGTACGCGCGCTCCGCGGACTTCAGCCGCTTCTCCTGCTCCGAACGGACGAACGGGCGCGGCTTGTTGCGCGGATGCTCCGGGTCCTCCGGCAGCTCCTCGCCCTCGGCGGGGAGCGAGGGCGGCACGAGCTGGTCGGGACCGTAGTCCGCGACGAGTCCGGCCGGTTCGACACCGAGTTCCTCCAGCGCCTTGGTCTCCAGCTGCTCGATCCGCAGCCGCTTCTCGGCGCCGAGTACCTCGCCCTTGTGGACCGAATCCGTCAGTTTGTCGAGTTCTTCCTTGAGCTCCCGGCCGCGGGCCCGCTCGGCGCCCAGCTCCTGCTCCCGCGCCGCCTTCGCCCGCTCGGCGAGCGTGCGCTCCTCGTCGGCCCGGGTGATGGACACCTCGACGTGCGCGAGCAGCTGCCGGGTTCCGGAGGCGACGGCCTCGGCGACGGCGGCCTCGTACTGGCGGCGGGCGCGCTGCCGCTCGGCACGCGCGCGTGCGTCGCGCTCGGCGCGGGCGGCCCGGTCGAGCGAGTCGGCGCGCCCGGCGAGCCCCTTCACCCGCTCCTCGTGCGTACGTACCTGGAGGCGCGCCTCCATCTCCGTCTGCCGCGCGTTGGCCCCGTCGGCGGAGAGGCGGTCGCGCACGGAGGTGTCGGGTTCCTCGTCGGCGGGCTGCTCCTCCGCCACGGCGAGCCGCTCGGCCAGCTCCTCGGCGTCCTGGACGGCCTTGTCCAGCGCGTCCTGCGCCTTGGCCGCGGCGGCGGCGCTGCGTTCCGCCTCGCCGGCGGCGCCGCGGGCCTGTCCCGCGAGTCGGCCGAGCTGTTGGGCGCGACCGGAGCGCTCGCGCTCTATGACCCGCTGCTGCCGGCCCAACTCCTCTACGAGGGCGGCGCATTCGGTGCGGCGTTCGGTGGCGGCGTGCTGGGCCTCGGCCCACTGTTCGCACTGTGCGGCCAGTTCCTCCAGCTCGGCGGCGGCCTCGTCGACGGAGGCCTGCACCTCCAGGAGGCTGGGCGCTCCGGCGGACCCGCCGTGCGCGAAGTGCGCCCCGAGCAGGTCGCCTTCGGCGGTGACCGCGGTCAGCTCGGGGCGCGCGTAGACCAGGTCCTCGGCGTCCTCCAGCGTTCCTACGACGACGATGCCTCGCAGCATCCGCTGGACGGCGGGCATCAGTTCGGCGGGGCCGCGGATCAGATCGGCGGCCGGGGGTGGGCCCTGAGGTGTGGGGTGCGCGGCGCCGCTGGGGCTCTGCCCCAGGCCCCGCTGCTCAATCGCCGCAGGGGCTTGGTTGGCGGGGGCCGGGTCCGACGCCAGGAGCAGTGCCGCCCGTCCCCCGTCCTGTTTGCGCAGGAGGCGAATCGCTTCCGCGGCAGCGGCGGGCGTGGTCACCGCGATCGCGTCGGCCGCCGCGCCGAAGGCGGCCGCGATCGGCACCTCGTACCCGGGCTCGACCGACAGCAACTCGGCGGCGGGGCCGAGCAGCCCGGTGAGCCGGTCCTTCGCGGCGAGCAGCGCGCCCGTGCCGTCCTTGCGCCGCAGCCCGAGCGCGAGCGCCTCGTGCCGGGCCGCGAGCGCCGCGCGCTTGCGCTCCCCGGACGTGGCGGCCTCCCGCGCCGCGCTCAGCGCGGACTCCGCCTCGGCGAGCGCGGCCTTGGCCTCCTCGTGCCGCGCGGACAGCTCCTCGTCACCCGCGTCGAGCCCGTCGACCTCGGCCCGCAGCTGCTCGTACTCCTCCTGCGCGGCGGTCGCCCGCTGCTGCGCCTCGTCGCGGGACGCGGCGAGCCGGTCGATCTCGGACTGCGCGGAAGTGGCCCGCGAACGCGCGGCGTTGACCTGCCCCTGAAGGCGGGCGAGTCCCTCGCGCCGGTCGGCGATGGCCCGCGCGACGTCCTTGAGCCGACGCTCCTCGACCGCCAGTTCCCGCTCGAGGTCGGCCCGGTGCGCGACGGTCTCGTCCAGGGCGATCTGCGCCGCTTCGAGGGCCGCTTCGAGCTCGGCCTCCTGCTCGCGCACCCGCGCGGCCTCGCGCTCCAGGTCCTCGGGGTCGCGCCCGCGGCGCTCCTCAGTGGGCGCCGACGTGGCGCTCTTGACCCGCGCGTCGGCCAGCGACACCGTCCCGCGCACCCGCTCGGCCAGCTGCGACAGCTCGTACCAGGACTGCTGCGCCCGCTGCAGCCGGGGCGTCAACTGCCGGACCGCGTCCTCCAGGTGCCCCTCGCGCAGCAGCGCCTTCTTCAGCTCGTCCTCGGCGCTCGCCTTGCGCCGCTTCAGCTCCGCCTCGTCGGCGACCTCGGCGCTGAGCGCTCCCCGCAGGCGTACGAGATCGTCGGCGAGCAACCGCAGCCGCGCATCGCGCAGGTCGGCCTGGATGACCGCGGCCCGCCGCGCGACGGCGGCCTGTCTGCCCAGCGGCTTCAGCTGCCGCCTCAGCTCTTCGGTCAGATCCTGTACGCGGGAGAGGTTGGCCTGCATCGCGTCGAGCTTCCGCAGCGCCTTCTCCTTGCGCTTGCGGTGCTTGAGGACGCCCGCGGCCTCCTCGATGAACGCCCTGCGGCCCATGGGGTCGGCGTGCAGCACGCCGTCCAGCTGGCCCTGGCCGACGATGACGTGCATCTCGCGGCCGATGCCGGAGTCCGACAACAGCTCCTGAATGTCGAGAAGTCGACAGGTGTCGCCGTTGAGCTGGTACTCGCTGCCGCCGTTGCGGAACATGATCCGCGTGATGGTGACCTCGGCGTACTCGATGGGCAGCGCGCCGTCGGAGTTGTCGATGGTGAGCGAGACCTCGGCGCGGCCGAGCGGTGGCCGCCCGGTGGTGCCGGCGAAGATGACGTCCTCCATCTTGCCGCCGCGCAGCGATTTGGCGCCCTGCTCACCCATGACCCAGCTGAGCGCGTCCACGACATTGGACTTGCCGGAACCGTTGGGACCCACGACGCAGGTGATGCCCGGCTCGAACCGCAGTGTGGTGGCCGAGGCGAACGATTTGAACCCGCGCAGGGTCAGGGCCTTGAGGTGCACGCCGTCGGACTCTACCGGGCGCCCCTGTCTCACTCCATGAACCCACGGTTTCACCCGTGAACATGCAGGGCACATCAGACGTAAAGAACGTCAGGAAAACGGGTGCGCGGGGGCGCCCGAAGGCACGGCCGGGAAGAAAGAAGGGACGCCGAAGCGTCCCTTGGCAACTCTGTCGAGCGGCTGGTTACGGACGGCTGCCCGACCACCTACGTCGCTGGGGGTGGTCAGGTGAGCGCAGGCTCCGCCTGGGGTACGTCGATACCCTCGATGAGAGAGTCGTGAGAAGCGGCAGCCGCGAGCGCGTCGTTCTCGGCCTGGATGCGGCCGAGCTCGGATTCGAGATCCTGGACGCGCTGCTGGAGCCGTCGCATCTCGGCGAGAAGTCGCGGGTCGCTGCCGCCGACGTAACCGAGAAGCGCCTTTGCCATGATGGATGGTCCTCCACAATGAGTGACCGACCGAAGCGGTGTGGGTCGTGAGGGAATCGCACCCGCGGTGCTTGGCACTTCTTGTATTGCTGCCGTTCTCACATGCCAAACAGCTAAGGTGCGCGGGGACTTCCAGAGTCTCACCAAAAAGTTTGACGGTCAACACGATCACGCCCCGTATTGGCGGGCAAACCGGGGGCTTCGCGCCGCAGAACCTGCGGTACGGCCTCGCGCTCGGGGCCCGGGGGCGTGGAGATCATCCGTTCCCGCGGAGCTTGCCACGAGGTCGCCGTTCTTGGCAACCACCAGGGCGTTTCTGCCACACGCAGGTGCCCTCGGCACTTCCCGCACCGCCTCACCCGCGCCCGCCTGCGGTGACGACTCAGCGGATGGCAAACCCCTCGTAGCCGCCGCGGGGCGTGTCCCAGATCTCAGTCACTCCGTCGACCCGGCCGGGTGTGTCGTCGCCGTGGAGCCAGTCGAGCAGTTCCTGACATCCGCCGCGCGGTCCCTCGGCGACCACCTGGACACGCCCGTCGTCCAGATTGAGAGCAAAACCACTCAGGCCGCCGATCTCCAGCGCACGTGCACGGGTGAACCACCGAAAACCCACACGTTGGACGCGTCCCCGCACCCAGGCGGTGAGTCGTACTTCTTCGTTCATGGGTGCACGCTAACCGGCCAAAAGCACTCGGAGCACTTCGCCCACTGGGGAGTTGGGGTAGCGTCCCCGACCATCGAACCTCACTCGTACGGGTGAGAAGCACGCACCACAGTGACGACCGCGAGGACCAGAGAACCAGGAAGGCCAGGACATGGGACGCCACCGACGCTCCGCCGCCGGCCGCCCGCACGCGAGCGACTTCGCGCAGGGCTACGCGGAGTACCCGCCGCCCCCCTCGCCTCCCGCACCGCCCGGCGCCTCGCACCATCGCAAGAAGAAGCGCGACGGCGTCCCGCTGCGGACCGGTCTGCTCGGCGCCTCGGCCGCGGTCGCGATGGGCGCGGTCGCGGTGACCACGGGGCTGATACCCGGGGGCGGCGGCTTCAAGTTCGGCGGGGGCGACGGCAGCAGGGTGCAGGCCGCCGACTCCCCCGACGTCACGGCGCAGGGCGGCACGACGGGTGGTGCGGTCGACGACCGGGAGCCGTCCGCGGCGAGCCGCGACACGGAGCGCGCCACGCCGTCCGCGACGCCGTCCCGGTCGGCTTCGAGCGCCGCGCCCCGGTCCTCCGAACCGTCGAAGCGCACGCAGCCGTCCCGTACGTCCGACGACGGCAGCGACGGTACGACGACGAGGAGCGCGAGCACGCCTTCGTCCGCCCCGTCGTCACCGGCGCGGACGAAGGCGCCCTCCGGTGCGGGCGGGGGCTCGGCGACGACGTCGGAGAAGGCGGCGTCGGCCCAGGTCCTCAGCCTCGTCAACCAGGAGCGTTCCAAGGTGGGTTGCTCGCCGGTGACGGCGGACAGCGGCCTCGCCTCGCTCGCCACGGCGTTCAGCGACGACATGGCCTCGCGGGACTTCTTCGACCACACGGACCCGGACGGGGCGACGCCCTGGGACCGCGCCAAGGAAGCGGGCATCACGGACCTCGGCGGCGAGAACATCGCCCGCGGCCAGGCCAACGCCCAGTCGGTCATGGACTCCTGGATGAACAGCCCCGGCCACAAGGCGAACATCCTGAACTGCGACTTCAAGACCTTGGGCGTCGGCGTGCACTTCGGCTCGGGCGGGCCGTGGTGGACGCAGGACTTCGGCTACTGAGGCCCTACGCGACGGTGGCCCGCGGCGGGCGCTGACAGCGCGGGCAGTAGTAGCTGGACCGGTTCATCCACGGGCGCCGCCGCATGGGGGTCGTGCACCGGCGGCACGGCAGCCCTTCCCGCCCGTACGCGTCGAGCGACCGGTCGAAGTAGCCCGACTCCCCGTTCACATTCACGTACAGGGAGTCGAAGCTCGTGCCGCCGACGCTCAGCGCCGCGTTCATCACGTCCCTTACGTGGCCCAGGAGTTCGGCCGTGCGAGGGCGGGTGAACGTCGCCGTGGGGCGCTCGTAGTGCAGCTTCGCGCGCCACAGTGCCTCGTCCGCGTAGATGTTGCCGACGCCGCTGATGAGGGACTGGTCGAGCAGCGCCCGCTTGATCGTGGAGCGCTTGGCGCGCAGCGCGGTGTGGAAGGCGGCGTCGTCGAAGAGCGGGTCGAGGGGGTCGCGGGCGATGTGCGCGATGACGTCGGGCAGGCCGTCGTCGTCCGTGTCGTGCAGGGACAGCCCGCCGAAGGTGCGCTGATCGACGAAGCGCAGCTCCGTGGCGAGCTCGTCGTCGAAGCGGACGCGGATGCGCAGGTGCTTCTCGTCGGGGGCGTCGTGCGGCTGCACCAGGAGCTGGCCGCTCATGCCGAGGTGGGCGAGGACGGAGGTGTGCGTGCCCTCCAGGGGCAGCCACAGGTACTTGCCGCGGCGGCTCGGCTCGCCGATCGTCTGCCCCTTGAGCCGGGACGCGAAGTCCTCGCCGCCCGCGATGTGCCGGCGTACGGAGCGCGGGTGCAGCACCTCGGCCTCGGCGACCGTCCGCCGCGCCACCCACCGCGCGAGCCCACGCCGCACGACCTCGACTTCGGGCAACTCTGGCACGGGGGTCCTCCGGACGGGAACGGGTGGGCGTGATCCGGGGAGCGTACCGCGCACCCCGGAGATCCGTGGCCGGGGCCTCCCCCTCGTCACGCGGCACCGGGGCGCCGCCTTGCCCACCCTGCCGCCCAAGGCGGCAGATTGCCCAAGGCGGTGACGGCCGAGCGCAACGGGTGGGGAGGCGTGGTGGCGGCAGATGGCCCAAGTCGGTGGAGGCCGACCGTCCGGGTGGGCAGCCGTGGCCGGTGGCGGATTGCCCAAGCCGGCGGGGGTGGGAAGCCATTCCGACGGCGGATTACCCAAGCCGGGGGCCGCGCCCCGCGAGGCCGACGCCCCCGGAGGGGGCGGGTGGTGGGAGATGGGCGGGGCAAGGGCGTCACCGGCGGGGCGACGGGCCCATCAAGCCCCTGCGGCGATTGAGCAGCGGGGTACGGGGCAGAGCCCCGATCTTTTGAAGCCCCGCCGGCGATTGAGGCGCGGGGCCCGGGGCGGAGCCCCGCGACCGCAACGCCGGTGCGGCGGAACGGAAATGCGAAGCCCGCCCCTCCGGGTGACCGGTGGGGCGGGCTCAGGAAGCGGAGCGGTTACGCTCCGGGGGCCGTATCGACCGCCTCGGCAGCAGCCCGCTCGTCCGCCGCGGCGCGAATCGCACGCCACGCGGACTCAGCAGCCTGCTGCTCCGCCTCCTTCTTGCTGCGGCCGGTGCCGGTGCCGTACGAGACGCCTCCGACGCGGGCGGCAGCAGTGAAGGTCTTCTCGTGATCCGGGCCGGTCTCGGAGACCAGGTACTCGGGCACGCCGAGCCCCTCCGTCGCCGTCAGCTCCTGGAGACTGGTCTTCCAGTCCAGGCCGGCACCGAGATTCGAGGACTTCTCGATGAGCGGGTCGAACAACCGGTGGACGAGTTCGCCCGCCGCGTCCAGACCCTGGTCCAGGTACACCGCACCGATCACCGCTTCAAGGGTGTCGGCAAGGATCGACGCCTTGTCCCGGCCGCCCGTGCCCTCTTCGCCCCGGCCGAGCCGGATGAAGGAGCCCAGGTCGAGCCCGCGGCTGACCTCCGCAAGTGCACGCGAATTGACCACCGCGGCCCGCAGCTTGGCCAGTTGGCCTTCCGGCAGGTCGGGGTGGGTGCGGTAGAGAGTGTCGGTGACCACGAGGCCGAGCACCGAGTCGCCCAGGAATTCCAGGCGCTCGTTCGTCGGCAGGCCGCCGTTCTCGTACGCGTACGAACGGTGTGTCAGCGCACGCACCAGAAGGGCGGACTCGAGCTTGTACCCGAGCCGCCCTTCCAGAAGCGTATGGGACGAGGCTGTGGTGTCCACCTTTTTCTTGGCGTCATCCGCCTTCTTGGGGCTCGACACTGTGCCTCTCACCAGCCGCTCAGACCTCGAGGACCTGGCGCTTGTTGTAGGTGCCGCAAGCGGGGCACGCGATGTGCTGCTGCTTGGGCTCCTGGCAACGCTCACACGAAACCAGGGTGGGGACCGCAGCCTTCCACTGCGACCGGCGGTGGCGCGTGTTGCTGCGCGACATCTTCCGCTTCGGAACAGCCACGGCTACTTCTCCTGCTTCTCGTCGACGCCCGCTTCCGCTTCGGCGCCGCTCATCTCGTCCTTCTCGCCGTCCTGGATGGATTCAGCGAGTCCCTGCAAAGCCGCCCAACGGATGTCGACGGCGTCGTGGTGGTGGCCCGGTTCGTCCGAGAGCCGCACTCCGCATTCGGAGCACAGACCCTCGCAGTCCTCCTGGCACACCGGCTGCATCGGCAGTGCGAGCACCACCGCATCACGCAGCACCGGCTCGAGGTCGAACAGGCCGTCCTCGAGAAAGAGCCTGTCCTCGTCGTCCTCGGCGTCGTCGCCGGCGTCGTCCTTGGGACGGCCCCGGTCGTCGGCGTCAGGGTACGAGAACATCTCCTGGAAGTCCGCGTCGACCTCTTGGACGACGGGCTCCAGACACCTTACGCACTCCCCCTTGGCCGATGCACGGGCGGTGCCTGTGACAAGCACCCCTTCCATGACCGACTCCAGACGGAGCTCGAGCTCCACCGGGGCGCCCTCCGGCACCTCGATGACCCCCAGGAGACCGAACTCCTTGGGAGCGTCGATCGTGCGGGACAGCCGCTGCATGGCACCAGGACGCCGCCCCAGCTCGTGTGTATCGAACACGAACGGGTTCCGGTGGTCGAGATGCGTGCTCAGGGCTGGTCCTGCTTTCGTTCTTCGAAGCTCATGTAGGGATTGCCGCCCCGAATTTCCGGGCAGCTCGGAACGCACGTGCTACGCGCGACCGAAGAACCAGGGTACTGGACCTTTCGCTCACGGCCCAATCTGCCCCCGGGGCCCGGTACGGGACCGGCTCAGCGCCCCTGCTCGTACTGCCGCATCTGCTCCAGGCTGATCATGCTCGTGTCGAAGAGACTCGTCTCGTCGAGCGCGCCGTCCTGGGCCTGCGGCTGCTGCTGCTGTGCCTGCTGGGGGTCCTGCTGGTATCCGTACGGGTCCTGCTGCTGGTGCTGCTGATACGCGTACGGGTCCTGCTGGTACGCCGCGTACGGGTCCTGCTGGTACGTGCCGTAGGCGTCCTGCTGGCCGTAGGGCTGCTGGTAGCCGCCGTACGGGTCCTGACCCTGCTGCGCGTACGCGGGCGCGGGCTCGGGGGCCTGGGCCGGGATCTGGGGGACCTGCGGGGGCTGCGGCATCTGCGGGGGCTGCGCCGCGGCCGGCTGCTGGGTCTGGGCGCCGCCGATCTCGGCGAGGCCCGCGAGGTAGTCGGCGTCGCTGGTGTGCGCGTGGCCCTCGCCGTCCACGGTCAGCGTGCCGAGGTCGTCGCTGGCGATGCGGCCGTGCAGCTTCTGGCGGCCCTTGCCGACGGCGTCCAGGGTCTTGGCGAGCACCGCCTCGAAGGCGCCGAGCTTGGTGTCCACGTAGGCGTCGGCGTCGCGCCGCAGCGTCTCCGGGTCGTGGCTGCGCTCGGGGGCGTCCTCGTCCTCGTAGCCCGCCTCGTCGACGCCGGGCCCGGTGCCGAGGAGCTTCTCGCGGCCGCGGCCGACCGAGCCGAGCGTCTTGTTGAGGACGACCTCGAAGTTGGCCAGCTTGGAGTCGACGTAGTCGTCGGCCTCCGCGCGGACCTCCTCGGCCTCCTGGCGGGCCTCGGCGAGGATCCGGTCGGCCTCGGCCTGGGCGCGGCGGGCGATCTCCGTGTCGGCGATCAGGGTGCCGCGCTCGGCGCGGGCGCCCTCGATGATCCGCTCGGCCTCGGCGTGGGCCTGCTCGACCATCTGCTCGCGGCCGCCGATGAGCTCCTGGGCCTGGGCGAGGGAGCCGGGCAGTGCCTGGCGCACCTCTTCGAGCATCGCCAGCAGGTCGGCGCGGTTGACCACGCACGAGGCCGACATGGGCATCGAGCGCGCGCCGCCGACCGTGCCGACGATGTCGTCGAGCTTCTTCTGCACGTCCACCGTGTGCTCGCCACTCTCTCGTCTAGACGCCGGTATGGCTGGGGTGTTGGAGACGGACGAGACGACTGTAAGCCCAACGTGGACGTGCGCGTCACTTCTTGGGAAGGCGCTCCGCCAAAGCCTGGTTGACCTGCTCCGGAACCAGGTGCGAGACGTCGCCGCCCCAGGCCGCGACCTCCTTGACCAGGGAGGACGACAGGAAGCTGTACGTCGGGTTGGTCGGCACGAAGAGGGTCTCCACGCCGGACAGACCGTTGTTCATCTGGGCCATCTGCAGCTCGTAGTCGAAGTCGCTGACGGCGCGCAGGCCCTTCACGATGGCCGGGATGTCGCGCTGCTTGCAGAAGTCGACGAGGAGGCCGTGGAAGGCCTCCACCTCCACGTTGCCGAACTCGGCCGTGACCTCGCGGATCAGCTCGATCCGCTCCTCGACCTCGAACAGCCCCTTCTTGGACTGGTTGATCATCACCGCGACGTGCACGACGTCGTAGAGCTTGGAGGCTCGGGCAATGATGTCGAGGTGGCCGTTGGTGATGGGGTCGAACGACCCCGGACAGACTGCGCGGCGCACGGGAAGTCCCTCGCTCTCCGGTCCGGTCATCGTGCGTCGTCGCACGTGAGGGTGGTGTTCAAGGCGGCGCGACCGTACCAAAACGTGCCCTCGCCGTAGCGACGGGACCTCAGGCCCTCGAAGCCGTCCGGCCACCGGAATTCGCCGCCTCTGGTGCTGCGTTCCACGGTGACGAGCGCTTCGTCCGCGAGCCAGCCCCCCGTACGGAGTGTGAGCAGTATCTCGCGAAGATCGTCGTCGGAGACGGCGTACGGAGGGTCGAGAAATACCAGGTCGTAGGGGGTGGTTGGGGGCGGGCCCGCGATGATTTGCTCCGCTTTTCCGGTACGTGCCTCGGCGCCCGGGAGGCCGAGGGTGCGGATGTTGTCGCGGATCGTGCGGGCGGCGCGGGCGTCGGCCTCGACGAGGAGGGCGTGGGCGGAGCCGCGGGAGAGTGCCTCCAGGGCGACGGCGCCGGAGCCGGCGTAGAGGTCGGCGACGCGGGTGCCGTGGAGGCTGCCGCCGAGCAGGGCCTGCCAGGTGGAGAAGAGGCCCTCGCGTGCTCGGTCGGAGGTGGGTCGGGTGCCGTTGCCCGGTGGTACGGCGAGGCGGCGTCCGCCGGCCGTCCCGGCGATCACGCGGGTCATCGCGCTACGTCCTTGTCTTCCGTGTCTTCCGTAACGTCCCTGCGGGCCCAGTCTGTCAGGACGCCGACACACCTCGCCTGCCGGGCGGCGGGGCCGGCCGTCCCTACGCCACGGGGCTCCGCCCCGGACCCCGCGCCTCAATCGCCGGCGGGGCTGAAAAGATCGGGGCTCCGCCCCGGACCCCGCTGCTCAATCGCCGCAGGGGCTTGAAATACCTGCCCGCACCGCCCCACCACGACTCCCCACCCGTGGCGCTGGGCCATCGCCGCCTTGGGCAATCTGCCGCCTGGGGCGACGGGCCCGGCCGCGGTGCCGGTCAGCCCTTGTCCAGGTACTGTTCCCGGTCCTCGTCCAGCAGCGCGTCCAACGCGATGCGCAGGGCCGGCAGGCCGTCCAGCTCAGGGTCCGCCGAAACCACCTTCGTCGCCTCCTCCCGCGCCTCCGCGATGATCTCCTCGTCCTCGATCACGGCGAGCATCCGCAGGGAGGACCGCACGCCGGACTGGGCCTGGCCCAGGACGTCGCCCTCACGCCGCTGCTCCAGGTCGATCCGGGACAGCTCGAACCCGTCGAGCGTGGAGGCGACCGCGCCGAGGCGGGCACGCGCGGGCGCGGCCTCCGGCATCTCGGTGACCAGGAGGCACAAGCCCGCCGCCGAGCCACGACCGACCCGGCCGCGCAGCTGGTGGAGCTGCGAGACACCGAATCGGTCGGCGTCCATGATCACCATCGCCGTCGCGTTCGGCACGTTCACACCGACCTCGATGACCGTCGTCGCCACCAGGACGTCCGTCTCCCCCGCGGCGAAGCGCCGCATCACGGCGTCCTTGTCGTCCGGCTGCATGCGCCCGTGCAGGACCTCGACCTTGAGCCCCTGGAGCGGGCCACGGGCCAGGTCCTCCGCGACCTCGAGCACCGCGAGCGGCGGCCGCTTCTCCGCCTCGTCCTCGGCGGACTGCTTCTTGGCGGCGCCCTTCTTGGGCTTCTCGTCCTCGTCGTCGCCGATCCGGGGACACACCACGTACGCCTGATGCCCCTTGCTCACCTCCTCCCGGACGCGCTCCCACGCGCGCGCCAGGAAGTGCGGCTTGTCGGCGGCGGGCACGACATGGCTGGCGATCGGCGAGCGGCCGGCCGGGAGCTGGTCGAGTACGGACGTCTCCAGGTCACCGAAGACCGTCATGGCGACCGTGCGCGGAATCGGTGTCGCCGTCATGACCAGGAGGTGCGGCGGCTGCTTGCCCTTGGAGCGCAGCGCGTCGCGCTGTTCCACACCGAAGCGGTGCTGCTCGTCCACGACGACCAGGCCCAGGTCGTCGAAGAGCACCTTGTCCTCGATCAGCGCGTGCGTGCCGATGACGATGCCGGCCTCCGCCGTGGCCAGGTCGAGCAGGGC
Organism: Streptomyces sp. NPDC107575; assembly: GCF_055657265.1. Lineage (NCBI taxonomy): Bacteria > Bacillati > Actinomycetota > Actinomycetes > Kitasatosporales > Streptomycetaceae > Streptomyces > Streptomyces sp. NPDC107575. The sequence continues at coordinate 164,874 of NZ_JBVKBG010000008.1, read as the reverse complement.
CTGGCGGCGCGCGGCCGTGCCCATGGAACCGGTGAGCAGGACGACCTTGGTGGCGTGCTCGGCGCCGCCCAGCATCCCGCCCTCCGCCAGCTCGCCCATCATCTCGGTGATGGAGCGGTGGTGCTGCTGGGCGAGGACCTCGGTGGGCGCGAGCATCGCGGCCTGACCGCCCGCGTCGACGACGGCGAGCATGGCGCGCAGCGCCACCATCGTCTTGCCGGATCCCACTTCGCCCTGGAGCAGCCGGTGCATCGGGTGCTCGGTGGCCAGGTCGTCGAAGATCTCCTTGGAGACCTTCTGCTGGCCTTCGGTGAGCGTGAAGGGCAGCTTCGCGTCGAACGCGGTCAGCAGCCCGCTCTCCTGCGGCACGCGCGCGACGGCGGTCAGCTGCGTCTCCGCGAACCGGCGCCGGGCGAGGGCCACTTGGAGGACGAACGCCTCGTCCCACTTGAGGCGGTCCCGGGCGCCCGCGATGTCGTCCTTGGTGTGCGGCCGGTGGATCTTCAGCAGGGCCTCGGGCAGCGGGACCAGGCCGCGGCCCTCGCGCAGCGACTCGGGCAGCGGGTCCTCGGCCTCGCGCGCGCTGGGCAGCACCAGGTCGACGGCCTTGGCGATCTTCCAGGACTCCAGCTTGGCCGTGGCCGGGTAGATCGGCAGCAGGGCCCCGGCCCACGAGCCGACGGCTTCGGCGGCCTCGTCGGAGGACTCGGCGTTGAGCAACTGGTAGGCGGGGTGCGCCAGTTGCATCTTCCGGTTGAAGACCGAGACCTTACCGGCGAACATCGCGCGCGTGCCGGGCAGCAGGTCCTTGTGCGGCTTGTGGATGCCGCGGCCGAAGAAGACGAGCTGGAGCTGGCCGCTGCCGTCGGTGATGGTGACTTCGAGGCGCTGGCCCCTGCCGCCGTTGAACTTCAGGATGCGGGCGGTCGCCACCTGCGCGACGACCGTCACGTGCTCGTCCAGCGGCAGGTCCGCGAGGCGGGTCAGCTCGCCCCGCTCGGCGTATCTGCGCGGGTAGTGGTGGAGCAGGTCGCCGACCGTGTGCAGGCCTAGATGCTCGGCCATCACCTTCGCGGTGGCGGGGCCGAGCACCTTCTTCAGTGGTTCTTCGAGCGCGGGCACGACATCCATTGCACACCACGCCACTGACAATCACCCACTTCCGCCCCCGCTCACCACCTCGGCACCGCCGGGTCGAACTCAGGACGGAAGCGGCGCATGTAGGCGGTGTCATCGCGCTCGCGGATGCCGCAGGCGAGGTACTGCTCGTGCAGCCGGGCGAGCGCGTCGCGGTCGAGCTCGACCCCGAGGCCGGGAGCGGTGGGCACCGCGACCGCGCCGTCCTCGAACGTGAGCGCGCCCGGTACGACGACGTCCTCTGTCGGGTCCTTCCACGGCCAGTGCGTGTCGCAGGCGTAGTCGAGGTTCGGGGTGGCGGACGCGAGGTGGGTCATGGCCGCGAGGCTGATGCCCAGATGCGAGTTGGAGTGCATGGAGAGCCCCATGCCGAACGTCTCGCAGATCGCGCCGAGCCGCTGGGACCGCCGAAGGCCGCCCCAGAAGTGGTGGTCGGAGAGCACCACCTGGACGGCGTCCTGGCGCACGGCCGGCGGCAGGTGCTTGAAGGCGACCACGCACATGTTGGTGGCAAGCGGCATCGACACCTCGCGCGAGACGCGGGCCATGCCCTCGATGCCGGGCGTCGGGTCCTCCAGATACTCGACGACACCGTCGAGCTCCTGCCCCACCTTGACCGAACTCGCCACGCTCCAGGCCCCGTTGGGGTCGAGGCGCAGCGGCAGCTCGGGGAAGGCCGTGCGCAGCGCCCGGACCGCCTCGATCTCCTCCTCGGGCGGGAGGACGCCGCCCTTCAGCTTGATCGCGCCGAACCCGTACGCGTCGATGATGCGCCGCGCCTGCCGGACGAGCCCGTCCGGATCGAGCGCGGCGCCCCAGTCGTCCTCGTCCTGTCCGGGGTGGCCGGCCCACTTGTAGAAGAGGTACGCGCTGTAGGCGACGCGGTCGCGCACGGCGCCGCCCAGCAGATCGCTCACCGGGCGGCCGACGACCTTGCCCTGAAGGTCGAGCGCGGCGACCTCGAAGGGCGAGACGACCCGGTCGGCGAGGGAGCTGTCGGTCACCATCCCGCTCATCCCGTGCCCGCCCACGCCGCTGTCGGCCACGAGCGACTCGGTGACGGCGCGCCAGACGCCGTTGAGGTCGAAGACGTCGGTGCCCACCAGGCGCCGCCCCGCCCGTTCCAGGCGGCGCAGATGCGGCAGGTCCCCGTACGACTCACCGAGTCCGCACAGGCCGCTGTCGGTCACCACCTCGACGACCGAGCGCAGCGCGAACGGCTCGTGCACACCTACGGAGTTGAGCAGCGGAAGGTCACGGAAGGCCACCGGCGTCACGCGCACCTCGGCGATCCGGTGCTTCTCGGCGGCTGGAGCAGTGTCAGGCATGACGGGATCCTGGCATGATCTACGTATGTAGACAAGGCTTGTGTATGTGACTCGCACGTGGACGAGGACGGAGGCGCGAAAACAGCGAAGGCCCGGCCTCCCGGCCGGGCCACCCGCGAAGAACAGTGAAGAACCGTCCTACTCGACGCCGATCAGCATCAGCGCCGACTGCCGCCCACCGCGGTACACGACCGTGTCCACGGCCAGGTAGGACTCGCGCACATGCCGCTCCAGCCCGGCCGCGACCTCGTCGGAGACCTCCTCGCCGAGGACGAGCGTGACGAGTTCGCCGCCCGCCGCCAGCATCCGGTCGAGGACCGTGCGGGCCGTCGCCGGGACCTCGCCGCCGATGACCGCCACGTCGCCGTCGATCAGGCCGAGGACGTCCCCGGCCTGGCAGATGCCCGCCATGGTCCACGACTGCCGCTCGGCGACGGCCAGTTCGCCGTACCGGGTCGCCCCCGCGGCGGAGGTCATCGCCACGACGTCCTCGTCGAAGCGCCGGTCGGGCTCGTGGACGGCGAGCGCCGCGATGCCCTGGACCGCGGAGCGGGTCGGGATGAGCGCGATCCGCAGCCCCTCGGAGCGGGCCTGCTCCGCCGCCGCGGCGGCGGTGTGCCGCAGCTCCGCGTCGTTCGGCAACAGCACCACCTCGCGCGCGTGGGCCCGCCGTATCGCGTCGACGAGCTCCCCGCTCGCGGGCGGTTCGCCGGGCCGGTCGGGCACGGTCGTGGCGCCCGCCTCCGCGTACAGATCAGCGAGCCCGTCGCCCGGCACGACCGCCACGACGGCCCGCTGCGCACGCTCGCGCGGCGCCGTGGCATGCGTCGCGTGCACGTCGCCGAGCCCGAAGTGGGTGATGCGGATGCGGTAGGGCCGCCCGGCCTCGACGCCCGCCTCCACGGCCGCGCCCGCGTCGTCGACGTGTACGTGGACGTTCCACAGGCCGTCCCCGCCGACGACGACGAGCGAGTCACCGAGGGTGTCGAGCCGCGTCCGCAGCCGGGCCACCGCCTTGTCGTCCGCTTCGAGCAGGTAGATGACCTCGAAGGCGGGGCCCGCGGCGCCTTCGTCCTCGGGGCATTCGAGCAGCACCCCGTCGGGGACGGCGTCCACGCGCGCGTGGGTGGCCGCTCCACGACGGCGTACCGGCGCCGCCTCCCCCGAGACCGCCTCGCTCAGCGCCCCCAGGACGGCCACGAGCCCCCGCCCACCCGCGTCCACGACCCCGGCGCTGCCCAGCGCGGCGAGCTGCCCCGGCGTCGCGTCGAGCGCCACGCACGCGCCTTCGTAGGCGGCCCTGACGACCTCCCGGCAGCCCCCGTCGACCGCGGACGCCGCCTCCGCGGCCGCCGTCGCCACGGTCAGGACGGTGCCCTCCACGGGGTGGGCGACCGCCTCCCGCGCGGCCTCGGCGGCCCGCCCCAGCGCGAGCCGCAGGGCGTCCGCGTCGGCGCCCGCGGCGTGATCTCCCTCACCGGCCCCGTCCGCGGCGAGGACCTGCGCCATGCCCCGGAGCAGCTGCGCGAGGATCGTCCCCGAGTTGCCGCGGGCGCCGATGAGGGCGCCGTGCGCCATGGCGCGCATCACTTCGGGGAGCGCGGGAGCGGCCGGCTCGGGGCCCGCCTCGAGTCCTGCGAAGACCGCCTCGACCGCCTGGTGCGCGGACTCGAGGGTCAGATAGAGGTTGGTGCCGGTGTCCCCGTCGGCGACCGGATACACGTTGATCGCGTCTATCTCGGCCCGGTCGCGGCCGAGCGCCTCCAGGGCGAGTGAGCACCAGGCGCGCACCGCGATCACGTCGAGCACCTGCGGCACCTGCGCCTCCTCGAGCAGCTGGACTGGCACCGCAGAGTAGACCGCGGAAGGTGAGCGTCCGGAAAGAGGGCCCGGCCCGAAAGCCGCTCCCGACCAGGTCCGGAGCCCGGGCGGGCCGTCTCACCAGCCATGGTAGTTTCGTTCTACCGACGCAGCCGTTGTATGCTGCTCGGGTTGCCCGATATCCGTCGGGCCATCCCCTGGCACCGCCACTCAGATCCTCCGATCCTGATCCCGGCATGCCGGGATCAACCGTAAGTGCATCTGAAGTCTTTGGAGTGACCCGTGGCTGCCAACTGCGACGTCTGCGGCAAGGGGCCGGGCTTCGGCAACAACATCTCGCACTCGCACCGCCGTACGCCCCGTCGCTGGAACCCGAACATCCAGCGTGTGCGTGCAGTGGTCGGTGGGACGCCGAAGCGCCTCAACGCCTGCACCTCGTGCATCAAGGCCGGCAAGGTCTCGCGCTGACGTAACGCTTAGCGCGGCCACCTAGCTGGTTGCTTGAAAAGAGCCGGTCCCCTCGGGGACCGGCTCTTTTTCTTTGCTCATGCCGAGCACGCCCGGCGCGGGCACCCGCCCGCACCCGCGCCTCACGACTCGATCTCGTACCCGTCCCCGAAGTGGTCCCAGCCGCCCTGGTTCGTCCAGGGCGCCCCGTCCACGGTCACCTGGGACAGCGCGGAGGGGCCGAGGACCTCGCCGATCACCTTCCAGCGGGCGGGCAGCTTCACGGACGGCGGGAAGGTGGCCACGATCGCGTGGTCCTCGCCGCCGGACAGCACCCACTGCAGCGGGTCGACGCCCACGGCCTGGCCGATGTCGCTCATCTGCGAGGGCACGTCCACCTGCCCCGACTTGATGTCGATGCGGACCTTGCTCGACTCGGCGATGTGGCCCAGGTCGGCGATGAGGCCGTCGCTCACGTCACACATGGCGGTCGCGCCGAGCCCGGCCGCGGCGGGGCCCGCGTGGTACGGCGGTTCCGGACGGCGGTGCGCCTCCACGAAGGCCCGGGGCGAGCGGAAGCCGCGGGAGAGCACCGCGTATCCGGCGGCGGACCAGCCGAGCCATCCGGTCACGGCCACGACGTCACCGGGCTGCGCGCCGGCCCGGGTCACCGGTTCGTGGCCCTGCATGTCGCCGAGCGCGGTGATCGCCACGGTGATCGTGTCGCCGCGCACGACATCGCCGCCGACGACGGCGGCGCCCGCCACCTGGCACTCGTCGCGCAGCCCGTCCATCAGCTCCGAGGGCCACGACGCGGGCAGTTCGGCGGGCACCACGAGGCCGAGGAGCAGCGCGGTCGGCACGGCGCCCATGGCCGCGATGTCGGCGAGGTTCTGCGCGGCGGCCTTGCGCCCGACGTCGTACGCGGTGGACCAGTCGCGCCTGAAGTGCCGGTTCTCCAGCAGGACGTCCGTGCTGGCGACGACCCTGCGGTCCGGCGCGGCGATCACGGCGGCGTCGTCGCCGGGACCGATGCGTACGGCCGGGGTGGTGGTGAGCCGAGAGGTCAGCTCTCGGATGAGACCGAACTCCCCCAACTCGCCGACGGTGCCCTTCATGCGCGTGCTGCCCTTTCTGCCCCGGTCCGCTGCCGACCGCCAGGGCCGTCTGCCCCGGCCCGCTTGCGGTCGCGGGCCGTCTCTGTCATGGGTACGGTTCTTGTCACGGGCCTGCCTTCCACGTCCGTCGGGCGCCACAGCCGCCACCGGGTCTCCCCGCGACGAGCGGTGACGCGATAACGTGGCGTCCCTTCTCCCCACATGATCCGCGTGATGATCCTCGTGGCCGCCCTGGAGGTTCCGTGGTACAGGCGTACATCCTGATCCAGACCGAAGTAGGCAAGGCGTCGACCGTCGCCGAGCTGATCGGGAAGATTCCAGGAGTGATCCAGGCCGAGGACGTCACCGGCCCCTACGACGTGATCGTGCGCGCGCAGGCGGACACGGTCGACGAACTCGGCCGCATGGTGGTCGCCAAGGTCCAGCAGGTGGACGGCATCACACGCACTCTGACCTGCCCGGTCGTCCACCTGTAGCCCCCGTCTACGCTGTGCCGGTGAAGTCATATCGTCACCGGATCCGGCACGGCCGGCTCAGTCGCCTGTCCATCGCGGTGCCCTCGCTCTCCTTGCTGATCGCCACCGCGGGCTGCGCCTCGACGGACGAGGCGCCCAGGGCGGCGGTTCCCACTCCGGACGCGAAGGCCGCCAAGCTGTGCCGGAACCTGGACGAGGTCCTGCCGGAGAAGGTCGACGGACTCGAGCGCAACGATCCCGAACCGGGCTCGGAGCTCACCGCGGCGTGGGGAAGCCCCGCGATCATACTGCGCTGCGGCGTGCCGTGGCCCGACGCGGCGTTGAAGACGAGCAGCAACACGGCGACGATCGACGGCGTCGGCTGGGTCGCGGACGAACTCGACGACGGCGCGCAGCGCATGACGACGGGCGGCCGCCTCGCCTATGTGGAGGTGACGATCCCCAAGGACGAAGTCGCCAAGAACGGGGCGGGCTCCCTGGTCGACCTCGCGGGCCCCATCAAGAAGGCGATCCCCGAGGGGATCGCCGACTAGAAGGCCCGTCATGGAGGTCCCGGTCTACCGCAGTCCGGTCGACCGTCGCAGCGCCGCCTGGATGAGGCGGTCCACCAGCTCCGGGTAGCCGACCCCGGTCTCCTGCCACATCCGCGGGTACATGGAGATCGGCGTGAAGCCCGGCAGGGTGTTGATCTCGTTGATGACGAACTCCCCGCCCTCGTCGAGGAAGAAGTCCGCCCGCACGAGCCCCTCGCAGGACATCGCCTCGAAGGCGTCGACGGCGAGCCTGCGGACCTCGGCGGTCTGCTCCTCGCTCAGCGGCGCGGGCACGATGCCGGCCGCGGAGTCGATGTACTTCGCCTCGAAGTCGTAGAACGCGTGGGAGTCGGCCGGCGGGATCTCGGCCGGGACCGAGGCGCGCGGCCCGTCCTCGAACTCCAGGACGCCGCACTCGATCTCGCGCCCGACGATGCCCGCCTCGACGATCACCTTCGGGTCGTGCTCGCGGGCGGTCTCGATCGCCTCGTCGAGCCCCTCGAAGGAGTCGACCTTCGTGATGCCGATCGACGAACCCGCGCGCGCGGGCTTGATGAACAGCGGCCAGCCGTGGTCCCCGACGAAGTCGGCGACGCGGCGCCGCGCGCCCTCCTGGTCCTGCTCCCACTCGCGGGGCCGGATCACCAGGTAGGGACCCACCTTCAGCCCGAAGGACGTGAAGATGCGCTTCATGTACTCCTTGTCCTGGCCGACGGCCGAGGAGAGCACACCGCAGCCGACGTACGGGGTTCCGGAGAGGTCCAGGAGGCCCTGGATGGTGCCGTCCTCGCCGTACGGGCCGTGCAGCACGGGGAAGACCACGTCGACCTCGCCGAGGGCCTTGGGGACCGATCCCGGCTCGTTGTAGACGACTTCGCGGGAGCTCGGGTCGACCGGGAGCACCACGCCGCCCTCGGGCGACTCGGCGAGATCGGCGACGTCCGGCACCTGACGGTCGGTGATGGCCATCCGCTCGGGGTCGTCCGCCGTCAGCGCCCAACGCCCCTCGCGCGTGATGCCGACCGGCAGCACGTCGTACTTGGAGCGGTCGATGGCGCGCAGCACGGCGCCCGCCGTGACCACGGATACGCCGTGCTCGGAGCTGCGGCCACCGAAGACGACGGCCACACGCGGCTTGGGCCCACCTGCGGTGGACGCAGGGCTCTGGGGGAGGTTCTCGCTGCTCATATCGCGTTGAGCGTACCTGCTGGTAGTACGAGAGTCAGCGCCCGCAGAGCCCGGGGCCTGTCGTCAAACTCCCGTCGTCGCTCAGCGTCGTTCCGGCTTGGCGGAGCGCGACATGAGCTCCTTCACCGCGACGACCGGGGACTTGCCCTCGTGGACAATCGCGACGACGGTCTCCGTGATGGGCATGTCGACGTCGTGACGGCGCGCCAGATCGAGCACCGACTCGCAGGACTTGACGCCCTCCGCGGTCTGCTTGGTGACCGCGATCGCCTCCTGGAGGGTCATGCCCTTGCCGAGGTTCGTGCCGAACGTGTGGTTGCGCGACAGCGGCGAGGAGCACGTGGCCACCAGGTCGCCGAGGCCCGCGAGCCCGGAGAACGTCAGCGGGTCCGCGCCCATGGCGAGCCCGAGCCGCGTCGTCTCCGCGAGCCCGCGCGTGATGAGCGAGCCCTTCGTGTTGTCGCCGAGCCCCATGCCGTCCGCGATGCCGACGGCGAGCCCGATCACGTTCTTGACCGCGCCGCCGAGCTCGCAGCCGACCACGTCGGTGTTCGTGTACGGCCTGAAGTACGGGGTGTGGCAGGCGACTTGGAGCCGCTGGGCCACGGACTCGTCGCGGCAGGCGACGACCGCGGCGGCGGGCTGCCGGGCGGCGATCTCGCGCGCGAGGTTGGGCCCGGTGACGATCGCGATGCGGTCCTCGCCGACCTTCGTGACGTCCTCGATGACCTCGCTCATGCGCATCGCCGAGCCGAGCTCGACGCCCTTCATGAGCGAGACGAGGACGGTGTCGGGGGCGAGCAGCGGCGCCCACTCCCCCAGGTTCTGGCGCAGCGTCTGCGAGGGCACGGCGAGCACCGTGAAGTCGGCGTCCGCGGCGGCCTCGGCCGGGTCGCTGGTCGCCCGCACGTTCTCCGGGAGCTCCACGCCGGGCAGGTAATCGGGGTTCGTACGCGTGGAGTTGACAGCCTCGGCGAGCTCGGCGCGGCGGGCCCAGAGGGTGACGTCGCAGCCCGCGTCCGCGAGCACCATCGCGAAGGCGGTGCCCCAGGAGCCGGTGCCGAAGACGGCGGCCTTCACGGGTCGGGTCACTTGCTGCTCTCCTCGCTCGTGCCGCTCGCTGCCGAACTGCCGCTCTCCGCCGCCGACTTGTCGCCGCCCGACTGCAGCTTGCGGCGCTGCTCGATGCGCGCCTCACGCGGGTCGTAACGCTTCTGCGGGGCCTTCTCGCCGCGCAGCACCTCCACCTCGGCGGTGATCGCGGCCATGATGACCTCGGTCACCTCCTTCAGGAGGTCCGGCGTGATCTCCCTGTCGTAGTACGCGGAGAGGTCGACGGGCGCGCCGGCGAGCACGTGGTGCGTCTTGCGCGGGAAGAAGTCCGGCTTCTTGGAGTACGGCGCGAGCGCTTCGGTGGCGCCCCACTGGCCGACCGGAATCACCGGGCATTTCGTCTGCAGGGCCACGCGCGCGACGCCGGTCTTGCCGGTCATCGGCCACAGTTGAGGATCGCGGGTGAGCGTTCCTTCCGGATAGAAGGCGACGCACTCGCCGCGCTCCACCGCGTCGATCGCGGCACGGAAGGCGCTCAGCGCGTTCGTGGACTCGCGATAGACGGGAATCTGTCCGGTGCCGCGCATCGCGGCGCCCACGAACCCCTTCCTGAAGAGGCCGTGCTTGGCGAGGAAACGCGGGACCCGTCCCGTGTTGTACTGAAAGTGGGCGTAGAGGAACGGGTCCAGATGCGAATTGTGGTTGACCGCGGTGATAAAGCCTCCGTCGGCCGGAATGTTCTCCATTCCACGCCAGTCCCGCTTGAACAGAACCACCAGCGGTGGTTTGCAGAGGACCGCGGCGAAGCGGTACCAGAAGCCGATTCTGCGGCGGGACACTCGGACACCTTCCTCTAAGGGGGCCTACGGGCGCACAAGTGTCGCCCCCGACCACCGGTCTGTCGAGAACACCGTACGCCCGCACCGAAGGACGCACCTCATGCACAGGTCACAATGGGCGCGTGCAGTGGACCCTGGTGATACCGCTGAAACCGCTGGTGCGGGCGAAGAGCAGGCTGGCCCCGACAGCGGGAGACGCCGTGCGCCCCGGCCTCGCCCTGGCGTTCGCCCAGGACACCGTGGCCGCGGCGACGGCCTGTACGGCCGTGCGGGATGTGGTGGTCGTCACGGACGATTCCCGCGCGGAGCGCGAACTGACGGCCCTGGGCGCCCACGTGGTGGCGGACAGCCCGCAGGCGGGCCTCAACGCCGCTCTCGCGCACGGAGCGGCCTTCGTGCGCTCCGGACGCCCGGCCGCGGCCCTCGCCGCCCTGAACGCCGATCTGCCGGCTCTGCGCCCATCGGAATTGGCCCGTGTTCTCACGACGGCCGCCGCATTTCCCCGCGCATTTCTGCCCGATGCCGCCGGAATCGGCACGACGCTCTTGTCCGCGGCCCCCGGCACGGAATTGCTGCCCGCATTCGGCGGGGCCTCGCGCGCCCGCCACACGGCGTCGGGCGCCGCGGAACTGCCGCTCGAAGGCGTCCACTCCGTGCGCCAGGACGTCGACACCGGCGAGGACCTGCGGGCGGCGCTCGCCCTGGGCGTGGGCCCGCACACCGCGAGGGCCGCGGCGGGGCTCCTGATCCCGGACTGAGTACGCTGCCGGTATGCAGGCCACCGCGTACACGTACGACTCCGAAACCCGTGCCGGCAGCGTCCTTCTGGACGACGGCACACCCGTCTCCTTCGACGCCGCCGCCTTCGACGCGGGCGGCCTGCGGCTGCTGCGGCCCGGGCAGCGCGTGCGCATCGAGGTGCAGGGCGAGGGCGACGCGCGGCGGATCACCCTGGTGACCCTGCAGACCTTCTGAAAACGCCTGTGGGGCCCGGCAGGGCCCCCTGAACACACCGCGGGCCGGTCTCCCCGGAGGGAGCCCGGCCCGACGCGTGAGCAACCTTGTGGCGTACGCCCGAGAAGCGACTTACTTCTTGCGGGCGGTGGCCTTCTTGGCGGTGGTCTTGCGCGCCGTCGACTTCTTGGCGGGCGCCTTCTTGGCCGTGGCCTTCGTGGCGGGCGCCGTCTTCTTCGCGGTGGCCTTCTTGGCCGGGGCGGCCTTCTTGGCGGTGGTCTTCTTCGCCGTGGCCTTCTTGGCGGTGGTGGCCTTCTTGGCCGGGGCCGCCTTCTTGGCCGTGGTCGCCTTCTTGGCGGTGGTGGTCTTCTTCGCCGTGGCCTTCTTGGCGGCGGCCGTGGTCTTCTTCGCCGTCGTCTTCTTGGCGGTGGTCTTCTTGGCCGTGGCCTTCTTCGCGGCTGCCTTCTTGACCGTCGCCGAAGCGCCGCCGCTCAGGCTGCCCTTGGGCGCCTTCTTGACCGCGACGTCGTTCTTCGGGAGCTTCTTCGAACCCGCGACGAGGTCCTTGAAGCCCTGGCCCGCGCGGAAACGCGGCACCGAGGTCTTCTTGACCCGGACGCGCTCGCCGGTCTGCGGGTTGCGGGCGTAGCGGGCCGGGCGGTCGACCTTCTCGAACGAGCCGAAGCCCGTCACCGAGACGCGGTCACCGCTGACCACGGAACGCACGATGGCGTCGAGTACGGCGTCGACGGCGTCAGCGGCCTGCTGACGGCCGCCAACCTTGTCGGCAATGGCTTCTACGAGCTGCGCCTTGTTCACGTCTTCCCCTTCGGAGACATTGCCGGAACGAATCTCTTTCGCACCGGCTTTTTCGCACGTTAGGCAGATATATACCGCAAATCAAACGCGAAACGGGCTAATCACCCTTGTGCCGCAACGAACTGGGCAGTCTCAGAGTTCCTCTTCAGTGATCGAGCCCTCTTCGAAGTCGTCGAGGTCCGCCATGAATCGCTCCAGACGCCTTGCCGCACCGGCGAGATCGTGTTTGGCCGCGGCCGTGACGGCCAGCAGCTTCCGGGTCAGCGCCATCCGTACGCCCTCCGGGACTTGCAGTGTGCGCACTCTGGCGTGCGCTTCCTTGAGTTGGTCCGCGACCGCCGCGTACAGCTGGAGTTGGCCGTCGTGTTCCATGCACAGATTGTGCCATCTGGGGCGAGTTGTCGCCTCCGCAGGGTGCAACTCCCGCCCCAGAAGGCCCTTCTGGAGCCTTGCGCGGCCTGCTCGCCCGGAGTGCCGCCGATGCACGCGTACCCCTGGAACACCCTTGGCATTCAAGGGAGTTGAGAGGCGCCGACGCACCCCCGGGCGGGGCCCGGAAGGGGTTTTGGAGCCGGACACAGAAGTACCCCCAACCGGTGCACGATTGGGGGTACGGGGCCTGTGGAAGTGGCCTGAATAAGCCTTGCCGGGCTACGACTCAGACCTGGACCGTCTGCGGCTTGAAGGACGGGCGCTTCGCCTCGTAGGCGGCGATGTCGTCCTCGTTGCGCAGCGTGATGCTGATGTCGTCGAGCCCGTTCAGCAGCCGCCAGCGGGAGTTCTCGTCCAGCTCGAAGGACGCGGTGACGCCCTCGGCCCGAACTTCGCGCTCCTGCAGGTCGACCGTGATCTCGGCCTGCGGGTCCTTCTCCACCAGCTCCCACAGCTGGTCCACGACCTTCTGGTCGAGAACCACGGTCAGCAGACCGTTCTTGAGGGAGTTGCCGCGGAAGATGTCCGCGAAGCGGGAGGAGATGACGGTCTTGAACCCGTAGTTCTGCAGGGCCCAGACGGCGTGCTCACGGGAGGAACCGGTGCCGAAGTCGGGACCGGCCACCAGGACGGTGGCGCCCTCGCGCTCGGGCTGGTTGAGCACGAACTCGGAGTCCTTGCGCCAGGCCTCGAACAGCCCGTCCTCGAACCCGTCCCGCGTCACCTTCTTGAGCCAGTGGGCGGGGATGATCTGGTCGGTGTCCACGTTGCTGCGGCGCAGCGGGACGGCCCGGCCGGTGTGCGTGGTGAATGCTTCCATGACTGATCAGACTCCAGCGGCGACAGGGGCGTCGGACAGGTCGGCGGGCGAGGCCAGGTGGCCCAGGACTGCGGTGGCCGCGGCGACCTGGGGCGAGACCAGGTGGGTGCGGCCGCCCTTGCCCTGCCGGCCCTCGAAGTTGCGGTTGGAGGTGGAGGCGGAGCGCTCGCCGGGAGCGAGTTGGTCCGGGTTCATGCCCAGGCACATGGAGCAGCCCGCGTAGCGCCACTCGGCGCCGGCCTCCTTGAAGACCTTGTCCAGGCCCTCGTCGACGGCCTGCAGGCCCACCCGCGCGGAGCCCGGGACGACCAGCATCCGTACGCCGTCGGCGATTTTGCGGCCCTTGAGGATCTCGGCGACGGCCCGCAGGTCCTCCATGCGGCCGTTGGTGCACGAGCCTACGAAGACGGTGTCGACCTTGACGTCGCGCAGCGCCTGCCCGGCCTCCAACCCCATGTACTCCAGGGCCTTTTCGGCGGCGAAGCGCTCCGAAGCGTCTTCGTACGAAGCCGGGTCGGGGATGTTCGCCGAAAGGGGCGCTCCCTGACCGGGGTTGGTGCCCCAGGTGACGAACGGCGACAGCTCGTCCGCCTTGATGAAGACCTCGGCGTCGAAGACCGCGTCGTCGTCCGTCTTCAGCGTCTTCCAGTACGCGACGGCCTCGTCCCACTCGGCGCCCTTGGGGGCGTGCGGGCGGCCCTCGAGGTACGCGAAGGTGGTCTCGTCGGGGGCGACCATGCCCGCGCGGGCACCGGCCTCGATGGACATGTTGCAGATGGTCATCCGCGCTTCCATCGACAGCTTCTCGATGGCCGAGCCGCGGTACTCCAGGATGTAGCCCTGGCCGCCGCCGGTGCCGATCTTCGCGATGATGGCGAGGATCAGGTCCTTGGCGGTGACGCCCTCGGGCAGCTCGCCGTCGACCGTGATGGCCATCGTCTTCGGGCGGGCCATCGGCAGCGTCTGCGTGGCCAGCACGTGCTCGACCTGCGAGGTGCCGATGCCGAACGCCAGACCGCCGAAGGCGCCGTGCGTCGAGGTGTGGGAGTCGCCGCAGACGACGGTGGTGCCCGGCTGCGTCAGACCCAGCTGCGGACCGACCACGTGCACGACGCCCTGCTCGACGTCGCCCAGGGAGTGCAGACGGACCCCGAACTCGGCGGCGTTCTTGCGCAGCGTCTCCAGCTGCACGCGCGAGACCGGGTCGGCGATCGGCTTGTCGATGTCGAGGGTCGGGGTGTTGTGGTCCTCGGTGGCGATGGTGAGGTCGGTGCGCCGCACCTGGCGGCCCGCCTGCCGGAGGCCGTCGAAGGCCTGCGGGCTGGTCACCTCGTGCAGCAGGTGCAGATCGATGAAGAGGAGGTCGGGCTCGCCCTCGGCGCGCCGGACGACGTGGTCGTCCCAGACCTTCTCCGCGAGTGTCCTACCCATCGCTTTCCCTCCGGCCGGCTTGAGGTGCGCCGGCCCAACTAGAGATTCGGATCGCCGTCGCCCGTACCCCTCGTGCCGGACGCCGACGGCCGGGCCCGTTTGGTCCACGGGCCGGTGTGACGTACAGGGTGGCAAGTTCCACGGAAAATTGAACTTGCGTTTCACAGAGTGAGACGGGAGTATCGACGCATGGACAACAGTAGCGGCGTCGGCGTTCTGGACAAGGCAGCCCTTGTCCTGGGCGCCCTGGAGTCCGGACCCGCGACCCTCGCAGGCCTTGTCGCGGCCACCGGACTGGCAAGACCCACAGCCCACCGCCTGGCGGTGGCCCTGGAGCACCACCGCATGGTGGCGCGCGACATGCAGGGCCGTTTCATTCTCGGCCCGCGCCTCGCGGAACTCTCGGCGGCGGCCGGCGAGGACCGCCTCCTCGCCACGGCGGGCCCGGTGCTCACGCACCTGCGGGACGTCACGGGCGAGAGCGCCCAGCTCTACCGCCGCCAGGGCGACATGCGCATCTGCGTCGCCGCGGCGGAGCGGCTCTCCGGACTGCGGGACACGGTCCCGGTGGGCTCCACCCTCACGATGAAGGCGGGCTCGTCCGCGCAGATCCTGATGGCCTGGGAGGAGCCGGAGCGCCTGCACCGGGGCCTCCAGGGCGCCCGCTTCACGGCGACGGCCCTGTCGGGCGTCAGGCGCCGCGGCTGGGCCCAGTCGATCGGCGAGCGGGAGCCGGGCGTCGCGTCCGTCTCCGCGCCCGTGCGCGGCCCCTCCAACCGCGTCGTGGCGGCGGTCTCGGTCTCCGGACCGATCGAGCGCCTCACGCGCCACCCGGGCCGGATGCACGCCCAGGCGGTCATCGACGCCGCGGGCCGCCTCTCCGAGGCCCTGCGTCGTACCGGTTGAGCCGGTCGCCCCAACTCCCCTTACGTTTCCTGCCCGTTCCCGGCCGGTCGCTCCAACGCCGCAGCGACCGGCCGGAGTTGTCCCCGCGGGGTCTCAACTCCCGTATCCCGCGCACGCACATGAAAAAGGCCCTTCCCATATTCGGGAAGGGCCTTGATCGTTCGCGAGTACCCCCGACCGGATTCGAACCGGCGCTACCGCCTTGAGAGGGCGGCGTGCTAGGCCGCTACACAACGGGGGCCTTGACCACTTGCGTGATCGAGCTGGTCTACCAGGACTCGAACCTAGAATGACGGTACCAGAAACCGTAGTGTTGCCAATTACACCATAGACCACAGAAGTTCAAGGCCTTGCGACCTGCGAACTCAGTGCGTACCCCCGACCGGATTCGAACCGGCGCTACCGCCTTGAGAGGGCGGCGTGCTAGGCCGCTACACAACGGGGGCCCTAGCGATCCTGCATCAGGGTCGGTGGGAGCTACCCAGGCCGTCCCCGCGGGAAGGATCTGTACCCCCGACCGGATTCGAACCGGCGCTACCGCCTTGAGAGGGCGGCGTGCTAGGCCGCTACACAACGGGGGCTTTGTGGACGCCATGTCCACGGTTGCAGATGAGCTCTGCGAGCTGGCCTACCAGGACTCGAACCTAGACTAACGGAACCAGAAACCGTCGTGCTGCCAATTACACCATAGGCCACCGAAGCACAACCCCCGAGGGGGATCTTGCTTGGCTTGCGCTTCCGGGACCCGGGCTTTTCGGCCCGCTCCCCTTGGCGCAGAAAGAACATTACCCGAAGGTGGACTGCGCTCCAAAACGGGTATCCCCCGCCAACAGCGCAGGCAGTTGATCAAGCCCTGTGATGCGTACGAGTTCGGGCCTGCCGCCCAGTTCCGCGCGGTCGAGCCAGATTCCGCTCAGGCCCGCGTCGACCGCTCCGCGGGCGTCCGTGTCCGGCTGGTCACCGACGTACGCGATCTCGTGCGGCTCCAGGGAGAGCTCCTCGCAGACGGCGTGGAAGGCGGCCGCCTCGGGCTTGGCCACGCCGAGTTCGGCGGCGCACAGGACGGCCTCGAAGCGGTCGCGCACACCGAGGACGCGCAGCTTGCGGTCCTGGTTGTGGAGGGAGGAGTTGGAGAGCACCGCGTGCCGGTAGCCGGCGGCGAGGGTGTCGAGGGCCGGGACGGTGTCGGGGAAGAGGCTCCACGCGGCCTCGTAGTGACCGAGATAACGGGCGAACCACCCGTCGGCCTCCTCGGCCTCCATGGCACGCCCCACGAAGCTGCGCACGCGGTCCCTGCGCTGCGACTCCCAGTCCACCTCCCCCGCCTCGAAGCGGGCCCAGTGCTCCCGCGTGGCGGCCCGCCACCGCACGAGCGCCTCCTCGACGCTCCCGTAGCCGTCGAGGAGGCCCTCCACGGTGAGGTGCTCCCGCATGCCGACGGTGTCGGCCGTGGCGTAGTCGAAGAGGGTGTCGTCGATGTCCCAGACAATGGCCTTGATGCCGGTGGCGGAGGGCTCGATCGCGGTGCTGTGCGGCATGGGACGACCGTAACGGCGAAAGACCCGGAAGCCGATCGCTTCCGGGTCTTTCAGGGGGCTACGCGCGCGTGGTCGCGCTCACGCGGTGAGCTTCGCCAGGGCCGCGTCGATGCGGGCGAAGGTCTGCTCCTTGCCCAGGATCTCCAGGGACTCGAAGAGGGGCAGGCCGATCGTGCGGCCGGTGACCGCCACGCGGACCGGGGCCTGGGCCTTGCCGAGCTTGAGGCCGTGGGCCTCGCCGGCGGCCAGGACGGCCTCCTTGAGGGACTCAGGGGAGCTCCAGTCGGCCGCGTCGAGCTTCTCGCGGGCCGTGCGCAGGAGCGCGTCGGAGCCCTCCTTCATGGCCTTCGTCCAGCTCGCCTCGTCGAAGACCGGCTCGGCGAGGAAGAGGAAGTCCACGTTGTCCGTGATCTCCGAGAGGACCTTGAGGCGGGTCTGGGCGTGCGGCGCGATGGCCGCCCACTTCGCCTCGTCGAACTCCTCCGGGGCCCACGGCGCGAAGGGGGCCTGCAGCCACGGGGCGCAGCGCTCCGCGAAGTCCTTCGGGTCGAGCAGGCGGATGTGGTCGCCGTTGATCGACTCGCACTTCTTGAGGTCGAAGCGGGCCGGGTTCGGCTGGACGTCCTTGACGTCGAACGCCGCCACCATCTCGTCGATGGAGAAGATGTCGCGGTCCGCGGAGAGGGACCAGCCGAGGAGGGAGAGGTAGTTGAGCAGGCCCTCCGGGAGGAAGCCGCGCTCGCGGTACAGGTTGAGCGAGGACTGCGGGTCGCGCTTGGAGAGCTTCTTGTTGCCCTCGCCCATCACGTACGGCAGGTGGCCGAACTCGGGGACCAGCTTGGCGATGCCCAGGTCCTTGAGCGCCCAGTAGAGGGCGATCTGGCGCGGGGTGGAGGAGAGCAGGTCCTCGCCGCGCAGGACGTGGGTGATCTCCATCAGGGCGTCGTCGACCGGGTTGACGAGCGTGTAGAGCGGGGCGCCGTTGGCGCGGACGATGCCGTAGTCCGGCACGTTCTCCGGCTCGTACGAGATCTCGCCGCGCACCAGGTCGTTGAACGTGATCTTCGTGTCGGGCATCCGGAAGCGGACGATCGGCTTGCGGCCCTCGGCCTCGTAGGCCTGCTTCTGCTCGGCCGACAGGTCGCGGCAGTGGCCGTCGTAGCCGGACGGCTTGCCGGCGGCGCGGGCGGCCTCGCGGCGCTCGTCGAGCTCCTCGGTGGAGCAGTAGCAGGGGTACGCCTTGCCGGCCTCGAGGAGCTTGTCGGCGACGTCCTTGTAGATGTCCATCCGCTGGGACTGCCGGTACGGGGCGTGCGGGCCGCCGACCTCGGGGCCCTCGTCCCAGTCGAAGCCGAGCCAGCGCATCGCGTCGAGGAGCTGCTCGTACGACTCCTCGCTGTCGCGGGCCGCGTCGGTGTCCTCGATGCGGAAGACCAGGGTGCCCTGGTTGTGGCGCGCGAAGGCCCAGTTGAACAGGGCGGTGCGGACCAGGCCCACGTGGGGGTTACCGGTGGGCGAGGGGCAGAAACGGACGCGTACGGGTGCGCTAGCCACGCTTGACAACCTTGTTGGTGAGAGTGCCGATGCCTTCGATGCTGACGGCGACCTCGTCGCCGACGGCGAGCGGGCCGACCCCTTCCGGGGTGCCCGTGAGGATGACGTCGCCGGGAAGCAGCGTCATGGCCTCGGAGATGTTGACGATCAGGTCCTCGATGGACGTGATCATCTGCGACGTGCGGCCCAGCTGTCGCTGCTGACCGTTGACCGTGCACTGGATCGTGAGGTCGGAGGCCTGCTCCAGGGTGAGGTCGGTCTCCACCCAGGGGCCCAGCGGGCAGGACGTGTCGAAGCCCTTGGCCCGGGCCCACTGCTTCTCGCGCTTCTGCACGTCGCGGGCCGTGACGTCGTTGGCCGCCGTGTAGCCGAAGACGACGTCCTTGACGCGCTCGCGCGGGACCTCGCGGCACATGCGGCCGATGACGACGGCGAGCTCCGCCTCGTGGTGCAGCTCCTCGGAGAAGCCGGGGTACTGGATCTCGGCGTCCGGGCCGATCACCGACGTCGACGGCTTGAAGAAGGCGAAGGGGGTGTCCGGGACCTCGTTGCCCAGTTCCTTCGCGTGCTCCGCGTAGTTGCGGCCGAAGGCGATCACCTTGTTCGGGAGCACCGGGGGCAGCAGCCGGACCTTGCCGACCGGGACCTTCGTACCGGAGAGTTCGAAGTCCGCGAACGGGATGCCCTTGATGATGTCGAGGACGAGCTCGTCTGGCTTGTCGCCCTCGACCGCGCCGAAGGCGACGTTCCCGTCGATGGAGAATCTGGCGATGCGCACGGTCTGCTGCGCCCCTTTTTTGTGCGGTGGCCCGGGTGGGATGTGACAGAGCCAGGCTAACGCGGTGGGGCCTGGGCCGTCGGCCCGGTTGTTACGCCGCCGGGGCGGTCTCCGGCGCCACCATCAGGATCGTGCGCTTGGGGTTCGCCGTGTTCGAGGGCAGGGCGGCCGGGTGCTCGGGGACGGCCGGAGCGGCCTGGATCTCGTCGGCGTCCGCGAGGTGCGCCAGCGTCGTGCGCCGCGGGTTGGCAATGTTCTGGAACATCATCGTCTTCGTCATGACTGAGCTCGGGAACCTTCTCCGTAGTCCGATGGGCCATCCCTGTAAAACGCCAGGCTAAACATCTGATTCCCGCCGAAAGCCGGGAAGTTGCGATCGACCGCGTGTGAGTTTGCTCACGGAGTACCTCGCAAATGGGGCACTTCGGGCCACCAACTCCGGCCCGGGAAACGGACATTACGCAACTGAAGCCACTATTCCGCTCCCGATCATGGCGACTGGGACACCCCCCAGGCGTACGCGGAAAGTCCCGCAATGACCGGGTTGGAGCAGGTCGAGTTGCACGACCCGTGACTCTTCTCTTACGTCGCGTCACACTGGGTGCGGCCACCACCTCGGGCCTTGTTGGAGATCCTGCACTGTGCTGGAATCGCGTGGACCGCCGCAGGTACAGAACCGGCGCGCACGGGCGCAACGCAGCGCCGAGCAGCGGCGGAGAGGGGGAACCAGCGCCGGTCACTCACGACCACAGGGGGACGTTTCAGGTCGCCCCCCGAACGACGCCGACACCGTCTTGTCCGTGTATACGGGCGGGGCGCCTGGTCCAGAGGTTGCGACGCTAGTGCAGGGACGTAAGAACAGGGATGGCAGCGCTGCGGCGGAGCCGGAGCCGCGCGGCGGGACCGGCCCGATAGCCGGCGGTACCCGGACCCCGCACGCCCAGAACCCGGGGCGCACCGCGTCCGTCGACACCTCGGAGGCCGACGGCAGGAGCGGCGCCTCCGGCTCGGCCACGCCGTCCGCGGCGAAGCCCAAGGGCCCCACGGGGCCCGGTTCACGGATGGCGCTGCGCAACTGGCGCATTTCGACGCGTCTCGTCTCGCTGCTCGCGCTGCCCGTGGTCGCCGCGACCTCGCTGGGCGCGCTCCGCATCGCCGAGTCCCTGAACGACATCCAGCAGCTCGACAACATGAAGCTGCTGACCGAGATGACGAAGCAGGCCACCGAGCTGGCGTCGGCGCTCCAGGAGGAGCGCGACCAGGCGGCGGGCCCGCTGTCCAATGGTTCGTCGACGAGCGACTTCAACGTCCGGTCGACGCGGGAGAAGACCACCCGCGCCAAGACCTCGTTCCTGCAAAGCACCACGGACATCAAGGCCGACGGCGAGACCGGCAGCCTCAACGGTGTGCGCGAGCACGCGGTGCAGATCGCCAGCGAGCTGAACACCCTGAGCAAGATCCGGCAGGGGGCGTACGCCGACACGTCGAACTCCTCGCAGACCGTCGACGCCTACAGCCGCATCATCGACGAGCTGCTCTCGCTGTCCACGGACATGGCGCAGGCGACCAGCAGCCCCGAGATGATCCAGCGCACGCGCGCCCTGGCGGCCTTCTCCTCCGCCAAGGAGTACGCCTCGGAGCAGCGCGCGATCATCGCCGCCGCCCTGCCGCCCAACAGCGCCCGGTTCGGCAAGCTGTCCGAGACCGACCGTCAGTACGGGCTCGCCGCGGCCGAGAACCAGAAGTCCCAGCTGCAGTCCTTCAAGGCCGTGTACGGCCCCGTCGACGCGCAGGCGCTGCTCAAGCCGATCGAGGAGAACAACTCCACGATCGAGGCCGCGGACACCTACGCGAACCGTGTGCTGCAGAAGACCGACGGCATCAAGACGCAGGACAAGCGCTCGTACAAGGACTGGGTCGACGCGGACACCACGCGCATCCAGGAAATGTCCAAGATCGAGCTGACGCTGCTCAACCAGATGGAGCAGCAGGCCCGCGAGCTGCGCAACGCCTCCGAGCGTTCGGCCATCATCAACGGTGCGCTGATCCTGCTCGTGCTCGGCGTCTCGCTCGTCGGCGCCTTCGTCGTGGCCCGGTCCATGATCCGCTCGCTGCGCCGCCTCCAGGACACCGCGACCAAGGTCGCCCAGGACCGCCTGCCCGAGCTGGTCAAGGAGCTGTCCGAGTCCGACCCCCAGGACATCGACACGTCCGTGGAGTCGGTCGGCGTGCACTCGCGCGACGAGATCGGCAAGGTGGCCGCGGCCTTCGACGACGTGCACCGCGAGGCCGTGCGTCTCGCCGCCGAGCAGGCCCTCCTGCGGGGCAACGTCAACGCGATGTTCACCAACCTCTCGCGCCGTTCGCAGGGCCTCATCCAGCGCCAGCTCTCGCTCATCTCCGAGCTGGAGTCCCGCGAGGCCGACCCGGACCAGCTGTCCTCGCTGTTCAAGCTCGACCACCTCGCGACCCGCATGCGCCGTAACGGCGAGAACCTCCTCGTCCTCGCCGGTGAGGAGCCCGGCCGCCGCTGGACGCGGCCCGTGCCGCTCGTCGACGTGCTGCGTGCCGCCGCGTCCGAGGTGGAGCAGTACGAGCGCATCGAGCTGGCCGCCGTGCCCGCGACCGACGTCGCGGGACGCGTCGTCAACGACCTCGTGCACCTGCTCGCCGAGCTGCTCGAGAACGCGACCTCGTTCTCCTCGCCGCAGACCAAGGTGAAGGTGACCGGTCACGCGCTGCCCGACGGCCGTGTGCTGATCGAGATCCACGACACCGGCATCGGCCTCTCCCCCGAGGACCTCGCCGCCATTAACGAGCGGCTCGCCTCTCCCCCGACGGTGGACGTCTCGGTCTCCCGCCGCATGGGTCTGTTCGTGGTCGGTCGTCTGTCGCAGCGCCACGGCATCCGCATCCAGCTCCGCCCCTCCGACTCCGGTGGTACGACCGCGCTGGTCATGCTTCCCGTGGATGTCGCGCAGGGCGGCAAGAAGCCTTCCGGCAAGGGCGGCCCCGGTGGTTCCGGTGGCCCGGCCGCCGCGCAGGCCGCGGCCGGTGTCGCCGCCGCGCGCCGCGGCCAGGCGCCCGGCAACGCCGGTGGCGCGGCCGGTCTCCTCGGTGGCGGCTCCGGTGCGCCCGGTGGGCGGCCGCAGGTCGGTGCCGGTACGGGTGGGCCGCGTGCGGCGCTGCCCGGGCGCGGCGGTGGCCCGCAGGCGCCGGCCGGTGCCCATGCGGGCGGTCCTTCGGGTCCGGGTGGTCCTTCCGCTCCCGCCGGTCCTTCCGGCGGTCCCGGCGGCCCCTCCGGTCCCGACATGTTCGGCAAGGGGCAGGCTCCCGGCGGTCCCGTGCCGCCGCAGCAGCGCACCCACAGCGACCCGAACGAGCCGCAGGGCCGGCGCCCGGTGCTGCCCCCGCGCGGTGGTCCGCGCGCCGAGCTGCCGGGCGGCAACCCCCAGCCCCGTACGCCGAGTTGGGGCGACGAGAACGCACAGCCGAACCTGGACGCGCCGCGCGGTCACGACGAGCCGGACTCCACGGCCCGCTTCCCGCGCGTCCGCGACGACCGTCAGGGCCCGCCCCAGCAGGGTGGCCGCGGCGGTCCGGCTCAGGACTCCGGCCAGTTCGTCCGCTCGGACGTCTTCGGCCCGCGCGGCGGCAACGCCGGCGGACCGGACGCGACGGCGAACGGCTTCCGGGACGGCGGCCTCACGGACCGTCAGGACCCGTCCCGCTCGGGCCAGTTCGACCAGCAGCAGGGCGACCCGTCGGCCACGGGCCGGTTCGCGCAGCCGCAGGGCCCCTCGGACGACGGCGGCTTCCCGCGCAGGCCGGACGCCTCGTCCGGTACGGGTGGCTTCCCGCGGTCGCAGGACCCGGCGGGCACGGGCCAGTACAACCGTCCGCCGAGCGACCCGGCCAACACCGGCCAGTACGCGCAGCAGCAGGGCGACCCGTCGGCCACCGGCCAGTTCCAGAACCCGCAGAGCCCGCAGGAGCCGTCGAGCACCGCTCAGTTCCCGCGCGTGCAGGACCCGTCCGCCACCGGCGGCAGGTTCGACCGGCCGCAGGACACCTCGTCCGGCACGGGCCAGTACAACCGTCCGCCGAGCGACCCCGCGAACACCGGCCAGTACGCGCAGCCCCAGGGCCGCTCGGCCACCGGTCAGTTCGAGTTCACGCCCCCGAAGCCGCCTCAGCGCAACGGCGCTCAGGACCAGGGCATCCCGGCGCAGCCCTCGCAGGAGGACTTCCTGCCGCCCGGCGACGCGTCGGGCGGGGACGGCCGGACACCTCTGTACGACACGCTGGAGACGAACTGGTTCCACGGCCAGAACGGCCAGAGCCAGGGTCAGGGCCAGAGCGCCCAGGCCCAGAACGCCCAGGGCCGGGACGGTCAGGGCCGCGGAGGCCGGAACCAGAACGGTCAGGGCCGCAGCCAGGGCATGCAGTCGCAGGGCGGGCGCCCCGAGCAGGGCCTCCCGCAGCGGCCGCAGGCACAGGCTCCCTCCGCCGCTCCCTCGCGCCCCGCCGCGTCCCCGGACCCGGCCGAGGCCAACTGGCGGCAGTCCCCCAACGACGACCTGATGCGTCAGGCCGAGCGGGTGCGCAAGCCCGCCGCGGGCGGCGTCACCCACTCCGGTCTGCCTCGCCGTGTGCCGAGGGCGAACCTTGTGGCGGGAACCGCCCAGGAGCAGCAGACTCAGACCGGTCCTCAGGTCTCGCGCGCGCCCGACGAGGTGCGCGGCCGGCTGACCAATCTCCGTCGGGGCATCCAGCAGGGGCGGCAGGCCGGCAACACCGGCAGCTACCCCCGCCCCACTCACCAGCAGGAGCGTTAGTTGAGCCAGATGAGCCAGGCGGCACAGAACCTGAACTGGTTGATCACGAACTTCGTGGACAACACGCCGGGTGTCTCGCACACGGTCGTGGTGTCCGCGGACGGGCTGTTGCTCGCGATGTCCGAGGGGTTCCCGCGCGACCGCGCGGACCAGCTGGCGGCCGTGGCGTCGGGGCTCACCTCGCTCACGGCCGGCGCGTCCCGGATCTTCGAGGGCGGTCCCGTGAATCAGACGGTGGTGGAGATGGAGCGCGGCTTTCTCTTCATCATGTCCATCTCGGACGGCTCGTCGCTCGCCGTGCTCGCGCACCCGGACTGCGACATCGGCCTCGTCGGCTACGAGATGGCGCTGATGGTCGACCGGGCGGGCTCCGTGCTCACCCCCGACCTGCGCGCAGAGCTCCAGGGCAGCCTGTTGCACTGAGGCGGGTAACGGCCGGTAACCCCGGCCGCCCCCGCAGTCTGCTGCATCGGCAGCCCCGGAATCCAGTCAGCGCACGCAATCCGCACACCCGTTGTTCCGCCGTCACAATCCCCCCACCGGCCCACCCTCAGACGGCAGGCCCCCGCACTTGTCGTCCCGCCCGGAGGATCCATGACCCCGCCCACCGACTCATACGACCCGTACGGCGCCACCGCCCACGCCGCGTACGGCCTCGAGGGCGACCAGCCCCTGGTCCGCCCCTACGCGATGACCGGTGGCCGGACCCGCCCGCGCTACCAGCTCGCCATCGAGGCGCTGGTGAGCACGACGGCCGACCCCGCGGCCCTCATGACGCTGCTGCCCGAGCACCAGCGGATCTGCCACCTGTGCCGCGAGGTGAAGTCGGTGGCCGAGGTCTCGGCGCTGCTTTCGATGCCGCTCGGCGTGGCCCGGATCCTCGTCGCGGACCTGGCCGAGGCCGGGCTCGTCGCCATTCACCAGCCGGGCGGCGACGAGGCCAACGGCGGTGCGCCGGACGTGACTCTGCTCGAAAGGGTGCTCAGTGGACTTCGCAAGCTCTGACGGCTCCGTGGGAACCGCCCGCGCGACCACCTCGGCGAAGATCGTGGTGGCGGGCGGCTTCGGCGTCGGCAAGACCACGTTCGTCGGGGCCGTCTCCGAGATCAACCCGCTGCGCACCGAGGCCGTCATGACCTCGGCGAGCGCCGGGATCGACGACCTGACGCACACCGGGGACAAGACGACGACCACCGTCGCCATGGACTTCGGCCGCATCACGCTCGACGACGACCTGATCCTGTACCTCTTCGGTACGCCGGGTCAGGACCGCTTCTGGTTCATGTGGGACGACCTGGTGCGCGGCGCGATCGGCGCCGTGGTGCTCGTCGACACCCGTCGGCTCGCGGACTGCTTCCCGGCCGTGGACTACTTCGAGAACTCGGGCCTGCCCTTCGTCATCGCCCTCAACGGCTTCGACGGGCACCAGCCGTACACCCCCGAAGAGGTCCGCGAGGCCCTGCAGATCGGCCCCGACACCCCGATCATCACGACGGACGCCCGGCACCGCGCGGACGCGAAGAGCGGCCTGATCACGCTGGTGGAGCACGCCCTCATGGCCCGCCTGAAGTAGTCGACGCCCGTCCGGCCTGTCAGAAACGGTCGGATCTCGGTCACCAAGTGGCTGGTTCCGTACGGCAGTTGTCGTAGCCCATTCGGCGGCCCCTGTGGCCTTTGACACGCCGGGCCGTGGTGTTCATAACGTTTCGAAAGAGAATTCCCAGGGCACCGACACACGTCGCGCACAGCCGGTTCCACTGCGCTCACAAGAGCCCCGCCTTTTGGCGGGGCTCGCTCTTTATGACCGTTTTATCTGGGGTGTGCGTCACGCGGAGCTTCCGCTTCCGACTGTTTGGAAGTGCGCCTCCTGACGTGCTGGAATGCGCTGAACTGCCCAGTAGCAATGGGCCTGGAGACATACAGCGGCACAACGTAGGTGCCGACGCCGAGAGGTTGTTGGTCGAGTGAGGCGAAGCAAGAACAGTCCCGAGCCGGTCTCGGCGCGGGGCAACTTCACCCCGCCCCCGCGCGACGCGGCGCGGCCCGCACCGGCGGCCGAGGCCACTGCGCCGGCGTCGTCGGGCGGCCGCATGTCGCCCCGTAACTGGCGTGTGCCCACCAAGCTGAACGCCATCCTCCTGATACCCGTGGTCGTCGGTCTGGTCATGGGCGGCTTCCAGGTGTCGAACTCGATCGACACCTGGCAGGAGGCCGAGGACGCCGAGAGCACCGCACGCCTCGTGCAGGCCTCCCTGACGTACGGCAACCGCCTCATCGAGGAGCGCGACATCTCCGCCGCGCCCCTCCTCCAGGGCAAGACGGACGACCCCAAGGTCGCCAAGGCCCGTGAGGCCACGGACGCCGCCGCCGCGAAGTTCCACGCGGCGGCCGACGAGATGCCGCAGAAGGAAGGCCTCCAGCGCCGCATGGCGCAGTTCACCAAGGTCGAGCCGCAGCTGAAGAAGCTGCGCGCGGCCTCGTACACATCCAAGCTCTCCGGCGTGCAGACCGAAGAGGGCTACGTCGCCATCCAGCACCCGCTGATGGAGTTCGCCAACGAGCTCGGCCTCGGCACCGGCAACATCACCAGCTACGGCCGCACGGTCTACGCGATCTCGCTGACCAAGGCCGCGCTCTCGCTGGAGCGGTCCATCGGCATGCACCTCCTGGTAAAGCCGGGCCCCGGCGCCGCCAACCTGAGCCGTCAGCGCACCGCGCTCGGCTCCTACGCCTACCTCGAGAACATCGCGATCGAGGAGTACAAGGGCGGCGGTACGGCCGAGGACCTCAAGAAGCTCGAGGGCACGATCAAGAAGCTGAAGACCGACGGCGCCAAGCAGGCCGCCGCGGCCAAGGCCAAGAACCCCTCGTACGTCCCGCCGCCCGAGAACACCAAGATGGTGGCCGCCGTGGTGGCGCTGCCGAGCACGCAGCCGAGCGCCCGGCTCGCGCTCGCGCAGAAGGGCGTCACGCCCGAGAACTGGTGGGCGGTCAACACCGCGAAGTTCGACGCCTATCGCACGATCGAGTCGGATCTGGCGGACAAGGCCGTGAACGAGGCCTCCGCCATCGCCGCCGACGCCAAGCGCGAAGCGATCATCATCGGTGTCGCCGTCGTGGTCGCCCTGCTCGCCGCCTTCCTGCTCGCCGGGCAGATGGCCCGGCAGATGTCCCGCTCGATGCGCCGGCTGCGCTCCGCCGCCTTCGACGTGGCCGAGCAGCGCCTGCCGATGCTCGTCGACCAGCTCTCGCGCACCGAGCCGGGCCGGGTGGACACCCGTATCCAGCCCATCCCGATCGTCACCACCGACGAGATCGGCGAGGTCGCCCGCGCCTTCGACCAGGTGCACCGCGAGGCCGTCCGGCTCGCCGCCGAGCAGGCCCTCCTGCGCGGCAACATCAACGCGATCTTCACCAACCTGTCGCGGCGCAACCAGTCGCTGATCGAGGGCCAGCTGACCCTCATCACCGACCTGGAGAACAACGAGGCCGACCCGGACCAGCTGGAGAACCTCTTCCGCCTGGACCACCTCGCGACCCGTATGCGCCGCAACGGCGAGAACCTCCTGGTGCTCGCGGGCGAGGAGCCCGGCCGCCGCTGGGACCAGCCCGTGCCGCTCGTCGACGTGCTCCGTGCCGCCACCTCCGAGGTGGAGCAGTACGAGCGCATCGAGCTGGCCGGCGTCCCCGAGGCCGAGATCCACGGCCGCGCGGTCACCGACCTCGTGCACCTGCTCGCCGAGCTCCTGGAGAACGCGACGACGTTCTCCTCCCCGCAGACCAAGGTCCGCGTCACCGCGACCCGTCTCCCCGACGGCCGCGTCATGATCGAGATCCACGACAAGGGCATCGGCCTCACCGCCGAGGACTTCGCGGACATCAACCACAAGCTGGCCAACCCGCCGACCGTGGACGCCGCGATCTCCCAGCGCATGGGCCTGTTCGTGGTCGGCCGCCTGTCCGACCGGCACGGCATCCGCGTGCAGCTGCGCCCCTCGGGCGAGCAGGCGGGCACCACCTCGCTCGTCATGCTTCCCGAGGTGATCACCCACGGTGGTGGCGGCGGGATCCAGGAGGACTCCGAGTTCACCGTCTCGACGATGATCCCGAAGCAGGCCGCGTTCGAGCACACCCCGCTGCGCACGGCGGCCGAGCTCGGCTTCGACGACAGCCGCTACGACGTCCCCGACGACGCCCGCGAGCTGGACCCGGTCGGCCGCTCCCTCATGCGGGAGGAGCGCCGCGCGGCCCTGGAGGCCCAGCAGCAGGACCCCGCGCAGGACCAGCAGCAGCCGCAACAGGAACGCCCGCTCTTCCGCGACGAGTTCCAGCCACAGCAGCCGCAGCAGGACCGTCCGCCCTTCGCGGAGCAGAACGCGTACGACACCCGGCAGGCCCCGTACGACAACCGTCAGCAGCTCGCCTACGACGATCCGCAGCAGGGCGTCTACGACGAGCACCAGGGCGTCTACGACGGCCGGCAGCAGGGCGGTTTCGACGGCTTCGTCCCGGTACAGCCCACTCACGACGGCGGGCAGCCGGACGGGTTCGCCTCCGGGTACGCGCCGCAGGACGGTTATGCGGAAGCGCCCCGGGAGTCGTACAACCCCTTCGAGCCGTCCGGGCAGCGGGCCGACTGGCAGGCGCAGGACGCCTACCGGGAGCCCTACCAGGCCGATTTCCAGGGCCCGTTCGGTCCCGAAGCGGAATCCGCTCCGGAGACTGCCGCGGCGGACCGGGAACGCGTAGGCTTCGACGGACACGGCAACGCCCCCTCGGCGGATCCGACCGGACCGGCCCCCTCCGCTCCCCACGCGCTGACCGACGCAGGTCTGCCGCGGCGCGGTGGCGGTGCCCCACAGGAGCCCGCTCCGACCCCCCAGCAGGCCCCCGAGACCCGCTCCGACGAGGACACCACCTGGCGCTCGGCCAACGACGCCCGGTGGGAGCGCGCGGAGCAGCTCAGGAAGCCGAAGGCGGGCGGGGTCACCGCGTCCGGACTGCCGCGCCGGGTACCCAAGGCCAACCTGGTCGAAGGCACGGCGGAGTCGACGCCGCAGGGCGGCCCCCAGGTCTCCCGCGCGCCCGAGGACGTCCGGGGCAGGCTCAGCAACCTGCGTCGCGGCGTACAGCGGGGACGCAGCGAGGGCAGCAGTGATACGAACGGCCAGGGCTTCGGCCCTGACAGCACCTACAACCAGGAGCGTTAGTGTGAGCCCGATGAGCCAGGCGGCACAGAACCTGAACTGGTTGATCACCAACTTCGTGGACAACACCCCCGGTGTGTCCCACACGGTGGTGGTCTCCGCCGACGGACTCCTTCTGGCGATGTCCGAAGGGTTCCCCCGCGACCGCGCCGACCAGCTGGCGGCCGTCGCCTCGGGTCTGACCTCGTTGACCGCGGGCGCCTCCCGCATCTTCGAAGGCGGCCCGGTGAACCAGACAGTTGTGGAGATGGAGCGAGGATTCCTCTTCATCATGTCCATCTCGGACGGCTCTTCTCTCGCCGTCCTTGCACACCCCGAGGCGGACATTGGCCTCGTTGGGTACGAGATGGCCCTTCTTGTCGACCGTGCGGGCTCGGTTCTCACGCCGGACCTGCGGGCGGAGCTTCAGGGAAGCCTTCTCAACTAACAGACAGGCAGTGCGTATTCGCGTCCCGGGGCCGTAAGGTTTCGGGACGCGGCTCCACAGTGATGGTGCCCAGCGCAGTCGGAGGAGGAAGTTCGTGTCTGGTTCAGCAACACCCCCGAGCGGTTCGTCGGCCCAGTGGCCGCCCTACGGCCACGGCCAGGGGCGGGGCCAGGCGGGCATGGGTGACGACGGATCCCAGAACCGGTACAACTTCCCGTCTTCCCCGTCGTCGGCGAACCACGCCCGGCCGACCCGGCAGCCCGGTCCCTACGACCAGCCGCCCGCGCCGCGCATTCAGCCCGTGCAGCCGCAGCCGCGTCCCGACGCGAATCCCGCACCCGCCGCGAAGAACAACCCGCTGGTGCGCCCGTACGCCATGACGGGCGGCCGCACGAGGCCGCGGTACCAGCTCGCCATCGAGGCGCTGGTGCACACCACCGCGCAGCCGCACCAGTTGCAGGGCCAACTGCCCGAGCACCAGCGGATCTGCAATCTGTGCCGGGAGATCAAGTCGGTGGCCGAGATCTCGGCCCTGCTCCAGATCCCTCTCGGTGTGGCCAGGATTCTCGTCGCCGACCTCGCGGAGGCGGGACTGGTCGCCATCCATCAGCCCGGCGGCGACGAGAGCGCCGGCGGCCAGCCAGACGTGACATTGCTCGAAAGGGTGCTCAGTGGACTTCGCAAGCTCTAGCGGAGGGCCGGCCGCTCCAAGCCGTTCCACCACATCGGCGAAGATCGTGGTGGCGGGCGGTTTCGGCGTCGGCAAGACGACGTTCGTGGGCGCCGTCTCCGAGATCAACCCGCTGCGCACCGAGGCCGTCATGACGTCCGCGTCGGCGGGCATCGACGACCTCACTCACACCGGGGACAAGACGACCACGACGGTCGCCATGGACTTCGGCCGCATCACGCTCGACCAGGACCTGATCCTGTACCTCTTCGGTACGCCCGGTCAGGACCGCTTCTGGTTCATGTGGGACGACCTGGTGCGCGGCGCGATCGGCGCCGTCGTCCTCGTCGACACCCGCCGCCTCGCCGACTGCTTCCCCGCGGTCGACTACTTCGAGAACTCGGGCCTGCCCTTCGTCATCGCCCTCAACGGCTTCGACGGCGCGCAGCCCTACAACCCGGACGAGGTCCGCGAGGCGCTCCAGATCGGCCCCGACACCCCGATCATCACGACGGACGCCCGCCACCGCGCGGACGCGAAGTCGACGCTGATCACTCTCGTGGAGCACGCGTTGATGGCGCGGCTCCGGTAGGCAATCGCGGCAGCGGGCGTGCGGTCGCGGGGCTCTGCCCCGGACCCCGCGCCTCAATCGCCGGCGGGGCTTGATCATGCCTGAGGCCCTCTTCCCGTTTCGGGAAGAGGGCCTCAGGCATGTGTACCGGTCAGCGCCAGCTGTGCGGCGCGCGGAAGCCGGGCTCGCGCTCCAGGCGGCGCCAGCCCGCCCGGTTGTGCCGGACGCGGTGCGCCGGGGCCTCGGGAGTGGCGGAGGCGCGGGCCAGCAGGATCGCGGTGATGGCCGCGACCTCCTCCGGCTCGGCGTTGCCCTTCTCGACGCGGATGTCAGGCATGGACATGTGGCAGGTCTCCTACGACTAGTGCCGGTTACTGCGGCGGGTTGCCGTGCTTGCGGGACGGCAGGTCGGCGTGCTTGGTGCGCAGCATCGCCAGGGACTTGACCAGCACCTCGCGGGTCTCGGCGGGGTCGATCACGTCGTCGACCAGGCCGCGCTCCGCCGCGTAGTACGGGTGCATCAGCTCGGCCTTGTACTCCTTGACCATCTTCTGGCGCATGGCCTCGGGGTCCTCGGCCTCGGCGATCTGCCGACGGAAGATCACGTTGGCCGCGCCCTCGGCGCCCATGACCGCGATCTCGTTGGTCGGCCAGGCGTAGGTGAGGTCCGCGCCGATGGACTGCGAGTCCATGACGATGTACGCACCTCCGTACGCCTTGCGCAGGATCAGCGAGATCCGGGGCACGGTGGCGTTGCAGTACGCGTACAGCAGCTTGGCGCCGTGCCGGATGATGCCGCCGTGCTCCTGGTCGACGCCGGGCAGGAAGCCGGGGACGTCAAGCAGGGTCACGATGGGGATATTGAAAGCGTCGCACATCTGGACGAAGCGTGCGGCCTTCTCGCTCGCCTCGATGTCCAGGACGCCCGCGAGGGCCTGCGGCTGGTTGGCGACGATGCCGACGACCTGGCCGTCGAGCCGGGCCAGGGCGCAGATGATGTTCCGCGCCCAGCGCTCGTGGACCTCCAGGTAGTCGCCGTCGTCGACGAGCTCCTCGATGACCTTGGTCATGTCGTACGGGCGGTTGCCGTCGGCGGGCACCAAGTCGAGCAGCACGTCCCCGCGGCGGTCCGCCGGGTCATCGGACTCGACGGTCGGCGGGTTCTCCCGGTTGTTCTGCGGGAGGAGGGAGAGCAGGTAGCGGACCTCGGCGAGGCAGGTCTCCTCGTCGTCGTACGCGAAGTGCGAGACGCCGGACGTCTCGGCGTGCACGTCGGCGCCGCCGAGCCCGTTCTGCGTGATCTCCTCGCCCGTCACGGCCTTCACGACGTCCGGGCCGGTGATGAACATCTGCGAGGTGTCGCGGACCATGAACACGAAGTCCGTGAGCGCCGGGCTGTAGGCCGCGCCGCCCGCGCACGGGCCGAGCATCACGCTGATCTGCGGGATGACGCCGGACGCCTTGGTGTTGCGCTGGAAGATGCCGCCGTACCCGGCGAGCGCGGAGACGCCCTCCTGGATACGGGCGCCCGCGCCGTCGTTCAGCGAGACGAGCGGGGCACCGGCCGCGATGGCCATGTCCATGATCTTGTGGATCTTCGTGGCGTGGGCCTCGCCCAGGGCGCCGCCGAAGATCCGGAAGTCGTGCGCGTAGACGAAGACCGTGCGGCCCTCGACCGTGCCCCAGCCGGTGATGACGCCGTCCGTGTGGGGCTTCTTGGCCTCCAGGCCGAAGCCGGTCGCCCGGTGCCGGCGCAACTGCTCGACCTCGTTGAACGAACCCTCGTCGAGGAGCAGCTCGATGCGCTCGCGCGCCGTCAGCTTGCCCTTCGCGTGCTGGGCCGCGGTCGCCTTCTCACTGGGTCCGGCCAGCGCCTGCGCACGGATCGCGTGCAGCTCTGCCACGCGGCCGCGGGCGTCGGTGGGCTCGTCCCCCGGGTTCGAGGCGGTGTCGTCCAAAACGGTCATGTAGTGACCTTACGAAGTGCACACCGAAAAACGGGCCGTCGACTCCGTACAGTCTCCGGCCCGTTTTCCTGGTAGCCCTGAACAGAACCCCGCCGCGGGAGGGCCGAAGTGACTGCTCAGGGGCCGTCCGCCTTGTAGACGTCACACAAAGCGGCGCCCTGAGACCCGCCTCACACCGCGGCCCGGGCAGCGCGCCCCGCGCGCGCCCGAAAGGGCGACCTGGCTCATATCGGGCTGTAATCGAAGAGGCACGCACCGCTTGATGTTGAACATTGAACATCATCGCGCTACAGTCGGAACCAGTTAATGGTTCAACGTTCAACATCAGCTCACCACTCCACCTGGCACCCCCGTGCCGCCCGTCCCCAAGGAGCACGTCATGGGCATCTTCGGCCGCAAGAACGAGTCCGCCACCACCCCCGCCGCCGCTGCCGCCGCGCCGGCCAACCCCGACCTCGCCGCCGTCACCGGTGACTACACGGTCGACCCCGCTCACACCACGCTCGGCTTCGTCGCCCGGCACGCCATGGTGACCAACGTGAAGGGCAGCTTCAGCGACTTCACCGGCTCGCTGCACCTGGACGGCTCGGACCCGGCCAAGTCGACGGCCTCCTTCGACGTGCAGATGGCCAGCATCTCCACCGGCAACGAGGACCGTGACGGCCACCTGAAGAGCGCCGACTTCTTCAAGATCGACGAGTTCCCGACGATGACCTTCCGGTCGACCTCCGCCGAGTCCCTGGGCGGCGACGACTACCGCATCACGGGTGACCTGACGATCCTCGGCACCACCAAGCCGCTCAGCATCGACCTGGAGTTCAACGGCGTCGCGAAGGACCCGTTCGGCAACGAGCGCGTGGGCTTCGAGGGCAAGACCGAGATCCTGCGCTCGGAGTGGGGCCTCACCTGGAACGCCGCGCTGGAGACCGGTGGCGTCCTGATCTCCGACAAGATCAAGCTGAACTTCGACATCTCGGCCATCAAGGAGGCCTGAGCAGGACCGAGCAGGACTGAGGTTCAGCCACGAGTTGCGGCGGCCACGAGGTGCGTGGCCGCCAACTCGGCGTGCTCACCCCCGTTTTCACGGCGTGGCCAGCCTCGCAGCGACGAACTGGCGGGTCAGTTCGGCGACGTCCGCCTCGGCCTGGGCGCGGTCCACGTCGAATGCGGCGACGAGCCGGTCGACCGCGGTTCGCGACCCCCGCCCCTGCACCACGGCGATGGCGACGACGGTCGCTGTCTCGTTCAACTGCCAGTAGGAACCGGCCCGTTGGTCGACGAGTACGCCGCCGCGGTCCGTCGTCGTGACAGCGATGCCGTCGTTGAGCTTCATCGGGCCGTCGCCTTGGCGAAGTCGCCCTGCCGGCACATCGCCGGTTTCGCGTAGGCCTTGCGCCCGGCTTCTTCCTTCGGTTGCAACTGCGACTGCCGCGAGCGCTGCGTCATGACCTCTCCACCTCACCTGTGGGGGACGGCTGCGATTGGCGTGAAGCGCGTGAACATCGGTGTCATCATGACCCGTTGGCGCGGAAACAGGCGCGCCAGTTCCGGCCATTCACTACCGGCCTCGTGCGAGGCGGTTTGCTTTCGCGTGCAATCACACGACCCGCTGGGCAACCGGCGTGCGACACTGCCGCCCATGGCGCCCACCCCAGAGCGACGTGCCGACGCCGAGGGCGTCAGACGCGAGATCCTCGACGAGGGCGCGGGATCCGCGCCGTACGTACTGCGCGACACCCGCGTCACGGGCGTGCTGCGTCTCGACGGGGCGGAGGTCCGGCGGGCCGTGCGCTTCGAGGCGTGCCGGTTCGACGAGGCGGTGGGCCTGGAGGGCGCGAGCACGCTCGGCATCGCGTTCACGGACTGCGTACTGCCGGGGCTGCGGGCCTCGACGGCACGGTTCGGCGGGCGGGTCGATCTGCGGCGGTCGACGATCGGCGAGCGCGACGGGGCGGAGAGCGCCGTCGACCTGGTGCACGCCGACGTCGCGGGCGGCGTCCGGCTCGACGGGGCGCACCTGGTGGCGCCGGGGCGGGTGGCCCTGGAGGGCGGCGGGGCGCTGGTGCGGGGCGGCGTGTTCTGCGAGAACGGGTTCGTCGCGGAGGGCGAAGTCGGCTTCCCCGGTGCCGAGTTGCCGGGCGGACTGTGGATGCGCGGCGCCCGGATACGCGTGGGGGCGGCGGACGCGTACGCGTTCCAGGGCGACGGCCTCAGCGCGTCGAACGTCCGCTGCCAGGGCCTGCGGGCGGACGGCCGGATCCGGCTGCGCGGGGCGAAGGTGACGGACCTCGTCTCCTTCCAGGACGCCGAACTCGGCGGCAGCGGCTCGTCGTTGATGTGCGTGGGCATGCGCACCGAGGCCCTCGACCTCGCGTTCGCGCGCACGCCCGCGGGCGGGGTGAACCTGCGCAACGCGTACGTGGCGAGGCTCCAGGACACCCCGCGGACCTGGCCCGCGACGCTCGGCCTCGACGGACTGACGTACGACTGGCTGGGCGACGTCGCCCCCACGCGCCGCGAGGACGTCGCACGCCGCCTCGACTGGCTGCGCCGCCACCCCGGCTACGCGCCACAGCCCTACGAGCAACTCGCCGCGCACTACCGGCGGTCGGGCCACGAAGACGAGGCGCGCCGGGTCCTGCTCGTACGGGAGCGCAGGCGGCGCGGCACGCTCGGCCCTGCCGGGAAGGCGTGGGGGCGGCTGCTCGACGCGACCGTCGGATACGGCTACCGGCCCTGGATCGCCGGGATCTGGCTCGCCCTGCTCACCCTCGTCGGCTCGGCCGTCTTCCACGCGTTCAAGCCGGTGCCGAACAAGCCGGGCGAGGGCGCTCCCTTCAACCCGGTCGCGTACACCCTCGACCTGCTGATCCCGGTCGGCGGGCTCGGCCAGCGGGAGGGCTGGCACTGGTCCGATGCGGGTGTGCAGGGACTGTCGTACGCGCTGATCGCGGTCGGCTGGATCCTGACGACGACGCTGCTCGCCGGAGTGACGCGGACGCTCAGCCGGGCATAGCCCGCGCGTGACACGCGCCACATACCCGCCCCGCCGTGTCACATCCCGCCCGCCCCGATCCGTCTCCTCCGTGAGCAGCCACGGGAGGATCCGGATGTCCGAACGCACCGACCACCGCACGCCCGCCCCCGCCAAGGGCGAACGCCTCGCCGACTGGGCCGACGGCCGGCTCGGGATCTACGGTCTGGGCCGCAGCTATCTGCGCAAGGTGTTTCCCGACCACTGGTCCTTCATGCTGGGCGAGATCTGCCTCTACACCTTCCTCATCCTGATCCTCACCGGCGTGTACCTCACGCTCTTCTTCCATCCGTCGATGAACGAGGTGACGTACGACGGCGGTTACGTGCCGCTGAAGGGCATCCGGATGTCGGAGGCGTACTCCTCCACGCTCGACATCAGCTTCGACGTGCGCGGCGGACTGCTCATCCGGCAGATCCACCACTGGTCGGCGCTGATCTTCGTGGCGGCGATGTTCGTGCACATGATGCGGCACTTCTTCACCGGCTCGTTCCGCAAGCCCCGCGAGCTCAACTGGCTGTTCGGCTGGCTGCTGCTGTTCCTCGCCCTCTTCGAGGGCCTGCTCGGCTACTCGCTGCCCGACGACATGCTCTCCGGGGCGGGCATGCGGCTCATCGAGGGCATGACGCTCGCGATCCCGGTCGTCGGCACGTATCTGTCGTTCTTCCTGTTCGGCGGCGAGTTCCCGGGGCACGACATCGTGGCCCGCTTCTACTCGATCCACGTCCTGCTGCTGCCCGGCATCATGGCGGCACTCGTCGTCACCCACCTGATCCTGGTCTTCTACCACAAGCACACGCAGTACCCGGGCCCCGGAAAGACCGAACGCACCGTCGTGGGCGAGCCGTTCTACCCGAACTACGTCGCCAAGGCGGGCGGCTTCTTCTTCCTCGTGTTCGGCGTGGTCGCGCTCGTCTCGGCGGTCGCGTCCATCAACCCCGTCTGGGTGTACGGCCCTTACCGCCCGGACCATGTCTCCACCGGGGCCCAGCCGGACTGGTACCTGGGGTTCGCGGAGGGCCTGGTGCGCGTGATGCCGGGCTGGGAGATCGTGGTGGGCGGCCACACCCTGGCGCTCGGCGTCTTCATCCCGTTCCTGGCGTTCCCGCTGTGGCTGGTGCTGATCGGGGTGTATCCGTTCGTGGAGGCGTGGATCACCGGCGACAAACGGGAGCACCACGTCCTGGACCGCCCCCGCAACCGCCCGGTGCGCACCGCTCTCGGGGTGGCCTGGCTGACCGGCTTCCTCGTCGCGATGGCGGCCGGCGGCAACGACCTCTGGGCCACGCACTTCCACCTCTCGGTGAACGCCATCACGTGGTTCGCCCGGGTGGCGCTCTTCGCGGGCCCCGTCCTCGCGTTCATCGTGACGAAGCGGCTGTGCCTCGGCCTCCAGCACCGCGACCAGGAGAAGGTCCTGCACGGCCGGGAAACGGGCCGGATCAAGCGCCTCCCCCACGGCGAGTACGTCGAGATCCACGAGCCCCTGGACCGGGGCGAGTCCTACCGCCTCACGCAACACGAACAGCCGGCGGCCCTGGAGGCACTGCCGGACGAGGACGAGCACGGTGTACGCCGCCGGGTGCGGGCGGCGCAGCGGCTGCGGGTGGCGCTGTCGCGGTGGATGTTCGGGCCGGGGGCCCAGGTGCCGGTAAATAGAGCCCCGCTGTTGGACGAGAGCCAGCGGGGTCCGGGGCAGAGCCCCGAGACGTCAACCCACTAGAACCCGCCGCCGAAGTCCCCTCCGCCGCCACCACCGAAGTCGCCACCCCCACCACCGTCACCGAACCCGCCACCGAAGTCGCCCGGGTCGAAGTCGGAGCCGGAGACGTCGCCGCCGTCGAATCCGCCGCCACCGAAGTCACCGCCGCCGTAGTCGGCCGCGTAGGCAGGGCTCGCCAGCATGGAGCCGAGCACCGTGCCGACCAGCAGGCCCGGCAGCATGCCGCCGCCGAAGTAGCCGCCGGCCCACGGGCCGTACGCCGGACCCGCGTCGTAGTACGGGCGGCGCTCCCCCGCCCCCGCGTCGACCGTGCGCACGTCCGGGTCCTCGCCGTCCCGCAGCCGCGTCGCGTCCGCCGCGCACACCGGGACCTCGCGCGACGAGCCGCCGGGCGGAGTCCACCACGCGTCCTCGGTGGAGGGACCGTGGCGCGGGTCGAAGAAGCAGGGCGCCCGGCGCTCGGGCAGCGGACGGCCCTCGCGGCGCGCGGCGAGCAGCGCCAGGGAGAACCGGCCGTCCTCCAGGGCCTGCGTCACGCCGCGCACGTCGTCGGGGCGCTGCGCGTCGTTCATGTACTGCTTGGCCTTCTCGTACGCGTCGAGCGCCCGCTCGAAGTCCGCGCGCATCGCGTCGTCCGCCCCGGCCTCCGCGGGATGGAAGTCCAGCCGGTCGAGCTCCTCGCCGAACGCCGTGATGTCCTCGTCCACCACGACCCGCAGCTTGTCGAGCGCCTCGCGCTGCTCCGCCTCGCGCTTGCGGCGACTGCGCCTGTTCAGCGCGTAGATCCCGGCTCCGCCGGCGACGACGACCGCGCCGACGCCGATCAGGGTGCCGGCCGACGATCCGTCGTCGCCCGCGTCCCAGGCGGCGGGGGCGGAGCCCTTGGCCGTACTGATCGACGTACTGACGAAATCGTCGAGCTGGCTCTTGGCGGACTGGCCCTGCACGCTGTCCGCCGCGTTCTTCACGGCCTGCGCCGACATCACCTGGTGGTCGGCCTTCGCGTCGAACCGGTCACCGAGGCGGATCCCGTACACGCCGACGACTCCCGTCTTCGCGCGCAGATCACTGAAGAGATCCTGCGTCGGGAAGTCCGCCGGCAGCACCGCCACCATCACCGGCTTGTCCGCGTCCTTGATCTTGTTCTCGAGCGCGTCGACGTCGTCCGAGGTCAGCCCGTCGGCCGCGCCGGGCGCGACGTAGACAGGGCTCTTCTCCAGCGCGTCGGCCACGGTCGAGACATCCGTCGCGGCCGAGGCGGGAGGCGCCACCGCGAGGGTGGCGCCCAGGGCGAGGAGCGGGGCGGCGAGGGTGGCGAGGAAGGGCCTCATACACCGACGCTAACTCTCTTCGCCCGCAAACGCGGCCCCTACTCGACCGGCTCCACGCCCGCCCGCAGCAGACCGTACGTGTACGCGTCCTCGAGGGCGCCCCACGACGCCGCGATCACGTTCTCGGCGACGCCGACCGTGGACCACTCGCCCGAGCCGTCGGTCGTGGAGATCAGGACGCGGGTCGTGGAGGACGTGCCGTGCTTGCCCTCCAGGATGCGGACCTTGTAGTCGACGAGCTCCAGCTTCGCGAGCTGCGGGTAGATCCGCTCCAGGCCGACGCGGAGCGCCCGGTCGAGGGCGTTGACCGGGCCGTTGCCCTCCGCCGTGGCGACGATGCGCTCGCCCTTGGCCCACAGCTTCACGGTGGCCTCGTTGGCGTGGCTGCCGTCGGGGCGGTCCTCGACGATCGCGCGCCAGGACTCGACCTGGAAGTACTTGCGCTCCTTGCCCTCGACCTCGGCGCGCATCAGCAGCTCGAACGACGCGTCGGCGGCCTCGTACGTGTAGCCCTGGAGCTCGCGCTCCTTGACGCGCTCGACGACGCGGCCGACCAGCTCACGGTCGCCGCCCAGGTCGACGCCGAGCTCCTTGCCCTTGAGCTCGATGGAGGCACGGCCCGCCATGTCGGAGACCAGCATGCGGATGTGGTTGCCGACGAGGTCCGGGTCGATGTGCTGGTACAGGTCCGGGTCGACCTTGATGGCGCTGGCGTGCAGGCCCGCCTTGTGCGCGAACGCCGAGACACCCACGTACGGCTGGTGCGTGGAGGGGGTCAGGTTCACGACCTCGGCGATGGCGTGCGAGATACGGGTCATCTCGCGCAGCGCGCCCTCGGGGAGGACGTGCTTGCCGTACTTGAGCTCCAGGGCGGCGACGACCGGGAAGAGGTTGGAGTTGCCGACGCGCTCGCCGTAGCCGTTCGCGGTGCACTGGACGTGGGTCGCGCCCGCGTCCACGGCGGCGAGGGTGTTGGCGACGGCGCAGCCCGTGTCGTCCTGGGCGTGGATGCCGAGCCGGGCGCCGGTGTCGGCGAGGACGGTGGAGACGACGGCCTGGACCTGGGCGGGCAGGAAGCCGCCGTTGGTGTCGCACAGGACGACGACGGAGGCGCCGGCCTCGTGCGCGGCCCGGACGACGGACTTCGCGTACTCGGCGTTGGCGCGGTAGCCGTCGAAGAAGTGCTCGCAGTCGACGAAGACCCGGCGGCCCTGCGCCACCAGGTAGGAGACGGTGTCGCGGACCATCTCCAGGTTCTCTTCGAGGGTCGTCCGCAGCGCCAGCTCGACGTGCCGGTCGTGCGACTTGGCGACGAGCGTGACGACCGGGGCGCCGGAGTCGAGGAGGGCCCTGACCTGCGGGTCCTCGCTCGCCTTGGCGTTCGCGCGGCGGGTGGCGCCGAAGGCGACGAGCTGCGCGTGCTTGAAGTCGATCTCTTCCTGCGCTCGGGCGAAGAACTCGGTGTCCCGGGGGTTGGCGCCGGGCCAGCCGCCCTCGATGAAGCCCACGCCGAAGTCGTCCAGGTGCCGGGCAATGGTCAGCTTGTCCGCGACGGTGAGGTTGATGCCCTCGCGCTGCGCGCCGTCGCGCAGCGTCGTGTCGAAGACGTGGAAGGAATCGTCGAGTTCACCGGTCTGTGCACTGGGACGTTCACTGAGGCTGCTGCTCATGCTGATCTGGCTCCTGATGGGGATTCTCGGTCTACCGGAATGACCGGCTCCACCGTCCATCTATGATCCCTCGCGCTCTCCGCCTGGCTGTGGGTGGGCCAGAAACAGAAAAACCTCTCGCGGGTGCGAGAGGTCTGCGCGCGGGTCGAGGACGACGGTGTCCACCTGTACCGGGTCGTACGAGGCGGTCACTGCGGACCGGCGCGCCTGCTGCCAATAATCATGGCGAACGAGAGCACGTCGGCAGTGTGCCACAGCCCGGCCGAGGGCCGGGCCGTGGTCTCACGATGCGGTCAGTGGTACCTCCCTCACGAGGAGCGACGCCGCGAAAGCCGCCGCGCACAGCGCCGCCGTGCCGAGCGCCACGCCGTGCAGCCCGGCGACGATCCCCGCCGGGCCGGAGCCGCCGTGTGCCCGGCCGGCGAAGACGGAGCCGAGGACCGCCA
Organism: Streptomyces sp. NPDC107575; assembly: GCF_055657265.1. NCBI lineage: Bacteria > Bacillati > Actinomycetota > Actinomycetes > Kitasatosporales > Streptomycetaceae > Streptomyces > Streptomyces sp. NPDC107575. Next base: position 123,818 of record NZ_JBVKBG010000008.1, on the reverse strand, counting down.
CGCCGAGCGAGCCCCCGACGGTTCGCAGCAGGGTCTGGGTCCCGCTGGCCGCGCCGATGTCACGGGGCTCGGCGCTGTTCATGGTGATCAGCATGGAGGGCTGGAGCAGGCATCCGAGTCCGATGCCCAGGAGCAGGGTCAGGGCGGATGCCACCCAGGTCGCCGTCCCGGTGCCGAGCAGGAGCAGGGCCAGAGCGCCCGCCGTCGCGAGGACGCCGCCCGCGATCGGGTAGTGCCTGTAGCGGCCGCCGTCGCTCACCCGGCGCCCGATGGCCAGTTGGGCGCCCATCATGCCGAGCATCAGGGGGAGCAGCAGCAGTCCGCTGCCCGTCGCCGACATGCCCCGTACGTGCTGCATGTACTGCGGCAGATAGGTGGCGGCCCCGAGCATCGCCGCCCCCGAGAGGAAGCTGAGCACCTGCGCGACGCCGAAGTTGCGGTCGCGGAACAGGCGGGGCGGGATCACCGGTTCGGCCGCGCGTCGCTCGACCGCGACGAATCCCGCGACGGCCGCCACCGAGATCAGCGCGAGCGCCGCGATCCGCGGCGAGGTCCAGGCGTACCTCGTCCCGGCCCAGGACGACAGCAGGGTGAGGGCGAGGATCGCGGCGGTGAGCAGGGCGGCGCCCGCGAGGTCGACCCGCGCCCGCACCCGTGCCGACCGCAGCCGCACGCCCGTCCCGACGACGGCGAGCGCGACGGCCCCGACGGGCACATTGACGTAGAACACCCACCGCCAGTTCAGCTGGTCCGTGAGGAGGCCGCCGAGCAGTGGCCCGCCGATCATCGCGGCGGGCAGCAGTACGCCGATGACGGACTGCGCGCGGCCCGCGCCGGCCGGGCCGAGCAGGGTGCCGACGAGCGAGAGCGCGCCGACGAACAGGCCGCCCGCACCGATGCCCTGCACCGCCCTGAACGCGATCAGCTGCCCCATGTCCTGGGCGAGTCCGCACAGTACGGAGCCGGCGAGGAAGACCGCGATCGCGGCGAGGTAGCCGCCCTTGCGTCCGTACAGGTCACCGATCTTGCCCCAGAGCGGGGTGGTGACGGCCGTGGCCAGAAGGTAGGCGGTCACCACCCAGGACAGCCGGTCCATGCCACCGAGGTCGTCGACGATGACGGGCAGGGCCGTGCCGACGATGGTGCCGTCCAGCGTGGCGAGCACGATGCCGAGCAGCAGGCCCGCGATCACGAACCGGGACGGCGTCGCCCGCTTCCCGGCCGCCTCCTCCATGAGTGTCGTCATGGCCGCCCTCAAGCCGCGTACGGGCGGACGGACTTGGCGTCGCGGAGCGCGTGCGCCCACCACGTCAGCTGGTCGAGCATCGCCTTCGTCGCGGCCTCCACGGCCGGGTCGTCGACACGGCCCTCCGCGTCGAAGGCGCCCCAGGCGTTGTGGAAGCTGACCGTGTTGCGGATGGACATGGCGTTCAACTCCGCCATGACGACGCGCAGTTGCTCGACCGCACGGAGGCCGCCGGACAGGCCGCCGTACGAGACGAAGGCGACGGGCTTGCCGTGCCATTCCTGGTTGTGCCAGTCGATCGCGTTCTTCAGGGCCGCGGGGAAGCTGTGGTTGTACTCGGGCGTGATGACGACGAACGCGTCGGCGGCCGCGAGGCGCGGCGAGACGAGGGCGAGCGCCTCCTTCGTCCCGGGCGGCGGCTCCTCGCCGAACGCGGGCAGCACGGTCGGCAGCGGGGTCTCGGCGAGGTCGACGACATCGGTGCGCAGATCGGGGCGCTGGCCGAGCTGCCCCGTGAGCCAGCGCGTGACGACCGGCGCGAACCGGCCCTCGCGGGTGGAGCCGACGAGGACGGCGACGCGGAGCGGAGTGGTGTCGGACATGGCGAACCCCCTGGATGTGTACGGCGTACTCATTCGCGTACAACGTACACATCAATGTGTACGGCGTCCACAGGCGATACGCTGTACACAAGGGCGAGCGAGAGGAGCCGGAGCGTGGCGGCAGGCAAGAGGACCGAGGACGGGGAGGGCCGGCTCGTCGAGCCCTCGCTGTGGGAACGGCTCGAGCGGCCCGCGCCCGCCCGGCGCACGGCGTTGTCCTTGGAGCGCATCGCGGCGGCGGCCGTGGAGCTGGCCGACGAGGAGGGCGGCGCCGCCGTCACCATGCGCCGCCTCGCCACCAAGCTGGGCGTCGCACCCATGGCCGCGTACCGGCACGTCTCCGGCAAGGAGGACCTGTGGGCGCTGATGTTCGACCGGGTCTCGGCCGAGCTGACCGTGCCCGACGAGGTAACAGACTGGCGCGAGGTGTTGCGCTCCTTTGCCGTTCAGACAAGGGAGTTGATGCTGCGCCACCCCTGGCTCGGGCAGACGCCGCTGCCGGTCATCCAGCTCACTCCGGCCCGGATGGCGGTGGCGGAGCGCCAGTTGAGGGCGCTGGCGGGCAAGGACCTCGACACGGACTCGATGGTGGCCGCCCACCGCGCGGTCGGCGCGTTCGTGCACGGCGCGACGCAGGCCGAGATCGCACTGCGCGACTACCGCGAGCGGCACGACTGGAAGAGCGGCGACGAGACCCGGCAGGCGCTCGCCCCGCAGATGAACTACCTGATGGAGAGCGGCCGTTACCCGACCTACCGGGCGTACGCCCTGTCGGCGACGCGCAAGGACGACCCGGCCTGGGAGTTCGAGTTCGGCCTCGACTGCGTGCTCGACGGGATCGCGCGCCGACTCGGGATCTGAGGCCCCTCCCCCGTACGAGCTTCCGCCGTACGAGATGAAGCCCCGGCCCCCTCCTCGTCTCAGGAGCGGGCCGGGGCTTCATCTCGGTCCGGTGGGTTCAGGGCCTGGTCAGGCGACCTGCTTCGCCGCTTCGGCGGGGGCCTCCTCGGACTTGACCCGGTTCAGGTCGATGTCGCGGGTCTCGCGCATCGACAGGTAGACGATCAGGGAGACGGCCGCGCAGCCGGCGACGTACCAGTAGTAGCCGGACTCGATGCCCGCGTCCTTGAACCAGAGCGCCACGTATTCGGCGGTGCCGCCGAAGAGGGCGTTGGCGATGGCGTACGGGAGGGCGACGCCGAGGGCGCGGATGCCGGTCGGGAAGAGTTCCGCCTTCACGCACGCGTTGATGGACGTGTAGCCCGTGACGATGACGAGGGCGAGCAGGGAGAGGCCGAGGGCCGGCCAGAAGGAGCCCGCGTGCTGCAGCAGCGTCATGATCGGCACCGTCAGGAAGGTGGAGCCGATCGCGAAGGTGATCAGGAGCGGGCGGCGGCCGATCCGGTCGGAGAGCGCGCCCGCGACCGGCTGCAGACAGGCGAAGACGACGAGCGCGCAGAACGAGACGAGGGTCGCCGTCTCCTTGCTCAGGCCCGCCGAGTTGGACAGGTACTTCGTCAGGTACGTCGTGTACGTGTAGTACGCGACGGTGCCGCCCATGGTCAGCGCGATGACCAGGAACGCCTCGCGCTTGTGCGCCCACAGCGCCTTGAGGGTGCCCTTGTCGTCGCCGCCCACGGTGGCGTCGGCGTCGGCCGACTCCTCGTAGACGTCGGTCTCCAGCATGTTGCGGCGCAGATAGAAGATGATCGCCGCGCCGAGGGCGCCGATGATGAACGGGATGCGCCAGCCCCAGCTGTGCAGGGCGTCGTCGGACATCGTGCGCTGGAGCAGGATCTGCAGGCCGAGGCCGACGATCTGGCCGGCCGTCATCGACACGTACTGGAAGCTGGAGGCGAAGCCGCGCTTCTCCGGGGACGAGGCCTCGGTGAGGTACGTGGCGCTGGCCGCGTACTCGCCGCCGACCGAGAGTCCCTGGAGCAGGCGCGCGATCAGCAGCACCGCGGCGCCGCCGTAGCCCGCGACCGAGTAGGTCGGCGCGACGGCGATGAGCACCGCCGACGCGGACATCAGGGTGACCGTGAGGGTCAGTGCCGCCTTGCGGCCCTTGCGGTCACCGACCCGGCCGAGCAGCCAGCCGCCCACGGGGCGCATGAAGAAGCCGACGGCGAAGATGCCGGCGGTGTTCATCAGCTGGGCGGTCGGGTTGCCGCTCGGGAAGAAGGCTCCCGCGAAGTACGTCGCGAAGCTCGCGTACACAAACCAGTCGAACCACTCGACCATGTTCCCGGCCGAGCCGACCAGGACCTTCTTCCATTGTTCTCGTCCCATGATCGGCACGATGCGGGACCGGTCACGCCCAGGGCAAGGTGTACCGGGCAACGATCACGCCTACTTGCGTTCATAGTGTTCACGGGCGAGTTCGGCGAACGTCGCGAGCCAGTGGTCGGTCGTGAAGTCACCGCTCTCTACGGCCGGGAGACCGGCGTCGAGGTGCTCCTGAGCGGCCTTCGCGAGGCGTTCGCGGACGGGGCCGTCGGGCAGTGCGTTCGCGACGGCGCGCAGGGACGCGGCGCGGGAGAGCGCGAGGCCGAGGAGGTGGCCGATCTGCGGGTCGCCGTGGTCGGAGACGACCGGTACGTCGAGCAGCGGGCAGGGTTCCCCGGTGGCGAGGGCCGGGAGGAAGCGGTCGAGCCAGGCGGCGAAGTCGTCGGCGTTCTCGAACACGCGGCGCATCGCGTCGGCCTCCGTGAGGGCCGGTGACAGGAAGTCCTGCCCAGAGGGCTCCCAGTGGGCGGGCGCGTCGTGGTCGTCGGCGAACCAGCCGCGCAGCCGCTCGCGTACGGCGTCCAGAGTGCGGCTCGGCAGTCCGGCCCGCTCCCCCGTGTCGAGGATCAGGCCGAGGGCGAAGGCGCTGTTGGGGTGGTTGCCGTGGCGCACGGGATACGTGGCCTTCGGGAGCCAGTCGGCGAGGAGCCGGTCGACCGCGTCGACGGCGGGGGCGAAGGCGTCGGCCCAGCGGGTGCCGTGGCACTGGGCGGCGAGGGCGATGAGCCAGGCCCAGCCGTAGGGGCGCTCGAAGCTCGGGCGGGCGAGGAGGTATTCGGCCTCGGTGGCGAGGTTCTCGCGGGTGAGGTGGCGGTCCAGTACGTCGGCGTGGGCCTCCGGCCGGGTGCGGAGGAGCAGCCAGTGCATGTGGACCGACGAGTGCCAGTCGTAGGCGCCGTAGAAGGCGGGGTGGAGGTCGGACGGGCGGGGGTTGTCGGCCGGGGAGGTGGTGAGGTGGGCGGTGAAGTTGGGGTATTCGCGGGTGACGTTGGCTGCCGCCAGTTGGGCGGTTTGGTCCGGGGTGAGCATGGCGGGTCCGTTTCGGTGGGGCGGGGTTGGGGTCGCGGGCGTGTGTGCGCGGGGTATGTGTGCGTCGCCGGGTGCGGTGCTGCTTTGGGTTGCGTTCGCGCAGTTCCCCGCGCCCCCAAAAGCAGGTCCCCGCGCCCAAGAGGAGCGTCAGTGCGTCGCGCCCTCGGTGACCCGAAGGTCCTCACCGGTCGACGCTGCGGCGAGCAGGAGCGCCCGGATGCCGGTGGCCACCGTTTCGAATGGGAGGGAGGGTGCCGAGCCGTCCGTGACCTGTTCCGGGGTCGACGGCACGTGCACGAACCCGCCCCGGACGCCCGGGAGTTCCGTGGCGATCAGGTGCCCGAGGAAGTACGCCACGTGGTTGCACGTGAACGTTCCCGCCGTGTTGGACAGTGCCGCCGGGACGCCCGCCTCGCGCATCGCCGCGACGCACGCCTTCACCGGGAGCGTGGAGAAGTACGCCGCCGGGCCGCCCGGCACCACCGGGACGTCGATGGGCTGGGCCCCGGCGTTGTCGGGGATGCGGGCGTCGTCGACGTTGATCGCGACGCGTTCGACGGTGACGCCGGGGCGGCCGCCCGCCTGACCGAGGCAGACGACCAGGTCGGGCGCCACCTCCGCCACCGCCGTCCGCAGCGCCGCGATCGACTCGCCGAAGACGCACGGGAGTTGGACCGCCGTGACGGACAGGCCCTCCGGTGGCGCGGCGGCGACGGCCTGCGCCGCCTGCCACGACGGGTTCACGGCTTCCCCGCCGAACGGTTCGAATCCGGTGAGCAGTACCCGAGCCATCGCTCGACCTCCTAGAACGCGAAGAACGCCATGATCACGGTGCAGCAGCCGAGCAGCGCGAACCCCGTGGGGAGCTGCGCCTTGATCGGCCCGTACTGGTCCTTCAGTTCGAGAAGGGTCGCCGGGACGATGTTGAAGTTGGCGGCCATGGGCGTGACGAGCGTGCCGCTGAAGCCGGCGAGCATGCCGATCGCGAGGATCGCCACCTCGTTGCCGTGCATCTGCTGGATGAGCACGGGCCAGCCGATCGCCGCCGTCATGACGGGGAACGCGGCGAAGGCGTTGCCCATGATCACGGTGAACAGGAACATGCCGACGCAGTACGCGATCACGGCCAGGTATTTGGAGTCGTCCGGCAGCACCGCGTTGGTGATCTTTCCGACCTGGGTGCCGACGCCGGCGACCGCGAAGATCGAGCCGAGGACGGAGAGCAGCTGCGGGAGCAGCAGCGCCGAGCCCATCGCCTCCAGCATCGAGCGGCCGGAATGGATCGGCGTCGACACCTTGCGCTCGCCGGTGACGAACATCCCGACGACGAGCGCCACGACACAGCCGACGCCGAGCCCGAGGAGGGTGGCCTGGCCGGTCTCGAACAGACCCGAGTCGTCGAGGAAGGAGGCGCAGAGGATCGCGACGAGCGGGATGGTGAGCGCGGGTATGAAGAGCTTGTTCCCCAGGCGGGCGGCCGACGCCTCGCGCTGCTCCTGCGTGGTGGTGACCGGTTCGCCCTTGCCGATGAAGTTGAACCCGGCGAGCGCGATCAGTGCGAGGACCGCGACGCCGAGGGGTTCGGCGGGCAGTGCCTTCGAGCCGCCCGCGACCCCGGTGCCGTAGGGGAAGGTCAGTCCGAGCAGTCCCCAGAAGGCTGCGGACGTCCAGCGCTTGGGGTTGGTGCGGTCCGTCGCCATCTGTACGGCCATGACGACGAAGACGAGACCGATCAGCCAGTAGAGCCATTCGACCTTGATCACTTGGCCGACTCCTTCTCGTTCCCGGGCTGCTTCGGCAGCGGCAGGTCGTGTTCGGCGACGGCGAGCGCCATCTCGCGCTCCAGGTGCTTGTCGAGGAGCAGCAGCCGGGCGCCGTGGATGACGAAGGCGCAGACGGCCAGCGGGATGGCCCACAGCGCGAGCTGGGTGGGCTCGAGGTGCTCGTGGTACGTCGAGTTCACGAAGCCGGTGATCAGCAGGATCGAGCCGATCGCGATGAAGCAGTCCTCACCGAAGAAGACGCCGACGGTGTCGGCGGACGCCGAGTAGGAGCGGACCTTCTCGCGCAGCTTGTCCGGCAGCGCGGCCCCGGCCTTGCGTTCGGCGGCGGCCTCGGCCATCGGCGCGACGAGCGGGCGCACCGCCTGGGCGGGGCCGCCGAGGTTGTTGAGGCCGAAGGCGGCGGTGACCTGGCGGACCAGCAGATACGCGGTGAGGAAGCGGCCGGCGCTGAGTTTGCCGAGCTTCCCGATGAGCGTGCGGGCCTGTTCGCGCAGGCCGTAGCGCTCCAGAAGGCCGATCACCGGAAGCACGATGGCGAAGACGGTGACGGAGCGGCTGTCGGCGAAGGATGTGCCGAAGGCGGCGAGGATCTCCAGCGGATTCATCTTGCCGAGCAGCCCGGTGACGATGCCGGCGACGCCGACCACGAGAACGGGATTGCGGCGCGTGACGAATCCGAGGATCACCACGAGCACGCCGAGCAGAACGATCATGCGGCGGCCTTTTCGATGAGGGACGCACTTATGGATGAGGGATGCACGGACCTTAGGGGATCGTTCAACGATCTAACAAGAGGTTCCGGAATTCGGACGTCCAGAAAGCGCGAAAAAAATCGACCCTTGTCGGATCGTTGAACAATCCTCTACGTTGAGCCGGTGATCCAGGACGTCATCGACCTCAACGCCGACCTCGGCGAAGGCTTCGGCCGGTGGACCCTCACCGACGACGAGGCCCTGCTCTCCGTGGTGACCAGTGCCAACGTCGCCTGCGGCTTCCACGCCGGCGACCCCTCCGTGATGCGCCGGGTCTGCGACCTGGCCGCCGAGCGCGGCGTACGGATCGGGGCGCAGGTCTCCTACCGCGACCTCGCCGGGTTCGGACGGCGCGCGATGGACGTGCCGCCGGACGAGCTGGCGGCCGAAGTGGCGTACCAGATCGGGGCGTTGCGGGTGTTCGCCGAGGCGGCCGGGGCCGAGGTGGCTTATGTGAAGCCGCACGGCGCGCTCTACAACCGGACCGTGCGGGACGCGGAGCAGGCGCGCGCCGTCGTCGACGGGGTGCGGATCGCGGGCGGGTCGCTGCCGGTGCTCGGGCTTCCCGGGTCTCAACTACTGGCTGCCGCCGAGGAGTTCGGTCTTGTACCCGTGCGCGAGGCCTTCGCCGATCGTGCATACACCCCGGAGGGCACGCTCGTGCCGCGCCGCGAGCCGAACGCCGTCGTCGAGGACGCGGACGCCGTGGTCCGCCGGTCCGTCGCGTTCGCTGTGGACGGCGGGGTCGAGGCGGTCGACGGGTCCCACGTCGCGGTCGCCGCGCGGTCCCTGTGCGTGCACGGCGACACCCCCGGTGCGGCGGCGATCGCCGCGCGGGTGCGGGTGGCGCTCGAGGACGCCGGGGTCAAGGTCGGGGCGTTCGCGTGAGCGTCGGGCTGCGGGTGCGCCCCGCCGGGCGGCACGCGCTGCTTGTGGAGTTCGCCGACGCCGAGCAGGCGGGGGCGTTCCACGCGGAGGTGCTGCGCAGGCGGGCGGCGGGGGTGCTGCCGCCGGTGCGGGAGGTCGTGCCGGGGGCGCGGACGGTGCTGCTCGACGGGGTCGCCGAACCGGATGCGCTCGCGCGCCGGCTGGGCGAGTGGGATGTGCCGTCGGGCGGCGCGGCGGACGGGGAGGTCGTGACGATTCCTGTCGTGTACGACGGGCCGGACCTTGCCGAGGTCGCGGAGCTTTGGGGGGTGTCGGTGGCGGAGGTCGCCGCGGTGCACTCCTCGTACGAGTACCGGGTGGCGTTCTGCGGGTTCGCTCCGGGGTTCGGGTATTTGAGCGGGTTGCCGGAGGAGTTGCATGTGCCGCGGCGGGCCACTCCGCGGACGCGGGTCCCTGCGGGGGCGGTTGCCCTTGCCGGGCCGTACTCGGCGGTGTATCCCCGGTCCACGCCGGGTGGGTGGCAGTTGATCGGGTCGATGCCGGACCCTGCGGGGTTGTGGGATCCGTTGCGGGAGCCGGCGGCGCGCTTGGCCCCTGGCACCCGGGTTCGTTTCGCCGCGACGGCGTCGACGCCTCGGGGCTCTACCCCGGACCCCGCGCCTCAATCGCCGGCGGGGCTCAATTTGGCAGCCGGATCGCCCAGCTCGGCCGATCCCACGCCTCGGGGCTCCGCCCCGGACCCCGCTGCTCAATCGCCGCAGGGGCTTGATTTGGCCGGTACCGACTTGGGCAATCTGCCGCCTGGGGCGGCAGGGTGGGCAAGGCGGCCCCCGGTGCAGGGTGCACTCTCGGAGGGGTCGTGACCGTCAAGCTCACCGTCATCCGCGCCGGGGCGCTCACCACCGTGCAGGATCTCGGACGAGGTGGGCATGCCCACCTCGGCGTGCCCCGGTCGGGCGCGCTTGACCAACGTGCGCTGCGGCTCGGGAACCGGCTCGTCGGGAACCCCGAGGACGCCGCCGTGCTCGAGACCACGCTCACCGGGTGTGCGGTGCGGCCCGATCGCGGGGTCACCGTCGTCGTCGGCGGGGCCCCCTGCCCGGTCACCGTCGACGGCGCGCCCGCGGCCTGGGGCACCCCCGTGCACGTACCCGCCGGAGCGACCCTCGACGTGGGCGCGGTCAGCGCCGGCGTGCGGTCGTACGTCGCCGTCGCCGGCGGCATCGCCGTCGAGGCCGTGCTCGGGAGCCGGTCCACCGATCTGCTGTCGGGGCTGGGGCCCGCGCCCCTGAGCGCGGGCGACGTGCTGCCCGTCGGCGACGCACCCCGTACGCGACCCGCCGCACCCGCCGCCGCACCGTGGCCCGCTCCCCCGGAGGAACTCGTGCTGCCCGTGCGGTTCGGCCCCCGGCACGACTGGTTCACCGAGGCCGCCCGGCGGACCTTCGTCACCGCCGCGTACACCGTCTCCGGCAACAGCAACCGGATCGGGCTGCGCACCGAAGGGCCCGCCCTGGAGCGCGCGTTGGACGGCGAGCTGCCCAGCGAGGGGATGGTCCTCGGCGCCGTGCAGGTGCCGCCGGACGGGCGTCCCGTGGTGTTCCTGCACGACCACCCGACGACCGGCGGCTACCCGGTGATCGCCGTCGTGGACGAGGCCGCCCTCGCCGCGGCGGCCCAGGCGGCACCCGGCACAAGGGTCCGGTTCACCGGCTAGGGCCGCAGGCCCTCGTCCAGGAACTCCCGTACGTGGGCCATCACTTCGGCCCGGTCCGTGCGCAGGCCGATGGCCACCGCGATGGAGAAACCGTCGAGCAGCGCCCGCAGACGCGTCGCGAAGCGGTCCGGGTCGAGCGAACGGAACTCGCCGCGCGAGATGCCCTCGGCGAGCAGCGCCACGAGGTCGCGGTGCCAGGCCCCCTCGATGGCCGTCTGCCGGGCCCGCGCGTCGTCGTCGGCGTTGCGGGAGCGGTTGAACACCTCCAGCCACAGCGTCCAGTGCGGGTCGCGCGGGGCGTCGGGGACGTACAGGTCGACGTAGGCGTCGAGGCGTTCCCGGGCCCCGGCGGGTCCGACAAGGAGTTCCCTGCGGCGCGCCCCGAGGCGGCCCTCGCTCCACTCCAGCGTGCGCAGCAGCAGTTCGTCCTTGCTGCCGAAGTGGTACGCGAGGTGCCCGCTGCTCATGCCGACCTCGCGGCCGAGCGCGGCCATCGTCAGCCGTTCGAGGCCGTGCTCGGCGATCATCGCCATGGTCGCGGCGAGCACGTCCTCGCGCGGCGGCGCCGGGGTGCGCCGCCGCTGCGTCCCGGTCACGGCTCAGACCCCCGCGACCGGCTGCTGCTGGGTGATGCAGTGGATGCCGCCGCCGGCCGCGAAGATCGTGCGGGCGTCGACGAGGGTGACCTTCCGGGACGGGAAGAGCCGGCGGAAGATCGCGGCGGCCTCCTCGTCGTTCGGGTCGTCGAATCCGCACAGCACCACGCCGTCGTTGCAGAGGTAGTGGTTGATGTACGAGTAGTCGACCCAGTCGCCGTCCTCGTCCTTGAGGACGGTCGGGGCCGGGACCTCGACGATCTCCAGGGGCCTGCCCTGCGCGTCCGTCCGGCCGGAGAGGGTCGCGACGATCTCGTGGCTGACCTCGTGATCCGGGTGCGCGGGGTCCTGTTGAGAGTGGACGAGGACGACGCCCGGCGCCGCGAACGCCGCCACGATGTCGACATGTCCACGCGTGCCGAACTCGCCGTAGTCCGCGGTGAGTCCGCGCGGCAGCCAGATCGCCTTGGTGGTGCCGAGCCGGGCGTGGATCTCGGCCTCGACGTCCTCCTTGGTGCGGTCCGGGTTGCGGCCCTTGTCGAGCTGCACGGTCTCCGTGAGCAGGACCGTGCCCTCGCCGTCGACGTGGATGCCGCCGCCCTCGTTGACGAGCGACGTCGAGTGGACCGGCACTCCGGCGAGGTCACCGACGTGCCGCGCGATCTTCGCGTCGTGCTCCCAGCGGGCCCAGCTCTGGGCGCCCCAGCCGTTGAACGTCCAGTCCACGGCGGCCAGTTCGCCGGAGTCGGACTTGACGAACGTCGGGCCGATGTCGCGCATCCACGCGTCGTCCAGGTCCCGCTCGACCAGCTCGATCGACGGGTCGAGCAGCGCCTTCGCGGACTCCGCCTGGCCCGTGCCGACGACCATGGTCAGCGGCTCGTGGCGGCGCACCGTGTTGGCGACCTTCGCCCAGGCGGCGCGCGCCCCGGCGAGTTCCGCGTCGTCGGAGAAGGTCGGGTTGGGGCCCGGCCACGCCATCCACGTGCGCTCGTGCGGGGCCCACTCGGGCGGCATCACATACGGCTTCGACATCAGGTGACCCCTTAGAGGAAGTAGAGGCGGTTGAGGGAGACGGACTCGGCGGGTTCGGAGCGCAGCGGGTCGCCGTCGAGGGTGACGAGGCCCGTGCGCTGGTCGACGTCGACCGCTCCCGTACGGGAGTTGAGGCGCAGGTCGGCCGGGCCGATGCCGCGCGTGCCGCGGACGGCGACGCGGCGCCTGCGGGTGGGCATCGTGTCGTGCCCGTCGTCGACGGCGGCCTGCGCGACGAAGGCGACCGACAGCTCGGCGGCGGTCGCGCCGTACGCCCCGAACTGCGGGCCGAGGACGAGGGGTTCGCAGGTGTCGGTGGCGGCGTTGGGGTCGCCCACCACCCCGTACGCGGGGAAGCCGGACTTCAGGACGAGCTGCGGCTTCGCGCCGAAGTACTCGGGCGACCACAGGACGATGTCGGCCATCTTGCCGGGCTCCAGGGAGCCGATCTCGTGCGAGAGGCCGTGCGCGATGGCGGGGTTGATGGTCAGCTTCGCCATGTAGCGCAGGACGCGCTCGTTGTCGTGGCCGACGCCCGGGTCGCCGAGTTCGTGCTTCATCTTTCCGGCCATCGCGAACGTACGGCGCACGGTCTCGCCCGCGCGGCCCATGCCCTGCGCGTCCGAGGACGTGATGCCGATCGCGCCCAGGTCGTGCAGCACGTCCTCGGCGCCCATCGTCCCGGCACGGATCCGGTCGCGGGCCATCGCGGCGTCGCCGGGCAGGTCCGTCTTCAGGTCGTGGACCGAGACGATCATGCCGTAGTGCTCGGCGACCGCGTCCCGGCCGAAGGGCAGCGTGGGGTTGGTGGAGGAGCCGATGACGTTCGGGACGCCGGCCATCTTCAGGACGTTCGGTACGTGGCCGCCGCCGCAGCCCTCGATGTGGAAGGCGTGGATCGTGCGGCCTTCGAGGACCTTGAGGGTGTCCTCGACCGAGAGGCACTCGTTCAGGCCGTCGCTGTGCAGGGCGACCTGGACGTCGTGCTCCTCGGCGACGCGCAGCGCGGTGTCGAGGGCGCGGGTGTGCGCGCCCATGTCCTCGTGGACCTTGAAGCCGCAGGCGCCGCCCTCGGCGAGCGCCTCGACCAGCGGCGCACCGTCCGAGGACGAACCCCGGCCCAGGAAGCCGATGTTGACCGGCCACGCGTCGAACGCGGAGAACGCGTGCTTGAGCGCCCACGGCGAATTGACGCCGACGCCCCACACCGGGCCGAACTCCTGGCCGATGATCGTGGTGACGCCGGAGGCGAGCGAGGCCTCCATGATGCGCGGCGACAGCAGGTGGACGTGGGTGTCGACGGCTCCGGCGGTGGCGATCATGCCCTCGCCGGAGACGATCGTGGTGCCGGTGCCGACCACGACGTCGACGCCGTCCATCGTGTCCGGGTTGCCGGCCCGCCCCACGGCGTGGATCCGCCCCTCGCGGATCCCGATCGACACCTTCCTGATCCCGAGCGCGGCGTCGATCACCACGACGTTGCTGATCACGATGTCGCAGGTGTCGCGGACGGCGGCGGCCTTCAGGTGCAGCCCGTCGCGCGCGGTCTTCCCGAATCCGGCGAGGAACTCGTCCCCGTAGCTCTGGGAGTCGGACTCGACCTTGATGGTGAGCCCCGAGTCCCCGAGCCGGACGCGGTCCCCGGCGCGCGGGCCGTGCGTCCCCGCGTACTCGTGCGGGGTCAGCCGGCGGGCTTCGGCGGCGTGGCCTCCAGGGCGGCTCATCGGCCCTCCTCCTCGGTCTCGACACCCAGATATCCGCAGGCGGCGGCGCGGCGGAGCGCCTCCTCGCGTGCACCGGGCGCATCCAGCGGTCCGTCGACGAGCCCCGCGAACCCGATGGCGACCCGGGCCCCGCCGATCGGCAGCAGGCCGACGTCCTGGGTCTCCCCCGGCCCGAACCGCACCGAGGACCCTGCGGGCACCGCGAGCCGCATCCCGTAGGCCTTGTCCCGTACGAAGTCCAGGCGCGGGTTGGCCTCGAAGAAGTGGAAGTGCGAGGTGACGGAGACCGGGACGGTCGCCGTGTTGGTGACGGTGAGCGTGAGGACGGCCTGCGGGTCCTCGTGCTCGGGCCCCGGCAGCAGGGCGCCGGGGGCGTCCTCGCCCAGGGAGCCGGTGTCCTCGCCGGTGCCGATCGGGTCGCTCACGACCGCGAGCCGCGAGCCGTCGTCGAAGACCGCCTCCACGTGCACCTCGGTCACCACGTCGGCGACGCCCGGCAGCACATCGTCCGGGCCGAGCGCGGAGCGGGCCGCCTCGATCGCCTCGGCGAGCCGCTTGCCGTCGCGGGCCGCCTCGCAGACGGTGTCCGCGATCAGGGCGGTCGCCTCCGGCACGTTGAGCCGCAGGCCGCGGCTCTTGCGGGCCCGCGCGAGCTCGGCGGCGCCGAACAGCAGCAGCCGGTCGCGTTCCGTGGGGGTCACTCTCACGCCGTCACGCCTCCTCGTCGTTCTTAGAACGCCACTCTAAACCCACACGGCAAATACGCCCATGGACCGGGTCCCGTAATGCAGTGAACGTATAGAGCACGGTTCCAATGACTGGACGCCGAAGGAGTGGGAACATGCCGCCCATGACGGAGACCACCAGATCCCCCGCCCGGACGAAGGCGATCCGCGCGGCCAAGTACACCGGCGCCGCTCTTCTGCGCTGCGCGCAGGTCCTGCTCATCGTCCTCGGCGCGCTGGGCCAGGCCTCGAAGAAGGGCTCGGGCAGCCGGTCGAGCAGTTCCGGCGACGGGGACTGACCGGCTCCCCCGGGCATGCGTCGGCCCCCGCCCCGCGGTGTGCGGGACGGGGGCCGGGCTTCGTACGGGTGAGGACTAGCCCAGCTCGTGCATCCAGCCGTGCGTGTCCTCGGCCTTGCCGCGCTGGATGTCCAGGAGCGCGTTGCGCAGCTTCATCGTGACCTCGCCGGCCTCACCGCCGGACTGCTGCCACTCGGCGCCCTCGCGCTTGACGGTGCCGACCGGCGTGATGACGGCGGCGGTGCCGCAGGCGAAGACCTCGGTCAGCTCGCCGGACTCGGTGGCGGACTGCCACTCGTCGATGGAGATGCGGCGCTCCTCCGACTCGTAGCCGAGGTCGCGGGCGACCTGGAGGAGCGAGTCACGGGTGACGCCCGCGAGCAGCGAACCGGTGAGGGTGGGCGTGACGATCTTGTTGCCGTACACGAAGTACAGGTTCATGCCGCCCAGCTCCTCGACCCACTTGTGCTCGACGGCGTCGAGGTAGGCGACCTGGTCGCAGCCCTTGGCGGCGGCCTCGGCCTGCGCGAGCAGGGACGCCGCGTAGTTGCCTCCGGTCTTGGCGTCGCCGACGCCGCCGGGGACGGCGCGCACGCGGTCCTCGGAGAGCCAGATGGAGACGGGCTTCACGCCGCCGGAGAAGTACGCGCCGGCGGGCGAGGCGATGACGATGAAGAGGTACTCGTTGGCGGGCTTCACGCCCAGGCCGACCTCGGTCGCGATCATGAACGGGCGCAGGTAGAGGGACTCCTCGCCGCCGTGCGCGGGCACCCAGTCCTTGTCCTGCTGGACGAGCAGGTCACAGGCCTCGACGAAGGTCTCGACCGGCAGCTCGGGCATGCCGAGGCGCCAGGCGGAGTGCTG
The DNA here is from genome assembly GCF_055657265.1 of Streptomyces sp. NPDC107575. NCBI lineage: Bacteria > Bacillati > Actinomycetota > Actinomycetes > Kitasatosporales > Streptomycetaceae > Streptomyces > Streptomyces sp. NPDC107575. The sequence continues at coordinate 108,268 of NZ_JBVKBG010000008.1, read as the reverse complement.
GAAGCGCTTGGCGTTCATGTCGGGCCGGAAGGTGGCGACCGAACCGTCGGGGCGGCGGTAGGCCTTGAGGCCCTCGAAGATCTCCTGCGCGTAGTGCAGGACGTTCGTGGCCGGGTCGAGGGAGAGCGGTCCGTAGGGCACCAGCTGCCCGTCGTGCCAGCCCCGCCCCTCGGTCCACTTGACCGTCACCATGTGGTCGGTGAAGTGGCGGCCGAACCCCGGGTTGGCCAGGATCTCCTCGCGCTGCGCGGCGGACAGCGGGGTGGCGGTGGGCTTGAGCTCGATCGTGGGCGTCGTCATGGTTGCGTGTCCTTCACCGTTGGTTGTGACGGACCGCGTTCACGCCTGCACTCCTGGTACTAGGACGTCCGAGCTTCCACGTACATCGCGGCCCCACGTTCGATTATCTCGCGAGGACGGGTGTGGTCGAAACGGACCCAGGTGGATACGGGTGCGTGAAGCGGCCCAAGGTTGATGGTCGCACCCAGGGGCCGCACAGGAACAGCCGCCGGGCGCGGTGTGCGACCCGGCGGCTGCTGCCGTAATGGTGAGCGCCGGGTCAGCCGGCTACTACTCGGGCGACGAGGGCGTCACCGATCTCGTCGGTGGAGCGGACGGCGTCGCCGCGCTCGCCGAGGTCCGCGGAGACCGCGGCCTCGATGCGGGCCGCCTCGGCCTCGTAGCCGAGGTGGCGCAGGAGGAGGGCGACCGAGAGGATCGTGGCGCTCGGGTCGGCCTTGCCCTGGCCCGCGATGTCCGGGGCCGAGCCGTGCACGGGCTCGAACATGGACGGGAACTCGCGGCTCGGGTTGATGTTCCCGGAGGCCGCGACGCCGATGCCGCCGGAGACGGCCGCGGCGAGGTCGGTGATGATGTCGCCGAAGAGGTTGTCGGTGACGATCACGTCGAAGCGGGCCGGGTCGGTGACGAGGTAGATCGTCGCGGCGTCGACGTGGATGTAGTCGGTGGTGACCTCGGGGAACTCCTTGGCCACCTTGTTGAAGATGTTCGTCCACAGGTGGCCCGCGAAGGTCAGCACGTTGTTCTTGTGGACCAGCGTGAGCTTCTTGCGGGGGCGGGCCTGGGCGCGGGCGAAGGCGTCACGGACCACGCGCTCCACACCGAACGCGGTGTTGACGGAGACCTCGGTCGCGACCTCGTGCTCGGTGCCCTTGCGGATGGTGCCGCCGTTGCCCGTGTACGGGCCCTCGGTGCCCTCGCGGACGACGACGAAGTCGATGTCCGGCTCGCCCGCCAGCGGGGTCGAGACGCCCGGAAGGAGCTTCGACGGACGCAGGTTGACGTGGTGGTCGAACGCGAAGCGGAGCTTGAGCAGGAAGCCGCGCTCCAGGACGCCGGACGGCACCGACGGGTCGCCGATGGCGCCGAGCAGGATCGCGTCGTGCTTCTTGAGCGAGTCGAGGTCGGCGTCCGTGAGGGTCTCACCGGAGGCGTGGTAGCGCTTGGCGCCGAAGTCGTACTCCTCGGTCTCCAGCTTCACATCCTGCGGAAGGACGGCGGAGAGGACCTTGAGACCCTGGGCCACGACCTCCTGGCCGATACCGTCGCCGGGGATCACTGCGAGATTGATGCTGCGAGACATGTCAGCACCGTACTCCTCGTCCCATGGGATGACACGCGGTGTCCATGATGTGGACGGCTGCCGAGTCGCCGCCTTCTGTTCACCCGTATGTCTGGCGGCAGTTGGAAGCTACTGGGAAGTTCCCTTCCATGACCACTGCCAACGACACCCCCAATGTCGGCATCCCCGAGCGGCTCGCCAGGCGGCTGAGCATGCCCGAGCAACACGAGTACCTGCGCGCGCGGTTCAGCAGGCGGCGCGCCCTGACGGGGGCGGCGGCCACCGTGGGCGGGGCCGCGCTGCTCGGCGGCGGCACCGCGACCGGCGCGTACGCGGCGCCGCTGCTCCCGGCGCGGGCGGCCGCTCAGGTCGACGGTTCGCTGGTCGCCCCCTTCGGCCGGCACCTCGCCTTCGGCGCCGACCCGAAGACGCAGATGCGGATCTCGTGGCAGGTGCCGTTCGCGGTCAAGAACCCGTATCTGCGGGTGGGTTCGAAGCCCTGGGAGCTGAGCCGGAAGATTCCGGCGGAGGTGCGCGCCCTGCACACCCCGTCCCTGTCGAAGAAGCTCCCCGAGGTCGAGCAGCACTACCTGCACGCGGCGCTCGACAACCTCGTGCCCGGCACGACGTACTACTACGGCGTCGGCCACGACGGCTTCGACCCGGCCGACGCGGAGCGCATCGGCACGCTCGGCACCTTCCGTACGGCGCCGGCCGCCCCGGAGTCGTTCGTCTTCACGGCCTTCGGCGACCAGGGCGTCAGCTACGACGCGCTCGCCAACGACCAGGTGATCCTCGGCCAGAACCCGTCCTTCCATCTGCACGCGGGCGACATCTGCTACGCCGACAGCAGCGGGCAGGGCAAGGAATCGGACACGTACGACGCGCGGGTGTGGGACCAGTTCCTCGCGCAGACGGAGACGGTCGCGAAGTCGGTGCCGTGGATGGTGACGACCGGCAACCACGACATGGAGGCCTGGTACTCCCCCAACGGCTACGGCGGCCAGAGCGCGCGCTGGTCGCTGCCGGACAACGGCCCCGACCCGAAGAACGCGCCGGGCGTCTACTCCTTCACGTACGGGAGTGTGGGCGTGGTCGCGCTCGACGCGAACGACGTGTCGTTCGAGATCCCGGCCAACAAGGGCTATCTGGACGGCAAGCAGACGGCGTGGCTCGACAAGCGGCTCGGGGAGCTGCGGGCGCGCAAGGACATCGAGTTCATCGTCGTCTTCTTCCACCACTGCGCGTACTCGACGTCCACGCACGCCTCGGACGGCGGGGTGCGCGAGGCCTGGGTGCCACTGTTCGCCAAGCACCAGGTGGACCTGGTGATCAACGGGCACAACCACGTCTACGAGCGCACGGACGCGATCAAGGGCACGGGGAACGGCGAGGTCGGCAAGCCGGTGCCGGTCGGCGCGTCGACCGATCCGACGCGCGACGGCATCGTGTACGTCACCGCGGGCGGCGCCGGCAAGGACCTCTACGGTTTCGGACCGGGCGTGAAGGACAGCTACGAGGGCAACGTGATCGACCGCGAGTCGATCGTCACCTTCCACTGGACCAGGTCACGCCTGCCCGACCCGGACACCGTCGAGTGGTCCCGGGTGCGGTACACCGGCTTCTCGTTCCTCGCGGTGGAGGTGGAGAAGGGCCGGATGAAGGTGTCGGCGCTGGCCGAGACCGGCGAGCGCATCGACCACTTCGAGGTGAAGCGCGGTTCTTGAGGCGGCTGGGGGCGGGCCGGTCTCAGTGACCGGTCTCCCCGCCGTTGTCCCTGCGGTCGAGGGCGCGCTGGAGGGCGGCGGCCGCGGTCCTTGCGGCCTGGCGGTCGGCTTCGCTCGACGGGGAGACGTGACGGACTCGGCGGCGGACGGGCGTCGCAGTGGCCATGAGGGATCGACTCCTTGAGAATCCGTGGGAATCCGCGCGCGGGTGCGCGCATGGGGATTTCGAGGCGCCGGAAGGGCGGGGAACGGGAGCTGCAGGGGTTGCCTGCCTGATGCTCCGGCTCGCGGCCGCCATTCGCCGGATCGGGCGAGTCGTTCGGCTTCTACAAAGCTAGGACAGGTCCCTGCTTCTGTCTCCACAATTACTCGGACTTCCTACTATCTGAGACGGGAGCCGCGTCTTCCGCCCCACCAGCCTCTTTCGTCACAGGGGTCACGGCGGTGGCCGAGTCCGGTGGCACGGGCGGTCCGGACCATGGCGCGGCCGACGCGCACGCACCACGATGGGTCCCCTACCGGCCGGGCCGCGGTGGCCCGGCGGGCCCTGGGGAGGAGTCCCACCATGCGCGTCATCAGTCAGCGCCGGCTCGGCGGACCCGAGGTGCTCGAAGTGGTGGAGGTGGAACGGCCCGAGCCGTTGGCGGGCGAGGTGCTCGTGCGGGTCCGGGCCGTGGGGGTGAATCCGGTGGACCGGCTGGCGCGCTCCGGCGACGCGCCGCTCTTCGGGGACCCGCCGTTCACGCTCGGCTGGGACGTCTCGGGCGTCGTCGAGTCGGCGGGGCAGGACGTCACCGAATTCCGGCCGGGCGACGAGGTGTTCGCGATGATCCGGGGCGGGGGCTACGCCGAGTACGTGCTGATCCGCACCGAGCACCTGGCGCCGAAGCCGGGCAATGTCGACCATGTCCACGCGGCGGCGGTGCCCGCGGCGGCGCTCACCTCGTGGCTCGCGCTCGTCGACACCGGGCAGATCGGTCCGGGGCGGCGGGTGCTGATCCACGCGGCGGCCGGTGGTGTCGGGCATGTGGCGGTGCAGATCGCCAAGGCCGAGGGGGCGTACGTGATCGCCACGGCGCGCCCCGACAAGCACGATTTCCTGCGCGAACTCGGCGTCGATGAGCCCATCGACTACACGACCACGGACTTCGCCCATGCCCTGCGTGACGTGGACGTGGCCCTCGACCTGATCGGGGGCGACTACGGTCCGCGCACGCTGGTCACCCTGCGGCCCGGCGGGCTCCTTGCCTCCGCGGTGATCTGGGACCCGGGTGTCACCCAGGAGGACGCCGAGGCCCGCGGTGTCCGCTTCGCGCCCGTGTCGGTCCAGCCCTCGGGGGCGACGCTCCGCAAGGCGGCGGCACTCCTGGCCGCGGGCCGCCTCCGCCCCCACGTCTCGGCGACCCTCCCCCTGGAGGAGGCGGCCAAGTCCCACGAACTGACCTCCTCGGGCCACACCCAGGGCAAGGTGGTCCTGACGGTCCCCTGAGCGGCACCGGCGTTGCGCTCTCGGGGCTCTGCCCCGGACCCCGCTGCTCAATCGCCGCAGGGCTTGAGATGGTCGACCAAATCAAGCCCCGCCGGCGATTGAGGCGCGGGGTCCGGGGCGGAGCCCCGTGGCGTAGGGCCGGTCCACGCAGAACCGCCCCTGGCCGAGGCAAGAAAGCCTCGGCCAGGGGCGGCGCCGTTGCAGGGGCGTCAGCCCATGTGGGGGTAGACGTAGTCCGTCGGCGGGACCAGCGTCTCCTTGATGGCGCGGGTCAGCGTCCACCGCTGCAGGTTCTGCGGCGCCCCGGCCTTGTCACACGTACCGGAGGCGCGACCGCCACCGAACGGCTGCTGCCCGACGACCGCACCGGTCGACTTGTCGTTGATGTAGAAGTTGCCCGCCGCGTAACGGAGCTTCTCCATCGTGTGGGCCGCCGCCGCACGGTCGTTCGCGACGACCGACCCGGTCAGCGCGTAGTCCGACGCCGACTCCATCTGCTCCAGCATGGCGTCGTACTGGTCGTCCTCGTAGACGTGCACGGCGAGGAACGGCCCGAAGTACTCGGTGGAGAACACCTCGTTGGCCGGGTCCGAGCACTCGACGACCGTCGGCCGCACGAAGTAGCCGACGGAGTCGTCGTACGTGCCGCCCGCGACGATCGTGCAGGACGCGTCGTCCTTCGCCCGGTCGATCGCGGCCTTGTTCTTGGCGAACGCACGGTCGTCGATGAGCGCGCCGATGAAGTTCGTCAGGTCGGTGACGTCACCCATCTTGATGCCGTCGACCTCGGCCGCGAACTCCTCCTTGAAACCGGAGTTCCAGATCGAGGCGGGGATGTACGCACGCGAGGTCGCCGAGCACTTCTGGCCCTGGAACTCGAAGGCACCACGGGTCAGCGCGGTCTTCAGGACCGCACGGTCCGCGCTCGGGTGCGCGACGACGAAGTCCTTGCCGCCGGTCTCGCCGACGAGCCGCGGGTAGGTGCGGTACTTCTCGATGTTGGTGCCGACCGTCTTCCACAGGTGCTGGAAGGTCTTGGTCGAACCGGTGAAGTGGATACCGGCGAGGTCGCGGTGGTTCAGCGCGACGTCCGAGACGGCCAGACCGTCACCCGTCACCAGGTTGATGACACCCTTCGGAAGACCGGCCTCCTCCAGGAGCTGGAGCAGCAGCACGGCCGCGTGCGTCTGCGTCGGGGACGGCTTCCACACCACGACGTTGCCCATGAGCGCCGGGGCGGTCGGCAGGTTGCCCGCGATGGCCGTGAAGTTGAACGGCGTGATCGCGTAGACGAAGCCCTCCAGCGGGCGGTGGTCCATGCGGTTCCACACACCGGTGGAGTTCGCCGGCGGCTGCTCGGCGAGCAGGTTGCGGGCGTAGTGGACGTTGAAGCGCCAGAAGTCGATGAGCTCACAGGGAGTGTCGATCTCGGCCTGCTGGGCGGTCTTCGACTGGCCGAGCATCGTGGACGCGGCCATCGTCTCGCGCCACTTCGTGGACAGCAGCTCGGCGGCGCGCAGGATGATCGCGGCGCGGTCGTCGAAGGACGTCGCGCGCCAGGCCGGGGCGGCGGCCAGGGCGGCGTCGATCGCGTCCTGGGCGTCCTGCTCGGTGGCGTTGGCGTACGTACCGATGACGGACTTGTGGTTGTGCGGCTGCACGACGTCGAAGCGCTCGCCGCCGCCCATCCGACGCACACCGCCGATGGTGCAGGGCAGCTCGATCGGGTTCTCGGCCAGCTCCTTGAGCTTGACCTCCAGGCGGGCGCGCTCCGGGGAACCGGGGGCGTAGCCGTGCACCGGCTCGTTGACCGGGGCGGGGACCTGGGTCACGGCGTCGAGGGTCATGGGTCCGTATCTCCTTCGGGGGGGTCGGGGAGTTATCGGTTGAGCAAGCGGGAGGGGTCAGCCCTTGGTGAGGACCGAGCGGGCGAAGAAGAGGAGGTTGGCCGGCTTCTCCGCGAGGCGGCGCATGAAGTATCCGTACCAGTCGGTGCCGTACGCGGTGTAGACACGCATCCGGTGTCCCTCGGCGGCGAGGCGCAGCTGCTCGTCGCTGCGGATCCCGTACAGCATCTGGAACTCGTACTCGTCCAGCTTGCGCCCGGCCTGCCGGGCGAGCTCCTGCGCGATGGAGACGAGCCGCGGGTCGTGGGACCCGATCATCGGGTACCCGGCGCCCTCCATGAGGATGCGCATGATGCGCACGTACGCCTTGTCGATCTCGGCCTTGTCCTGGTACGCGACCTCGGCGGGCTCCTTGTAGGCGCCCTTCACGATGCGCACGCGGCTGCCGGCGGCGGCGAGGCGGCGGGCGTCGTCCTCGGTGCGGAACAGGTAGGCCTGGATGACGCAGCCGGTCTGCGGGAAGTCCTTCCGCAGTTCCTCGTGGATGGCGAACATCGAGTCGAGGGTGGTGTGGTCCTCGGCGTCGAGGGTGACGGTGGTGCCGATCTTCGCGGCGGCCTCGACGACGGGCCGTACGTTGGCGAGGGCGAGCTCGTGGCCGCCTTCCAGCGCCTGGCCGAACATCGACAGCTTCACGGACATCTCGGCCTTGGTGCCGAGACCGAGCTTCTCGAGCCGCGCGACCAGCTCCAGGTAGGCGTCCCGAGCGGCCTGCGACTGCTCGACGGTGGTGATGTCCTCACCGACGACGTCGAGCGTGACCTCCAGGCCCTTGGCGGCGGCGTCCTCGATGATCGGCACGACCTGGTCGACCGACTCGCCGGCGATGAAGCGGTCCACGACCTGCTTGGTGCCCGGCGCCGCCGACACGAAGGCGCGCATCTTGTCGCTGCGCGACGCGGCGAGGATCAAGGGAGCCAGCACGGGGCACCTCCAGGAAGCATGAGTTGAGAAACATGCCGTACCACCGCAAAGGGGGAACAGCACGTGGAACCACCGTGAAATCTAAGGATCCCTCCGATCCTGTGCCATCGACAGCTGTCACGCATCTGTGGTCGCCACCTCAGACATCTGTATGAAGGGGCGTCCGGGATGGGCGAGAATGGCGGGGTGAAAGGCGATTACCAGGAACTGGTCGACGAGATCTCGGCGCTGCTCGGCGCCCCGGCGACCCTGGAGAACCGGGACTTCCGCCTCATCGCGTTCGGGGCGCAGGTCACCGACGGCGACACCGAGTTCGACGAGGCCGCGCTCGACCCCGTGCGCACGCGCTCGATCCTGACGCGCGGCTCGACCTCGGCGGTCCGCTCCTGGTTCGAGGGCTTCGGCATCACGAGCGCCAAGGAGCCGGTCCGGATCCCGGCTACCCCGGAGGCCGGCGTGTACCGGGGTCGCATCTGTCTGCCCGTACGCCATCACGGTTTCGTCCTCGGCTACGTATGGCTGCTCGACGACGATCCGGGTCCCACGCAGGAGCAGCTCGATGCCGCGATGGAGGTGACGGGACGGATCGGCGCGCTGCTCGCCGACGAGGCGCAGGCGGGCGCGGACCTGACCCGCGAGTTCCACTCCGTGCTCACGGCGGAGCGGGGCTGGCAGCGGGACATGGCGGTGGCGGCGCTGCGCACGGCGCTCGGCAGCCGGGCGCCGGGCCTGCACACGGTGGTCTGCGTCGCGCCCTGGCCCTCCGCGGACCCGGACGACGCCCCGTCCGTCCGTACGATCCCGGCGGCGGACGCGCTGTGCACGGTGCCGTGGGGGGTGACCGGTCAGTGCCTCGCCCTGCTGGTGCGGCTGCGCTCGCGCGAGGCGCTTGCGCCCGCGCTGACGGCGGCGGCGAAGCTGCGCGGCCGTGCGGGCTCCCCGGTGGCGGCGGGCGTCGGCGCCGCGCGCGACGACCTCGCCGAACTGGCCACGGCCTGGCAGGAGGCGACGGCCGCGGCGAGCGCGGCGCTTGCCGATCCGCGCCTCGGCCCGGACGCGCAGTGGTCGTCGATCGGCCCGTACCGGCTGCTCACCGCCCTGCCCGCGGAGGCCGCGCACGACCCGGCGGTCGCGCCCCTGCTCTCCCCCGCGCACCGCCAACTGGCGCGCACCGCCGAGGTGTTCCTCGACTGCGCGGGCCAGGCGGGCCGCACGGCCGCGGCCCTCGGCATCCACCGCCAGACGCTGTACTACCGCCTGTCGCGGGTGGAGCAGCTCACCGGCCTCGACCTGGACGAGGGCGAGGACCGGCTGCTCCTGCACATGGGCCTGAAGGCGTCACGCCTGTGAGAGCTCGAAGAGCTGCCGCAGCCCCTCGGTGAGCTGCCCGGCGGACGGCGACGACTCCGGGTCGAAGGTGTACTGGGCGACGAGCCCGAGGAACAGCACCGACAGGAGCCCGCCGAGCGTCGCCACCTTCGGGTCGTCGACCGGCGGCTCCTCCCCCGTGATCATGCCGATGAAGCCGCGCCCGGCCTCCGCCTGGGCCTGCACCAGGTATTCCTTCAGGGCGGGCATCTTGTCGCCCAGCGTCAGCAGCTCGATGCTCAGGTGCCACATGGAGTCCGGCTTGCCGAGGCCGACGATCACGTTCTCCATCAGGGCGTGGAAGCGGTCGAGCGAGCCCGGCGCGCCCGCCAGTTCGTCCGGCTCGCCCCAGTCGAGCGACGCCCCTTCGATCAGGGCCACGTACGCCTGCGCGAGCAGCGTGTCCTTCGATCCGTAGTGGTAGCCGATGGAGGCCAGGTTGGCCCCCGACGCCTTGACGACGTCGCGCGCCGTCGTGCGCGCGAACCCCTTCTCCATCAGGCAGCGCTTGGCGCCTTCGAGCAGATCCTCACGATGTCCCATGACCCCACCCTATCCGGAATCCAGACGCACGTCTTATACGCTCGTACTAGACAAGCGTTTAAGACGCTCGTACAGTTCCTGGCATGACGAACCCGACGAGCACCACCCCACCCGCCGCCTACCTTGCCGGGCGCCGCGAGTGGACCGCCCTCGGCGTACTGATGCTTCCGCTGCTCCTGGTCTCGATGGACGTCTCCGTCCTCTACTTCGCGATCCCCGAGATCAGCGCCGACCTGGAGCCGAGCGGCACCCAGCAGCTGTGGATCTTCGACATCTACGCGTTCGTGCTCGCCGGCCTGCTGATGACGATGGGCTCGCTCGGCGACCGCATCGGGCGCCGCAAGCTGCTCCTGTTCGGCGCCGCCGCCTTCGGCGGGGCCTCGCTCCTCGCCGCGTACGCGAACAGCGCCGAGACGCTCATCGCCGCCCGCGCGCTCCTCGGGGTGGGCGGCGCGACACTCATGCCCTCGACCATGGCGCTCGTCCGCACGATGTTCACCGACTCCGGGCAGCGCGCGAAGGCGATCGGCCTGTGGTCGGCCGTCATGACCGGCGGCGTCGCGCTCGGTTCGGTGATGAGCGGGGTCCTCGTCGAGTACTTCTGGTGGGGCTCGGTCTTCCTGGTCAACCTGCCCGCGATGGTGCTGCTCCTGGCGCTCGGCCCGTTCCTGCTGCCGGAGTCCAGGAACCCGGAGCCAGGACGCTTCGACCTGCTCAGCGTGCCGCTGTCGATGGCGGCAGTGCTGCCGGTGATCTACGGCATCAAGGAGATCCCGTCCGAGGGCTGGAACGTGCGCTACGTCGTCTCGATCACGGTCGGCCTGCTGTTCGCCGCCCTCTTCGTGCACCGCCAGCGCACCACGAAGTCACCGCTGATCTCCCCCACCCTGTTCCGCGGCCCCGGCTTCGCACCCGCCGTCGTCCTCAACCTCGTCTCGTCCTTCGGCATGTTGGGCTCGGCGTACTTCACCACCCAGTACCTCCAGTCCGTGCTCGGCAAGAGTTCGATGGCGGCCGCGCTCTGGGCGCTGCTTCCGACGGTCCTGGTCGGTGCCGCGGCGCCGGTCGCCGCGCAGCTCGTGGCGAAGGGCGTGCACCGCGCCCATGTCGTGGCCGGCGGCTTCACCGTCGCCGCCTGCGGATACGGGCTGCTGGCCGTGGCCGGCACCGACTCGCTGTGGCTCGTCCTGGCCGGCGCCGGCGTCCTCGCCGCGGGAATCGTCACCGTGATGTCCCAGATGATGGACCTGGCGCTCGGCACCGTCCCGGTCGCCAACTCCGGCTCCGCGGCGTCCCTGTTGGAGACGGGGGCCGAGTTCGGCGGCGCCCTCGGCATGGCCGTCCTGGGCTCCATCGGCACGGCCGTCTACCGCCACGGCGTCCCCGCCGACGCCCCGGCGGCGGCCCACGAGACGCTCGGCGGCGCCCTCGCGGTCGCCGCGAAGCTGCCGGGCGAGGCGGGCCGGGCCCTGACGACCGTCGCACGGGAGGCCTTCACCGACGGCATGCAGGCGGCCGCGATCGCCGGGGCCGTCCTGCTCCTGGCCGCAGCGGTCCTCTCCGCGGCGACCCTGCGCAAGGTGGTGGTCCGCGAGGCCCCGGCGACCTCCGAGGACGCGGCGCCGAGCGAGAAGGCGACGGTCTGAAGGACCGTGCGGCCCGCCGACCCCGGCGGGCCGCCCGAGGCCGGGACCCGTAGGCCCGACCCGAGGATCAGGTCCCGAGGGCCAGGGTCCGAAGGCCAGGACCCGTAGGCCAGGCCCCGAAGGCCACGGCCCGAGGATCAGGGCCCGAAGGCCAGGTCCCGAAGGCGAGGTCCCGAAGGCCAGGACCGGACCGGCAGGACCCGACAGTCAGGCCCCGGCGGCCAGGACCCGAAGGCCAGGACCAGACCGGCAGGACCCGACAGTCAGGCCCCGGCGGCCAGGCCCCGAAGGCCAGGACCTGTAGGCCAGGCCCCGAAGGCCACGGCCCGAGAATCAGGGCCCGAAGGCCAGGTCCCGAAGGCCAGGACCAGACCGGCAGGACCCGACAGTCAGGCCCCGGCGGCCAGGACCCGAAGATCGGGCGGGACCGCGCCAGGGCCGTGCCAGGATGGGCCCGTGGCTCAGACATTCGATACGCCGTTCATCGGCCGGGCGGACGAACTCGCCCGGCTCACCGGCGTCCTGGAGCGGGCCGCGGCCGGCGACCCGCGCGCCGTCCTGGTGGCGGGGGACGCCGGAGTCGGCAAGACCCGGGCGCTGACGGAGGCCGCCGCGCACGCCGCCGCCACCGGCCTGACCGTCCTGACCGGGCACTGCGTGGACCTCGGGGACGTGGGCCTGCCCTACCTCCCGTTCACGGAGATCCTCGGCGCGGCGGCCGCCGACGAAAGGCTCGCCCCGGCCTTCGCCGCGTACCCGGCGGTGGACCGGCTGATCGGCGGGGCGCAGGGCACGGACCAGGCACCAGACCCCGGCGGCCGCCTGCAGCTCTTCGAGGGCGTCGCCGGGCTCCTCGCCGACCTGGCCGACCTGACCCCGCTGCTCCTCGTCGTCGAGGACCTCCACTGGGCCGACCAGTCCTCCCGCGACCTGCTCCGCTTCCTGCTCAGCCGGGGCGTCCTCCAGCGGCCCGCGCCGGGCGGCCCGCCCCGCCGCCTCGCCGTCTTCGCCTCGTACCGCGCGGACGACCTGCACCGCCGCCACCCCCTGCGGCCGCTGCTCGCCGAGCTGATCAGGCTGCCCGCCGTCGACCGGCTCGACCTGCGCCCGATGGCCGACGCCGACATGGCCCGGCTCGTACGCGCGCGCCGCACGGGCCCCGTGCCCGACAGCACGGTCCGCCGCATCGTCGACCGCGCCGAGGGAAACGCCTTCTACGCCGAGGAGTTGCTCGCCGCACTGCCCGGCGACGGCGAGGGCGCCGACTCCCCCGCCATGCCCAGCGGCCTCGCGGATGTGCTGCTCATCCGGATCGAGCAGCTCACCGAGACCGCCCAGCAGGTGCTGCGCACGGCGGCCGTCGCGGGCCGCCGGGTCGGGCACGAGCTGTTGCGGGCCGCCGTCCAACTGCCCGAGGAGGAGCTGGAGTCGGCGCTGCGCGAGGCCGTCGGACGGCTGCTCCTCGTGCCGGGCGACGACGCGACGTACTCCTTCCGGCACGCCCTCACCCGCGAGGCCGTCTACGCGGATCTGCTGCCCGGCGAACGGGTCCGGCTGCACGGGCGGTTCGCCGCGCTCCTCGCGGGCGAGGGCCGTTCGCCGCAGAGCGCGGCGGAGCGCGCCCACCACTCGCGCGAGAGCCACGACCTGGCCGACGCCCTCGCGGCCTCCATCGAGGCCGCCGACCACGCCCAGCGGGTGGGCGCGCCCGCCGAGGAGCTGCGGCACCTGGAGACCGCGCTCGAACTCCTGGCCGTGGTGGACGCGTCCGCACACCCCGAGGCCGCCGACACGGCCACCCTCACCCTGCGCGCCTCGGCCGCCGCCGCCCGCGCGGGCGACCCGCATCGCGCGGTCCAGCTCACCCGCTCCGCGCTCGCCCGGGCGGGTTCCGACGCCGACTCCGAACTCGCGGCGCGCGTGCGCTACACCCTCGCGGGCAATCTGATCCGGATCGACCACATGGAAGCGGCGTTCACGTACAGCAGCGAGGCGCTGGCGCTGATCCCGGCCGAGCCGCCCTCCGGCACCTGGGTGTGGGCCGCCGCGACCCATGTCCTGGCCGCGCGGTACGTGGGCCGCAACGACGACGCCGAGCGCGTCGCCCGTCAGGCGCTCGTCGTCGCCGAGCGGCTCCGACTGACCGACGCCCAGGCCGACTTGACGATCTCCCTGGTCGGCCTGGAAACACACAACCGGCGCACGCCGCAGGGCCGCGACCGACTGGCCGGGGCCCGCGAGCTGGCCGGCGCCGCCGGGAACCTCGCCGTGGAGATGCGGGCGCTCTACAACCTCGCCATCGGCTGCTACGAGTCCGGCGACCTGGACGCGTCCCTGCCCTGGCTCGCCGAGGGCCTCGCCATCGCGCGCCGCGCGGGCCTGCTCACCTCGCCGTACGCCCTGGAACTGCGCTACCTCCAGTCCCTGCTGCTCTACACGCTGGGCCGCTGGGACGAGTGCGCGCGGGCGGCGGCCGCCGACACCGAACTGCTGCCGCCCGCGGGCGGGTTCGCGATCGCGCCCGCCCTGTACGTGGCCCTGGCCCGCGGCGCGTACGACGCGGCCGTCACCGGGGCCGAGGGGCTGCTCGACCACCACTTCGACTGGATGGCGGCGCTCGTCGCCGCGGTCGTGCTGACCGACGCGGCGGCGCTGCGCGGGGACGCCGAGGGCTGCGTACGACGGCTGCACGCCTCGGTCGAATCGCTCACCGAGGTCTCGGGCGGCGCGCGGCCCGACGCCGTCGTGCGGCTCGCCGCGCTGGCCCTCGCGGCCGTCGCGGACGCGGCGGAGGAGGCCCGGCTCTCCGGCGACACGGCGGGCGCGGACCGCTGGGCGGGGACCGCCGCCGAGCTGGTGGAACTGGCCAGGGAGACGGCGGCCCACGGCGAGGACGGCACGGAGCAGGGCCCCGAGGGCCTGGCCTGGCTGGCCCGCGCCGAGGCCGAGCGGGTGCGCGCCGCGAGCGGCCCCGACGTCGCGGCGTGGGAGCGGGCCGTGACGGCGTTCGACTACGGCGACCCGTACGAACTGGCCCGCTGCCGACGGCGGTTGGCGGAGGCGCTGCTCACGGACGACCGCCGCGAGGAGGCCGCCGAGCAGGCGTACGCGGCCCGCGACACCGCCGAGCAGCTCGGCGCCGTACCGCTGCGCGAGGCCCTCGACGCCCTGATCCGGCGGGGCCGCCTCTCCGACGCTCCGGCGGCCGGTGACCGGATCGCCGCGCTGACCGCCCGGGAGAGCGACGTGCTGCGGCTGCTCGGCCGGGGGCGCACCAACCGCCAGATCGGCGAGGAGCTGTTCATCAGCGGCAAGACCGCGAGCGTCCACGTCTCGAACATCCTGGCAAAGCTGGGCGCCGCGAGCCGCACCGAGGCCGTCGGCATCGCCTACCGCGAGGGCCTGATCGAACCGGAGACGAGCGCCTCCGGAAGCTGAACGCACGAGGGCCGGGCCACCCGTGGGTGACCCGGCCCTCGGCCGTACTCGGGAAAGCCGTCAGGCCTCAGACGAGGTTGACGGACCGCGCCGACGTGGCGCCGATCTCGGCGGCCAGCTCGTTCAGAACGTTCTGCGGGACGGTGTCGTCCACGGTGAGGACCGCGAGGGCCTCGCCGCCGACGTCGGCGCGCGAGACCTGCATGCCGCCGATGTTGATGCCCGCCTCGCCGAGGACGCGGCCCACGGTGCCGACGACGCCGGGACGGTCCTCGTAGCGCAGGACGACCATGTGGTCGGCGAGCGCGAGGTCCACGTCGTACTCGCCGACGGCGACGATCTTCTGCAGGTGCTTCGGGCCCGCGAGCGTGCCGGAGACCGAGACCTCCTGGCCGTCGCCGAGGGTGCCGCGCACCGTGACGACGTTGCGGTGCTCGTGCGACTCGGAGGACGTCGTGAGGCGGACCTCGACGCCACGCTCCTGCGCGAACAGCGGGGCGTTGACGTAGGAGACCGTCTCGTCGACGACGTCCTCGAACACGCCCTTGAGCGCGGAGAGTTCGAGCACCTTCACGTCGTGCTGGGTGATCTCGCCGTAGACCTCGACGTCGAGGCGGACCGCGACCTCGCCCGCGAGCGCGGTGAAGATCCGGCCGAGGCGCTCGGCGAGCGGCAGGCCCGGCTTGACGTCCTCGGCGATGACGCCGCCCTGGACGTTGACCGCGTCCGGCACGAGCTCACCGGAGAGCGCGAGGCGCACCGACCTGGCGACGGCGACACCGGCCTTCTCCTGCGCCTCGTCCGTGGAGGCGCCGAGGTGCGGGGTGCAGACGACCTGGTCGAACTGGAACAGCGGGGAGTCCGTGCAGGGCTCCTTCGCGTACACGTCGAGGCCGGCGCCCGCGACGCGGCCCTCCTTGATCGCCGAGTAGAGGGCCTCCTCGTCGACGATCCCGCCGCGCGCGGCGTTGACGATGCGCACGTTCGGCTTGACCTTGTGGAGCGCCTCGTCGCCGATGAGACCGAGGGTCTCCGGCGTCTTGGGGAGGTGCACGGTGATGAAGTCGGAGACCTCGAGCAGCTCGTCCAGCGACAGCACCTTCACGCCCATCTGCGCGGCGCGCGCGGGCTGCACGTACGGGTCGTACGCGACGACCTTCATGCCGAAGGCGGACATGCGCTGCGCGACGAGCGCGCCGATGCGGCCGAGGCCGACGACGCCGAGGGTCTTCTCGGCGAGCTCGACGCCCGTGTACTTGCTGCGCTTCCACTCGCCGCCCTTGAGGGCCTGCGAGCCCTGCGGGATGTTGCGCGCGGTGGCGATGAGCAGACCGCAGGCCAGTTCGGCGGCGGTCACGATGTTGGAGGTCGGGGCGTTCACGACCATCACGCCGGCCTTGGTGGCGGCGGACACGTCGACGTTGTCGAGGCCGACGCCGGCTCGCGCGACGACCTTCAGCTTCTTCGCGGCGGCGATCGCCTCGGCGTCGACCTTGGTGGCCGAGCGGATCAGGATCGCGTCGACGTCGGCGATGGCGGGCAGCAGCGCCGCCCGGTCCGCGCCGTTGCACTGGCGGATCTCGAAGTCCGGGCCCAGGGCGTCGACCGTCGCGGGCGACAGCTCTTCGGCGATGAGTACGACGGGTTTGCCGTTGGCAGCAGTGCTCACGTGAGTCCTCACAGGTCCAATGCGGACGGCCGTCCCGACGGCCGCAGGCGGTGGAGGGTGCTTGTGCCGCGTGGAAGACGCACGACGCTGTGGGCCCAACGCGAATGTATTCAGCAGTGTAGTGGCGCCGGGGAGGGCTTCTTGCGCCTCCCCGGAAGGATCACTCGTCCGAGGCTGGACACGGTGGACAACAGCGTGGACGAGTGATGAAGAACGGGGTCGCGGTGTGTGCCGCGACCCCGTTCCTTTGAGGCCTAGGCCTCCTCGTTCACCCAGCTCATGAGCTTGCGCAGCTCGGCGCCCGTGGTGGCGAGCAGGCTGTCCTCGTCCTGCTTCTTGTACTCGTTGTACTTCTTCAGGCCGCCGTGGTACTCGTCCATCCAGTTGTTGGCGAACGTGCCGTCCTGGATCTCGGCGAGGACCTTCTTCATCTCGGCCTTGGTGGCGTCCGTGATGATCCGCGGGCCCGTGACGTAGTCGCCCCACTCGGCGGTCTCGGAGACCGACCAGCGCATCTTCTCCAGGCCGCCCTCGTACATGAGGTCGACGATGAGCTTCAGCTCGTGCAGGCACTCGAAGTACGCGATCTCCGGCTGGTAGCCGGCCTCGGTCAGCGTCTCGAAGCCCGCCTTGACCAGCGCGGCCGTGCCACCGCAGAGAACCGCCTGCTCACCGAACAGGTCGGTCTCGGTCTCCTCGGTGAAGGTCGTCTTGATGACGCCGGCGCGGGTGCCGCCGATGCCCTTCGCGTAGGAGAGGGCCAGCTCGAAGCCCTTGCCCGTGGCGTCCTGCTCGACGGCCGCGATGCACGGAACGCCGCGACCCTCCTCGTACTGACGGCGCACGAGGTGGCCCGGCCCCTTCGGGGCGACCATGCAGACGTCGACGCCGGCCGGGGGCTTGATGAAGCCGTAGCGGATGTTCAGGCCGTGCCCGAAGAAGAGGGCGTCGCCGTCCTTCAGGTTCGGGGCGATGGTCTCCTCGTAGACCTTGGCCTGGATCGGGTCCGGGACCAGGATCATGATGACGTCGGCCTCGGCCGCCGCCTCGGACGGGGTGACCACGCGCAGGCCCTGCTCCTCGGCCTTGGCCTTGGACTTGGAGCCCTCGTGCAGACCGACGCGCACGTCGACACCCGAGTCGCGCAGCGAGAGCGCGTGGGCGTGGCCCTGGGAGCCGTAACCGATCACCGCGACCTTGCGGTTCTGGATGATGGACAGATCGGCGTCGTCGTCGTAGAACAGCTCGGCCACTGGGGTTCTCCTTGGTGTGCTGGTGTTGCGTCCCACCGTACGGCGGGGTGCGGAAGAGAGGTTGAGGGGTCTCGGTATCCGAGAGGGGGCGCGGGAGCGCCCCGTGGTTCACGCGGAGCGGTCGAGCGCCCGCAGGCTCCGGTCGGTGATGGAGCGCGAGCCGCGGCCGACCGCGATGGTGCCGGACTGGACGAGCTCCTTGATGCCGAAGGGTTCCAGCATCTTGAGCATCGCCTCGAGCTTGTCGCTGGATCCGGTGGCCTCGATGGTGACGGCCTCCGGGGAGACGTCCACGGTCTTGGCGCGGAAGAGCTGGACGATCTCGACGATCTGCGAGCGCGTCTCGTTGTCGGCGCGGACCTTGGCGAGCACCAGCTCGCGGGCCACGGCCGAGTCGGGCTCCAGCTCGACGATCTTCAGGACGTTGACCAGCTTGTTGAGCTGCTTCGTGACCTGCTCGAGCGGGAGCGATTCGACATTCACGACGATGGTGATGCGCGAGATGTCGGGGTGTTCGGTGACACCGACGGCGAGCGAGTCGATGTTGAAGCCGCGGCGCGAGAAGAGGGCGGTGATCCGGGCCAGGACACCGGGCTTGTTCTCGACGAGGACGGAGAGCGTGTGCTTGGACATGGTCTTGGTTCCTTCTCCTGCGGCTCTCAGTCGTCTTCGCTGTCGCCGAAGTCGGGGCGGACGTCCCGGGCGGCCATGATCTCGTCGTTGGAGGTGCCGGCGGCGACCATCGGCCACACCATGGCGTCCTCGTGGACGATGAAGTCGATCACGACCGGGCGGTCGTTGATCGAGTTCGCCTCCTCGATGCACTTGTCGAGGTCCTCGGGGCGCTCACAGCGGATGGCGTAGCAGCCCATGGCCTCGCTGAGCTTCACGAAGTCCGGGACGCGGGTGCCCTTGTTGGGCGGGGTCTCGCCGTCCGGGCCCGCGTGCAGCACGGTGTTCGAGTAGCGCTGGTTGTAGAACAGCGTCTGCCACTGGCGGACCATCCCGAGGGCGCCGTTGTTGATGATGGCGACCTTGATCGGGATGTTGTTCAGGGCGCAGGTGGTCAGCTCCTGATTGGTCATCTGGAAGCAGCCGTCGCCGTCGATCGCCCAGACCGTCTGGTCCGGGGCGCCGGCCTTGGCGCCCATCGCGGCGGGGACCGAGTAGCCCATGGTCCCGGCGCCGCCCGAGTTCAGCCAGGTGGCCGGCTTCTCGTACTGGATGTAGTGCGCGGCCCACATCTGGTGCTGGCCGACGCCCGCCGCGAAGATCGTGTCCGCGGGGGCGAGTTGGCCGATGCGCTCGATGACCTGCTGCGGGGAGAGCGAGCCGTCCGCGGGCTGGTCGTAGCCGAGCGGGTACGTGTCGCGCCAGCGGCTGAGGTCGTTCCACCAGGCGCTGTAGTCGCCCGCGTGGCCGTCCGAGTGCTCCTTCTGGACCGCCTGGATCAGGTCGGCGATGACCTCGCGGGCGTCACCGACGATCGGCACGTCGGCGGCGCGGTTCTTGCCGATCTCCGCCGGGTCGATGTCGGCGTGCACGATCTTGGCGAACGGCGCGAAGCTGTCCAGGTTGCCGGTGACGCGGTCGTCGAAGCGGGCTCCGAGGGCGACGATCAGGTCGGCCTTCTGCAGCGCGGTGACGGCGGTGACCGCACCGTGCATGCCCGGCATTCCCACGTGCAGCGGGTGGCTGTCGGGGAATGCGCCGAGCGCCATCAGGGTGGTGGTGACGGGCGCTCCGGTGAGCTCGGCGAGCATCTTCAGCTCGGCGGTGGCCTGCGCCTTGAGGACGCCGCCGCCGACGTAGAGGACGGGCCGCTTCGCGTTCGTGATCAGCTTCGCGGCCTCGCGGATCTGCTTGGCGTGCGGCTTGGTCACCGGGCGGTAGCCGGGCAGGTCCTGCTGCGGCGGCCAGGTGAACGTCGTCTGCGCCTGCAGGATGTCCTTGGGGATGTCCACGAGGACGGGGCCCGGGCGGCCGGTCGAGGCGATGTGGAACGCCTGGGCGATCGCCTGCGGGATCTCCTCGGCCTTGGTGACCAGGAAGCTGTGCTTGGTGATCGGCATGGTGATGCCGACGATGTCCGCCTCCTGGAAGGCGTCGGTGCCGATGGCCTTGGAGACGACCTGGCCGGTGATCGCGACGAGCGGCACCGAGTCCATCATCGCGTCGGCGATCGGCGTCACCAGGTTCGTCGCACCCGGGCCCGAGGTCGCCATGCAGACGCCGACCTTGCCGGTGGCCTGCGCGTAACCGGTGGCCGCGTGGCCCGCACCCTGCTCGTGACGGACGAGCACGTGGCGCACCCGGCTCGAGTCCATCATCGGGTCGTACGCGGGAAGGATCGTGCCGCCGGGGATACCGAATACGGTGTCGACCCCGACCTCCTCAAGCGAGCGAATGAGGGACTTCGCACCCGTGACGTGCTCGACGGGGGCGGACTGCTGTCCTCCGGAACGGGGCCGCGGCTGCGGCTGGCTGGCCCCGGTGGCCTGCTCGGTCATCGGCATTCTCTTCTCGATGCTGAGGGTGTTTTGCGAGGGTTCTGCAGGGTCTTACGTCTTTGTCGGGCAGGTGGCGGCGGGTCTGAAGCGGCACCGGTGCAACAAAAAACCCCTCGTGCCGTGAGGCAAGCGAGGGGAGCGCGCCGGGTGCGGTCGCCGGGTTTCCGGTGTCTCTACCGGTGGTCCCAGCTTCAGCCGACGCGCTTTCCAAGTACGAGAATTCGGGTGCGCATGGCACTGACCCTCCCCCCGGCGCATACGGCGTGTCAAGTAGGTGGGACGGACGTCTCATTATGTGAGCGCAGGGCGGTGAAGCCCGCGAACACCGGCTCGGCGGGCCCCGCGGGGACGGGGTACTCCCCCGAGGTGAGCGCACGGCGCAGCCGGTACTCGTCGAGCGGCCCGGAGAACGCCATTCCCTGCCCGTGCGTGCACCCCATCGAGCGCAGCGCCGCGACCTGCTCGGGCAGGTCCACGCCGTCCGCCACGGAGTCGAGGCCGAGATCGCCGGCGATCCGCAGCAGCCCGCTGGTGATCTTGTGCAGCCGCGCGGACTCGACGACGCCCTCGATGAGCGAGCGGTCCAGCTTCAGTACGTCGACGGGGAGGCGGCGCAGTGCTGTGATGGCCGCATAGCCGCTGCCGAAACCATCGAGAGCGATCCGGACGCCGAGGCGGCGCAGGGCCGTCAGACGCCGCTCCAGCTCGTCCAGCGGGACTCTGGGGTCGCTGTCCGCCAGCTCGATCATGAGCGCGCCCGAGGGCAGCCCGTGCCGGGTCAGGAGCGCTTCTATGGAGGCGAGCGGCATGGAGCGGTCGAGGAGTCTGCGGGCGCCGATCCGCACGGCGACCGGCGTCGCATGCCCGCTGTGCCCGCGCTCGGCGGCCTGCTCGACGGCCTCCTCCAGCATCCAGCGGCCGAGCTCGGCGGTGCGCTCGCTGTCGTCGGCCACCCGCAGGAACTCGGCGGGCGTGAACAGGATGCCCTGCGCGCTGCGCCATCTCGCCTGCGCGGCGACCGCCGTGATCCGGCCGTCGTCGAGCGAGACGATCGGCTGGTGGAGCAGCGCGAACTCGCCTTCGTGCAGCGCCGATCGCAGCCGCGTCGCCAGCTCCGCCTTGCGCACGACATCGGCCTGCATCTGCGGCGCGTACAGCTCGACGCGCCCCTTGCCCGCCGCCTTCGCGCGGTACATCGCCAGGTCGGCGTTGCGCAGCAGCTCGCCCGCGGTGATGTCCGGCTCGGCGAAGGCGACACCGATGGAGGCGGCGACCCGCACCCCGTCGTGGCCCTCGATCGTGTAGGGCTGGGACAGGGTGATTCTGAGCCGGTCGGCCAGCTCGTAGATCTGCTGCTCTCTCGCGGTGTGGTCGCGTCCTCCGTCGCCGACGATCAGCGCCGCGAACTCGTCACCGCCAAGGCGGGCCGCGGTGTCCGACGCGCGTACGGATTCGGCCAGCCTTCTCGCCGCCTGCACGAGCAGCTCGTCGCCCGCCTGGTGGCCGATCGTGTCGTTGACCTGCTTGAAGCCGTCCAGGTCGATGAAGAGCACGGCGGTGCCCAGATCGCCGGCCCGCCGACCGGCGAGGGCCTGTCCGACCCGCTTGGTGAACAGCGACCTGTTGGGCAGGTCGGTCAGCGGATCGTGCTCGGCGTTGTGCTGCAACTGGGCCTGGAGGCGCACCCGTTCGGTCACGTCTCTGCTGTTGAGGATCAGGCCGCCGTGGTGGCGGTTGATCGTCGACTCCACGTTCAGCCAGGTGCCCGTGCCGGACCGGAAACGGCACTCGATGCGCGTAGTGGGCTCCTCGACCTGGCTCGCGGCGAGGAATCTGCGCACCTCGTGCATCACACGCCCGAGATCCTCGGGGTGGATGATCGACGAGAGCTCGGAGCCGACGAGGTCCTCCGCGTCCCGCCCGTAGACGCCCGCGGCGGCCGGGCTGACGTATCTCAGCGTCCCGTTCGGCGCGGCGATCATGATGACGTCGCTCGAACCCTGGACCAGGGAGCGGAAGTGGTTCTCCTTCTGCGCCAGCTCCTGGGTGAGCGTGATGTTGTCGAGCAGCATGATGCCCTGGCGCATGACGAGCGCCAGGACGACGGTGCAGGCCGTGAAGAGCACGACGCGGTCCACCCTGTGCCCGTTCAGCACGTTGTAGAGGATGCCCAACGTGCAGACGGCGGCGGCCAGATACGGCGTGAGCGCGGCGAGCGAGCCGGAGATCGGCCGCGTGTAGCTGACCTGGTAGCGACCGCCGGGCGCCGGCGAGTGGTCCTCCTCGCGCACCCCGCGCCGGGCCCCCACCCACGGCGCGTACGCCAGCAGCAGCGAGCCGGCGAACCAACCGGCGTCCAGGATCTCGCCCGAGCGGTAACTGGCGTGCAGCAGCGGCGAGGTGAACAGCGCGTCGCACATCACGGTGAGGGCGAGCGCGCCGATCGCGGTGTTCACCGCCGTCCGGTTCCCGGGGGTGCGCCGGAAGTGCAGCGCGAGCACCATGCTGACCAGGGCGATGTCGAGCAGCGGGTACGCCAGCGAGAGCGCGGTACGGGTGACGCTCTGGCCCTCGAACTCGGCGGTGTGCGCGAGGGCGAGGCTCCAGGAGAGGGTGATCAGGGAGCCGGCGATGAGCCAGGCGTCGAGCGCGAGGCAGATCCAGCCGGCCTTCGTGACGGGCCGGCGGGCGAGGACGAGCAGGCCGATGATGGCGGGGGGCGCGAAGCAGAGGAAGAACAGGTCGGCGAGGCTCGGCGTCGGCACCGGCTCGCGCAGGACCACCTCGTACCAGCCCCACACCCCGTTGCCGAAGCTGGCCATGAGCGAGGAGAACGCGAACAGGAGCCAGGCGGGTCGAAAACGGCTGCGGCTGCTGCGCGCGTACACGAAGTTCGAGACGGCGGCGATCGCCGCCGCGAGGCTCAGGCCGAAGTCGCCCATGATCAGGGCGAGTCGGTCGGATCCCCAGCCGAGCGCGGACCCCACCGCGAAGCCGGCACACAGCAGGGCGAGGAGCAACTGGGCTCCCGAGGCGCCCCGCTGAGGCGCGCGGGCGGGGGCCTGGCCGCCGGAGTACATGGAGGCGCCCAGGGCCGTCGTCGGCGTGGGGTGCGTACTCACCGGGCCGCCCCGGTCCGCCGGGCGGCTCCCGGGTCCGCCTTGGCATGACCCGGCTGCTGATGCCTTCTGCGACCCCCGCGCGGGCCCGTCCGATGCACAGGGGTCCTGCGACAGCCCGGACTTCGGCCCCGCGTCGCTGTCAGGGTCACCGCACAGGACAGCCGCCGGCGGCCCCGTCGCGTCGGATCGTTCGCCCATAGGCCGTGCATCGCCCGTCGCCCCCCTCGCAGTCCGTCACTCTTCCCCGGCGCCGTGTGCTGACACGGCGCTGCCCCAGTCGGGACGATACACCAGTCTCGTCACTCAGGGACATAGTTCCTCTACTCTCCGTGACGACCAGGCACGATGCGGGCACGGAGTGGGCACGGGGTGCATCCGGACGGGCGCACAGCGTGCCCGACGAAGGGCGTGCGGCCGCACAGGAGTTGCCCGTGGGGCCGGTGTGGTTCGCGAGGTCCGCGGGGTGTGCGGGGTCGCGGGTGACCGGGTGTCAGTCGCCGTTCCCGTCGATGGTGAGCACGACGTTCTCCAGTGGCTCCCCCGCCGCGAACCGCGTGAGCTGAGCGGCGAGGAGACGCTTGGCGCGCGGCAGGAAGGCGGACGTGGGACCGCCCACGTGCGGCGAGATGAGCACCCCTGGAGCCTGCCACAACGGGTGCTCCTGGGGCAGCGGTTCGGGATCGGTGACGTCGAGGGCGGCCGTGATGCGGCCGGACTCCAGTTCGGCGAGGAGCGCCTTGGTGTCGACGACCGGGCCGCGGCCGACGTTCACGAGCAGCGCGCCGTCCTTGAGGCGCGCGAGGAACTCGGCGTTCACGAGGCCGCGGGTGTCCTCGGTGAGCGGGGTCACCATGACGACGACGTCGGCCTCCGGCAGCAGCTCCGGCAGCTCGGTGAGCGGGCGCACGGGCCCGCGCTCCGATGTACGGGCGGAGCGCGCGACGCGGGTCACCCGCGCGACCTCGAACGGCGTGAGCCGGTCCTCGATCGCGCTGCCGATGGCCCCGTACCCCACGATGAGGACGTGCTTGTCGGCGAGCGCGGGCCGGAATCCGCCGCGCCACTCGCCGCGGTCCTGCCCGCGGACGAAGTCGGGGATGCCGCGCAGGGAGGCGAGGATCAGGGTGAGCGCGAGCTCCGCGGTGCTGGCGTCGTGCACACCGCGCGCATTGCACAACTGGACGCCGGGCCGCAGGTACTTCAGGCCGCCCTGTACGTGGTCGACCCCCGCGGAGAGCGTCTGCACGGCGCGCACGGACGTCATCTCGGGCATCGGGCGGACGCCGACGCCCGGCGGCTTCATGTAGGGGACGACGTAGTACGCGCAGTCGGCGGGGTCCCCGGGGAACTCGGGTTCGCCGTTCCAGAAGCGGTAGTTCAGCCCCTGCGGGAGGCCCGGAATCTCATCGGCGCGGAAAGGCAGCCACACATCACCAGTCATGGCCAGGAGGCTATGTCAGCCGAGTGAAGGTACAGAGGTTAGGTTGGGGACCTCGGCAGGAGGGGCCAGGGAGGGTCACGGGCACGTGAAGCAAGGTGGTGCGCGCAAGGCGCTCGGCGCGGTGGGTCTCGACGTGGGTGCCGTCGGAATCGGGTGCATGCCGATGAGCTGGGCGTACACGGGTTCGCGGCAGCGCGGCGAGGAGTCCCTGCGCACCCTGCACACCGCCCTGGACCACGGGTGCACTCTGGTCGACACCGCGGACATGTACGGGCCCTTCACCAATGAGCTGCTGCTGGGCCGGGTGCTCAAGGAGCGGCGGGCGGACGCCTTCGTGTCGACGAAGGTGGGGCTGCTCGTCGGCGAGCAGCACATCGTCGCCAACGGCAGGCCCGGCTATGTGAAGCGGGCCTGCGACGCGTCGCTGCGGCGCCTGCAGACCGATGTCATCGACCTGTACCAGCTGCACCGCGAGGACCCCGAGGTGCCCGTCGAGGAGACGTGGGGCGCGATGGCGGAGCTGGTGAGCGCGGGCAAGGTGCGCTCGCTGGGCTTCTGCGCCGTGGGCGCGCGGGGCTCGCGGCGCGGCGGCCGGGCCGCGCGGCATGCCGGAACGATCCGCCTGCTGGAGCGCGTGCAGCAGGTGTTCCCGGTGAGCGCGGTCATGGCCGAGCTGTCGGTGTGGTCCCCGGAGGCGCTCGGGGCGCTGCTGCCCTGGTGCGCGGCGCGTGGCGTCGGGTTCCTCGCCGCGATGCCGCTGGGCAGCGGGTTCCTGACCGGCACGCTCACCCCCGGGGGCGGCTTCGAGCCGGACGACCTGCGCGCCCGCCATCCCCGCTTCACCGCCGAGATGATGGCGGCGAACCAGCCGATCGTGGCGGGCCTGCGCCGGGTCGCCGCGCGGCACGGCGAGCACGTGACCCCGGCCCAGGTGGCGCTCGCCTGGGTGGCGGCGCAGGGTGAGGGCGTGGTGCCGGTGCCGGGCACCAAGCAGGAGCGCTGGGCGCTGGAGAACGCGGCGTCGGCGGAACTGCGGCTCACCGCGGAGGACTTCACGGAGATCGCGGGGCTTCCGGCGGCGCAGGGTTCCTGGGACTGAGCGACCGGCCTCGCGTCCGGGAGTTCGGGAACCTGAGCCGCGTGTGCGGTGTTTCAACGGTAGAGCGGTGTGTGAACGACCGAGCTTCACGTCGAAGGGATCCTGATCGTGCAACGTCCAGCTGTGCGGCCCGCGTTGGCCCTCACCGCCTGTGCCGCGCTCCTGCTCACGGCAGGGTGCTCCTCCGGCGACGACTCCCCCGCGCCGAGCAAGGACTCGACGGCCGCGCCGAGCGAGAGCGGTCCGGGCGGCTCCTCGGCCCCGAAGAGGGGCGTGCCCCCGGCGAAGGGCTCGGTGAGCGTCGAGCGGACCGTCGCGGACGGCCTCAAGTCGCCGTGGGGGCTCGCCGAGCTGCCCGGCGGCGACCTGCTCGTCTCGTCCCGCGACGAGGGGACGATCACCCGTGTCGACACGAAGACGGGGAAGAAGACCGTGCTCGGCGAGGTGCCCGGGGTCGCGCCCGAGGGCGAGGGCGGCCTCCTCGGCCTCGCGCTCTCCCCCTCGTACGCCTCCGACCACATGGTCTACGCGTACTTCACGACGGAGTCGGACAACCGCATCGTGCGCATGATCTACGACGAGAAGAAGCCGTCGGGCGAGCAGCTCGGTGCCCCCGACACCGTGTTCCGCGGCATTCCGAAGGGCACGAACCACAATGGCGGGCGGATCGCGTTCGGCCCGGACAAGCTGTTGTACGTGGGGACCGGCGAGACGTACGACAAGCCGCTGGCGCAGGACAAGAAGTCGACGGGCGGCAAGATCCTCCGGCTGACCCCGGAGGGCGAGCCGGCGCCGGGCAATCCCTTCGGCGACTCCCCCGTGTACTCGTACGGGCACCGCAATGTGCAGGGTCTGGCCTGGGACGAGGACAAGCGGCTGTGGGCCTCGGAGTTCGGGCAGGACACCTGGGACGAGCTGAACCACATCGTGGCGGGCGACAACTACGGCTGGCCCGACGCCGAGGGCAAGAGCGGCGACGAGAAGTACCACGACCCGGTCGCCCAGTGGCACACCTCGGACGCCTCCCCGAGTGGGATCGCGTACGCGAAGGGGTCGGTCTGGATGGCCGGGCTGCGCGGCGAGCGGCTGTGGCGGATTCCGCTGGACGGCGCGAAGGCGGCGCACGATCCGCAGGCATTCCTGGAGGGGAAGTACGGGCGGCTGCGCACCGTGGTCGCGGCGGGCGGCGACAAGCTGTGGCTCGTGACGAGCGAGACGGACACGCGCGGGACGCCGGAGAAGGGGGACGACCGGATCCTGGAGCTGAAGGTCAGCTGACCTCGTCGTCACCGGCCTCGTCGCCGGCGTCCGCCGCGTCCTCGGGCTTCGGCGGGCGGACGACGACCTTGCCCGACGTGAGGTCTATCGGGCCGCGGCCCGGGTCCCCGTCGTTCATGTCGACCCGGGTCAGCTCGAGGCGCTTGCGCTCGTCGTTGGTGTGCTTGCGGCCGGGCGAGAACAGCTCCTCGAACATGTTGAACACGGCGCCTCCCGGGGGCGGGGCCCGGCCGGGCCCTCCCCCTCAGCGTACGGGAGCCCTCTCCGCCGGGAAGAGGCTCAGGCGGTGGGCCAGGGCCGCCGCCTCGCCGCGGCCCGCGACGCCCAGCTTCCCGAGGATGTTCGAGACGTGGACGCTGGCCGTCTTCGGCGAGATGAACAGCTCCTCGGCTATCTGGCGGTTGCTGCGGCCCGCCGCGACCAGGCGCAGCACGTCCCGCTCACGGCTCGTGAGGCCGAACTCCTGCGCGGGGTCGGCCGGAGCGCTCTGCCGCGGCGCCTCGCGGGCGAGGGTCAGCCGGGCGCGCTGGGCGAGCAGGGCGACGGATTCGGTGAGCGGGCGCGCGCCCAGGTGCTCGGCGACGGCTCCGGTGAGCCGGAGGAGTTCCGTGGCGCGGTCCCTGTCCCCCTCCGCGCCGCGCGCGACCAGGGCCTCCGCGAGGCGGAACCGGACGCGGGCCAGGTCGTGCGGGCGGTCGAGGGGCTCGAAGGCGGTGACCGTGGCGGACCAGTCCTCGGCGGTGTCGCGGCCCTCCGCGCGCCGGAGCTCGGCGCGCACCCACTGCTCGTGGGCCTGCCAGACCGGGACCGGAGTGGCCTGCCGCTTCGCGGCGTCCCGGATGCGGGCGATCGCCTCGGCGCGCCCGCTGTCGGCGGCGGGCAGCCCCCGGGCGTCCGCCTCGGCCGCGGCGGCGGTGCGCAGGAGCGGCCAGCAGTAGCGGTGCATGGAGGGCGGCAGCCCCGCCGCGACCAGCCGGTCGAGCTCGGCGCGGGCTTCCGGGAGGCGGCCCTGGGCGGCGGCGAGCGCGACGGCGAGGTGGGTGCGGGGCAGCGTGTACTGGGGCTGCGGGTCGTGCGCCCCGTAGTACCCGTTGGCAGCGGCGAGGTGGTCAGCCGCTTCCTGGAGGGCGCCGCGGCCGAGCGCGATCATCGCGAGGTGCGCGCACGCGGTGCCGCGCGGCTTGTCGCTGAGGCCGAAGCGGCGGCTCACCCACTCGGCCACCTCGACCGCCTCGTCCCAGCGGCCGAGGGAGACGAGGGACTCGGCCAGGTTGGAGCGGACCCAGCCCTTGTTGTCGGTGAGGCCGTAGCGGCGGCACAGGACGAGGGCCTCTTCGCAGATGCGCGCGGATTCGGCGGAGCGGCCGACGCCCTCCAGGTGGGAGGGCAGATTGACGTTGACGTTGTTGAGGCGGGCGGTCATGCCCCGTGCCAGCGAGCGCTCGCGGACCTCGTACATCTCGGCGAAGCCCTCCTCGATGGCGCCCGCGTCCACGAGGAGCCCGCCGCGCACGAGACGGGCGTGGAGCTCGATCTCCTCCGCGTCGTCGACCATGCGCGCGTACTCGACGGCCCGCTCGGCGGCGGCGAGGGTCTCGGCGCCGGGGCTGTGCAGCATGCCCCAGGCCGCCACGTTCGCCAGCACTTCGGCGTGCACGGCGGACGGCGGGAGGCCCCGGACGAGCTCCTGGGCCGTGGCGATCTCGTCCCATCCGTCGCCGCGCCCGACATGGGAGACGATCTTGGAGTTCTGGATGTGGAACCACGCGGCCCGCAGGGGGTCCGCGTCGTCGGAGCCCTCGGCCTCCTCCAGGATGCGCAGCGCCCGCTTGCCGATCTTCAGCGCACGCTCCCGCTCCCCGCACAGGCGGCCCGCCACCGCGGCCTCGGACAGCAGGTCCAGGTAGTCGAGCGGGGTCTCGGCCGGGTCGCAGCCGCAGGCGCTGAAGGCGATGACGTACTCGCCCATGCGCAGCGCGGAGCGGATCTCCTGCGGCGCGCCGTCCCACAGCTCCATCGCCCGCTCCAGGAGGCGCAGTTGCTCGGAGTACGCGTGCCGGCGGCGGGCCGCCACGGAGGCGTCGAGGACGGCGGGCAGGGCCTTCGCCGCGTCGTGGGCGTGGTACCAGTAGCTGGCGAGGCGCGTCACGCGCGCGTCCGCGGGCACCAGCGACGGCTCGGCCTCCAGGGCCTCGGCGTAGCGGCGGTTGAGGCGGGAGCGCTCGCCGGGCAGCAGGTCGTCGCTGACGGCCTCGCGGACCAGGGAGTGGCGGAACCGGTAGCCGTCCCCGTCCGGCGAGGCGAGCAGGATGTTCGCGCCGACGGCCGCGCGCAGCGCCTCGATCAGCTCGTCCTCGCCGAGTCCGGCGACGGCAGCGAGCAGCGGGTACTCGACCGTGGAGCCGCCCTCCGCGCAGATCCGGGCCACGCGCTGGGCGGCCTCGGGCAGCGATTCGACGCGGACCAGGAGGACGTCGCGCAGCGAGTCGGTCAGGCCCGTGGCACAGCCCTCGGCGGCGGACACGGCGAGTTCCTCGACGAAGAACGCGTTGCCGTCGGAGCGGCGGAAGATGTCGTCCACGTCGGCGGGTTCGGGTTCCGCGGCCATGATTCCGGCGATCTGGCGGGCGACCTCGTCCCGGCTGAGGCGGCCCAGTTCGATACGGGTGACGGTGCGCAGCCGGTCGAGCTCGGCGAGCAGCGGGCGCAGGGGGTGGCGGCGGTGCACGTCGTCCGCGCGGTAGCTGGCGATGACGGCGAGGCGGCCGCTGCGCAGCGTACGGAACAGGTAGGAGAGCAGGTGGCGGGTGGAGGCGTCCGCCCAGTGCAGGTCTTCGAGAACGACGACGACGGTGCGCTCGGCCGCGACGCGCTCCAGGAGCCGGGCGGTGAGTTCGAAGAGGCGGGCCGTGGCGCTCTCGTCGCCCCGCCGGTCGAAGCCGCGGCCCTCGTGGTCGCCCAATTCGGGCAGCAGGCGCGCCAGTTCGTCCTCGCGGCCCGCGACCGCCGCGTCCACCTCGGTGGGCAGGGTGCGGCGCAGGGCGCGCAGGGCGGTGGAGAACGGCGCGAACGGCAGTCCGTCGGCGCCGATCTCGACGCAGCCGCCGGTGACGACGACGGCGCCCCGCTCGCGCGCGGCCGCGCCGAACTCCTCGACGAGGCGCGTCTTGCCCACGCCGGCCTCGCCGCCGAGCAGCAGCGCCTGCGGCTCGGCGGCCTCGGCCCGCTCAAGGGCCTTGCTCAGTACACCCAGTTCATCGGCGCGACCGACGAACACCGGGCTGACGGACCTGGTCTCCACATCGCTGAGGATCGCACACGGGTCTGACAGCGGGCCCGCGATTTCGGTGCCGCCCGCCGCGGCGGGCGCGCTCACGCCGCGCGCGGGGCGCGGCGCCGGTCCGAGCGGCGGGTGCTCACCGGCCTCTCGGCGTCGTGGTCCGGTGCTCGGCGCTCCGCGCGCTGGGCTCGTGCCTGCTTGCGGGCGAAGCGTGCGAGGCGGAACCGCTCGGCCTCCTCGATGAGTTCGGCGGAGCGGAACTGGTGCATCTCGTACTCGAACATCTCGTCTCCCTGGTGACGGTCTCTGCGGCTCTCGCGGAGCGTTCTCCGCGATGCCTCGACTTTCGTCTCCCAGGGGGGTGCGGCACATCGGGAGAGTGCCGCATGTTCGTGGGCCGCGCCTCCTTAGGCGCGGCCCACGGTGTGCCTTAGACGGCTGAGCCGCCCTTATGCAAGTGCCTCAGCCGCTGGTGCCGGGCATGCCGAGGATGAGGTCGGTGTACTTGGCGACGGCGAGCAGCAGCCCGATGACGCCGACGGCGAGACCCGCCCACGCGGTCGACTTGATCCACAGCGCCTGCGGCTTGCCGGGCGCGCCGAACGCGGGCCTGGCCAGGACGGCCGCACCGATCACCAGGGCGACGAGCGAGAAGAGGCCGCCGACCAGGGCGGCGGAGTGCCAGGCCTCGCCGTACATCGCGGAGATCTGCTTGGCGATGCCCGCGTTCTGCGCGGTGGTGAGCTGGCCCTCGAGCTGCGCGCGGGCCGAGGCGATGGTGCCGAGCCAGCCGCCGCTGAGCCCGACGATGCCGAGGGCCACGGAGACGATCGCGCCCGCGCCCTGGCCGACGCCGGACGGCTTGTCGGCCTCGGCCTTGGCGAGGGCCGCGAGCTCGGCCTCGGCGGCGGCCTCCTCGGCCGCCTCGTCGTCCTGCACGTCCTCGGTGGCCCCGTCGGCCGCCTCGGCCGGCTCCGTCGCCTCGGCCTTCTCGGCCTTCTCGGTCGCCTCGGTGGCCTTGGCGTCCTGGGCCTCCGCGCCCTCCTCCCGCGTCTCGGCGTCGCGCTGCGCTTCAGTCTTCGTAGTCATGCTGCGCACGGTACGGACGGAGTCTGAGAGGTGTCTTAACGTTCCCTGTGCCCGCTCCGTGCGCTGCGCCACTCGGGCGCGAGCACGGACCAAACCTCCCGGTCATGGCGCTTTCCACGCCAGGGAAAACTCTCCCGGAGCACTCCCTCTTTCGTGAACCCGAGGCGCCGGGCCACGTTCAGACTCGGGGTGTTCTCCGACGCGGCGACCCACTCCACCCGGTGGATTCCGCGCTCCTCGACGGCCCAGTCGATGAGGTGCCGCATCGCGCGCGTGACGAGTCCGCGCCCGGCGGCGGCCGGCTCCAGCCAGCAGCCGACCTCGCAGTTTCCGTTCGCGGCGTCGAAGTTCAGCGCCAGTACGCCGCCTACGAGCGTTCCGTCCAGCCAGATGCCGTGGTACGCGCGCGTGCCCGCGGCCGTCGCCTCGGCGTGCTTCTGGAGCAGCTCCCGCGTGGAGGCGAGATCCGTCGCCGTGGCGCCGAACGGGATGAACTGGCCGATGAACTCCCGGCCCCGGTCCAGATGGGCCAGGAACTCCTCGGCGTGCCAGGTCTCCAGTGGCCTCAGTTCGGCGCCGTCACCCAGCGGGATCGCGTACATCGGTGTCCTCGGTCTCCTTCGTCAGCAGCTCGTCCAGCTCGCCGTCGGCGCGCGTGCGCTGCACCGGGATCCTCGCACCCGCGGCGGCGCGGCACTCCGGAGGCTCGATGCTCAGCCGCGGCAGGCGCCGGTCGAGCCACTTGGGCAGCCACCAGTTGGCGCCGCCGAGCATGTGCATCAGGGCGGGCACGAGGAGCGTACGGAGGACGAACGCGTCGACGGCGACGGCCACGGCGAGCGCGATGCCGAACATGGCGATCACCCGGTCCCCGCTGAGGACGAACGCGAGGAACACCGAGATCATGATCACCGCGGCCGAGTTGATCACGCGGCTGGTCTCCGCGAGCCCGACCCGGACGGCCCGCCGGTTGTCGCCGGTCTCCAGCCACTCCTCGTACATCCGGCTCACGAGGAACACCTGGTAGTCCATGGAAAGCCCGAAGAGGACCGACACCATGATCACGGGGAGGAAGGGCTCGATCGGCCCGGACGCCCCGAGGCCGAGGAGTTCGCTCCCCCAGCCCCACTGGAAGATCGCGACGACGACACCGAAGGCGGCGGCCACGGCGGCGACGTTCATCGCGGCGGCCTTGAGCGGGATCCCGATGGACCGGAAGGCCAGCAGGAGCAGCACGCAGCCGAGGCCGACCACGACGCCGACGAACAGGGGCAGCTTGCCGACGATGACCTCGGCGAAGTCGTCGTAGCTCGCGGTGACGCCGCCGACCTGCACATCGAGGGTGCTGCCCTGCTCGGCGGCCGGTACGACATCGGTGCGCAGCCGGTCGACCAGCTCACTGGTCCGCTCGGACTGCGGCGAGGACTTCGGCACGACGGTGAGGTGGGCCGCGCTGTCGTCCGCGTTATACGTAACACGCGAGACGGAGGCGACCCCGTCGGTGTCCCGCAGCTCGCTCGTCAGCTCCGCGAGCGCGGCCTTGTCCTTGGCGCCGTCGACCTGGGTGACGAGCGTCAGCGGCCCGTTCACGCCGGGCCCGAAACCGTCGGCAAGCAGGTCGTACGCCTGCCGGGTGGTGCTGCTCGCCGGACCGTTCCCCTGGTCGGACGTCCCGAGGTGGAGGAAGAAGGTGGGCAGCGAGAGCACCGCGATCACGGCGATCGCGAGCGCGCCGAGCAGCTTCGGCCTGCGCTCCACGAAGGCGGCCCAGCGGGCGGCGAGCCCGGTCGGCAGCACGGGCTCGGGCCCGTGCTCGGCGAGCCGCCGCCGCTCGCGCCGCGACAGGGCGCGCATCCCGATGTACGAGAGCAGCCCCGGCAGCAGCGTCACGGACGCGGCGACGGTGAGCAGCACGGTCACGGAGGCGGCGATGGCGACGCCGTTGAGGAAGCTCAAGCCCAGCATCAGCATGCCGAGCAGGGCGATGCACACGGTGGCCCCGGCGAACACCACGGCCCGCCCGGTGGTGGCGACGGCCCGCTCGGCGGCCTCGGCCACCGGAAGCCCCCGCTTCAGGCCTCTCCTGTGCCGGGTCACGATGAACAGCGCGTAGTCGATCCCGACGCCGAGCCCGACCAGCATGCCGAGCATCGGCGCGAAGTCCGCGACCGTCATGGCGTGCCCGAGCAGCACGATCCCCGCGTACGCGGTGCCGACGCTCACCAGCGCGGTGGCGATGGGCAGCGCGGCGGCGGCCAGCGACCCGAAGGCGACGAAGAGCACGACGGCCGCGACGACGACGCCGATGATCTCGGAGGTGTGGGCCGAGGCCGACTCGGTGAGCGCGACGGCGCTGCCGCCCAGCTCCACCTGCAGCCCGTCGGGCCCGTCGTCCTCGGCGGCCTGCGCCGTGTCGACGAGGGCCTGCGCCTGCCCCTTGGGGATGTCGTCGGCCTGCTTCTCGAAGGTGACCGTCGCGTACGCCGTGTGACCGTCGGCGCTGACCTGGCCGGTGCTCCCGGCCTCGTACGGCGAGCCGACGGCGGCGATGCCCGGCAGGTCCGCGATCTCACCGAGCGTGTTGCTCATCGTCTTCTCGACGTCGGCGGCGCGCGCGGTGGAGCCCTCGATGTGCCAGACGACGGTGTCGCTGTCGCCGCCGAGCCCGGAGAAGTTCTCGTCGAGGAGCTGTGTGGCGCGCCCCGACTCGGTGCCGGGCGCCTCGTAGTCGTTCGAGTACGCGGAGCCCGCGACGACGGCGGCGGCGCTCGTGCCCACGAGGGCGGTCAACCACAGAAGGACGACCACGAGCCGGTGATTGACACACCAGCGTGCGAGTGCGGCCACGGACGTGCTCCCTGAGTCATTTCGTGGATCTTTGTCCGGGAACATCCGCTTGACGCGTGAACCGTCCGCAAAGAACACATGAGCAATGACGAGACACTCTTACAGCCGGAAGTGATCCTTTGTCGCTTTCGTGTCCTTACTCACAAGAGGAGTCGCGCACTCACAGGAGCAGCACGGCCCACAGCGCGACCGTCGACGCCGCGAGCGTCGCGGGGACGGTGAGCAGGCCGAGGCGGGTGAACTCGCCCAACTCGGGCTCGGTTCCGTGCTCGTGCACGATGCGCCGCCACAGCAGTGTCGCGAGCGAGCCGACATACGTGAGGTTGGGGCCGAGGTTGACGCCGATCAGCGCGGCGAGCACCGGGCCCGCGCCCATCGGGGTGACGACCGGGAGCAGGGCGAGGATCGCCGGCAGGTTGTTGATGACGTTGGAGAGCAGCGCCGCGATCCCGGCGATCGCGAGCAGCGCGGGCAGGGACGAACCGTCCGGCAGGAAGCGGGCGATGGCGTCCCCGAGCCCGTTGTCGACCACGGCCTTGACCACGATGCCGAGCGCGAGGACGAAGAGGCAGAACGGCAGGTTGGCCGCCTTGAGCAGTTCCACCGGGGTGCTGTGGCGGCGGGCGAGGGCCCGGACGGCGAGCACGGCCGCCCCCGCGAAGGCGGCCCACAGCGGTTCGACGCCCGCGAAGGACGTGACGACGAATCCGGCGAGCGTGAGCGCGAGCACGGCCAGGGTGAACAGCGGGACGCCGGGCGGCTCTTCGGCGTCCGGTTCGTGCGCGGGCGCGGCCAGGTCGTCGGCGAAGTACCGGCGGAACACCGCGTACTCGATGCCGATCGCCACCAGCCACGGCAGCGCCATGAGCCCGGCGAAGTGCGTGAACGTGAGCCCGCTCGCCGCGAAGGCCAGCAGGTTCGTGAGGTTCGACACCGGCAGCAGCAGGGACGCCGAGTTGGCGAGGTGGGCGCTCGCGTAGACGTGCGGGCGCGGGCGTGCGCCGATGCGGGCCGCGGTCGCGAAGACGACCGGGGTGAGCAGGACGACGGTGGCGTCGAGGCTCAGTACGGCGGTGATCCCCGCGGCCACCGCGAAGACCCCGCCGAGCATCCGCTTCGGACTGCCGTGACAGGCACGGGCGACCAGGTCACCGGCCGCCTTGAACAGCCCTTCGTCGGCGCAGAGTTGAGCGAGGAGGAGGATCCCGGCGAGAAACCCGACGACCGGAAGCAGCTCTTGGGTCTCCGCCCAGGCGTGGGCGGGTGTCGCCTTCCCGGTGACGACGGCCACGACCGCGGCGGGCACCGCAACCACGGCCTCCGGCCATTTACGGGGCCGTAGGACGGCGAAGACGAGGGTGACTGCGAGAAGGGCGAGGGAAACGAGCACTTACAGCCCCTGCGGCGATTGAGCAGCGGGGTCCGGGGCAGAGCCCCGAGACGTCGGACACGGAAAGGCGGCGGGGCACCGGCTGCCCGATGCCCCGCCGCCCAGAATCCGATCAACCGTCGGAGACGCCCAACTTCTCCAGGATCAGCTCCTTGACGCGCGCCGCGTCGGCCTGACCCCGGGTCGCCTTCATGACCGCCCCGACGAGCGCCCCCGCGGCAGCGACCTTGCCGCCACGGATCTTGTCGGCAACCCCGGGGTTGCCGGCGATGGCCTCGTCCACGGCCGTGGACAGCGCACCCTCGTCCGAGACGACCTTCAGGCCGCGCTTCTCGACGACCTCGTCCGGCGTGCCCTCACCCTTCAGCACCCCGTCGATGACCTGGCGGGCCAGCTTGTCGTTGAGGTCACCGGCGGCGACCAGCTCGGACACGCGGGCCACCTGCTCCGGCGTGATCGGCAGCGCGCCGAGCTCGACACCCTGGTCGTTCGCGGAGCGGGCCAGCTCGCCCATCCACCACTTGCGGGCGGACGCCGAGTCGGCGCCGGCCGCGATGGTGGCGACGATCGGGCCGATGGCACCGGCGTTGCGGATCGACTGCATGTCGTGGGCGCTGATGGCCCACTCCTCGATCAGCCGGTTGCGCTGCGCCAGCGGCATCTCCGGCAGCTCGGCGCGCAGCGCCTCGACCCACTCGCGGGACGGGGCGACGGGCACCAGGTCGGGCTCCGGGAAGTACCGGTAGTCCTCGGCGTTGTCCTTGATGCGCCCCGACGTGGTGGAGCCGTCCTCCTCGTGGAAGTGACGGGTCTCCTGCACGATCGAACCGCCGGACGACAGCACAGCGGCGTGCCGCTGGATCTCGTACCGGGCCGCACGCTCGACGGAACGCAGCGAGTTCACGTTCTTCGTCTCGGAGCGCGTGCCGAACTTCTCGGTCCCGTTGGGCCGCAGCGACAGGTTCACGTCGCAGCGCATCTGGCCCTTGTCCATCCGGGCCTCGGACACGTCGAGCGCCTTGATGACCTCGCGCAGCTCGGCGACGTACGCCTTCGCGACCTCGGGGGCCCGCTCGCCCGCGCCCTCGATGGGCTTGGTGACGATCTCGATGAGCGGGATGCCCGCGCGGTTGTAGTCGAGCAGCGAGTGCGAGGCGCCCTGGATGCGGCCCGTGGCACCGCCGACGTGCGTCGACTTGCCGGTGTCCTCCTCCATGTGGGCGCGCTCGATCTCCACGCGGAAGACCTCGCCGTCCTCCAGCTGTACGTCGAGGTAGCCGTCGAAGGCGATCGGCTCGTCGTACTGGGAGGTCTGGAAGTTCTTCGGCATGTCCGGATAGAAGTAGTTCTTCCGGGCGAAGCGGCACCACTCGGCGATCGAGCAGTTGAGCGCGAGGCCGATCTTGATGGCCGACTCGACGCCGATCTCGTTCACGACCGGCAGCGCGCCGGGCAGGCCGAGACAGGTGGGACAGGTCTGGCTGTTGGCGTCCTGCTTCAGCTCGGTGGAGCAGCCGCAGAACATCTTCGTCTTCGTACCGAGCTCGACGTGGACCTCGAGGCCCATGACCGGGTCGTACGACGCGAGCGCGTCCTCGTACCCCATCAGCTCGGAAGTGGTCGTGGCAGTCACGATTGTTGAAACTTCCCTCTCAGCCCAGCAGGACGTCGTCGTCGCCCAGGCGCTTGAGCTCCCGGTAGAGGATCGCCATACCGGTGACGATGGCGGCGGCGGACACGGCGGCGTCGACGAGACGCAGCGTGTCGTTGTCGTTGCGGGCCATCTTCGCCTGCTTCGCGACGCTGATCGCGCCGAAGGCGGTGCTGGCCAGCGAGATGTAGACGCCGGACTTGGACTTCTTGAAGTTCTTGGCCTTCTTTGCCATGGCACTCACAGCGACGGAGCCTCCTCAAGCAGCGGGTGCCCCCACTTTTCCACGAAAGCGGCCTCGACGGCGGACCCCACCTTGTACAGGCGGTCGTCCTTCATCGCGGGGGCGATGATCTGCAGACCGACCGGCAGCCCGTCCTCGGGGGCCAGGCCGCAGGGCAGCGACATCGCCGAGTTCCCCGCGAGGTTGGTCGGAATCGTGCAGAGGTCCGCGAGATACATCGCCATCGGGTCGTCGGCGCGCTCGCCGATCGGGAAGGCGGTGGTCGGCGTGGTCGGCGACACGATGACGTCGACCTGCTCGAACGCGGCCTCGAACTCCTGGGTGATCAGCGTGCGCACCTTCTGGGCGCTGCCGTAGTACGCGTCGTAGTAGCCGCTCGACAGGGCGTACGTACCGAGGATGATGCGGCGCTTGACCTCGTCGCCGAAGCCGGCCTCGCGGGTCAGCGCGGTGACGTCCTCGGCGGAGTGCGAGCCGTCGTCGCCGACGCGCAGGCCGTAGCGCATGGCGTCGAACCGGGCGAGGTTCGAGGAGCACTCGGACGGCGCGATCAGGTAGTACGCGGACAGCGCCAGGTCGAACGACGGGCAGTCCAGCTCGACGATCTCGGCACCCAGCGACTTCAGCAGCTCGACGGACTCGTCGAAGCGCTGCACGACGCCGGCCTGGTAGCCCTCGCCGCGGAACTGCTTGACGACGCCGACGCGCATGCCCTGCACGCTGCCGTTCCTCGCGGCCTCGACGACGGCCGGGACCGGGGCGTCGATGGACGTGGAGTCGAGCGGGTCGTGGCCCGCGATGGCCTCGTGCAGCAGCGCCGCGTCGAGCACCGTACGGGCGCAGGGGCCGCCCTGGTCCAGGGAGGACGAGAACGCGACCATGCCGAAGCGGGAGACGCCGCCGTAGGTCGGCTTGACGCCGACGGTGCCGGTGACGGCGGCGGGCTGGCGGATCGAGCCGCCGGTGTCCGTGCCGATGGCGAGCGGGGCCTCGTACGCGGCGAGGGAGGCGGAGGAGCCGCCGCCGGAGCCGCCGGGGATGCGGGTGAGGTCCCACGGGTTGCCGGTCGGGCCGTACGCGCTGTTCTCGGTCGACGACCCCATGGCGAACTCGTCCATGTTGGTCTTGCCGAGGATGACGACGTCGGCGGCCTTCAGGTTCTTGACCAGCGTCGCGTCGTACGGCGGGATCCAGCCCTCGAGGATCTTGGAGCCGACGGTGGTCGGGATCCCCTCGGTGGTGAAGATGTCCTTCAGCGCGAGCGGGACGCCGGCCAGCGGGCCGAGCTTCTCGCCGCTCTTGACCTTCGCGTCGACGGCGGCGGCCTGCTTCAGGGCGCCCTCGCGGTCGACGTGCAGGAAGGCGTTCACCTTCTCGTCGACGGCCTCGATCCGGGCCAGATGGGCCTCGGTGACCTCGACGGCGGTGAGCTCACCGGACGCGATCTTCGCGGCGATCTCGGCGGCGGTCAGCTTGATGATGTTGACGTTGATGTCCGTCATGACTGTTTAGTCCTCCCCCAGGATCTGCGGCACCTTGAAACGCTGCTGCTCCTGGGCCGGGGCGCCGGAGAGCGCCTGCTCGGGGGTGAGCGACGGACGGACCTCGTCCTTGCGCATGACGTTCGTCAGCGGCAGCGGGTGCGAAGTCGGCGGTACGTCTTGGTCGGCGACCTCACTGACGCGGGCGACCGCGCCGATGATGTCGTCGAGCTGGCCTGCGAAGTGGTCGAGCTCTTCGGGCTTCAGCTCCAGACGCGCCAGCCGGGCGAGGTGGGCGACCTCCTCGCGCGTGATGCCAGGCATGCGGATCCTCACGGGGTGCGTGTTCTCGGTTTGACCCCAATCCTATGGGGCGCGGCACCGTGGTCGGTAAACGGTTTACGGGGGCGGGGTGGGGCCGCACCCCCCCCGGGCCCCCGGGGACCGTCAGCCGAGGGGCCCGCAGTCGTCGGGCTGGGCTGCCGGGAGGGCCGCCGGCGGGCGCCAGCCGCGGGCGCCGCGGGCGCGGAGCCACGCCGTCGTCTCGTCGGGCGGCATCGCCGCGGCGACCAGCCAGCCCTGCACCGCGTCACAGCCGAGGTCGCGCAGCCGCTCCCACGTCTCGTCGTCCTCGACGCCCTCGGCGACGACCAGCAGGCCGAGCGAGTGCGCCAGGTCGACGGTGCAGCGGACGATCTCCGCGTCCTCGGTGTCCACGGCGAGCCGGGCCACGAACGACCGGTCGATCTTCAGCTCGCTGACCGGGAGCCGCCGCAGGTGCACGAGGGACGAGTACCCGGTGCCGAAGTCGTCGAGCGACATCTTCACGCCGTGCCCGGTGAGCCCGGCCAGGGTGTCGGCGGCCCGCTGCGGGTCCTCCAGGAGCACGTGCTCCGTTATCTCCAGCTGCAGCGACCCGGCCGGCACGCCGTGCCGGGCGAGCCGCGCGGCGACCGCTCCGGCGAAGCCGGGCGTGTGCACATCACGCGGCGACACGTTCACCGCGACCGGCACGTGCAGCCCCTGCGCACGCCAGCGCGCGACCTGCGCGAGGGCGGTCTCCAGGACGTACTCGGTCAGGTGCGGCATGAGCCCGGACGACTCGGCGATGGCGATGAACTCGTCCGGCGGCACCTTCCCGCGCTCCGGGTGCACCCACCGTACGAGCGCCTCCAGGCCCGCGACGTGCCCGTCGAACCTGACCTTCGGCTGGTAGTGCAGCTCCACCTCGCCCGCGTCGAGCGCGCGCCGCAGGTCGC
Organism: Streptomyces sp. NPDC107575; assembly: GCF_055657265.1. Classification (NCBI taxonomy): domain Bacteria; kingdom Bacillati; phylum Actinomycetota; class Actinomycetes; order Kitasatosporales; family Streptomycetaceae; genus Streptomyces; species Streptomyces sp. NPDC107575. Next base: position 68,031 of record NZ_JBVKBG010000008.1, on the reverse strand, counting down.
CCAACAGGCCGAGCCGGTCGGGCGTGTTGGAGTCCCGCTTCGACTCGTAGACCTCGACGCCCGTGCGGTCCCGCTTGGCCTGGTACATCGCGACGTCGGCCCGGCGCAGCAGGCCCTCCGCGTCCAGCGCGTGGTCGGGGAAGACGGCGAGTCCCGCGCTCGCCTCCAGTACGAGGGTCAGCCCGTCCAGATCGAGCGGGGAGCCCAGGGTCGCCACGAGGTTGCGGGCCACCCGCGTCGCGGACGTCGTGGAGTCGGCGACGGGCAGCAGCACCGCGAACTCGTCGCCGCCGAGGCGCGCGACCTCCGCGCCGCGCGGCAGCGCCGCTCTCAGCCGATCCGCGATCTGCAACAGGAGCCGGTCGCCCGCGAGATGCCCGAGCGTGTCGTTCACCGAACGGAACCGGTCGAGGTCGATCAGCATCAGCGCGCTGCGCACCCCGATCCGCTCGGCGTCGTCGAGCGCGCTCCAGGTGCGCTCGAGCAGCCACTGCCGGTTCGGCAGTCCGGTGAGCGGGTCGCGCAGTTGTTCCTCGGCTCGGGCCCGCGCGATCCACAGCGTGGAGTCGAGCGCGATCAGCGGGATCGCGAACAGCGGCAGCAGCACCGGCAGCGCGATGGCGACGACACAGATCAGCGGCGCGATCCCGAGCAGCGCGACGGCGACCAGGCCCTGCCGCACGAGCGAGGTGCGGGCGACGGTCGGAAGCCCCGAGTTCGGTGGCGCATGCACGTACCAGAGCAGGGTTCGGGTGATCAGAAGATAGGCGAGCGCCGCGAGGGCCACCTCGGGCACCGTGGACAGTCCCCAGCCCTCCGGCTTCCACGGCGCCTCGACGGACGGCACGCGGCCGAACGCGGCGAGGACGAGGGCGCCCGCGCCGATGCCGAGGATGTCGATCGCACCGTGCAGCAGGCCCTGGCGCCAGCAGTGCCTGCGGGCGATGCCGACGAGGACGACGACGGTGAGGCTGACCATGCCCGCGGGCACCCAGCCGTACAGGAGCAGCACCGCGAGGGTGAGGGCCGCGCCGGATCCGGTGCCGCCCCACCAGCGGTCGCGGCCGAGCGCGACGAGGTGGCCGACGATGATCCCGGTCAGGATCGCGAGGCACCAGCCGACCGTGCCGGACGGGAAGAGCGCGTGCCCCTGGTCGAGCGACCAGTAGAACCCGCCGCCGAGCACCACGGCGGCGAGCGCCACCACGACGCCGGGCAGCAGCGGCACGAGCGCGGCCCGCGAGGTCTCGCCCTGGCCGGCGAGCTGATTGCGCGCGGGGGTCGCCATGCCGACGCTGCCGCCCGCGGGGACGGTCCCGGGGAGCGGGCCCCTGCCGATTCCCGCGCCGCGGTGGGCCGCGGCGGGCCGGGCGCCTCCCGCGGTGAGCTCCGGCCGGCCGTCCGCGATGCGGCCGTGCACGACCGGGCCGGCTGCGGACACACGGGGGTGGGAGGCGTGCGGGTGGGAGGCCGCGCCGATGTCCTGCGGGCGCGCGCCCGGTCCCCGGTCGTCGGATATCCGCTCGCCGGACGCGCCCTCGATCCTCGGGGTGCGGGCGGGCAGAGCGCGCGGGGGCTCGTCGGCGCCCCGGGGCCGGGCCGGGGCGGGTTCCTCGGCGCCGGACGCGGTGTGGGCGTGGGCCGAACTGCCGCTGTCCGCCGGGTGGTCCCGCGCCCCGCGCCTCAGCAGCCCTTCGTGGCCCGGTACTTCGGGGCCGGGCGCTTCAGGGGCCGAAGCGCCGCTCGTCCGATCGGCGGCGCCGAATCCGGCTCCGCGCCACCATTTGCGCCAGTTCACCACACCACCGCGCTCGTTCTCCCCGTGACCGCTGTCGCTGCCGTCGGCTCCCCCGCCGCGGGCGGGGCGCGGTGCCGCATCGCGCCGCGCACGTCGACGTGGACGCAGGCGTGAGTCCGGGGCGGCGCTCTCGGTCGGTTCCATTCCCGTCCCTCTCACTGCCGGCGGTGCCTGCGTCCGCTGCCCGCTCTCCTCGTACCCAGCGGGCGAGGATTCGCCCCATCCGCAGCAGGACTCGGCAGGCGCACACCTCAACAGTAGGCCGCAGAAGGCTTCCACGGGCACCAGACGGACGCGCCCGGGCACGGTTGCCCGAATGACCCCGGCGTTCCGCCTGCGTCTGATATGCGCCGATCGAGTGACCCGCCGCCGCTACTCGGCGGTCTCCTGCTCGGCGGGAAGCGCCACTTCAGCGGCGGCCTCGGGCCCCTGTTCCAGCAGCACGGCGAACCCGTCCTCGTCCAGAACCGGAACCTTGACCTGCATGGCCTTGTCGTACTTGGAGCCGGGGTTGTCGCCCACGACCACGAAGGACGTCTTCTTGGAAACGGAACCCGTCACCTTGGCGCCTCTGGTCTGCAGGGCCTCTTTTGCGCCATCCCGCGTGAAGTTCTGCAGTGTCCCGGTGACCACGACCGTGAGTCCTTCGAGGGGGCGAGGTCCCTCGTCCTCTCCCGCCCCTTCCTCTTCCATCCTCACACCGGCCTCACGCCACTTCCGCAGAATCTCCCGATGCCAGTCCTCGGCGAACCACTGCTTCACGGAGGCGGCGATGATTCCGCCCACTCCGTCCGTGGCGGCGAGCTCCTCCTCGGTGGCCTGGTCGATGCGGTCGATGGAGCGGAACTCGCGGGCGAGCGCCTCGGCGGCGACCGGGCCGACGTGACGGATCGACAGGCCGTTGATGACCCGGGCCAGCGGGCGGCTCTTGGCGGCCTCGATGTGCTCCAGCATCGAGACGGCGTTCTTGCGCGGCTCCCCCGCCTTGGTGGCGAAGATGTCCGCGATCTTCTCCTCGCCGGTCTTCGGATCGCGCTTGGGCAGTCCGCTGTCCTGGTCGAGGACGTACGCCTTGATGGGCAGGAGCTGGTCCATCGTGAGGCTGAACAGGTCACCCTCGTCCGTGAGCGGCGGCTGCTCCGGCTCCAGCGGCCCGGTGAGCGCGGCGGCCGCGACGTACCCGAAGTTCTCGATGTCCAGGCTCTGGCGGCCGCCCAGGTAGAACAGGCGCTCGCGCAACTGGGCCGGGCACGTGCGGGCGTTGGGGCAGCGGAGGTCGATGTCGCCCTCCTTCATGGCCCGCAGCGGGGTGCCGCACTCGGGGCACTCGGCGGGCATCACGAACTCGTACTCGCTGCCGTCCCGCAGATCGGCGACCGGGCCGAGGATCTCGGGGATGACGTCACCGGCCTTGCGGATGACGACCGTGTCCCCGATGAACACGCCCTTCTTCTTGACGATCTCCTGGTTGTGCAGCGTCGCGAACTCGACCTCGGAGCCCGCGACGGTGACCGGCTCCACCTGCGCGTACGGCGTGACGCGGCCCGTGCGGCCCACGCCCACGCGGATGTTGAGCAGCTTGGTGTTGACCTCCTCGGGCGGGAACTTCCAGGCGATGGCCCAGCGCGGGGCGCGCGCCGTGGAGCCGAGGCGGCCCTGGAGCGGGATCTCGTCGAGCTTGATGACGGCGCCGTCGATCTCGTGGTCCACGGAGTGGCGGTTCTCTCCGTAGTACGCGATGAACTTCCGGACGCCGTCGAGGTCGTCGACCACCTTGCTGTACTTCGTGGTGGGCAGGCCCCACTCGCGCAGCAGGGCGTACGCCTCGGAGAGACGGTCGATGTCGAAGCCCTCGCGGGCGCCGATGCCGTGCACCACCATGTGCAGCGGGCGCGTCGCGGTGACGCGCGGGTCCTTCTGGCGCAGCGAACCCGCCGCCGCGTTGCGCGGGTTGGCGAAGGGCTTGTCGCCGGCCTCGACCAGCCGCGCGTTCAGCTCCTCGAACTTGTCCATCGGGAAGAAGACCTCGCCGCGGATCTCGACGAGCGGCGGGATGTTGTCGCCCTTGAGGCGGTTCGGGATCTCCGTGATCGTGCGGACGTTGGACGTGATGTCCTCGCCGACCCGGCCGTCCCCACGCGTGGCCGCGCGCGTGAGCCGGCCGTCCTCGTACGTCAGGTTGACCGCGAGGCCGTCGATCTTCAGCTCGCACAGGAAGTGGTAGCCCGGCGCGCCCACGTCCTTGGCGACGCGGTCGGCCCAGGCCGCCAACTCCTCGTCGTCGAAGGCGTTGTCGAGCGACAGCATGCGCTCGCGGTGCTCCACGGACGTGAACACCGTCTCGTACTGGCCCGCGACCTTCTGGGTCGGCGAGTCCGGAGTGCGCAGCTCGGGGTGGGCCTCCTCCAGCGCCTCCAGGGAGCGCAGGAGCTTGTCGAACTCGGCGTCGGAAACGACCGGAGCGTCGTTCACGTAGTACCGGAAGCGGTGCTCCTCGATCTGCTCGGCCAGCCGGGCATGCTCGTCCCGCGCCTCGGCGGGCACCGTGCCCTCGCTCTGCAGTGCGTCAGCCACCGTCTCGTCCTCCCGTTCGCCTTCGTCCACGGTCACTCAGGGTTGTCCGCGAGTGATCTCGCCGCCCGGACGCAGTGGGCGAGCGCCGCGCGGGCGTACGCGGGCGACGCACCCGCGAGTCCGCACGACGGCGTGAGCACCACCGAGTCCGCGAGGGAACCCGGATTCAGCCCCAGCCTGCGCCACAGCGTCCTGACACCCATGACGCTACCGGCAGGGTCTGACAATGGGCCGTCCACGCCCGGCACGACACCGGCGACGAGTCGCAGACCGGCCTCGACGGACTCCCCGAGCACCTCGTCGTCACGCTCGGTGAGCAGCGAGAAGTCGAAGGAGACCGCGTCGGCGCCGGCCCGGCGCAGGAGGGCGAACGGCACGTCGGGGGCGCACGAGTGGACGAGCCGCGGCCCGTCGTCGAGCACGCCCATGACGTCCCGCAGCGCGCTCTCGACGATCTGGCGGTCGACGGCGCGGTGCGTGCGGTACTCGCTGGCGGTCTTGATCCGTCCGCGCAGCACGGCGATGAGGGAGGGCTCGTCGAGCTGGAGCATCACCTGGGCGCCGGGCACCCGGCGGCGTACATCCGCGATGTGTGTGCGCAGGCCCTCGGCGAGGGACGCGGCGAGGTCGCGGCAGGCGCCGAGGTCGGAGAGCGCGGCCTCCCCGTTCCTCAACTCCAGTGCGGCGGCGAGGGTCCACGGCCCGACGGCCTGGACCTTGAGCGGGCCCTCGTACCCCTGCGTGAACTCCTCGAGCGCGTCGAGGTCCTCGCCGAGCCAGGACCTGGCGCGCTTGGTGTCCCGGCCGGGCCGGTCGCCGATCCGCCAGCCGCTGGGCTCTACGCGCGCGTAGAGGTCGACCAGCATCCCGGCGGTGCGGCCGATCATGTCGGCGCCGGGCCCGCGCGCGGGCAGCTCGGCGAGGAACGGCATCCCCTGCTCGGGCCCCTCGAAGCTGCCGGTCACGGTCTTGGCGGCCTCACGGGCATCACCACCGGGCATCGAACCGACGCCCGTGGCCGGCCCCCACCTGAAGTCGCTCTTTTCATCCACCCAGGAAGGGTACGTAACGCCGGCCGCCGGGCGGGCGGCACGTCAGCGGCCGGGTCGCACCGTCAGGTCGTTGACCTCGGCGTCGCGCGGGAGGTCGAGGGCCATGAGGATCGTCGTGGCGACGGACTCGGGGTCGATCCAGCGCGAGGGGTCGTACTCCTTGCCCTCCTGCTGGTGCACCTTGGCCTGCATGGCGCTCGCGGTGCGGCCCGGGTAGACGGACGTGACGCGCACGCCGTTGCCGTGCTCCTCCTCGCGCAGCGCGTCCGCGAGGCCCTTCAGGCCGTGCTTGGAGGCGCCGTACGCGGACCAGCCCGCGTGGGCGTTCAGGCCGGAGCCCGAGTTCACGAAGACCACGTGCCCCTGGGCGACGCGGAGTTGGGGCAGGAAGTGGCGGGTCAGCTCAGCCGGGGCGATGAGGTTCACGTTGAGCTGGTTGCGCCACGACTTCGGGGTGAGCTCCCCGACCTTGCCCAGGTCGACGACGCCGGCGATGTGCAGCAGCGAGTCGATCCGGTCGGGCAGCGTCTGGTGCGAGAAGGCCCAGGACAGCTTGTCCGGGTCGGAGAGGTCGCCGACGAGCGTCCGGGCGCCGGGGTACTCGGCGGCAAGCTCCTTGGCGCGGCCCGCGTCGCGCGCGTGGAGGAAGATTTCGTCGCCGCGCTCGTGCAGGCGGCGGGCGACGGCGGCGCCGATTCCGGAACCGGCGCCGGTGATCACATGTGTAGCCATGCCCGCCATGCTCGCACTACTCGATGCCGCGCGACTCCTCGAGGTAAGCCAGGGCGCCGACCGGCTCCTCGGCAAAGAAGACGAGGTCAGTGAGGGGGATCGGGAGAAAGCCCTCGTCCTCCATGCGCCGGAACTGTTCCTTCAGGCCGTCGTAGAAGCCCTCGGAGTTGAGCAGCACGATCGGCTTGTCGGTCTTGCCGTGCTTCTTCAGCTCCAGGATCTCGGTGGCCTCGTCGAGCGTGCCGGTGCCGCCCACCATGATCACGACGGCGTCGGACTTCTCCAGGAGCAGCGCCTTGCGCTCCGCGAGGTCCTTGGCGATCACCATCTCGTCGGGCGCGGTGACCGCGCGCGCCTTGGCAGCGAGGAAGTCCACGGACACCCCGGTGAGCCGCCCGCCGGACTCTGCGACGCCGTCGGCGACGACCTTCATGAGGCCGCTCTCCGAGCCGCCCCACACGAGCGTGTGCCCGCCCTTGCCGATCAGTTCGGCGAATTCGCGGGCGGGGCGGGTGTAGCGCTCGTCGAGGTCGGCGGCGGAGAGGAAGACGCAGATGTTCATGCCCTCTACCGTACGGGCCGCCACTGACGGCGATCCGCGGCCGTCCCCGGGAAGAACCCGCCCGCTGTGAGCGCTGACACACGTATGACTCAAGGACACACGATCACCGTCGAGCAGGGCTCGCAGCGCGTGCGGGTCGTCCACGAAGGGCAGGTGCTCGCGGAGAGCTCGCGCCCGCTGGTGCTGAAGGAGACCGGCTGTCCGGTGCGGTACTACCTGCCTCCGGAGGACGTGCGCACCGAGCTGTTGACGGCATCCGACACGACGACGCACTGCCCCTTCAAGGGGGACGCCTCCTACTGGTCGCTGCCCGGCGCGCGGGACCTGGTGTGGGCGTACCCGGAGCCGAAGGCCGAGGTGGCCGCGATCAAGGACCACCTGTGCTTCTACGAGACGCAGGTCGACGCCGCGTAACCACGCGCGCGTGGTCGAATGAGGAGGTACACGGCGCACGGCGGAGGGTGAGGCGACATGACTCACGGAGACGGACAGCAGAACGTTCCGACGGGAGGGTTCGGCGGTCCCCCGCCGCCGTTCGCTCCGGCCCCGCCGCCGCACCCTCCGGTGGCCCCGCCGCCGCCCTCGCACGCGCCCACGCCGCCCGCTCCCCCGGCGGGGCCACCGGCAGGGCCCGCCGGACCGGAGTTCGTGGCCGCCGACCAGCACAACGGCATGGTCCTGGACGTGGACGGGCTGCACTTCGAGCAGGGGCCGCACGCCATCGACCTGCCCTGGTCGCACGTCCGCACGGCCAATTTCCAGCCGATGCCGTCCGGGGTGTTCGTCACGGCCGCGATGTCGGACGGCGCCGTCTACACCTGCCAGGTGCAGGCCCGGAAGAAGGCGCAGGCGTCCGAGTGGTGCGGGCAGCTGGGTGCCGTACTGCAGTACTACTTGCAGGGCCGCTAGAGCCCGGGCCGGCTCAGACCGCCGCGGTGGCCCGCTCCGTCGTCGCGATGGTCGCCGAGCCCACCACGCGCGTGCCGTCGTACAGCACGATCGCCTGGCCGGGGGCGACGCCGCGGACGGCCTCCGTGAAGCGGACCCGCAGCTCGTCGTCCACCAGCTCCGCCGACACCTCGGTCTCGCCGCCGTGCGCGCGCAGTTGGGCCGTGTACGTGCCGGGGCCCGTCGGCGCGGCGCCGCACCAGCGGGGCTTGATGGCGGTGAGCGCCGTGACGTCGAGGGCCTCGAGCGGGCCCACCGTCACCGTGTTGTCCACCGGGGAGATGTCCAGGACGTAGCGCGGCTTGCCGTCGGCGGCCGGCCTGCCGATGCGCAGGCCCTTGCGCTGGCCGATCGTGTAGCCGAAGGCGCCCTCGTGCGTGCCGAGCTTGGCACCCGACTCGTCGACGATGTCGCCCTCCGCCTTGCCGAGGCGGTTCGCGAGGAAGCCCTGGGTGTCGCCGTCGGCGATGAAGCAGATGTCGTGGGAGTCGGGCTTCTTGGCGACCGCCAGGTCGCGGCGCTCGGCCTCCGCGCGGATCTCTTCCTTCGTCGTCTCCGTGTCGCCCAGCGGGAACATCGCGTGGGCGAGCTGGCGGTCGTCCAGGACGCCGAGGACGTAGCTCTGGTCCTTGGCCATGTCGGCGGCGCGGTGCAGCTCGCGCTCGCCCCTCTCGTTGACGATCACCTGCGCGTAGTGGCCCGTGCAGACCGCGTCGAAACCGAGGGCGAGGGCCTTGTCGAGGAGCGCGGCGAACTTGATCTTCTCGTTGCAGCGCAGGCACGGGTTCGGCGTGCGGCCCGCCTCGTACTCCGCGACGAAGTCCTCGACGACGTCCTCGCGGAAGCGCTCGGCGAGGTCCCAGACGTAGAACGGGATGCCGATGACGTCGGCCGCGCGGCGCGCGTCGCGGGAGTCCTCGATGGTGCAGCAGCCGCGGGCGCCGGTGCGGAACGATTGCGGGTTCGCCGAGAGCGCGAGATGCACGCCGGTCACGTCGTGGCCCGCTTCGGCGGCGCGGGCCGCGGCGACGGCGGAGTCGACGCCTCCCGACATGGCGGCGAGGACGCGGAGGGGGCGGTCGGCGGGGAGCATCGAGGTCTGCGAAGTCATAGCACTAACAGGGTACGGGCCCGCGGGAACCGAATCGTTCGGATATCCGTTGTGGATCTCGTACGGGACGGACGGGGGCGTCGGATGGCGAGCAAGAAGGCCGGTTCGGGGAAGGGCCGGGGCGGGGACGGTGATCGCGGGATCAGCCGCAGGACCCTGATCATCGGCGGAGCCGCTTCGGCGGTGGGCGTCGGGCTGCTCGCGCGCGGCGATCTCGCCCGCATGTGGTGGCAGATGCCGGGGGTCGACAAGCCGCGCAAGGCCGGCGCGGTGGACTTCAAGGGCGCGGAGTGGGTGGCCGCGGCGGCGGCGAACTGGCGGCGGGCGGACCGCCCCGCGGACTACACCGTCGACCGGGTCATCATTCACGTCACCCAGGGCAGCTACCAGGGCACTTTGAAGGTCTTCAAGGACCCGTGGCACGGAGCGGCGGCGCACTACGTGGTCCGGCAGGACGGGCACATCGCGCAGATGATCCGGGAGCTGGACGTCGCGTTCCACGCGGGGAACCGGGACTACAACGAACGCAGTGTCGGCATCGAGCACGAGGGCTTCGTGGACCGGCCCGAGGACTTCACGGACGCGATGTACGAGGCGTCCGCGCGGCTCACCGCCCGGATCTGCAGGCGTTACGACATACCGGTCGACCGGGAGCACATCATCGGGCACGTCGAGGTGCCGGGCACCGACCACACCGACCCGGGGCCGCACTGGGACTGGGACCGGTACATACGCCTGGTGAAGACGGCGTACGAGCGGGACGGCTCGGCGAAGGCGTAACAGCGCCCTACGTGAGCCCCGCCGACCTCGCGCGCTCCACCACCGGCCCGATCGCCGTCGCCACCGCCTCCACGTCGGCCTTCGTCGTGGTGTGGCCGAGGGAGAAGCGGAGCGTGCCGCGCGCCAGGTCCGGCTCGGTGCCGGTGGCGAGCAGTACGTGGCTCGGCTGGGCGACGCCGGCGGTGCAGGCCGAGCCCGTGGAGCACTCGATGCCCTGCGCGTCCAGGAGCAGGAGCAGCGAGTCGCCCTCGCAGCCGGGGAAGGTGAAGTGGGCGTTGGCGGGCAGCCGGCCGCCCGGCTCCGGGTCGCCGCCGAGGATCGCCTCGGGGACGGCGGTGCGCACGGCGGTGACCAGGGCGTCCCGGAGCGCGCCGATCTCCCGGGCGAACCACTCGCGCCGCTCGGTCGCGATCCGGCCCGCCGTGGCGAAGGACGCGATCGCGGGGACGTCGAGCGTGCCGGAGCGGACGTGCCGCTCCTGCCCGCCACCGTGCAGCACGGGGACGGGGGTGTACTCACGACCGAGCAGGAGGGCGCCGATGCCGTAGGGGCCGCCGACCTTGTGGCCCGACACCGTCATCGCGGCGAGCCCGGAGGCGGCGAAGTCGACCGGGAGCTGCCCGTAGGCCTGCACCGCGTCGGCGTGCAGCGGGACGTCGAACTCGCCCGCCACGTCGGCCAGTTCACGCACCGGCTGGATCGTGCCGATCTCGTTGTTGGCCCACATCACAGTGGCGAGCGCGACGTCGTCGGGGTTGCGTGAGATCGCTTCGCGCAGCGCTTCGGCGTGCACGCGCCCGTACGCGTCGACGGGCAGGTACTCCACGGTCGCGCCCTCGTGCTCGGCGAGCCAGTGCACGGCGTCGAGCACGGCGTGGTGCTCGACGGGGCTGGAGAGGACCCGGGTGCGGGCCGGGTCCGCGGCGCGGCGCGCCCAGTACAGGCCCTTGACGGCGAGGTTGTCGGCCTCGGTGCCGCCCGAGGTGAACACGACCTCGCTGGGCCGGGCACCGAGCGACTCGGCGAGGGTCTCGCGGGACTCCTCGACGGTGCGCCGGGCGCGGCGTCCCGCGGCGTGCAGGGACGAGGCGTTGCCGGTGACGGCGAGCTGGGCGGTCAGCACCTCGACCGCCTCCGGGAGCATCGGAGTGGTCGCGGCGTGGTCGAGGTAAGCCATGGTGGGCTCGATTCTACGAGCCCACGTGTGCGCGTTTGACGGTCAGCCCGTGATGCTCCAGGACATCGTGCCGTCGGCGGCGATCAGGGCGCCGAGCACGACGAGGTCGGCGAGGCCGAGACCGAGCCCGAGGAAGGCGCGGCCGCGTCGCTCGGTGCCGCGCCACAGGGCGACGGACGCGAGGATGATCGAGACGGGGCCGAGGAAGACGTTCATGACGAGCAGCCCGACCAGGCCGAGGACGAACGAGGCGACGGCCATGCCGTCGGCGTCCCGTCGTCCGGTGGGACGGGCCTGGGGCCGGGACGTCGTCTGCGGTTCTGCGGTGAGTTGCACGGTGATACCCCCTGAATGCGTGAACTGCTGACGGTTCAGTGCTGGTGCCGGCGGCGCGCGTGGCGCTCGCGGACGGCGAAGACGGCCAGCCAGACACCGATGACGGCGGCCGCGACGAGCGTGACGGGAAGCGGGGCGTGGGCCACGGTGCCGAGCGCGAAGCCCAGCAGCAGGAGGGCCGCTACGAGGAACAGCATGGAAGCCTCTCGAAAAGTTGGGTTACAACTGTTCACTGACTATGGAGTCTAGCTCGCGTCACGACTTCCCCATTACAGAGAACAGTTGTTAACTGGATGACATGAGTCACACCCTCGGCGCCCGTCAGGCGCAGAAACAGAAGACCCGACAGGCGCTCCTGGACGCGGCGTTGGGACTGCTGGAGGACCAGAGCCTCAGCAGCCTCGGCCTGCGCGAGGTGACGCGCGCCGTGGGCGTGACCCCGACCGCCTTCTACCGGCACTTCGACAGCACGGCCGACCTCGGAGTGGCCCTGGTCGAGGAGGCGCTCGGCAGCCTGCACGCGGTGATCCGCGACGCGCTGACGGCGACGTGGGACAGCGACGAGCGGATCACGCGCACCGTCGAGCTGATCACCCGCCATGTGCACGCGTACCCCGCGCACGTCCGCTTCATCGCGCGCGAGCGGCACGGCGGCGTACAGCGCGTCCGGGAGGCGATCGGCGAGCAGCTCGGACAGTTCGCCGACGAGGTGCGGGAGGCGCTCGGGCGCGATCCCGGCGCGGCGGGCTGGAGCGAGGAGGATCTGAGAATGCTGGCGAATCTGTACGTGGATCACATGCTGGTGACGGCATCGCTGCTGCTCACGACGCCTGCCGAGGAGTTCGAGCAGGTCGCGGACCGGGCCGAGCGGCAGCTGCGGCTCGTCAGCATCGGCCGAAAGCACTGGCTCGACGCGTCATGACCAACTAGCGTTACGGTCATGACAGCAGCCGACTGGAACCTCGACCGAAGCTTCTCCAGCTCGTCCGGCGAGATCCGCTGGACGTCACTCGGGCCGGCCGACGCGCCGCCCGTCGTCCTCGTCCACGGCACGCCGTTCTCCTCGTACGTCTGGCGGCAGCCGGCCCGCGCGCTCGCGCGTCAACACCGGGTCCACGTATGGGATCTGCCGGGCTACGGCGACTCCGAGACGCGCGCCGGGCAGGACCTCTCGCTCGACACCCAGGCCCGCGTCCTGACGGAGCTGCTCGACCACTGGGGCCTGACCGGCGAGGGGCGCGGGCCCGCCGTCGTGGGCCACGACTTCGGCGGCTGCGTCGCGCTGCGCGCACACCTGGTGCACGGGGCCGCGTACGAACGCCTCGCCCTGGTCGACCCGGTGGCGATCCGGCCGTGGGGCTCCCCCACGTACCGGCTGCTCGCCGAGCACGCCGACGTGTTCCGGCAGTTGCCGCCCGATCTGCACGAGGCGCTCGTGCACCGCTACATCGCCTCCGGCAGCCACCACGGGCTGCACCCCGAGACGCACGCGCGCGTGGTCGCGCCCTGGCTGACCCGGGCCGGCAAGGACTCCTTCTACCGGCAGATCGAGCAGAACCCGCTGTGGGCGGCCACCGACGACATCCAGGGCCGCTACGGGGAGTTGGACCTGCCCGTCCTGGTCGCCTGGGGCGCCGAGGACAGCTGGATCCCGGTCGAGCGGGCACACGAGCTGGCCAAGCTGATCCCCGGCGCCGAGCTGCGGATCATCGAGGGCGCCGGGCATCTCGTCCAGGAGGACGCGCCCGCGGAACTCGCCGCCGTACTGGGCGAGTTCCTGCGCGCATAGGTTCGCTCAGCCGAGGCGTACGCGCGCGAGCTGGCGGGACTGGGCCACCAGGCGGTCCTTCGCGTCCCAGATCTCGGCGTCCTCCTCCAGGAAACCGCCGGCCAGGTTCCGCGTCGTGATCGCGACGCGGACGGGTCCTGGGGCCGGGCGGCAGCGCACGTGGACGGTCAGCTCGACCGTCGGCACCCAGCCCTTGAGGCCCATCTCGAAGGCGGTCGGCGGCAGCGCGTCCACCGCGAGCAGCAGCGACAGCGGGTCCATGTCGCGGCCGTCGGCGAGGCCGAACCAGGCGCGCATCTCACCCTTGCCGGACGGCGCGCCGAGCGCCCAGCCCAGCGTCGCCGGGTCGAGCTTCAGGTGCAGCCGGTCGGAGATCGCGGAGCTGCCGGGCACGGGCGGCGCGCCCTCGGGGGCGTCGCCCGCGCCGAAGCACTGGTCGATGGCGGGCAGCACGGGTGGCTCGGCGCTCGTGCGCACGTCGTCGGGGAGCGTGTCCAGATCGCCGTACGACGCGATGACCCGGATCCGCTCGACCTCGCTGCCGTCCTCCGCGTACTGGAACAGGGAGGCCTGGCCCGTGGAGAGGGTGCGGCCGGTGCGGGCCACATCGGTCCTGATCACGGCGGGGCCCGGCGCGGACGCGGTCAGGTAGTGCGCCGAGATCGTGAACGGGTCGTCGTGCGGCAGGGCGTCCGCGAGGGCGCGGCCGAGCACGGCGAGGAGGTAGCCGCCGTTGAGGGCGTTGATGATCGTCCAGCCCGCGGAGAGGTCGATGTCGTAGACCCCGGGCTCGCCCGCGCGCCGCGTGACGGCGGTGTCGCGGTCGAACTCGCTGTCACCGATGGTCGCCGGGCGACTCTGCGTGGATACTGCGTCTGCCATACCCGGAAACGTACAACAGGAAATTACTAAGCGGTAGCTTTCACCGACCCCCGGTCCGGGGCTACGGCGTCTCCTCCGTCACTTCCACCCCGGCCGACCTGCGGTTCCAGGCGCGCGGCGCCCGCCAGTGGTAGCGCATCGCGAGCAGCCGCAGCACGAACGCGGTGAGGACCGCGAGGGCGCTGGTGAGGCCGTCCAGGGCGTCGAGGTGGATGCACAGGACGACGATCCCGGCGCCGACCATCGCGGGCACCGCGTACAGATCGCGGTCCCAGCGCACCAGCGAGGGCACCTCGTTGGCGATGATGTCGCGCAGCACACCGCCGCCGACCGCCGTGGCGAGGCCGAGCGCGGCGGACGCGGTGAGGCCGAGACCGTAGTCGTACGCCTTCGTCGTGCCCGTGACGCAGAACAGGCCGAGGCCCGCCGCGTCGAAGACGTTCACCGCGGTCTGGGTGCGCTCGACCTCCGGGTGCAGGAAGAAGACGAGCGCGGCGGCGATCAGCGGCGTGACGAAATAGCCGAGGTCGGTGAAGGCGGCCGGCGGCACGGCGCCGATGACCAGGTCGCGGAACACCCCTCCGCCCAGCGCGGTGACCTCCGCGAGCGCGGCGATCCCGAAGACGTCCCAGTTCTTGCGGACGGCCATCAGGGCGCCGGAGATCGCGAAGACGAAGATCCCGATGAGGTCGAGCCAATGCTGGACGGAGGGACTGAACAGTTCCTGAAGCACGCGACATTCTTACCTGTCGCGACCGCCTGTCGCGTGCGCGGGCGAGCTACAGACTCGGCTTGCCCGTCGTGAAGAGCCACGTGTCGAACAGGTCGTCGAGCTGCTGCCCGGAGACCCGCTCGGCGAGGGCGATGAAGTCGTCCGTGTCGGCGTTTCCGTAGCTGTGCAGCCGCGTCCACTGCGGCAGCAGCTTGAAGAACGCCTTGTCGCCGATGCGCTCGCGCAGCATCTGGAGCGTCATCGCGCCGCGCTGGTAGACGGCGGAGGCGAACATCGTGTCGCGCTGCGGGTCGCCGACCTTCACCTGCCAGAACGTGGAGTTCGCGGGGCGGGAGTTGTACCCGGCGAGGAAGGAGTCGTGGGCGGAGGCGCCGCCCTTGTGCTCGGTCCACAGCCACTGGGCGTACGTGGCGAAGCCCTCGTTGAGCCAGATGTTCTTCCACTGCTCGACGGAGACCGAGTCGCCGAACCACTGGTGGGCCAGCTCGTGCACGATCGTCGACTCGGAGCGGACGGCCGAGTAGATGGGCTTGGACTGGGTCTCCAGGGAGAACCCGGCCTGCGGCATGTCGTCGACGATCGCACCCGTCTCCTCGAACGGGTACGGGCCGAAGACCTGCGACCAGTAGTCGGTGGCCTCGGCGGTCACGGCGTAGACGTCGACGTTGTTGCTGTTGGCGAGGACGGGGTCGATGGCCACGTAGACGGGGATGCCGCCGGCCGTCTTTCCGGTCTTCACGTCGAACTTGCCGATGGTGGCGGTCGCGAGATACGTCGCCATGGGCTTGGTCTCGCGCCAGTGGTGGACGGTCCGCTTGCCCTTGTCGGTGTCGTACGTGTCGACAAGCCGGCCGTTCGACACGCCGGTCAGGCCCTTCGGAGCCTTGATCTTGATGTCGTACGTGGCCTTGTCCGACGGGTGGTCGCTGGACGGGAACCAGGTGGAGGCGGCGTTCGGCTCGCACGCGACGAAGACGCCGTCGTCCGTCTTCATCCAGCCGTAGTCGGAGCCGAAGACGATGGGGCCGCTGAGGGGTTCGGGCACACCGCCGTACGTGACGGTCGTGGTGAAGGTGTTGCCCTTGCGGATCGAGGTGCGCGGGGTGATGCGCAGCTCGTCGCCGCTGCGCGTGAAGTCGGCGCGTCTGCCGTTCACTTCGACCTTGGTGACGGTCAGCTTCTGCAGGTCGAGGTCGAAGGCGGAGAGGTTCTGGGTGGCGCGCGCGGTGAGGGTCGTGCGGCCGTCGAGGCGGTCGGTGTCGGGGTTGTAGTCGACGTCGAGGGCGTAGTGCCGGGCGTCGTAGCCGCCGTTGCCGAGCTGCGGGAAGTACGGGTCGCCGACGCCGTCGGAGCCGGGGGTGGGGGCGGGGGCGGCGGCGATCAGACAGAAGGAGGCGGCGGCGACGGTGAGCGCGGCCAGTCGTGCCGAACGGGATAGTGCCATGGGGCGTCCCTTCGAGCGGGTTCCGGTGTAACGGACAGCGGAATGCTGCCGCTCGGGGGGTATGCATGTACATGACCCCATCGGGCCATATGCGCCGGAACGGGGGCGACGCCACGGGGCTCCGCCCCGGACCCCGCTGCTCAATCGCCGCAGGGGCTTGAAATGCCAAGCCCCGCCGGCGATTGAGGCGCGGAGCCCCGTGCGGCGGACCTAGTCCGTCTTCCGGTCCTCCGGAGCAGGCTCCTCGGACTCGACCGTTTCGGGGACCGTGATCACGTCGATCGCCTCGTTCGCCACCTGGAGGAGCTTCGTGTCCTCGGGGGCCTGGTCCGGCGCGTTCTCCGGGTGGTGGCAGGCCACCTGGTGGCCGGTGCCGAGCTGCACCAGCGGGGGCTCCTTCGTCGTGCAGAGCTCCGTCGCCTTCCAGCACCGCGTGTGGAACCGGCACCCCGTCGGCGGATCGATCGGCGACGGCACGTCGCCGCGCAGCAGGATGCGCTCGCTCTTGGCGCCACGCCGTTTCGGGTCCGGCACCGGCACCGCCGACAGCAGCGCCTTCGTGTACGGGTGCATCGGCGTCGAGTAGAGGTCGTCGCGGTCCGCCAGCTCCACGATCTTGCCGAGGTACATCACCGCGATCCGGTCGGAGACGTGCCGGATGACCGACAGGTCGTGCGCGATGATCACGTACGTGAGCCCCAGCTCGTCCTGGAGGTCGTCCAGGAGGTTGACCACCTGCGCCTGGATCGAGACGTCGAGCGCCGAGACCGGCTCGTCGGCCACCACCAGCTTCGGGCGCAGCGCCAACGCCCGTGCGATGCCGATGCGTTGCCGCTGACCGCCGGAGAACTCGTGCGGATAGCGGTTGTAGTGCTCGGGGTTGAGCCCGACCTTCTCCAGGAGCTCCTGCACCGTCTTGCGCACGCCGCCCTCGGGCTTGACGCCCTGGAGGCGGAAGGGCGCGCCGACGATCGTGCCGATGTTGTGGCGCGGGTTCAGCGAGGAGTACGGGTCCTGGAAGATCATCTGCACGTCGCGGCGCAGCGGCCTCATGCCGCCGGTGCCGAGGTGCGTGATGTCCCTGCCCTCGAACTCGACGCGCCCACCCGTGGGTTCGAGCAGCCGCGTGATCAGCCGGCCCATCGTCGACTTGCCGCAGCCGGACTCGCCCACGACGCCGAGCGTCTCACCGGCACGGACGTCGAAGGAGAGCCCGTCGACCGCCTGCACGGCGGCGACCTGCCGCTTGAGCAGGCCCTTGCGGATGGGGAAGTGCTTGACCAGGCCGTCGACCTTGAGCAGCGGTTCGCCAGCCGCCGCGTCCGGAGAGGTCGTCACCTGCTGGGGGATCGTAGGGGGCGTCATCTCGGTGTCAGGTCCTTTGCCGTCCGTACCTTTGGCATCCGTCACAGCTTCGGCGCAATCTCTTCGTTCCAGATCCGCTCGCGCTCCTCGCCCGACATGTGGCAGGCGGAGAAGTGTCCGGAGCCGACCTCCCGCAGTTCGGGTCGCTCGGTGCGCGTGACGTTGTCCTTGGGCACGTCCGCGTACGGGCAGCGCGGGTTGAAGGCGCAGCCGCTCGGCAGGTTGATGAGGCTCGGCGGGGACCCCTTGACCGGCGTGAGCCGCTCGCCCTGGTCCCGGTCGATGCGCGGCATCGAGCCCAGCAGGCCCCAGGTGTACGGGTGTTGGGGCGTGGTGAAGACCTGTTCCGCCGTGCCCCGCTCGACGCACCGGCCGCCGTACATGACCAGCAGTTCGTCGGCCATCTCCGCGACGACACCGAGGTCGTGCGTGATCATGATGACGGCCGAGCCGAACTCCTTCTGGAGGTCGCGGATCAGGTCGAGGATCTGCGCCTGCACCGTCACGTCGAGCGCGGTGGTCGGCTCGTCGGCGATGAGGAGTTCGGGGTTGTTGACGAGGGCCATCGCGATCATCGCGCGCTGGCGCATGCCGCCCGAGAACTCGTGCGGATAGGAGTCGACGCGCTTGTCGGGCTGCGGGATGCCGACGCGGTCGAGCATCTCGACGGCCCGCTTGCGCGCGACCTTCTTGTCGACGTCGTGGTGGACCCGGTAGGCCTCCACGATCTGCTTGCCGATCGTGTAGTACGGGTGCAGGGCCGACAGCGGATCCTGGAAGATCATCGCCATCTCACGGCCGCGCAGCCTGCGCACCTTGTCCGTCGGGGAGGACAGCAGCTCCTCCCCGTCCAGCCAGATCTCGCCGGAGACCTGCGCCCGGCGCTTGGAGTACTGGCCGACCGTGTGCAGGCCCATGATGCCCAGCGAGGTCACGGACTTGCCGGAGCCGGACTCGCCCACGATGCCGAGGGTCCGGCCCTTCTCCAGCGTGAAGTTCAGGCCGTCGACGGACTTCACGATCCCGTCGTCGGTGGGGAAGTGCACCTTGAGGTCACGGACCTCGAGGAAGGCGGACGGCGGCCGGGAGTCGGCCGCGAAGGGCTCGCCCACGACGGTCCCGGTGTTGCTCTGCTCGCTCATCCCAGCCTCACTCGGGGGTCGATCACGGCGTACATCATGTCGACGACGAGGTTCGCGATGGCGATGGCCAGCGACATGACCAGGGTGACCCCCAGGATCACCGGGAGGTCCTTCGCCTCGACGGCGTTGACGGCTTCGAATCCGACGCCCTTCAGCCCGAAGGTCGACTCCGTCAGGATGGCGCCGCCCATCAGCACGCCCAGGTCGAGACCGAAGACGGTGAGGATCGGCGTCATGGTGGAGCGCAGGGCGTGCCGGGTGATGACGGCCCGTTCACCGAGGCCCTTGGAGCGGGCGGTACGAATGTAGTCCTCGCCCATGACCTCGAGCATGGTGGCCCGGGTGAGGCGGGCGTACATCGCCGCCTGCAGGAAGGCCAGGGCGATCCACGGCAGGATCAGCGTCTCGATCCAGGTCCCGATGGACTGGTCGCTGGACAGACTGTCGCTGATCTTGATGAGCCCCAGGCTGTGGACGAAGATGCCCATCATCACCATGCCGGTGAAGAAGATCGGCATGGAGACGCCGGAGAGCGCGGCGATCATCGCGCTGCGGTCCCAGACGGTGCCCCGCTTCAGCGCGGAGACGACACCCACGGCCACGCCGCCGACCAGCCACAGGATGCAGGCGCCCGCGGCGAGCGCCACGGTCACCGGCAGGGCGCCGGTGATGGTGTTCCAGACCGGCTCCTCCGTACGGAAGGAGTAGCCGAGGCACGGCGCGGGACAGTGGGTCACACTGCCGCCGGAGACGTAGTCCCGGCCCATCGGGATCGCCCTGACGAAGTCCCAGAACTGCACGAGCAGCGGGTCGTTGAGACCGAGCTTGACGCGGATGCCCGCAAGTTGCTCCGGCGATGTGGCCTTGCCCGCGAAGAGCGTGGCGACGTCCTGCCCGGACCACTTCGGCAGCAGGAAGAAGATGGCGAACGTCGTCAGCAGGACGATCAGCACCATCACAATGACGGCGCTCAGGCGCCGGATGAGGTAAGCAAGCACTGTGCGCGGCCCCTGGGGGCGGCCGGACCTCGGGTTGCGGGGTCCGGCCGCCTGCCGGGACCATCACCTGCCCTTCGGACTGGTGGGTGTCGGCTGGGATGTCAGCGGGTCGGTCGCTGCTACTTCGTCACGCCGAGCTTGGCGTAGTCGTAGCGGCCGCTCCAGGCGGGAGCCGAGTAGGCGTTCGTCAGACGCGGCCCGCGCCAGGTGATGTTGGCCTCGTAGATGAACGGCATCCAGTAGGCCTCGTCGAGGATCCGGTGACCCATGTCGGTGTAGATCTTCTTCGCCTCGGCCTTGTCGGTCGTCTTCAGCGCCTCGTCGAACATCTTGTCGATCTTCGGGTCGTCGATCTGCGACTCGTTGTAGTTGCCGGTCTTCTGGATGAAGCGGCTGTCCCACAGCGGCTGGCCGAAGCCCTGTCCGGTGTTGAAGTCCGGGCCCCAGCCGCTCATCGTCATGCCGTAGCCGCGCTCCTTGACCTTCTTCAGGTCGCCGGAGATGGAGGAGGCGTCGGCACCGGAGAAGGTGTCGATGGTCAGCTTGATGCCGACCTTGCCCAGCTGCTCCTGGAGCGCCTCGGCGGCGTCCTCCTCACCGGGCTGGTCGCTGCGCGCGGTCAGCACGGTCGAGAAGCCGCTCGGCTTGCCGCACTTCTTCAGCGCGTCCTTGGCCTTGGCCAGGTCCGGCTTGCCCTTGCGCTCCACCACGCCGTACGGGTCGTAGCTGTCGTCGTGGCCCGGAACCGCCTTCGGGAAGGGGTTGTTGGCGATCTTGCCGGCCGCGACCTCGCCACCGCGCGTCTGCTGCAGGCTCTTGAAGTCGGTGGCGTAGAAGACGGCCTTGCGGCAGTCGACGTTGTCCATCGGCTTGGTCGTGGTGACCAGGGCCACGTAACGGACGAACGGCGTCTGCATGTTGTCGACGTCGCCCTTGTTGTCCGTCACGGCGGTGGTCCGGCCGGACTGGGTCATGCCGGTGCCGTTGAGGTCGACGTCGTACTCGCCGGCCATCAGGTTCTTGTCGTTCTCTTCGAGATTCTTGTTGATCGCGACCGTGATCTTGTCCGGCAGCGCGGGGTTGTTCGGGTCCGAGGCCTTCTTCCACGCCTTGTTGCGGACCAGCACGATCGACTTGTTCGCCTTGTGCGACTGGACCTTGTACGGACCGTTGGACAGCGGCTTGGTCGTGTACTTCTCCCGCGTGTCCGCCGACTGCTTCACGGCGGAGCCGGACGGCATGGCGAGCATCTGCTCGAAGTCGCTGTTGGGCTGCGGCAGATGGAAGACGATGGTGTTGTCGTCGGGCGTCTCGATGGCCTTGAGGCCGAGCTTGTCCTTCGACTTGTCCTTGTACGGGCCCTTGTACTCGCCCTTGGGGTCGAGCGCCTGCTTCAGGTACACCGGACCGCCGGTGATGACGTCGTCCGCCCAGATGCGCTCGATGCCGTACTTGATGTCCTTGGAGGTCAGCTTCGAGCCGTCCTCCCAGGTGAGCCCGTCGCGCAGCTTGTACGTGTAGGTCTTGCCGTCGTCGGAGACCTCGGCCATGCCCTTCGCCATGTCGGGGACCAGCGCGTTGCCCGCGGCGCCCGGCTTGGTGTCGTACGTCACCAGGGTGCGGTTGTAGAAGCGCATGAAGTCCCACGCCATGCCGAAGTAGGCGCGCTGCGGGTCAAAGCTGTCCAGGTCCTGCTTGGCGACCATGCGGAGCGTGCCGCCCTTTGTGGTCGACTTGTTGGCGATCTTGCCTATGGCGGCGTTGTAGCCGGCGCCCTTCGACTCGTTGTCGCTGTCGTCGCCACCGCCGCAGGCGGTGACGGTGAGCGCCGACGCGGCCACGAGGGCGGCGGCGGCCATCATCCGTCGACTCTGGAAACCTTTGGGCATTCTTCTCGCATCCTCCGGGATTCGCGGTCCGCGGCCTTGCGGCCGCGGGGCCATACAGGGAGTGCTCCTGACGGGACGGCAGGGGCGGTGAACGGGGTCTATCGGGTGCCCTTGGGGTCGAGCGCGTCGCGCAGGCCGTCCCCGAAGAGGTTGAAGGCCAGCACGGTGATGAAGATCGCCACGCCAGGGAAGACCATGAACATCGGGTCGTGCTCGTACGTGCCGAGCGCGTCCCGCAGCATGCCGCCCCACGAGGCGGTCGGCGGCCGGACACCGGCGCCGAGGAAGCTGAGCGCCGCCTCCGTGAGGATGTTGGTGGGGATCATCAGCGTGGTGTAGACGGTGATGGGCGCCACCAGGTTCGGCAGCAGCTCGCGGAAGAGGATGTGCCGGGGTCCGCCGCCGAGACTGCGTGCCGCCTCCACGTACTCCCGCTCGCGCAGCGAGAGCGTCTGGCCGCGCACGATCCGGCCGATGTACGGCCAGCCGAAGAAGCCGATCACCATGATCAGGATCATGATGCGCACGCCGCTGCCGGTCAGCCCGAGCAGGTCGTTGGGGAGGACGGAGACCAGGGAGATGATGAACAGCAGCTGCGGGAAGGAGAGCAGCACGTCCATCACGCGGCTGATCACCGCGTCGGCCCAGCCGCCGAAGTAGCCGGCGATGATGCCGAAGAAGGTGCCGAGCACGACGGCGACGACCGCGGCGAGGAAGGCGACCAGCATCGAGACGCGGGTGCCGTAGACGATCCGGCTGAAGATGTCGCGGCCCTTGTTGGGCTCGACGCCGAAGAGGTGCTCGGCGCTGACGCCGCCCAGGGCGCCCTTGGGCAGGTTCGTCAGCTCGTCCAGCTTGTCCTGGTGGAACTCGTTCGGCGGGTGGCCGAGCAGGCTGACGATGAGCGGAGCGAAGACCGCGACCAGGACGAGGAGTACGACAACGATGCCACCGCCGAGGGCGACCTTGTCGCGCTTGAGCCGGCTCCAGGCGATCTGCTTGAGCGACCGGCCCTCGACCTTGCGTTCTCCGTCTCCCTTGACAGGCTCGACCGGTGCGCTCGGTTCCGCTTCTGCGCTCGTGTCGTGCAATGGTGCCGTCATCGTGGCAGGGACCCCTCTCAACCGGCGGTGACCGGCCCGCACTTGCCGCTGTGGCGGCGTGGTTCAGTCCGTCGTACACAGAGGCGAAGCCCCCTTGGAGCGGGAGTCTTCAACCTGGGCGCGATCTGTTGCCAGACTTGACGGCGAAAGGATGCCTAAACGTGATGCAGGCTGGGGTGTTCCGTTATCCGGACTGCCGTGAACGGGGGGCGGACGGTGGGCAGTTGGGTCACAAGTGGTCGAACCCCACCTTTGACCGGGCGAGTTGGGTCGTAAACGACCAAACGCCGGACGGGCTGGAATTCTCCAGCCCGTCCGGCGTCTGAGGACAAGCTTTTCAGTACGTCGCCCCGTACGGCGGCGGAAAACCGTAGCCCCCACCGGCCGGAGCCGGCGGCGCCGCATGCGCCTCCCGGTCGTAGAACGGGCGCGCCTGGCGGAGCCACATGGCCACGGGGTCGTACTCGTCCGACATCGCGACCGTGGAGACCGGAAGGCCCTCGGGGACCGCCGGGATGGACTGCTGCATCATCGCCCGGACCGCGTCCACGGACGCCGGGGACGTGTCGTAGACGTCCAGGCCGATGGCGAGATAGGGCGCGCCCAGCGTGGGCTGGACCCAGGCGCGGCGCAGGGAGCGGATCGCCGTCGTGCGATGCGCGTTCTGCGTCAGGGTCGCGTAGAACTGCGGGATCTCGATCGTCGGCTCGGAGAGCCTGAGGGGGCCCGCCGGCTGCCGGTCCAGGCCGCCCGCGATGCGCCGCAGATCGAGCCACGGGATGCCGACACCGCCGCCCGGCGCGTGCGGATTCAGCCAGAGCCCGTAGTGGTCCGGGTAGAGCGTGCGCGCCGCGTCGACGCCGCTCACCACCTCGTACGCCCGCGACCAGCCGGAGGCGGAGAGCTCCTGCGCGGAGGTGACGCACGGGGCGTAACTGAAGCCGTCCACCTCCATGTTCCCGTACTGGGCGTCCGGGGAGCCGGCCTGGCCGTGCCAGAGCAGCATCCAGACCTGCCCGGCCGCGGGGTCGGCGAGGGCCTTGAGGAGCGCCTCGTACGCGTCGTAGCGTCCCGGCGTCACCTGGCGCAGCATGTGCTCGACCTTTCCCCAAGGTCTCGGCTCCGCTCGACCAGGGGAGGCCCCATTGGCCGCGCCCGTGCCCGACGCACTCACCCGTAACCGCCCCTTCGGCTCTTCAAAGACGTCCGTGTTCCACACGTGGCCGGAAAGCGAAGCGCCGACCGGTCACGTCATGAAACCAGCTTAAGCGGCGATACTGACACCGACTTGACGGACGCCGTCACCCTTCTCGTACGTAGAACGGCCGTACGTGTGTACGCAGCCAGTCCGCGACCGGGTCCTGTGTCACGTCCAGGAACACCAGGTTGACGGCCCAGGGCACCGGCGCACGGCCCAGCGCCCGCCCCAGCGCGTCCAGCGGAAGGTCCCCCGCGCCGCTCGGCGCGCTCACGGCCTGCGCCAGTTCCACGCCGATGAAGAGGGACGGCTCCGCGTCCTCCACGGTCGCGAGGCAGCGCCGCGCGCTCAGCACCGTGCCGAGCCCCTCGAACTCCTCGCGCACCGCGGCCAGGAAGTCCATCGGGTCGACCTGCCAGTCGGGCTCGCTCAGCACCACACGGCCGCCGGTCGCCGGGCCGTCGAGCGCCGTGCGACCGCTGCGGGCCAGCTCGGCGACGGCCGGCGGCGGCAGCGGCACACCCACCGTCCCGTCCGGGTTCACGGCGATGCCGACCTGCGGCGGAAGCCCGCGCGCGAACTCGACGGCCGGGGCGATCGTGCAGTCCATCCGGCCACCGGTGACCGCCATGAACTGCTGCTCGGAGCTGAACACGGGGACGTAGGCCTGGCCCTCGATCTCCAGGCTCGGCAGGTCGAGGTCCCTGCTCGCGTTCGAGCCGCCCCGGGGCAGCGGGATCCACACGTGGCTGCGGCCGAGGACCTCGACTATTCGGCCACCCGCCGAACTCCCCGCCTCCTGACCGAGGGCCGCGGCGAGGACCTCCTCCAACTCGTTGGCCGGCCAGCCCTGCGCGGGGTGGCCGAAGCCGCCCTCGTGCCCCTGGGCGTGACCGTGACCCGGTTCCGGGGTGCCTGGGAACTCCATGACTGCCATCAACCTCTGCCGTTCTGCCCGCTGCTGTGCCCGCCGACCTTAACTCGTACACACAATTGGACACGGTGCGGTTCCGTCCGCTTGCGCGGGGGCCCGGCGTCAGTCGCCGAACGTGATGCCTCCCAGCGCCTCCATCGCCGCCCGGTCGAGCAGCACCGCCGACTCCATCCCGGCCGGCAGCTTCCCCCGCTCCGTCGAGCTGACGAGCGCGCCCACCGCCCTGCGGTGCCGGGCGAAGGCGTACCGGGACACTCCTCGGCCGCGGTCCCGCTGCCCCTCGAGAGCCGTGTCCGCCGGTACGTCGAGCAGCATCAGGTGGACGGCGACGCCGCGCCGCCGCGCCGTGCGGATCACCCAGCGGCGCACCCACGCCTGCGTACCGCAGTCGTGCACGACGACGCTCGCGCCCGAGCGCATCGCCCGGCGCAGCCCCACATAGTGCGCGACGCGGACCAGCGGGCGGTACAGCGCGTACGGCAGGTAGCGCGGCATGCGCGCGGCCCAGCGCTCGCGGGTGTCCTGCGAGTCGATCCGGATCTCGGTGACGGCCCGCCGCATCAGCGTCGACTTGCCGCTGCCGGGCAGGCCGGAGAGCACGACGAGGTCGCCCGCCGCGAAGGCGAGTCTGCGCGGGGTGTGCCCGCGGCGGCCGCGCAGGTCGCGCACCGAGCGCTGGCCGGGGATCCGGACCCCCGCCACCACCGATGCCGACGCCGACACCGCGTAAGCCCCCGCCACTGCCTTGTGCACCGTGATCGTCCTCCCCGTTCCGGTCACGTCACCCTTGCCCCTCAAGTGTAAAGAGAAGGTAATGCCCCTCAAGGGGTTTCCCTGTCGGACGGGCATGCAATGATGTGCGCGCAACTGCATACCGGCCGCTTGAATCCGCGCGGGAGAGTTCCGGGTACCCACGAGTCCCCGGACGCCGAAGGAGCAAGTTCCTCCCTTGAATCTCTCAGGCCCCGTACCGCGCGGGCGAGGCAGATCTGAAAAGTGGGGCGCCTTTGTGACACGGCGCCCCCACCCAAGGTGCAAGCCCCCTCGGGGCGAACCTCTCAGGTTCCGATGACAGATGGGGAGGACGTCTCGCGCGCGATCCGAGACTCCGCCATCGCCGTCATGCCACCGGGAGCACACCAGCCATGACCCGCACCACCGCACTCGACGCCCTGCACCGTTCGCTGGGCGCGACGATGACCGACTTCGCCGGCTGGGACATGCCGCTGCGCTACGGCAGCGAGCGCGACGAGCACAACGCCGTGCGCACGGCGGCCGGCCTCTTCGACCTCTCCCACATGGGCGAGATCACGGTGTCCGGGCCGGGGGCCGTGGACCTGCTCAACCACGCTCTCGTCGGCAACATCGGCTCCGTCGGCAACGGCCGCGCCCGCTACACGATGATCTGTCGCGAGGACGGCGGGATCCTCGACGACCTGATCGTGTACCGGCTGGAGGAGACCACGTACATGGTGGTCGCGAACGCGGGCAACGCGCAGGTCGTGCTCGACGCCCTCACCGAGCGCGCCGCCGGCTTCGACGCCGAGGTCCGCGACGACCACGCCGCGTACGCGCTGCTCGCGGTGCAGGGCCCGAACTCCGCGGCGATCGTGAAGTCCGTCACGGACGCGGACCTGGACGGCCTCAAGTACTACGCGGGGCTGCCCGGCACCGTCGCAGGCGTGCAGGCGCTCATCGCGCGCACCGGCTACACCGGCGAGGACGGCTTCGAGCTGTTCGTCTCCCCCGCCGACGCCGAGAAGCTGTGGCAGGCACTGACCGAGGCGGGCGCCGAGTACGGCCTGATCCCCTGCGGCCTGTCCTGCCGGGACACGCTGCGCCTGGAGGCGGGCATGCCGCTGTACGGGCACGAGCTGTCGACGTCCCTCACGCCCTTCGACGCCGGTCTAGGCCGCGTCGTGAAGTTCGAGAAGACGTCGCACGGGGACGACTTCGTGGGCCACGACGCGCTCAAGGACGCCGCGGCGAAGGCCGAGGCCAACCCGCCCCGCAAGCTCGTCGGCCTGATCGCCGAGGGCCGCCGCGTCCCGCGCGCCGGGATGTCCGTGGTCGCCGAAGGACAGGTGATCGGCGAGGTCACCTCCGGCGCCCCGTCCCCGACGCTCGGCAAGCCGATCGCGATGGCGTACGTGGACGCCGCCCACGCGGAGCCCGGCACGGCCGGCGTCGGCGTCGACATCCGCGGCACGCACGAGGCGTACGAGGTCGTGGCCCTGCCGTTCTACAAGCGCCAGAAGTAGCCCCCGCCCGTCCGGGCGCCCCCTCCGTCACCAGCACCTTCCCGCGTACAGGAGAATTCGCATCATGAGCAACCCCCAGCAGCTGCGTTACAGCAAGGAGCACGAGTGGCTCTCCGCCGTCGAGGACGGCGTCGCCACCATCGGCATCACGGAGCACGCCGCCAACGCGCTCGGTGACATCGTGTTCGTCCAGCTCCCCGAGGTCGGCGACACCGTCACCGCGGGCGAGACCTGTGGCGAGCTCGAGTCGACCAAGTCGGTCTCCGACCTGTACTCCCCCGTGAACGGCGAGGTCACCGAGATCAACCAGGACGTCGTCGACGACCCGGCGCTCGTGAACTCCGCCCCGTTCGAGGGCGGCTGGCTGTTCAAGGTCCGGCTCAGCGACGAGCCCAAGGACCTGCTCTCCGCCGACGAGTACACCGAGTTCTCCGGGAGCTGACCCCACCGATGTCCGTACTGAACGAATCCCTGCACGAGCTCGACCCCGAGGTCGCCGTCGCGGTCGACGCCGAGCTGAAGCGCCAGCAGTCGACCCTCGAGATGATCGCGTCGGAGAACTTCGCTCCCGCCGCCGTCATGGAGGCCCAGGGCTCGGTCCTCACCAACAAGTACGCGGAGGGCTACCCCGGCCGCCGCTACTACGGCGGCTGCGAGCACGTCGACGTCACCGAGCAGATCGCCATCGACCGCGTGAAGGCGCTCTTCGGCGCCGAGTACGCGAACGTGCAGCCGCACTCCGGCGCCTCCGCGAACCAGGCCGCGCTCTTCGCCATCGCCAAGCCGGGCGACACCATCCTCGGCCTGGACCTGGCGCACGGCGGCCACCTCACGCACGGCATGCGCCTGAACTTCTCCGGCAAGCAGTTCAACGTGGTCCCGTACCACGTCGACGACGCCGGCCTGGTCGACATGGCCGAGGTCGAGCGGCTCGCCAAGGAGCACCGCCCCAAGGTGATCATCGCCGGCTGGTCCGCGTACCCGCGCCAGCTGGACTTCGCCGAGTTCCGCCGCATCGCCGACGAGGTCGAGGCGTACCTCTGGGTCGACATGGCGCACTTCGCGGGCCTCGTGGCCGCGGGCCTGCACCCGAACCCGGTCCCGTACGCCGACGTCGTCACGTCCACGACGCACAAGACGCTCGGCGGTCCGCGCGGCGGCATCATCCTCGCCCGCAACAAGGACTTCGCGAAGAAGCTGAACTCGGCGGTCTTCCCGGGCTTCCAGGGCGGTCCGCTCGAGCACGTGATCGCGGCCAAGGCCGTCTCCTTCAAGGTCGCGGCGAGCGAGGACTTCAAGGAGCGACAGGAGCGCACGATCGAGGGCGCCCGGATCCTCGCCGAGCGTCTGACGACCCCGGAGTCCCGCGCGGCGGGCGTCAACGTCCTGTCCGGCGGCACCGACGTGCACCTGGTCCTCGTCGACCTGCGCGAGTCGGAGCTCGACGGCCAGCAGGCCGAGGACCGCCTCCACGAGGTCGGCATCACGGTCAACCGCAACGCGGTCCCGAACGACCCGCGCCCGCCGATGGTCACGTCGGGCCTCCGGATCGGCACGCCCGCACTGGCCACGCGCGGCTTCGGCGCCGACGACTTCCGCGAGGTCGCCGACGTCATCGCGCTCGCCCTCCAGCCGTCGTACGACGCGGGGGCGCTCAAGGCCCGGGTGACCGCCCTGGCCGACAAGCACCCGCTGTACCCGGGCCTGTAGCAGCCACGGCCCTTCGGCCCGGATTACGTACCCTTGCGTACATACGTCCTACCGGGGCACCACGCACACTGGAACCAGAAGGAAACAGTGAGCGCGGTGCCCCGGCCGCTTCCACCGCACTCTTGCTCGTCCGGCAGACAACGGCGTCTACCACCCACCTTTGGAGTCCCACCGTGGCCATCTCGGTCTTCGACCTGTTCTCGATCGGCATCGGCCCGTCCAGCTCGCACACGGTCGGCCCGATGCGCGCGGCCCGCATGTTCGCGCGGCGCCTGAAGAACGAGGGCCTGCTGGCCCACACCTCCTCCGTCCACGCCGAGCTCTACGGCTCCCTGGGCGCGACCGGACACGGGCACGGCACCCCCAAGGCGGTGCTGCTCGGTCTGGAGGGCGACTCGCCGCGCACCGTCGACGTCGAGACGGCGGACGAACGCGTAGAGACGATCAAGGAGAAAGGTCTCCTCAATCTGCTCGGCGCGCACGAGATCCCGTTCTCCTACGACGACGATCTCGTCCTGCACCGCCGCAAGGCCCTCCCGTACCACGCGAACGGCATGACGCTGTGGGCGTACGCCGCCGACGGCAAGGAGCTGCTCACCAAGACGTACTACTCGGTGGGCGGCGGCTTCGTCGTCGATGAAGACGCGGTCGAGGGCGAGAACCCGATCGTCCCCGAGGACACCGTCCTCAAGTACCCCTTCCGCACCGGCGACGAGCTGCTCCGCCTCACGCAGGAGACCGGCCTGTCCATCCCGGCCCTGATGCTGGAGAACGAGAAGGCGTGGCGCACGGAGGACGAGATCCGCTCCGGGCTCCTCGACATCTGGCGCGTCATGCAGGCCTGCGTCTCGCGCGGCATGTCCCACGAGGGCATCCTGCCCGGCGGCCTCAAGGTCCGCCGCCGCGCGGCGAGTTCGGCCCGCAAGCTGCGCGCCGAGGGCGACCCCGTGGCGCACGCCATGGAGTGGATCACCCTCTACGCGATGGCCGTGAACGAGGAGAACGCGGCGGGCGGCCGGGTCGTCACCGCCCCGACGAACGGCGCGGCCGGCATCATCCCGGCGGTCCTGCACTACTACGTGAACTTCGTGCCCGGCGCCGACGAGGACGGCGTGATCCGCCTCCTCCTCACCGCGGGCGCCATCGGCATGCTCTTCAAGGAGAACGCCTCCATCTCCGGCGCCGAGGTCGGCTGCCAGGGCGAGGTCGGCTCCGCCTGCTCGATGGCGGCGGGCGCGCTCGCCGAGGCCCTCGGCGGCTCCCCCGAGCAGGTGGAGAACGCGGCCGAGATCGGCATGGAGCACAACCTCGGCCTGACCTGCGACCCCGTCGGCGGCCTCGTCCAGATCCCGTGCATCGAGCGCAACGGCATGGCGGCGGTCAAGGCGGTCACGGCCGCGAAGATGGCGCTGCGCGGCGACGGCTCGCACAAGGTGTCCCTGGACAAGGTCATCAAGACGATGCGGGACACCGGCGCGGACATGTCGGTGAAGTACAAGGAGACGGCGCGGGGCGGCCTCGCGGTGAACATCATCGAGTGCTGAGCGGTCCCCTTCGGGGGGACGAGTCGGGCGCTAGAGGGCGGCGCTCTTCCCGGCGCCCGACGCACTCCCCGCGAGCCAGTCGTCCCAGCTCAGGTTGAAGGCCGCGTAGCCGTTGTCGGCGGGGGCCTTGGCGCGGGGCGAACCGGTGATCGTCACCGGGTCGCCCTGCTTGACCTGGTTGTAGAACCACTTGGCGTCGGACATCGACAGGTGGACGCAGCCGTGCGAGCCGCGGGCGCTGCCGCTGCCCGGGTTCGGGTCACCGGTCGAGTAGTGGACGTACGTGCCGGACTGGGTGAGGTGAACGTCCCAGGGCAGCGTCAGGTCGTAGTAATTGGGGCTGCCCTTGTCGCAGCTGATGCCGACGCTGCAGGAGGTCATGTGGACCTTCTTCTGCTTGTCGATGACGGCCATCGTGCCGTTCCAGGTCGGGTACTCGGAGCTGCCCGCGTTGATCGACAGCGTGCGCACGGCCTTGCCGTTCTTCGTGACCTTCAGGGTGTGGCCGGGCACGGAGACATCGGCGCGCACGTCGTCGCCGACCGTGAAGGTGTGCGTGTAGCCGTGCACGCCGTAGCGACCGTTGCCGTTGCCGACGCCCTTCATGTCGGCGTCGACCTTCACCTTCGTACCGGAGGGCCAGTACGTCTTGGGGCGCCAGTCGGCGCGCTTGTCGCCGAACCAGTGCCAGGCGCCCTCGACCGGCTGCGACGTGCTCACCTTCATGTGCTTCTCGACGTTCGCACGAGCCTTCGCCGCCACCGGGTTGGTGAAGACCACGGAGACCGGCATGGCGACGCCGACCTTGGCGTCGGTCTGCGGGGTGATCGTCTCCAGGAGCATCGGCGGGCCCTTGGGCTTGGTCGGCGAGGGCTTCGCGCTGGTCTTCGCCGACGCCGGCGCGTCGGCCTGCTTGCCCTCGCCGCCACCGCCACAGGCGCTCGCGCCCACCAGCACCGCGACCGTCGCCAGCGCGATCCCTATGCCGCTGCCCCTGTTCCGTCCCACGACCTGCTCCACTCTCCGAGTCCGCCCCAGCTCCCTGTCAGACAGGCACAGGGGCTCCGCCAGTTGCGTCTCCGCGGTAAAGCGCGTTCCAAGATTGGGCTGTCCGAAACCTCGAACGCTAGACAGTGACCCTCAGGACCAGGGCCGCCACGGCGAGTGCGCAACAGACCGACCACGCCCCGTAACTCCGGTCCCCGACCCGCAGATGCACACCGAACGCCCCGACGAAGTACAGCACCAGCCCCGCCGCGGCGGCGATCCCGAGCCACGGCACCACGAACCCGGCGACGAGCCCCAGCGCACCGGCCCCGAGCGCGGTCCCGAGCCACGGAATCCACGCGCGCGGCACCCCCAGCTTGTCGGCCTGAGCCTTGGGATACGAGTGCCCGGCGAGGTTCCCGGCGGCGGCCGCCCCGAAGACGACGGCGGCGAGAACGGTGACGACGACATAGACGCTGAACATGCTGCACTCCTCCAGAAGGGTCCACCAGACCCGACGGATCACCCCGCTCCACATGTGACATCGGGGAGGCATCGCCTCCACGGGAGGCGCGACCGGTCGGCACCGATCCACGCAAAGGGGATCTCATGAGCGGCCGGATCAGGGACGATGAAAGTTCGACCTCGTCGCCCCACCGACCTGGAGGCCCGCATGATCCGTGGCATCGACGTCAGCTCGCACCAGTCCACGTTCGACACGGACGGCCTGTCGTTCGTCTTCGTCAAGGCGACGGAGGGGCGCTCGTACGTCAACCCGCGCCTGGCCGCGCAGACGAAGCGGGCCCGTGACGCGCACTGCGTCGTCGGCTTCTACCACTTCCTGTGGCCGGGGAACCTGAAGGCGCAGGCCGAGTACTTCGTCAGCAAGTCCCCGGAAAAGGTGGGCGACCTGCTCGCGGTCGACTGGGAGACGACCGGCGAGGGCACGCACGCGAGCAACGCGGAGAAGGACAAGTTCATCCGCGAGGTGAAGCGGCTGCGGCCCAATCACCGGGTGCTTCTCTACGCAAACCGGAATTTCTGGCTCAATATCGACACGACGTCCTACGCCGGCGACGGCCTCTGGATCGCCGACTACGTCAGTGCCGGGAAGCCCCGCATCAAGGCGGACTGGGCGATCCACCAGTACACCGACAGCCCGCTCGACAAGAACGTCGCCGACTTCGAGAGCAAGGACGCCCTGTACGAGTGGGCGGGCGGCGTCTGACGGAAGCCGGCGGTCAGGCGCGCCACTCCGCCGTGCGCTGCGGGGACGCCGAGTCCAGCGCCTTGCGGACGGTGGCCGCGTCGGCGGCCATGCCGTAGACGGGGGTGCCGGGCTGCTGGCGCCACGAGTCGTCCTGGCCGCCGGTGTCCACGGTGTCGAAGCCGATCTCGTCGAGGAGCGCGGTGACGACCCGCTTGGCCGCCGCGTCGTCCCCCGCGACCGGGAGGGCCACGTGGGCCGGGTCGCCCACGGGGCGGGGCTTGTCGAGGATGTCGTGGGCGTAGGTGCCGTTGAAGGCCTTGATCACCTGGTGGCCGATCTGGCGTTCCGTCCAGCGGCTCTCGGTCAGGCCCTCGTCCTCGATCCCGGCGATCCTCCCGTCGCGCTGCTGCGGGTAGTAGTTGCCGGTGTCGATGACCGCCACGTCGGGGGCCGCGGCGTCGAGGAAGCCCTTCGGCAGTTTCGGCACCGCCTTGAGCGGGATCGTGACGACGACGACCTGCGCGTCGCGGACCGCTTCCTCGATGGTTGCGGGGGTGGCGCCGGTCTCGTCCGCGAGTGTGGTGAGCGTGTGCGGGCCGCGGGAGTTGGCCACGTGGACGTCGTGGCCGACGGCGGTGAGGCGCCGGGTGAGGTTGCCACCGATGTTGCCCGCGCCGATGATGCCGATCTTCATGTCGTGCCCTTGCCCTTCGGGGTCGCCGGATTCACGCACGTACGTATGTCGACTGCGAACCGGGAGTTCCCGGGAGCTATTCCCGCGGCGCCAACTTGCCCTGGATCAGCGCGAGTTCGTCCCGGGCCGCCTGTCCCGCCGCCTCGGCGTCCCCCTCCATGACCGCCGCCACCAGTTCCGCGTGCGCCGCGTCGCCGTGGTCCTGCTCCGTGCCGCGTACGTCCACCAGCGCCAGCAGGTCGATCAGGGCCTGGCGCAGGGCCGGGGCGAACTCGGTGAAGAGGTCGGCGAGGACGGGGTTGTGGGCGGCCGCGACGACCGTGGCGTGGAGGGCGATGTCGGCGTCGACGAACGCGTCGCCGGGGCCGCCCGCCGCCGCCCTGCGCGCTTCGAGCGCGGTGCGCATCGCCGCGACGTCCTCGTCCGTGCGGCGCTCGGCGGCGAGGCGTGCGGCCTGGATCTCCAGGAGCGTACGGACTTCGTAGACGTCGGCGACCGCCGCGCGGCGCAGCCGGGTCGGCCAGTCCTCGACGGGGCGCAGCGCGGTCACGAAGACGCCCGCGCCCTGCTTGGGCCGCAGCATGCCCTGCCCCGTGAGCGCGCGCAGGGCCTCGCGGACGGTGGAGCGGCCGACGCCGAGTTCCTTGGCGAGGGTGGTCTCGCCGGGGAGGCGGGTGCCGACCGGCCAGACACCGTCCGCGATCTGCGCGCGGAGGCGCTCGGCGGCCTGTTCGACGAGGGGGCTGGGGCGGAGCGGGCCGGCCGGCGACGACACGGGATCACCAACTTGTCTGAGGAGTACTTGTCTGAGGACCTGAGGTGTGGCTAGTGTATCGGGCATGTTCCGCGGACTCCTGCTTCTCGGCTGCCGCGGCGGGGCCTGACGCGACCGGCACCCCGCCGCGGGGTGCCGTGCTGCCGGTCGGTCACCGTCACGACCGCACCGAGGAAGGCCCGATCCACCATGTACCGCTGGAATCCGCAGAGCCCGGGACCGATGCCGTACCACCGCTACCGGCCGCACCACGAGCGGGTCGCCAACGTCCCGCTCGCCGACCGGAGTTGGCCGTCGAAGGAGATCACCGAGGCGCCACTGTGGGTGCCCGTCGATCTGCGGGACGGGAACCAGGCGCTCGCCGAACCGATGGACACCGACCGCAAGCGCCGCTTCTTCGACCTGCTGGTCGGGATGGGCTTCAAGGAGATCGAGGTCGGCTATCCGTCGGCCAGCCGGACGGACTTCGACTTCGTGCGGCATCTGGCGGGGCAGGTCGCGGCGGGCGCCGTGCCCGACGACGTCACGCCCGTCGTCTTCACCCCGGCCAAGCCGGAGCTGATCGAGCGCACCTTCGCGTCCATCGAGGGGCTGCCGCGCGCCGTCGTGCATCTGTACATCCCGACCTCCCCCACCTGGCGCGACGTCGTCCTCGGCATGACGCGGGCCGAGATCCGGCGGACCGTCGACGAGGCCGCCGCACTCATGGCCCGCCTGGCCGACGCCCGCCCCGACGCGCACATCCGCTTCCAGTTCGCCCCGGAGACCTTCAACCTCACCGAACCGGACTTCGCGCTGGAGGTCTGCAACGGGCTGACCGGGCTGTGGGACGCGAGCCCCGACCGCCCCGTCACCCACAATCTGCCGACGACCGTCGAGGTCGCGACGCCGAACGTGTACGCCGACCAGATCGAGTACATGCACCGCCACCTGGACCGCCGCGGGTCCGTCGTCCTCTCCGTGCATCCGCACAACGACCGCGGTACCGGCGTCGCCTGCGCCGAACTGGCCGTCCTCGCGGGCGCGCAGCGCGTGGAGGGCTGCCTGTTCGGCAACGGTGAGCGGACGGGCAATGTCGACCTGGTGACCCTGGCGATGAACCTGTACGCGCAGGGCGTCGACCCGATGATCGACTTCTCGGACATCGACGCGGTGCGCGAGACCGTCGAGCACTGCAACCGGCTGCCGGTGCACCCACGGCATCCGTACGGCGGCGAGCTCGTGTACACCGCCTTCTCCGGCACCCACCAGGACGCCATCTCCAAGGGTTTCGCGCACCGCGCCGCGCACCCGGACGGTCCGTGGGACGTGCCGTACCTGCCGATCGACCCGGCCGATGTGGGGCGCACCTATGAGGCGGTGATCCGGGTCAACTCGCAGTCCGGCAAGGGCGGGATGGCGTATCTGCTCAAGGAGCACCACGGCGTCGACCTGCCGCGGGAGCTGCGGCCCGAGTACGCGCGGATCGTGCAGGAGGCGACCGACGACAGCGGCCGGGAGGCGACGCCGGACGAGCTGTACGCGCTGTTCCGTTCGGCCTATCTGGACGTCACCGGGCCGGTGGCGCTGGCCGACGGCTGGTCGGCGCGGCAGGACGGCGCGGTGCACCGCTTCACGTGCGTGCTCGAAGTGGACGGCGCGGCAAGGGAGTTGGAGGGCAAGGGCAACGGTCCGCTGGCGGCCTTCACGGACGCGCTGGCGGCGGCCGGCCGGGACGTGGACGTGCTGGACTTCGGGCAGCACGCGCTGACGGCGGGGCGGGAGGCCGAGACGGTGGCGTTCGCGCGGTGCCGGGTCGGCGGGGTGCCGGTGTGGGGCGCGGGCCGGGACACGTCCGTCCTGGCGGCGTCCGTACGGGCGGTCCTGTCGGCGGTGAACAGGGCCGCCGGGGCGTGAGACACCGGTGGGGCGTGCGCCGCGCGCACGCCCCACCCAGGGCTCACTTGTTCAGGTTCGCCCAGAACTCGTCGAACGAGAGCCGCTTGTCCCCGTTGGCGTCCTGCCCGGCGATGAGCACCTCGGCCACGGAGTCCGTGACGTTGAAGTCGCCCATCTGCGCCATGGCGCTCTTGTACTCGGCCGCCGTGATGAAGCCGTCGCCGTCCGCGTCGAACCGCTCGAACGCCTTGCGTGCTTCTTCGATGTCCGCCACCGGGCCACCCCTCGATTTTCGTACTGTCGTGTTGACGGGGGCCAGATTACTTGGCAGTCCGCGCGCGCAGTGCGGCGAGTACCCAGGCGAACTCCTCGCGGTGCGGGTGCTCGGGGGCGCCGCCCTTGAGGACGCCGAGCAGCTCGCGGTAGCGGGCCACCTTGTCGTTCATGGTGGCGAGCAGCCGGTCGAGGACGGCGGCGCGGTCGGCGTCGCCGAGCAGTTCCCGGAGGACGGGCTCCGCTTCCGGGGATTCCGGGTCGATCCCCTCGCGCACCGCGTCGCCCGCGAGCGCGACCAGCTTGCGCAGGAACAGCATGGACGAGCCGGCCGTGTCCTCGGGGGTGCGGTCCGCCGCGTTGTATTCGGCGGCCTGCCGCATGCGCGCCTTGAACTGCGGGTCCTGGAGCAGCTCCGCCAGCTCCACCCAGGCGTCGACCTGCTCGGGCGTCGGCTCGTCCGGCAGGCCGGCGCTCATGCCTCGCATCCGCTCCCGGACGACGGGGTCGACGGTGTCCAGGCCGTGCAGCATCTCCTCGGCGAACTCGTCCATGATCCGCTTGCGCTCGGCGGTGGACTGCCGTGCCATCTTGTTCATCAGGGCCATCTCCTCGGCGCTCGAATTCCGTTTCGCGACGGTCGACAGCACGGCCCGGTTGAGCCGCAGCAGCTGGATCTGCGCGTCGAGCGCCGCCACGTGCGCGGCGGCGACGGACGCGATGTCCCGCTCCCCGGAGAGGATCTTCCGTACGTCGGCCAGGCCGAGGCCCAGCTCGCGCAGGGTGTGGATCAGCTCGAGGCGGGCGACGGACTCGGCGTCGTAGAGCCGGTAGCCGCCTTCGCTGCGGGTCACGGGGTGCAGGACGCCCTCGTCGGACCAGAACCGGATGGTGCGCACCGTGAGGCCGGTGCGGCGCGCCAGTTGTCCGATCGTGAGCAGCTGCGGGCCGTCGTCGATCATGTCGAGGAGTCTGGGCCTTCCAGTGGGTGGAGACTCAAGCCCAGCGTACGAGGCCGTGCGGAAGGGGGCCGGTCAGCGGTCGGCGACGCGCATCTCGAACCAGGTCGTCTTGCCGCGCGGCAGCAGGTCGACGCCCCAGCGGTCGGAGAGCTTGTCGACGAGGAAGAGGCCGCGCCCCGAGATGTCCATCTCGTGCACCGGCATCAGGCAGGGCAGTCCGCGGGACGGATCGCGCACCTCGATGCGGATCCAGCCGCGGCGGCGCAGCATGCGCAGGCCGAAGTGGCGGGCGCCGGTGTGCCGCACCGCGTTGCCGACGAGTTCGGAGACGAGCAGGACGCCGTCCTCGGTCATTTTCGGGGAGAGGCCCCAGTGGCGCAGGACGACGACCTGCGCGAGCCGCCGCGCGGTCGCGGCCGATTCGGGGCGCGACGGCAGCGACACCTCCGCCTCGGCCGGGTTTCCGAACAACTCCAGTGCCCTCAGGGCGTGTTCGTCCTCGACCGCGGGAGACCAGCGCGCCGCGGTCGCACTCGCGTGCCGCCGCGGTTGTTCCACACCCTCAAGCCCCGCCATGCCTCCATGATGGGGCCATGGAGCCCCCCGTGGGGCCGTTCCGACGGAATAAGCCCCCCGGAACGCTTCGTTCCGGAGGGCTGTTTTGGCATATGCCTTTGGCAGTACAGGGGCCTGGACACCCGCGATGAGCTGCGGAAACGCGTGGCGTACGCGTCGCCGTTGATCGTTTGCCGCCGAACGCGCTTAAGGTTCGCTTAAGGTTCGGATAATGCTCCCCGAACGAGCGAACTGATCAACTGGGCTTGCCCGCAAGGCATTTGACGGCACGTTCGGCGGCCCCCGGAGCGGGCGTCAGGCGAACTTCGCCTTCCCCGGGCCCTCTTCGACGAAGCTGCGCATCCCGGTCTCCCGGTCCTCCGTGGCGAACAGGCCTGCGAACCAATTGCGTTCGATCGCCAGGCCCGTGTCGAGGTCCGTCTCCAGGCCCGTGTCGATCGACTCCTTCGCCGCGCGCAGGGCGATCGCGGGTCCCTTGGCGAGCTGCCCGGCCCAGGCGTTCGCGGCGTCGAAGACCTCGGCGGCCGGGACCACCCGGTCGACGAGCCCGAGCGCGAGCGCCTCGTCGGCCCGCACCTGGCGGCCCGTGAAGATCAGGTCCTTGGCCTTGGAGGGGCCGACGAGCCGGGAGAGACGCTGGGTGCCGCCCGCGCCGGGGATCAGGCCGAGCAGGATCTCCGGCTGCCCGAGCTTGGCGTTGTCGGCGGCGATCCGGAAGTCGGCGCACAGCGCGAGCTCGCAGCCGCCGCCGAGCGCATAGCCGGTGACGGCGGCGACGACAGGCTTCGGGATGCGGGCGACCGCGGTGAACGAGTCCTGCAGCCCGCGGGAGCGCGCGACCATGGCCGCGTGGTCCATCTCGCGCATCTCCTTGATGTCCGCGCCGGCCGCGAACACCTTCTCGCTGCCGCGGATCACCACGGCCCGGATGTCGTCCCGGGTCGTGGCCTCCTCCGCGAGTTCCTTGATGCGGTCCTGGACGGCGATGTCCAGGGCGTTCATCGGGGGGCGGTCCAGACGGATGGTCCCGACGCCGTCGGCTACTTCAAGGTGAACGGTCATGTCCGCAGGTTAGCGGCCGTTCACCCGGGCGAGCGCGGTGCGCTTCGTCACTTCTTCCAGTCCGCCCACGACATGTTCCAGCCGCTCAGGCCGTTGCCCGGGTCCACCTTCTTGTCGTGGGTGTTCTTGACCACCACCACGTCCCCGGTCATCGACTGGTCGAAGAACCAGGCCGCCGGGACCTTCTTGTCGTAGCCGCCGCGGACGTCGCGCAGGCCGATGCAGCCGTGGCTGGAGTTGACGTTGCCGAAGGTGCCGCCGCCCCAGTAGTTGCCGTGGATGAACGTGCCGGAGTCGGTCAGGCGCTGGGCGTGCGGGACGTCCTTGATGTCGTACTCGCCGCCGTAGCCGACCGTCTCGCCGTTCATACGGGTCACCCGAAGGCGTTCGCTGATGACCATCGTGCCGTTCCACGTCTCGTAGCCCGGCTTGCCCGTGGTGATCGGGATCTTCTTGATGGTCTTGCCGTCGCGCTTGACGGTCATCATGTGCGTCTTGGCGTCGACGGTGGAGATCTGGCTGCGGCCGACGGTGAACTTCACGGTCCTGACCTGCTTGCCGTAGACACCGGGTCGGCCCTCGACGCCGTCCAGGTTCATCTTGACGGTGACCTTGGTGCCCTTCGCCCAGTACTTCTCCGGGCGGAAGTCGATGCGGTCGTTGCCGAACCAGTGGCCCTCGACCGGGACGGACGGCTCGGCCTTGACCGAGATCGCCTTCTCGACGTCCTCCGGGTGCGTGATGCCGCGCGAGAAGCGGACCGAGAACGGCATGCCGACGCCGACCTTGGTGCCGTCCTCCGGGGTGAACGTGCCGATGAAGGTGTTCTTCGGCGTGAGCGTGGTGAACGTGGAGTCCTTGGCGGACTCGCGGCCCTCCTTGTCCTTGGCGACCGCGTGCACCTTGTACTCGGTCGAGGCGGCGAGGTGCCGCGCCGGGGCCCAGCTCTTGCCACCGTCGGTGATCGCGCCCTCCACCTCGTTGCCCTTGGTGTCGGCGACCTTCACCTCGGTCAGCTTCCCCTTGTCCGCGGTGACCTCGAGGGCCCCCTTGGTCGCGACGTCGTCGGCGCCGTTCTTGGGGGCCACCGTCACGACGGCCTGCGACTCCTTCTTCGCCGCGGCCGCCTTGCCGGATGTCCCCTTGTCGTCGCCTGAACCACCGCCGCCCCCGCACGCGGTGACAAGGAAGAGTGCCGCCCCCAGCAGAGCCGCGGATATCGGTCGTCGCCCGTTCAAGATCTTTCTCCCCTCGCACGGCCTTGCCCCAAGGCCCGCACTACCGCGCCTGCACGCGCGCACTGCGAAAGATAACCACACGACCTGGGGAAACGGATCCCCAGGGATGTCACCGTTTCGTCCCAACAGCGGGGAGGATGCCCGACTTTCGGCTATCGCGTAAGCGCTCCCCCGGCCTTCCAGCGCGCCCAGTCCATGTTCCAGCCACCCATCCCGTTGTCCGGAGCGACCTTCTTGTCCGCGCTGTTCCTGACCTCCACCACGTCGCCGATCAGGCTGCCGTCGAAGAACCGGCCCGCCGGCGTACCCGAGCCGCCGCCCTTCACGTCGCGCAGGCCCACGCAGCCGTGGCTGACGTTGCTGCGGCCGAAGACGCCGCCCGACCAGTAGTTGCCGTGCAGGAAGGTGCCGGAGTCGGTGAGCCGGATGGCGTGCGGCACGTCGGGGATGTCGTACTCGCCGCCGAAGCCGACCGTGCGGCTGTCCATGCGGGTGACGGCGAGCTTCTCGCTGACGACCATCCTCCCGTTGTACGTCGTCGAGCCCGGCGCGCCCGCCGTGATCGGCACCGTGTCCACCACCTTGCCGTTCCTGCGCACCTTCATGGTGTGCGCCGCCGCGTCCACCACGCTGACCTGGCTGCGGCCGACCGTGAACGTGAACGCCTTGTCCTGGAGGCCGTAGACGCCCGGCGCCGCCTGTACGTCGCGCAGGCCCAGGTCGACCGTGACCTTCGTGCCGGGCTTCCAGTAGCGCTCCGGCCGGAAGTCGAGGCGGTTCCTGCCGAACCAGTGCGGGGCGATCTCCACGCCGGGCTCCGCGGTCACCCTGATCGCGCGCGCCACGGCGGCCCGGTTCTCGATCTCCCGGTTGAACGCGACCTTCACGATCATGCCGGTGCCGACCCGGGCCTGGTGCTCGGGCGTGACATAGCCGATGAAGCGCTTGTCGGGGACGTACGTCCTGAACGTGGTGTGCCGGGCCACCCTGCGCCCGTGGCCGTCGACCGCGACCGCGTCGACCTTGTACTGCGCGGCGAGCGCGAGGCGGTCCGCGCCCGGGCCCGTGGGGCGCCAGCGCATCGCGTCCCGCTCCAGGCGGCCCGGTACGGCGTGCTCCTCGGCGTCCTGGACCCTGACGACCTTGACCGACTCCAACCGGCCCTCGGAGACCGCGACCTGGAGTCGTCCCCGCACTCCCTTCGCCCCGTTCTCGGGCGAGACCCGGATCAGCTCCTTCGCGGACCGCGGCTTGCCGAACACCGTGTCGCCGCCCCCGCATCCGGCGAGCGCGCCCATCAGTCCCGCCCAGGTCAGTACGGCGCCCAGCGTCGCCCCTGCGTGCCGCGCACGCCTCACAGCTCTGTTCACGCCAAGGGCAACGACGTGCCCCCCGCTGGGGAAACGTGAGTGCGAGCGAAGCTCTGGGCAGAACAGTGGGAGGAAGCAGGGCGAGCGCGGCCGGGACGCCGCACGCCCCGCTGCCCAGGATCCGTGGAGCCGCGGGAGGCCGTCAGGTGTCGAGCGCACCCGAGCAGGAGGCAGTTCAGAGCGCGCCGCGCGGGGGCAACGGCAGAGCGCTGCCTGCCCCGTTCACCGGTCGCGGCCGCGAGCGGGAGCGCGTGTCCCCTCTGGAGCCGGTGTGGCCGGGCACGCCCGTGCCGCTCGGCGCCCGGTACCGGGTCGGCCCGGACGGCGTCGCGGGCACCAACTTCGCGCTGTGGGCGGGCGGCGCCGAATCCGTCGAGCTGTGCCTGTTCGACGAGGAGGGCCGCGAACGCCGGGCCCCGCTCACCGAGTTGACGCACGAGATCTGGCACGGCTTCGTACCGGGAGTACTGCCGGGTCAGCGCTACGGGTTCCGGGTGCACGGCCGCTGGGACCCGTGGACGGGCGCCCGCTGGAACCCGGCGAAGCTGCTGCTCGACCCGTACGCGCGGGCCGTGGACGGCGAGTTCGGCCTTCCGCCCGAGGTGTACGGGCATGTCCGGGACTGGCCCGAGCAGCATGTCGCCGACACGGTGCGCGACGACCGGGACTCGGCGCCGTACGTCCCCAAGGGCGTGGTCGTGCACGACGACGCGTCCGGTGACGAGTGGGTGGACGACCGGCGGCCGAAGACGCCGTGGGCGGACTCGGTGATCTACGAGCTGCACGTGCGCGGCTTCACCCGCCAACACCCTGACATACCCGAGGAGTTGAGGGGGACGTACGCGGGGCTCGCGCACCCCGCCGCGATCGAGCACCTGGTGAGGCTGGGCGTGACGGCGGTGGAGC
Source organism: Streptomyces sp. NPDC107575 (assembly GCF_055657265.1). NCBI lineage: Bacteria > Bacillati > Actinomycetota > Actinomycetes > Kitasatosporales > Streptomycetaceae > Streptomyces > Streptomyces sp. NPDC107575. The sequence goes on along the minus strand of NZ_JBVKBG010000008.1, from coordinate 26,038 downwards.
TGCTGCCCGTGCACCAGTTCGCGCACGAGGACCATCTGCTGCGCCGGGGCCTGCGCAACTACTGGGGCTACAACTCCATCGGCTACTTCGCCCCGCACGCGGGCTACGCGGCGTCCGGCACGGCCGGGCAGCAGGTCGGCGAGTTCAAGCGGATGGTGCGGGCGCTGCACGACGCGGGCATCGAGGTCATCCTCGACGTCGTCTACAACCACACGGCGGAGGCCGGCGAGCTGGGCCCGATGCTGTCCCTGAAGGGCATCGACAACCGCGGCTACTACCGCCTCCAGGACGACGCACGGCGCTACGCCGACTACACGGGCTGCGGCAACACCCTGCACGTGGTGCAGCCGCAGGTGCTCAGGCTGATCACGGACTCGCTGCGCTACTGGGTCACGGAGATGGGCGTCGACGGGTTCCGCTTCGACCTCGCGGCGGCGCTCGCCCGCTCCATGCACGACGTCGACATGCTCTCCCCCTTCCTCGCCGTCATCGCACAGGACCCGGTCCTGCGCCGCGTGAAACTGATCGCCGAGCCGTGGGACGTGGGCTCGGGCGGCTACCAGGTCGGCTCCTTCCCGCCCCTGTGGACCGAGTGGAACGACCGCTACCGCGACGCCGTGCGCGACTTCTGGCGCGGTGCGCTGCCCGACGTACGGGACCTCGGGTACCGGCTCTCCGGTTCGAGCGACCTGTACGCGTGGGGCGGGCGCCGCCCCTACGCCTCGGTCAACTTCATCACCGCGCACGACGGCTTCACCCTGCGCGACCTCGTGTCGTACGAGCGCAAGCACAACGAGGCCAACGGCGAGGGCAACCGGGACGGCACGCACGACAACCGTGCCTGGAACTGCGGCGTCGAGGGCGAGACCGACGACGAGGGCGTACGGGCCCTGCGCAGACGGCAGTTGCGGAACCTGCTGACGACGCTGCTGCTCTCGACCGGGGTGCCGATGCTGGTCGCGGGCGACGAGTTCGGGCGCACGCAGCGCGGCAACAACAACGCGTACTGCCAGGACAACGAGATCAGCTGGGTCGACTGGTCGCTGCTCGACGACCCCGGCTGCCGGGAGCTGTTCGCGCTCACCGCACGGCTCGTCGCGCTGCGCCATTCGCACCCGGTGCTGCGGCGGAGGGCCTTCTTCTCCGGCCGGGCGCACTCGGCGGACGGGTTGCGCGACCTCGCCTGGTTCACCTCGCGCGGCACCGAGATGACGGAGGGCGACTGGTACGCGCCCGCCGGCACGGTCGGCATGTATCTGTCGGGGCGCGACATCCCCGGCCGCGACGCGCGCGGCGAGCCGGTGCGCGACGACAGCTTCCTCGCGATCCTGCACGCGGGCGACCGGGCCGAGAGCTTCGTGCTGCCGGGCGAGCCCTGGGCCCGCTCGTACGAGGTGGTGGTGGACACCGGCGAGGAGGAGCAGGGCGCGGCGCCGGACGTGCTGCACGAGGCCGGCGCCACGGTCACCGTCGCCGCGCGGACGGTGCTGCTCCTGAAGGTCAGGTCCTGAAGGTCAGGACGTGGGCCGCGGCTCGCCCGCGTACGTGCCGAAGGACCACAGGTTGCCCTCCGGGTCGACGATCGCGAACTCCCGGCTGCCGTACGGCTGGTCCTCGATCTCGCGGAGGATCTTGACGCCCGCGTCGACGAGCCGGGCGTACAGCTCGTCGACCCGGGCGGTCACGACGTAGCCGCCGAAGCTGCCCGGCTTCACGCACCAGGTGCCCGGCTCGGCGTCCGGCTTGTGGGAGCCGAGCATGATCCCGCCGCCCTCGGGCCAGTCGAGCTGGGCGTGGGCGACGCGGTCGCCGTCCTCGTAGACGGCGGTGCGCAGGAAGCCGACGGTGTTCACGAGGAAGTCGATGAGCGCGGGCGCGTCGTTCGCCTGGAGAGTGGGCCAGACGGCGGGCTCGCGCGGGGTCTGCTGGGTGCTCTGTGTGGTGTTCATGGCTCCGAGTCTTCGCCGTTGTGGTGTCCCCCGGCTTGGATGTTTCGGCACTCCTCGGCGATCCACCCGGTCGGGCTCAGGCCCGTGTACTGGCGGAAGTCGCGGACCAGGTGCGAGTGGTCGCAGTAGCCGTGCTCGGCGGCGACGCGGGACAGGTCCGGCGGGGCGCCCGCCGCCACGGCGCGGACGACGGCGGCCTTCGCGTGCTGGAACCGCATCAGGCGGGCGGCCTGCTTGGGGGCGAGGCCCGTCTCGGCGCGGAACAGCGTGGTGAGGCGGCGCTCGCTGAGGGCGACGTGCGCGGCGAGCCCCTTCAGGGTGCCGGCGCCGCGGTGCCGGGCGAGCCAGGTCCACGCCTCGGCGACCTCGGGGCGCACGCCGGCCAGCGGGTCGTCCGCCGTCCGCCGCGCCAGATAGCCGGAGACGAGGTCGAACCGGGCCCGCCAGTCGTCGAGTTCGGCCAGCTCCTCGCGCACGTGGGCCGCCGTCCGGCCGAGCACGTCCGTGCCCTCGACGGCGACGGGCCCCGCGAGTTCGGCCGCGGGGACGCCGAGCAGCGCGCGGGCGGCCAGGGGGTGCACGGCGAGCTGGATGCCGGCCTCGGAGCCGGACTGGGCGATGTACTCGGGGCGCTGGTGCAGGCCGCCCACGACGATGTCGGTGCGGACCGCGTCGGGGCCCAGGGCCTCCTCGGGGGTGTGGCCGCCGACGACCGGCTCGTCCAGGGTGAAGATCACCGTGAGGTACGGAGAGGGCAGGCCGCGGTGGAGCGCGGGAGGCAGGCCGCGGGTGCGATAGCCGACCGCCGAGACGATCGGGCCGCCGGGCCGTGGCGTCGCGCGCACGAACTCCTGGGAGCCGTTGCTCATGCCTCCAGTATGCGAGCCGGACACCGACTCCGTATGCGAGCCGGACATCTACCCGCGCCCGGCGGTCGCATGCCGGTCACGGACGGTGACCTCGATCATGGGAATCGGCGGCCGGTGGCTCTAGTGTGGCGCGCCGTGACCGAAGCCAGAAAGAACTCCCTGCGCAAGAAGCCCCTCGTCGCCGGTGCCGTGGGCGCCGCCCTCACCGCGGCGCTCGCCACCACCGTGCTGTGGCCGGACACCGAGGCGACGGCCGCCACCGGTCGGGACGCGACGGCGCGGACCGTCGCCGCCCAGCTGAAGCACTGGCCGCGGGCGCAGGCGAAGCAGCTCGCCCGGGTCGTGGCGGCGCACGAGGGCGAGAAGGGCGCGTACGCGACGTTCGACGCGGACAACACGACGTACCGCAACGACCTGGAGGAGTCGCTGCTGCCGTTCCTGGAGCAGAAGGGCGTCCTGACGCGGGACACCATGGACCCGTCGCTGAAGGTGATCCCCTTCAAGGACACGGCGGACCACAAGGAGACGCTCACCGAGTACTACAACCGGCTGTGCGAGGTCGACGACCAGGTCTGCTACCCGTGGGCCGCGCAGATCTTCTCCGGGTTCACGCTCAAGCAGCTCAAGGGCTGGGTCGACGAGCTGCTCGCGTACGACAAGCCGCTGCCGGGCGGCGCGAAGCCGCCGGAGTTCTCGGAGGGGATGCGCGAGCTGTACCACGCGCTGCGCTCGCACGGCATCGAGGTGTACGTGGTGAGCGCCGCGAGCGAGGACCTCGTCCGCATGGTGCTGGCCGATCCGAAGTACGGCTACGACGTGAAGCCGGAGAACGTCCTCGGGGTGGCCGCGCTCCTGAAGGACCGCAAGACGGGTGACGTGACGAGTTCGCGCAAGGAGATCGCCGCCGGGACGTTCGACCAGAAGGCCCTGGAGAACCGGGAGTTGACGCCGAAGCTGTGGGCGCCCGCGACCTGGTACGAGGGCAAGCCCGCCGCCATCAGCACGTACATCGACGCCTGGAAGAAGCCGGTCCTCGCCGCCGGGGACACCCCGAAGAGCGACGGGCCGATGCTGTTCCGCTCGGTGGACGTGGCGCACGGCGGCGTGCGGGTGTGGGTCAACCGCAAGGACAGCTACATGAAGGAGCTGGACGCGATGAAGGCGGACGGGGCGAAGCGGCAGAAGGAGCTGGGCCAGAAGGTGACCGCCGACAAGCGGTGGGTGACGGTGACGCCGGACGAGATCCGCTGAGCCGTCGCGTATCCGGGCCTCAGCCGAGGATCTTGCGGTCGTACGCCACCGCGACCGCCGCCGCGCGGTCCTTCACGCCCAACTTGCCGTAGATGTGGGTGAGATGGGTCTTGACCGTGGCCTCGCTGATGAACAGCTCGCGGGCGATCTCCTTGTTCGATGTGCCCTTCGCGACCAGGACCAGGACCTCGCGCTCGCGGGCCGAGAGCGTCTCGTCCACGGCGGGCGCGGGCGTGCGCACGGCCGTGACCAGGCGGGACGCGACCGCCGGCGACAGGACGGTGCGGCCCTCGGCCGCGGCCCGTACCGCCGTGAAGAGCTCCTCGCGCGGGGCGTCCTTGAGGAGGTAGCCGGTGGCGCCCGCCTCGATCGCGGGCAGCGTGTCGGAGTCCGTGTCGTACGTGGTGAGGACCAGGACGCGGGCGCGCACGCCCTGCCTGGCCAGCTCGCGGATCGCGTCGACGCCGTTGCCGCCCGGCATCCGGAGGTCCATGAGGACGACGTCCGGGTCGAGGGCGGCGGCGCGGGCGACGGCCTCCACCCCGTTCGCAGCCTCGCCGAGGACCGTGAAGCCGGTGGTCGACTCGAACATGCCGCGCAGACCGTCCCGTACGACGGGGTGGTCGTCGACGATCAGCAGGCTGATGGCGGGAGGCGCGGAGTCACTGGTCATGGCGCACCAAAGGTACGTGAGCGGAGATCGCGGTGCCGCCGCCCTCCTCCGACTCGACGGTGACGCCGCCCGCGAGGCGCTCGGCGCGGGCCCGCATGCCGTCGAGGCCGAAGCCGCCGCTGCCGGAGCGGGCGGGGACGGCGAGGGGGTCGAAGCCGCGGCCGTCGTCGCGCACGTCGAGGGTGACCTGGCCCGCCATGAAGGAGAGGGTGACGCCGACGCGGGTGGCGGCGGCGTGCCGGGCGGCGTTCGACAGCGCCTCCTCGGCGATCCGCAGCAGGCTCGCCTCGATCTCCTCGTGCAGCGGCTCGGCGGTGCCGGTGAGGGTGAAGTCGGCGCGGACGCCGGTGCGGGCCGACCAGTCGGCGACGGTCTTCTTGAGGGCCTCGGCGAGCGTCGCGTCGTCCAGGGCGGCGGGCGCCAGGTTGTGCACGGAGCGGCGGGCCTCGCCGAGGCTGTGCCGGGCGAGGTCGGCGGCCCGGTCGAGGTGCTCGCGGGCCAGGTCCCGGTCGTCGGTGCCCGCGACGACCTGGAGCTGGGCGATGATCCCGGTCAGGCCCTGGGCGATGGTGTCGTGGATCTCGGCGGCGAGCCTGCGCCGCTCGTCGGAGATGCCTGCCTCCCGCGCCTGGACGAGCAGTTGGGAGTGCAGGGCGGCGTTCTCGTCGAGCGCGTCCTGGAGCGCCTTGTTGGTGCGCTCCAGCTCGGCGATGGTCGCGACCTGGGCCTCGGTGCGGTCCCGCTCCTTGGAGTCGAGGTGGATCATGGCCGCGACCAGCGCCATGTTGATGGCGTAGAGCGCGCCGAACAGCCCCCACTGCGCCGCGTTCTTCGGCGGGAGCCCGCCGGACTGCGAACCCGCGAGGATCACGGCGGACGCCGCGAGCCCCGGCTTGATCAGCCTGGGCAGCAGGAAGCGGTCGGCGCCGAAATAGCCGATGGCGGCGTAGAACGCGAAGAGCGGGTTGATCCACGCGAGGCCGAAGGCGAGCGCCCAGCGCAGCCCGTAGTAGACCGACCCGGTGACCGAGGGCCCCTTCGCGGCGAGCCGGGCCCGCACCGCGGCGCCCTCCAGGACCGCCGCCGCGACGACCAGGCCCGCCATCGCGTACCAGCCGGGCCGTGTCACTCCGAAGGGGGCGTTCGTCGGCACCGAGAGCAGCACGCTGACGCCGAGCAGCGCGTACGGCGAGTAGCGGTGGAACTCCCGCCACCGCCGCTCGACGTCCGCGACGGCCTCGCCGAGCGAGCCGCCCGCCGCCCGTCCGTCCTGTGGGTCCCGCTCGTCCATGCCCCCAGTCTGCGCGACCACGCCCGCCTCCCCGGTCATTCCCAGCGGAACCAGCGCGCGGCCGCGCCGGTCAGGCCCGCGGCCCACAGGGCGAGCACGAGCAGGTGCGACCAGGCGGGCCAGTCGCCCGCAGCGGCCTGGTTCAGGGCCTGCGCGGCGGCGCCGAACGGCGTCAGCTCGACGATCCGGGCCAGCGTGTCCGGCATCGCCTGCACCGGCAGCCAGACGCCCGCGCAGAACATCGCGGGGAAGAAGACGACCGAGCCGATCGCGTTGGAGATCTTGGTCGTACGGGCCCGGGAGGCGATCAGCGCGCCGAGGGCGAGGGAGACGACGACGGACAGGACGAGCGCGAGCAGATAGCCCCCGAGCTGTCGCGGCAGCGCCACATCGAAGGCGATCCGGCCGACGGCGAGGCAGACGGCGACGGAGACGAGGACGGCGACGCCGTGGATGCCCATCTGCGCGCCGAGGACGGCCGTCGGCCGCACCGGCGTGGTCGACATCCGGCGCAGGATGCCGCGCTCGCGGTAGCCGGTGATGATCGGCGGCATCGACTGGATGCCGCCAGCGATCATGCCGAGCAGCACGGTGACGGGCACGTAGGCGTCGACGAGGCGGATGCCGCCGAGCCCGGCGTCGGTCTCCCGGAAGGACGGGATGGAGCCGAGGATCACGAGCAGGGCGACGGGGAACAGCAGGATCCCGAGCAGGCTGCCGGCCTCGCGCCGGAAGAGCGTGAACTCGGCCTTGAGAACGGCCCGGTTGACGGCGGCCCGCTCGGCGGGGGCGACGGCGGTGCTGCTGGGCGCGGTGGCGGTGGTCATGACTGTCCGGCTCCCGTCAGGTCGAGGAACGCGTCGTCCAAGGTGGCGTCGGACACGCGGAGTTGGTGGGCGGTGACGCGGTGCCGGGCGAGCAGCGTGAGGACGGCGTTCACGGTGTCCTCGCCGCCGGTCAGGGTCACCCGGCCGTCCTTGTGCTCCGTGGAGGCGAGGCCCGGCAGCGCGGCGAGTTCGCGCTCGTCGAGCGGCGCGGACGGGGTGAACGAGATGACGGTGGCGCCCGCGGCCTGCCGGATGAGACCTGCCGGGGTGTCGAGCGCGGCGACGCGGCCCTTGTCGATCACGGCGATCCGGTCGCAGAGCCGCTGCGCCTCCTCCATGAAGTGCGTGACGAGGAGGACGGTGACGCCGCTGTCGCGCACCTCCTCGATGAGCTCCCAGGTGTCGCGGCGCGAGCGCGGGTCGAGCCCGGTGGTCAGCTCGTCGAGGACGACGACGCGGGGGTTGCCGACGAGGGCGAGCGCGATGAACAGGCGCTGCTTCTGGCCGCCGCTGAGCTTCGCGAACCGGGTGCCGAGCTTGTCGGTGAGCCGCAGCCGGTCGGCGAGCGGCCGCCAGTCGAGGGGCGCGGGATAGAAGGCGGAATACAGCTCAAGGGCCTCCTTCACGGTCAGCTTCGGCTGGATCTCGCTCTCCTGGAGCTGCGCGCCGAGGATCCCGGTGACCTGTGCGTGGTCGCGCACGGGATCGAGCCCCGCGACCCGGATGTGCCCCTCGTCGGCCGCGCGCAGCCCCTCGACGCACTCGACGGTCGTGGTCTTGCCCGCGCCGTTCGGCCCGAGGATCCCGAAGATCTCGCCCTCGCCGACGGTGAAGGACACCCCGTCGACGACGGCCCGCCCGGCGTACGTCTTGCGCAGCCCGGCGACCTCGATGAGCGGTGCAGTGGTGGTGGTCATGGCATCAAGACTCGCCGCGGGGGCCCTGCCGGGGCATCGGCCATCGCGCTCGAGCACGCATCAGCCGATCGGTTGATGGCGGGTACGACTCCCGGGGCGTCGCAAGTGCTGGGGCCTCGCGGGTGCCGGGCCGAAACTCGGTGGGCGTTGTCAGTGGCAATCCGTAGGCTCGCTCCTGATGCCGAAGACGACACGTGCCACCACAGAGACGACCGGCCAACTCTCCGCCGTGCGGACGCTGTTGCGGCTGTGGCCGTACGTGCGTCCGGTGCGCGCGAGGTGGGCGGGCGCGGCGTTCGTGGCGGTGCTCGCGTCGTGTCTGGCGCTGGTCTTCCCGCTGGTCCTGAAGTGGATCGTGGACGGCCCGGTGACCGAGCGCGATCCGGGCGGGGTGTGGCTGGGCGCCGGGGTGCTGCTCGGGCTCGGCATCGCGGAGGCGCTCCTGTTCGGCCTGCGCAGATGGCTCGTGGCGCGACCGCTGGCCGGGGTGGAGGCGGCGTTGCGCGCGGATCTCTACCGGCATCTGCAGCGGCTCCCGGTCTCCTTCCACGACCGGTGGGCCTCGGGCCAGTTGCTCTCGCGCGGCACGACGGACCTGATGGTGCTGCGGATGTTCCTCGCCTTCCCGCTGACGTTCCTGATCGTCAACGGCGTGACGATCCTGGCCGGGCTCACCGTGCTGATCGTCCAGGACTGGGGGCTCGGCCTCGTCCTGCTCGCCCCTGCCGTCCCGCTGATCGCGTTCTGCTACAAGTTCGAGGGCGGGTACGCGCACGCCTCGCGCCGCGCGCAGGACCAGGTCGGCGATCTGACGACGGTCGTCGAGGAATCGGTCCTCGGCATCCGCGTCATCAAGGGCTTCGGCCGGCACCGCAGCCAGGCCCGCGCCTTCCGCGACCTGGCGCGCACGGTGCGCGGCACGGAACTGCTCAAGGCGCGCCTCCTCGCCGGGATCCTCACGGTGATCACGCTCCTTCCCGAGGTGGCGCTCGGCGCGGCGCTGGTGATCGGCACGGTCCAGGTGTCCGACGGCTCGCTGTCGGCGGGCACGCTCGTCGCGTTCCTGTCCACGGCGCTGGCGCTGCGCTGGCCGATCGAGTCCATCGGCTTCCTGCTGGCCATGAGCCAGGAGGCGGCAACGGCGACGCGGCGGTACTTCGAGGTGCTGGACGCGGACCCGGAGGCGAATCAAGCCCGCCTTGTGTACGAGAGCCAGCGGGGTCCGGGGCAGAGCCCCGCGCCCGCAACCCCGCTCCCGTCCCCGGCGCCACAGGGCGAGACCGATGACGGCCTGCGCTTCGAACGCGTCGCCTTCCGCTACCCCGACGCCGCCGAGGACTCCACCCCCACGCTGACGCACGTCGACCTGCACATCCGCTCGGGCGAGACCTTGGCGCTCGTCGGCGCGACCGGCAGCGGCAAGACCACGCTCACCGCGCTCGTGCCCCGGCTCTACGACGTGACGGAGGGCCGCATCACGCTCGACGGCCGGGACATCACCGCGATGCCGCGCGCCGAGCTGCGCGAGCTGGTGTCCGTGGCGTTCGAGGAGCCCACCTTGTTCTCCGCATCGGTCGCCGAGAATGTCCTGATGGGAGCCTCCGAGGACACGGGGGCCGCGGACCTGGAGCAGGCGCTCGGCGTCGCACAGGCCGAGTTCGTGCACCGGCTTCCCGACGGCGTCGACACGGAGGTCGGCGAGCAGGGCCTGAGCCTGTCCGGCGGCCAGCGCCAGCGCCTCGCCCTGGCCCGCTCGGTCGTGGGCACGCCCCGCTTCCTCGTCCTGGACGACCCGCTGTCCGCGCTCGACGTGCACACGGAGGCGGCCGTGGAGGCGGCGCTGCGGCGCGTCCTCGCGGACAGCACGGCCCTCGTGGTCGCGCACCGGCCGTCCACGGTCCTGCTCGCCGACCGGGTGGCGCTGCTGTCCGAGGGCCGGATCACGGCGGTGGGCACCCACCACGAACTGCTGCGCACGAACGCCGAGTACAGACATCTCATGTCGGGCGAGCACCCCGGGGAGACGGACGCGAAGACGGAGACGGAGCGCGTATGACGACGACCGCGAAGCCGGACGACAGGACGGGCGCACAGGGCGACCCCCGGCAGCCCGAGGACATCCGGCCGCACTCCCCCGGCGACCTCTTCGACCAGGACGACCTGCCGACGCCCCAGGGTGCGACGGGCGGGCTGCTGCGCTCGCTGCTCGCGCCGCACCGCCGCATGGTGGCCCTCACGGTCCTCGCGCTGCTCCTGCAACAGGCCGCCGTGCAGTCGGGGCCGCTGATCGTCGCGTACGCCATCGACAGCGCGGTCCCCGCGTTCCGGGCGCACGACTATGGGCCGCTGATCGTCGTCGGCGGGGGCTTCCTGCTGTGCGCGGTCGGCTCGGCGGCGTTCGTGTACGCGTACATCCGCTGCTCGGCCCGCGTCAGCCAGAACGTGCTGCTCGACCTGCGCGGACGCATCTTCCGGCACGCGCAGGCGCTGAGCGTCGACTTCCACGACCGGTACACCTCGGGCCGGGTCATCTCGCGGGCCACCACGGACGTCGAGGCGCTGCGCGAACTGCTCAGCGAGGGCCTCCAGGAACTGGTCAACGTCATCGTGGGCTCGGTCTACATCACGGCGATGCTGCTCTGGCTGGACCTCGGCATCGGGGCGGTGGCGGCCCTGTCCTTCGGGCCGCTCTACGTCCTGATCCGGCTGTACCGGCAGCGGGCGGCGCGGGCGTACGCGGAGCGCTCCTCGGCGATCGCCGCGGTCATCGTGAAGTTCGTCGAGACGATGAACGGGATCCGGCCGGTACGCGCCTTCCGCCGCGAACGCGCCAACGACGAGCACTTCGCGCGGCTCAACCACCGGCACGAGCGGTCCAATGGCACGGCGATGCTGGAGATGGCGCGCTACGTCGTCGGCTCCCGGCTGCTCGCGAACACGGCGGTGGCGGGCATGGTGCTGTGGGGCGCGTACCGGGTCGCGGGCGGCACGCTCGAACTCGGCGTCCTGGCGGCCGCGGTGCTCTACATCCGCCGCCTGTACGACCCGATCGACCGCCTGGCGATGTTCCTCAACGCGTACGAGAGCGCGGCCGCGTCCCTCAAGAAGATCGCGGGCCTGCTCGTGCAGACCCCCTCGGTACCGGAATCGGCCACGCCGCGCCCGCTGCCCGCCCGGGAGAGCGAACTGCCGGGCCGCGAGGTCGAGTTCAGGTCGGTCTCCTTCGGCTACCGCACGGGCGGCGAGGTCCTCCCCCGCTTCGACCTGACGCTGCCGGCCGGCCAGACGGTGGCGGTGGTCGGCTCCACCGGAGCCGGCAAGTCCACCCTGGCCAAGCTCCTCGCCCGCTTCTACGACCCGTCGCACGGCGAGGTCCTGCTCGACGGTGTGGACCTGCGCGACCTGTCCAACGCGGAGCTGCGCCGCGGGGTCGTCATGGTGACCCAGGAGGCGTTCCTCTTCTCCGGCACGGTCGCCGAGAACATCGCGATCGGCCGCCCCGAGGCGACCCGCGCGGAGATCGAACAGGCCGCGAAGGCCATCGGCGCCCACGACTTCATCGCGGCGCTCCCCGACGGCTACGACACGGACGTCCGCAAGCGGGGTGGCCGGATCTCGGCCGGCCAGCGCCAACTGGTCGCCTTCGCCCGCGCCCTCCTCGCCGACCCGGCGGTCCTGATCCTCGACGAGGCGACCAGCTCGCTCGACATCCCCGGGGAGCGGGCGGTGCAGCGGGCCATGCGGACGGTACTGCGCGGCCGCACGGCGGTCGTCATCGCGCACCGCCTGTCGACGGTGGAGATCGCGGACAGGGTGCTGGTCATGGCAGCGGGCAAGGTGGTCGAGGACGGCCCCCCGTCCGAACTCATCGCCGCAACAGGCGAGTTCGCCACCCTCCACCGAGCGTGGCGCGACAGCGTGATCGGCTGAGCTCGGCCCCTTCAAGCCCCGCCGGCGATTGAGGCGCGGGGTCCGGGGCAGAGCCCCGATCTTTTACAGCCCCTGCGGCGATTGAGCAGCGGGGCCCGGGGCAGCGCCCCGCGACCGCAACCACGTCACCGGCTAACGAACCACGCACACCGGACAACGAACGATTTCCGGCCAACCTGTTGACGGGCTCCTGACACGCGGCAGCGCGTGGTGCCACTCTCCCAACCGCACCACTCCGCAATTGCGCTCTGCCCGGACGGCCACCCGCCGCCCGTTCCCCACTGGCCGCACACCCAACTCGCGGCCACGCAGAAGGAGTTCAGCGTTGCGCAAGAACCGAACCTCCCACAGATCCGGCTCCCCCAGACGCCGGGCCACGGCAATCGCCGCCGGCACCGTCGCCGCCCTGATGGCGGTCACCCTCCAGTCCCTCCCCGCCACAGCGGACGCGTCCGGCGCCGACCCGGGCTCTCTCCCCGCGAAGCTCTCCCCCGCCAAGCGCGCCGAGCTGATCCGCGAGGCGAACGCCGGAAAGGCCGCCACCGCGAAGGACCTCGGCCTCGGCAAGCAGGAGAAGCTCGTCGTACGGGACGTCCTCCAGGACAAGGACGGCACCACCCACACCCGCTACGAGCGCACCTACGACGGCCTCCCGGTGCTCGGCGGCGACCTGATCGTCGAGGCCACGAAGTCCGGCGCCGAGAAGAGCGTCACCAAGGCCGCCAAGGCCGAGCTCAAGAACGTCGACACCACCGCCACGCTGAAACCGGCGAAGGCCGAGACCCAGGCCCTCACCCTCGCGAAGGCCGACGGCTCGAAGAAGACCGAGGCCGACAAGGCGCCCCGCAAGGTCGTCTGGCTCGGCCAGGGCGCGACGAAGGGGCAGCCCACCCTCGCGTACGAGACGGTCGTCGGCGGCCTGCAGCACGACGGCACCCCGAACCAGCTGCACGTCATCACCGACGCCACCACCGGCAAGAAGCTCCACGAGTGGCAGGCCATCGAGACCGGCACGGGCAACACCCAGTACAGCGGCACCGTCACCCTCGGCACCGCGCAGTCCGGTTCCTCGTACACGCTGAACGACACGACCCGCGGCGCCCACAAGACGTACAACCTGAACCGCGGCACGTCCGGCACCGGCACCCTCTACTCCGGCGCCGACGACGTGTGGGGCAACGGCTCCGCCTCCAACACCGAGACGGCCGCCGCCGACGCCCACTACGGCGCCGCGCTGACCTGGGACTACTACAAGAACGTGCAGGGCAGGAGCGGCATCCGCGGCGACGGCGTCGGCGCGTACAGCCGGGTCCACTACGGCAACGCGTACGTCAACGCGTTCTGGGACGACAGCTGCTTCTGCATGACGTACGGCGACGGCACCAGCAACACCCACCCGCTGACGTCCATCGACGTGGCCGCGCACGAGATGACGCACGGCGTCACGTCGAACACCGCGGGCCTCAACTACTCCGGCGAGTCCGGCGGCCTGAACGAGGCGACGTCCGACATCTTCGGCTCGACCGTGGAGTTCTACGCCAACAACTCGTCCGACGTGGGCGACTACCTCATCGGCGAGAAGATCAACATCAATGGCGACGGCACGCCGCTGCGCTACATGGACAAGCCGAGCAAGGACGGCGCGTCCAAGGACGCCTGGTACTCGGGCATCGGCAACGTCGACGTGCACTACTCCTCGGGCCCGGCGAACCACTTCTTCTACCTGCTCAGCGAGGGCAGCGGAACGAAGACGATCAACGGCGTCACCTACAACTCGCCGACCTCGGACGGCCTCCCGGTCACGGGCATAGGCCGCGACAAGGCGGCGCTGATCTGGTTCAAGGCGCTCTCCACGAAGTTCACGTCGACGACGAACTACGCGGGCGCCCGCACCGGCACCCTCGCGGCCGCCGGTGAGCTGTACGGCACGACGTCCGCCGAGTACAAGGCGGTCCAGGACGCGTGGGCCGGCGTCAACGTCGGCGCCCGCTCCGGCGGCGGCGACCCGGGCACCGGCAAGACGTTCACCAACGACACCAACGTGAACATCCCCGACTACCCGGGTGCGGCCGTCACCTCGTCCGTCCCGGTCACCGGCATCAGCGGCGCGGCCCCGTCCACGCTGAAGGTCGGCGTCGACATCGTGCACACGTGGAGCGGTGACCTCCAGGTGGACCTGGTCGGCCCGAGCGGCAGAACGTACCGCCTGCACAGCTCGACGTACGACCCGACGCCGAACATCCAGACGACGTACACGGTCAACGCCTCGGCCGAGACCGCGAACGGCACCTGGAAGCTGAAGGTCCAGGACCTCGGCGCGCAGGACACGGGCTACATCAACAGCTTCAAGCTGACGTTCCCGTAAAGCACCAGCCGTCGGAGCCGGGGTCAGCGCATCAGGACCCCGGCTCCTTCCTGCGTCGCCTCCGTCGGCAGCACCACGAGCCCCGTCTCCGCCACCGACGCGAGCAGCGGATGCGCGGGCAGTACGCGGACGGTGTACCCGTACGGCCCGCTCCGGTCCAGGGCCAGCGGCCCCTCGTACGCCCAGCGCCCCTCGCCGTCCGGACCGCCGACCGGCTTCAGCGGCACCGTCGTCGGCTCGGTGATCCGGTCCTCGGTGTCGACGCGGCCCGCGACGGCCTGCACCTCGACGTCGTCGGGGCCCAACTCGCCGAGCGCGACCCGGACATGGAGCCCGAGCGTGGCACCCAGCTCGGCGCCACCGGCCGACGCCTCCACATGGTCGACGGTGATCCGCGGCCAGGCGGCGCGGACCCTCGCCTTCCACGCCGCGAGGTCCCGGGCGGCGTCCGGGGTGAGGGCGCGCGCGGACCCCGCGGCCGGTGCGTACAGCTGGTCCACGTACTCACGGACCATGCGCCCCGCGAGGAGCTTCGGCCCGAGGTGGGTGAGGGTCCGGCGGACCATCTCGATCCAGCGGTCGGGCAGCCCCTCGGGGCCCCGCTCGTAGAAGCGCGGCGTCACCCGGCGCTCCAGCAGGTCGTACAGCGCGGCCGCCTCCAGGTCGTCGCGCCGGTGCTCGTCCGTGGCCGTCCCGTCGGCCGTGGGGATGGCCCAGCCGTAGTCGGGCGCGAACCACTCGTCCCACCAGCCGTCCAGGACGGACAGGTTGAGGCAGCCGTTGAGGGCCGCCTTCATGCCGCTCGTGCCGCAGGCCTCCAGCGGGCGCAGCGGATTGTTCAGCCACACGTCACAGCCGGGATAGAGCTTCTGCGCCATCGCCATCCCGTAATCGGGCAGGAAGACGATCCGGTGCCGCACCCGCGGGTCGTCGGTGAACCGCACCAGCTCCTGCACGAGCCGCTTGCCGCCGTCGTCCGCCGGGTGCGCCTTGCCCGCGACGACGATCTGCACCGGACGCTCCTCGTCCAGCAGCAGCCGCATCAACCGGTCCGGATCGCGCAGCATCAGCGTGAGCCGCTTGTACGAGGGGACGCGGCGCGCGAAGCCGATGGTGAGCACGTCCGGGTCCAACACGCCGTCGATCCAGCCGAGTTCGGCCGCCCCCGCGCCGCGCTGGCGCCAGGACGCGGCGAGCCGCTCGCGCACCTCGTCGACGAGCCCCCGCCGCAGTTCGCCGCGCAGCTCCCAGATGTCCCGGTCGGGTATCTCGCCCACGGCGTCCCAGCGGTCGGAGCCGCCGACCGACAGGGCGTCCTCGGTGCGCCGCTCCCCGATCTGGCGCGCGCCGAGCCGGTACACCTCGGGCGCGACCCAGGTGGGCGCGTGCACACCGTTGGTCACGGACGCGATCGGCACCTCCTCGACGTCGAATCCCGGCCAGAGCCCGGCGAACATGTCGCGGCTGACGGAGCCGTGCAGCGTGGAGACGCCGTTGGCGCGCTGGGCGAGCCGCAGCCCCATCACCGCCATGTTGAAGACGTTCGGGTCGCCGCCCGCGTACGTCTCCATGCCGAGGCCGAGGATCCGCTGCACGTCGAGGCCCGGCAGCTCGGCCGCCGCGCCGAAGTGGCGGGCGACGAGCTCCCGGTCGAAGCGGTCGATGCCGGCGGGGACGGGGGTGTGCGTCGTGAACACGGCGCCCGCCCGCACGGCTTCGAGCGCGGCGTCGAAGTCCGTTCCCTCCTCGGCGAGTTCGGCGATTCGCTCCACGCCGAGGAAGCCCGCGTGGCCCTCGTTGGTGTGGAAGACCTCGGGGGCCGGGTGTCCGGTGAGCCGGCAGTACGCGCGCACGGCACGCACCCCTCCGATGCCGAGCAGCATCTCCTGCAACAGCCGATGCTCGCTGCCGCCGCCGTAGAGCCGGTCGGTCACGTCCCGTTCGTGGGCGTCGTTCTCCTCGACGTCGGAGTCGAGCAGCAGCAGCGGCACTCGGCCGACCTGCGCCTGCCACACCCGCGCGAGCAGCCGCCGCCCGCCGGGCAGGGCGAGCGCGAGGTGCACGGCCGTGCCGTCGGCCTCCCGCAGCAGGTTCAGCGGCAGCTCGTTCGGATCGGTGACCGGATACGTCTCCTGCTGCCAGCCGTCCCGCGACAGCGACTGCCGGAAGTAGCCGTGCCGGTAGAGGAGCCCTACGCCGATCAGCGGAACCCCCAGGTCGCTCGCGGCCTTGAGGTGGTCGCCCGCGAGGATGCCGAGGCCGCCCGAGTACTGCGGCAGCGCGGCCGTGATGCCGAACTCCGGCGAGAAGTAGGCGATGCCCGCGGGGAGCCCCGACTGCCGGGCCCGCTCCTGGTACCAGCGGTCGTCGTGCAGATAGCCGCGCAGATCGTCGGCGATCTCGCTCAGCCTCGCGAGGAAGTCCTCGTCCCCCGCGAGCCGGGTGAGCCGCTCGGGCGGGACGCTGCCGAGCAGCCGCAGCGGGTCGCCGCCGGACGCGGCCCAGCGGCCGGGGTCCACGGCGGCGAACAGGTCACGGGTCCCGGCGTGCCAGGACCAGCGCAGATTGCGCGCCAGATCGTGCAGCGGGGCGAGGGGTTCGGGCAGGACCGGGCGGACGGTGAATCGGCGGATGGCCTTCACGTGCTCACCTCTGCGGTTGCGCGTCGGATGCCGGAGTCGCCTCCCGACGGTAGCCGCCCTCCCGCGCCGCGGGCCACGGCGCGAGGCAGGGCGCCGGAACGCGTACGGCGGCCCGGGCACGCGCTGCGTGCGCCCGGACCGCCGTACGCGGATGCCCCTGGGGGCTCTCGTCAGGCGATGGCCGCCCCGGTGCCGCGCGCCCCGCCGATGTAGTCGGTGAGTGCCGCGTCGTCGTACACCTCGATGTCGACGGGGGTGCCCTTCGTCAGGTGGAGGTCCCTCACGAGGTAGTCCACGGGGGCCTCGCTGCCGGGCGCGGCGTACGTGCCCAGGTTGTGCGTGACACCGTTCGTGGTGGAGGAGACGTGCACGTAGAACGTGTCGTCGTCGTTGCGGGTGTCGTACACCCGCAGTTGCTGCGTCTCCGGCTGGAACTCCACCTCACCGAGGCGGGAACCGTGCTGCGTCAGCGCCACGTCGGCGCCGAGGCTGCCGCCCGCGGCCTGCCGGTAGGTGACCGCCGCGTCGGGGTTGGGGTCGTAGGCCGCGGCCGGTGCGGCCGCGGCGCCGAGCAGCGCGCCCACCGTGAGGGCCGCTCCCGTGAAGATGCGTGCAAGCCGTCGCGGACGTCGGGTCGCTGTCATGCGTGTTGCCCCCCAGATCAAAAAACCACATCCAAACCATTCGGACGTCGGTGCAGGAAGTCGTCGCCGTAGGTCATCGGCGACCTGCCCACGATGCCAGATTTCATGATCACCCAGAGGCACGCAACGCCCAGAGGTCGTCAGCCGACGCGGACCACCACGAAAACCCCACGGACCCGCCGCCCGTCCTCCGCGGCCCACTCGGCGGACACCTCGCCGACCGCGTCGTCCGGCGCCTTCACCCCGGCCTCCAGGACGCGCACGATCTCGGGGCGCACGGCGTCGCCGGTGACGTGCGCCCGCACGGTCGGGTCGAGCTCCCCGTCGACGCTCTGCGCGTGCGCGGGCGCCTCGCCCTTCAGCAGCGCGGTCAACTCCCGTACGAGGAGCGGGTCCTCGGCCCCGTCGTACACCCAGCGCCTCCCGAGGACGCCGTGCTCGACGGTGCCGATGAGCGCGTCGTCCGCGGCGCCCTCCAGCGGGGCCCCGCGGTAGGCCATCGGCACGTGGTACGTCACCGGCTCGGGGCCGGAGGTGTCCGTCGCGGCCATGAACTCGAGGCCGACCTCGCCGGCCGGGTCATCGAGCCGGAACCCGCCGGCCTTGGTCAGCTCCGGGGTCCCGGAGCCCCGGTACCAGGGCTGCTTCGGCAGCCAGTCGGCGAGGAGTTCGAGCTTGGTGGGCTTCAGTGTGGTGCGGTGAATGATCGACACGGCTTCATCATCGGACGTCGCCGTGCGCCGCGCCAGACAATTGCGCGCGCCCCGCGGACGACCGAAAGCCCCATGGCGCGTCCGAAAAACGCCGCAACTCCACCGCACAACCCCCACGACCGATATGGCCGATTCCGCCACCTCGTACCTCCTTGTGGTGCTTCACACCGCACGAGAGGCTGCCAACTGGCGTGAGACCGCGCCGAGTTGAGGAGGGGAACTCACCCATGGCAGGGACCGTGCGAGTGACGCGAAAGCGACGGACGCGCTGGGCCGGCGGGCTCACCGCGGTCGCCACGGTCGCGGTGCTTTCGGCCATCACGCTGCCCGCGGACGCCGCCCCCGCGCAGGGACGGATATTCGGCGCCGGGGAGCCCGGCTCGATAGCGGGCAGCTACATAGTGACATTGAAGGGGGACACGAAGGCCCCGTCCGAGGCGGGCAAGGGCCTCGCGGAGAAGTACGGGGCGAAAATCCGCCACACCTACAGCAAGGCGCTCAACGGCTACGCGGTGACGCTAGGCGAGGGACAGGCCGAGCGGCTCGCGGCCGACGGGAACGTCGCCTCGGTCGTCCAGGACTCCCGGGTCACCATGGAGCACACGCAGAAGAACCCGCCCTCGTGGGGCCTGGACCGCATCGACCAGAAGGATCTGCCGCTCGACAAGTCGTACACCTGGCCCGAGTCCGCGGGTGCCGGAGTGCACGTCTACGTCATCGACACCGGCATCCGCGCCACCCACCGCGACTTCGGCGGTCGGGCCACGAGCGGCTGGGACTTCGTCGACAACGACTCGACCGCCCAGGACGGCAACGGGCACGGCACCCATGTCGCCGGGACCGTCGCGGGCGAGACGTACGGCGTCGCCAAGCAGGCCGACGTGGTCGGTGTGCGGGTGCTCGACGACGAGGGCTCCGGCACGACGGCGCAGGTCCTCGCGGGCATCGACTGGGTGACCAAGCACGCCCAGCGGCCGGCCGTGGCGAACCTGAGCCTCGGAGGCTACGCGAACGCCCAACTCGACGCCGCCGTACGCAACTCCATCGCCTCCGGCGTCACCTACACGGTGGCCGCGGGCAACGACGGCATGCCCGCGGAGCTGTACTCACCGGCCCGCGTCAAGGAAGCGATCACCGTCGGCGCGAGCGACAAGAAGGACGCACGTGCGAGCTTCTCCAATTGGGGTACTCGTCTCGACCTGTTCGCACCCGGCGTCGACATCACGTCCGCTTCGTACAAGAGCGACTCGGGGAAGGCCACCTTCTCCGGTACGTCGATGGCCTCGCCGCACGTCGCGGGCGCGGCCGCGCTGTACCTCGCCGACCACGCGGCGGCCTCGCCCGCCGAGGTGAGCAAGGCGCTGGCCGAGCGGGCGGCGACGGGCAAGGTGACGGGCGCGGGCCTCGGCTCGCCCAACAAACTGCTTCAGGTCAACAACCCGTAGGAGGAGGTGAGTTCATGATCCGGTCCCGTCGTTTTCGGCGGGACCGGTCTTATGTGTTCCCTTACGCGCCAGTAGTGACGAGTAGTTGGTACGACACGGATTGCCCGCCGATGGAGCGTGGAAGGCTCCACCGGTACGCCGCACGGCTGCACCGCACGACCCCCTCCCCGAATCTCGTCTCCGCACCCCCGATCCCCCGCGGACAGGAGCGGTCATGCCCTCAAAGCGCACTGCGCCCACGACACCGCGCGCCACCATGGGCCGCATCCCGATACGTGACGTCCGCCCGGTCGTCGAGCACGGCCGGCGCCCCGCCAAGGCCGTGGTCGGCGAGACCTTCCTGGTGACGGCCACCGTGTTCCGCGAGGGGCACGACGCCGTCGCCGCGAACGTCGTGCTGCGCGGACCCGACGGCGAGCCCGGCCCCTGGACACCGATGCGCGAGCTGGCGCCCGGCACCGACCGCTGGGGCGCCGAGGTCACCCCGGACGCGCCGGGCCACTGGACGTACCGGATCGAAGCGTGGGGCGACCCCGTGGCCACATGGCGGCACACGGCGAAGATCAAGATTCCGGCGGGCATCGACACCGAACTCGTCCTGGAGGAGGGCGCGTTGCTGCACGAACGCGCCGCGAAGAGCGCCCCCGCTCCGCTGCGCGAAACGATTGTGCGGGCCGCCGCCGCGCTCCGCGACACCACGCGCCCGGCCCCCGCCCGACTGGCCGCCGCGCTCGCCCCCGACGTGAGCCGCGTCCTCGCCCGCCACCCACTCCGCGAACTGGTCACACGCAGCGGCAAGTTGCCTCTCCTGGTGGAGCGGGAACGGGCCTTGTTCGGGTCCTGGTACGAGTTCTTCCCGCGCTCCGAGGGGGCGGTGGTCGAGCCGGGGAAGCCGCCGGTGAGCGGCACGTTCCGTACGGCCGCGAGGCGGCTGCCGGAGATCGCGGCGATGGGCTTCGACGTGGTGTACCTGCCGCCGATCCACCCGATCGGGACGACGTTCCGCAAGGGTCCCAACAACTCGCTGTCGCCGGGCCCGTACGACGTGGGGGTGCCCTGGGCGATCGGTTCGCACGAGGGCGGCCACGACGCGATCCATCCGGACCTGGGGACCTTCGAGGACTTCGACGCCTTCGTGGCGCGTGCCCGGGAGTCGGGCATGGAGGTGGCTCTGGACTTCGCGTTGCAGTGTTCGCCGGATCATCCGTGGGTGGACAAGCATCCGGACTGGTTTCATCACCGGCCGGACGGCAGCATCGCGTACGCGGAGAATCCGCCGAAGAAGTACCAGGACATCTATCCCCTCGCCTTCGACCGGGACCTGCCGGGGCTGATCGCGGAGACGACGCGGATCCTGCGGCTGTGGATGGGGCACGGGGTGCGGATCTTCCGGGTCGACAATCCGCACACCAAGCCGGTCGTGTTCTGGGAGAAGGTGATCGCCGACATCAACGGCAGCGACCCGGACGTGATCTTCCTGGCGGAGGCGTTCACCCGTCCCGCGATGATGCACACGCTGGCCGCGGTCGGCTTCCAGCAGTCGTACACGTACTTCACCTGGCGCAATTCGAAGCGCGAACTGGCCGAGTACGCCGCCGAGTTGAGCGGCGAGGCGGCCGCCTACATGCGGCCGAACCTGTTCGTGAACACCCCGGACATCCTGCACGAGTTCCTGCAGGACGGCGGCCGTCCGGCCTTCGAGCTGCGCGCGGTGCTTGCGGCGACGCTCTCGCCCACCTGGGGTGTCTACAGCGGGTACGAGCTGTGCGAGAACACCCCGCTGCGCGCCGGGAGCGAGGAGTATCTGGACTCGGAGAAGTATCAACTGGTGGTGCGGGACTGGGAGTCGGCCGAGCGGGAGGGCCGCACGATCGCCCCGTTGATCACCGCGCTGAACGCGATCCGGCGCCGTAATCCGGCCCTGCGCACGCTGCGGGATGTGCACTTCCACCATGCCGACCAGGACGCGGTGCTCGTGTACTCCAAAACCACCGCATCCGCACAGGGCTCGAACACGGTATTGGTCGTCGTGAACCTCGATCCGCACCACACCCAGGAGGCCACGGTGTCGTTGGACATGCCGCACCTGGGCCTCGACTGGCACGCGTCCGTGCCGGTGCGCGACGAACTCACCGGCGACACGTACCACTGGGGCAGGACGAACTATGTGCGCCTAGAGCCGGGCCGCACGCCCGCGCACATCCTCGTCCTGACGCCACCGGCCACGCCGCGATGAATTCTCAGGAGCATTCGGGACATGGGATTCGGAGGGTCACCCACACCATGATGATGAATGAGCCCGTCCCGGACACCTTCGAGGACACCCCTGCGAAGGACCGGGACCCGGATTGGTTCAAGCGCGCGGTCTTCTACGAGGTCCTGGTCCGCTCCTTCCAGGACAGCAACGGCGACGGCGTCGGAGACCTCAAGGGCATCACGGCGAAGCTGGACTACCTCCAGTGGCTGGGCGTCGACTGCCTCTGGCTCCCGCCGTTCTTCAAGTCGCCCCTCAGGGACGGCGGTTACGACGTCTCGGACTACACCTCGGTGCTCCCCGAGTTCGGTGATCTGGCCGACTTCGTGGAGTTCGTGGACGCGGCGCATCAGCGCGGCATGCGCGTGATCATCGATTTCGTCATGAACCACACGAGTGATCAGCACGAGTGGTTCAAGGAGTCCCGCTCGGATCCCGAGGGCCCGTATGGCGACTATTACGTGTGGGCCGACGACGACAAGCAGTACGCCGACGCCCGGATCATCTTCGTGGACACCGAGGCGTCGAACTGGACCTTCGATCCGGTGCGCCAGCAGTACTACTGGCATCGCTTCTTCTCCCACCAGCCGGACCTCAACTACGAGAACCCGGCGGTGCAGGAGGAGATCCTCGCCGCCCTGCGGTTCTGGCTCGATCTGGGCATCGACGGGTTCCGTCTCGACGCGGTCCCCTACCTGTACGCGGAGGAGGGCACCAACTGCGAGAACCTCCCCGCCACCCACGAGATGCTCAAGCGGGTCCGCAAAGAGATCGACGCCCAGTACCCGGACGTCGTGCTGCTCGCGGAGGCCAATCAGTGGCCGGAGGACGTCGTCGACTACTTCGGCGACAGTGCGTCCGGCGGCGACGAGTGTCACATGGCGTTCCACTTCCCGGTGATGCCGCGGATCTTCATGGCGGTGCGCCGCGAGTCGCGCTACCCGGTCTCCGAGATCCTCGCCAAGACCCCGCCCATCCCGGCAGGCTGCCAGTGGGGCATCTTCCTGCGCAACCACGACGAGCTGACCCTGGAGATGGTCACCGACGAAGAGCGCGACTACATGTACGCGGAGTACGCCAAGGACCCGCGGATGCGCGCCAACATCGGCATCCGCCGCCGCCTGGCCCCGCTCCTGGACAACGACCGCAACCAGATCGAACTGTTCACCGCGCTGCTGCTCTCCCTGCCGGGCACGCCGATCCTGTACTACGGCGACGAGATCGGCATGGGCGACAACATCTGGCTCGGCGACCGCGACGCGGTGCGCACCCCCATGCAGTGGACCCCGGACCGCAACGCCGGCTTCTCGTCCTCGGATCCCGGCCGCCTGTTCCTGCCCACGATCATGGACCCGGTCTACGGCTACCAGGTCACCAACGTCGAGGCGTCGATGTCGTCGCCGTCCTCGCTGCTGCACTGGACCCGCCGGATGATCGAGATCCGCAAGCAGAACCCGGCGTTCGGCCTCGGCTCGTACACCGAACTGCCCTCCTCCAACCCGGCGGTCCTTGCGTTCCTGCGGGAGTTCAAGGACGACCTGGTGCTGTGCGTGCACAACTTCTCCCGCTTCGCCCAGCCCACCGAGCTGGACCTCCAGTCGTTCAACGGCCGGCACCCGGTCGAGCTGATCGGCGGGGTGCGCTTCCCGGCGATCGGCGAACTCCCGTACCTGCTGACCCTCGCGGGACACGGCTTCTACTGGTTCCGCCTCCGCAAGGACTGACGACGACATACCTGGGCACTCTCCACGCATATCCGGGAAAGGACGCGACGCCATGTCGGAAGCCGCAACCCGGGCCGCCGCCCCGACGGCCGGAGAATCCGAGTTACTCATGTCGCTCGACCCCTTGCTGCGCGAATGGCTGCCGCGCCAGCGCTGGTTCGCGGGCAAGGGCCGCCCCGTCACCGGCTTCACCCTGGACTCCGTCACCGAACTGCTGCCGGACGCCGCCCTGTTGCACCTCCTCGTCCGCGCCCACCAGCCACCGGCCGACGAGGAGGGGCCCGGCGACCGCTACCAGCTGCTCATCGGCACCGCCGAGGCCGCGGCGCCGCACCTCGCGCCCGCCGTGATCGGCCACATCACGCACGGGCCGCTGGCGGGCCGCACCGCGTACGAGGCGCTCCAGGACCCGCGGCACAGCGCCGTCCTCCTGGAGCGGCTCCGAATACCCGGCGCGCTCGGCGCCCTCCGCTTCCACCGCGGCCCGCACGGCGAGGTCCCGCGCGACCTCGCACCCCGCCCCCTGACGGCGGAACAGTCCAACTCCTCGGTCGTGTACGGCGACACGCTCATCGCCAAGCTCTTCCGCCGGGTCGTCCCCGGCCTCAACCCCGACCTGGAACTCCCGCTGGCCCTGGCCCGCGAGGGCTGCGACCGGGTGCCGGCGCCCGTCGCCTGGTTCGAGACGGCCGGGACGCAGCCCGGGCAGCAGCCCGCGACGCTCGGCCTCCTGCAGCCCTTCCTGAGAGGCGCGGCCGACGGCTGGGACCTCGCCCTCAAGCACGTCACCAACCAGCAGGACTTCACGGCACAGGCCCGCGACATCGGCCGCGCCACCGCCGAGGTGCACACGTCCCTGGCCCGCGCGCTGCCCACGGTCACGTACACACGCGCCCACATCGACCAGCTCGCCGAGTCGATGACGCACCGCCTGGAGACGACGGCCGGGCAGGTCCCGCCCCTGCTCCCCTACGTGGACAGCCTGCGCTCCGCCTTCGACGCGCTCGCCCAGCTCGGCGCGGAGGGCCGCACCTGGCAGGCCCAGCGGGTCCACGGCGACCTGCACCTGGGCCAGTGCCTGCGCGAGCCGTCCGGCACCTGGAAGCTGATCGACTTCGAGGGCGAGCCGACCCGCCCCCTCGCGGAGCGCCGCCTGCCGCACCCCGTCCACCGGGACATCGCCGGCATGCTCCGCTCCTTCGACTACGCCTCCCCGCAGAGCGACTGGTCGCTCTCCTGCCGCGCCGCGTTCTGCGACGGCTACGCGGAGGTGACGGGCACCGACCCCCGCACGGCCCCGGTCCTCCTGCGCGCCTACGAAACGGACAAGGCCGTCTACGAGGCCCTGTACGAGGCCCGCCACAGGCCGGACTGGCTCCAGGTCCCCTTGGCGGCACTGAAACGCCTGGCGGGCAGCTAGGTCTTTCAGGGGCGCGGGGCTGTGTCGATATGCGGCTCCGCCGCGTGAGCGCAATCTTTTGGGGGTCTGGGGGCGCAGCCCCCAGGAGACGGGACGGGAAGGGGAGGAGGGGGCGACTTCCAAGCACGGCACCGCACCACACAAGACCGGCACGCACACACGAAGGCGCCCAAGGAGGCCCCCACCGTGACCCGCCGCCCGACCACCACCCCGGCCCCCGTCCCCCCGGACGACCGCGACCGGCTCCTCGCCGCGACCCACCACGACCCCCACGGAGTGCTCGGCGCGCACGCCGCCCACGGCGGCATCGCCTTCCGCACCTGGCGCCCCTACGCCCGGCACGTGGCCGTCACCACCCCGGAGGGCCTGCACGCCGAACTCCACGACGACGGCGACGGGTTCTTCACCGCCCTGCTGCAACTCCGCGAGATCCCGCCCACGTACGAACTGGAGATCACGTACGCCGACACGACCCAGCGCATCGCGGACTCCTACGCCCTCCTCCCCTCCCTCGGCGAACTCGACCTGCACCTGATGGCCGAGGGCCGGCACGAGCGGCTCTGGGACGCACTCGGCGCCCACCCCATGGAACACCAGGGCGTCCAGGGCACCCGCTTCACGGTGTGGGCGCCCAACGCCCGGGGCATCCGCGTCGTCGGCACGTTCAACTACTGGGACGGCGCGGCCCACAGCATGCGCTCCCTCGGCTCGTCCGGCGTGTGGGAGCTGTTCGTGCCGGACATCGGCGAGGGCGAGCTCTACAAGTTCGAGATCACCCGGCCCGACGGCAGCAAGACGATGCGCGCCGACCCGCTCGCCACCCGCACCGAGGAGCCCCCGGCCAACTCCTCGATGATCCACGCCTCCCACCACACGTGGGGTGACGCGGCCTGGCTGGAGCAGCGCGCCGCCCGGCCCGCCCACGCGTCCCCGTTCTCGGTGTACGAGGTGCACCTTGCGTCCTGGCGCCCCGGCCTCACCTACCGCCAACTCGCCGAACAACTCCCCGCCTACGTAGCCGACTTGGGCTTCACGCACGTCGAGTTCCTGCCCGTGGCCGAGCACCCCTTCGGCGGCTCGTGGGGCTACCAGGTCACCGGCTTCTACGCCCCCACCGCCCGCCT
>NZ_JBVKBG010000007.1:0-522445 GCF_055657265.1 Streptomyces sp. NPDC107575 | reverse complement strand
CGCTTCCTTTGTACTCACCCTCTCGGGCTTTCCTCCGGGCGCTTCCCTTCGGTCTTGCTGTTTTGCGTTTCCGACTCTATCAGACCGTTTCACCGACCGATTTCCTCGGGTTTGATGCTTGCCTCAAGGGATTTCGCTTTCGCGGCCCTTTCGGCGAGGTCAAACACTATCAGTCTTTTTCCGGCCCGCTTGCCACACTCCTGCAGGCATGCAGGAATACGGTTCGCATTGCAACTTAGGACTTGATAGATGCTGCCGAGGTGTTGGACGCTCGATGGCGTCGGCTGCCCCTCTGGCAGGGGTACGACAGTACATCGGGCCCGAGCTTCGGCGCAAATCGTTTGCCCGCAGCCCCTACGTCCGCCAACCGGGACCTCTCGTAGGGAACCGGGACTTTTTATGACTTACGCTTCTGAACAGTACGCCGTCCAGGACAGGCAGTGACGGCGACCCTGATTCTCCGCCCCCTGGGAGGCTTGCCATGACCAGTGTGACGTCCCCGCTCACCGGACGCGCCATCGGGCTCTCCGCCGTTCCTGACCCGGTGTTCTCCGGTGCGATGGTCGGCCCCGGCTCCGCCATTGACCCCGCGCGCGTGGCGTCCGACGCTGTGGCCCCGGTGGACGGCATCGTGGTGTCCCTTCACCCCCACGCCTTTGTCGTCGTGGATGAGGAAGGCCACGGTGTGCTGACGCACCTGGGCATCGACACTGTCCAGCTCAACGGCGAGGGCTTCGAGCTGCTCGTCAACAAGGGCGACACCGTGCAGCGCGGTCAGGCCGTGGTCCGCTGGGACCCGGCCGCCGTCGAGGCCGCCGGCAAGTCGCCGATCTGCCCGGTCGTCGCCCTGGAGGCCACGGCCGAGTCCCTTTCCGGTGTCGTCGAGGACGGCGACATCAAGGCCGGCGACGCGCTCTTCGGCTGGAAGTGACGCGCTGCGTCACTGACGGCCAGCAGGAACTCAAAGCGGCGGCAGCGCTCGCCGCACTATCGGAGACGGGTGAGATGGAGACAACGCTGCGAGGCGTCGGCGTGAGCCACGGTGTGGCGATCGGCGAGGTTCGGCACATGGGGACGGCGGTGCTTGAGCCGCCGGCCAAGCAGATTCCGGCCGAGGACGCAGAGCGCGAACAGGGGCGCGCCCGCCAAGCCGTCGAAGCTGTCGCGGCCGACCTGATGGCGCGCGGCAATCTGGCCGGTGGCGAGGCTCAGGCGGTGCTCGAGGCCCAGGCCATGATCGCCCAGGACCCCGAGCTGATGGCCGACGTCGACCGTCGCGTCGCCGTCGGGAGCACGGCCGAGCGCGGCATCTACGACGCGTTCTCGCACTACCGCGAGCTCCTCGCCGGCGCCGGTGAGTACATGGCCGGCCGTGTCGCTGACCTCGATGACGTGCGCAACCGCATCGTGGCCCGGCTGCTCGGCGTGCCCATGCCCGGCGTTCCGGACAGCGACAAGCCGTACGTGCTCATCGCCCGTGACCTGGCGCCCGCCGACACCGCCCTTCTGGACCCCGCGCTCGTGCTCGGTTTCATCACCGAAGAGGGCGGGCCGACCAGCCACAGCGCGATCCTGGCCCGGGCCCTGGGCGTGCCGGCCGTGGTGGCGCTTCCCGGCGCCGGTGAGCTCGCCGAGGGCACGGTCGTCGCCGTCGACGGCAGCACCGGTGAGATCTTCGTCGACCCCAGTGCGGAGAAGCGGGCCGCGATGGAGGCCGCTGCCGCCGAGCGCAAGGCGGCGCTGGCCGCCTCGACCGGTCCCGGTGCCACATCCGATGGGCACAAGGTGCCGCTGCTCGCCAACGTCGGCGGTCCGGCGGACGTGCCCGCGGCGGTCGAGGCGGGTGCCGAGGGCGTCGGTCTCTTCCGTACCGAGTTCCTCTTCCTGGACGACAGCAAGAACGCTCCTTCCGAGGAGAAGCAGGTCGAGGCCTACCGGCAGGTGCTCGAGGCGTTCCCCGAGGGTCGTGTCGTGGTGCGGGTGCTCGACGCCGGTGCCGACAAGCCCCTGGACTTCCTGACGCCCGGGGACGAGCCCAACCCGGCTCTGGGCGTGCGTGGTCTGCGGACGCTGCTCGACCACCCGGAGGTGCTGCGCTCGCAGCTGACCGCGCTGGCCAAGGCCTCCGAGGGGCTCCCGGTCTACCTCGAGGTCATGGCGCCGATGGTGGCCGACCGTGCCGACGCCAAGGCGTTCGCCGATGCCTGCCGTGAGGCCGGGCTGCAGGCGAAGTTCGGCGCGATGGTGGAGATTCCGTCCGCCGCGCTGCGTGCCCGGTCGGTGTTGCAGGAGGTCGAGTTCCTGTCGCTCGGCACGAACGACCTGGCCCAGTACACGTTCGCCGCGGACCGTCAGGTCGGTGCCGTGTCCCGGCTGCAGGACCCGTGGCAGCCCGCGCTGCTCGACCTGGTCGCGCTGTCCGCGGACGCGGCGAAGGCCGAGGGCAAGAGCTGCGGTGTCTGCGGTGAGGCCGCGTCCGACCCGCTGCTCGCGTGTGTGCTGACCGGTCTGGGTGTCACCTCCCTTTCCATGGGTGCCGCTTCGATTCCGTATGTGCGAGCGACGCTCGGCAAGTACACGCTGGCCCAGTGCGAGCGCGCCGCCGCTGCCGCGCGTGCCGCGGAGTCGGCGGAGGAAGCACGCAACGCCGCTCAGGCCGTGCTGTCCGGCGAGTAACCGAGCACGATCGGTGCCTTCGGAGGGCGCTCCGCCTTTGGGCGGGGCGCCCTTCTCGCTTGTTCGCGGGGTTCAGCCACGCGGAGGTGTCAGTGGAGATGCCTCCCTTCCGGCTTGGCGTCGTCCACTTCTGGTGTGGTGCAGTAGTTCACGCCGGGTTCCGGAGCGGACAGGTCTCCGGAGTCGGCGTCGGTGCAGTAGGCGTCGAAGACCCGGCCCCCGGGGATCGGCCGGAGCCCTTCGTCCTTCAGGTGCCAGCCGTGGACGCGGTCCTCCTCGCCGGTGACCGAGCTGCGCACGATGACCGCGCTGGCGCGCCGGGTGACGATCGCCAGCGCCAGTACGGCCGTGACCTCCATGGCCGCGGACTCGTCGATCCTGACCGTGCCGGGTTCCGTGGCGTCCACGTGCAGGACGGCGTGCAGGGACTCCCGGTCGGTGAGCACGCTGCACACCCAGTGGTGGGCGCCCTCCCCCAGCGCGTCGATCACTCGGGAGACGAGGTAGGAGGCCCTGGCGAAGGCCATGCGCCCGACGTCCTGTCCGCACACGGCGCAGGCGCCTGTTCGGGAGAGGACGGACGTCGCGAATTCCCAGGTCGCTTGGCGGACCGCCTCTTCCACCAACTCGGGGACGAGGTCGGCCATGGGCTGTCCCTGGTAGGCGACCAGAGGTCCCGAGGCCGCGAGTTCCGCGGTGAAGCGGGTGCGGCTCACCGCGTTGTCCGGGTCCAGGCCCTCCGCCCTGCAGAAATCCGTGAACTCGGCAGGGTCGAAGAGCGTGACCGTGGTGTATCCGCCGGCCGCCGCCTGGGACTTGAGCAGGCCTTCCACCTGGCGCAGATACGTCGCGTGGTCGTCGAAGGTGAAGCTGCGGTAGAGCCGCATGGCCTCGAAGTCCTGCTCGTCGGCCAACAGACCGATGGTTCCCGCCACTTCACGGCGCAGGACGCGCCGCATGCCGGTCGTCCTGCTGTGTTGCGTGTGCCCCATGATTCCCCCTGAGCGCGCTTGAACGATGCTCACTCAGAGTAATCGGGGGCACTGACAACGCTACGTTCGGCGATGATGCGGCACCGGTGGCGGGCCTCCGGTCAGGCTCGCTTGCGGGCGATCTCCTCGTAGAACTTGAGGAGGTCGAGGTTGTCGATGGAGCCGGGGTTGACCGCCTTTTCCAGCGGAGTGCCCTGGAGCAGGCGCTTGACGGGGACCTCGATGCGCTTGCCGGTGAGGGTGTGCGGGACGCCGGGGGCCTCGATGATCTCGTCGGGGACGTGGCGCGGCGAGAGCTGTTCGCGGATGACCTGCTTGATGCGGGCGCGGAGCGCGTCGTCGAGGGCGGCGCCCGGCGCGAGGTGGACGAACAGGGGCATCCAGTAGCCGCCGTCGGGCTGTTCCAGGCCGATGACGAGTGATTCGCGGATTTCGGGGAGCCGCTCCACGGCCTCGTAGATGTCGGCGGATCCCATCCGGACGCCCTGGCGGTTGAGCGTGGAGTCGGAGCGGCCGTGGATGACGACGGAGCCGCGTTCGGTCAGCGTGATCCAGTCGCCGTGGCGCCAGACTCCGGGGTAGGTGTCGAAGTAGCTGTCGTGGTACCTGCTGCCGTCCGGGTCGTTCCAGAAGCGGATCGGCATGGACGGCATCGGGTTGGTGACGACGAGTTCACCGACCTCGTCGGTCAGCGGCACGCCCGCGGGGTCCCATGCCTGGAGGTCAGTGCCGAGCCCGGGCGCCTGGAGTTCGCCGATGTGGACGGGGAGCGTCGGGACGGCTCCGGCGAAACAGGAGCAGACGTCGGTGCCGCCGCTGACGGAGGCGATCCACAGGTCTTCTCGTACCTCGTCGTGGAGCCAGCGGAAGCCGTCCGGCGGGAGCGGGGAGCCCGTGGTGGCAACGCACTTGATGCGGGAGAGGTCGTGGTCGCGCGCGGGGTGCACACCGGCCTTGCGGCAGGCCATGACGTACGCCGCCGAGGTGCCGAAGAGGGTCGCGCCCGTGCGTTCGGCGATCGCCCACTGGGCGCCGGTCTCGGGGTATCCGGGGCTGCCGTCGTAGGTGACGATCGTGGTGCCGGTGAGCAGGCCGCCGACGAGGAAGTTCCACATCATCCAGCCGGTGGACGTGTACCAGAAGAAGCGGTCGTCGGGGCCGAGGTCGCAGTGCAGGCCGATCTGCTTGAGGTGCTCGACGAGGATGCCGCCCTGCGACTGCACGATGGCCTTGGGCAGGCCGGTGGTGCCGGAGGAGTAGAGCACCCACAGCGGGTGGTCGAACGGCACGTCCTCGTAGACGGGCGCGACGTCGGCCGAGGTGAGTGCCGACCATTCCAGGGCGCCTTCGGGGGCCTTGGTGCCGAGGAGCGGGATGTGCACCACTGCGCGCAGGGAGGGCAGTTCGTCGCGGAGTTCCTGGACGGTTTCGCGGCGGTCGTGCTCCTTGCCGCCGTAGCGGTAGCCGTCGACCGTGAACAGGACGACGGGCTCCACCTGCTGGAAGCGGTCCAGGACGCTGCGTGCGCCGAAGTCGGGGGCGCAGGAGGTCCACACGGCTCCGACGGCAGCCGTGGCGAGGAGGGCCGCGGCGGCCTCGGGGATGTTGGGCAGATAGCCGCTGACCCGGTCACCGGGGCGCACTCCGAGGGCGCGCAGCTCGGCGGCCAGCGAGCCGACCTGGGCGCGCAGCTCGGACCAGGTGACGGGGCGGGGCTCGTGGGTCTCGTCGACGTGGAGGATCGCGGGGGTGTCCGCGCGCGCAGGGTCGTCCGCCGTGCGCAGGGCGTGCGCCGCGTAGTTGAGCGTGGCACCGGGGAACCACTCGGCGCCGGGCATGTCACGGTTGCCGAGCACGCGCGTGTACGGGTGCGTGAAGCGCACGTCGAACCATTCGGTGACGGCCTTCCAGAAGGTCTCGAGTTCGATGACCGACCAGCGGTGCAGCGCCTCGTAGCCACCGTCGGCGGGCGCGCCGTGCTGCTCGGCCGCCCAGGCCTGGAACCGTGTGATCTGGGCATCGGCGATCTGCTGTCGATCGGGCTGCCAGAGCGGTGACGGGTTCTCGGTGGACATGATGCGGCTCCAGGAAGTACGTGCTCGGCGTGTGCGTCCTCGGCGCGCACCGCGGAGTGTGCGCCTGACACGGCTCCCAGGACGATGCCACGTGATCGACTTCGACACCAGGGTGTATCCCACATAGTCGGCCTCGTGAAGATGTGCTGGCACCACGGATGAACGGCAGTTGAACGCGGCACGCACGCGTGCGCCTCGGTGGCAGGGTGAGCAGCATGGATGGTCGTGACCTGGTGCGCTTGGCGAAGGCGGTCTCGTCCGTGGGGCCGGCCC
Source organism: Streptomyces sp. NPDC107575 (assembly GCF_055657265.1). Classification (NCBI taxonomy): domain Bacteria; kingdom Bacillati; phylum Actinomycetota; class Actinomycetes; order Kitasatosporales; family Streptomycetaceae; genus Streptomyces; species Streptomyces sp. NPDC107575. Next base: position 516,429 of record NZ_JBVKBG010000007.1, on the reverse strand, counting down.
ATGGGCTGCGCTCCCTTCGGGCGTCGTGGCGGCACCGTCGCGCGGACTCGCTGGGCCTTCCCCGGCGCGGCGTCGAGCGGGCCCGGGTTCCGGGCTCCGTGGTCGGTGCGACGCCGGAACCGGGCGGCGGGCTGGTGCGGTTCACGCGGTCCCGGTTGCGCATCACCGTCACCGTGAGCGGTGCTCTCTTCTGGGGCTGGGACGGGGCCGAACCCGAGCCCTCGTACGCGCTGTCCGGGCTCTGCCCCGAGGCGGACCCGCGGGCGGTGCTCGAGCCGGACAAGGACGGCGGCTGGCGGGTGGTCTCCGAGCGGGTGACCGTCGTCGTCTCGCGGCACGGCGCCCTGGAGGTGCGTACGCCGGGTGGGGTGTTGCTGCGGCGCGATCTGCCGCCCCGGTGGTGGGAGCCGGAGGGCGGCGGTGAGGCGCGCTGGGCGCAGCGCAGCGAGGTCGCCGCCGACGCGCGCTTCTTCGGCCTCGGGGGGCGCGCCTCGGGCCCGCGGCTGCGCGACGCGACGTACCGCTTGTGGAACACGGATCCCGGCGGTTCGTTCGGACGGCAGGACGATCCGTTGTCGCTCACGATGCCGGTGCAGGTGGTGGTCGCGGACGCGGGGACGCATCTGGTGTTCCACGACAACTCGTGGGACGGCGCCGTGAGCCTCCGTGAGGGCATCGAGGGGGCGGGGTCGGGGCACGACTGTGCCGGGACGTCCGAACTGCGTATGGAGGGCGGCCCGTTGCGCTGCTGGGTGGTGGTGGGCACACCCGCGCGCGTGCTCCACGTCTGGTCCCGGCTGACCGGTGCTGCGGCGGTGCCGCCCGGCTGGGCGCTGGGCCACCAGCACGCGCGTGGGGGCTTCGGGAGCGAGCAGGAGGTGCGTCGCGTCGTCGCGGGCTACAGGGAGCGCCGGCTGCCCCTGGAGGCCGTCCATCTGGACATCGATCACTTGACGGCGCGACAGGCCTTCACCGTCGATCGTGAGCGTTTTCCGTCCTTGCCCAAGCTGGCCGAACAGTTGCGCGGTGAGGGTGTTCGCCTGGTGTCGATCGTCGACCCGGCGGTGAAGGTGCAGCGCGGCAACGCCCTGTACGACGGCGGGCTGGCGATCGACGCCTTCGTGCGGGACGCGGCGGGCAGGCCCGTGCGAGGTGTCGTGCGGCCGGGTGAGTCGATGTATCCGGACTTCACGGCGGAGCGGGTGCGCAAGTGGTGGGGAGGCCTGTACGAGGAACGTCTCACACAGGGTTTCTCGGGCTTCTGGCACGACATGAACGAGCCGGTGTCCTTCGCCGCCTTCGGTCAGCCCACGCTCCCCCGCTCGTCCCGGCATGCGGTCGAGGGGCGGGGCGGCGATCATCGGGAGGCGCACAACGTGTACGCCCTGTGCATGGCACGGGCCGGCTACGAGGGGCTGCGCGAACTCCAGCCGCAGGAACGGCCCTTCCTGTTCTCCCGGTCCGGCTGGGTGGGGCTGCAGCGCTACGGGGGGACGTGGTCCGGTGACGTCGCCACCGGGTGGCCCGGCCTCCGCTCCTCGCTTTCCCTGGTGTTGGGGCTCGGCTTGTGCGGGGTCCCGTACTCCGGTCCCGATGTGGGCGGGTTCGACGGGAAGCCGTCACCGGAACTGTTCCTGCGCTGGTTCCAGCTGGGCGCCCACCTGCCGCTGTTCCGCACGCATTCGGCGCTGCGGGCGGGGCGGCGCGAGCCCTGGATGTTCGGCGAAGAGGTGCTCGCGCACGCGCGCGTGGCGCTGGAGGAGCGGCGTCGCCTCCTTCCGTACTTCATGACCCTCGCGCATCTCGCCCGGCGCACCGGCGCCCCGTATGTGCGGCCTCTGTGGTGGGGTGCTCCGGAGGACCGGGCGCTGCGTGACTGTGAGGACGCCTTCTTGCTGGGCGACTGTCTGTTGGTCGCCCCCGTCCTGGAGCCGGGAGTAGACCGCCGCACCGTGCAGCTGCCGCCTGGCCGTTGGTACGACACGGTGACCGGCAAAGTCTTCGAGGGGCCCGGGCAGGTCACGGTGGACGCCCCCTTGTCGCGCATTCCGGTGCTCGCGCGTGGCGGGTCGGTGCTTCCTGTGCGCGATGCGGGCGGGGGCGTCGCCCTGGAGGCGTGGGCGCCGGCGCCGGGACGTACGGGCGGTGGCCTTGCGGCGCGGGACGTCGGGGACGGCTGGGAGGAACCGGAGATCGAACGCTTCCGGGTGCGCTGGAGCAAGGGCCGTGTGGTCGTCGAGTCCGACGCGGAGAACGGGGAGGTCGAACCGCGGTACCTCGTGCGTGTGCGCGGCCTCTGAGCGCCTTGCGACGCCGGTTGCCCGCGAGCGGCTCCTACAGGTAGCGGCCCTCGAACCAGGCCTTCACCGCCAACGTATGGAGCGGAAACGCCAGTTCGGTCGGGCGGCGCAGCAGGTGCCAGCCGTCCGTCTCGTCGGTGGCCGCACTGTCGGGCAGGAATCCCGCAGGGCGTTCGGGCAGGAGACCGAAGAGCAGCAGGTGGCCGTCCGGGGCGCTCATGGCGTCCACGAGGCGTACGTCGCGGGCCGCGGCGACGATGCCCGTCTCCTCCTGGAGTTCGCGGACGACGGCCCGGCGCCAGTCCTCCCGGTCGTCGATGAAGCCGCCCGGCAGGGCGGGCTCCCCGCGCGCGGGGGCGATGGTTCGGGTGATCGCGACGAGCGCGGTGCCCACCGTGTCGTACACCGGTTGCAGGGCGATGGCTACGGGGAGCGGGTTGCGGTAGGCGACGGAGTCGCAGGCCCGGCAGGTGCGGGGCCAGCCGTGCACCTCGGCCCCGTAGGCGGCCCCACAGCTCGAACAGTGGGAATCCGGAACGGGGTTGACCGTGGGGTGGGTGGATGCGGACACGGCGCGGACTGTATCCGATCACTCGGCCGCGGTCTTCCCCGGTGGGCCCGGCTCCTGATAGGAGCTGATCCATGACTCGAGCCTCCACCGCCCTGCGGAAACTCGCTGCCCTGGCCGCCGCCGCGCTGCTCGGCGTGGCCGCCGCGCCCTCGGCCGCCCATGCGACGCCCGACCCCAAGGCACCCAAGGACTTCGTGGCGCTCCATGACGTGGACCCCACGATCATCCAGGAGATGCGCTACTACACGCAGCACGACTTCATGGGTGAGCCGGTCGACGGCTACAAGAAGCCGATGTGCATCCTCACGAGACCTGCCGCACAGGCACTGCACAAGGCGCAGCTCGGCCTCCTGAAGGAGGGCTATTCGCTGAAGGTGTACGACTGTTACCGCCCGCAGCGCGCGGTGGACCACTTCGTCCGCTGGGCGAAGGATCTAGACGACCAGAGGATGAAGGCGGAGTTCTACCCGCGCGTGGACAAGACGCGCCTGTTCGCGGACGGCTACATCGCGGAGAAGTCGGGCCACAGCCGTGGCTCCACCCTGGATCTGACCGTCGTGAAGCTGCCCGCCCTGCCCACGCGCCCCTACGTGCCCGGCGAGAAGCTCACGCCCTGCTACGGGCCGAAGGCGGAGCGCTTCCCCGACAACTCGCTGGACATGGGTACCGGGTTCGACTGCTTCGACACGCTCGCCCACACGGACGATCCGCGCGTCCAGGGTGTGCAGCGGGCCAACCGGGACCTGCTGCGGAACGCGCTCGGCGCGCAGGGGTTCGTCAACCTGCCCGAGGAGTGGTGGCACTACACGTACAAGCCGGAGCGCTACCCGGACACGTACTTCGACTTCCCGGTCTCCAGGCGCTCGCTGACGGGGCGGTGACGCGGCGGGCGCGACCGGAAGCACCCCCGTGGATCCCGGTCGCGCCCTCACCGATCACGGACGCCGGTCGGGCGCGGACGGTTCTGCGGGACCCCTGACGTCATTCGGTTCCCCGTGGCACACTTCTGACGTTTCGTCAGATTCATTGCCGGGGAGGCACTGTGGCGCGCACGCGTACACCTGTCGTGGCCGACTGGTTCAGCGGAGAGGGGGACGACTTCCGCCTGCTGGGCACGCGCTGCTCCGCGTGCGCGTCGGTGTTCTTTCCGCGCGAGGACGGGGCGTGCCGCAATCCCGCCTGTGCGGGCGGCGAGCTGGTGGAACTGCCGCTGTCGCGCCGCGGACGCGTCTGGTCGTACACGGACGCCAGGTACCGACCACCACAGCCGTATGTGTCGGACCGGGAACTTCCCTGGCAGCCCTACGCGTTGATCGCTGTGGAGCTTGCCGCTGAGCGATTGGTCGTGCTCGGCCAGGGGGCTCCGGGCGTCTCCGTGGCCGATCTTTCGGTCGGCATGGAGGTGGAGGTCGTACCGGGCGTGCTCAACGAGGAGGGGGACGACGAGACCGGGACGACGTGGACGACGTGGCACTGGCGGCCGACGGGGGTGGCGGCATGACGGGGGACGTGGCGGTTCTCGGCGCGGGCATGCACCCCTGGGGGAAGTGGGGGCGCGGCTTCGTCGAGTACGGGGTGGCGGCGGCGCGGGCCGCGCTCGCCGACGCCGGGGTCGACTGGCGCGACGTGGGCTCGATCGTCGGCGCGGACACGGTGCGCGGCGGCTATCCCGGCTATGTGGCGGGAGCGACGTTCGCGAAGGCCCTCGGGTGGCAGGGCGCGCGCGTGGCCAGCGTCTACGCGGCCTGCGCGTCGGGGGCCCAGGCGGTCAACACGGCGCGGGCGCAGATCCTTGCGGGGCTCGCGGACGTCGTGCTCGTGGTGGGGGCGGACGCCGCGCCCAAGGGGTTCTTCAAGCCCGCCGGCGGCGACCGGCCGGACGACCCCGACTGGTTGCGCTTCCGTGCGCTCGGGGCGACCAACCCGACGTACTTCGGCCTGTACGCGCGCCGGCGCATGGCCGTGCACGGGGACACGCTCGAGGACTTCGCCCAGGTCAAGGTGAAGAATGCCGCCTCCGGCGCGCTGAATCCGAACGCGCGCTACCGCAAGACCGTGACGGCCGAGGAGGTCGCGGCCTCCGCCGTGGTCGCCGACCCGCTGCGGCTGCTCGACATCTGCGCCACGTCGGACGGCGGCGCGGCGCTGGTGTTGTCCAGCATGGAGTTCGCACGGCGGCACGGAGCGGCGGATCCGGTCCGCATCCGGGCCGTGTCGACGGTGACGCCGACATATCCGAACACCGTGCTCGACCTCCCGGACATCGCCACGGACTCGGCGGCCGGGGTCGCCCCCGAAGGCCCGACGTTCCGCGCCTCGATCGCCCGCGCCGCCTACGAAGAGGCGGGGATCGGCCCCGAGGACCTGTCCCTGGCGGAGGTCTACGACCTGTCCACTGCCTTGGAGCTGCAGTGGTACGAGGATCTCGGGCTGTGCGGCGAGGGTGAGGGCGCGAAGCTGCTGAGGGAGGGCGCGACCGCTCCCGGAGGCCGAATACCCGTGAACAGCAGTGGCGGACTCGCCTCCTTCGGAGAGGCTGTTCCGGCGCAGGCGATCGCCCAGGTCTGCGAGCTGACATGGCAGTTGCGGGGCGTGGCGGGCGACCGGCAGGTGGCCGGGGCCAGGGCCGGGATCACGGCGAACCAGGGCCTGTTCGGCCACGGTTCGTCGGTCGTGGCGGTGCGCTGACCACTGCATGCGTACGCTGCGTGGCCGTACCGGAATCCTGCGTGAACAGCGCGTGAACCGGCCCTGCCGGTGTCCGTGTGACGCCATCATGCTGCCGTGCACACCTGGCCGGACAGCCTCCGCTTCGCCTTCCAGCCCGTGGTCAATCTGGCCACGGGGTCGGCCGCGGCTCTGGAGATACTCGCCCGCCCCGAGTCGGGTGACGTGCTCGCGCGGGCGCATCGCGAGCCCGAGCTCGACGGCGACCTCGCCGCGCTGGCGATCCGCGACGCCGCACGCAGGGAGACGCTGCTTCCGTTGCACGTGAACGTGTTCGCGGGCACGCTCGCCGACCTGGGCGGTCTCGATGCGCTGCGGCGCGCGGTGCAGGACGTGGGCCGGATGCCGTGGGAGGTGACCGTCGATGTGGGGCCGCCGTTCACGCACGTGCCGCACCGCGCGCTCCTGGAGGGCGTCGCGGTGCTGCGCAAGGAGGGTTTCCGGGTCTGCGCCGACGGCGTGGGGGACGGTGACGTACCCCTGCGGCTGCTCGACGATCTGGCGCCCGACCTGATCAAGCTCGACGCCTCGCTGCTGACGCGCGGGGCGACGGTGCGGGCCATGCGGACGCTGTGCGAGGAGATCGGCGCCCTGCTGGCGGTCGAGGGGGTGGAGACCGAGACCCAGTGCATGGCGGCCCGCGACGCCGGGGCGCAGCTCGCGCAGGGCAATCTGTTCGCCCCGGCGGCCCGGTTGCCGATCTCCGAGGTGTACGTGCCCGAACTGCCCCCGGGCGTCGGCTCGTCGCGGCCGACCGGACCGCGGGTGCGGGACTTCGTGCGGCCCGCGGCGCTGCTGCCCGATTCGGCGTCCGCGGAGCAGGTGCGGCGTCGGCTCACCGGGGCGGCCGAGGTCACCGGGGTGCTGCTCGTCGACGCCGCCGGGGTGCCGGTGCGGTCGGTGCAGCGGGACCGCTTCCTGCTGTCGCTGTCCACGCGCTACGGGCACGCGCTGTACGCCGACCGGCCGGCCGCGCGGCTCGGCGACCGGCCGCGCACGGTGGGCGTCGCGGCGACCGCCTGGGAGGTGCTCGACGTGGTCGCGGACGGCGAGCACACCCGCACCGCCGACGACGTCGCCGTGGTGGACGACGACGGGCGCTGCGTCGGCGTCGTACGCCTCACCGACCTCGTACGGGCGCTCGCCGAGAGCCGGGTCGAGGAGGCCGCCGGGCTCAACCCGCTGACGCGGCTGCCGGGTTCGGACGCCGTGACGGGCGAGCTGGACCGCTGGGTGGCGCAGGGCCGCGGCTTCGCCCTGAGCTGGCTGGACATCGACGGGTTCAAGCAGGTCAACGATGGCGCCGGGTTCGCGGCGGGTGACGAGCTGATCCGCGCGGTGGGGCAGGCCCTCGCGCGTACGCAGTCGGAGTCCGTGCGGGTGGGGCACATCGGGGGCGACGACTTCCTGGTCCTGGCCGATCCGGAGTGGCTCGGTCCACTCGCGGCCGCCGTGCTCGACGCCCCTTGGTCGGCGGGCGGCAGGGCGGTGACGCTGTCGCTGGCCACCGTGGTCTGCCCGCCCGGCAGCGTGGCCGACCACCGACAGGCGGCCGCGCTCCTCGCCCCGCTCAAGAAGGCCGCGAAGGCGCTCACCGGGGCGAGTTGGGTGTGCGGTCAGGCGGGGCGCGAAGGCTTCGACGTGCGCCGCGGCGCTCGTGCCACGGGTGCCGCGCGCGATCCGAGGGGAGCGCCCGCCGCCGGTTAACCGTTGCCGTCCACGACCTTGACGCTCCAGTACGGCCGGTGAACACTTCCGGGTGTCAGTCGGCATCGCCGCAAATCGGCCCACCGCTGCTCGGGGCACCGCCTGTCCCAGGTGCGCTTTCCTGCCGGGGTGTGGCAGGTCAGGGCCGCTCCCCCACGTGTGGTTCCGACTGTGCGGGCACGCTCGTCACGGACGCCGGGCGGGGCGCGGGGCTTCCCTGCCCACGGCAGCCGTGGTTCAGAACCAGCCATGGAAACGCACCCTGCACGGAGGACCGGGGAGCACTGCCCCCGGGCGAGGGCCTAGGAGCCGCCATGAGCAACGGAGACATCTTCGTCGGTGAGGTCATCGGCACCGGCATTCTGATTCTGTTCGGCGCGGGCGTCTGCGCCGCTGTCACCCTGAAACACTCCAAGGCGAAGGCCTCCGGGTGGGTCGTCATCGCGTTCGGCTGGGGCTTCGGCGTGCTGGCCGGCGCCTACACCGCCGCTCCGCTGTCGGGCGGTCACCTCAACCCCGCGGTCACCATCGGCATCGCGGTCGACACCGGGAAGTGGGACAAGGTCTGGGTCTATCTGCTCGGCCAGATGGTCGGCGCGATGCTCGGCGCGGTCCTCGCCTACCTGGTGTATCTCGCGCAGTTCAACGCCAATGTCGGCTCCGGCGAGGAGTCCGCGGAGGACGGTCCGACGCCGACGCTCGGCATCTTCTCGACCATCCCGGAGATCCGGAACCTGACCGCGAACCTGATCACCGAGATCATCGCGACCATCGGACTCGTCCTGCCCATCCTCGCGTTCGGGCTCACCAAGGGGCTCGGCGAGTCCGGCACGCAGGTCCTGATCGTGGCGCTCCTGGTCGTCGGCATCGGCCTGTCGCTCGGCGGGCCGACGGGCTACGCGATCAACCCCGCCCGTGACCTGGGCCCGCGCATCGTGCACACGTTCCTCCCGATCCCCAACAAGGGGACGTCCGACTGGGGTTACGCCCTCGTCCCCGTCGTCGGTCCACTCATCGGTGGCGCGCTGGCAGGGGTCATCTACAACGCAGCGTTCTGAAGCTCAGACACACACTCGAACGTCTTCTTACGAAGGGGTAGCCATGCCCGACACTTCCGTGAAGTACGTCGCCGCCATCGACCAGGGCACCACCTCGAGCCGCTGCATCATCTTCAACCAGGACGGCGAGATCGTCGCCGTCGACCAGCGTGAACATCGCCAGATCTTCCCGAAGCCGGGCTGGGTGGAGCACGACGCCACCGAGATCTGGTCCAAGGTCCAGGCCGTGGTCGCGGGGGCGATCGCCAAGGCCGGGCTGCGCGCGGACCAGCTCAGCGCCCTCGGCATCACCAACCAGCGGGAGACGACGGTCCTTTGGGACCGGGCCACCGGCAAGCCCGTGCACAACGCGATCGTGTGGCAGGACACGCGGACCTCGGCGCTCTGCAACGAGCTGGGCGGAGCCGACGGGCAGGACCGCTTCCGCGAGACGACCGGCCTGCCCCTGGCGAGCTACTTCTCCGGGCCCAAGGCGGCCTGGCTGCTCGACAACGTGCCGGGCCTGCGGGCGAGGGCCGAGCGCGGCGAACTGGCCTTCGGCACGATCGACTCGTGGCTGATCTGGAACCTCACCGGCGGCACCGACGGCGGCGTGCACGTCACCGACGTCACGAACGCCGGGCGCACCATGCTGATGAGTCTGGAGACCCTCCAGTGGGACCAGTCGATCCTGTCGGCGATGAACGTGCCGGAGTCGCTCCTCCCGGAGATCCGCTCCTCCGCCGAGGTGTACGGCACGGCCGTCGGTCAGCTGGCCGGCGTCCCGGTCGCCTCCGCGCTGGGCGACCAGCAGGCCGCGGTGTTCGGACAGGCCTGCTACGACACCGGTACCGCGAAGAACACCTACGGGACGGGCAGCTTCCTGCTGCTCAACACCGGTAACCGGCCGGTGCCCTCGAAGAACGGCCTGCTCACCACCATGGGGTACAAGATCGGCTCCGAGGCGCCCGTGTACTGCCTCGAAGGGTCGATCGCGATCACGGGCGCGCTGGTGCAGTGGTTCCGCGACCAGCTCGGCATCATCAAGACCGCCGACGAGATCGAGACGCTCGCGGCGAGCGTGGACGACAACGGCGGCGCCTACATCGTGCCCGCGTTCTCCGGCCTGTTCGCGCCCTACTGGCGCTCCGACGCGCGCGGCGTCGTCACCGGCCTCACCAGGTACGTCACGAAGGCGCACCTCGCGCGTGCCGTCCTGGAGGCGACGAGCTGGCAGACCCGTGAGGTCGTCGACGCGATGTACCAGGACTCCGGGGTGCAGATCACGACCCTGAAGGTCGACGGCGGCATGACCAAGAACAATCTGCTGATGCAGCATCAGGCGGACGTCCTGGGCGTGCCCGTGATCCGGCCCAGGGTCTCCGAGACGACGTGCCTGGGCGCCGCGTACGCCGCCGGGCTCGCGACGGGCGTGTGGAACGACCTGGACGAGCTCAAGGCCCACTGGCAGCGCGACGCCGAGTGGACTCCCGCGATGGACGCGGGCGCCCGGGACCGCGAGTACCACAACTGGCGCAAGGCCGTGGAGAAGAGCTTCGGCTGGCACGAGGACGGGGACGGCGCGTAGGCCACGTCCACGCCCGTATGTACGCGCGCGTGGTGACGTAAAGCCATGCACGCGCGTAGGCGGCGGTTCACACCCCGGTCGGCGGGGGTGCGGACCGCCGCTGCGCGTGTCGGGACGCTCAGGTCGCGGCGGGCTGTCTGCGCTCGGCGGCTTCCGCGGCATGCCCGACGACGCCGATCAGGACCTCCTTCACCGACTCCTTGTCGCGTGCGTCGCACAGGATCACCGGGACTTCGGGATCGAGGTCGAGCGCCTGGCGGACCGCTTCGGCCGGGTGGCGGGTCGCGCCGTCGAAGCAGTTGACGCCGACGATGAACGGTATGGAGCGCCGCTCGAAGTAGTCGACCGCGGCGAAGCAGTCCTCCAGGCGGCGGGTGTCCGCGAGGACGACCGCGCCCAGCGCGCCGGTCGCCAACTCGTCCCACAGGAACCAGAAGCGGTCCTGGCCGGGGGTGCCGAAGACGTAGAGCACCAGGTCGTCGCGGAGCGTGATCCGGCCGAAGTCCATCGCCACCGTGGTGGTGCTCTTGCGCTCGACGCCCGCGGTGTCGTCCACGGGGCGGCCCGCCTCCGTCAGGACCTCCTCCGTGCGCAGCGGCCGTATCTCGCTGACCGCGCCGACCAGTGTCGTCTTGCCCACGCCGAAGCCGCCGGCCACCAGGATCTTGAGCGTCACGGGCTCGACGGGGGCCTTGCGGCGCTCAGAACGCCCGAAGATCATGACTGTGTCTCTCCTGCCTCGCCGGTGTCGCTGTCTCGGGTACTGCTGCTCGCCTCTGGCGGCCCGTAGCCGCCGCCTCCAGGCGTTTCGACGACGAGTACGTCGCCGGGGGCCACGTCGGCCGTGTCGCTGCCGTCGAGGCGGGTGACGGTGCCGTCCACGCGCTCCACGGAGTTGGCGCCGAGCGCTCCGGGGGCGCCACCCGCCATCCCGTAGGGCGGCACCCTGCGGTGCTGGGTCAGTGTGGAGACGGTCATCGGCTCACGGAAGCGGATGCGCCGCACGGCGCCGTCGCCACCCGGCCAGCGGCCCGCTCCCCCGCTGCCGCCCCGCACCGCGAACTCCTCCAGGAGGACGGGCAGCCGCCATTCGAGGACCTCGGGGTCGGTGAGCCGCGAGTTGGTCATGTGGGTCTGCACGACGGGCGCCCCGGGGAAGCCGTCCCCGGCGCCGGAGCCGGAGGCCACCGTCTCGTAGTACTGGTGGCGCGCGTTCCCGAAGGTGATGTTGTTCATCGTGCCGGAGCCCTCGGCCTGCACGCCCAGGGCCCCGTAGAGGGCGCCGGTGATGGCCTGCGAGGTCTCCACGTTGCCCGCGACGACCGCGGCGGGCGGCTCGGGCGAGAGGAAGGAACCGGGCGGCACGACGATGTCGAGGGGGCGCAGGCAGCCGTCGTTGAGCGGGATGTCGTCGCCCACGAGCGTCCGGAAGACGTACAGGACGGCGGCGTTGACGACGGCGAACGGGGCGTTGAAGTTCGTGGCGAGCTGGTCGGAGGTTCCGGTGAAGTCGACGGTGGCGCGGCGCTGTGCGCGGTCCACGCTCACGCGTACGCGGATGACCGCGCCCGAGTCGGTCTCGTAGCCGAACTCGCCCTCCTCCAGGGCGTCGATGACCCGTCGCACGGATTCCTCGGCATTGTCCTGCACGTGCTTCATGTAGGCGAGCACGACGTCGAGGCCGAAGTTCTCGATCATGCGGCCGACTTCGTCGACGCCCTTCTGGTTGGCCGCGATCTGGGCGCGCAGGTCGGCGAGGTTCGTCCGCGGGTTGCGGGAGGGGTACGGCGCCTCGGTCAGCAGCCGCAGCGTCTCCTCCTCACGGAACGTTCCGGCCTCCACGAGCAGCCAGTTGTCGAAGAGCACGCCCTCCTCGTCGATGGTGCGGCTGTTCGCGGGCATGGAGCCGGGGGCGATGCCGCCGATCTCGGCGTGGTGCCCGCGCGAGGCGACGTAGAAGAGAATCCGGTCACCGTCCGTGTCGAAGACCGGGGTGATCACGGTGACGTCGGGCAGGTGCGTGCCGCCGTGGTACGGGTCGTTGACGGCGTAGGTGTCGCCGGGGCGCATGGTCGCGCCGCGGCGGCGGATGACCTCCTTGACGCTGGTACCCATCGAGCCCAAGTGCACGGGAATGTGCGGGGCGTTGGCGACCAGGCTGCCGTCGGGGTCGAACAGCGCGCAGGAGAAGTCGAGACGTTCCTTGATGTTGACGGACTGCGAGGTCGACTCGAGTCGGGCGCCCATCTGTTCCGCGATCGACATGAAGAGGTTGTTGAAGACCTCGAGCAGAACCGGATCGATTTCCGTGCCGAGATCGGAACTCTCTGTAATCGCCGACCGTTCCATGAGCAGGTGGCCGTCGTCCGCGAGGGCCGCTTGCCATCCGTCGTCGACGACGGTCGTCGAGCCGTCCTCGGCGATGATCGCCGGCCCCTGGACGGCTTCGCCGGGCGGGAGTCGGTCCCGGTGACGGAGGGGTACGTCCCGCCAGGTGCCGCCGGTGTGCAGGCGGACGGTCGCGGTGTCGGCCGGGGTGGTGGCGCGGGGTGCGAGGTGGGAGAGATCGGGGGGATCGGTCAGGCCAGTGGCTTCTACGGAGAGTGATTCGACGACGAGCGGTCGGTCCAGGGTGAAGGAGTAGTGAGCGCGATGACGTTCTTCGAAGGCGCGGGTCATGGCGTCGGGTTCGGCGAGTTCCACGGTGAGCGCGGTGTCCGTGCCGTCATAGCGGAGCTGGGCCCTGCGCGTGATGCGAATGCGCTGCTCAGGGACGTCCTCGGCGCGCAGTTCGTCTCGCGCGGCGCTCTCCAGGTCGTCGGCCGTCTTGAGGATGTGCGGCATCGAGGCGGCGTCGACGGTGGCCTCGACGGACTGCTCCCGCATGGCCGTGGTGTCGGCGAGCCCGATGCCGAGCGCGGAGAGGACGCCTGCCATGGGCGGTACGAGGACCGTGCGGATGCCGAGTTCGTCGGCGACCTTGCACGCGTGCTGGCCACCCGCACCACCGAAGGTGGTGAGGGCGTAGCGGGTGATGTCGTGGCCCTTCTGCACCGAGATGCGCTTCACGGCGTTGGCGATGTTGGCCACGGCGACCTGGAGGTAGCCCTCGGCGACCTGCTCCGGGGTGCGCTCGTCGCCGGTCTTCTCGCGGATCTCGGCGGCGAGCGCGGCGAAGCGCTCGCGCACGAGACCGTCGTCGAGCGGCTGGTCCCCTTCGGGGCCGAACACATGGGGGAAGTGGCCGGGTTGGACGCGACCGAGGGCGACGTTGGCGTCGGTGACCGTGAGCGGCCCGCCGCCCCGGTAGCAGGCGGGTCCCGGCACCGCGCCCGCCGAGTCGGGTCCCACCCGGTAGCGGCTGCCGTCGAAGTGCAGCACGGAGCCGCCGCCCGCCGCGACGGTGTGGATGTCGAGCATGGGCGCCCGCAGCCGTACGCCGGCGATCTGCGTGGTGAGGACCCGCTCGTACTCGCCCGCGAAGTGCGAGACGTCGGTGGAGGTCCCGCCCATGTCGAAGCCGATGACGCGGTCGAAGCCCGCGCGCTCCGACATCCGGGCCATGCCCACGATGCCGCCCGCGGGCCCGGACAGGATGGCGTCCTTGCCGCGGAACTGCCCGGCCTCCGTGAGCCCTCCGTTGGACTGCATGAACATCAGCCGCACATCGGGGAGTTGCTCGGCGACCTGGCGCACGTAGCGACGCAGGACGGGCGACAGGTAGGCGTCGACGACGGCCGTGTCGCCCCGGGGCACGACCTTCATGAGCGGGCTGACCTCGCTGGACAGCGAGATCTGCGGGAAGCCGATCCGTTCGGCGAGGGCGCCGATCGCGCGCTCGTGGTCCGGGTGGAGATGGCTGTGCAGGCAGACGACGGCGACCGCCCGAATGCCGTCCTCGTAGACGCCGCGCAGCGAGGCCTCGAGGGAGTCGAGGTCGAGCGGTGTGATCACCTCGCCCTGGGCGTCGACGCGTTCGTCCACCTCGATGACGCGCTCATGGAGCAGTTCGGGCAGCTCGATGCGGCGGGCGAAGATGTGGGGCCGGTTCTGGTAGGCGATCCGCAGGGCGTCTCGGAAGCCGCGCGTGATGACCAGGGCGGTGGGTTCTCCGCGGCGCTCCAGGAGGGCGTTGGTGGCGACGGTGGTGCCCATGCGGACGGAGTCGACGAGGTCACCGGGCCGGCCGCCGGACTCCGGCCCCGCCCCCTCGGCGAGGAGCTCGCGGATCGCGAAGACGGCCGGGTCGGCGTAGCGCGCCGGATGGTCGGAGAGCAGTTTGTGCGTGACCAGGCGGCCGTCGGGCCGCCGGGCCACGACATCCGTGAAGGTGCCGCCTCGGTCGATCCAGAACTGCCAGCCTGCCACGTGTGTCTCCTGCCGTCCGCCCCGTTCCTGTGCCTCGCAGGCTCCGCTGTCGGATCAGAGCGCTCTGAGGCCGTCGATCACGTCGCGGAGAATACTCGTGTCGGGCAGCTGGGCTGGTGGGACCGGCCGCGTCACATGGACGAGTTCGTCGTCGACGAGGTCGCCGATGAGGACGCGCACGACTCCGATCGGAAGATCGAGCTCCGCGGCCAGTTCGGCCACGGACTGCGGGGCGTCCTGGCAGAGTTCGACGATGTCGACGTGTTCCGGCGACAGCGTCTGGTCCTTCGCGGCGTCGCCCTCGTGCTGTTCGGCGACGACGACCGCGATCAGGTCGAGCCGGTGCTGGGCCGCGCTGGTGGTGCGGCCGCGTGTCATGGCGTACGGGCGTACGACGGGACCCGCGTCGTCGTCGAACCAGTGATGCGTCTCGTGACCGTCTGGTCTCATGTCAACCCACTACCCTCCGGCGGGCAGATCCGTGCGCCGGGCCGTCCCCAGATGCGCTCCGACCCTCTTGACCAGCAGGGTCATCTCGTAGGCGACGAGGCCGACGTCGGAGTCCGCGTCGGACAGCACCGCGAGGCAGCTGCCGTCCCCCGCCGCGGTGACGAACAGGAAGGCCTCGTCGAGTTCGACGACCGTCTGGCGGACGCCGCCCGCCTCGAAGTGCCGGCCCACCCCCTTGGCGAGGCTGTGGAACCCGGAGGCCACGGCGGCGAGGTGTTCGCTGTCCTCGCGGCTGAGGCCCTCGGAGACGCCCGTCGGCAGCCCGTCGCCAGAGAGCACCATCGCCTTGCGGATACCGGCGACGCGCTCGACCAGGTCGTCCAGGAGCCAGTTCAGCTCCCCGACGACGCCGTTGGTGGTCTGCGCATTGGCCTTCGGCGCGGTCATCGACCGTCCCCCTCAGAATTCGTTCCTGGTGCTGTACCGTCGGCGCGCTCATCGCCCGCGGTGTTCTCCGCTCGTCCACGCCGCCAGCCGCGCTGGAGCGAGGCCATACGGCTGCGCACCTCGTCGGCGTCCCGGTCGGGGAGTTGTGCGGAGGGAGTCCTTTCTTCGGCCGGTGCCGCGCTGTCGCCGCGCAGGTCGGGGCCGTCCTTCAACTGCGGGGCCAGGCTGGCCTGTCGGACGCGGCGGGGCAGGCCGCCGGGAGTGGTGCTGGGCGTGCTGCCGGCCTGCGGGGCGTCCGCCGCGGGCTCCGGGGTCTCGCGGCGCGGTGCCGGAGTCTCCTCCACCGCGCGTGCGCGGCGCCTCCTGGGGAGGCCCGCCGGGGCATCAGGGCGTCCGTCGCCGTTGCCGTCGCTGCCGGTGCCGGCGTCACTGCTGTTGCCGGCGTCGCTGCTGGTGTTGTTGCCGCGGTCGTGCCGTTCGCCCGGTTCGGGCGTGGCGCGGTCGGCCTCGCCGGGCCGGCTGTGGGTGACGGGTCTGCCGTGCGAGCTGACGAGCTTGGGCACGCGTCGGCGCGGGAGCGGCAGCGGCCCGTCCGGACCGGCTGCCGGGTCCTGCGCGTCGCGGTCCCCGGAGCGGCGCGGGCCGCCCGTGCGGCGGGAGGACTCCATGCCGCCGGGACCGGCTCCGTCGTCCTCGGCCTGCTGGTGCTGCTCGCCAGGGGGGCCTGCCACGGTGCGGCGGGGGCGGAACAGGCTGCCGCGCTCGCTGTCATCGTCGCCCAGGGCGCCGGGGAACTGGGTCATGTCGGAGGTCGTCAGCGGAGCCTCGAGCTCGACGGGACCGTCGACCACGGAGGCCGGCAGACCGGGCAGCCCGGCCACGGTGCCCGGCTTCGCGAGGGTCACCGACGGAGGCGTACGGCGGGGCGCGTTGGGCCGGTCGAGACGGAAGCCGGCGCCCTCGGTGTCCGGGGCGTCGGTGAGCAGGGCGTCCGGGATGAAGACGACCGCGGTGGTGCCGCCGTAGGGCGACGGCTGGAGGGAGACGCGGATGTTCTGCCGCTGGGCGAGACGGCTGACCACGAACAGGCCGAGCCGGTCGGTGTCGGAGAGTTCGAACTCCGGTGTCTCGGCGAGGCGCAGGTTGGCGTCGAGCAGCGCGTCGGAGGTCATGCCGAGGCCGCGGTCGTGGATCTCCAGGGTGAAGCCGTTCGCGACGCGCTCGCCGACCACCTGCACGGCGGTGTGCGGCGGCGAGAACACGGTGGCGTTCTCCAGGAGTTCGGCCACGAGATGGGTGAGGTCGGCGACGGCGGGCCCGGTCACGGCCATCCGCGGCAGCCGCCGTACCTCGATGCGCTCGTAGTCCTCCACCTCGGCGACGGCTGCCCGCACGATGTCCATGAGCTGGACGGGGCGGCGCCACTGCCGGGACGGAGCGGCGCCGGAGAGGATCACCAGGCCCTCCGCGTGGCGGCGCATGCGGGTGGTGAGGTGGTCGAGGCGGAACAGGTCGGCGAGTTCGTCGGTGTCCTCGGTCCTGCGCTCCATGGTGTCGAGCAGGGTCAGCTGCTTGTGCAGCAGGACCTGGCTGCGCCGGGCGAGGTTGACGAAGACCTCGGAGACGCCGCGGCGCAGCTCGGACTGCTTGACGGCGGCTTCGACGGCGGAGCGCTGCAGAGTGTTGAGCGCCTGGCCGACCTGCCCGATCTCGTCCTTGTCGTACTCGAGGCGCGGCGCCTCGGTCTCCACGTCGACCTCGTCCCCGGCGGCGAGCCGCCTCATCACACCGGGGAGTCGCACGCCGGAGGCCTCGTGCGCCTCGAGCCGGAGCCGGCGCAGGTCGCGGACGAGCCCGCGGCCGATGCGTACGGACAGGTACAGGGAGAAGAGCAGGGCGAGCAGGCCGAGGACTCCGGCGACCCCGGCCCGGAGCAGGACGTCGATGGCCTCGGGCCGAGCACGGTCCTGGTAGCGCTCGGTCGCGGCGGTGTCCCGGTCGACGAGATCGCCGAGCACCGGCTTCGACGCCTTGTCCCAGCTCCGCGCGGTGACGCCCCGGGGGGTGCCGGGGGAACCGTTCACGACCGCTTCCTCCGCGGTGCGCAGCGGGTTGGTGTCCGGGCTCTTCCAGTACCGCTGGTAGCGGGAGCGCTCGGAGTCGGGCAGGAGCGCGAGATTGCTCTCGTAGAGGAGGGAACGCTGGGCCACGAGGTCGGAGACCTGCCGCAGTTCCTGCTGGGTGAATCGGCGGGCCACGAGGCCCGAGCCGACCAGGGCGTCCTCCTGGGACAGGAGTTCGCGGGCCTTGAGCACGCCGACGAGGGCGCGCGCCTGGCGTTCCACCTTCGCGTTGTCGAGGGCCGTGAGGTCGAGCAGGAAGTCGTACGTCGGCGCGATGAGGCGGTTGTAGAACTCGAGGGCCTGGGCGCGGGTCACGGTGCCTTCGTCGACGTTCCGGCGGAGCGAGGCGATGCCTTCGAGGCCCTCCACCGCGGTGTCGAGGGAGGCCCGGGCGTCGCTGTCCAGGTCGTCGCGGACCGCTCCGTCGCGCACCGTCTCCTTGATTCGGGTGATCGACTCGTCGGCCGTGGTGCGCTTGGCGCGCAGCGCCGACTGGGCCTCGGAGGCGCGGGGGTCGGCGAGATACACGAGCGTCTGGCGGCGTTCCGCCTGCAGGGTGCGGCCCGTGGCG
This sequence comes from Streptomyces sp. NPDC107575, assembly GCF_055657265.1. Classification (NCBI taxonomy): domain Bacteria; kingdom Bacillati; phylum Actinomycetota; class Actinomycetes; order Kitasatosporales; family Streptomycetaceae; genus Streptomyces; species Streptomyces sp. NPDC107575. The sequence goes on along the minus strand of NZ_JBVKBG010000007.1, from coordinate 498,540 downwards.
ACCAGCGGGTAGGCGACCGAGTCGATCGCCTGGCCCGCGGAGATCAGCTGGACGGCGGCGCGCCCCGTGATCACTGTGGCGAAGGCCCAGATCGCCGTCAGGGACAGCAACGGCACCAGCAACAACGCCACGATCTTCCGGCGGATGGACTTCCCGCGAAAGCGCATGGCCTCCCCCAGATCGACCCCTCAGCCTTCAGGGGCACACATGTGCGTCAACAAACGGCGCGAGCCTACTACTGAGACGGGAGCAACTCGAAGACCTGTCCGGATGACGTCCAGGTGAACTGAGGTGCCAACATCACGAGTTGTCCGGCATTGCGGGAGATTCCCTCCGCCCGCGGCGGGCCTGGGTGACGATCACAACCGGCGTACGAGGCCGAAGAGTTGGCCGGAATCCTGCGCACCGCTCGCCCGGAACAGGCAAGTTCGCCGCATCGGGAATCTTCCCGCCCCGCCGTTCGTCTCCATCAGGGGCAGAAGAGTCGACGGCGTAAAGCACGGCAATTCGGGCAGTCACTGTTGCAGTGCCGGTGCGGGGGCATCGGCTTGAGGGTCGTTGAGGACCCACGAGCGGTGGGGAGTGACGTGGCGATGGGTACGGCGGATCGAAATGGCCTGTGGGTCGAGGAGCCGGCGCGACGGCGCCGCATGCCCGATCCCGTACGGACGTCCGCGGTGCGGGCCGTCCTGATAGTGGCGCTCACGCTGATCCAGGCCATGATCGCCGTGCTCTGCACGCTGACCGACTCCTGGCTGGCCTTCCCCATGGTGCTCAGCAGCGTGGGGAGCACGGTGGTGGCGACATGGGGCGTCCTGGACGTCTGGGTGACCCGTCAGGTGTGGAACCAGCGGCACGGCGTCGTCTCGGTCCCGGCCAGCACGGCCCGACAGTTGCGCAAGGAGCGCCGCCGGGCCCGCCGCGCCGCGAGGTCGCGGGGCGGCGTCGCCCGGCCCGACGGGGTCAACATACGCAGGCGCGGCAGGTCGGGGCAGCTGACCCACACCTGAGCCGCCTGCGCCGCACGGGCAAGCGCCGCCGCCCGCACGGGCAGCCGCCCCGCCGCGCGCTCGGGCGTCAGCTCTCGGCAGGCCGCTTGTACATCCGCGTGGCCGTGATCTCGCCGTGCACGGTCTCGCCCTCGGGGTCCTGCTGCGGCAGGCCCGGACGCAGGTGCTCCTCCACGCTGATGTACTTCAGGCCGGCCCGAAGGTCCGCGTCGTTGCGCATCCGGATCACGAGGGGGAACTCGGCGAGCGCCGTCGTGTCGAACAGGCCGGTGGTGTAGAGGAGTTGGACCCCCAGCGCGTCGGACACCGCGCGCTGCAGTTCCAGCAGGTACGTGGCGTTGGCGCGGCCGATCGGGTTGTCGAGGAACAGCGTGCCCGCGTGCCGGTGCTTGTCGCGGCCCCGGTCGTTGGAGCGCAGCGCGGCCATCGTGCAGTACAGGGCGATGGCGGCGGTGAGCAGCTGACCGCCGGAGAACACATCGCCCATCTGTCCGACGGGGACGCGCTCGGCGCGCAGCACCGCGTCCGGCTTGAGGATCTCGACGGCGACGCCCTTGGGCTGGAGCGCCGCGCTGACACCGCGCAGCAGCAGGGACATTCCGTCGCGGCGCAGGTCGGAGTTCTTCTTGACGGCCGCGCTGGTCGCCTCGTCGATGACCTCGCCGAGGCGCTCGATCAGCGTGGCCTGGTCGGGCTCCTCGAAGCGGATCCGCAGGAACTCCTGTCCGGACCACTCGCCGAGCCCCTCGGGCAGCCGGGACAGGCGCTGGGCGGAGCGGAGGGTGGCGAGCGAGGACTCGACGAGGCCGCGCAGCCGGTCCACGATCGAGTCGCGGTTGCGCTCCAGCTGGGCCAGCTCGTCGGTGAGGACACGCAGCCGGGGCGCGAAGGCGTCGGCCCACTTCTGCGCGTGCTCGGGCAGGGCGGAGGCGGGCAGCTCGCGGATCTGCTGGCGGGCGGGCGTGCGCACCTGCTCGTAGCGCGTCGAGTTCGCGTGTCGTACGAGGATGTCGCTGGCCTCGCGGACGGCGGCCTCGGCGGCGGACAGGTCGGCGGCGCAGCCGCGCAGCGAGCGGCGGGTCTCGGCCGCCGTCTGGCGGGCCTCCTCCAGGGTGCCGGGGTAGGGCTCCTGCTCCTCCTGGTCCTCGGCCGGGTCGGCGTGATCGCGCAGCAGGTCGCGCAGGAGCGCGGCCGTCTCGTCGAAGCCGCCGGCCCCGTCCTCGGCGGCGCGGTGCGCGTCGAGGAGTTCGGCGTGGGCCGCGCGGGCGGTGCTCAACGCGTCGGTGCGGGTGGCGAGTTCGGTGGTGGCCGTGCGCAGCAAGGTCTGCGCGTGCTCGGTGTCGGACGGGACGAGGTCCTCGGGCAGCTCCGTGTGCGCTTCGCCGTCCTCGGGCGCGTGCCGCTCGGCCTCGCCGCGCAGCCGGCCGAGCTGCTCGCTGGCGGTGGAGGCACGCGTCTCCAGGAGCTGGACGAGTTCCTCGGCGCGGGCGGCGGCGGCCTGCCTGGACGGCCCGTCGGCGCCTTCGGAGGTCTCCAGGAGGGCGGCGGCGCGGGTGCGCACCTTGTTGCTGAGCCGGTCCAGCTCCGCGAGCGCCGCGGACTCGTCGGACTCGGCGCGGGCCTGCTCGGCGCGCAGGTCGGCGCCGACGCCCACCTTCTCGTAGACCTGGGAGGCGGCGCGGTAGGCCTCCCGCAGCGCGGGCAGTGAGGCCTGAGGCGGCTCGCCCTCCGGCACCTCGTCCGGGGCGCCGGCGATCTCGGCGCGCTCGGCGCGCAGGGTGCGGGCGGTGCGTCGGGCGTCGTCGGCGGAGCGCTGGGCGGCGCGGCGGTCCTCATCGGCCGAACGCGCGTGCTCCAGACAGGACTGGGCCCGGGCCTCCGACTCGACGGCCTCGTCGGCGAGTTCGCGGACCTTGGCCTGCCAGCCGGCGCGCTCGCGCAGGCGGAACGCGAGCCCGGCCAGCGCGTCGGCGGCGCGGCGGGCCTTCTGCGCCGCCTCCTGCCGCTCGTCGCGCACGCGGGTCGCCTCCGCGGCGGCCTCGTCGGCCTCGGCGCGCACGGTGCGGGCCTCGGCGAGTTCGGCCTCGGACTCCTCGGCGAACGTACGGGCCTCGTGGGCGGCGGCGGCGAGTTCGGCGAGGCGGCCCGTGGGGCAGCCGGTGCGCCAGGAGTTGAGGCGCGCCGCCAGTTCGCGGTCCTTGGCGAGGCGTCCGGCGAGCGCCCGGATCTCCTCGTCGCGCCGGGCCGCGCGCTCGCGCAGCGCCTGCCGCTCCTCGTCGGCGGCGTGCTCGTCGTGCATGGCCGGGTTCGGCGGTACGAGGAAGACGTTCTCGTCCGACGCGTTCTCGGCCGGGGTCGGGGCGAGCAGCGCGGCGGCGGTGCCGACGGCGACGGCGGAGCGCGGCAGCAGGGCCGCCCCGGCGAGCGCCTCCCGGGCCCGCTCGTGGGCCGCGGAGTCGGTGATCACGACGCCGTCGACCAGCTCGGGCCGGGCGGCGAGCACGCGCGCGTGGTCGGCCGGATCGACGGACTGGGCGAGGTAGCGCCAGCCGGGCAGCGCCGGGATGCCGTGCTCGCCGAGGAACTCGACGGTGGCCAGCACGTCGGGCCCCGGCGGGAGCAGGCCGCCGTCACCGAGGGCGCCCAGGATCCGGGAGTCGTCGGCCGCGGCCGTGCGGAGCTCGAACAGCTGCCGCTCGGCGGACGTCACGGTGTCGTCGAGCAGCGTCTTCAGGTCGTCTGCGGCGCGGTCGAGGTCCTCGGCGGTGAGCGAGCCCTCGGAGGCGTCCCACGCGTCCCCGTCGGGCTCCCCCGCCTCGGAGGCGGCGGACTTCCCGCCCACACCGAGCAGTTCGGCGAGCCGCTCCTCCCCCGCGAGGGAGGCCGCCGCCCGCTCCTCCGCCTGATGGGCCTGCTCCGCGGCGCTCGCGGCGTCGGCGGCGCGGGCCGCCGTCAGCTCGGCGCGCGACTCGACGGCGCCTGCCTCGCGCGCGTGCTCGGAGGCCCGGCGAGCGGCCTCGCGCGCGGTGTCCCACGCGGCGACGGTGGTCTTCTCGGCGTCCGCCGCGGCGAGCGCGGCACGGGCCGGATCCGCGTCGGGTGCACTGTCGTCGATCCACCCGGCGCGCACGGCCTCGGCGGTCTCCTGCTCGACCTCGGTCGACCGCTGGCGCAGGTGACCGAGTTCGCTGCGGGCGCGCTGCGCCTCGGTGGCGGCGACGGTCGCGTCGTGGTGCGCCTTCTCGCCCGCCTCCTGGAGGACGGCGGAGCGCTCCTCCCCCTCGTTGGCGTGGGCCTCGGCCTGCTCGGCGGCGCCGTGCAGCGCCCGCACGAGTTCGGACGCGGCCTTGGCGCGGGCCGCGAGCGCGGGCGCGGCGTCCCGCTCGGCCTCCCGGATGGCCACGGCCACGCGCGCGGAGCGGTCCGCGGCGGCGCGGTGACGCAGAACGGCCTCGGCGGCCTGCCAGGCGGAGTAGAGGTTGCGCGCGTCGGCCAGCTCGCGCTTCTGCGCGGCGGCGGACTTCTCGGCACCGGCGAGCGCCAAGGAGGCGTGCCGGTAGGCCAGTTCGGCGGCGATCAGGGAGCTGCGCTCGCGCGCCGACTCCGCTTCGGTGACGGTGTGCGCGGCGGCGGTGACCTGCTGGGCCAGCTCCCCGGCGCGGCCACGCTCGACGGCGGCGCGGGCGGACAGCCGGCGCGCGAGCGTGCGCGTGCGGCGCTCGGCTGTGGTGTGGATGTCCCGCGCGCGTGAACGCGTGTCGGCGGCCTCCACGATGCGGGTGAGCAGGTCGACGGAGCCCGCGGTGAAGTCGCGCTCGGCGATCAGCTCGGCGCGCCGTCCCAGCTTGTTCCCGAAACCGCTCACCAGGTCGGCGAGCCCGTCCGTGTCCCGCGTGTCGGTCACGGCGCGCAGCAGCAGGTCCGTGAAGTCGGAGTCCTTCTTGACGGCGAACAGGCCCGCGGCCTCGCCCTCGTCCGCGTTCATCTCCCGCTGGTAGCGGAAGAGTTCGGGGTCGAGGCCGAGGTCACCGAGGTGCTCGTTCCACCGGTCGTGGATCTCCTCCCAGTGCACCTCGAGGTGCGGGTAGACCTTGACCGCCTCCGTCAGCGCGTCGCGGAAGCCCTTCATGGTGCGGCGCCGCCCCTGCGCGCCCGAGGCGCCCTCGGCGACGGGACGTACGGCGCTGGACTCGGCGACCGGCAGCGAGTCGAGGCTCAGTCCGGGTCCGGGCCGGAACGAGTACCAGGCCTCGGCGAACTTCCGCGGGTCGTTCGAGACCTGCCGCCCCCGCCACTCGCTCACCTTGCCGACGACGATGCACTCGCCGGTGAGCGTGTGCTGCCACTCCAGGGCGACGTGTCCGCAGTCGTCGGCGAGGAGGAACTTGCGCAGCACGCCGGAGCTGGCGCCGCCCAGCGTGTTCCGGTGGCCGGGCAGCATGACCGAGAAGATCAGCTTGAGCAGGACCGACTTGCCGCCGCCGTTCTCCAGGAAGAGCACACCGGCCGGCGCGGGGCGGCGCGGCGGGCCGACAGGCTCGTCCTCGAAGAACTCCGCCTGGGTGGGCGCGGGGTCGGGCACGGGTTCGCCGACTCCGCGCAGGTCAAGCACGGTGTCGGCGTAGCGTGCACCGGCGGGCCCGATGGAGTAGAGGCGAACCCGGGACAGCTCGTACATGGCGGACTCTCGTGGTAGGTACGGAAGTTCAAGAAGGTCAGGAGTGGAACGGCAGGCCCGCGTCGGCGGCGAGCTCGGTCGCGTCCTCGTCCATCGGCGGCACCAGGCTCGCGGACCCGTCCGTGACGGGAACGACGCCCAGCTCGAGGAGTTCCGCCATCGCGGCCGTGCCGGCCATGTCGCGGACCTGGAGCTGGTAGCGGGCGGTGGTGCGGTACGTGCCGCCCGAGTCGTCCCCGGTTCTCTGCAGGAAGCCGGAGTCGGTGAGGAACGCGACGGCCTTGCCGACGATGCCGGTCGTCGAACTGGCGAGCCGGCGCGTGTCCTTGGTGGCGCCCGTGGAGCTGCGCCGCGCCCAGATCCGCCAGGCGGCCTCGAGTCCGGGGGCCTCCGTGGCCGGGTCGGTGTTCTCGCCGGTCTCCTCGGCCCGCTCCTCCAGCTTGCGGCAGGCCTGCCGGACGAACGCATCCACGCCGTTGACACTCACGCGGCCGATGTAGCCGTCGTCGGCGAGGTCCTCGGGGCGCGGGAAGGCGAGCGCGGCGACCGCGAGATGGGCGAGGCCGTGCAGGAAGCGGTCGGTGGAGTCGGCGGCGGCCTTGCGCGCGTAGTCGCCCATACGGACCGCGAACACGGAGTCCTCGGCGGCGGTGACGGCCATCCCCGCGCGCGGGGACACCTCCAGGACGACGAGTCCGAGCCCGGTGGCGACCGCGTCGGCGAGCCGCGCGAAGGGCGGGTCCTCGCGGTAGCGACGCAGCAGTTCGCCGTACTCCTGGTCACGGGAGGGCTGCAGCTTCGGCTGGAGGCCGAAGGAGACGAGCCGGGCCGCGTCCGCGGCGTCGGCCGGGGTGACGGGCGCCTGGGCCCTGGCCGAGCCCGAAGCGTCGGGCTCGCCCCATTCGGCGTGCTCTTCGGCGTACTCGGTCACGGGTGGTGCTCCTTCAGGGGTTCTGCGTGTCCTGCATGTCCTGCGTGATTTGCATGTCCTGCGTGTTCTACGTCTTCTGTGGGGGCGTGGGTCGGCATCACGCGGCCTCCGTCCGGCCCGCGGCCATCCCGACCGCGTCGAGCAGCGCCGTGCCGACGATGAGGTCGGCGCCGCCGAACTCCGGGTCGTCCAGCTCGGTGCCGTCGTCCACGGCGAACAGCAGCTTCTCCTCGCCCTGGCGGTAGGCGGTGCCGACCGGCGGGCTCGCGGCGTGCACCGCCAACAGGGCCACCAGGTACGGCAGTTCGGCATCGCGCTCACGGGCGTCCGCGAGCAGCCCCGACAGCCGGCGCGGCGCGTCCGACGGCAGGTCGAGCAGCTCCATGGCGCCGGCGAGCTGCTCCTCGCTGAACCGGCTGTCGTCCGGCGTGGCGATGAGGTCCGGCTCGGGCATCTCCGCGCCGAGGTGCTCGCGCTCCTGCGGCGGCGTGAGCAGTATGTCGACCAGGTCGCCGACGCGGACGGACACGGGCGTACGCAGCCCGGTGCCGCGCGCGAAGAACGCGTCCGTCACCCTGCTCGCGCTCTCCACCGGGAGCGGCAGCAGCGGCGCGAGCAGCTGCCCGTACAGGTCGAGCCCCACGCGCGCGGAGGGCGTCGTGAAGGCCTGCCGGTCCTGCTCGGCGCGGAACAGCGGACCGGCCTCCAGCAGGCGCGACTGCAGCAGCGTGTGCCGGCGGATGCAGTCCTTGACGATGTCGACGAGCTCGGCGGCGCGGCGCTTGTGCTCCTGGTCCTCCGACTCGTCCCGCGCCTTGCGGATGTTGGTCAGGATCGCGTTCTCGTGCCGGTAGCGGTCCGCCACGTGGTCGAGCGCCTCGGCGATCATGTCGGGCACGGCCTTCAGCCAGTCGACGGCGCGCACATTGCGCCGCGTCGCATCCAGCGCCTTGCGGAGCGTCTCCGAGTACTGCACGGTCCGGTACCTGGCCTGCTCGGCGGCGAGCTGCGCGTCCGCGAGCCGGCCGCGGCTGATGAGCACCTCCAGCTTGACCTCGGCGGCGATCTGCGCGCTGGTGACGTCGGTGTCGAGGGCACCCACCAGCACGTTCACCGCCTCGTCCGTCGTGCGGAGATAGACGCTGCCGCCGTAGCCGGGGACTTCCTCGATCAGCTTGAAGTCGTAGTCACGCCGTACATAGGAGCCGTCGGGCGCGAACGTGCCGTACACGGCGCGGAAGCCGCGGTCGACGCTGCCGACGTTGATCAGGTTCTCCAGGACCCAGCGGGCCACCCGCTCGTGCTCGGCGGTGGGCCGCTGCGGGGCCTGGGCGGCGATGCGGGGGACGAGCCTGGCCACTATCTGCTCGTGGTCGGCGCCCGTGTCGAAGTCCATGTTCAGGGTGACGAGGTCGATGGCGGACAGCGCCACCTCCGCCATCCCGTACGTCGAGTACTCGCCCGCGAGGTTGGCCTTGCGCACGTCCAGGTCGTGCAGCGGCGCGGTGCACGCGAGCGCGCGGAGCCGCCGCGCGAGCCCCTCGTCGGCGGCCGGGCCCGGTGCGGGGCGCGGCCCCGCGCTGAGCTGGGGCGGAACGGATTCCGTGCTGGCAGGCGAAGTCACGGAGCACAGGGTATGCGCTGGGTCTGACAACGGTCGAAACGGCGCAGATGCGACGGCTTTCGGGCCCGCCCGTCACGGGCCCCGACGGGCCGCTATCCGTCCTGCGGCATCCGCTGGCGGTAGGCCTCGACGAGCCCCTCGCGGGAGTCGTCGAGGTAGGCGCCGAGCAGTGTCTCGGCCGTGTCCCTGCGCCCCTCGCGCAGCATCTCCACGAGTTCCAGGTTGCGCGCCAGGTACGGCTCGTGGAGGCGCCGCGGGTCGTCCACGACGTGGAAGGCCAGCCGGAGCTCGGCCAGGACGCTGCGCATCAGTTCGTCGGTGCGCTCGCTGCGCGCCAGGGCGACGAGTTCGCGGTGGAAGTGGATGTTGGCGGTCGAGACGCCCTTCCACTCGCGCCGCTCGGCCGCCCGATGCCCGTCCGCGACGGCCTCCGCGACGCGGTCGAGCGCGTACGGCGGGTCTCCCAGGGACCGCACGACGGCGCACTCGACCATGTGCCGGGTCCGGTAGATGTCCTCGACGTCGTCGACGCTCAGGACGCGCACGAAGACCCCGCGGTTCAGCCGGTGTTCGAGCAGCCGCTCGTGCGTGAGCAGCCGGAACGACTCACGGAGCGTGTTGCGCGACACCCCGAGGGCGCCTCCGATGCTGTCCTCCGACAGCCGCGTCCCGGGTGGGAAGTAGCCCTCCGCGATCCGGTTCCGCAGGATGTCCGCGACGCGCTCCGCGGTGCTGGTGCGCCCCAGCAGCGCGCGGTCGTCCGCGAGAGCGTTGAGTTCGTCCATGGCCACGGCCGAATTCAAGCGCAGTTCCGGGAACGAGACAACGTCGGTATCGCCGGATCGTTCAACGAGAGCCGCGAAGGGCCGCGGCGCCTCAGGACACGACCGCCTCCAGCGCCGTGAGCAGCCGGTCCACGTCCTCCGCGCTGCTGTAGGGGGCGAGGCCCACCCGGATCCCGCCCGCGTCCCCGAGGCCGAGCCGCCGCGAAGCCTCCAGCGCGTAGAAGGAACCGGCGGGGGCGTCGATGCCGTGGTCGGCGAGCCGCCGGGAGATCTCGGCCGGGCTGTGGCCCTCCACGGTGAACAGGAGGGTCGGGGTGCGCCGCTCCGCGCGCGAGTACCGGGTGATTCCACCGAGGTCCGCGAGGCCTTGCTCCATGCGCTGCCGCAACGCGTCCTCGTGCTCCTCCAGTGCCGCGAAGGAGGCGACGAGGCGTTCCCTGCGACTGCCGTCCGACCCCGCGCCGAGGTCCGCGAGGAAGTCCACGGCGGCCCGCGCGCCGGCCAGCAACTCGTACGGAAGCGTGCCGAGTTCGAAGCGCTCCGGGACGGCATCGCTGGACGGCAGCAGCTTGTCAGGGCGCAAGGAGTCCAGCAGTTCGGCGCGGCCGGTGAGGACGCCCAGGTGCGGGCCGAGGAACTTGTACGGCGAGCAGACCAGCGTGTCCGCGCTGAGCGCCGCCAGGTCGACCGCGGCATGCGAGGCGTAGTGCACCGCGTCCACGTGGAACAGCCCGCCCGCCTCGTGGGTGAGGGCGGCCAGGGCCGGCAGGTCGGGGCGCGTGCCTATCAGGTTGGAGGCGGCGGTCACGGCCACCAGGCGGGTACGTTCCGAGAGCACCGCTTCCAGGTGCTCGGGCCGCAGCTCCCCCGTCTCCGGGTCGAAGTCGGCCCACCGTACGGTGGCGCCCACCGCCTCGGCCGCCTGGATCCACGGGCGGATGTTGGAGTCGTGGTCGAGCCGGGTCACGACCACCTCGTCGCCGGGGCGCCAGGTCTTGGCGAGCATCCGGGACAGGTCGTAGACGAGCTGTGTGGCGCTGCGCCCGAACACGATCGTCCCGGGCGTGGTGCCGAGCAGGTCGGCCAGCGCCGCGCGGGCCTCGACGACGATGCCGTCCGCGTTGCGCTCACCCTCGGTGGTCTGCCCTCGGTTCGCCAGCGGGCTGCTGAGCGCGGCGGCCATGGCGTCGATGACCGGGCCGGGGGCCTGGGTGCCGCCCGGAGCGTCGAACCGGGCCGTGCCCGACTTCAGGGCGGGGATCTGTGCGCGGACGGCGGCGATGTCGAGGGCCATGTCTCAACTCCTATGGTGCGTAGGCGGTGCGGGACCTTCCCGGTCAGGCGCAGACCTCGCACGGCCGGCTCGTGTCCGGGGCCGCTCCCGCGACTCCAGCCACATGATCGCAAGCCCCGAGCGGCACCTCCAGACCGGAGACCGAGGCGAGTGCCGCCGCGACACCGGCCGAGGCCCGCAGGTCGAGCCGGGCGCCGGTGCCCCGCATGCCGTGCCGCACCTCCTCCGCGGCGAGCACGAGGAGTCCGGGCAGCAGATCGGCGCAGCGCCGCGCGACCCAGCCGGTGCCCGCAGTGGCGAGCCACCACAGGCCCGCGGCACGGGTCGACCCCGGCCGCTCCGGCTCGACGTCGGGCGCCGGGCCGAGCGCCTCCCCCGCGGCGGCGAGCGCGGCGTGGAAGCGGGCCGCGAACTGGCGGTGCCCCCGCTCACCGGGGTGCAGCCGGTCCGCGCTCCACAGGGTGCGGTCGGCCGCCCAGTGGGCGTCGGCGGCGTGCAGATGGACGGCTCCGTGGCGTTCGGACAGGGCGTGGACCACGGAGTTGACCGCGCCCTGGCGGCGCGCGAGGGGACGCGCCAGGGCGCCCGGCAGGCCCAACAGGCTTCCGGGGTCCGGCAGGCAGGCCGTGAGCAGGAGGGCGCCCCGCCGGGTGAGTGCCCCGTACACGGTGTCGAGGCGGGCGGCGACGGCCTGGACGTCGAAGGCGGCCCGCAGGGTGTCGTTGACGCCGACCACGACGGACGCGACATCGGGCGCGAACTCCAGCGCACGCGGCAGCTGCCGCACGAGCACGTCGGAGGTCTGCGCCCCGCTGGTCGCGAAGTTGCGGAACTCCACGGGCACTTCGGCTGGCGGCAGTCCGTCGGAGAGCAGCGCGGCCCAGCCCCGCCAGCCGTCGCCGACGGGATCGCCGACGCCTTCGGTGAGCGAGTCGCCGAGCGCGGCGAACCTGAGCGCCTTCATGCCGCGCCCCGGAGCGGCACCCGGGCGGGGGCGTCGTGCGCTGCCAGGAAGGCGGCCACGGCGGCGTCCCATCCGAAGCACTCGGCACGCGCGCGTGCCCGCGCCCTGCGCTGCCACAGGGGCCGCCCGAGCACGTCCCGGACGGCGGCCGCGAACGCCGCGCCGCTGTCCTCCGCCACCGCTCCGGCCGCGCCGACCACTTCGGGCAGCGCCGAGGAAGCGCTGACGACGACCGGTGTCCCGCAGGCCAGCGCCTCGAGGGCGGCGAGCCCGAAGGTCTCGGCGGGCCCCGGCGCCAGGCACACGTCGGCCGTGGCCTGCAGGGCGGCCAGCGCGGCCGGGTCGGCGACGTGCCCGAGGAACTCGACCCGCAACCGCCGCACCCGCGCGCGTTGTTCGAGCCGCGACCGCAGCGGCCCGTCCCCCGCCACGACAAGCCGGACGGGCACGCCGGACCGGTGCAGCCGCTCCACCGTGTCGAGGCCGATGCCCGGCCGCTTCTCCACGGAGAGCCGAGTGCACATGAAGAGCAGCACCTCGTCCACGCGCGCGTGCCGCGCGCGTACCTCCGCGTCCCGCTCCCCCGGTCGGCACCGCACGAGATCGACGCCGAGCGGGGCCCGTACCACGTTGCGCGCACCGATCCGCACGAACTCCCGCTCGGCCCACTCCGTGGTGCACACCACGCGCGTGTAGGCGTGCGCCGTACGGACGTTGAGCACGTCGGCGGCCCACCGCGCGGCGCGCTCGGGCAGGCCCCACGTGCGCAGCACTCCGTGGGCGGTCTCGTGGGACACCATCACGGCGGGCACCCGCGCGCGGCGTGCCCACTCGCCGGTCCAGCGCAGGGTCGTCCGGTCCGACACCTCCAGCCGGTCGGGGCCCAGCCGTTCCAACGTCCGTGCCACGCGCTGCCGGTCGGTCAGGACGCGGTAGCCGCCGCTCGCGGGCAGCGGCGCCCCCGGCAACGTAATGACCCGCCCTTGAGGCGTCTCCATGTCCGACGGGCGCTCCCCCGGCACGATCAGCACCGGCTCGTGCCCTGCCGCCAGATAGCCCGCGCCCAGCTCGCGCAGCGCGGTCCGCAGGCCGCCGGATGCGGGTGCGACGAAGTTCGCGATCCGTACGATCCGCAGTCGCCCGCTCATGCCGCCACCGCCCCTGCCCCGGCCGACCGCGCGTGCAGGACTTCCGCGTAGTGCTCGACCAGCAGGTCGCCCACGGCCTCCCAGCTGCGCCCGGCCACCGCCGCGCGCCCTGCGCTCCCGTACGCGGCGCGCAGCGCGGGGTCACCGGCGAGCGCCCACACGGCGTCGCGCAGCGCCTCCGCGTCGCCCGGCGGCACGAGCAGCCCGGTCCTGCCGTGCGCGACGAGGTCGAGCGGCCCGCCGGCCGCCGGGGCGATCACCGGTACAGCGCTCGCCATGGCCTCCTGCACGGTCTGGCAGAACGTTTCGTAGGGACCGGTGTGCACGAACACGTCCAACGAGGCGAAGACCCGGGCGAGTTCGTCCCCGGTGCGACGCCCCAGGAAGACCGCGCCGGGCAGTGCGCCGCGCAGGGAGGCCTCGCTCGGCCCGTCGCCCACCACGACGACCCGCACCCCTTCCAGGCCCGTCACCCGCGCGAGCAGCTCGACGTGCTTCTCCGGGGCGAGCCGCCCCACGTATCCGACGAGGAGCTCCCCGCGCGGCGCCAGGTCGGCGCGGAGCAGCTCGCAGCGCCGCTCCGGCCGGAACCGCACGGCGTCGACCCCGCGCGGCCACAGCCGCACCCGCGGCACCCCGTGCGCCTCCAGGTCGCGCCGTGCGGCGGTGGAGGGCGCCAGCGTCCGGTCGGCGGCGGCGTGCACGGAGCGGATCCGCCGCCAGGCCGCGCCCTCCCCCGCCCCTACGTAGGTGCGCGCGTAGCCCGCCAGGTCGGTCTGGTAGACGGCCACGGCGGGCACGTGCTGCCGGGTCGCGGCCGCCATGCCGCGCATGCCGAGGACGAACGGGCTGGCCAGGTGGACGAGTTCGGCCCGGTGCGCGGCCACGGTCTGGGCGAGGCGGCGCCCCGGCAGCGCTACCCGGACCTGCGGGTAGCCGGGCAGCGGGAGGGACGGCACCCGGACGACGGGGCAGGGCGCCGCCGCGTCCGCCTCGGGACCGTCGGGGGTGGCGGGGGCGACGACGAGGGGGTCGTGGCCGCGGGCGGCGAGGTGCCGCGCGGTCTGCAGGGCGCAGTGCGCCACACCGTTGATGTCGGGAGGGAAGGACTCGGTCACGATGACGACACGCATACGGGCTTTGTCGCCCCGCCGGACGTGCTCACGTCAAAGTGGATCTTTCCTGGCGAGGAACGGTCCGTGAGCTTCAGCCGCCCCTCGACGTCCGGGGAAACAGCAGGAGGCGGCCCCGTCCCACGGGGCCGCCTCCTGTACGTCAGCGCGTCACAGGGCCGTCGCGTCCGGGCCGATGCGACTGCGGACCGCGGTCTGCACCTCGTCCTCCTCGGCCGGGTCGGCGGCGAGGCGACGCAGCTGGTCGACGACGCGGGCGTCGCCCGTCTCGGCATGCCGCGCGGCGACCTCGCGGGTGCTCTCCTCGCAGTCCCACAGGCACTCGACGGCGAACCCGGCGGCGAAGGAGGGATCGGTGACGGCGAGCGCGCGGGCGGCGCGGCCGCGCAGGTGGGAGGAGGCCGTCTCGCGGTAGATGTGCCGCAGCACGGGGGCGGCGCAGCCGATGCCGAGGCGTCCCGCGCCGTCGACGAGCGGCCAGAGGGTGGGGTCGTCGGGGCCGTCGCCGCGTACTGCCTCCCGTAGGGAGGCGAGGACGAGTTCGCCGTCCTGGGCGCCGCCTCTGCAGGCGAGGATGCGTCCGGCGGCGGCGCCGAGCGCGTCGGGCCGGGGGGCCCACTGCCGGGCCCGCTGCACGACGGTGACGCCGCTCATCCGCTCGAAGGCGTCGAGGGCGGCGTCCACGACGGCGCGGGAGGGCGCCTCCACGGCCGCCTCGATGAGATCGAGCACGGCCGGGTCGTGCATGTCGGCGAGGTAGCGAAGGGCGGTGCAGCGGGCCCCGTCGGTCCCGTCCTGCGCGGCCCGCACGATCAGGGCGTGGTCCTCGGGACCCGCCACGGCGGTCAGGCAGCGGGCGGCGGGCACGTACAGGACGGCGCCCCGCTCGAAGCCCTCCTGCGCCCAGTCGAAGACGGCCTGCACGCTCCACTCGGGGCGCGGGCCGGCCGGCCGCATCTGGCGCTGCCAGCGGTCGAAGGAGCCGACTTCCTGCGCGGCACGCACGCGTGCCCCCACATGTGGGCGCGGGTCCTCGGCCCACAGGCGCCAGGGTCGCGGCTCGAAGGCGTCGCGCACGACGGCGGCGAGCTCGGCCTCGGCGTCCGCGGGGAAGCGGGCGAGGACCGGCTCGGCGAGCGCGCGCAGGCCCGCGTCGTCGTCGCGCAGGGCCAGCTCGTCGAGCGCCCAGGCCCAGTTGCCGCCCACGGCGGCGTACCTGCGCAGCAGCTCCAGGGCGTCCTGCCTGTCGTAGGAGGCGAGGTGGCCGAGGACGGCGAGCGCCAGGCCCGTGCGCGACTCCTCGGGGTCGAGGAGGTCCTCCGGGTCGAAGAGGTGCCGCTCGATCTCGTCGAGCTCGCCGTGGAGGTCGACGTAGAGCCGGGCGTAGTAGAGCGAGCGGTTCTCCACCTGCCAGTCGTGGCGGGGGTCGCTCAGCACACAGTGATTGATGGCCGCGAGCGCCTCGGCACGCGGCGCCGTCAGCGCGTGCAGCGTGCCGTCGCCGCGGCCCCGCTGCAGCAGGCCGAGCAGCGTACCGCTGGGCGCTATGACCGGTTCGAACATGGGAAACAGCCTCACATCAAGCGTCGACGCAACCGGGATGCTCACCTACCTGGCCACGCGACAACACGTCGGAGCGCCCGCCGTCTCTTGCTTGCTGCTACCCATTTCTCTGCCTCTCGTCCAAGGCCCGGAACCGGGCCGTTCACGGCCCGCTCTGCACGTGGGCACCACCTGCCCCGGCCTCGCGTCCGTAAATCACGCCGTCATCATGACCCAGCGGCGGAGCACACCGCGACCACATTTCCCGTACCCCCGTTTTGCCTGGTCAGAGCCAGTGTGTCAGGAGGCACCGAAGAGGTCGACGAGCTCCGTCTTGCCGAACATCCGAGCCGTGTCGACCGCCGAAGGGGTCCCCGCGGTCGGGTCGGCGCCCCCGTCGAGGAGCGCGCCGATCACGCCGTCGGCGCCCTTGAAGACGGCGCCCGCGAGCGGGGTCTGGCCCTTGTCGTTGGCGAGGTTGGCGTCGGCGCCGCGCTCCAGGAGGGCGCGTACCGCCTCGGTGTGCCCGTGGTAGGCGGCGAGCATGACGAGCGTGTCGCCCCGGTCGTTCGTGAGGTTCGCCGGAACCCCCGCGTCTACATAGCCCACCAGAGCCTCCGTCTCGCCGCGTCGCGCGAGGTCGAAGATCTTGGTGGCCAGCTCCACGACCTCCGGGTCGGGGGCTTCGCTCATCGGGCGGACCGCCTTTCTCATACGTGCCGGTACGGCTGTGCAGCCGTACGAGTGAATCGACAGGGTACTGCCCGGTCGGGCACATGGCCCGACCCCACCGAGGCAAAGATCACGGAGAGTGCGGACGACCGTCCGGCAGCACGCTCGAGCGGATCAGCAGCGACTCGCGAACGGGTGAAAACAACAAATTTCCACCCATTTGCACCTTTTGTCGTATAGATACATGCTGTGAGCCTGGAAGAACTCATGGTGACTGTCCCCATCAACCAGGAGAACCCTCATGATCCTGTCCATCTCGGGCGTCGTGCTGCTCGGCATCATCGTCTTCTTGTTCTTCCGCAAGGACGGCCTGAAGGCATCGCACGCACTGGTCTGCGCCCTCTTCGGCTTCTACTTGGCGGGCACGGCCATCGCCCCGAGCATCAAGGCGGGCGGCCAGAGCCTCGCCAGCCTGCTCGGCGGGATCAAGTTCTGACGGACCACTCACCCGCACACACCACCAGGAGAACGACGTGGCCAGGCGCCCACTCCCCCGCATTCTGAGCAACGGCAGCGCCACGATCGCCCGGAGCCGGGACATGGCTCGGACGGCCGCCGACGGTGCCACCGACGTACTCCACCCCCTCATCACGGTCAGCCGTGGACTGCGCCGCCTGGCCGCTGCCGGGCGGCACAAGTGGGCGGACACCCCCAAGGAGCGGCGCGGACCGCTGCTCTTCCTGGTGGCCGCCGTCGTCCTGGTCGTGGTGTTCATTCCGTACGGTCCGCTGCTGGCGCTCATCACCCTGATGGCGGCGGCCGCATGGAAGGGGCGCGATCCGAAGCCGCCGGAGCAGACCGGCCCCGACGATTCGCAGGTACAGCGCCTCTCGTCCCTCTACGAGGCGCTCGTGCCGTACTTCTCCGTCGCCGACGACCCGAGCCCGCTGTACGCGCACGGGGGCGACTGGGAGAAGGCCTTCGAGACGTTCGACTTCGACGGCGACGGCCGGGTCGACCGGATCGACATCCGCTACCCCGCCTACTTCACGGACGGGGAAGCGGCCTCGCGGGCCCGGATCGAGCAGCTGCTGCACGCCAAGCTCGGCCGGGACCGCGAGTACCACTTCGCGTGGGACGAGGAGGGCAACCACCTGTCGGTGACCGTGCTCGACCCGCTGCCCACGGACATCGCGGCCCAGCCCTTCGTCACCTCACCCGGTGAGACCGTGCTCGGCTTCACCGACGGGACGGGCGTCCAGCGCACCCTGCCGGTCATGGCGGGCGAGGAGGAGCGGGACGTGCCGCCCGTCGTGTGGCGCACCGGCGTCCGCTCCACCGAGCCGCACCTGCTGGTCGCGGGGCAGCCGGGCAGCGGCACGACGTCCTTCCTGCGCTCCGTCGCGCTGCAGGCCCTGCGGCACGGCGACGTACTGATCGTCGAGGGCAGCGGGACGGGCGACTACGCGTGCCTGGTCGGCCGCTCCGGTGTGCTCGCCGTGGAGTGCGGGCTCGCCGGCGCGCTGACCAGCCTCGAATGGGCGGCGCACGAGACGGAGCGCCGGCTGATCGCCGCGAACCGGGCGCGCCAGGCCGGGCATCCCACCCCGGACGACATCAAGCGCCCGCTGTGGATCCTCCTCGACCGGCCCAGCGCGCTGGGCCACCTCGCCGCGGCGGACGGCCGCAAGGACCCGCAGACGCTGCTCCAGGTGCCACTGCGGCACGGTCGCGCGGCCGGCGTGACGGTCGTCGTGGCCGAGCAGTTCGACAGCCTCGACGCCCTGATCGACCCGGTCCGCCAGCACACCCGCGCGCGTGTGGTGCTCGGTCCCGCCGCCCCGGAGGAGCTGCGGGACGTGCTCGGCACCGTGCCGCAGACGACGCCGACCGCCGACATCCCGGCGGGCCGCGGCTACGCCCGCCTGGGCAACGGCCCGGTGCACCGCCTCCAGGTCCCCGCCACCCCGGACCCGTACGACGACGCGACGAGCGAGGCGCACCGGCAGGCGGTCACGGCGCTCCTGCCCGAGCGCAGCACGCCGGCGGACGCGACCGTCGAGACGCCGGTCGAGGCGGTCCCCGACGAGGCCGAGGCCCTCTCCCAGCGCTGACCTCGCGCTTGTCTCTCGGGCCTTACGCGATCAGGGTGCGCGGCACGTCCCCGCCCGCACCCTGACCGTCCCTCACCAGCTGCGCCGCCGCCGCGAGCCGCGCCGCCGCCTCGTCGGCCACGGCGCCGCCCACGGTGAACGGCAGCCGCACGTACCCCTCGAAGGCCCCGTCGACGCCGAAGCGAGGACCGGAGGGGACGCGCACCCCGACCCGCTCGCCCAGCTCGGCGAGGCGCGATCCCGACAGGCCGCCGGCCTTCACCCACAGGGTGAGGCCCCCGCTCGGCACGTCGAACTCCCAGTCGGCCAGCTCCCGCCGCAGAGCGGTCACGAGCGCGTCCCGGTTCTCGCGCGCCTGCCCGCGCCGCAGCGCGACGGCCTCCTCCCAGCCCCCGGTGTTCAGCAGCCAGTTCACCGCCAGCTGCTCCAGGACCGGGGTGCCGAGGTCCGCGTACGCGCGCGCGGCGACCAGGCTGCGGATGACGTCGGGCGCGGCCCGCACCCAGCCGATCCGCATGCCCGCCCAGAACGCCTTGCTGGCCGAGCCGACCGTGACCACCGTGGAGCCCGCGGGGTCGAACGCGCAGACGCGGCGCGGCATGTCGAGGTCGGCATCGAGATGCAGCTCGGTCATCGTCTCGTCGACCACGAGCACCGTGCCCGCCGCGCGCGCGGAGTCCACCAGCGAGCGGCGCTGCTCCTCGTCGGCGAGCGCGCCCGTCGGATTGTGGAAATCGGCGACTACGTAGGCGAGCCGCGGCGCCGCCTCGCGCAGCACCTGCCGCCAGCGGTCGAGGTCCCACCCCTGGAGCCCGTCGGCCATGGCGACAGGGACGAGCCGGAGGCCCGCCTCGCGCATCAGTTGAAGGATGTTGGCGTACGACGGTGATTCCACCGCCACGCGCTCCCCGCGGCCCGCGAAGAGGTGGCAGATCGCGTCGATGGCGCCCATCGCGCCGGTCGTGACCATGATCTGTTCGGGCATGGTCGGGATGCCCTGCGCGGTGTACCGCTCGGCGATCATCGTGCGCAGCGCGGGCAGCCCCGCCGGGTAGTCGCCGTGGGTGTGGGCGTACGGCGGGAGTTCTTCGAGTGCGCCCTGGACCGCGCGGGTCAGCCACGGCTCGGGGGCGGGCAAGGCCGCCGTGCCGAGGTCGATCATGGAGCCGAGGGCCTCGGGCGGCAGGGGTTCCAGGCCGCGCGCGGGGAGCGGGTTCCCGGCGGGCACGGCGGTCCAGCTGCCCGCTCCCCTGCGGGACTCCAGGAACCCTTCGCCGCGCAGCGCCTCGTAGGCGGCCGCGACCGTGGTGCGGCTCACCGAGAGTGCCTGGGCCAGTTCGCGCTCGGCAGGCAGCCGTGTGGCCACCGGGACGCGGCCCTCCAGGACGAGGAGGCGGATGCCGTCGGCGAGGGCGCGGTAGGCGGGCGGGCGGCGGGTGCCCGCGGGGCGCGGCTGCTGCGAGGTGAGCAGCCGGGCGAGCTGGGTCGAGCCGATCGCCGAAGTCCACTGGGCCATGCGAGCCAGTCCACCTTCCTCGAATTGGCCATGGTTGGCATCCGATTCCACGCCACAGAGTGTCATGCGTCAGGCCACTACCACCACAGAGGGGCTCACCTTGTCCGCGTCACCGTCCGCTCCGTCGCCCGGCGGCCCGCTCGTCCGCCGCCTCGTGCAGCTCTACGCAGGTCTCGCGCTGTACGGCGCCAGTTCGGCGCTCCTCGTGGAGGCGGGGCTCGGCCTGGAGCCCTGGGGCGTGCTGCACCAGGGGCTCGCCGAGCTGACGGGCATCTCCATCGGCGTCGTGTCGATCATCGCGGGCGCGATCGTGCTGCTCCTGTGGATCCCGCTGCGGCAGCGGCCTGGCCTCGGCACCGTCTCGAACGTCTTCGTGGTGGGCCTCGCGATCGACGGCACCCTGGCGATCGTCCCCGATGCGCACTCCTACGGAGTGCGCATCCCGTTGATGCTGGCGGGCATCGTGCTCAACGGCGCGGCGACCGGCCTCTACATCGCGGCGAAGTTCGGCCCCGGGCCGCGCGACGGCCTGATGACGGGGCTCCACCAGCGCACCGGCCGCTCGATCCGCCTGATGCGCACGGTCATCGAGGTCGCCGTCGTGGCGAGCGGCTTCCTGCTCGGCGGCACGATCGGCGTCGGCACGGTCCTGTACGCCCTGGCGATCGGCCCGCTGGCGCAGTTCTTCCTGCGCTTCTTCGCCGTCCCCGCGTCGCCCGCCGGTTCCACGGTGGTCGCCGTGGGCACATGGCGGCGGGCCATACTGCGACGGTGACCTCGCGCGTACGCCATCCCTACCTCGACCATCCGGGGCCGCTCGCCCTCGCCCACCGGGGCGGGGCGGCGGACGGCCTGGAGAACACCGTCGCCGCGTTCCGCCGCGCGGTCGACCTCGGCTACCGGTACATCGAGACCGATGTCCACGCGACGTCCGACGGGCGCCTCGTCGCCTTCCACGACGCCACCCTTGACCGGGTCACCGACGGCGCCGGCCGGATCGCCGACCTGCCGTGGTCGACGGTGCGCCACGCGCGCGTGGCGGGCACCGAACCGGTGCCGCTCTTCGAAGAGCTGCTGGAGTCGTTCCCGGACGTGCGCTGGAACGTGGACGTCAAGGCGGAGCCCGCGCTCGTACCGCTCCTCGACCTGCTGCGCCGCACGCGCGCGTGGGACCGCGTCTGCGTCGGCTCCTTCTCGGAGGCGCGCGTCGCCCGCGCGCAGGCCGTCGCGGGACCCCGCCTCGCCACGTCGTACGGCACCCGGGGCGTACTGGGCCTGCGCCTTCGCTCGTACGGGGTTCCGACCACGCTGCGCCGCTCCGCGGTCTGCGCCCAGGTGCCGGTGGCGCACGGCCCGGTCCGGGTGATCGACCACCGCTTCGTACAGGCAGCCCACGCGCGCGGGCTGCAGGTCCACGCGTGGACGGTGAACGACGAGCAGGAGATGCGGCGACTTCTCGACCTCGGGGTCGATGGCATAGTTTCCGATCACATCGAGACGCTGCGGGACGTCCTCAAGGACCGGGGGACGTGGGTCTGACCGCCACCCCGCGGCGCCGTGGGCGGGGACGGCAAGGGGACACGGGTGGGCACCGAGATCGCGCGGGAGACGCCGCCGGGGGCTTCGACCCCCGCCGAGCGCAAACGCGAGCAGCGCGGCTGGTACTTCTACGACTGGGCGTGCTCGGTCTATTCGACCAGCGTCCTGACGGTGTTCCTCGGGCCGTACCTGACCTCGGTCGCGAAGGCCGCGGCCGACCCTGAGGGCTTTGTGCACCCCCTGGGCATCCCGGTCCGCGCGGGATCCTTCTTCGCGTACTCGGTCTCCCTTTCGGTGATCCTGTCGATCTTCGTGATGCCCCTCGCGGGCGCGGCGGCGGACCGTACGGGCCGCAAGAAGCCGCTGCTCGCGCTCTGCGCCTACATAGGCGCGGCGGCGACGGCCGGGATGTTCTTCCTGGACGGCGACCGCTATCTGCTGGGCGGCCTGCTCCTCGTCGTCGCGAACTCCTCGCTCGCCGTCTCGATGGTGCTCTACAACTCCTACCTGCCGCAGATCGCCCCTCCGGAGGAGCGCGACGCGGTCTCCTCGCGCGGCTGGGCCTTCGGCTACGCCTCTGGCGCCCTGGTTCTACTGACGAACCTGGTGCTGTACACGGCCCACGACACCTTCGGTGTCTCCGAGTCGACGGCGGTGCGCATCTGCCTGGCGTCGGCGGGCGTCTGGTGGGGCGCGTTCACCGTGGTGCCGCTACGCCGCCTGCGCGACCGGCGCACGCAGCCCACTCCCGGCGGTACGGCCTCAGGACCGCGGCAGCTCCTGGCCACGGTGAAGGACATGCGCCGCCACCCGCTGACGCTCTCCTTCCTCCTCGCCTACCTGGTCTACAACGACGGCGTGCAGACGGTGATCTCGCAGGCCTCCGTCTACGGCTCCGAGGAGCTGGGGCTCGGCCAGTCGACGCTGATCGTGGCGGTGCTCCTCGTGCAGCTCCTGGCGGTGGCCGGGGCGCTCGCGATGGGCCGCCTCGCGCGCGCGTACGGCGCCAAGCGCACGATCCTCGGCTCCCTCGTGGCGTGGACGGTGACGATCGGGGCCGGCTACTTCCTGCCCGCCGGGGCGCCCGCGTGGTTCTTCGCGCTGGCCGCCGGAATCGGGCTCGTCCTGGGCGGCACCCAGGCGCTGTCCCGCTCGCTGTTCTCGCATCTCGTGCCGGCCGGGAAGGAGGCCGAGTACTTCTCCGCGTACGAGATGAGCGACCGCGGGATGAGCTGGGTGGGGCCCCTGGTGTTCGGGCTCGCGTACCAGCTGACCGGGAGTTATCGCGACGCGATCGTGTCCCTTGTGGCCTTCTTCGTGATCGGTTTTGTCCTGCTCGCGCGGGTTCCGGTTCATCGGGCGGTGCGCGACGCGGGCAATTCCGTACCGGCCCGGATTTAGCACCTGAAGGCAAATCCCGGTAGTGTACGCGGTTGGCCTGCCAGGCGTACCGTTACTGCACGTCTAGATCGCGAAACGCCAGGTGACATCCTGCGTGAGATGTGACAAACCGGTCACCGGTGGGTACAACAAGGGGCGGCTACGACGGCGACGCATGACCCGGAAACCGGGAATCTTTACCGCCGACCGGACGTTGACCGGATGACGACGACAGCGACACCTGTCCTGTGGGCGACAAGCCCGGGAGGCACGATTCATGAGTGAGCGAGCTCTTCGCGGCACACGCCTCGTAGTGACCAGCTACGAGACGGACCGCGGCATCGACCTGGCTCCGCGCCAGGCCGTGGAGTACGCATGCGAGAAGGGACATCGCTTTGAGATGCCCTTCTCGGTGGAGGCCGAAATTCCGCCGGAGTGGGAGTGCAAGGTCTGCGGGGCCCAGGCACTTCTCGTGGACGGTGACGGCCCTGAGGAGAAGAAGGGCAAGCCGGCTCGTACGCATTGGGACATGCTGATGGAGCGGCGCACCCGTGAGGAGCTCGAAGAGGTCCTCGAGGAGCGTCTGGCAGTTCTGCGTTCGGGCGCGATGAACATCGCGGTGCACCCGCGGGACAACAGCGGCCGCAAGTCCGCCTGATCCCAGAGGCACACCGCAGCACAACGGCCGGGGCCGGACACACACCGTGTGTCCGGCCCCGGCCGTTCGTCGTGGGCCCGTCGCGTCAGGGCGTGAGCGGCGGCCGCGGGTCCGTGTTGTCGTCCCCGCGCGGGCCCGGACGCTCGTCGTCCCTGATGACCTCGCCCTGGATCACGGTGCCGCCGGACTGCCGCATGCGGGCCTGCTGGAACGCGTCACCGAACGGGCTCTGCCCCGCAGTCGCGCCCATGCTGCGCTCGACCTTGCGCTCGGTGTACCGGCTCAGCGCCGTGCGCAGCGGCGGTACGAGCAGCAGCAGGCCGAGAGCGTCCGAGATCAGCCCAGGGATCATCAGGAGGAGCCCGGCGAGCATCAGCAGGCCATTGCCCTGCGAGCGCTGCTCAGGGGCCTTGGAGGCCTCGGGAGAGCCGCTCTGCTGGCGCTGCAGCGTCTCGGTGAGGTTCTTGAACGCGCGGCGCCCCGCGGACTTCATCACCACGGAACCGAACACGATGCCGGCCACCAGCAGGATGCCGAGCGTGAAGCCGCCGATCGCGCCCGCCACCACCGTGAGCAGCCAGATCTCCAGGACCATCCAGGCCGCGACAGCGAGCGGCAGATACCTGCGGAGCCGGGAGCGCCGGGCTCCGGTGGACGGATTACGAGGCGGAGTGCCAGTGGTCATGCCCCCAGTTTGCCTGGGGTCGGATGCGATTGGCGTAAGCGGGGGATCAAGATCGCTCTCAGCGATCGCCGTGCTTGCGCCCCAGGACCTTGTCCACCCGCGCGCCCACACCCCACGTGGTGACCCGCCACAGCGCCTCCACGACGATGTCCTTGCTCATCTTGGAGTCCCCCCGCACGCGCTCGACGAAGGTGATGGGGACCTCGACCACGTGATAGCCCTCCCGCACCGCCCGCCGGGCCAGGTCGACCTGGAAGCAGTAGCCCTGCGAAGCGACCTCGTCGAGGCCGAGGCCCTCCAGGGTCTCCCGGCGGAAGGCGCGGTAGCCCCCGGTGACGTCGCGCAGCGGGACGTCCAGGAGGAGGCGCGAGTACGTGGAGCCGCCGCGGGAGATGAACTGGCGGGACCTGGGCCAGTTGACGATGCGCCCGCCGGGCACCCAGCGCGAGCCCAGGACCAGGTCGGCGCCCTTCAGCGCGGTCAGCAGGCGGGGCAGCTCCTCGGGCTGGTGCGAGCCGTCGGCGTCCATCTCGACCAGGACGCCGTAGCCGTGCTCCATGCCCCAGGCGAAGCCCGCCAGATAGGCGGCGCCCAGGCCCTCCTTGCCGGTGCGGTGCAGGACGTGCACCTGCTCGTCCTCAGCGGCCAGCTCATCGGCGAGTTTGCCGGTGCCGTCGGGGCTGTTGTCGTCGGCGATCAGGACGTGCGCGGCAGGCACGGACTCCCGGACGCGGCCGACGACGGGCTTGATGTTCTCCGCCTCGTTGTAGGTCGGGATGATCACCAAGGTCGTGCCCAGAGGGCCGAACTTCCGCCCACCGCCGTCGCTCACAGCTTCCCCTTAAAACTTCCGTCCACAAGAGGACCACCATAGCGAGCACCCCAGTTCACGCCGATAAGGCGCCCTGGATGAGCCGGGTGAGCCGGATGAGTCGACGAGGGCCGGTAACGGAACCGGTCACTGCGGAGCGGCGAATACTGCGGATCGGGGCCGGGCGTCCTTCGGGCCGACCTGGGGCCCGCTGGCTGCGGGTCGACCTAAAGCCGTTGTCTACTGAACGCCCGGGCCCCACCCGGGTCGCACCTGGCCGACCGGCCGGAACGTTCCAGCGCCCCGTGGCGCGGGCGCTGGGCCTGGCTCCCAGTGGTGGTACGCCGGTGCGGCGCACCACCCCCTGACCCAGCTGCGTTCTACGACTGCCTGGACTTCCCCGGTCGTGCCTGGAGGTGGTGGACCCGGCCGAACCTACCCGTCGACCGCCGCGCCTTGTCAACAGGCGTTCCACCTGCGGCTCTCCGCGAACTCCGCTGGTCAGCGCGGAGGATTCGCAGGTCGCACGGGACCGTGCCGCGACAAGATCGAAGTCGTGGCGCCCCGGTTATCACTCGTCCGGCCGTACGAAGACCGTCTGACCGAAGACCACCGTCCGCAAGCAGACAGGGAGTTGGGCGCCCGGGGAGAGGTCCGGCAGGCCGGGCGTGCCGGAGCGCGGATCGGTCGACCAGCGGGCGACCCGGTCGTCCGGGGCCTGCACGACCAGCTCGTCCGTGCGCCAGACGGCGTAGTCGGCGGGGGCACCCGGGACGAGGATGCCCGCGTCGTCGCGACCGACGGCGCGCCAGCCCCCGCGCGTGTGGGCGGTGAACGCGGCGCGTACGGAGACGCGGTGTTCGGGCGTCCGGTGGAACGCGGCGGCGCGGATCGTGCCCCACGGGCCGAGCGGGGTGACCGGGCTGTCGGAACCGAAGGCGAGCGGGACGCCGGCCTTCAGTAGGGCCGCGTACGGGTTGAGGGTACGCGCCCGCTCGACGCCGAGGCGGTCGGCGTACATGCCGTCCTCGCCGCCCCACAGGGCGTCGAAGGCGGGCTGCACGGAGGCGGTGAGGCCGAACTCGGCGAAGGCGGCGACGGTTTCGGGGGTGAGCATCTCGGCGTGCTCCACACGGTGCCTGGCCGCGCGTACGCGCGCGAGGCCGACCCGCTCGGCGGCGGCGCGCATGCCATCGACCACCGCGGTGACGGCGGCGTCGCCGATGGCATGGAAGCCCGCCTGGAGGCCGGACTCCGTGCAGGCGACCACATGGGCGGCGATGTCCTCGGCCGACATGTAGGCGGTGCCGTTGTGCGGCGCGGCGGCGGTGTCCGCGTAGGGCTCGTGCAGGCACGCCGTGTGGGAGCCGAGGGCGCCGTCGACGAACAGGTCGCCCGCGGCGCCCAGCGCGCCGAGTGCGCGGGCGCGTTGGATGTCGCGGTCCGCCCAGTAGCCGGCGACGCGCGGGCCCGGCTCGGAGCGGGCGAGGTCGAGCAGGCCGGTGAAGTCGTCCTCGGAGGAGATGTCCGGGCCCGCGCACTCGTGGACCGAGCCGATGCCGAGCGAGGCGGCGTGCTGGAGGGCGGCGCGCTGGGCCTCCGTACGTTGCTGGGGGCCCACGGCGGCGAGGGCGGCGGCGCGGACGGCGTGGTGGGCGTCGCGGGTGAGGGGGCTCTCCGCGTCGAATCCGGGGCGGTCCGTGATGCCGGGGACGAGGTCGAGGAGGGCGGTGCTGACGGCGGCCGAGTGCACGTCGATGCGGGAGAGGTACACGGGGCGGCCCGCGGTGGCCTCGTCGAGCTCGGCGCGGGTGAGGGGGGTGCGGTCGGGCCAGCGGGCGGCGTCCCAGCCGTGGCCGAGGAGGACGCGGTCGGTGGGGTTCGCGACCGCGTGTTCCCGTACGAGGGTCAGGGCCTCGGTACGGGTGCGGGCGGCCGTGAGGTCGAGGCCGGTCAGGGCGAGGCCGGTCGACGTGGTGTGGACGTGGGCGTCGGTGAACGCCGGGGTCACCAGGGCGCCGTCGAGGTCGATCACCTCGTCCACGCCGTCCGTGAACGCGTCCGCGGCGCCCTCCGAGCCGACCCAGGCGACGTGGCCGGCCTCCACGACCATCGCGGTGGCGAACGGGTCGGCGGGGCTGTGGATCTCGCCTCGGCGCAGGAGGACGGTGCGGGGGGTGGGGGGCGTGCTCATGGTGACAGTTTCCCGTGTCCGTGGGGTGGGGTGTGGCAGGGGGGTGGGCGGTGCCGGGGTTTGGGGGCTGTGGCGGGGTTGGCGCCGGCGGTGATGGGGGCGCGGCACCGGGGGCCGGGGCCTCTGCCGGGGTCGGCGCCTGTCGTCATGGGTGCGCGGCACCGGGGGCCGCCTTGCCCACCCTGCCGCCCCAGGCGGCAGATTGCCCAAGGCGGTTGCGGCCCAGCGCCACGGGTGGGGAGGCGTAGCGGCGGCAGACGCCCGAGGCGGGGGCGGTCGACCGCGATGCGTGGGGAGCCGGGCCTCGGCACACGCCCGAGGCGGGGGTGCGGTCGCCCGTAAGGTGGGGGGGGGGAGCCGTTCCGGCGGCGGATTGCCGAAGGCGGTGGCGGTACCCCGTTGGGCCGACGCCCCCGGAGGGGGCGGGTGGGTGGGAGATGGGTGGCGGGCGGACGAAAGTCCGGCGGGTGGCCGTGGCGCGGCCTCGTACCGGCCCAGCCGCGCCCTCCGGCCCCGCCCGCCCCCTAAACCCGCGGAGGCCGCGCCTCGTACGGCGTGGAGAGGACCACCGTCGTGCGGGTGGAGACGCCTGCCAGGGAGCGGACGCGGGCCAGGAGGTTCTCCAGCTCGTGGGGGGTCTCGACCCGGACCTTGAGGATGTAGTTCTCGTCGCCGGCCACGCTGTGGCACGCCTCGATCTCGGGGACGCCCGCGAGCCGCTCCGCGATGTCGTCGGGGGCGCTCGGGTCGAACGGTTTCACCGAGATGAACGCGGTGAGCGGCAGGCCGACCGACTCCGGGTCGACGACCGCGGCGTAGCCACGGATCACCCCGCGCTGTTCGAGGCGGCGCACCCGCTGGTGCACCGCGGACGTGGACAGGCCCGTGGCCTTGCCCAGGTCGGTGTAGCTCATCCGCCCGTCCTTGACGAGCAGCTGCACAATCTGTCGGTCGAGCTCCTCCATGCCGCTGAACCTACCCGCCCCTTGATCCTCACGGATACCTGAAGGAACGAGATGGGCGATACGTCTACCGCCGGACGGGCAAGTCCATTCGACATGTGACGAACACCACAGGCCTCGGGCCGTGTCCACCGGCATGGAGTGATTACCTCGACGAGGAGCCGGGAAATGCTTGCTGTGGCCGAGGCCGCCACTCATGGACATCAGCGGCCGGCCCACCCGAGGGGGAGAATCCCATGCAGAGTGTGAAGCGTTCCGGACGTCCTGGCGCGCGCGGCCGCCAGCAGGCGATCGCCGAGCCCCAGCCGGAGGGCGTCGAACCCGACCTCTTCGACGCCGAGGGGGACGCGGGATACGAGACGTTCGAGATGTACCGGGTGGCCTGCCCCGACTGCGGCAAGGCCATCGCCCTCCTCGCGGAGGAGGAGGTGCTGCCGGAGCACGCCCATGTCACGTCCCCCTGGGACCCGTTCGGGCTCACCGTCTGCGTCGGCAGCGGCAGGACCGTCACGGACGCCCTGCCCACGGACGACCTGGTGGGCGCCCAGGAGCAGGACGCCGCACTCCTGTTGACGCTCCCTCAGGGGCTCGACTGGCGTACGCAGCCGTTCTCGCACGCCGGTGGCCCCGGCTCGCGCCCGATCCGGGTGCCCGACCAGCCCTACCGCCGGGCCGCCGCCTGATCCGCTACGACCGGTCGGCCCAGTAGCTGCCCCGCACCATGGCCCGCAAGCTGTCGTGGTGCAGGATCAGCGTGTCCGGGTCCGCGGGCTCGGTGACCTCGCCGAAGTGGATCTGCCGGCGGGCGACGCGGAGCATCACGACGGCGTGCCGCAGGGCCGCGTAGAGCGTGTAGAAGTCCATGTCGCGCGGGGTGTGGCCGGTGAGTCGGGCATACCTGGCCTCGACGCGGTCGCGGCGCAGGAAGTCCGGCAGTCCCCGCTGCCCGAAGGTCTCGGTCAGGTCCTGGAAGAAGCGGTGCAGATACACCGTCCAGCCGAGGTCGACCTCGCGCGGGGCGAGCGCGGCCATCTCCCAGTCGAGGACGGCGGCGGGCGTGAACCCGTCCTGTTCGTAGATGATGTTGCCGATGCGGGCGTCGCCCCAGTTGAGGACCGAGGGGCCCGGCTCCCGCGGCCACAGCTCCTCCAGGCGCGCGAAGGCGCTCTCGATGAGCGGCGAGGGACTGCGGCCCTCAACCACCCATGCGTAGTAGGCGCGTTGGGCGTCGACGTGGCGGCGCAGCGGGCTCCCTTCCCCCGGCAGTTCCAGGAAGGACGCCTCGGCCGCCGGCACGCCGTCGTGCAGCCGCGCGAGCACCCGGACGCTCGCGTCCTCCAGGCGTTCCCGTTCGTCGTCGGTCGCCTCGTGCAGCCAGTTCCCCTCGTACGTATAGGGCATGACGTCGGGCGGCACGCGGCCCGCCACCCGTTCCATGACGAAGAACGGGGCGCCGAGCGGCCCCGCGTCCCCCTCCAGCCACAGCACGCGCGGCACCGGAAGGCCGGTGCGCTCGGCCGCGAGGCGCATCGTCCGGTACTGGCGCGGCATGTCGTACACCGGAAAGATCGTGTACGCCGACGGGTCCGCTGCCAGTCGCAACGCGCAGGCGCGCACGGGCGGTTCGGGGTGCTCGATGTCGAAGAGCAGGGTTTCGCTCGACATGCCGTTGGACTCGGGGACGGTGACGTTCACCGCCTTCGCGCCTGGCAGTCGGCGGCCGAGCCACGCGGTCAGGCGCCGGGCGATCTCCTCGGGCTCGCGGGTGGACGTGCGGGGCCTGGGCTGTCGGGGCGCTGTCGCCATCGTCGAACTCCCTGTCCGTGAGGGGTGGTTACGACCGTTCGGGAGCCGGGGCCACCGAGTCGAAACCCGTGAAGCCGCTGGGGTCGTGGCGGCCGAAGGAGCCGTGCTCGAAGATGCCGTGCCCGACCTGCCCGTCGAGGGTGAAGCGGGCGGCGTGGTCGATGACCCCGTACGCGGCCCGGGGGTGGGCCGCCGGGTCCGCCAGGTCGTACGTCAGCCGCTCGCACCAGTCGCGGCCGCGCCAGGTCCCGTGCTGCCAGTCGTCGGCCGGCGGGTAGCCCGCGCCGACGGCGAGCGGGGAGGAGGCGAGGATCTCGACGCCCACGTCGAGCGGTTTGCGGTCGACCGGGTCCATGAGGTGGATGACCGCCCGCTCGGGGTGGCGGGTGCCGGGGCGGTAGGTGATGTCGGTCTGCGGCCAGCCGAGTTGGCGGTCGCGGTGGCCCTCGCGGACGACCGTGGCGTCGTTCAGGGTGCGGTAGCCGTCGGCGTCCTCCTGGGTGATCACCATGAGGAAGCGGTCGTCGAAGCGGACGGGCGCCCAGATCCAGTGAAATCCCTCGGTGGGGAGTTCCTGCGCGAGCCGCCCGCCGTCCTCGCCCGGTATCGGCCGCACTCCCCAGCTCCGGTCGCGGGTGCCGGTCCAGCCGTCCAACCGGGTCTCCCGGCCGCCGATCCGCAGCCACCCGTCGCACCGCCCGGCCTGCACGAACCGCTTGCCCTCCAGGGTGAGCCGCGCCCCCTTGCGCTGGGTGTGGTGCGGCTCCCACAGGGCCGGGAAGTCGGCGCTCCAGTTGATCTCGTACGAGAGCCCGTCGGGGTCGTCCGGATTGGCGGCGCAGCTGAGGACGAAGTCCTTGAGCGGGCGCTCGACCAGTATCTGCAGCGGGCCGACCCGCATGTTCATCCGCGTCTCGTCACTCAGGGCGTCGGACGCGCGGACCGCGTGCAGGGTGTCTTCGACGCGCAGAGTGGCGTAGGCGTCGATCACCCCCAGGTTCGGGTAGACGCCGAGGCCGAGGATGAGCAGGAACCGGCCCTCGGGGTCGACGAGATGGAAGATGCAGCGGTCGTAGGCGTTGCGGTCGCTGGTGGCGACGTGCTTCATCGACAGCGGCACCTGGTGGACGGGGTACTCGTCGAAGGCGACCGGGCGGTCGACGGCCTCGTCTGCGGACACGGCAAACCTCCCTGAAAGCACGGCGGTTGGCGTCGCCCGGAGGGGTGCGGCCTGCCCGGCGGCGGAGTTGACGGTACGTCAGCTCGGCGTTGCTGGCCAGACGTTCGACCGGCCGACACCACGCGTACGGGGATGTCGTGAACTGACGCTCGAATTCGTCAACCAGTGACCTCGCCAGTCCCTCTTTCGTTGAACGGACATGACCTCGACGCAGACCTCGGCACCTGCGCCCACGGGACGACGCAGGCGCATCCTCGTACCGGTGACAGCAGAATCGGTTCACCAGGAGCGGCAGTCCCCCACGTCCCACCCGCTTCCCCAGGGCCGGCAGACGCCACAGGAACAGCAGTCCCAGCAAACGTCACAGGTTCAGCGCACCCCTCAGGCCGCACAGCCCCCGCGGCCTTCCGAGCCCCCGGCCGCGCAGCCTCCGGCGCTGCAGCCCCCGGCCCTCCAGCCCGCGGGACCGCAGCCGCTCCCCCGCCCGCAGCAGGCGCGGCCGCCCCAGCCGCCGCACCCGCAGCCGCCCCAGCCGCGCCTGCACAACCCGCCGATCTACCAGGCGATGATCACGGCCTGGACCGAGCGGGGCCGGACGCTGCCGGGGCGCGAGGACCCGGAGTGGGCGCGCCTGATCGCGCCCACCGTGCGTCCCGGGCAGTTCAGCGCGATGCAGAGCACCCGGCAGTAGGTCCCGCGGCGCCGCGGGACCTACTGCCGGCCCGTCTCAGGGCCGGCGAGGTGACGGGCGATGACCATGCGCTGGATCTGATTGGTGCCCTCGACGATCTGGAGCACCTTCGCCTCGCGCATCAGGCGCTCGACGGGGAAGTCGGCCGTGTAGCCGTATCCCCCGAGGACCTGCACCGCGTCCGTGGTGACCTTCATCGCGGCGTCCGTGCACAGCAGCTTCGCCATGGCGGCCTGCTTGGAGAAGGGCCTGCCCGCGTCCCGCAGCCGGGCCGCCGACAGATACAGGGCGCGGCCCGCCTCGATCTGCGTCGCCATGTCCGCGAGCATGAAGCGAAGGCCCTGGAAGTCCGCGATGGGCCTGCCGAACTGGGCGCGCCCCTTCGCGTAGTCCACCGCCGCGTCGAGCGCGGCCTGCGCGACGCCGACCGCGCAGGCCGCGATCCCGAGGCGGCCCGAGTCGAGCGCGGAGAGGGCGATCTGGAAGCCCTGCCCCTCGTCCCCGAGGCGGCGCGCGTCGCTCACCCGCACCCCGTCCAGGTGGATCTGGGCGGTGGGTGAGCCCTTCATGCCCATCTTCTTCTCGGGGACCGCCGCGCTCAGGCCCGCCGCGTCACCGGGCACCAGGAACGCCGTGATGCCGTGCGCGCCCTCGCCTCCGGTGCGCGCGAGGACCGTGTAGAAGTCGGCGACGCCGCCGTGGGTGATCCAGGCCTTCGTCCCCGTGAGCACCCAGTCGTCGCCCTCGCGGACCGCCTTGGTGCGCAGGGACGCCGCGTCGGAGCCCGAGGACGGCTCGGAGAGGCAGTAGGCGCCGAGCAGGCCGCCGCCCAGCATGTCGGGCAGGTGCTCGGTGCGCTGCTGCTTCGTCCCGAAGTTCGCGAGGGCGTGGCAGGACAGCGAGTGCACGCTGACGCCGAGACCCACCGTGAGGCGGGCGGCCGCGAGCTCCTCGAGGACCTGGAGGTAGACCTCGTACGGCTGCTCGCCGCCGCCGAACTCGGCGTCGTACGGCAGCCCGAGCAGTCCCGACTCGGAGAGGAGCCCGAAGGTCTCGCGCGGGAAGCGGCCCGCCTCCTCGTCCTCGGCCGCGCGCGGGGCGATCTCCCGCTGCGCGATGTCGCGGACGAGCCGCATCAGATCCTGAGCTTCGTCCGTCGGCAGCTGACGCTCGACTCCTGGCTCCGGCATGGCGACGCTCTCCTCCCTGGGCGGGCACTGCGGCGGCGGCCGCCGGGTGGGCGGGCGCCGCCGGATGGTCACTGCCGGGCCGATGCTGCCCCTCCGGATCACGGAAAGCGCAGACCACGCGGCCGCGGCGTGTCGAGTATTCCCGATCCGGAGCACCCCGTCACTGGTTAACGACCGCTTACTCAAAGTTTTTTCGCTGCGGCGGAATTGGTTCGGACCATTGACCCCACTGGTCTAGTCCTTCTAAGGTGCGGCGCGCAGGTCCACAGCACGAACCCCCCACGCTCCCCTCCCCCACGAGGAGACACGATGCTCAGACCGCACCTCCCCAGTAGAGGCCTCAAGGCCCTCCTCTCCGCCGCATGTTGCGCCGTCCTCGGCGCCGGGCTGCTCGCCGGAGCGGGCGGCGCCTCGGCACAGCCGCAGAGCGACACCGAGCCGAAGGCGGCCGGCTCGAAGGTCGTCGGATACTTCACCGAGTGGGGTGTCTACGACCGCAACTACCACGTCAAGAACATCGAGACGTCGGGCTCGGCGGACAAGCTCACGCACATCAACTACTCCTTCGGCAACGTCCAGGGCGGCAAGTGCGCGATGGGCGACTCCTACGCCGCGACCGACAAGGCGTACACGGCCGATCAGTCCGTGGACGGCGTCGCCGACACCTGGGACCAGCCGCTGCGCGGCAACTTCAACCAGCTGCTCAAGCTGAAGAAGAAGCACCCGGAGCTCAAGGTCCTCTGGTCCTTCGGCGGTTGGACCTGGTCCGGCGGCTTCGGCGAGGCGGCCAAGGACCCGGCCGCGTTCGCGCAGTCCTGCTACGACCTGGTCGAGAACTCCAAGTGGGCCGATGTCTTCGACGGCATCGACATCGACTGGGAGTACCCGAACGCCTGCGGCCTCACCTGCGACACCAGCGGGCGCGACGCGTACAAGAACCTGATGGCGGCGCTGCGTTCGAAGTTCGGCGGTGACTACCTGATCACCTCCGCCATCCCGGCCGACGCCTCGGAGGGCGGCAAGCTGGACGCCGCCGACTACGCGGGCGCCGCCCAGTACGTCGACTGGTACAACCCGATGACGTACGACTTCTTCGGCGCCTGGGACGCGAAGGGGCCTACCGCCCCGCACTCGCCGCTGACCTCGTACGACGGCATCCCGAAGGCGGACTGGCACTCCTCGGCCACCATCGCGAAGCTCAAGGCGATGGGCGTGCCCGCTTCCAAGCTGCTGCTCGGGATCGGGTTCTACGGGCGCGGCTGGACCGGCGTCACACAGGACGCTCCCGGCGGCACGGCGACCGGGCCCGCGGCCGGCAAGTACGAGCAGGGCATCGACGACTACAAGGAGCTCAAGAGCAAGTGCCCGGCCACCGGCACGGTCGGCGGCACCGCGTACGCGCACTGCGGGAACGACTGGTGGAGCTACGACACCCCGCAGACGATCGCGGGGAAGTCGGAGTACAAGAACCAGCAGGGCCTGGGCGGCACCTTCTTCTGGGAGCTGTCCGGGGACACGCCGGACGGTGAGCTGATCAAGGCGATCGGCTAGCCGCCCAGCCCGCCCCGAACACCCGCTCCCCTGACCACGCGCGCGTACCCGCGTGTGGTCAGGGGAGCACCGGCGCCGGGTGCGAGGGCTCGAACTCCTCGATCACCTGCAGGGTCTCGCCGAGCGTGCGCACCAACAGGGCGCGCACCGTGCCCCGTTCGAGCGCGTGGTGGCCGATCCAGTCGAGGGTGATGCCCTCGACGCTGCACAGCCAGCCGAGCAGCGCCGTGCGCGCGAGCAGCGGCACCTGCGCAGTCCCGTACGCGGCGCGGGCGATGGTGTCGATCAGCGCGTCCCGCACCTCGTCGCGGATGGCCTGCACCTGGGCGTCGAAGCCCACACCACCCGTGACGATCGTGCGGTACGCCGCCTGGTTCCGCTCCGCGTAGCGCAGATAGCCGTCCACCGTGCGGTGCACGCGCTCGACGGGGGCCAGGTCGCCCACGCTGCTGGCGCCGTCGACGAGTTCACCGACGGACTCCTCGATGATCGCCAGGTAGTAGCCGCGCTTGGACTTGAAGTAGTAGTAGATGAGCCCCTTGGCCACGCACGCGTGCTGCGCGATGTCGTCCATGGACAGCGCGTCGTAGGACGTGTCGGCGAACAGCTTGCGGCCGATGGCGATGAGTTCGGCGCGGCGGGCGGTGGAGCGGTCGGCGCCGTGCGCCCGTTGTTGGCTGGTGTTCAATTCCGGCCCTGGTCTCGGACTCCGTGCGGAAGCCCGCAGTATGGCACTTTTCGGGGTGCCCTCAAGACTCCGAGGTGGGGCGTCTCACGTCGCCGTGGGCGACGGCGCGGTCACATCCAGCCGAGCTGGGTGACGAGCATCGCGAGGACCACGACGAAGGTCCAGCCCAGGACGTGTTCGAGGATCTTGGGCCCGTTGTCCTCGGGCCCGCCGGTGCGGGCGCGCGTGGCGGCGGTGGAAGCGGTGGCGGAATGCGCGGTCATGGGTGTCTCGCTCGGGTCGCGGTGCTGGTCCTGACTCCCCCGGCTGCGCCCGTGCCCCCCGTCCGGCGCCCTCTCCACCTTGCCATCGGATCGCCGTCCCGCGGCCGAGACCTTGGTCACGTACAACCGGGCCGGGGCGTCACGCGTCCCACATTGCGACGCGTTCCGTCCGACCGGAAGGTTCCCGATGAGTACGTACCGGACACCCCGCCGCAGAACCCGTCTCGCCCTCGCGGCGGCGATCACCGTCACGGCCGCGCTGACCGGCCCCGCGGCCGTCTCCCGGGCGGCCACCGACGCCGCGACGCCGGGCGCCGCGGGCCTCGGCGACCCGATGTTCCCGCTCGACGGGAACGGCGGCTACACCGTGCGCCACTACACGCTCGACTTCGACTGGCAGGCGCCGCGGACCCCGTTCGCCGCCGCCACCACGATCAGGGCCACCGCGACGCAGGCGCTGTCCCGCTTCGACCTCGACTTCGCCGGGAACGAGCTGCGCTCGGTGACCGTGAACGGCCGCGCCGCCGAGACCCGGCGGGACGGCGACGAGCTGATCGTCACGCCCGCCGCACCGATCCCCAGGGGCGCCGCCTTCACCGTGAAGGTCGGGTACACCGCCGACCCGACGCAGGTGCGCCACCGCGACGACGCGATCGAGGACTACGGCTGGATCCCGACGCCCGACGGGACGGTCCTGTACCCGCAGCCCAACGGCGCCAAGATGATCTTCCCGGCGAACGACCACCCGAGCCGGCGCGCCCCCTTCACGTTCCGCGTGACGACCCCGGCCGACCGCACGGCCGTCGCGAACGGGCGCCTCACCGACCGCACGGAGCGCGCCGACGGCCGGATCCGCTGGACGTACGAGTCCGAGCAGCCGATCGCGACGCAGCTGGTCCAGCTGGCCATCGGGAAGTTCACGCTGGTCGACAGCAAGGGCCCCGGCGGGCTGCCGCTGCGCGATGTCGTGCCGGACCACCTGGTGGCACCGACCAAGCAGTACCGCGACCTGACGCCCGAACATCTGACCTGGCTGCAAAAGAAGTTGGGCCCCTACCCCTTCAACCGGTACGGCGTCCTCGTCGGCGACACGGACCTCGGGGTGGCCCTGGAGACGCAGACGCTGTCCCTCGTCCCGAAGGCGGACCTGCTCGGCACGAAGGTCGACGCCGAGCGCAATCTCGTCCACGAACTGACCCACCAGTGGCTCGGCGACAGCGTCGGCATCGCCACCTGGTCCGACCTGTGGGTGAGCGAGGGGCACGCCCGCTTCTACGAGCGCTGGTACTCCGAGGAGCACGGCGGCGACAGCTTCGAGGCCGCCATGAAGACGGCCTACGAGAACCACGACCAGTGGCGCCACGACTACGGCGCCCCCGCCGAGCCCACGGAGCCGAACCTCTTCAAGCGGATGCGCTACGACGGCTCGGCGCTCGTCCTGTACGCGCTGCGCGAGCAGGTCGGCGCGGACACCTTCGGGAGGATCGAACGGGCCTGGGTCACCCAGTACCGGGGGAAGACGGCGTCGACGGCCGACTACATCGAGCTCGCCTCGAAGGTCGCGGGCCAGGACCTGACCGGCTTCCTGCGCCCGTGGCTGTACGGCTCGAAGACCCCGCCGATGCCGGGCCACCCCGACTGGGTGGTGAACCCTGTGGTCACGGGCTGACCCGGCCGGCGCGGGGCGCGCTCAGCGCACGCCCACCGCCGCGAGCGCCTTGCGCTGCTTCTCGGTCGGGTGGGCCGGGAAGTACAGGTAGCAGACGCCACCGGTGCCGGAGACGACCTTGCCGGTGGCGTTGTAGCGCTTGGTACGGAGCCAAATATTTTCCCACTCGCGCCTCTTGTAGACGCGGCGGACCGCGGGGTCGCTGGGCGAGGCCGGGTCGTTGGCGATCACGTCGCCGTCGGCGGTGAAGCCGATGACCGTCATCAGGTGCCCCGACGTGCCGTACCCCGCTCCGGTCAGCTCCTCCTTGAGGAACGACTGGGACGTTATGGCCGGGATGCCGGCCGCGATCAGCTTCTCCAGGTCGGTGAGGGAGGAGAGGCGGGTGACGACGCCCTGCAAGTCCTTGTACGTCGCCGCGTACGCCGCGTTGAACGGCCAGTTGCCGCAGCCCTCGTACTGGTAGTCATACGTATGACGGGCGGCGTGGCAGACCTGCGGGTCGGCGAACGAGGGGTCCACCCAGGCCAGCTGCTCGGCCGTCGGCTTCCGCCCCCAGTACTCGATGATCATCTGCGAGGAGGTGGGGCTGCACCAGGCCTCTCCCCCGTTGTCGTACTCGGGGTACTGGCCGACGTGGATGTTCTGCGAGTAGCGCGGGACCTTCAGCTCCTTGGCGAGGCCCGGCGTGGACGCGGGGACCGTGAAGCGGTCCGGGACGTCCGAGCCCATGGCGCCCAGGCGCCACACCGTGGGCGCCGCCTTCGAGCCCGGAGCGCGCAGCAGCCGCAGACGCAGCCGGTACGAGGCCAGGCGGAGGCCGGACGCCGCGTCGTCGATGGAGAACGTGTCCGTCCAGATGCTCGACCTTCCGTCGGACTGGTCGTCCACGGACGTGCGGCGGATGTCGGCGTCCTTGTCGTCGCCCGCGGTCCAGCGGCCCATGACGTACCAAGGGGTCGTCGCGCCGTCCGTGTAGGTGCCCTGGAGTTCGACCTGGATCCAGGTGCCCTTCGGGGTGTGCGCGTTCCAGGACGCGATGACCTCGGTCGCGGGGACCGAGAGCGCGTGCACCGGCGAGAGCCACTCGGCGTACTCCCACTCGGCCGTCTTGTTCAGGTGCGGGTCCTTGTACGTCGTCGTACCGGCGGGCGCGCCGATCGTCACGCCGGGGCGCGCGCCGCCCACGACGCGCGTGCCGTGCGCGGTGCCGGAGCGCCAGTCGGTGGACGTCGTCCAGGTGCGGTTGTCCACGAGGCGGTTCACGGCGCCCTTCCGCGCGGTCGGTGCGGACTGCCGCGCGGAACCGGCTGCGCGCGCGGCGCCCGTCGCGGCCGTCGTGGCGAGCGCGGCGCCCGCGGCCGCCGCGAGAACGGTTCTCCGGGAGAGCGGGGACGGGGTTTCGGGTCGGGTCATCGGCTGATCCCTCGGTCGTCGGTTCTGACGGACGTGACGGAGACTGAGACAGAGACGGAGACTGACGTGACAGAGTGCGCCAACTATGGCCGCCGGGGCGGGATTTCCACCAGCGTTTCGCAGCGGCGCGCCCGCACGAATATTGGTCTTCACCACTGGCATGACCTGCGGCGGCGCGCGCGAAACCGATCCGGGCGGCGTCGTACCCTTGCGGCCGTGAGCTACCACCATGTGCCCCTCGCCGACTGCGCCGACCGGATCCGCCGGCTTCCGCCCTCCTGCGGCCCCGTGCGCCTCGTCGGCATCGACGGGCACGCGGGTTCCGGGAAGTCGACCCTCGCGGCGCGGCTCGCGGAGGCGCTCGGCGGGGCGCCCGTCCTGCGGATCGACGACCTCGCCAGCCACGACGCGCTCTTCGCCTGGACCGAGCGCCTGCGCGCCCAGGTCCTCGCCCCGCTCTCCCGTGGCGAGACCGCGCGCTACGAGACGTACGACTGGCATGCCCGCCGCTACGCCGCCGTGCGCGAGCTGCCGGCGGCCGACGTCGTCCTGATCGAGGGCGTCGGCGCGGGCCGGAGCGAACTTCGGCCGGAACTCGCGATGTTGCTGTGGCTCGACATGCCCCGCGAGGCGGCGTGGGCGCGGGGACGCGCGCGGGACGGGGAGGAACAGCGGGAGTTCTGGGACGGCTGGATTCCAGCGGAACGGGAGCACTTCCGAGAGAACCCGTCCCTCCCCTTCGCAGACCTTTTGGTACGCGAGTGTCCAGAGGGGTACGAGGTGCGGGAAGGGCCTGGTGGGATCCCACCCTTGAAGGAGCCCGTCACTCACCGTGACGGACCGCCAGCGGTCCGGTGAACCTGTGGAAACACCCTTCCGCCACTTTCCACGAGAGCCCCAACTCTGCTTGACCGGGGGGCCGTACAGGACTTACGTTCTCAATGTGCGGCCTTTCGGGGCCGCCTACAGACGCGAAGCCCCCGGTTGTTCCCCCGTGATCGGGGGCTTCGTTCTGCCCTCAATGCCCCTCACCGAGCGCGCCGAGCCGCCTTTCGCTCACCCTGGGTCACCAAACGGTACCGCGCTCACCTGCACCGAATCCCCCGCCCGCGCCCCGATCCGACCGGGTCGCGCCCTACGGCCGAGCTCGCCCCCGCAGGTACGATGCCCTCGGTGCGGTCTACGGACGGCTCGCTGTCCGCATCGTGACAACTCCCGTCCATGACAGAGCGGTTCATCGGGGGCACGGTTTGTGGGGGACGTGATGGACTTCGGCACCGGTGCACAGGCCGGCCCGGCCGACCTCGCCTGGCTGCGAGGCGTCGACGCCTACACCATGGGCGCGTATCCGCAGGCGGAGGACGAATTCCGCACGGCGGTACGGATGGACCCGGGGATGGCCGACGGCTGGCTCGGGCTGCACGCCCTGCGCGTCGACACGACGACGGCGCTGCTGCGCATGTTCCGGCACCGCGACCGGTTCGGGGAGCAGCGCATGCGCCATCGGCGCACACTCAACTCCTGGTACTGGCTGGGCTGGTGGGTTCAGCCGGTCCTTGAACACCCGCGCGACCTGCTGCTCGCGCACGCCTCGCACTGGCTGGACGGGCGCCATGTCCCGGACCTGGACCGGGCGTTGGCCACGCTGCCGCCGTTCGACGCGGATCCGCAGGTGCGCTTCCTGCACGCCTGCCGCTCGTACCTGGTGAAGGACTGGGAGCAACTGGTCCGGCACACCGACCCGTTGACCGACGACCCGATGCTCGGCATCGAGGCCGGACTGTTCGGCGGCATGGCCCGGGTGCGCCTGGAGATGTACGGGCAGGCGGAGCCGCTGCTCTCCTCCGCCCTGATGCGCTGTCGCAGCGAGCAGCCGCAGCGCAAGGAGCTGCGCTACTGGCTGGCCAGGGCGCACGAGGGCACGGGGCGCTCGGCGGCCGCGCTCCCCCTGTACCGGGCGGTGCACCGGGTCGACCCCGCCTTCATGGACACCTCGGCGCGGCTCGCGGCGATCGCCGAGGGGGACGGGTACGGGGACTTCGGGGACGGCTCCGACCTCACGACGCTGACGATGACCGGGTACCCGGACGGGCTCGACGGCGACGCGGGCGATCCGCTGTACGAGAGCGACGGGCGCAACCTCAAGGTCACCGACCCCGATCTGCCGCCTCCCGGCGGCGCGGCGGCCGACGACGCCGACATGGTGCGGGAGAAGGCCGTGGTGCCGGTGCCCGCACCGCCGCCGGCCAGCTCCACGGACCCGGTGCTCCTGGAGGAGGCACTCAGCGAGCTGGAGCGGATGGTGGGCCTCGAGCCCGTGAAGCGCCAAGTGAAGGCGCTCTCCGCCCAGTTGAACATGGCACGCCTGCGGTCCGGGCAGGGGCTCCCGGTCCAGCCGCCGAAGCGGCACTTCGTCTTCTCCGGGCCCTCGGGTACGGGGAAGACGACGGTGGCGCGGATCCTCGGGCGGGTCTTCTACGCGCTCGGGCTGCTCGGCGGGGACCATCTGGTGGAGGCGCAGCGGGCGGATCTGGTGGGCGAGTACCTGGGGCAGACCGCCGTGAAGGCGAACGAGCTCATTGATTCGGCTCTGGGCGGGGTGCTGTTCGTCGACGAGGCGTACGCCCTGTCCAACTCCGGTTACGGGAAGGGCGACGCGTACGGGGACGAGGCGCTTCAGGTGCTGCTGAAGCGGGCCGAGGACAACCGGGACCACCTGGTGGTCATCCTCGCCGGGTATCCGGAGGGGATGGACCGACTGCTCGCCGCCAACCCCGGGCTTTCGTCGCGGTTCACGACGCGGGTCGACTTCCCGTCGTACCGGCCGCTTGAACTCACGTCCATCGGTGAGGTGTTGGCCGCGGAGAACGGGGACGTGTGGGACGAGGAGGCGCGGGACGAGCTGCGCTCGATCGCCGGGCACGTGGTGGACCAGGGGTGGATCGACGAGCTCGGGAACGGGCGGTTCCTGCGGACGCTGTACGAGAAGTCGTGTGCGTATCGCGATCTGCGGCTCACCGGGTATGCGGTCGAGCCCACGCGGGATGATCTGGCCACGCTTCGGTTGCCGGATCTTATGCAGGCCTACGGTGAGGTGTTGTCGGGGCGGGGGCCGTCCGGCGGTTGATCCGTCGGGCCCCGGTTCCGTTTCGGCGGAACCGGGGTTGACGTCTCGGGGCTCTGCCCCGGGCCCCGCTGCTCAATCGCCGCAGGGGCTTGATTTACCCGCCGAACCGGACCCGCACCTCAATCGGATCCGGAGCGAGAATTGCCTACGCCAGTGCCCCCTCGCGCTTGCGGGCCTCCGGGACCCTGAGGGGGTCGCTTTCGCGGTGGGTCGGGTCGTTGACCTCGCCGACCAGGAGTTCCAGGACGTCCTCCAGGGCGACCAGGCCGAGGACGCGGCCGGAGGCGTCCGCGACCTGGGCGAGGTGGGTGGCCGCGCGGCGCATCACCGTGAGGGCGTCGTCCAGGGGGAGTTCCGAGCGGAGCGTCGCCATCGGGCGCCAGAGCTGCTGCGGGACCGCACGGTCCGTGTCGGGTCCTTCGATCAGGTCGAGGAC
This sequence comes from Streptomyces sp. NPDC107575, assembly GCF_055657265.1. Lineage (NCBI taxonomy): Bacteria > Bacillati > Actinomycetota > Actinomycetes > Kitasatosporales > Streptomycetaceae > Streptomyces > Streptomyces sp. NPDC107575. Next base: position 456,883 of record NZ_JBVKBG010000007.1, on the reverse strand, counting down.
GTCCTTGACGTGCAGATAGCCCATGAAGGCGCCGTCGTCGGAGCAGAGCGGGAAGCGGGAGTAGCCCGTGCGGCCCGTGAGGCCGATGATCTCGGCCGGGGTGACCGCGGGGCCCACCGTCACCAGCGAGGCGCGGTCGAGCAGGACGTCCGTCACCGGGCGGGAGCCCAGTTCCAGGGCGTCCTCCAGGCGCTCCTGCTCCTCGGGGGCGAGGAGTCCCGCCTGGCCCGAGTCCTCGACCAGGCGGTTGAGCTGCTCGCTCGTGAAGACCGCCTCCACCTCGTCCTTCGGCTCGACCCTGAAGAGCTTGAGGATCAGCCGGGCGCAGGCGCCGAGGGCGATGGTGACCGGCTTGCAGAGGCGGGCGAAGGCGACGAGGCCGGGGCTGAACCACAGCGCCGTCTTCTCCGGCGCCGCCATCGCCAGGTTCTTCGGGACCATCTCGCCGATGACGAGGTGGAAGAAGACCACGGCCGCGAGCGCGATCACGTACCCGAGCGGGTGGATCATGCCGTGCGGGACGTGCGCCGCCTCGAAGACGGGCTCCAGGAGATGGGCCACCGTCGGTTCGGCCACCGCGCCCAGGGTCAGCGAGCAGACGGTGATGCCGAACTGGGCCGCCGCCATCATCTGCGGCAGGTGCTCCAGGCCGTACAGGACCTGCTTGGCGCGCTTGCCGGGGATCGGTTCGATCTGGCTGCGGCGCACCGAGACGAGCGCGAACTCCGCGCCGACGAAGAAGCCGTTCGCGAGGACCAGCAGGCCCGCGAACACGAGTTGCAGCGCGCTCATCGGGCCGCCTCCAGGACCGCCGGCTTCGGGACGTCCGACGTACGTACGATGCGGACGCGTTCCGCCCGGTAGTGGTCGACGGCGCGCACCGACAGGCGCCAGCCGGGGAGTTCGGCCTTGTCGCCGGGGGCCGGGATGCGGCCCAGGAGATCGGCGACGAGTCCGGCCACGGTCTCGTACGGGCCCTCGGGGGCGTCGAGGCCGATGCGGCGCAGGATGTCGACGCGGCAGCCGCCGTCCACCTCCCAGGCGGGGCGGCCGTCCTCCGGCGGGGCCGCGGCCAGCTCGGGCAGGTCGAGGCCGTCGTGCTCGTCGCGGACCTCGCCCACGAGTTCCTCCACGATGTCCTCCAGGGTGACGACCCCGGCCGTGCCGCCGTACTCGTCGACGACGACGGCGATGGGCTGCTCGCTGCGCAGGCGCGCCAGGAGGGGCTGCACGGGGAGGGTCTCGGGGACCAGGAGCGGGGGCTGCGCGATGCGGCTGACCGGCGTGCGCAGCCGTTGGTGTGCGGGCATCGCGAGGGCGTCCTTCAGGTGCACCATGCCGATGATCTCGTCGATCCGCTCCCGGTAGACCGGGAAGCGGGACAGACCCGTGGCGCGGGTCAGGTTGACCACGTCCTCGGCGGTCGCGGACGCCTGCAGCGCGCTGACCTTCACGCGCGGCGTCATGACGTGCTGCGCGGTCAGCTCGGCGAGGGAGAGGGTGCGGACGAACAGGTCGGCCGTGTCCTGCTCCAGGGCACCCGCCTGCGCGGAGTGCCTGGCCAGGGAGACCAGCTCGCCCGGGGTGCGGGCGGAGGCCAGCTCGTCGGCGGGCTCGACGCCGAGCGCCCGCACGAGGCGGTTGGCGACGGTGTTCAGCAGGGCGATGACCGGGCGGAACAGCCGGGCGAAGACCGTCTGGGGGCCGGCGACGAAGCGGGCCACCTGGAGCGGCTTGGAGACCGCCCAGTTCTTCGGCACGAGTTCGCCGATCACCATCTGCACGGCGGACGCCAGCAGCATGCCGACGACGACCGATACGCCGCCGACCGCGCCCTCGGGGATGCCGATGGCCGTGAAGGGGGCGTTCAGCAGTTGGGCCAGGGCCGGTTCGGCGAGCATGCCGACGACCAGTGAGGTGATGGTGATGCCGAGCTGGGTGCCGGAGAGCTGGAAGGACAGCTGCTTAAGGGCACTGACGACGGTGCGGGCGCGCTTGTCGCCCGCGGCCGCGGCCTTCTCGGCGTCGGGGCGCTCCACGGTGACGAGGCCGAATTCGGCCGCCACGAAGAAGCCGTTGGCGAGGATCAGGAGGAAGGCGGCCGCGAGGAGCAGCAACGGGATGGTCATGCCGCCGCCTCCGGGGACGTGTGCGCTTCGAGAGCGCGGTGTCGGGAGGGGGCGGCGCAGGTACTACCGGACGATCCGTCCATCGCTGGAGGGAGTCACTCCTTGGTTAGCAGGAGCCCTTGGCTCCGCCGGGTTGGCGGGTGGGGGCGGGGCGGCGGTGGGCGCCGCCCCGGCACCAGGTTAATCAAGCGGGTGGGCTGTGCGTCAGGGGCTGCGCCCGCTGGAGTCGGCGGCGGCGGGGTTGGCGTCTCGGGGCTCTGCCCCGGACCCCGCTGCTCAATCGCCGCAGGGGCTCAAAACACCCGCTGCACCGGGCCCTCGCCTCAATCGCCGGCGGGGCTTGATTGGTGCGCGGATTCCGTCAGGGCGCGGAGGGCCTTCGCGTCGCGGATGGCGGATTGTTTGGCCATGCCGGGCTGGATGCCCATCGCGGCCATGCTCGTGCCGTCGGTGAGGTCGAGGAAGACCCAGGGGTCGCCGGGGCGCAGGTTGACCTGGACGATCTCCGCCCAGGTCAGACGGCGGCTGCGGGCCACGTTGACCACCGTGACGCCCTCGGCGTCGGCGACGACCTTGGGCCGGGCCAGCAGCCAGAGCACGGCCCAGAACAGCGCCCCGGTGAAGACGAAGCTGGACTTCTCCCCCGGGCTCAGGCCGCCGAGCAGCAGCGCGACGACCGTGATCACCACGAAGGATGCGGCGCCGAGCGCGTGCAGGAGGGCGCGGGTGCGGCCCGGCCGGAAGGTGACGGGCAGGCTGGGGTGGTCGGACATGGGGATGCGTCCTCAGAGGCGGCAGGCGTGGATGGCCGTGGTGAGGATGGCCCGCGCGCCGAGGGCGTACAGGTCGTCCATGATCCGCTGCGCGCCCTTCGACGGGACCATGGCGCGCACCGCGACCCAGCCCTCGTTGTGGAGCGGGGAGATCGTCGGGGACTCCAGGCCGGGGGTGAGGGCGACCGCCTTCTCCAGGTGTTCGGCGCGGCAGTCGTAGTCCATCATCACGTACGTCCGGGCGACGAGGACGCCCTGGAGGCGGCGCAGGAACTGCTGCACCTTGGGGTCGTCCGACGTGTCGCCCTTGCGGCGGATGACACAGGCCTCGGAGCGCATGATCGGCTCGCCGAAGACCTCCAGGCCGGCGTTGCGCAGCGACGTGCCGGTCTCGACGACGTCGGCGATCGCGTCGGCGACACCGAGCTCGATGGCGGTCTCGACGGCGCCGTCGAGGTGCACGACGTTGGCCTCCACGCCGCGCTCGGCGAGGTACTTGGCGACGATGCCCTCGTACGAGGTCGCGATCGTCCGGCCCGCCAGGTCCGCGAGGTCCTTGACGGCCCCCGGGCGCGAGGCGAAGCGGAAGGTCGAGCGGGCGAAGCCGAGCGGCAGGATCGTCTCGGCCTGGGCGCCGGAGTCGATCAGCAGGTCCTCGCCGGTGATGCCGATGTCGAGCTTGCCCGAGGACACGTAGATCGCGATGTCCTTGGGGCGCAGGTAGAAGAACTCGACCTCGTTGTCCGGGTCGACCGTGACGAGTTCCTTGGACTCCTTGCGCTGCCGGTATCCGGCCTCATGCAGCATGTCCGACGCAGGCCCTGAGAGTGAACCCTTGTTGGGGACGGCGATGCGCAGCATGAGGTCGGATTCCTTTGCGTAAGGGGTGAGTTGCGGATGGGGTGGGCGCGCGGGCTTAGAGGTGCGCGTACACGTCGTCGAGGGAGATGCCGCGGGCGACCATCATCACCTGGACGTGGTAGAGGAGCTGCGAGATCTCCTCGGCGGCGGCGTCCTTGCCCTCGTGCTCGGCGGCCATCCAGACTTCGGCGGCCTCCTCGACGACCTTCTTGCCGATGGCATGGACGCCCTTGTCGACCAGCTCAGCGGTGCGGGACGTGGCGGGATCGCCGTTGGCTGCCTTGTGCTGGAGCTCGGTGAAGAGCTCCTCGAACGTCTTATTGGACATGGTGGCGTCTACTTTACGCGTCCCGGCCCCGCGCTCAGCGCCAGGGCTCGGCGATGGTGCGCAGCGTGGTCGCGGTGGCGACGGCGGCGGTGACCGCCTCGTGCCCCTTGTCCTCGCTGGAGCCCTCGATTCCGGCGCGGTCGAGCGCCTGCTCCTCGGTGTCGCAGGTCAGGACACCGAAGCCGACGGGGACGCCGGTCTCGACGGTGACCTGGGTCAGCCCGTTCGTCACGCCCTGGCAGACGTACTCGAAGTGCGGGGTGCCGCCGCGGATGACGACGCCGAGCGCGACGATCGCGTCGTAGCCGCGGCCCGCGAGGACCTTGGCGACGACCGGCAGCTCGAAGCTGCCGGGGACGCGCAGGACGGTGGGCTCGCTGATGCCCAGCTCGTTCAGGGCGCGCAGCGCGCCGTTCACGAGTCCGTCCATGACCTGCTCGTGCCACTGGGCCGCGATGACGGCCACGCGCAGGTCGCCGCAGTTCTTCACGCTCAGTTCGGGTGCACCCTTGCCGCTCACGCGCTTCTCCTCGTACGTACGTATCTGAAAACGGTTGGCTTACTGGTTGTTGCAGGCGGACGTGCGCGGGGCGTCCAGCCACGGCAGGTCGTGGCCCATGCGGTCCCGCTTGGTGCGCAGGTAGCGCAGGTTGTGCTCGCCCACCGTGACGGGCATCGGCTCCCGCTCGGTGACCTTGAGGCCGTGCCGGGTGAGGGCCTCGGTCTTGTCGGGGTTGTTCGTCATGAGGCGCAGGCTGCGCACGCCGAGGTCGCCGAGGATCTGGGCGCCCGCCGCGTAGTCCCGGGCGTCGGCGGGCAGGCCGAGCTCCAGGTTGGCGTCGAGGGTGTCGCGGCCCTGCTCCTGGAGCTCGTAGGCGCGCAGCTTGGAGAGCAGGCCGATGCCGCGGCCCTCGTGTCCGCGCAGGTAGACGACGACGCCGCGGCCCTCCTCGACGATGCGGCGCATGGATTCCTCCAGCTGGGGGCCGCAGTCGCAGCGAAGCGAGTGGAAGACGTCGCCGGTCAGGCACTCGGAGTGGATCCGGGCGAGGACCTCCTCGCCGTCGCCGATCTCGCCGTGGACGAGGGCGACGTGCTCGACGCCGTCGACCGTGGAGCGGTAGCCGTAGGCCGTGAACTCGCCGAAGGCGGTGGGGAGTTGAACGGTCGCCTCGCGCTTGACCGTGGGCTCGGAGGTGCGGCGGTAGTCGATCAGGTCCTTGATGGAGATGATCGTCAGGCCGTGGCGGCGGGCGAACGGGACCAGTTCGGGCAGGCGCAGCATGACGCCGTCCTCGCCCGCGATCTCCACGATGGCGCCGGCCGGGCGCAGGCCCGCGAGGCGGGCGAGGTCGACGGCCGCCTCGGTGTGTCCGTCGCGGACGAGGACACCGCCCTCCTTGGCGCGCAGCGGGAAGATGTGGCCGGGGCGGACGAAGTCGCCGGCCATCGAGGTGCCGGAGGCGAGCATGCGCAGGGTCTTGGCGCGGTCGGCCGCGGAGATGCCGGTGGTCACGCCGTGCGCACCGGAGGCGTCGACGGAGACGGTGAACGCGGTCTGCATCGACTCGGTGTTGTTGCCGACCATCTGCGGCAGTTCGAGCCGGTCCAGCTCGGCGCCCTCCATGGGGGCGCAGATCAGGCCGCGGCACTCGCTCATCATGAAGGCGACGATCTCGGGCGTGATCTTCTCGGCGGCGACGACGAGGTCGCCCTCGTTCTCGCGGTCCTCGTCGTCGACGACCACGACGGGCCGTCCGGCGGCGATGTCGCGGATCGCCATCTCGACCGGGTCGAGCGACAGGTCCTCGACCTCGTAGAGGTTCGGTGCCGTACTCATGCGCGGGCTCCTTCCAGGGTCGGGGCGGGGGCGGCAGCCGCGCGGGAGCGCAGCCACCAGTCGCGCATGCCCCACAGGACGAGCGCGCCGTAGATGACGTAGACGAAGCCGGAGAAGGCGAAGCCGTTGGCGAAGTTCAGGGGGACGCCGACGAGGTCGACGAGGAGCCAGGCGAACCAGAACTCGACCATGCCGCGGGCCTGGGCGTACATGGCGACGACGGTGCCGACGAAGATGTACGCGTCCGGCCACGGGTCCCAGGACAGCGTCGGGAAGGCGGTGAACAGGCCGCCCACCGCGAGCGTGCCGACGGCCGCCGCGCCGATCAGGCAGCCGCGCTCGCGCCAGGTGGCGAAGCGGACCGCGATGGAGCCGTCCTGCGCCTGGCCCTTGCCGCGGTTCCACTGCCACCAGCCGTACAGGGCGACGGCGATGACGACGAGCTGCTTGCCCGCGCTGCCCGAGAGGTGGGCGGTGGCGAAGGCGGTGAGCAGGATGGCGCCGGATATCAGCTGGGCGGGCCAGGTCCATATGGAGCGGCGCCAGCCGAGCGCGAGGGCGATGAGACCGATCGTGTTGCCGATCATGTCGGACCAGAGGATGTGCTGGCCGAAGATCGTGAAGGCTTCGGTGTTGAGCCAGTTCACTTGCCCGCCCCCTGGCTGCCGAGCATCCGCTCGACGTACTTGGCGATGACGTCGACCTCGAGGTTGACCGGGTCGCCTGCCTGCTTCACGCCGAGCGTGGTCAGGGCGAGGGTGGTCGGGATGAGGCTGATGGTGAAGTAGTCGTCGGCGGCCTCGACGACCGTCAGGCTCACGCCGTCGACGGTGATGGAGCCCTTCTCGACGACGTACTTCGACAGCTCGGCGGGCAGCGAGATCTTGACGATCTCCCAGTGCTCGGAGGGCGTGCGGTCCACGATCGTGCCGGTCCCGTCGACGTGGCCCTGCACGACGTGCCCGCCGAAGCGGCCGTCGGCGACCATCGGCCGTTCGAGGTTGACGCGGGAGCCCGTGGCGAGCGCGCCGAGGCTGGAGCGCTTGAGGGTCTCGGCCATGACGTCGGCGGTGAACTCGTCGTTCTCGTGCTCGACGACGGTGAGGCACACGCCGTTGACCGCGATGGAGTCGCCGTGTTTGGCGCCTTCGGTGACGACGGGGCCTCGGACACGGAAGCGACAGGCGTCGTCGAGCATCTCGACGGCGGTGATCTCGCCCAGCTCTTCGACGATTCCGGTGAACACTTCCCGGGTCCTCCCTCTACGGGCCTGGACTCCGGGGCACTGTCGTACGACGACGACAGAACGTACGGGCTGCGACACCTGGGGCGACGCCGCGGTCGACACCGGTCCCCTGGAGGGACCGCTGAAACAGCCGGCGACGCGCACTCACGTGCCCGCCCGCCGCGCACTGCCTCCCATCCGGACTTTAACCGTCGGTCCAGGAATTTCACCTGGTCAACCGGTCACAAGGTGCGTGACCGGGTCGCGGACTGTAACCGCCGGTTCGGACTTTCACCGACCCCGGAGTGCGCTGCTTCTGGTACAGAGCCAGTCTGCCACGTCTGCCCGACGTGCACGCATGCGAATGCTGTGGGCTGACTCACAGGCCGCGTCGCTGGTTTTCGCCCGTCCACGGGAATACGCCGCCGTTCTGGCAGTCTGAGGGCGTGACCAGCACGCAAAGCCCGCAGCGCGCCGCCGAGTTCGAGAGCCACCGGGGCCGGATGTTCGGACTCGCCTACCGGATGCTCGGCTCCGCCGAGGAGGCCAAGGACACGGTGCAGGACGCGTATCTGCGGTTCGGCGCGACCGAACCGGGGTCCGTCGAGCACGTGGGCGCCTGGCTCGCCAAGGTCGTCACGAACCTCTGCCTGAACCGGCTCTCGTCGGCGCGCGTCCAGCGGGAGCAGTACGCGGGCCCCTGGCTGCCCGAGCCCGTCCTCACCTCGGACGGCACCCTCGGCCCGCTGGAGTCGGCCGAGCAGCTCGACTCGGTGTCCTGCGCGCTCCTCGTCCTCCTGGAGCGGCTCACGCCGACGGAGCGGGCGGTGTACGTGCTGCGGGAGGCCTTCGCGTACGGGTACCGGGAGATCGCCGGGGTGCTCGATCTCGGCGAGGCGAACTGCCGCCAGCTGTACCGGCGTTCGGTCGCGCGCCTGGAGGAGGAGCGGGCGCGGTTCGAGCCGTCGGAGCGGGTGCGGCGCGAGCTGGTCGAGGCGTTCGTCGGGGCGGCCCGCGAGGGTGATCTGGCGGCGCTGGAGAAGATGCTCGCCACGGATGTGCAGTGGTGGGGCGACGGCGGCGGCAAGGTCACCGCGGCCCGCAGGGCCGTCTCGGGCCGCGAGAAGGTGCTGCGGTTCCTCGAGGGCATCGCCGAGCGGTACCTGGTGGGCGTGGAGCTGTTCGTCGCCGAAATCAACGGGGAGCCGGGGATCGTCGCGCGGCAGCCGGGCGGGAGCCTGTTCGCGGTGGTCTGCTTCGAGGTGCGGGACGGGCGCGTTTCGGTGGGGCGCACGATCCTGAACCCGGACAAGCTGGGGTTCGTGACCCGTCAGCTCGGGACGGCGGCGTAGGGCTGTCACAAACGCGCGGCGCCGCCGGTTCTCAGCTGACGACGGGCGTTCCGCAGGGGGACATCCGGGTGCGAAGGAGCTGAGAAGGCGATGACCACGATCCTGGTGACCGGCGGAACCGGAACGCTCGGCCGACTCGTCACCGAGCGGCTGCGCGGGGCGGGGCACGAGGTGCGGGTGCTGAGCAGGCACAGCGAGCCGTACGCCGTGGACCTGCGCGAGGGCGGGCCCGCGCTCGACCGGGCCGTGACCGGCGTGGACACGATCGTGCACTGCGCGTCGACGCAGACCGGCGGGGACGAGAAGGCGGCGGCGAACCTGATCGCGGCCGCGCGCCGGGCGGAGGTCCCGCATCTGCTCTACATCTCGATCGTCGGCGTGGACGAGGTCCCGTTCCCCTACTACAAGGCGAAGCTCGCGGTGGAGCGGCTCGTCGAGGAGTCGGGGCTCGGGTGGACGGTGTTGCGGGCGACGCAGTTCCACGACCTGGTGGCGACGATCGTGCGGGTCGCGGCGAAGTTGCCGGTGGTGCTGTTGCCCTCCGGGGTGAGCGATCAGCCGATCGAGGTGGCGGAAGTGGCGGACCGGTTGGCCGAGTTGGCGGTCGCGCCGCCGGCGGGGCGGGTGGAGGACATGGGTGGGCCGGAGGTGCTCGCGTTCACGGACCTTGCGCGTACGTATCTCAGGGCGGCGGGAAAGCGGCGGGCGGTCGTCTCCGTGCCGCTGGCGGGGAAGGCGTATCGGGCGTTCCGGGCGGGCGGGCATCTCGCTCCGCGGGAGGCGGTCGGCAAGGTGACGTTCGCGGAGTATCTGGCTCGGCGCTGACCGTTCCTACGCCTCGGGGCTCCGCCCCGGACCCCGCTGCTCAATCGCCGCAGGGGCTGGAAATGCGCGCCTCGCGGGGGTAGACCGCCTCCTGGGCCGCCTCTCGGGCCATCAGGAGCGCCCCGCGGAGGACCGCACTGCCGCCCAGCTCGCCTGGGCGGACGTCGGTCGGCAACGGGGACATCGCGGCGATGCGGGTCGCCACCCGGGCGGCGAGGGCCGCGCCGCCCGCGCGGCCGACCTCGCCCGCGAGCACCACGCAGCCGGGGTCGAGGACGGCCACCACCGCGGCGGCGCCCAGCACCACCCGGTCGGCCAGCGCGTCGAGGAAGTCCGCGTCCCCGGCGCGCACCACGTCCGCCGCCCGCTCCAGCGGTGCGCCGGGCTCCACGAGCCCGTGCGCTGCGGCCAGTTCGAGGATCGCCGCCGAGCCGGCCAGCGAGTGGAAGCCTCCGTCGCAGCCCGCCGCGGACGGCAGCCCGGCCGTCCCCGGCACCGGCAGGAAGCCGACCTCGCCCGTACCGCCGGAGGCACCGCGGCGCAGCTTGCCGTCGAGGACGACCGCCGCGCCGATGCCGAGCCCGAGCCACAGCAGCACGAACGTGTCGCGGTCGCGCGCGGCGCCGTCCTTGCGCTCGGCCACGGCGGCGAGGTTCGTCTCGTTCTCCACCAGCACCCGCGCGGGCAGCCGCTCCTGCAGCGCGGCGACGAGGCGGCGGTGCCAGCGCGGCAGCCCCGAGGAGTCCCGCAGCTCACCCGTCGCCGGGTCGATCAGCCCTGGCGCCCCCACGCCCACCGTGTGCAGCCGCTCGACCCCGGCCTCCTTCGCCGTACGTTCGAGCAGCTCCACCGCCCGCTCGACGGCGACTCCGGTGTCGTCGCCGGGCTCGACCGGCGCGGACGCCTCCGCGAGCACCGTGCCCAACAGGTCGGCGACGACGAGCCGTACGCCCCCGGTACGCACGTCGAGCGCGGCGAGGTGGGCGCGGTCGGCGACGATTCCGTAGAGCCGGGCGTTGGGGCCGCGGCGCTCGGCGCCCGCCTCGCCCGCGACCTCGATGAGACCCGCCGCGGTGAGCCGCTCGACGAGGTCGGCGACGGTGGGCCGGGACAGGCCCGTGCGTTCCTTCAACTGCCCGGCGGTGAGCGGCCCTTCCTCCTGGAGGAGGCGCAGCGCGAGCCGGTCGTTGATGGCTCGGGCGGTTCTCGGCGACGCGGGCGGCATGGCGGGATCCTACGCGGATGTCTCCGGCATTATCAGGCAGGGTTCCTGATAGTTTACGGCGGCACGCAAGGGAGACTTGGGGAGGGCTCGCGGGATGCCGGAACTGACGTATGCACCAGGGGAGTTGAAGCGGGCGCGGTACGCCGTCGCCACCGTCTTCTGCATCCATGGCTCCGTGACGGGGTCGTTCGCGACGCGGGTGCCCTGGATCCAGGAGCACGCGGGCGTGAGCGCGGGCCAGTTGGGTCTCGCGCTCGCCTTCCCCGCGATCGGCGCCTCGCTCTCGATGCCGCTGGCGGGCAGCGTCACCCACCGCTTCGGCGCCCGCGCCGGACTGCGCGGGCTGCTCGCGCTGTGGACGCTGGCCCTGATCCTGCCCTCGCTCGCGCCCAACGTGGTAACGCTGTGCGCCGCGCTGCTCGTGTACGGGGCGACCGCGGGCATGTCGGACGTCGCCATGAACGCGCTGGGCGTCGAGATCGAGACCCGGCTCGACAAGTCGATCATGTCGGGGCTGCACGGCCTATGGAGCGTGGGCGCGCTCATCGGCTCGCTCGGCGGCACCCTCGCCGCCCACCTGGGCTCGGACGCGCGGCTGCACCACGCGCTCGCGGCGGGCGTCCTGACCGTGGCGGGCCTTGTCGCCTGCCGCTGGGTGCTGGATCTGCGCCCGACGGAGGAAGAGGAGGCGCCGCCGCGCTTCGCGCTGCCGCCGAAGTCGGCGCTGCTGATCGGCGCGGTCGGCTTCTGCGCGGTGTTCGCGGAGGGTGCGAGCCTGGACTGGTCGGCGGTGTATCTGCGGGACGTGCTCGGCACATCGGCCGGGCTCGCGGCCGCCTGCACCACGGCGTTCACGCTCACGATGGCGGTGGCGCGGATCGCGGGCGACGCGGTGGTGGACCGGTTCGGCGCGGTGCGCACCGTGCGGATCAGCGGCCTCGTGGCCACGCTCGGCGCGCTGCTCGTCGTGGTCGCGCCGAACCCGGGCGTCGCGATGGCCGGATTCGGTCTGGTGGGCCTCGGGATCGCGGTCGTGGTGCCGCTCTGCTTCGCCGCGGCCGGGCGCAGCGGCCCGAACCCGAGCCTGGCCATCGCGGGCGTCGCCACCATCACGTACACCTCGGGCCTGATCGCGCCGTCGGCGATCGGAACGATCGCCGACGCGACCAGCCTCGTCGTGTCGTTCGGCCTGGTGACGGTGCTTGCGACCGGTCTCGTGGTGTTCGCGAAGGTGCTGCGCGGCGGCGACCGGGCGTCGACGGGGGCGGCGGAGCCGAACGCCGCGCGGGCGGCGGATCACGCCTCGTAGGACCGTCCAGGTGGGCGGCGGCTCGGTACGAACTCGCACTTACGTCGCATTAACATGAAGCGATCATTCCGAGCCGCACAGGCACCACCCACCTCACGGCCACCACAGAAGGCGGAAACTCTCATGGACCTCGGCGTGCGCTGGAAACTGCACGGCGACGGGCGCACGCCGGCTCCCGGCGCGGTCGTCCGCCCCGACGAACGCCTCTCCTGGCCGCGCACGGTCGGTCTCGGCGCACAGCACGTGGTCGCGATGTTCGGCGCGTCGTTCGTGGCCCCCGTCCTCATGGGCCTCGACCCGAACCTCGCGATCATGATGTCCGGCGTCTCGACGGTCATCTTCCTGCTCGCGACGCGCGGCCGGGTCCCCAGCTACCTGGGCTGTTCGCTCTCCTTCGTGGGCGTCGCAGCCGTGATCCGGGCGCAGGGCGGCTCCAGCGCGACGGTCACGGGCGCGGTCTTCGTCGTCGGCGCCGCGCTGTTCCTGGTCGGACTCGCGGTGCGGAAGTTCGGGGCGCGGATCATCCACGCGGCGATGCCGCCGGTGGTGACCGGCGCGGTCGTGATGCTGATCGGCTTCAACCTCGCCCCGGTCACGGCCTCCACCTACTGGCCGACGGACCAGTGGACGGCGCTGCTCGTCATGCTGTTCACCGGTTTGGCCGTGGTGTGCCTGCGCGGTTTCTGGTCGCGCATCGCGATCTTCCTCGGCCTGGTCTTCGGCTACGCGCTCTCCTGGGTCCTCGACCAGGTCTTCGGCAAGATCCACTCGCCGAACAGCGGCGGCAAGGCCGTCGACCACTGGCGTCTCGACCTGTCGGCGGTCGGCCAGGCCGACTGGTTCGGCCTGCCGTCCTTCCACGCCCCGTCCTTCCAGTGGTCGGCGATCCTCGTCGCGCTCCCGGTCGTCATCGCGCTGATCGCGGAGAACGCGGGTCACGTCAAGGCCGTCGGCGAGATGACCGGCGACAACCTCGACGGCAAGCTCGGCACGGCCATCTCGGCGGACGGCGTCGGCTCGATGCTCTCCACCGCCGTCGGCGGCCCGCCCAACACCACGTACTCCGAGAACATCGGCGTCATGGCCGCGACCCGCGTCTACTCGACGGCGGCGTACTGGGCGGCGGCGGGCTTCGCGCTCCTCTTCGGCCTGTGCCCGAAGTTCGGCGCGATCGTCGCGGCGATCCCGGGCGGCGTGCTCGGCGGCATCACGGTCATCCTCTACGGCATGATCGGCCTGCTCGGCGCGCAGATCTGGATCAACGCGGGCGTCGACCTGCGCAACCCGCTGAACCTGGTGCCGACCGCCGCGGGCATCATCATCGGCATCGGCGACGTCTCCCTGAAGTTCACCGACAACTTCTCGCTGAGCGGCATCGCCCTCGGCACGGTCGTCGTCATCACCGGCTACCACGCGCTGCGGGCCATGGCCCCGGCCCACCTCAAGACGCAGGAGCCGCTGCTCGACGAGGGGACGTCGTCGTACGACGAGGGCGCGGCGTCCGACAAGAAGTAGTCACCAGAAGTAGTCACCCTCCCGCCCACCGGTCCACGTCGGGACCCGGCAGGGCGAGTTGATCGAGGACCCGGGCGACCGTGTGGTCGACCAGGTCCTCGATCGTTTTGGGCCGCTGGTAGAAGGCCGGCATGGGCGGGACGATGCGGACGCCCATGCGGGCGAGGGCGAGCATGTTCTCCAGGTGGATCTCGTGCAGCGGGCTCTCGCGCGGGACGAGGACCAGCGGGCGGCGCTCCTTGAGGACGACGTCGGCGGCCCTGCCGATCAGTCCGTCCGCGTACCCGGCGCGGATCCCCGCGAGCGTCTTCATGCTGCACGGCGCGATCACCATGCCGTCGGTGCGGAACGAGCCGGAGGAGACGGCGGCCGCCTGGTCGCCGGGGCGGTGCACGACGTCGGCGAGCTTTTGTACGTTGCCGGGGCTCAGGTCCGTCTCCAGCTCGATGGTCGTCCGGGCCCAGCGCGTCAGGATCAGATGCGTCTCGACGTCGGGCAGGGGGAGCAGGGCCTCCAGGAGGCGGATTCCGTAGACCGCTCCGGTCGCACCCGTGATCCCGACGATCAGCCGCCGCATGTTGGGCCCCGGTCCAGCAGATCACGGACGCGCGCGACGCGGGCCGGGTCCGTGCGGATGCGGACGGCGTCGAAGTTCGGGGCGCGAGTGGCGTCGAGGGCCATGCGGGACGTGGTGCCCTCCGGGGTGGACGAGGGGTCGAGGGGGCTTCCGGGCAGACCGTCGACCGTGAACAGGTCGGCGTGCGGCTGGAAATGGGTCGCGAGCGCCCACAGCACGTCCTCGTCGCGGGTGACGTCCACGTCGTCGTCGACCGCGACGACCGTCTTCAGGTACGGGTCCCAGCCGAGCAGCGCCAGCATGATCTGCCGGGCCTGTCCGGGGCGGGCCTGGCGCAGCGCGACGTACGCGTGGAAGTGCGTGCCCGATGTCGGATAGTGCAACGCGGCGACCTCGGGGAACCGGGACCTGAGCTGCTCCGCCATCTCCGACTCGCGCGGGATGCGGGCGAGGTTGAGGTGCTCGGCGCTGTTGCCGCCGACGACGTCGAAGAGGACCGCGTCGCGGCGGCGCAGCACGCTGTGCACCGTGAGGACGTTGTTCGTGGAGCGGTCGGACGAGTAGCCGGAGAACTCGCCGAAGGGGCCCTCGGGCGCGGTGCGGGCCGGGTCGATGACGCCTTCGAGGACGATCTCGGCGCGGGCGGGGACCCGGATGCCGTGCCGCGGTGTGCGTACGACGTCGAGCGGTGCGCCCAACAGGCCGCCCGCGAGGGTGCGTTCGTCGACGTCGGGGCCCACGCGGGCGGAGGCGGCGAGCTGGAAGAGGGGGTGGGCGCCGATGACCATGGCGACGGGGAGCGGTTCGCCGCGCTCCTCGGCGAGGCGCAGCAGCTGCCACAGGTGGCCGCGGGAGTGCAGGCTCGTGGCGAGTTCGGTGCGGCTGTGGACGAGGGCGCGGTGGTAGCTGAGGTTGCCGGAGCGGCCAGGGGTGTCGTGTGGCGCCTCCGCCGTGATGACGCCGCTGGTGATGTACGGGCCGCGGTCCGAGTCGAAGTGCTTGAGCAACGGGAGCGTGGTCAGGTCGACGTCCGGGCCCTCGGCGACCGTGTCGAGAACGGGTCCGGTGGGCACGACGCGGGGTTCGGTGCGGCGGGTGGCGGCCCGCTGGTAGGCGCGGTGCAGGCCGGCGGGGTCGGTGCCGAGGAGGCGGGCGACGCGGGTGCGCGAGGCGAAGAGGTTGGTGACCAGGGGCGTGCCGTCGAGGCCCGACACCTGGGGGCAGAGCAGGAGTTCGGTGCGGCCGCGGGCGGCGAGTTCGGCGACGAGGGCGGCGACGTCCTCGCCCTCCAGCTTCTCGTCGACGGTGAGTACGTCGTCGGGGTGGGCAGTGCGGTAGGCGTCGAGGAAGACGTGCAGGTCCTGGTCGCCGGGGGCGGTGGCGGTGAGCGCGGTGGCACGGGCGGGCTCAGTGGGTGTCACAGCAGACTCCCGCGTGCACGCCGCCCGTGAACAGCCCGCCCCACGCGGGTGATTCGACGCCCGTACCGAGCAGGTCGAGCCCGGTGCGGACCGCGACGCGCGCGCCGTCGTGCACCGGCTTGCCCAACTCCCTCTCCACCATGGCCGCGACGGGGGCGACCGGCAGTTCCGTGCCCGCCACCACCAGGCACTCGGCGTCTGCGGAATCGGCGTCGAGGAGGAGCCGGCGGACCTTCGACACGGGCAGCTCGGCCGCCTCGCGCGGGGTGGCGAGGTCGAGGGCGGTGACGGAGGCGATGCGGAGGCCTGCGGCGAGGCAGGTGTCGGCGAGGCGGCCCGCCTGTTGCGCGGAGCCGGCGGTGATCAGGGCGATGGAGTGGGTCGCGGCGCGGGCCAGGAGGTCCAGTTGGCCGAGGGTGACGGTGGAGGCGCGGACGCCGGCGGTGCGTTCGATGACGCGGGCGACGGCGCGGGCGTGGGCGGCGCCGTCGAGGCCGGCCGATGTGCCGTGCCACACGATGGCGTCGGCGCCGGCCTGGGCCAACTGTTCAGCTCCGCGTTGCAGTTCGGCGGTGTGGGTGGGGGTCAGGGCCGGGCCGTACTGGAACTCGGGGAGGAGGGCGCGGGCGGTCGGGTGGGCGATGTCCACCTGGACCGGGGCGCAGATCTGCCCGACCCAGCGGTCTGCGCCGAGCGAGGTGGCGGGGAGGAGGTGACCTATCCGTTGCATGTGGCTGGGGTCCTGTTCTGTTGCGGTGGGCGGGGGTGTGGGTGGGGTGGTGCGGCAGGTTGCGGGGGTCGGGGCGGGTGGTGTGGCGGGGGCGTTCGTGAGGGTTGGGCGGGGGTGGGGGTGGGTGACGTGGCGGAGGGCGTCCGGGACGGTGGGCGGGGCCGGGCGACGTGGTCAGGGTCGTCCGTGCCGATTGCGGGAACCGGTTGGGCGACGTGGCCAATGTCGTCCGAGACACTTGCCGAACCGCCACGGGCAACGCGGCCGAAGCCGCCCGAGACGCTTGCCGAACCGCCCCGGGCAACGTGACCGAAGCCGCCCGAGACACTTGCCGAACCGCCCCGGGCAACGTGACCGAAGCCGCCCGAGACACTTGCCGAACCGCCACGGGCAACGCGGCCGAAGCCGCCCGGGACGAGTACGGGAACCGGTTGAGCGACGTGGTCAAGGTCGTCCGTGACTGATTCGCAGCACCGCGCTTCCGCCGGCTGCGCCGGTGCCCGCCCATCTCCCACCCACCCGCCCCCTCCGGGGGCTTCGGCCCCCGTGGGCACCCCGGTTCGGCGCCCACCGTTCTCTTGGCGCCGCACCGCCCGCGAGGCAGCGCCAATGTTGCGCGCTTGGCACCGTGGCTGGGGCCGTCGTCATGGGTGCGCGGCACCGGGGGCCGCCTTGCCCACCCTGCCGCCCAAGGCGGCAGATTGCCCAAGGCGGGGGGCGGCCCGCCGATACAGGTTGGGAGCCGTGGCCGGCGCGCTGTCACCCAAGGCGCGAGCGGCCCGCCGACACGGGCGGGGAGCCGTGGTCGACGCGCCGTCACCCAAGGCGGGGGCGGCCCGCCGACACGGGTGGGGAGCCATGGTCGACGCGCCGTCACCCAAGGCGGGGGCGGCCCGCCGACACGGGTGGGAACCATGGCAGGCAACCCATCACCCAAGGCGAGTCGCGGGTGACCGCAACGGGTGCCGGTACCCCGTCGGGCCGACGCCCCTGGAGGGGGCGGGTGGGTGGGAGATGGGCGGTGGAACGGTGACGGGCGACGGATGGCCCGAGGCCGTGGCCGTCGGCCGCAACGACCCCGAAGCCGCGCCCCGTCGCCGCCCCGCGGCAACAACGACCCCGTCGCCCCGAGTGCCCCGATCAAGCCCGTCCGGCGATTGAGGACAGGGGGTCCGGGGCGCAGCCCCCTGGGGCCAACCCCGTCGCAGGCCACCGGAGGCCAGAGCCGAGCCACGCCACACCCCGGCCCGCCCCGGCCCCCGGCCCCCGTCACCTACGCGCAACCGTGTCCAACGACGCATACGTATCCGTGAGCCGCAGCTGCGCCTCCTCCTGGTTCCGCGGCGGAGGCGTCGGCTTCAGGTCGAGCAGCTTCGCCATGTTGTTGCCGAGGTACCCCTCCAGATGCTCCTCGGAGAGGTTCATGCCCTGCGGCGGCGGACCGCACAGCACCTCCAACTCCCGCGCCCACATCCCCGGTTCGTTCGGCGGCGAGTCCGTCCCGAAGACCAGCTGATGCTTCTCCATCTGCTGCGCGAACTCCACGATCCGCGACTGGAGCAGCCAGCCCGACTCCCCGTACACGTTCGGCGAGTCGAGGATCATGTAGAGCGCCTCGAAGCAGTACACGCCACCGGTCTGCACACCGAAGTGGGCGAGGATGAAGTTCACGTTGGTGAACTCCCGGATGATCGGGTAGAACTGCGTCGGGATCGAGTAGGGCCCGTCACCGGTGTGGATGAGGACGACGACACCCAGTTCGTCGCAGACCCGCAGCACCGGCCGCAGCCAGTCGAGGGCCCGGTCGGGCCGGTAAGCGTGCATGTTGGCATGCAGCTTGAGCATCTTGTAGCCGTACTCCTTGACGTGGAACTCCAGCTCCTTCGCCCCGTTCTCGGGCCCGAAGCGCGGGTTGTACATGAAGTTCCCGATGAACCGGTCGGGGTACGTGGTGACCAGTTCGGTGATGTACGACATGTAGTCGCGGATGCCCTCGCGCCCGGTGCGCATCCCGTCCTGCCAGACGGAGTTGCCGGGCGGCGGCATGATGCAGCCGTAGTCGATGCGGCGCGGCTTGCCGTTGATCATGTACGGGCCGTCCATCATCTCCAGCGTGCGCTCGCCCGTGAACGGGGAGCCGTCGTGCCGCCACGCCTGGTCGACGATGTTGGTGGGGTGCATATGGGTGTCGATGATCAAGGTCTTGTGTCCTTCCCAGCTGGTGCCAACCGTGTTCTGTGGTGGACCGTTTGGGGACCCAGGGCAGGGCCCGCCTCACCTCCCTTCTTCTACGACGACGATGTGTTCCGGCCGCACCGGCACCTTCGCCAGCTCAAGCCCCGTCGCGGCACGCAACGCGTTCGCGATCGCCGGGGTCGACGACAGGGTGGGCGGCTCGCCGACGCCGTTGAGGCCGTACGGCGAGTCCGGGTGCGGAAGTTCCAGTAGGTCAATGGGCACGCGCGGCATGTCGGCGATCGTCGGGATCAGATAGTCCGTGAACGACGGATTGCGCAGCCGCCCGCCCTCGACCCGCAACTCCTCCATCACCGCGAGCCCGAGCCCCTGCGCACTGCCGCCCTCGATCTGGCCCTCCACGGCAAGGGGATTCATCGCCTTGCCGACATCCTGGGCCGTCGCCAGCTCGACGACCTTCACGAGACCCAACTCCGTGTCCACGTCCACGACCGCCCGGTGCGCCGCGAACGCGAACGCGATGTGCGCGTCCCCCTGCCCGCGCTCGTCGTCGACGGGGAACGTACGGCGGTGCGCGTACTCGTACTCGGCCTCCAACGGCCCCACCTCTGCGAGCAGTTCGGCCAGGGGCCGGTCGTCCCCCAGCCCCGCGATCCGCTCACGCAGCGCCTTGCACGCGCCCTGCACCGCTCCCCCGCTCATCCAGGTGATGCGCGAGGCGGACGACGAGCCCGCGTCCCCGACGCACGTATCGGCAGGGAGCACCACCACACGCTCGACGCCCAGCTCCGTCCGTACGATCTGCGTCTGCACGGTGACGATGCCCTGGCCGCACTCGGCGGCGGCGGTGTGCACCTCGGCGACGGGCTCACCGCCGTTCAGGACGAGCCGTACGCGGGCGACGGACCGGTCGTCGACGCCGCCGGAGAACCCGATGGCCTTGACCCCGATCGCGTACCCGACCCCGCGCCGCACCCCCTCTCCCCGACTGGTGTTGTTGAGTCCGCCCGGATTCCCGAACGGCCCCTCCCCCACCCCGGGCAGCGGTCGCGCCCGCAGCCGTTCCAGCAGTTCCGCCGCCGGCGCCGGGCCGTCCACGGCCTGCCCGGTCGGCAGCACCGTCCCGGTCGTCATGGCGTTCCGGATCCTCAACTCGACCGGATCGATGCCGAGTTCACCCGCGAGCTTGTCAAGATTCGACTCGACGCCATAACAGGACTGCACCGCACCGAAGCCGCGCATCGCCCCGCAGGGCGGGTTGTTGGTGAAGACCGAGTAGCCGTCGATCTCGGCGTGCGGCACGTCGTAGGCGCCGGCCGCGAAGTAGGAGCCGTTGGCGATGACGACCTGCGAGGTGGAGGTGTAGGCGCCGCCGTCGAAGAGCAGCCTGGCCTTTACGAACACGATCCGGCCCTCGCGCGTCGCCCCGTGCTCGAACCACATGCGGGCCGGGTGCCGGTGCACATGCCCGTAGAAGGACTCCTCGCGGTTGTAGCTCATCTTCACCGGGCGGCCGGTGCGCAGGGCGAGCATCGCCGCGTGGATCTGTACGGACACGTCCTCGCGCCCGCCGAACGCGCCGCCCACACCGGACAGCGTGAGCCGGACCTTCTGAGGCGGCAGGCCGAGCGCGGCGCACATCTGGTGCTGGTCGTCGTGCAGCCACTGCGTCGACACATAGACATCGACGCCGCCGTCCTCCGCCGGGATCGCGAGCCCGGACTCGGGCCCGAGGAAGGCCTGGTCCTGCATGCCGACCTCGTACGTGCCACTGACGATCACGTCGGCCTCGGCGCGCGCCGCCGTCACGTCACCGTGGCGGATGCGGACGTGCCGGACGATGTTGCCGTGCTTGCCGTCGACGCGCTCGGCGTGGACCAGCGGGCCCGTGCCCCGTACGGCCTCCTCGGGGTCGGTGAGCGCGGACCGCTCCTCGTACGCGACGTCGATCAGGGCGAGCGCCCTGCGGGCCGTCTCGGGGTGGTCGGCGGCGACGAGCGCCACGGGTTCGCCCTGGTAGCGCACCCGGTCGACGGCGAGGACCGGCTGGTCGGAGACCTTCATGCCGTACGTCGCCCGACCGGGGACGTCCTCGTGGGTGAGCACCGCCAGCACCCCGGGCAGCCGCAGCGCCGCGCTCGTGTCGAGCCGGACGATGCGGGCGCTCGGGTGCGGGGAGCGCAGGGTCGCGCCCCACACCATGCCCTCGGCCCGCAGGTCGGAGGAGTAGGCGAAGTCGCCCTTGACCTTGAGTCGGCCGTCGGGGCGTGCGGTGCTGGCGCCGACGCCGTCACGGACAGCGGTGGCGGTGCCGGTTGCGGTGCTCACCGTCGTTCACTTCCCTTCTGGCTTGCGCTGGACGGGAGTTGCGGATCGAACGTGGTGCGGCTCAGTCGACTCGCGAAGGCGCTATTCGACGGGGCGTACGCGACCGGCCTCGGCGGACTCCGAGGGCCCCGGCGCGACCGCCTGCGAGAGGCGGATGCGGAGCTTGCGGATGTGGTCGCGGGCCGCGAGGTCGGCGGCGTCCGGGTCGCCCGACGTCATCGCCTCGAAGATCCGGCGGTGCTCGGCGACGGCGAGCCGCGGCGCCTCCTGGCCGCGCCACAACTGGTGCAGCGCGAGGTGGGCGCGGCCCTGGATGGTGTCGAGGGCGGCGGTGAGGTGCGGGTTGTCCGCCACCTCGCGGATCATCCGGTGGTACGCCATGTCCATCTCGATGTGGGTGCGCTCGTCGACCCCTGTGCCGACCTCCCGCTCGTGCCGCTCGAGGAGGTCGCGCAGCTCGGCGAGGCGCGAGGCGTCGAGCCGCTCGGTGGCCAGGCGGGCGGCGAGGCCCTCCATCACCTCACGGACGACGTACAGCTGCCTGACGTCCTCCACGTCGACCGTGGCGACCACGGCCCCCTTGTGCGGGACGTGCGTGGCGAGGCCGTCGTGGATGAGGCGCTGGACCGCCTCGCGCACCGGGCTGCGGCTGATGCTCAGCTGTGCGGCGAGGGCGGGCACGGAGAGGGCGTCACCGGGGCGCAGCCGGTTCGCCAGGACGGCGCCCTTCAGCTCCTCGTACGCCCGGTCCGCCAGGAGGCTGCCGGCCGCGACCGGATTGACCGCACGCTCTGCGCTCATCCCAACTCCCCCTCACTGCTTGCCCGTTTGAGATACATGTTGCATGTAATGTTCGGGCGCGTCAATGGATCCGGCGTCCTCCGACGGCCCCTCCCGGTCCTTGTGCCGCTTCCCGAAGGGAAGGCGCAGGTGGTGGAAGAAGAGGTTGAGGAAGACCGCGGTGAGCGTGCCGAGGATGATGCCGCTCTCGAAGAGGGCGTGCAGCTGCCGTCCCGGCATCTGCTCGGCGAACTGCGGGAACGCGGTGGGCAGGAAGCCCACGCCCACGCTCGCGGCGACGAGGATGGTGTTGCGCTGGTCGGTCAGGTCGGCCTGGAAGAGGATCTGCACGCCGACGACGGCGATGGTGGAGAACAGCACGATGGTCGCGCCGCCGAGGACGGAGGCCGGCATCGCGGCGACGATCGCCCCCACCTTCGGGACCAGCCCGAGCACCATCATGATCACGCCGGAGGACGCGACGATCCACCGGGACTTGACCCTGGTCAGCCGGATCAGGCCGATGTTCTGCGAATAGACGGTGCTGGGGAAGGAGTTGAGGACGCCGGCGACCGCCGTGGCCAGGCCGTCCGCCCGCAGGGCGCGCGTCACGTGCTTGCCCTCGACCTTGCGGTCCACGATCTCCCCGACGGCGAAGAACTGCCCGATGGACTCGACCGCGATGATGACCATGACCAGGACGATGGAGAGCACCGCGACGACGTCGAACCGGGGCGCCCCGTAGTGCAGCGGGGCCGCCGTGCCGAGCCAGGGCGTGGAGGCGATCCCGGAGAAGTCGGCGAACCCGGCGAACGCGGCGACGACCGTGCCGATGAACAGGCCGACCAGGACCGCGACGGTCGCGAGGAAGCCGCGCGACAGCTTGTGCAGCAGCAGGATGACGACGAGCGTGACGGCGGCGAGCCCCAGGTGCGCGGGCGAGCCGAACGAGCCCTGGCTCGGATCTCCCCCGCCCA
Organism: Streptomyces sp. NPDC107575; assembly: GCF_055657265.1. Classification (NCBI taxonomy): domain Bacteria; kingdom Bacillati; phylum Actinomycetota; class Actinomycetes; order Kitasatosporales; family Streptomycetaceae; genus Streptomyces; species Streptomyces sp. NPDC107575. The sequence goes on along the minus strand of NZ_JBVKBG010000007.1, from coordinate 434,492 downwards.
CCTGCCGCGCGGCGACGGCGAGCAGCGTGATCCCCACGATGGTCACGATCGTGCCGGTGACCAGCGGCGGGAAGAACCGCACCAGCCTGCTGAAGACGGGCGCCACCACGAACAGGGCGAGCCCCGCCGCGATCACCGCCCCGAACACGGTCGGCAGGCCCGCCTTCGCCCCGCCCGCCGCGAGCCCCACGGACACCAGCGAGGGCACCGCCGTGGTGGAGGTGCCCTGCACCACCGGCAGCCTGATGCCGATGCCCGGCAGGCCCGCGGACTGGAGCAGGGTGGCGAGGCCGCAGGTCAGCAACGAGGCGTTGACGAGGAGGGCGATGTCGTCGCCCTTCATGCCGATGCCCTCGGCAACGAGCAGCGGCATCACGACGGCGCCCGCGTAGAAGGCGAGCACGTGCTGGAACCCGTAGACGACGAGGCGCCACGCGGAGGGCACGGAGTCGACGGCGTCCTTGCGCGCCGCCACGACGCCGACCGCCTCCACCTCCGCCGCCCCGCCCTGCGTACCGTCCTGAACTTCCTTCTCGGACATGTGCGTTACTCCCTCCACCCGGTGGTCCGGATGTTGTCTCGTGCGCACTTACCGGGGCCGTGGACGGACGACCGCTACCTGTGTCTTTCAGTGGCTGTCAGTGCTGCCAGGAGGCGGTCAGCGGGCCGAAGTCGGCCCGGTGGACGAGGCGTTCGGCGCGCTCCTGGGCCTCCGCCAGCAGCGCCTCCTCGTCGACGAGCGTGCAGCGGCCGTCCTCGACGACGACGCGGCCGCCGACGACGGTCATGTCCACGTCGCCACCGCGCGCCGAGTAGACGAGAGCGGCCACCGCGCGGTGCAGCGGGCGCAGGTGGGGGCGGTCCAGCGCGACCACGGCGAGGTCGGCGGGGGCGCCGGGCGCGAGCACCCCGGCGCCGTTGCCGACGTACCGGCCGCCCTCCCTGGTGGCCAGCTCCAGGGCCTCCTCGCAGCGCGCCACCGCCGGGTCGAGCGTGTCGAGGCGCTGGGCGAACAGGGTCTGCTTCATGACCTCGAACATGTCCTGGCGGTGCCCCGCACTCGGCCCGTCGGTGCCGAGCGCGACCACGGCCCCGGCCTCGCGCAGCCGCCGCAGCGGCATCACCCCGGAGGCGAGATACGCGTTGGAGGCCGGGTTGTGGGCGACGCCGGCGCCGCGCTCCCCGATCGCCTTGGTCTCGGCGTCGTCGAGCCAGACGGCGTGCGCGAGGGTGGTGCGCTCGTCGAGGAGACCTTCGGCGGCGAGCCAGCTCACTGGCCTGATCCCGTACGCGTCGAGGTAGCTCGCCGGGTCCTTGGCGCCCTCGCTGCAGTGCGTGTGCCAGCGGACGCCGAACTCATGGGCCAGCCCGGCGGCCCCGCGCACCAGGTCCTGGTCGCCGTAGCTGAGGTTGAGCGGGGCGGGCCAGATCTCGACGGCGGAGCCGGGCGGCCTGCTGCGCATGCAGTCGCGCGTGATGTCGATTTCCTCGGCCACGGAGTAGCGGAACAGGTCGTCGGGCAGTCCGCGTGCGGCGGCGACGGCCGTCTTGTGCCCGATCATGCCGCGCGCGACGACGCCCCGGAGCCCGGTCGCCCCGATGGCGTCCGCCACCGAGAGAACCGTTTCGGCATCGGTCGGCGCGTAGTGGTTGTCGACGACCGTGGTGATGCCGGAGCGCAGCGCCTCCACCGCGCCGAGCGTCGCCGCGACCCGCGCGTCCTCGGCGTCGACCGCGATCGAGTACGGCCACATGAACTCGCACAGCCACGGCCAGATGGCCTTCCCTTCGCCGAGCCCCCTGGCCAGCGCCTGGAACAGATGACTGTGCCCGTCCACGAACCCCGGCAGCACGGCCCGGCCCCGGCAGTCCACCACCCGCTCGGCCCGCCACTCGGCCTCGATCTCCGCCGCGGGGCCCACCGCCACGATCCGTTCGCCCGACACCGCGACGGCGCCGGGTTCGTACACGTCCCTCGCGTCGTCCACGGTGACCACGTGGCCTCCGGTGAACAAAAGGTCGCACTGCCGCACGGATTCCATCGAGCCTCCAGGGTCCGGGGATCTGTCCAGGGATCTCGGGCATCGGCCATATTTCACATTGCATGCAACATATTCCGGCCACTGGAACTGTCAACCCCTCAAGTACGTACGGGACTTACCGGAGCGGTCGCGCGGTCAGTGGTTCAGTCCGCCAGCTCGTACGCGTAGTCCGCCGTGAACGTCCCCGGCTCCCCCTTGCACCCGTCCGACTCCCCGGGCAGCTTCACCCACAGATACGCGTCGATGCGGGCCTCCCCGGTGCGCAGCGTCGGGGCCCGACCCAGTTCGCGGCCATCGGGGTCGCACCACTCGCCGTCGGCCGGGGCGCCGTTGCCGTTGCGGCTCGTGTCGATGACGGCGCCCAGGCCGCTCGGCCCGCCCAGCGCGGCGAGCACCTTGCGGGCGTACGCGATCTCGTCGGTCGTCCGGTGGAAGTTGGAGACGTTGGTGAACACGCCGTCGGACGACGCGGCGGAGGCGGCGCCCGCCGCGCGCAGCCGTGCGGCCTGGGTGCCGGGCGGGTTCCAGGCGGAGTGCCCGGCGTCGTAGTAGACGCGGGCGCGGGGGTTCGCGGACTTCAGGGCCCGGCCCGCGTGGGCCAACGCCGCGTACCGGTCGGCCTGTTGGCCCTTGGACAGGCACTCGGTCTGGGACAGCGCGTCGGGCTCCAGGATCACGATGACCTCGCGGGAGCCGAGCCCGTCCGCGAACTTCTCGATCCAGTCGCCGTACGCGTCCAGGTCGGGCGCCCCACCCTCGGAGTGCCCGCCGCAGTCACGGTCGGGGACGGCGTACGGCACGAGCACCGGCACCTGTCCGGCGCGGGCACCGGCCGAGGTCACCGCGCGCACCCGCGCCGTGATCGTGGCGGGCGCGTAGTCGGCGAACCAGACGGCGGCAGGCCGGTTCGCTATCCGGGACTCGATGAGCGGGCGGCGCGGGTCGGAGCGGTTGGCGCGCACCCAGTCGAGGACCTGGGAGTCGCCGTAGCGGTACAGGTCGCTCGCGGCCGGTGGGGCGCTCGACGGCTTCGGCCGGGCGGGGGCCGTCCTCTTCGGCTTCGGCTTCGTCTTCGAACTCTTCGACGGGGAGGGCGAGTTGCTCGTCGCCGACGGGGTCGGCAGCGCGGGCAGCGGGCGCAGGCTCGGGGTGGCACTGGCTGTCGGGCGCGCCTCGTCCGCCTCGCCGTGTCCGTCGTCGAGGGCGGAGACGAGGCCCGCCACGGTGCCGACGGCCACCACGGCCGAGGCCGCCGCGGCGAGCGCACCGCGCATGGTTCTGCGGCGTCGCTCCACCCGCCGTTCGGCCAGCCGTCGCGCGCGTGAGCCCGACACCGCACCCCTCCCCTTCAGGTCCGCCGTTCCCTCGTTCTGGGGAAGCCCCCGGCCAGCCGACGTCCGCGCAAGGCTACGGCTGGGACGCTGCGTTCATGGCGCAGTTGGAGCGGTTCGAACAGGCCCGGATCCCGGCACTCGGGGTCGACATCGTGATCGCACGGATGCGCGCGCTCGGGGCGGACCTGCCGCCGCGCGACGGCGTGGCCGTCTTCAACCGGGTCTATCTCTCCGTCACGGAGGCGGTCGACGGGGCCATCGACGGCGGCCCCACCGGCGGCTTCGCGGACCGGGGAGCGGCGGTCACGCTGGACGTCCGGTTCGCCGAGCGCTATCTCGCGGCGGTCGACGCGGCGGCCCACGGCGCGCGCCCGCCCGCCTGCTGGCGGCCCCTGTTCCAGTTCCGCAGGCATCCCGGCGTACGCCCGTTGCAGTTCGCGCTCGCGGGCATCAATGCGCACATCGGGCACGATCTGGCGCTCGCCGTCGTGGACGCGTGTCGCACGCTGGGCTGCGAACCGGATGCCCTGGAGGACGAGTTCGAGCGCGTGGGCGATCTCCTCGTCACGCTGGAGGAGCGCATCCGCGAAGAGCTGATGCCGGGCCCCGATCTGCTCCAGGTCGCGGATCCGCTGACCCATCTGCTCGGCGCGTGGAGCCTGGAGCGCGCCCGCGACGGCGCGTGGGGTGCGGCCCGCGCGCTGTGGGCGCTGCGCGACCTGCCGTCCGTGGAGGCCGAGTTCGCCCACCGCCTCGATGCCTCGGTGGGCCTGGTCGGCCGGATGCTGCTCACCCCGCTGCCCGACTGACCCGGCCGCCGCGCCGGGAACATCCGTACCGCACACGGGCGTTGACACCACGACCCGCGCTGTCGAGCAAAGGAGCACGAGCATGGCGACGACGACCCGACTCGGCCTCGGACTGCCCCAGATGAAGCAGTACGACATCGGCAGGGACGTCCCGGACGTGGCGCGCGCGGCGGAGGCCGTGGGCTACGACAGCCTGTGGGTGTTCGAGCGGATCCTGTTCCCCGAGCCCGCCACCCAGGGCCTGTACGGGATCCCGGGCCTGCCCTGGCCGGACCAGTACCGCTCGGTCGCCGACCCGCTCGTCGCGCTCACCCTGGCGGCGTCCGCCACGTCCCGCGCCCGGCTCGGCACCAGCGTCCTGGTGGCGCCGCTGCACGTCCCGTTCCAACTCGCGCGCTCCCTCGCCTCGTTGGACGCGGCGAGCGGGGGCCGCGTCGTGGCGGGGCTGGGCACGGGCTGGTCGCACGACGAGTACGCGGCGGCGGGCGTGGCCCCCTTCGAGCGGCGCGGCAAGGTGCTCGACGAGCTGCTCGACGTGTGCCGCGCGGTGTGGGGCCCGGACCCGGTGTCGTACGAGGGCGAACTGACGACGATCGCGCCGTCCGTGGTCGGCCCCAAGCCGGCCGGTCCGCTGCCGATCCTGCTCCCGGCGAACAGCCCGAGGTCGGCCCGCCGCCTGGTCGACAAGGCGGACGGGTGGATGCCCGCCGCGATGGGGGCCGAGGGCCTCAAGCAGCAGTGGGACCGCCTCCAGGCGCTCGCCGAGGAGCGCGGCCGCACCGCTCCCCTCCAGACGGTGCTGCGCGCCAACGCGACGTACTCGCGCGAGCCGTACACCGGCGAGGACCGCAGGCCCTTCCAGGGCAGCGTCGACCAGATCGTGGAGGACCTGGTCGCGCACGACGAGGTGGGCCTGGAGGAGATCCTGATCGAACTCCAGGGGCAGGCCCGCGACGCCCAGGAGCTCAAGGACGTCGCGGCCGAGGTGTACGAGAAGGCGCGGGCGGCGGGGGTGTAGCCCCTAGTCCTCCGGGAGTTCGACGGGCGCGATCTCCTCGAACACGTCGCCCGGGCCGGGGTTCGACGCGTCCGTGCTGCCGCCGAGGTGGTGCATGACGCCCCACACCGCGTTCAGCGCGGTCTGCACGGCGCCCTCGGCCCACCCGGCCGTCCACGAGATGTCGTCACCGGCGAGGAAGATGCCGCGCCGGTCCTCGGGCAGCGTCTCCTGCATGAAGTGCGTGAACAGGCGGCGCTGGTAGCGGTAGTGGCCGGGCAGGTTCGCCTTGAACGCGCCCATGAAGTACGGCTCGTTCTCCCAGGACACGGTCACCGGGTTGCCGATGATGTGCTTGCGGATGTCGACCTTGGGATAGATCTCGCCGAGCGACTTCAGCATCACTTCGAGGCGCTCGTTGGCGGACAGCGGCAGCCACTTGAGGCTGTCGTCGCACCACGTGTACGAGAGGCAGATCGTGGCGGGCTTGTCGGGCCCGTCGTCCAGCAGGTAGGTGCCGCGCGTCATCCGGTCGGTGAGCGTCATCGACATGACGTCGCGCCCGGTGTCCTCGTCCTTGTCCAGCCAGAACGGCCGGTCGACCGGTACGAACAGCTTGCTGGACTCCATGTAGTGCGTGCGCTCGATCGCCGTCCAGTGGTCGATCGGGAACAGCGAGTCGTCGCAGTCGACCTTGGACAGCAGCATCCACGACTGGGCCGTGAAGATCGCGGCCTTGTACGTGCGGATGTCGCCGTCGGCGTCCGTGACGGTGATGTGGTTCCCGGCGGTGCGGGACAGCCGGGTCACGGCCGGGCGCGGCTTGCCGTCGGCGTGCAGGCTGGACAGCGAGGTACCGGGAGCCCAGTGCACGATCTTCTGCGGCTCGCGCTCCCACAGGCGCAGCGGCAGCTGCTGCGAGCCGCCCTCGATGCCGCGGTGGTGGTCGTCGGCCTCGGTGTAGACGACGCGCAGGATCTCCAGGATCGAGTTCGGGAAGTCGGTGTCCCAGCCGCCGGTGCCGAAGCCGACCTGGCCGAAGATCTCGCGGTGCCGGAAGGACTTGAACGCCTCGGACTCGCAGAGGAACCCGTAGAACGTCTGGTTGTCGAGCTTCTCGACGAGCCTGCCCCAGATCTCGCGGATGCGCGGCACGTCGCGCTCGCGCATCGCCTGGTTCATGTCGGAGAAGTCGGCGCCCTCGTCGAGGCACTTGTTCCAGGCGTCGGCGACGTCCCGGTAGACCTGCGGCAGATCGGCGAGCGTCTCGGCGTAGTGGGACTCGCCCTTGAGGTCGACGACGGTCGAGGGCGTGGCCTCGGACAGCGGGTTGGGGAACGCCCTGGTCTTGAGGCCGACCATGTCGATGTAGTGCTGCAGCGCCGTGGAGGACGGCGGGAAGCGCATCGCGCCCATCTCGGCGGTCAGGCCGGACGCCTGCGCCGGGGTGCCCTCGAAGCCGACCGTGCGCAGCCGGCCGCCGATCTGGTCCGCCTCGTACACGACGGGCGTGAGGCCCATCTTCATCAGCTCGTACGCGGCGACGATGCCGGACAGGCCGCCACCGATGACCGCGACCTCGGTGCCGTGCTCGGTCGCGGGTATCTGGCCGAGGCCCGCCGGGTGGGCGAGGAAGTCGTCGTACGCGTACGGGAAGTCCGGCCCGAACATCGTGATGGGCGGCTGGCCCTCGGTGTGCTGGGCGGCGGTGGGCACCGTGGACGTCATGGGGTGCGGACTCCTTGCGGGGTACTGAAGTGCTGGGCAGGAAGCGGGAGTTGAGGCGGACCGGGCGGGGGCCGGGCCTCAGGAGGCGAGCGGGCCGTACAGCGCCGGGCGGCGGTCGCTCAGATAGGGGTTGGCCGCACGGGAGGCGGCGAGGAAATCGGGGTCGGCATCGGCGAACACCAGCTCCTCGCCACGCCCCGCACGGGCGCGGGCCACCCCGTCGGGCCCGGCGAGCGTGGAGAGCCCGACGAACTCGAACTCGCCCTCGGCGCCTACCCGGTTGACGTACGCGACGTACATCTGGTTCTCGAAGGCGCGCACCGGCACGACCGATTCGGCGACGAACTGGAAGGGGTGCATCTGCGCCGTCGGCACGAGCAGCAGGTCGGTGCCGGCGAGGGCGTGGGCCCGTACGTTCTCAGGGAACTCGACGTCGTAGCAGATCATGAGGCCGACCCGCAGACCGTTCACCTCGGCCTGTACGACGGGCTGCGCGCCGGGCGTGAACTGCTCGCGCTCGAAGCAGCCGAAGAGGTGCGTCTTGCGGTAGTTCGCGAGGCGGGTGCCGTCGGCGGAGATCAGCTGTACGGCGTTGTAGACCGTGTCGCCGTCCCGCTCGGGGTAGCCGTAGGCGACGGCGAGGCCGTGCCGGTGGGCGAGCTCCGCGACGGCGTCGGCCGCGTCCCCGTCGGCGGGCTCGGCGAGCCGGGCCACGTCGTCCCCGATCGCGTACCCCGTCAGGAACATCTCCGAGGTCACGAGGATGCCGGCGCCCGCCGCGGCGGCCCGGCCCGCGGCCGCGTCGAGAACCTTGAGGTTCGCGGCGGCCTGGCCGGGGTGTCCTGAGCTCTGGAGCAGGGCGGTGCGCATGGGTGTCCTCAACCGGTACGGGGTGGGGTTCGGGGTCACCAAAAAGCTACGGGGGCCCGCCACCGCGGACAAGAAGCACCTGTTGCACGCTGCTGAGCTGTTCGTTGCGTGATGTTCGCGCCGAACGGCGATTCGTTGCGCGGGGGCCGTTCGTACGCGTGGGGTCCCGCTACGCGGGCGAACCGGAGGTGAAACGCCGCATCAACGGCGACAGGACCAGCACGGATTTCGTCCGCTCGACGAAGGGCTCCCCCGCGATCCGCTCCAGGACCCGCTCGAAGTGCCGCATGTCGGAGGCGAAGATCTGGACGAGCGCGTCCGCGTCCCCGGTGACGGTGGACGCGGACACGACCTCGGGATACCGCTCCAGGCCCCGCCGGATCGCCTCCGGCGAGGTGTTGGAGCGGCAGTACATCTCGATGAACCCCTCGGTCTCCCAGCCGAGCGCGGCCGGGTCGACGCGCACCGTGAACCCGGTGATCGCGCCGGTGGCCCGCAGCCGGTCCACACGGCGTTTCACGGCGGGCGCGGACAGGCCGACCAGCTGGCCGATGTCCGCGTAGGAGCGGCGGGCGTCCTCGGCGAGGGCGTGCACGATGCGTTCGTCGAGATCGTTCAGCAAGGCAGGTGTGTCACTTCTGGGCTGCGGGTTCGGCGAGACGGGAGCGGCGCATCCCGTAACTGAAGTAGAACACGAGACCGACGGCCATCCAGACACCGAAGACGATCCAGGTGATAGCGGACAGGCTGCCCATCATCCACACGCAGAGCGCGAAGCCGATGATCGGCAGAACCGGCGACAGCGGCACACGGAAGGTGCGCTTCATGTCGGGGCGGGTCCGGCGCAGCATGATGACCGCGATGTTGACCAGGGCGAACGCGAAGAGCGTACCGATGCTGGTGGCGTCGGCGAGCTGGCCGAGCGGGACGGCCGCCGCGAGGATGCCGCAGAACAGGGACACGATGACCGTGTTGGCGCGCGGCGCCCCGGTCTTCGGGTGCACCTTGGCGAAGATCTTGGGCACGAGGCCGTCGCGGGACATCGCGAAGAGCACACGGGTCTGGCCGTAGAGCACGGTGAGCACGACGGACGCGATGGCGATGACGGCGCCCGCGGCGAGCACCGTGCCCCAGAAGGGCTGCCCCGTGACGTCGTTCATGATCGCGGCGAGCGTCGCCTCGGAGTCCGTGAAGTCCGTCCAGCGGCGGGCGCCGACGGCGACGGCGGCCACGAGGACGTACAGCGCGGTGACGATGATCAGCGACAGCATGATGGCGCGGGGCAGGTCGCGCTGCGGGTTCTTCGCCTCCTCACCGGCGGTGGAGGCGGCGTCGAAGCCGATGTAGGAGAAGAACAGCGTGGCACCGGCGGCGCTGACGCCCGCCATGCCGAGCGGCATGAAGTTCTCGTAGTTGCCGGACTTGAAGCCCATGAAGCCGATGACGCAGAAGAGGATCAGGGCCGCGATCTTCACGGCGACCATGATGGTGTTGGCCCGCGCGGACTCCTTGGCGCCGCCCAGCAGGAACACCATGGCGAGCAGCACCACGATGAGCGCGGGCAGGTTGAAGATCCCGCCGTCACCGGGCGGCGCGGACAGCGCGGCCGGGATGGTGACGCCTATCGTCCCGTCGAGCAGCTCGTTGAGGTACTCGCCCCAGCCGACGGCGACCGCGGCGACCGAGACCCCGTACTCCAGGACCAGGCACCAGCCGCAGACCCAGGCGAGAAGTTCGCCCATCGTTGCGTACGCATACGAGTAGGAGGATCCGGCGACCGGGATGGTGCCGGCCAGTTCGGCGTACGAGAGCGCCGAGAAGAGCGCGGTGAGACCGGCGATCACGAAGGACAGCGTGACGGCGGGACCGGCCTTCGGGACGGCCTCGCCGAGCACCACGAAGATGCCGGTGCCGAGCGTGGCCCCGATGCTGATCATGGTCAGCTGCCAGAGCCCGAGGGAGCGCCGCAGCGATCCGCCTTCTCCCTGGCCGCCCTCCGCGACCAGCAGGTCCACCGGCTTGCGCCGCATGAGGCGGGCGCCGAACCCCACGGGGGTGGGGGCTTGCGGGGTGCGCGGTGGTGCGCCGTGATCGAGCACGGACTGGCTCCTTGATCGCTGCCGGGTGGGGTTGACCGCAGCGAGGGGGACGCGGCGGAGCACACCCGGAAAACGGGTCCCGCCGAGCAGGCCGAACCCCCGCCACGCAACGTACAGCGGATGACTCTAGAGGAGTTCTCTTCTCAGGTGTAATGCAGCAACCTTGCGCAGTCGCGCATGATCGTTGCGCTACGTTCCGGGAGTCGAACGATTGTTGCGCGCGACCTTTCGTCCATTGCGCGCGGATTGACCGAATACGACAAAACCCCGCGCCCCTCCGGAGAGGGACGCGGGGTTCGCGCTGGGGTGCGGGAGGGGTCAGCTCCAGCTGGCGTGCAGCGGCTTGCCCTCGGCGTAACCGGCGGCGGACTGGATGCCGATGGTCGCGCGCTGCTCGAACTCGGCGAGCGAGTTGGCACCGGCGTACGTGCAGGAGGAGCGGACGCCCGCGATGACCGAGTCGATCAGGTCCTCGACGCCCGGGCGCTCCGGGTCGAGGAACATCCGCGAGGTGGAGATGCCCTCCTCGAAGAGCGCCTTGCGGGCGCGGTCGTACGCGGACTCGTCGCTCGTCCGGTTCTTCACGGCGCGCGCGGAGGCCATGCCGAAGGACTCCTTGTAGGCACGGCCCTTGGCGTCGTGCTGCAGGTCGCCCGGGGACTCGTAGGTGCCCGCGAACCAGGAACCGATCATGACGTTGGACGCGCCCGCGGCGAGCGCCATGGCGACGTCCCGCGGGTGCCGGACGCCACCGTCGGCCCACACGTGCTTGCCGTACTTCTTGGCCTCGGCGGCGCACTCCAGGACGGCGGAGAACTGCGGCCGGCCGACGCCGGTCATCATGCGCGTGGTGCACATGGCGCCGGGTCCGACACCGACCTTGATGATGTCGGCGCCGGCCTCGATGAGGTCCTTGACGCCCTCGGCGGCCACGATGTTGCCCGCGACGATCGGCACCTGCGGGTCGAGCGCGCGGACCTTCTTGATGGCCTCGATCATCGACTCCTGGTGGCCGTGCGCCGTGTCGATGACGAGCGTGTCGGCACCGGCGTCGAGCAGCTGCTTGGCCTTGCCCGCGACGTCGCCGTTGATGCCGACGGCGGCGGCGATGCGCAGCTTGCCGTCGGCGTCCGTGGCCGGGGTGTAGAGGGTGGCGCGGAGCGCGCCCGTACGCGTCAGGATCCCCGCCAGCCTGCCGTCCTTGTCCACGGCCGGGGCGTAGCGGCGGTTGGCGCCGTCGAGCTTGTTGAAGGCGTCGCGCGGGTCGATGTCCGCGTCGAGCAGCAGCAGGTCCTTGGACATGACCTCGGACAGCTGCGTGAAGCGGTCGACGCCGGTCAGGTCCTGGTCGGTGACGACACCGACGGGCCGCTGCTCACCGTCGACGACGACACCGGCGTTGTGCGCGCGCTTGTTGAGCAGCGCGAGGGCGTCCGCGACGGTCTGGCTCGGCGCGAGGACGATCGGGGTGTCGAGCACCAGGTGTCGCGTCTTGACCCAGCCGATGACCTCGGTGACGACGTCGATCGGAATGTCCTGCGGAATGACGACGAGCCCGCCACGACGGGCGACGGTCTCGGCCATGCGACGCCCGGCGATCGCGGTCATGTTGGCGACGACCAGCGGGATCGTGGTGCCCGTGCCGTCCGGCGACGAGAGGTCCACGGCCTGCCGGGAGCCGACGGCGCTCCGGCTCGGCACCATGAAGACGTCGTCGTACGTCAGGTCGTACGCGGGCTTGATGTCATTGAGGAAACGCACGTGCGGACATCCCAGTCGGTAGAAGGGGGTCCCCGAAAGTCTGCTCCCGGGGCACAAAGCACGTACTTCATTTTCCCATGCCGCCCGCGGACGCGTCTTCGGGCCGAACGTCCCAAGGTCAGGGGTCCGGCCTGGATGATCATCCAAGCTCGAAGCGGATCCGCGCGGCCGACGCCTGTGCGAACACCTCACGGGCGATCGCCCACTGCTCCGGCTGCGCCGCCTCGAACCCGGCCCACCCGCTCACGACGACGACGAGCTCCTCGCCCTCGGAAACCCCGGGCAGCTGCCCCGGATCACCGAGGACGTCGGCGAGGGCATCCCAGTTCCGCCCGAACCACGCCGGCAGCTCGAGCACGTCGACACACCGGTCCATGAACCCGCCCTTGTCGACCACCCCACGAAGCTCAAGCCACCGCTCACCCACTGGGTCCTCCACGATCGAGCCCTTTCAAGCCCCGGCGCCGACCGAGCATTTTCAAGCCCGGCGCCGGTCCAGCCATCCAAGCCCGGCGCCGATCGAGCCAATTCAAGCCCCGCTGGCGATTGAGGCGCGGGGCCCGGGGCAGAGCCCCGCGACGTCAACCCCGGTCGACCGTCACACCCCGTCCGGATCCGCCCGCTGCAACGCCGGCTTCGGCGCCGCCCCGGCCGCCAGCAAGAAGTCCGCCGCGGCGGTATCGGTGACCAGCGACGTCACAAGCCCCGACCGCAACACCGCATCAATGGCGGCAGCCTTCCGCTGACCACCCGCGATCGCCACGACCTCCGGTATCCGCCGAAGCCGATCCGCCTCGACGGTGATGCACCGCTCCCCCAGATCCCGCCCGACCCGACGCCCCTGCGCATCGAAAAGGTGCGCGGACATCTCAGCGGCGACACCAAGGGACGCATAGTGTGCGCGCTCCTCGTCGCTCAGCATGTCGTGCACGGTCGAGATCCCCGGCTCCCAGGAGCCGATGGACACGCACGCGACGGTGACCTTGTCGAAGTACTCGAAGGCGCGGGCGATCCCCGTCTGATTGCGCAGCGCCGCCGCCGTCGCGGCGTCCGGCAGCAGCATCGGCGCGTAGATCGGGTGCGCGTCGCCGCCCGACACCTGCGCCGCACGCCGTACCGCCTCCACGGAGCCGCGCTCCGCGGTCCCCGCGTCGTACACGCCCGTCAACTGGACCACCGTGCACGGCGGAAGCCGGTCGAGGGCGGCCGCCATGTGGATGGTCGAGCGGCCCCACGCGAGGCCGAGCACATCGCCCTCGGTGACCAGCTCGCCCAGCAGATCGGCCGCGACCTCGCCCAGGTTCTCGGGGTCGGGCGACTCGTCGACCTCGGCCGGCGACTCGACCACGACCGCGTGCCGCAGCCCGTAGCGGGCCCGCAGCGCGTCGGAACGCTCGGCGTCCAGCTCGGCAGGGACCCGGATCTCGATGCGTACGAGATCCCGCTCGAGGGCCGTCTCGAGGACCCGCGCCACCTTGAAGCGGCTCACGCCGAACTCCTCGGCGATCTGGATCTTGGACTTGTTCTCGAGGTAGAAGCGACGGGCCATGGCCGCCGCCTGCACCAGCTCCGCGGGTCCCATCCGCAGGGCCGCCCGTCCCGCCGATGATGCGGACACGGCGTTCTCCTCACTTCTCTTACGTCACGAAACTTCTCTTAAGTCATGAATTCGACTGCTGCTCATGAATCGACTCACGAATCAACCGCTGCACACAACCTGGATACGCCGTTCATCCTTGCAGATCCGACGCGGTTGATCAGCCCCGATGGGCGCCGTTCATGTACCGGTGGCTCAGTGGTCGCACGCCCAGGCCGCGGACGCCGTGGCGCCCTCCGCCTGGGTGCGCAGTGCACGTACCGCCTCCGCCGGATCCTTCGCCCCGTAGACGGCCGAACCGGCCACGAAGACGTCGGCGCCCGCCTCCGCGCACCGCTCGATCGTCGCGGCGGACACTCCGCCGTCGACCTGCAGCCAGAGCTCCAGACCGTGCTTTCCGATCAGCTCACGGGTGCGGCGGATCTTGGGCAGCATGATGTCCAGGAACGCCTGCCCGCCGAATCCCGGCTCAACCGTCATGATCAGCAGCATGTCGAGCTCGGGCAGCAGATCCTCGTACGGCTCGATCGGCGTCGCCGGCTTCAGGGCCATCGAGGCGCGGGCGCCCTTGGCGCGGATCTCGCGCGCGAGGCGGACGGGGGCGGCGGCGGCCTCCGCGTGGAAGGTGACGGACCCGGCACCCGCTTCGACGTACTGAGGGGCCCAGCGATCGGGGTCCTCGATCATCAGATGGCAGTCCAACGGGGTGTCCGTCGCGCGCGCCAGCGACTCTACGACCGGAACCCCGAGGGTCAGGTTCGGGACGAAGTGGTTGTCCATGACGTCGACATGGAGCCAATCGGCGCCTTCGGCGGCCTTTGCCTCGTCGGCAAGGCGGGCGAAGTCCGCGGACAGGATGCTGGGGTTGATCTGCACGGCCATGACCCAAGCGTGCCATGCCCGGGGCCCCCGCTCCGCCTCGGTACGTCCCCATACCCGAGACCGATACCGAGCCGTGCCCGCCCGTGCCATTCTTGGCGGCTCGCAGGAGGGGCCGGCCCGAGGCCCCGGGGGAAGCACCGCGCACGACGCAGCGGGGGACGCCATGGCGGACGAGCAGAGCACGGTGAGCACGACGCCCGGACGCCGCGGTGTCGCGTGGCTGGTGTGCGGTCGGCGCAGCAAGTGGCTGGTGCTGCTGCTGTGGCTGGTGGTCATCGTCGGCACGGCGCCGCTCGCCCAGAAGCTCACCGACGCCCAGGACAACGACGCGCAGTCCTGGCTCCCCGGCTCCGCGGAGTCCACCCAAGTCCTCGACCTCTCCAAGGACTTCAGGCCGGAGACCATCCCCGCCGTGGTCGTCTACGCGCGCGAGGGCGGGCTCACCGTCGCGGACCGGGCCCGGATCGCCAAGGACGTCACCGAGATCAAGCAGCTGACGGCTCACGGGGTGCGGGGCACGGAGACCCGCGGCCCGCTCCTCGACAAGCGGCCGGGCCCCTCGGCCGCCCAGGTCTACGTCCCGATCACGATGGACGCGAAGGGCTGGGAACGGATCGCGCCCGCGGTGGACTCCATCCGCGACAAGGCCGGTACGTCGGCGGACGGGCTTCAGATCCACATCACCGGTCCCGGCGGCACCTCGGCGGACTTCTCCGAAGCCTTCGAGGGCATCGACTCGACCCTCCTCTTCTCCGCCCTCGGCATCGTGATCGTGATCCTGCTGTTCACGTACCGCAGCCCGTCCCTGCTGCTCGTGCCGGTGCTGAGCGTGGTGGCGGCCCTGTTCACGGCGCAGGCGCTGATCTATCTCCTCGCCCAGCACGCGGGGCTCACCGTGAACGGGCAGAGCGCGGGCATCCTCACCGTCCTCGTGTTCGGCGCGGGGACGGACTACGCGCTGCTGCTCGTCGCCCGCTACCGCGAGGAGCTGCGCAGGCACGAGGACCGGCACGAGGCGATGGCCCTCGCCCTGCACCGGGCGGGCCCCGCGGTGCTGGCGTCGGGCGCGACGGTCGTCCTGAGCATGCTGGTCCTGCTGACGGCCGACATGAACTCGACGCGCGGCCTCGGCCCGGTCGCCGCGATCGGCGTGGCCGTCGCCCTGCTCGCGATGCTGACGCTGTTCCCGGCCCTGCTGGTGATCTTCGGGCGCTGGCTGTTCTGGCCGGTGATCCCGCATGTCGGCTCGCCGGAGCCCACCGAGCGGGGCGTATGGGCGCGCGCCGGGCGAAGGATCGCGCGCCGCCCGCGCGTGGTGTGGATGGCGACGGCGGCGGCGCTCGCGCTGCTCTCCCTCGGCCTGATCCAGCTGAAGGCGGCGGGCATCAGCAACGCCGACTCGTTCACCGACAAACCCGACTCGATCGTGGGACAGGAGATCTCGGCGGAGTACTTCCCCGCGGGCACCGGCGACCCGCTGGTGATCGTCGCGAACCAGGCGCGAGGCGGGGAGGTGCGGCGCGCGGTCGCCACGACGGAGGGCGTCGTGCGCGGCAGCATCGGCGTACCGCCGAACACCAGGCCTGCGGCGGACGGCCGGATCCTCTTCGAGGCGACGACGACCGCGCCTTCCGACAGCCAGGCCGCCAAGGACACGGTGGACCGGGTGCGGGCCGCGGTGCACGACGTGGACGGCGCGGAGGCGAAGGTGGGCGGCGGAACGGCGGCGCTGCTCGACATGGACCGGGCGACCACGCACGACAACAAGCTGGTGATCCCGCTGGTCCTGGTGGTCGTCCTGCTGATCCTCGGCCTGCTCCTACGGGCCCTGGTGGCACCCCTGTTGCTGATCGGGACGGTCGTCCTGTCGTTCGCGGCGGCCCTCGGCATCAGCGCGCTGGCCTTCCGGCACCTCTTCGACTACGCGGGCGAGAGCACGGACTTCCCACTCTTCGTCTTCGTGTTCCTGGTGGCACTCGGTATCGACTACAACATCTTCCTCACGACCCGCATCCGTGAGGAGGCCGCACGCCAGGGCACGCGCCCCGGCGTCGTCACGGGCCTGGCCGCGACCGGCGCGGTGATCACGTCGGCGGGCCTGGTCCTCGCGGGCACCTTCGCGGCCCTCGGCACGCTCCCCATGGTCGCCTTCGCGGAGATCGGCTTCGCGGTGGCGGTGGGCGTCCTCCTGGACACGTTCGTGGTCCGTTCGATCCTGGTGACGTCCCTCTTCCTGGACGCGGGAGGAAAGGTCTGGTGGCCGAGCCGGTCCGGCCATTCAAGCCCCGCCGGCGATTGAGGCGCGGGGTCCGGGGCAGAGCCCCGCGACCGCACCCCCGTCCCACCGCAACAAGACCTACGCGGTACGCCGAATCAACGCCAAATACATCGCATCGGTCCCATGCAGATGCGGCCACAACTGCACATCCGGCCCCTCCCCCAACGCCGGCACCCCCTCCAACAACGGCCGCGCATCGATGAGTTCGGCCCCCGCGACCTGCTTCAGCACATCGCTCACGACCGCCCGCGTCTCCGCGAGATGCGGCGAGCACGTCGCGTACCCCACGACACCACCCACCCGCACGGACTCCAACGCCTTCCGCAGCAGGCCCCGCTGGAGGGGACCGAACCCCTCCAGGTCCTCGGGACGCCGCCGCCACCGCGCCTCCGGACGCCGCCGCAGCGCGCCGAGCCCCGTACAGGGAACGTCCATCAGGATCCGGTCGAACGTCTCAGGGCCCCACGGCGGCCGCGTCCCGTCTGCGGCGATCACCTGGTACGGGCCCGGGTTCCCGGCCAGCGCCTTCGCGACGAGCCCGGCCCGGTGCGGCTGCTTCTCGGAGGCGAGCAGCGTCGCGCCCCGCTCGCTCGCGAGCCCGGCCAGCATGGCCGCCTTGCCGCCGGGACCGGCACACCCGTCGAGCCACTTCTCGTCCCGCCCCTCGATCGGAGCGTTCGCGAGTGCGATGGCGACCAGCTGGCTTCCCTCGTCCTGCACTCCGGCCCGCCCCGACCGCACGATGTCGAACGAGCCCGGCTCACCGCCCTCGGCGAGCCGCACGGCGTACGGGGACCAGCGCCCGGGAAGCCCCGACTCCTCGCCCACCTCGGCGAGTACGGCCTCGGCGGTGGCCCGCCCGGGCCGCGCCACGAGCGTCACCTCGGGCCGCTCGTTGTCGGCCTCCAGGAGATCCTCGATCCCGGCACGCCCGCCACCCAGCGAGTCCCACAGGGCGGAAACAACCCATCGCGGATGCGAATGCACCACAGCCAGATGGTCGTCGGGATCCTCGTCGTACGGCGGCGCGACCCGCTCGACCCACGCGTCGAGATCGGCTTGCGAGACCTTCCGCAGCACCGCGTTGACGAACTTGGCGCGCCCGTCACCGAGCACGACGCGCGCCAGCTCGACCGACGCGGACACGGCGGCGTGGGTCGGGATGCGCGTGCCGAGCAGCTGATGGACGCCGAGGTTGAGCACATCCAGAACCGGCGGGTCGACCTCCCGCAGCGGCCGGTCGATGCACGCCGCCACGATCGCGTCGTACGTCCCCTGCCTGCGCAGCGTCCCGTACACGAGCTCGGTCGCCAGCGCGGCGTCCCGACCGTCGAAGTCGCCCTTCTCGCGGGCCTTGCGCAGCAGCGGCGGCAGCACGAGGTTCGCGTACGCGTCCCGCTCGTCCACCGCGCGCAACGCCTCGAAGGCGAGGATGCGCACGGGGTCCTTCTTGGGACGACGGTGGGGCTTGCCGGGCTTACGAGGGGGCCGGCCGGGCTGGTCGCTCAAAGGTGCTCCGCTGCTGGGATCGTACGGGCGCTACGCACGGGTCGTACGCCGGGATGAACCCTCCCAGGGTACGTCCCGGCGCCGACAGCGGACCTCGTGGGCCCGTCAGCCCAAGGCGTGCGGGCTCGTCAGCCCAGGGACTCCCCCTCGGCGATCCGGGTGCCCCGCGCCCAGTCCGCCGCGGCCATCGGCTTCTTGCCCTGCGCCTGCACCCAGAGCAGCTCGACGGCGTGCGAACCGGTGCCCACGTAGAGGTTCTTCTTGCCCGCGCTGATCTCGCCGGGCGCCAGATCGGTGCGGTCGGGCGCGAGGACGGCCGTGCGCACCTTGAGCCGCTCGCCGCGGAACTCGGTCCAGGCCCCCGGCGCGGGCGTGCAGCCGCGGACGACCCGGTCGACCCGGAGGGCCGGCGCGTTCCAGTCGATCCGGGCGTCGTCCACGGTGATCTTCGGCGCGAGCGTGACGCCGTCGGCGGGCTGCGGCACTGCCTGCACCGCACCGTCCTCGATTCCGTCCATCGTCGCGGAGAGCAGTCCGGCGCCCGCGAACGCGAGCCGGGTGAGCAGGTCGCCGCTGGTGTCGGTGGCACGGACCGCCTCGGTCACCGTCCCGTACACGGGCCCGGAGTCGAGCCCCTCCTCGATGAGGAACGTGGACGCGCCGGTGATCTCGTCGCCCGCCATCACCGCGTGCTGCACGGGCGCGGCGCCCCGCCACGCGGGCAGCAGCGAGAAGTGCAGATTGACCCAGCCGTGGGCGGGCACGTCGAGCGCGACCTTCGGGAGCAGCGCCCCGTACGCGACGACCGGGCAGCAGTCGGGGGCGATCTCGCGCAGCCTCGCCAGGAACTCCTCGTCGCGCGGCTTGGCCGGCTTGAGCACCTCGATACCGGCCTCCTCGGCCCGCTGGGCGACCGGGCTCGCGACCAGTCGACGGCCGCGCCCCGCCGGCGCGTCGGGCCGGGTGACGACCGCGGCGACCTCGTGCCGGTCGGAGGCGATCAGGGCGTCCAGGGCGGGAACGGCGACCTCGGGGGTGCCTGCGAAGACGAGCTTCATCGGTGGCGTACAGCCTCTCGGGGCAGGGGCACGGGCAGCGCACCAGTCTATGGGCGCCGTCCGGCGGGCGCGTACGGGGCGCACGTCGTGACGTGCGCCCCTCGCATATGCGGATACGCCCGAACAGCGTGACCCCACACCGGATGGCGCGTTGGTCAAGAAAGAGTTGACCAGTCAATGGGCCGCAATCAGTCATCCGTCATCGCTCACTCGTCTTCTTCGGTGTCGCTTGACGCGAGCGTGGCCCGATCCTTTTTCATCGCCGGTTCGAGAGGCTTGTTCATGGCCGACCACGCAACCCACGACGCCCAGGCACGGGCCAGCCTGCATCTTCTTGTGCGGGACATCGAGCGGGTCCGCCGTCAGGTGGACGCACTGCGCACCCTCACCGCACAGCTGGGCAACGTCTACCGCCCGCGCCGCTCAGGCCCCTCCGCGGGGTTCGTCGTCTACGGGAGGGCGCCCGCCCCCACCGTCCGTCTCGCCCAGGAACTGCGCGACAGCGTCGAGACGTTGGTCACCGCAGCCGTGGACTTCGACCGTTCGCTGGGGTTCTCGTGGGACGCGGTGGGCTCCGCGCTCGGCGTCACCAAGCAGGCGGTCCACCGCCGGTACGGGGCCCGCAGGGCGGTCACCCAGGCAGCGGCCGAGGCCGAGCGCGGGGCCGAGGCCCCGGCGTCACCGGCGCCCGCCGTGCCGTCCTCGGCGGGGGCCCCGCGGCCCACCGTGCCGATGGGAGCGGGCCCGTTGGTACCCGCCGCCCGCGCGCTGCCCACGCAGCCGACGGCCGTCACCACCGGCCTGCGCGACGACTCGCGGCCCAGCGCCTTCCCCGGCCCGCGCCACGGCTGAGCCGCCGCTCCACACACGTCTGCCTCCCCGTGCGCACCTGGCGCCCGGGGAGGCAGACGTGTGTGGCACAGGGTGTCCGACATGAGGCGATGGGCACCGCGTTCGGCCGCGACGCCGGTCGAGCTGCGCGCAACCCTCGTTCCTGGTGGCCTTCGGCCGCCCCCGCCCTGGGCACCCCGCCCCCCCCCACGACGACAAGAGCCGCCCCGCCTTGGGCAATCTGCCGCGCAGACGCTCAGCCGATGTCCAGCGGATCCACCCGCACCCGTACCGGCTCCCCGGCCCCCCGGGCCATCCGCGCCGCCTGCGCCTGCTTCAGGGCGCGGGCGAGCACGGCCCCGCTCCCCGGCGGCACCCGCACAAGCACCCGCTCCCACTCCTCCCCGACCATGGGGTATCCCCTGCTCGAAGAGCTTGGGGAAGGCCCCCCGCCCCGCCGCGCCCCACCCGGTATCGCCGAAGGCACCGGCACGGGCCCCAACACCTCCGCGTCCCCCGGAAGTTCCACCGCCCCCATGAACCCGGCGACCGCCTCCGCCGGCCCGGTGACCGCCGCCATCCGCGACACCGGCGGAAACCCGAGCTCCGCCCGGTCCGCGAGCTCCCGCACCGCGTGCCCCACCGGATCCCACCGCACCAGCGCCTGCACGGGCCGCAACGTGGGCTCGGCGACCACGACCACCGCACCCCCCACCTCCTGCGGCCGCACCAGCGCGGACGCCGCGATCCACCGCCGCAGCGCCTCCTCCCCCGCCCGCAGATCGGCCCGCCCGAGCATCGCCCACCCGTCGAGCAGCAGCGCCGCCGCGTACCCGCCCTCGGCGACCGGCTCGGCCCCCGGCGTGCTCACGACCAGCGCGGGCGTCCCCGGCACCGTGTCGAGCACCTGCTCGCGCCCCGACGTCCGCACCGGCACGGTGGAGAACGCCCGCCCCAACTCCTCGGCGGTGCGCCGCGCCCCGACGACCTGCGCCCGCAACCTCGTCCCCCCGCACTCGGCGCACTGCCAGCGCCCCTCCTCGCGCCCGCACCAGCCGCACGCGAGCACCCCGGTCGCCTCCCGCGCCTCCAACGGCCCCGCGCACTGCCGGCACCGGGCGGGCTCCCGGCACCGCTGACACGCGAGCCGCGGCACGTACCCGCGCCGCGGCACCTGCACCAGCACCGGGCCCTCCCGCAGCGCGTTCCGCGCGACCTCCCACGCGAGGCTCGGCAGCCGGGCGGCCCGCGCCGCCTCGTCGCGCGCCACGTCGCGGTCCCCCACGGTGCGTACGAGCGGAGCGACCCGCCGTACGACGTCGCGCGGTGCGCTCACGGCGGCGGCCCAGCCGCTGCGCACGAGCTGCGCCGCCTCCACCGTGCAGCTCCAACTCCCCAGCAGGAACGCGCACTTGTCCCGCGTCGCCCGCAGCTCCAGGACCTCCCGTACATGCGGGAAAGGGGCGTGGTCGTCGCTGTGGTGCTGGTCCCCGTCCTCCCAGACCACCACGAGCCCGAGATCGCGCACGGGCGCAAACATGGCCGCCCGCGTCCCGACGACGGCCCGCACGGCACCCCGCCGCACAGCCAGCCACTCGGAGTACCGCCGCTGCTGACCGGCATCGGCCGTCAGCAGCGCATGCTGTCCCTCCCCCAACTCCTCCCGCAGCGCCGCATCGACGCGCGCCGCCAGCCGCACGGTCGGCACCACGACCAGGGCCCCCCGCCCCGAAGCCAACGTCGCCCGCACGGCCCGCGCGATCTCGTCGGCCCACTCGGGCCCGGGCAGCGCCGTCCACACCGCGCGGGGCGCGCCGCCCGCCGCCAGCGAGGCCACGAAATCGACCCCCCGCTCGTACCGCTCCCAGGAACCGGCCTCGGGAGCCCCCGGCGGCGCGGGCGGAGCGGCGAACTCCCGGGCCTCGGCCTTGGCATGACGCGGCGGAATCGCCAGCTGCAGCACATCGGCGAGGCTCCCCGCGTACCGATCGGCGACGGCCCTGGTCAGCCCGAGCAGCTCCGCGTCGAGCACCGGTTCGGGCGACACGACCTGCGCAAGCGCGGCCAACGGCCCCTGATACTCGGCCTCGGCCACCCGCTCGACCAGAAACCCGTCGATGAGACCGCCGCCTTCGCGCCGACCGTCCCGCACGTTCCGGTTCCCCGCGCCGAACCGCACCCGCACCCGCACGCCCGGCTGCGCGGCGGCGTCCAGCTCCTTCGGCACCGCGTACTCGAAGTACCGGTCGAGATGCAGCACCCCCTTGTCGACGAGCACCCGCGCCACCGGCAGCTCGTCCGCCAGTGCCGCCCCCCGCCACGTCCGCGGCTTGGCCTTCGGCACCTTCGCAGCCCGCACGCTCTCCCGGATCAACGCAAGCTGCTCCGGCTCCCCGCCCTCGTCGCCCCTGTCGTTCTCGCTGCTCACACGTGCATTCCTACCAGAGCGCACTGACACCGGGCCCGGTCGGCGAAGGCCGGGAAACGCCGAAGGGCCCGGCCCTCCCGAGGGAGAACCGGGCCCTTCGGACCGATCAAAGGCTCAAGGCCTACAGGCCCGCGGCCTTGCGCAGCGCGTCCACGCGGTCCGTCTTCTCCCACGTGAAGTCGGGCAGCGCGCGCCCGAAGTGGCCGTAGGCGGCCGTCTGGGAGTAGATCGGGCGCAGCAGGTCGAGGTCGCGGATGATCGCGGCCGGGCGGAGGTCGAAGACCTCGGAGATCGCGGCCTCGATCTTGTCCGTGTCGACCGTGGCCGTACCGAAGGTCTCCACGAAGAGACCGACCGGCTCGGCCTTGCCGATCGCGTACGCGACCTGGACCTCGCAGCGCGCGGCGAGACCCGCGGCCACGACGTTCTTGGCGACCCAGCGCATCGCGTACGCGGCCGAGCGGTCGACCTTGGACGGGTCCTTGCCGGAGAAGGCACCGCCGCCGTGGCGGGCATAGCCGCCGTACGTGTCGATGATGATCTTGCGGCCGGTCAGACCGGCGTCGCCCATCGGGCCGCCGATCTCGAAGCGGCCGGTCGGGTTGACCAGCAGGCGGTAGCTCTCGGTCTCCAGCTTGATGCCGTCGTCGAGCAGCGCCTTCAGCTCCGGCTCCACCACGAACTCGCGGATGTCGGGGGCGAGCAGGGAGTCCAGGTCGATGTCGCTCGCGTGCTGCGAGGAGACCACGACGGTGTCCAGACGGACCGCCTTGTCGCCGTCGTACTCGATGGTGACCTGGGTCTTGCCGTCGGGACGCAGGTAGGGGATCGTCCCGTTCTTGCGCACCTCGGACAGGCGGCGCGAGAGGCGGTGCGCGAGGTGGATCGGGAGCGGCATGAGCTCCGGCGTCTCGTCGCACGCGTAGCCGAACATCAGGCCCTGGTCGCCCGCGCCCTGCTTGTCGAGCTCGTCCTCGTCGCCCTCGACGCGCTTCTCGTACGCCGTGTCGACGCCCTGCGCGATGTCGGGCGACTGCGAGCCGATGGAGACCGAGACGCCGCAGGACGCGCCGTCGAAGCCCTTCTTCGACGAGTCGTAGCCGATCTCGAGGATCTTGTCGCGCACGAGCTGCGCGATCGGCGCGTACGCCTTCGTGGTCACCTCGCCAGCGACGTGCACGAGGCCGGTGGTGATCAGCGTCTCGACGGCGACGCGGGACGAGGGGTCCTCGCGCAGCAGCGCGTCAAGAATGGTGTCGCTGATCTGGTCAGCGATCTTGTCGGGGTGACCCTCGGTCACGGACTCCGAGGTGAACAGGCGACGGGACACAACGCTCCCTGTGGTTGCAGCGGCTGCTGGCTGATCATTTGACGGTTGGTGCGGGGGGCTGCGCCCGGCACCGTCCTGGAACAGTTTATCGGTCGTACTCGCCCGCCGGTCCACGTGTCTCGCCCAATGGGAGTGCTGTGACCTGCGACACCGCATTCTGCGATACGACGATCGCTCTTCGGAAGGGTACTGCTCGCCCGAAAATGGCGTGTTTTCCGGGTTTCCCTGCGCCAAACGCGTCAGATGTGAATTTCACGTACCGGTGAGGTTCCGCGCGTGTTCGGCCAAGGTTCAGCCCGCCGCCGGAGGCGCGAGCCGCCGCGCCGTCTCGTCCCAGATGCGGTCGGCGAGTGCTTCCTTCGGGCCGTACGGGACCGGTGTCTCGTGCCCGTCGGAGCCCAGGATCACGGCCTCGTTCTCCTCGGAGCCGAAGGTCTTGCGCTCCCCCACCTCGTTGACGACGAGCAGGTCGCAGCCCTTGCGGGTGAGCTTGGCGCGGCCGTTGGCGAGGACGTCGTCGGTCTCCGCGGCGAAGCCGACGACGACCTGTCCCGGGCGGGCACGGTCCGCGGACAGCTCGGCGAGGATGTCCGGGTTGCGGACGAGGGCGATCGGCGCGGGCTCCTCGCCGTCCTTCTTCTTGATCTTCCCGGTGGCGTACGCCTCGGGGCGGAAATCGGCGACGGCGGCGGCCATGACGACCGCGTCGGCGTCGGCGGCCGCCTTGAGGGCCGCCTCGCGCAGCTGCACGGCCGTCCCTACGCGGACGACGTCGACGCCCGCCGGGTCCGGCAGGTCCGCGTTCGCGGAGAGCAGCGTGACGCGGGCGCCGCGGGCCGCCGCCGTGCGGGCGAGCGCGTAGCCCTGCTTTCCGGAGGAGCGGTTGCCGAGGAAGCGGACCGGGTCGAGGGGCTCGCGGGTGCCGCCGGCACTGACGACGACGTGGCGCCCGGCGAGGTCCTGCGGGGCGTCGCCGCGGGCAAGGACCCGGCGCGCGTACTCGAAGATCTCGATCGGGTCCGGGAAGCGGCCCTTGCCGGTGTCGACGCCGGTGAGGCGGCCGACCGCCGGCTCGATGACGAGGGCGCCGCGGCGGCGCAGCGTGGCGACGTTCTCCTGGGTGGCCGGGTGCTCCCACATCTCGGTGTGCATCGCGGGGGCGAAGACGACCGGACATCGGGCGGTGAGGAGCGTGTTGGTGAGGAGGTCGTCGGCGAGGCCGTGGGCCGCCTTGGCGAGCATGTCGGCGGTGGCGGGCGCGACGATCACCAGGTCCGCGTGCTGGCCGATGCGCACGTGCGGCACCTCGTGGACCGAGTCCCACACCTCGGTGGAGACCGGGTTGCCGGAGAGCGCCGACCAGGTCGCGGCGCCGACGAAGTGCAGGGCCGAGTCGGTCGGCACGACGCGCACGTCGTGGCCGGCCTCCGTCAGCCGTCGCAGCAGTTCACACGCCTTGTAGGCGGCGATTCCGCCGCTGACCCCCAGAACGACCTTCGGCTTCGACGACACCGGCTCTCCCCTGACTTCGCTGCGTACGAGGAAACGTACGACTCCATGACACACCACAGGCCCGACAGCGGCGCTGCCGGGCCTGAAGTACCGAGACTACGAGCCTTACTGAACCGGGCCCTCGATGGCCTCGGAGGTCAGCAGACCCGCGTTGATCTCACGAAGGGCGATCGAGAGGGGCTTCTCGTGGACGTGCGTGTCCACCAGCGGGCCGACGTACTCGAGCAGGCCCTCACCGAGCTGCGAGTAGTACGCGTTGATCTGGCGCGCGCGCTTGGCGGCGTAGATGACCAGGCTGTACTTCGAGTCGGTGGCCTCGAGGAGCTCATCAATCGGCGGGTTGATGATGCCCTCGGGCGCGGTGATGGTAGAGGACACTCTCTGCCTTCCGATGGGGTAAAGACTGCTAAAGATCAAA
Organism: Streptomyces sp. NPDC107575; assembly: GCF_055657265.1. NCBI lineage: Bacteria > Bacillati > Actinomycetota > Actinomycetes > Kitasatosporales > Streptomycetaceae > Streptomyces > Streptomyces sp. NPDC107575. Next base: position 409,009 of record NZ_JBVKBG010000007.1, on the reverse strand, counting down.
GAACTTTCATCAAGGCTAGCAGCTCGGCGGCCACGCCCTCGACGGAGGTGTTGACAAGCGTGGTGTCGAACTCCGACTCGGCGGCGAGCTCCACCTTGGCGGCCCCGAGACGGCGCTCGATGACCTCCGGCGCCTCCGTACCGCGCCCGGTGAGCCGGCGGACCAGCTCCTCCCAGCTCGGCGGGGCCAGGAAGACCAGCTGCGCCTCGGGCATCGATTCCCGGACCAGGCGAGCACCCTGGAGGTCGATCTCGAGCAGCACCGGCTCCCCCGCCTCCAGGCGGTCGAGCACGGCTCGGCGCGGGGTGCCGTAGCGGTTCCCCGCGAACTCGGCCCACTCGAGGAGCTCACCGTTGGCGATCAGCTTGTCCATTTCCTCGTCGGTGACGAAGAAGTACTGGACACCGTGCTGCTCGCCGGGGCGCGGCTTGCGGGTCGTGGCCGACACCGAGAGCCAGACCTCGGGGTGTTCCTTGCGCATATGGGCGACAACCGTGCTCTTGCCGACCCCCGAGGGGCCGGAGAGCACGGTCAGCCGCGGACGTTCACTCATGCAGCGATTATTCCAGTTGTTCCGGAGTGCCCGGACCAGCCCCGGGAATCAGCCCGGGGCGGTCGGGGTCACTCAGGCGCCGGTGCTGCCGAACTCGCGCTCCAGGGAGGCGATCTGGTTGGAACCGAGACCGCGCACCCGGCGGGATTCGGAGATCCCGAGCCGCTCCATGATCTGCTTGGCGCGGACCTTGCCCACGCCCGGCAGGGACTCCAGGAGGGCGGAGACCTTCATCTTGCCGATGACGTCGTTCTCCTGGCCCTGCTTGATGACCTCGTGGAGGGAGGCGCCGGAGTGCTTGAGTCGATTCTTGACCTCGGCCCGCTCCCGGCGAGCCGCGGCGGCCTTTTCGAGCGCGGCTGCGCGCTGTTCAGGGGTAAGGGGCGGAAGAGCCACGCCTACGTCACCTCGGATGTCGAACTGTCGGATACGGACCGGTGAGGAACCTAGTCGCCCCACACCTGGGGAGCAACGAACAACCCGCTGGCGTGCAGTTGACCGTTGACTCTCGACGGAGACTAGCGGGCATGGCCGCCAGAGTCAGCGAGAACAGACGAAAAGTCCTGGTCAGCCTCTGTCGAGCCGTACATTCTGGACAAATCGACCGCTAAACAGGACAGGATTCGGACGCAAAACCCAAGGTCGGCACGGAGTGCCACCCTTAAACCTCGCGCGAAACCGCTTCCCTGACCTCGTCCGCGAACCGTACGGAGGCGTCCCGCAGGGCCGAGACCGAGGGTCCCGCCTTGAGGACTCCACGGCTCACGTTCGGTACGACATGGCGCACGGCGGCGCCGAACACCGACGGAAGATCGGCGGCGGTGGCACCCTGCGCCCCGATGCCGGGGGCGAGGAGCGGGCCGTTGATGTCGAGCTCGTACGAGGACAGATCGCCCAGCGTCGCGCCGACGACCGCGCCGAAGGAGCCCATGGGCGTCTCGCCCGCGTTCTCCTCGGCGAGGTGCCCGAGCATCGTCGCCCCTACGTTGCGGCCGTCGGCGCGCACCGCGTGCTGGACCTCGCCGCCCTCGGGGTTCGAGGTCAGCGCCAGGACGAAGAGTCCCGCCCCGGACTCGCGGGCCAGGTCGACGGCCGGCTTCAGGGACCCGTAGCCCAGGTACGGCGAGACCGTCAGGGCGTCCGAGAACAGCGGGGAGTCCTTGCGCAGGAAGGCCTCCGCGTACGCGGCCATGGTGGAGCCGATGTCGCCGCGCTTGGCGTCCATGACGACGAGGGTGCCGGCCTCGCGCAGGTCCGCGACGGCCCGCTCCAGGACGGCGACACCGCGCGAGCCGAAGCGCTCGAAGAACGCCATCTGCGGCTTGACCACGGCGACGGTGTCGGCCATGGCCTCGACGCACGCGCGCGTGAAGGCCTCCAGGCCCGCGATGTCGTCGCTGAGGCCCCAGGAGGACAGCAGGGCGGCGTGCGGGTCGATGCCGACGCAGAGCGGGCCGCGCTCGTCCATGACGCGGCGCAGGCGGGCGCCGAAGGGCTCGAGGTCGGTCATGCGGACACCTTCTTCGTGTCGGCGCCGATCGCGTCGGCGAGCGTGGCGTAGGGGGAGTCGCGCAGGCGGGCGGCGAGGCCCTTGTGGATCGCGCGGGCGTAGCAGGGGCCCTCGTAGATGAAGGCCGAGTAGCCCTGGACGAGGGTGGCACCGGCCAGGATGCGCCGCCAGGCGTCCTCGGCGTTCTCGATGCCGCCGACGCCGACGAGGGTGATCCGGTCGCCCACGCGCGCGTAGAGGCGGCTGAGCACCTCCAGGGAGCGCTCCTTGAGGGGGGCGCCGGAGAGGCCGCCGGTCTCGTTCACGACGTCGCCCTTGGTGGCGAGGCCCTCGCGGGTGATCGTCGTGTTCGTGGCGATGATGCCGTCGAGGCCGAGCTCCACGGCGAGGTCGGCGACCGCGTCGACGTCCTCGTCCGCGAGGTCGGGCGCGATCTTCACGAGGAGCGGGACGCGGCGGCTCTTGACCGTGCGGTCGGCGGCCTCGCGCACGGCGCTCAGGAGCGGTCGCAGCGACTCCGTGGCCTGGAGGTTGCGCAGGCCCGGGGTGTTCGGCGAGGAGACGTTCACGACGAGGTAGTCGGCGAACGCGGCGAGGCGCTCGGTGGACTTCACGTAGTCGGCGGCGGCGTCGGCCTCCGGCACGACCTTCGTCTTGCCGATGTTCACGCCCACCGTGGTCTTGAAGACCGGGTTGCGGGAGGCCAGACGGGCCGCCACGGCCAGCGAGCCCTCGTTGTTGAAGCCCATGCGGTTGATGAGCGCGCGGTCCTGCACGAGGCGGAAGAGGCGCTTCTTGGGGTTGCCGGGCTGGGCCTCCCCGGTGACGGTGCCGATCTCGACGTGGTCGAAGCCGAGCATCGACATGCCGTCGATCGCGACGGCGTTCTTGTCGAAGCCGGCGGCGAGGCCGAAGGGGCCGTGCATACGCAGGCCCAGGGCCTCCGTACGCAGCTCCTTGTAGCGCGGCGCGAAGTACGCGGCCACGAAGGTGCGCAGAACGGGTGTGCGGGCCGCGAGGCGGATCCAGCGGAAGGCCAGGTAGTGGGCCTTCTCGGGGTCCATGCGCTTGAAGACGAGGTTGAAGAACAGCTTGTACATGCCTGAAGTCCTATAGGTCCTCACGAGGCGGTGGCCTCATGAAGAGGGGGACACCGGTGTGGTGTCCCCCTCTTGGGCTGCTACTGGATCCTTAGTCGCGGGCCGCGGTCAGGTGCTCCGCGTGCTCCTGCAGGGAGCGCACGCCCACGTCGCCGTGGCCCAGCGCCTCGATGCCCTGGACGGCCGCGGCGAGCGCCTGGACCGTGGTCAGGCACGGCACGGAGCGGGAGACCGCCGCCGTACGGATGTCGTAGCCGTCGAGGCGGCCGCCGGTGCCGTACGGGGTGTTGACGATCAGGTCGACGTCGCCGTCGTGGATCAGCTGGACGATCGTCTTCTCGCCGTTCGGGCCCTCGCCCTCGGACTGCTTGCGCACGATCGTGGCGTTGATGCCGTTGCGCTTGAGGACCTCGGCGGTGCCGGAGGTGGCGAGCAGCTCGAAGCCGTGGGCGACCAGCTCGCGCGCCGGGAAGATCATCGAGCGCTTGTCGCGGTTGGCGACGGAGATGAACGCCCGGCCCTTCGTCGGCAGCGGACCGTAGGCGCCCGCCTGCGACTTGGCGTACGCCGTGCCGAAGACGGAGTCGATGCCCATGACCTCGCCGGTGGAGCGCATCTCCGGGCCGAGGACCGTGTCGACGCCGCGGCCGTGGATGTCGCGGAAGCGCGACCACGGCATGACGGCCTCCTTGACGGAGATCGGCGCGTCCATCGGCAGCGTGCCGCCGTCGCCGGTCTTCGGGAGCAGGCCCTCGGCGCGCAGCTCGGCGACCGTGGCGCCCAGCGAGATGCGGGCGGCGGCCTTCGCGAGCGGCACCGCGGTCGCCTTCGAGGTGAAGGGGACCGTGCGGGAGGCGCGCGGGTTGGCCTCCAGGACGTAGAGGATGTCCCCGGCCATGGCGAACTGGATGTTGATCAGGCCGCGCACGCCGACGCCCTTGGCGATGCCCTCGGTCGAGGCGCGCAGGCGCTTGATGTCGTGGCCGCCGAGCGTGATCGGGGGCAGGGCGCACGCCGAGTCGCCGGAGTGGATACCGGCCTCCTCGATGTGCTCCATGACGCCGCCGAGGTAGAGCTCCTCGCCGTCGTAGAGCGCGTCGACGTCGATCTCGATGGCGTCGTCGAGGAAGCGGTCGACGAGGACCGGCCGCGAGGGGCTGATCTCCGTCGACTCCTCGATGTACGCGGAGAGGCGCTCCTCGTCGTAGACGATCTCCATGCCGCGGCCGCCGAGCACGTACGACGGGCGGACCAGGACCGGGTAGCCGATCTCGTCGGCGATGGTCTTCGCCTCCGCGAACGTCGTCGCGGTGCCGTGCTTCGGCGCGGGAAGACCGGCCTCGGCGAGCACGCGGCCGAAGGCGCCGCGGTCCTCGGCGGCGTCGATCGCCTCCGGCGGGGTGCCGACGATCGGGACGCCGTTGTCCTTGAGCGCCTGCGCGAGGCCCAGCGGGGTCTGGCCGCCGAGCTGCACGATGACGCCCGCGATCGGGCCCGCGAGGGACTCCGCGTGGACGATCTCCAGGACGTCCTCGAGGGTCAGCGGCTCGAAGTAGAGGCGGTCGGACGTGTCGTAGTCCGTGGAGACCGTCTCCGGGTTGCAGTTGACCATCACGGTCTCGTAGCCGGCGTCGCTGAGCGCGAAGGAGGCGTGGACGCAGGAGTAGTCGAACTCGATGCCCTGGCCGATGCGGTTCGGGCCGGAGCCGAGGATGATCACGGCGGGCTTCTCGCGCGGCGCGACCTCGGACTCCTCGTCGTACGAGGAGTAGAAGTACGGCGTCTTGGCGGCGAACTCGGCGGCGCAGGTGTCGACCGTCTTGTAGACCGGGCGGACGCCGAGGGCGTGCCTGACCTCGCGGACGACGTCCTGGCGCAGGCCGCGGATCTCGGCGATCTGGCGGTCGGAGAAGCCGTGCCGCTTGGCCTCGGCGATCAGGTCCTTCGTCAGCTCGGGGGCCGCGGCGAGCTCGTCGGCGACCTCCTTGATGAGGAAGAGCTGGTCGACGAACCACGGGTCGATCTTCGTGTAGTCGAAGATCTCCTGCGGCGTGGCACCGGCGCGGATCGCGTCCATGACGGTGTTGATGCGGCCGTCGGTCGGCCGGACGGCCGCTTCGAGGAGCGCGGTCTTGTCGCCGACCTCGCCGACGAAGGAGAACTGCGAACCGGCCTTCTCCAGCGAGCGCAGCGCCTTCTGGAACGCCTCGGTGAAGTTGCGGCCGATGGCCATGGCCTCGCCGACCGACTTCATGGTCGTGGTCAGCGTGGAGTCCGCGGACGGGAACTTCTCGAAGGCGAAGCGCGGGGCCTTCACGACGACGTAGTCGAGCGTCGGCTCGAAGGACGCGGGGGTCTTCTCGGTGATGTCGTTCGGGATCTCGTCCAGCGTGTAGCCGACGGCCAGCTTGGCGGCGATCTTCGCGATCGGGAAGCCGGTGGCCTTGGAGGCGAGCGCGGAGGACCGGGAGACGCGCGGGTTCATCTCGATGACGATGATGCGGCCGTCGTCGGGGTTCACCGCGAACTGGATGTTGCAGCCACCGGTGTCGACGCCGACCTCGCGGATGATCGCGATGCCGATGTCGCGCAGGCGCTGGTACTCGCGGTCGGTGAGGGTCATCGACGGGGCGACGGTGATCGAGTCACCGGTGTGCACGCCCATCGGGTCGAAGTTCTCGATGGAGCAGACGACCACGACGTTGTCGTTCTTGTCGCGCATCAGCTCCAGCTCGTACTCCTTCCAGCCGAGGATGGACTCCTCCAGGAGCACCTCGGTGGTCGGGGAGAGCGTGAGGCCCTGTCCGGCGATGCGGCGCAGCTCCTCCTCGTCGTGCGCGAAGCCGGATCCGGCGCCGCCCATGGTGAAGGAGGGGCGGACGACGACGGGGTAGCCGCCGAGCTCCTCGACGCCCTTCATGACGTCGTCCATGGAGTGGCAGATGTACGAGCGGGCGGACTCGCCGTGCCCGATCTTCCGCTTGACCTCCTCCACGACCTCCTTGAAGAGGTCGCGGTCCTCACCCTTGTTGATCGCCTCGACGTTGGCGCCGATCAGCTCGACGCCGTACTTCTCGAGGACGCCCTGGTCGTGCATCGAGATCGCGGTGTTGAGCGCGGTCTGGCCGCCGAGGGTGGGCAGGAGCGCGTCGGGGCGCTCCTTGGCGATGATCTTCTCGACGAACTCGGGGGTGATCGGCTCGACGTACGTGGCGTCGGCGATCTCCGGGTCGGTCATGATCGTCGCCGGGTTGGAGTTGACCAGGATGACCCGCAGGCCCTCCTTCTTCAGCACCCGGCAGGCCTGGGTGCCGGAGTAGTCGAACTCCGCGGCCTGGCCGATGACGATCGGGCCCGAACCGATGACGAGTACGGACTTCAGGTCGTTGCGCTTAGGCACGGGCGGACTCCATCAGGGACACGAAGCGGTCGAACAGGTACGCGGCGTCGTGCGGACCGGCCGCCGCCTCGGGGTGGTACTGGACGGAGAAGCCCGGCTGGTCGAGCAGCTGGAGCCCCTCCACGACGTCGTCGTTGAGGCACACGTGGGAGACCTCGGCGCGGCCGAACTTGGTGTCGCTCACCTTGTCGAGCGGCGCGTCCACGGCGAAGCCGTGGTTGTGGGCGGTGACCTCGACCTTGCCGGTGGTGCGGTCCTGCACCGGCTGGTTGATGCCGCGGTGGCCGTACTTCAGCTTGAAGGTGCCGAAGCCGAGGGCGCGGCCGAGGATCTGGTTGCCGAAGCAGATGCCGAACAGCGGCGTCTTGCGCTCCAGGACGGCGGTCATCAGCGCGACCGGGCCCTCGGCGGTGGCCGGGTCGCCCGGGCCGTTGGAGAAGAACACGCCGTCGGGATTTACGGCGTACACGTCCTCAGGGGTGGCGGTGGCCGGCAGGACGTGCACCTCGATGCCGCGCTCGGCCATCCGGTGCGGGGTCATGCCCTTGATGCCGAGGTCGATGGCGGCGACGGTGAACTTCTTCGTGCCGATCGCCGGGACGACGTACGCCTCCTTGGTGGCGACCTCCTCGTACAGGCTCAGGCCCTTCATCGCGGGCTGCGCCTGGACGCGGGCGACGAGCTCGGCGTCGGCCGGGAGGGTCTCGCCGGAGAAGATGCCGGAGCGCATGGAGCCGCTCTCGCGCAGGTGGCGGGTGAGGGCGCGGGTGTCGATGCCGGAGATGCCGACGATGTCCTGCGCGACCAGCTCGTCGTCCAGGCTGCGCTTGGCGCGCCAGTTGGACGGTACGCGCGCGGGGTCGCGCACCACGTAGCCGGAGACCCAGATGCGCTTCGACTCGTCGTCCTCGTCGTTCCAGCCCGTGTTCCCGATCTGCGGGGCGGTCGCGACCACGATCTGGCGGTCGTACGACGGGTCGGTGAGGGTCTCCTGGTAGCCGGTCATGCCGGTGGAGAACACGGCCTCGCCGAAGGTCTCCCCCACGGCCCCGTAGGCGCGGCCGCGGAACACCCGGCCGTCCTCCAGGACGAGCACGGCGGGAACCTTTTCGGTTCCCCTGGTGGAGGTGGTCATCGTGCGGTGCCTTCCGTCGTGATCTTCGTGTCGATCATGTTGTTGATTGCGGTGACCCACTCCGCCTGCTCGGCGGCGTGGTCGGAGCGGAATCCGGAGTCGATCAGCTTGTCGCCGTGCGCCCAGGTGACGATGAGCATGCCGCCCTCGGTGAGGACCTTGCCCGCGATGCCCTTGTCCAGCCGCGCCTCGCGCAGCGCGGCCGCCGGGACGAAGAAGTCGCTCGCCCCGGGGCGTACGACGTTCAGGCCCTCGTCGGTCAGGCTCAGCTCGACGCGGCTGCGGGTGCCGAGGCCGTGCGCCACGATGCGGTCGAGCCACTGCCCGGCGCTGGTGGAGCCGTGGTACCGGCCGCTCAGCTCCAGTTTCACCGGGCCCTGCTCGGAAGGCGCGCTGGGCAGCTCCGGCAGGTCGCCCTGCAGGGTGCCGCGCCACTTCCAGCCCTGGCGCATCAGCCAGTAGACGAGCGCGATGAAGAGCAGCAGACCGACGATCCAGCCGATCCGGTTCGGCCAGTCGGTCACCTCGGCCGACTTCTGTTCGGCGGCGAGGACGGCGAGTGGTTGCAGAGGTGTCACGCGAGCTTCCCGTCGGCGAGGGTGGCCTTGCCCCGCAGCCAGGTGTGGGTGACGCGCCCCGGCAGCTCACGGCCCTCGTACGGGGTGTTGCGGCTGCGGGAGGCGAAGCCCGCGGGGTCCACGTCCCCACGGTAGTCGGCGTCGACGAGAACGAGGTTCGCGGGCTCACCTGCCGAGACGGGACGTCCATGGCCGTGGGCCCGGCCGATCTCGGCGGGCTTCACGGACATCCGGTCGGCAACCCCGGCCCAGCTCAGCAGGCCCGTCTCCACCATCGTCTGCTGCACCACGCTGAGCGCGGTCTCCAGGCCGACCATGCCCATGGCGGCGGCGGCCCACTCGCAGTCCTTGTCCTCGTGCGGGTGCGGGGCGTGGTCGGTGGCGACGATGTCGATCGTGCCGTCGGCCAGCGCCTCGCGCAGGGCCATCACGTCCTTCTCCGTACGAAGCGGCGGGTTGACCTTGTAGACCGGGTTGTACGAGCGCACCAGCTCGTCGGTCAGGAGCAGGTGGTGCGGGGTGACCTCGGCGGTGACGTCGATGCCGCGGGACTTGGCCCAGCGGACGATCTCGACGGAGCCGGCGGTCGACAGGTGGCAGATGTGCACGCGGGAGCCGACGTGCTCGGCGAGCAGCACATCGCGGGCGATGATCGACTCCTCGGCGACGGCGGGCCAGCCACCGAGGCCGAGTTCGGCGGAGACGGTGCCCTCGTTCATCTGGGCGCCCTCGGTGAGGCGGGGCTCCTGCGCGTGCTGCGCGACGACGCCGCCGAAGGCCTTCACGTACTCCAGGGCGCGGCGCATGATCACGGCGTCGTGGACGCACTTGCCGTCGTCGGAGAAGACGGTGACGCCGGCGGCGGACTCGTGCATGGCGCCGAGCTCGGCGAGCTTGACGCCCTCCAGGCCGACGGTGACGGCGCCGATGGGCTGCACGTCGCAGTAGCCGTGCTCCTGGCCGAGCCGGTAGACCTGCTCGACGACGCCGGCGGTGTCGGCGACGGGGAACGTGTTGGCCATGGCGAACACGTTCGTGTAGCCACCGGAGGCGGCGGCGCGGGTACCGGTGAGGACCGTCTCGGAGTCCTCGCGGCCGGGCTCGCGCAGGTGGGTGTGCAGGTCGACGAGGCCCGGCAGGAGGACCTTGCCCTCGGCCTCGACGACGGTCTCGACGCCGTCGGCGCTCAGGCCGGTACCGACCTCGGCGATGACGCCGCCGTCGATCAGGACGTCCTGCGGCTCGCCGCCGAGCACCTTCGCACCACGGATCAGGGTCTTGCTCATCGTTACTTCGTCTCCTCGGAACCGGTGGGGCGGGTGTGGCTGACGGCGGGCTCGTTGCCGCCGAGAAGCAGGTACAGGACGGCCATCCGCGTGTGCACGCCGTTGGCGACCTGCTCGATGACCGTGCAGCGGTCGGAGTCGGCGACCTCGGCGGTGATCTCCATGCCGCGGACCATCGGGCCGGGGTGCATCACGATGGAGTGCTCCGGCATCCGCGCCATGCGGTCGCCGTCGAGTCCGTAGCGGCGCGAGTACTCGCGCTCGGTCGGGAAGAACGCGGCGTTCATCCGCTCGCGCTGGACCCGCAGCATCATCACGGCGTCGGACTTCGTGAGCGTCGAGTCCAGGTCGTAACTGACCTCGCAGGGCCAGCTGTCGACGCCGACGGGCACCAGGGTGGGCGGCGCTACGACGGTGACCTCGGCGCCGAGCGTGTGCAGCAGGTCGACGTTCGAGCGGGCGACGCGGCTGTGCAGCACGTCGCCGACGATCGTGACGCGCTTGCCGTCCAGGCCCTTGCCGATGCCGGCGTCCGGTCCTACGAGGCGGCGGCGCATCGTGAAGGCGTCGAGCAGCGCCTGCGTGGGGTGCTGGTGGGTGCCGTCACCGGCGTTGATGACGGGCGCGTCGATCCAGCCGGAGGTGGCGAGCCGGTACGGGGCGCCGGACGCGCCGTGCCGGATGACGACGGCGTCGACGCCCATGGCCTCGAGGGTCTGCGCGGTGTCCTTGAGGGACTCGCCCTTGGAGACGCTCGACCCCTTGGCGGCGAAGTTGATGACGTCGGCGGACAGACGCTTCTCGGCGGCCTCGAACGAGATCCGCGTCCGCGTCGAGTCCTCGAAGAAGAGGTTGCAGATGGTCCGGCCGCGCAGCGCGGGCAGCTTCTTGATGGGCCGGTCGGCGACGCGGGCCATCTCCTCGGCGGTGTCGAGGATGAGCACGGCGTCGTCGCGGGAGAGGTCGGCGGCCGAGATGAGGTGTCGCATCATCTGGGGTGCTCCGTAAGGCAGTTCAGGAGATTCAGGACATACGGGCGCGCGAGGGCACACCTTTGGGGCCGTACGCGTACGCGCGCACGACAAGAAGGAGTGCTACTGCTCGGCCGCCTGGGCGTCCGGCTTGGCACCGAGCAGCACGGCGTCGCGGCCGTCCTCCTCGGCGAGCTGGACCTTGACCGTCTCCCGCAGCGACGTGGGGAGGTTCTTGCCGACGTAGTCGGCACGGATGGGGAGTTCGCGGTGGCCGCGGTCGACGAGGACGGCGAGCTGCACGGCACGCGGGCGCCCGATGTCGTTCAGCGCGTCGAGGGCGGCGCGGATGGTGCGGCCGGAGAAGAGCACGTCGTCGACGAGGACGACGAGGCGGCCGTCGATGCCGTCACCGGGGATCTCGGTGCGGGCGAGCGCGCGCGGCGGGTGCATGCGCAGGTCGTCGCGGTACATCGTGATGTCGAGCGAGCCGACGGGGATGGCGCGGCCGGTGATCTCTTCGAGCTTCTCGGCCAGCCGGCGGGCGAGGAAGACGCCTCGCGTGGGAATGCCCAGGAGGACCACGTCCTCGGCGCCCTTGGCGCGCTCGACGATCTCGTGGGCGATACGGGTCAGTACCCGCGCGATGTCAGGGCCTTCGAGTACCGGCCGAGCATCGGACTGCTGCGTGTCCATACGAAACGGACCCCCTTCTCCGCCTCACGGGACGGACCTTAAAGGACGTCGGATTTTGCGGTGTCAACACTACCAGCCCCCGCAACATCACTGATCACCCGCCTGGAGGTGCGGGACGGCCGAATTCACGAGAAGGTCGGTACGGACCATTCGGCTTGACGCGGCCAAGTAACGCTGCGTAACCTCACAGTGAGTTACAGCCACGCGGCGCAGCCGCTTAGTGATGCAGTGTCCGGGGAGCTATATGTCCAGCGAATACGCCAAACAGCTCGGGGCGAAGCTCCGCGCGATCCGTACCCAGCAGGGCCTTTCCCTCCACGGTGTCGAGGAGAAGTCCCAGGGACGCTGGAAGGCGGTCGTGGTGGGGTCGTACGAGCGCGGCGACCGTGCCGTGACCGTGCAGCGCCTCGCCGAACTGGCGGACTTCTACGGCGTGCCGGTGCAGGAACTGCTGCCGGGCACCACCCCGGGTGGCGCCGCCGAGCCGCCGCCGAAGCTGCGCCTCGACCTGGAGCGTCTGGCCCACGTGCCGCCGGAGAAGGCGGGCCCGCTGCAGCGTTACGCCGCCACGATCCAGTCGCAGCGCGGTGACTACAACGGCAAGGTGCTGTCGATCCGCCAGGACGACCTGCGCACCCTCGCCGTCATCTACGACCAGTCGCCCTCGGTCCTGACCGAGCAGCTGATCAGCTGGGGCGTGCTCGACGCGGACGCGCGTCGCGCGGTGGCGCACGACGACGTCTGATCCGGCCACACGCAGCAGAAACGTCACAGCCCTGAGGGGGCGGAGCGATTGGGCTCCGCCCCCTCAGGGGTTTCGGGCCCAGGGACACCGGACCCCGCTGCCTCTCGTCCGACGGCGAGGCTGAAATACCCGACCGGCCAGCCGGAGCCTTCCCCTCATGTCCGGTACAGGCGTCCGATCACCTCGGGCAGCAAGCGCGCGCTCAGCCGCGGCGGCAGCGCCTGGAGAACCGCGAGCACGGGCGCCATCCGCTCCGGCAGCCGGCCGCCCTCCCCCACCCCGGCGAGCGCCAGCGCGACCTCCACCTCCTCCGAGGTCAGTGCGTCCGGGTCCAGCGTGCCCGCGGCCTCGACGACCTCGGGATCCACCCGAACGGGCCCCAGCTTCCGCGCCCGTTCGACCGCTTTCTCCAGCTCGGCGAGGAGCAGTCGCGCGGTCTCCTCTTGCGCGACGGCCGCGGTCACTGTCAGATGCAGGGTTGCCGGTGACGCTCCGAACGCCGGCTGCGGCTGCAGATACCAGCCGCTCCCCCGCAGCTCGTCCGCCACCACGAAGACATCGATGTCCGGGTCGTCGGAGGCCACGGCGATCAGGGACGCCTCGGGCCGCGCGGCGAGCCGCAGACCGCCGATCCCCTCGACACCGTCGGCGAGCGCGCGGGTCGTGCGGTGTACGCGCGTCGACAGCACCGCGTAACCTTCGGCGCCGACGCGCTCCGTCACCGCCCAGGCCGCCGCGAGGGGCCCGGCCGACTTGGTGCCCTGGAGCGTGGAGTTGACCACGGGGTAGCCGGGCCAGGCGGCGTGCGCGAACCAGCCGTGGCGGCGCAGCCCCGCGTCCCGGAACAGCAGCAGCGAGGCCCCCTTCGCCGTGTACGCGTATTTGTGCAGGTCGACGGAGAGCGACGTGACGCCGGGGACGGACAGGTCGAACTCCGGGATGTCCGGTACGTCCCGCTCCTGCCGCGCCGTGAGCCGCAGATGCCCGAGGTACCAGCCGCCGATGCACGCGTCGACATGGCACAGCACCCCGCGCCGCTCCGCCTCCCGCGCCACCTCGACGACCGGGTCGATGACCCCGTGCGCGTACGAGGGGGCGGAGACGACGACCAGGGCGGTGCGCTCACTGATCGCCGCGGCCACGTCCGCCGGGCGCACCTTGAAGGTGTCCGGGTCTACGGGGACGCTCACCACGGCCAGGCCGAAGAGCTCGGCGGCCTTGTGGAAGGCGGCGTGCGCGGTCTCCGGGAGCACGAGTTCGGGCTCGGTCACCCCGCGCTCCTTGCGGGCGTGCTGACGCGCGGTCAGGACGGCGAGCAGGCAGCTCTCGGTGCCGCCGCTGGTGAACGTGCCCGCGCTGCCGCCGAGCAGCGCGGTGGCCCGGCGCACCAGGTCGTTCTCCAGCTCCACGACGCTCGGGAACGCCGTCATGTCGAGCCCGTTGACCCCGGCGAAGGCGGCCTGCGCGGCGTTCGCCAGTTCGTCGAGGCCTTCGAGCCCGGAGTCGTAGACGTACGCCATCGTGCGGCCGCCGTGCACCGGCAAGTCGCCTGCGCGCAGTGCGGTCAGCCGGGCCAGGATCGGGTCGTCGGTCGTCATGCGGACTCCTCGTCTCGCTGGGTGGGCTCTTGGTGCTCGCCCGGCGCGGTGGACTCGTCGAAGTCGGCGCGCAGGCGGATCAGTTCGGACTCGGTGAGGCGGTACCTGGCCAGCAGCGGAAGGCTCAGCGCGAGCAGCAGGGCGGGCAGCGCGCCGAAGCCGACGACGATCGCGGTCAGTGCCGAGCCGGGCTGCGCGACGCGATCGGTGGCATCGGACGAGACGAACCCGCCGAGCGCGAGCACGAGCCCGAACAGGCCGGGGCCCAGGGCGAGCCCGAGTGTCTCACCGGCGGTCCACAGGCCGGTGAAGACTCCGGCCCTGCGCCGCCCGCTGGTGTAGGCGTCGGCCGCGATCGCGTCGCCGAGCATCGCGAGCGGCAGCATCTGCACGCCCGCGTACCCGATGCCCGCCATGGCGACGGCCACATAGACCGCCGTCGTCGGCAGTTCCCGTCCCCCGGCGGCGCCGAGCGCTCCGAGCAGGAAACACGCGGAGGCCCCGACTGCCGCGTTCCGCTTGCCCGTTCGGCGGCCCACGGCCAGCCACAGGGGCATCGCGAGGAGCGAGGGCACGATGAGGCAGGCGAACAGCACGGTGGTGGCGCTCGGCCGGTCGAGGATGTACGTCGCGAAGTACTGGGTGCCGGCGAGCATCAGGCCGGACGCGGTGGCCTGCACGACGTACGCGCCAAACAGCCGTCCGAAGGGCGCGTTGCCCCGGGCGGCGCGCAGCTGTGCGCGCAGGCCGGGCTCGCCCGTTGTACGTATGACGTCCACTGGGGCGGATGTGCCGTCCAGCGTTGTACGTATGACGTCCTGGGTTGTACGTATGACGCTCCGCGTTCCCGCCGTGGCAAGCACCGCCGCCAGCATCCCCACCGCGAGCAGCCCGCCGATCACCACGCCCATCAGCCGGTATCCGCCCGCGCTCCCCCGGTCGTCGCCGGTGGCGCCCGCGAGGATCGGGGCGACGGAGCCGGACAGCAGGATGGCCACGGCGAGGAAGGCGACGCGCCACGCCATGACACGGGCCCGCTCGTCCGGGTCCCCCGTCAGCTCCGCGGGCAGGGCGACGTACGGCACCTGGAAGCAGGCGTACGCGGAGGCGCAGAGGAGGAAGAGGGCGGCCACGTACGCGGCGGCGGGCCCGCCTTCAAGCCCGGCGGGCGCCGCGAACATGCCCGCGAAGCAGACCGGCAGGGTGAGCGTGCCGAGCAGCATCCAGGAGCGGCGGGGGCCCAGGCGCGAGCGGTTGCTGCGGTCGGAGCGGCCGCCGACCCACGGGTTGAACAGCACGTCCCACGCCTTGGGCAGGAAGACGAGCAGCCCCGCCAGGCCCGCTCCGACGCCGAGCACATCGGTCAGGTAGTAGAGCAGCAACAGGCCCGGGACCGTGCCGAAGGTTCCGGTGGCCAGGGATCCGAGACCGTAGCCGATGCGCACGCGCGCGGGGAGGGAGTCCGGTCCTGTCGGTGACATGACCAGAACCTAATGAAGATCCCCGGAAACGCACCAGGCCCGGAGCAGAACATTGTTCATGTTCTGCTCCGGGCCCGCGGAACGGTGCTGCGCTCGGCGGCGGGGCTCAGGCCTCGTCGCGACGCAGGGTGGACTTCAGGTCCTTGAAGCGACCGAGCAGTCCGTTGATGAACGCCGGGGACTCGTCGGTGGAGAACTCCTTGGCCAGCGAAACGGCCTCGTCGAGCACCACGGCGTCCGGGGTCCCGTCGACCCAGACCAACTCATAGGCGCCGAGCCGCACGATGTTGCGGTCGACGACCGGCATCCGGTCAAGGGTCCACCCGACGGAGTACTGCGAGATGAGCTCGTCGATCCGGGCCGCCTGCTTGGCGTACCCCTCGACCAGCTCCATCGTGTACTCGCTCACCGGCGGCTGCCGCGTGTCGCTGCGGGAGTGCCGGATCCAGTCCGCGAGGACCGTCAGGGTGTCGGCGCCGCGCTGGTCTGCCTCGAAGAGGATCTGAAAGGCGCGCTTGCGGGCCGTATTACGGGCAGCCACGGTTAGCTGTTCACCCGGCCGAGGTAGTCGCTGGAGCGGGTGTCGACCTTGATCTTCTCGCCCTGGGTGACGAAGAGCGGGACCTGGATCTGGTGGCCGGTCTCCAGGATGGCGGGCTTGGTGCCACCGGTGGAGCGGTCGCCCTGGACGCCCGGCTCGGTCTCCTGGATGACCAGCTCGACGGCGGCCGGCAGCTCGACGAAGAGCACCTCGCCCTCGTACTGGGCGACCGTGGCCTCGAAGCCCTCGATCAGGAAGTTGGCGGCGTCGCCGACGGCCTTCTTGTCGACGTGCAGCTGGTCGTAGGTCTCCATGTCCATGAAGACGAAGTACTCGCCGTCCATGTAGGAGAACTGCATGTCGCGCTTGTCAATGGTGGCCGTGTCGACCTTGACGCCGGCGTTGAACGTCTTGTCGACGACCTTGCCGGAGAGCACGTTCTTGAGCTTGGTGCGCACGAAGGCAGGGCCCTTGCCGGGCTTGACGTGCTGGAACTCGACGACGGACCAGAGCTGGCCCCCGTCGAGCTTGAGCACCAGGCCGTTCTTGAGGTCGTTCGTGGAAGCCACGGTTTCGGAATCTCCTGGACTGACGTGGACGACCCAGGTGCACGCGAGCAGCCTTTGCGGGCTAGAGCGCGAGCAGCTCCTTGGTCGTGATGGTGAGTAGCTCGGGTCCGCCGTCCGCCTCGGGGCGGACGACGAGCGTGTCATCGATCCGGACGCCGCCCCGTCCCGGGAGGTGGACCCCCGGTTCGACGGTGACCGGCACACAAGTGTCCAGTTTACCCATGGCTGCGGGGGCCAACTGCGGGTCCTCGTCGATTTCGAGTCCCACCCCGTGTCCGGTCAGTGGCGCGAGCCCGTCACCATACCCTGCCGCGTCCAGGACGTGACGCGCGGCCCTGTCGACTTCGCGGCACTCGACGCCCGGCGCGAGGCTCTCGCGCGCGGCCCGCTGGGCGGCGAAGACCAGTTCGTACAGCTCGATCTGCCAGTCCGCGGGCGAGGTTCCGATGACGAACGTACGACCGATCTCGCAGCGGTAACCGCGGTACGTGGCTCCCAGGCACACGGAGAGGAAGTCGCCCTCCTCGACCCGGCGGTCGCTGGGGCGGTGGGCGACGCGTCCCGAGTTCGGGCCCGTGCCCACGGAGGTGGGGAAGGCGGCGCCGTCGGCGCCGTGGTCGACAAGTCGACGCTCCAGTTCGAGGGCGAGGTGCCGCTCCGTACGGCCCACGAGAATCGATTCGAGCAGTTCACCGAGCGCCTGGTCGGCGATCTCCGCCGCGATCCGCAGGCAGGAGATCTCCTCCTCGTCCTTGACGAGACGGAGCTGCTCGACGCCGCTGTTGAGGTCGAGCAGGCGGAGCCGGGGCGCGACGGAGCCGAGCGCGCGGTGCCGGGCCACGGTCAGGTGGTGCTCCTCGACGGCGAGCGAGTCCGCTCCGCGGGAGGCGGCCACGTCCGCGGCGGCGACGGCCGGGTCGCCCGCGGGCACGTCCAGGACCTGTACGCGCAGCGCCTCGTCGATCCGGCCTTCGACGGGTTCGTCGCCGGGCGCCCGCGCGCACAGCAGGAGATCATCGCTGCCGCCGGGGTCGCGGCCCAGCAGGAGGGCGGCGCCGTTCGGTGCCGTTCCCGCCAGGTAGCGGACGTTGGCGGGCCGCGAGACGAGGGTGGCCGCGCTGCCACCCGCCGTCGCGCGCTCTCTGAGCCGGTCCCGTCGGGCCGCGTACACCTCTGCCATGTCGCCGAGCGTACGAGCGGGTGGGCTCGGCAGCCGCCGGAGCGCGTCCGGACGGGTCCCTCCGGGGGGAACGGGTGGGCTGCCGCCGGTGCGGGTGGGGTTTGCCGGGGTGGGCGGAGCGGTGCGCGGTACCGCGGGGCGTGGGGCCGCCGGGGTTGTGGCCGCCCGGGGCGTGGCCGCTCACCGGGGCCCACGTCTGTCGCGACCCCTGGCGCGGCGCCGCACCACCCCGGCTTCGCCGACCCCGGCCACCTCCCACTCACCCGCCCCCTCCAGGGGTTTCGGCCCGACCGGGGTCCGGCCGCGGATCGTTACGGGTACGGGTCCCGGGCCCAAGAGCTCATTCGAGGTTGACGCCTACCGTGCTGAGCACACGGCACCGAGCCCGGAGCTGCACCGGGGCCGCCGCACCGCGTGATCGACGCAGGCGCCGCATCCCCAACCCCACAGCGCCCGCTCACCTCCCACCCGCCGCCCCCTCCAGGGGCTTCGGCCCGTCCGGGCCCGGCCCGCCGCGTCGGTGTTGGGGCCTGACCTGACAGATACGCGGGTACGGAGTGCCCGACCTCCACCGTGGCCGGAGCCTCATCTCCGTTGCGCGGCACCGTGCGCCGCCTTGCCCACCCTGCCGCCCAAGGCGGCAGATTGCCCAAGGCGGCAGCGGCCGACCGCAACGGGTGGGGAGCCGTCCCCACGGCACAGTGCCCAAGACCGTGACAGCCGACCGCAACAGGGGGGCAGCCGTGCCCCCGTGGCAGATTGCCCAAGACATGGTTCGGTCGACCACGGATGGCGGGGAGCCGTGGCGGCGGCAGGTTGCGGCACCCCGTGAGGCCGACGCCCCCGGAGGGGGCGGGTGGGTGGGAGATGGGCGGAGGAAACTGGCCCGGTGCGCCGCAGGCCCTGGTCAGCCGGAGGCAACCGGCACGGCACGGCACGGGCATCGCACACCCTCATCCGCCGCAATCAACCCGCCCGGCACGGCGCACACCCTCGTCCGACAGACCCACCGTCGCGCCCGGCCCGGCCGACCCGCCGGAACCAAGCCCGCCCGGCCGACCCCACCGGAACCAAACCCGCCCACACCACCGTCGCGCCCGGCCCAACCGACCCCACCGGAACCAACCTCGCCCGGCCGACCCGCCGGAACCCACCTCGCCCGCACCACCATTGCGCCCCGCCGGACCACCAGAACGCCCCCGTCCCCGCCCAGCCACCCCGCCCGAGCCACGCCCCTCGTCCTACCCCACCCTCACCACTTCGGCGGGCTCGCGATCGCTCGGGCCAGGACCTCGTCCAGGACCTGGGCCGTGCCGGGCACGTCCAGCTGGGAGTTGTCGATGATCGGGAGGCCCGAGCCGTACCAGCCGGCCATGCGGCCGTGGATGCGGGCGACCTCCTCGTCGGTGAGACGCCGGTTGCCGCTGCGCCGGGAGTTGCGCTCCAGGACGATCTCCAGGCCGGGCAGGAGGACGACCGGAAGAAGGCCGGGCCCCACGTGCCGCTTCCAGCCGCCCAGGCCCACCACGGGCCGGTCCGGGAACACCGCATCGTCGAGGATGCAGGAGATTCCATTCGCCAAAAAGTTCCGCGCGGCGAAACCGCAGGTGCGGCGGGCCAACCGGTACTGCGCCTCGCTGTTGTCGTTCCACCCCGACTGCGGGTCGGCGAAGCCCGAGCGCACCCATTCACGTACGTCGTCGAGGCTGATGTGGGCCGTTGGGACGCGCCGGCTCTCCGCCCAATGGCGGGCGACGCTCGTCTTGCCCGCGCCCGCGGGCCCGATGAGCAGCACGGCGAGCGTGGTCGAGGTGGCGTCGGCGGGCGCCTGCGCGGGCGGCGGGCTCGGCACGGCGACGGGCGCGCCGGTCGGAAGCTGCACATGACCCGTGGTCTCGCGCGGCGGCTGCTGCGGCGGATGCGCGGCCTGCGGCGGTGGCGGGGCGGGGGCCTGCGGCGCCTGGATGTGCGGCGGCTGCGCGGGCGGGTGGTGCGGCGGCGCTCCGCTGAAGCCCGGCATGCCCGGCGGCGGCGGTGGCTGAGGCGCGTGACTCGCCTGCGGCAAGGGGCCGGACGGCACCTGCCCCGGCCGATGGGGCGGCGGCAGCGGAGACCCCCCTGCGTGCTGCATCCGGTGCCACTCCATCTCGTACGACGGTCAATTGGGCGCCGGCGAACGGGGCGCTACTGAACGGTACCGTCCCCGGCCGCCGTTGTGTGAACGGCCGGGGAGGTCACGACGTGCCCGAACGTGAACGGACCGCCCTATTCCGCCACTTCGCCGTACGCGGCGAGCAGCACGGCGGGGTCGGGCCCCTCGAGAACGGTCGGCCTGCCGAGCCCGTCGAGGACGATGAAGCGCAACAGGTCCCCGCGGGACTTCTTGTCGACCTTCATCGTTTCGAGGAGCTTGGGCCACTGGTCGTAGCGGTACGACAGCGGCAGGCCCACGGACTCCAGGACCGTGCGGTGCCGGTCGGCCGTCGCGTCGTCCAACCGGCCCGCCAGGCGCCCGAGTTCGGCGGCGAAGAGCATGCCGACGGAGACCGCCGCGCCGTGCCGCCACTTGTAGCGCTCGTTCTTCTCGATGGCGTGCGCGAGCGTGTGCCCGTAGTTGAGGATCTCGCGCAGGCCCGCCTCCTTGAGGTCGGACGAGACCACCTCGGCCTTGACCCTGATGGCGCGCTCGATCAGCTCGGCGGTGTGCTTGCCGGTGGGCGTGCGCGCCGACTCCGGGTCCTCCTCGATGAGTTCGAGGATCTTCTCGTCGGCGATGAACCCGGCCTTGATGACCTCGGCGAGCCCGGACACGAAGTCGTGCACGGGGAGGGAGTCGAGCGCCGCCAGGTCGCACAGGACCCCGGCCGGCGGGTGGAAGGAGCCCACCAGGTTCTTGCCCTCGGCCGTGTTGATGCCGGTCTTGCCGCCGACCGCCGCGTCCACCATGGCGAGCACGGTCGTCGGGATGGCGATCCAGCGCACGCCGCGCAGCCACGTCGCGGCCACGAACCCGGCGAGGTCCGTGGTCGCGCCGCCACCGACGCCGACGACGACGTCGGAGCGCGTGAAGTTGGACTGCCCGAGGGCCTTCCAGCAGTACGCGGCGACCTCGGCGGTCTTGGCCTCCTCGGCGTTCGGCACCTGGATGGCGATCGCCTCGAAGCCCTGGTCGGCCAGGTCCGCGCGGAGCGCCTCGCCGGTCTCGGCGAGCGCCTCCGGGTGCACGATGGCGACGCGCTTGACCTTGTCGCCGATCAACGAGCCCAGCTCGCCCAGGAGTTGACGCCCCACCAGGACCTCGTACGGGTCCGTGCCGGCGGTCCCGCCGACGTGGATACGGGTGACCTGCTCCGGCTGCTCGCTCATGCCTGCTTCAACTCCAGTGCGTCGAGGACCGCTTCGGCGACCTCTTCGGGGGTGCGGCCGTCGGTGGCGACGACCACCCGGGCGACCTCGGTGTACAGATGCCTGCGCGCCTCCATCAGCTCCCGCCACTGCTTGCGCGGGTTGACGGCGAGCAGCGGCCGGGCCGCGTTCAGGCCGGTGCGCTTGGCCGCCTCCTCGACGTCCATCGAGAGATAGACGACGGTGGGGTGGGCGGCGAGCAGGGCGCGGGTGTCGGCGTCGAGGATCGAGCCGCCGCCGAGCGCGAGGACGCCCTCGTGCTCGGCGAGCGCCGTCGCGACGGAGGCCTTCTCCAGGGCGCGGAAGTGCGCCTCGCCCTCGTCGACGAAGATGTCGGCGATGGTGCGGCCCTGTGCGGTGACGATGTCGTCGTCGGTGTCCCGGTAGGCGCAGCCGAGCCGCTCGGCGAGCAGCGCGCCCACCGTCGACTTGCCGACACCCATCGGTCCGACGAGGACGACCTGCGGGCCGCTCACCGGATCTGGAGGTTGTCGAGGTACGACGTGACGTTGCGCCGGGTCTCCGGCACGCTGTCGCCGCCGAACTTCTCCGCGACCGCGTCCGCGAGGACGAGCGCGACCATGGCCTCGGCGACGATGCCGGCGGCCGGCACGGCCGAGACGTCGGAGCGCTGGTGGTGGGCCTGGGTGGCCTCGCCGGTGGCGACGTCGACGGTCTTCAGGGCGCGCGGCACGGTCGCGATCGGCTTCATCGCCGCGCGCACGCGCAGCAGCTCACCGGTGGACAGGCCGCCCTCGGTACCGCCCGCGTGCCCGGAGACGCGGCGGATGCCGTCGTCCGTCTTCACGATCTCGTCGTGCGCCTGCGAACCGGGCACCCGCGCCAGCTCGAAGCCGTCGCCGATCTCGACTCCCTTGATGGCCTGGATGCCCATGAGCGCTCCGGCCAGGCGGGCGTCGAGCTTGCGGTCCCAGTGCACGTGCGAGCCGAGGCCCACGGGCACGTCGTAGGCGAGGACCTCGACGACGCCGCCGAGCGTGTCGCCGTCCTTGTGGGCCTGGTCGACCTCGGCCACCATCTGCTTCGACGCGTCGGCGTCCAGGCAGCGCAGCGGGTCGGCGTCCAGCTTCTCGACATCGGCGGGGGTCGGGTAGACGCCCTGCGGCGCCTTGACCGAGCACAGCTCGACGACGTGGGAGACGATCTCGATGCCGGCCGTCTCCTTGAGGTACGACCGGGCGACCGCGCCGAGCGCCACGCGGGCGGCCGTCTCGCGGGCGGAGGCGCGCTCCAGGATCGGGCGGGCCTCGTCGAAGCCGTACTTCTGCATGCCCGCGAGGTCGGCGTGGCCGGGGCGCGGGCGGGTCAGCGGCGCGTTGCGCGCCATGTCCTTGAGGATCTCCGGGTCGACCGGGTCACCGGACATGACCTGTTCCCACTTGGGCCACTCGGTGTTGCCGACCATGATCGCGACCGGCGAGCCGAGGGTCAGTCCGTGCCGGACACCGCCGAGGAACGTGACCTCGTCGCGCTCGAATTTCATCCGGGCTCCGCGGCCATAGCCGAGGCGGCGCCGTGCCAGGTGGTCCGCCACCATCTCCGTGGTGATCGGAACGCCGGCGGGAAGTCCCTCCAGCGTCGCGACGAGTGCGGGGCCGTGCGACTCCCCCGCGGTCAGCCAGCGCAACCTGCTCAACGGTGCTCCTCATGCTCGCGCTCTGTGTATGGGAACGATCCTCCCACGTCCGCGGAGCCCGGCGTTTCCGGTGTCCGGGGTGCGGACGCCACATGAGACGCGTGCCACACGCGCGAGCCCGGCGGCAAGGTCAGCCGAGCGCCTTGACGCCCGCCTCGCGCATCGCGGCGAGCACCGGCCGGGTGTCCCCGGTGAACTGCTCGAACTGGAAGACGGCCTGGTGCACGAGCAGGTCGAGCCCGCTGAGCACCGCCCCGCCGCGCCGCTCCCAGGCCGCGGCCAGCGGCGTGGGCCACGGATCGTAGAGGACGTCGAACAGCGTGCCGACGGTCTCGGGGACCGCCTCGACCAGGTGGTCCGTGCCGCCCTTCGGTGTCGTGGCGATCACCAGCGGCGCCTCGAAGGCCGCCGGTGCCTCGGACCAGTCGGCGGTGCGCACCCGCACGCCGAGGCGCTCGCCCCAGCCGCGCATCTCGTCGGCGCGCTGCTCGCTGCGTACGTAGGTGACGACCTCGCCGGTGCAGATCCGGGAGAGGGCGGCGAGCGCCGAGGACGCGGTGGCGCCCGCGCCGAGGATCGCCGCCGACTCGACCTTCTCCACGCCCCGCTCGTGCAGCGCCGCGATCAGCCCCGGGATGTCGGTGTTGTCGCCGACCTTCCGCCCGTCGGCACGCAGCACGACCGTGTTCACGGCCTCCACGGAACGCGCGGTCTCGGTGATCTCGTCGAGCAGCGGGATCACCGCCCGCTTCAGCGGCATCGTCAGCGAGAGTCCGGCCCACTCGGGCCCGAGCCCGGAGAGGAATGCGGGCAGCGCCGCCTCGTCGGTCTCGAACCGGTCGTACCGCCAGTCGTCCAGGCCCAGCGCCCTGTACGCCGCGATGTGCAGCTGCGGCGAGAGGGAATGGGCGATGGGCGAACCCAGAACCGCCGCCCTGCGCACGTCAGTTGGACTGGCTGGCATTGAACTTTTCCTTCAGCTTCTCGAACTCGGCGTTGGTCTTCGCGAACTCGGTCTTGTGCATGCCGTCCGTGGCCACGAAGTAGATCCAGCCGTCGCTCGTCGGCTTGAGTGTCGCGGCGAGCGCCACGTCGCCGGGGTTGCCGATCGGGCCGGGCGGCAGCCCCTTGCGCGTGTAGGTGTTGTACGGGTCCTTGTTGCTGTTGATCTCGGACTCGCCGATGTTGATGTTGCTCTGACCCTTGAGGTAATTGAAGGTCGAGTCGAACTGCAGGAGCTGGTTGGTCTCCGTGTTCGAGGTCTTGAGGCGGTTGTAGACGACCTCGGCCATCTTCCGGAAGTCGTCGTGCGTCTTGCCCTCGGCCTGCACGAGGCTCGCGACGGTGAGGACCTGCCACGGGTTGTCGAGCTTGAGCTTCTTGGCCTCGCCCTCGAGGTCGAGCTGCTCGTACTTGTCGTTGGCCCGCGCCACCATGTCCTTGAGGACCTCTTCGGGCTTCATGCCCTTGGCGGCCGCATAGCTCGACGGGTAGAGGAAGCCCTCCAGCGGGTCCTTGACGCCGCGCCGGTTCAGCGCCCAGTCGGGCAGGCCGAGGTCCTTGTAGTCCTTCTTCGCGACCTTGGCCGTGGTGCCCTTGGCGACCTTGAGCTTCTTGTCGATGTTCGCGTAGACGGCCGCGTTGCGGGTGCCCTCGGGGATCGTGAGGTTGGCGCGGCTCGACGGGCTGAGCAGCATGTCGACCGCGCTCGACGCGGACATCTGCTTCTCCATGACGTACGCGCCGTCCTGGATCGACTTGCCCTTCGGGTCGGCCGACTGGGCGGCGACGAACGCGTCGACGCTCTGCACGACGCCGGCGTCCTTGAGCTTCTGCCCGATCGTGTAACCGCCGGAGCCCTGCGGGATGACGACGGTGACCTGCTCGCCGTTGCCACTGCCCGCGTAGTCCGGGGCCGCGCCGAAACGGTCCTGGTAGAACTGGTAGCCGAAGTAGCCGACGCCGCCGACACCCGCCGCGAAGATCGCGGTCAGGACCAGGCAGGCGCAGCCGCTGCGCCGCTTCTTCGGCTTCTTGCCGCCGCGGCCCCGGCGCCCGCCGCGCCCCTCGTCGTAGTCGTCCTCGTCGTCGCCACCGCCGTTGAAGAACGCTTCCTCGCCCTGGTCGGGGCCGGCGTCCCAGCCGGTCCCCGGGTCCTGCGGGCGGCGTCGGCCCGGCGGCTCCGGCGGCGGGTAGGCGCCCGGAGTGTTGTAGTAGTCCGGCTCCTCGCCGTTGTACGCGGCGTGCTGGCCGGTGCCGTACGGGTCCGCGGGGTCGACACCGTACGGGGGCTGACCGCCCTGACCGTTGTCCCAGCCGCCCTGGCCCTGCTGGCCGCCGTACGACTGCTGCCCGTAGCCGGGGTCCTGGCCGTAACCGGGCTCCTGCCCGTAGCCGTAGCCCTGCTGACCGGTGTCCCAGTCACCGCCGTAGGCCTGCTGCGGGTCGTAACTCCCCTGGCCGCCGTAGGGCGCCTGGCCGTGCCCGGCCTGCTGCCCCCATCCCTGGTCCCCGTACAGAGGGTCCGCGGGATGCCACGGTTCGGGGCCTTGGCCCCGGCCATACTCAGTCATCGGTCCCCTACAAGCCGCGAGGCGGGGTGGGCCGCTGTCCGATCTGGAAGGTCAACCGTTCCGCCTCTTGATGCTGTGCGGCGGCTATTCGAACACCGCCGGTCGCGCGGAACGTTACCGTATCGCGATCAGACAACCACTTCGACGCCCTCGCCGGGAGCAGTTCCTGACGCCCGTTCGGACTCCAGGGCCTGCTGGAGGATGATGACCGCGGCCGCCTGGTCGATGACAGAGCGGCCCTTTTTGGACTTAACGCCGCTGGCGCGCAGTCCCTGACTGGCCGTCACTGTGGTCATCCTCTCGTCGAGAAGTCTCACTGGAACGGGTGCCACGCCCCGGGCGAGTTCCTGCGCGAAGCCGCGGACCTTGGCGGCCGCGGGACCCTCGCCGCCCTTGAGGGAGCGAGGGAGCCCGACGACGATCTCGATCGGTTCGTACTCCTCGACGATCTGCTTCAGCCGGCGGTGGGCGGCCGGGACGTCGCGTCCCGGCACGGTCTCCACCGGCGTCGCGAGGATCCCGTCGGGGTCGCAGGACGCGACCCCGATCCGGGCGTCCCCGACGTCGATCGCCAAGCGGCGGCCTCGGCGCATCAGTTCGCGGTCTCCGCGACGAGGCGCTCGACGGCGTCGATGGCCTCACCGATCGCGGCCGGGTTCTGGCCGCCGCCCTGCGCGACGTCCGGCTTGCCGCCGCCACCGCCGCCGAGGGTCTTCGCGGCCGTACGGACCAGGTCGCCGGCCTTGAGGCCGCGGTCGCGGGCGGCGTCGTTGGTCGCGATGACCGTGAGCGGCTTGCCGTTGGCCGTGGTGAAGAGGGCGACCACCGCGGGGCGGCCGCCCTGGATGCGGCCGCGCACGTCGAGGACCAGCTTGCGCAGGTCGTCGGAGCCGGTGCCGTCCGGTACCTGGCCGGTGACGACGGCGACGCCGCGGACGTCCTTGGCGCCCTCGGCGAGACCGCCGGCGGCCTGGAGGACCTTCTCCGCGCGGAACTTCTCGATCTCCTTCTCGGCGTCCTTGAGCTTGCCGAGCATCGCGGAGACCTTCTCGGGCAGCTCCTCGGAACGGCCCTTGATCAGCTCCTGGAGCTGGGCGACGACCGTGTGCTCCTTGGCGAGGAAGCTGTACGCGTCGACGCCGACCAGGGCCTCGATGCGGCGCACGCCCGAGCCGATGGAGGACTCGCCGAGCAGCTTCACCAGGCCGAGCTGGGCGGTGTTGTGCACGTGCGTGCCGCCGCACAGCTCCTTGGAGAAGTCGCCCATGGTGACGACGCGGACCCGCTCGCCGTACTTCTCGCCGAACTCGGCGATGGCGCCCTGCTTCTTGGCGTCGTCGATCGACATGACCTCGGCGTGCACGTCGAGTTCGCGCGCCAGGACCTCGTTGATCTTCTGCTCGACGTCCGTCATCACGGCCGTCGGAACGGCGGCCGGGGAACCGAAGTCGAAGCGGAAGCGGCCCGGCTGGTTCTCGGAACCGGCCTGCGCGGCCGTCGGGCCGAGCGCGTCGCGCAGCGCCTGGTGCGTGAGGTGCGTGGCGGAGTGGGCGCGGGCGATGGCGCGGCGGCGCTGCACGTCGATGACCGCCTGGGCGGGGGCGCCGACGGTCACCTCGCCGACCTGGACGACGCCCTTGTGGACGTAGACGCCGGGGACCGGCTTCTGGCAGTCGCGGACCTCGATCACCGCGCCGTTGTCCAGCTTGATGCGGCCGGTGTCGCCGATCTGGCCACCGCCCTCGGCGTAGAACGGGGTGCGGTCGAGCACGACCTCCACCTCGTCGCCCTCGGTGGCGGCCGGCGAGGAGACGCCGTTCACCAGCAGGCCGACGACGCGGGACTCGCCCTCGGTCGAGGAGTAGCCGATGAAGTCGGTGGCACCGGCGGCGTCCGCGATCTCGCGGTACGCGCCGACGTTGACGTGGCCGGTCTTCTTGGCCTGGGCGTCCGCCTTGGCGCGCTCCCGCTGCTCCTTCATCAGGCGCCGGAAGCCGTCCTCGTCCACGGACAGGCCCTGCTCGGCGGCCATCTCCAGGGTGAGGTCGATCGGGAAGCCCCACGTGTCGTGGAGCAGGAACGCCTTGTCGCCGGCGAGGACCGACTTGCCGGCGGCCTTCGTCTCGGTGACGGCGGTGTCCAGGATGTTCGTGCCGCCCTTGAGGGCCTTGAGGAACGCGGCCTCCTCGGCGAGCGCGACCTGCTCGATGCGCTTGCGGTCGGTGATCAGCTCCGGGTACTGCAGGCCCATCGTGTCGATCACGACGTCGAGCAGCTCCTGCACGACGGGGCCGGTGGCGCCGAGGATGCGCATGTTGCGGATGGCGCGGCGCATGATGCGGCGCAGCACGTAGCCGCGGCCCTCGTTGCCGGGCGTGACGCCGTCGCCGATGAGCATCGTCGACGTACGCATGTGGTCGGCGACGACGCGCAGCGAGACGTCCGACTCGTGCTTGTCGCCGTAGCGGACGCCGGTCAGCTCGGTGGCCTTGTCGATGACGACGCGCAGGGTGTCCGTCTCGTACATGTTCTGTACGCCCTGCAGGATCATGGCGAGGCGCTCGAGACCGAGACCCGTGTCGATGTTCTGCGACGGCAGGTCGCCGAGGATCTCGAAGTCCTCCTTGCCGATGCCGGCGCCGCGCTCGTACTGCATGAAGACCAGGTTCCAGATCTCCACGTAGCGCTCGTCGTTGACCAGCGGGCCGCCCTCTTCGCCGAACTCGGGGCCGCGGTCGTAATTGATCTCGGAGCACGGGCCGCAGGGGCCGGGGACGCCCATGGACCAGAAGTTGTCCTTCTTGCCGAGGCGCTGGATGCGCTCCTTCGGCACGCCGACGACCTCGTGCCAGATGCGCTCGGCCTCGTCGTCGTCGAGGTAGACGGTGATCCAGAGCTTCTCGGGCTCCAGGCCGTAGCCACCGTCCGCCACGGAGCTGGTGAGCAGCTCCCAGGCGTACTTGATGGCGCCTTCCTTGAAGTAGTCGCCGAAGGAGAAGTTGCCGCACATCTGGAAGAACGTGCCGTGGCGGGTCGTCTTGCCGACCTCTTCGATGTCCGGCGTACGCACGCACTTCTGCACCGAAGTGGCGCGCGGCGCGGGCGGCTTGACCTCGCCCAGGAAGTAGGGCTTGAACGGGACCATGCCCGCGGGGACGAGCAGCAGAGTCGGGTCGTCCGCGATGAGCGACGCCGAGGGCACGACCTTGTGGCCACGCTCCTCGAAGAAGCTCAGCCAGCGGCGACGGATTTCAGCCGACTCCATCAGTGGTCCTCATTCCGATTGTTGATCGAGTACCTGGTGTTCTCGAGGTACTTGGGTTGCTTGGTGTTCTGAATGACGGCGAATCGGCGCTGCGGCAGCCCATCGGGCTCCGGACGCTCATTGATGCCGAGGGCGTCGCCGAGCTCGGCCTCGCGCTCCGCCATGTTGTCGCGGACGTCGAGCGCGAAGTCCTTGAGCTTGTGGCCTGCCTCGACCGCCTTGTTCGCTGCCTGCGCGGCGAGCGACTCCGGCGTCAGCTGCTTGAGCTTGCGGTTGACCTTGGTGGTGGCCCATACGCCGGCGGCTGCGCCCGCGGTGAACCAGAACGTACGACGGAACATGTCTGCGGTCAGTCCCTCTTCACGATCACGGTACGACGCTGCTGCTTGGCGGGCGCGTCCTTGCCCCGGCCACCGATGGCCCGGCGCACTCCGTAGCCGAACGCGGCCACCTTGACCAGCGGGCCGCCGAAGGTGGAGGCCACGGTGGAGGAGAGCGCCGACGCGTTCGAGGTGACTTCCTGGACGTCCGAGGCGATCGAGTCGACGCGGTCGATCTGGGTCTGCGCGGAGCGGACCGCGGCGGAGGCGTCGGCGAGCAGCGGGACGGCCTGTTCGGTCACGTCCGCGACCAGCTTGGTGGTCGCCCTGAGCGTCTGGGCCAGCCTCACGAGCGCCACCGCGAGGAAGGAGACCAGGATCGCCCAGAAGACAGCCACCAGAATCCCGGCAACCTCTCCACCGGACACTTGGCACCGCTCCCTAGCTCTGTGCGAAAGCCCTGTGCGAAAGCACAGCTGCTGAACATCGAAAAGTCGTCCCCCGAGCCTATCGCGCCCGACCCCGCGCTCCGTACCGCATTCGCGTCCCGAGCGGTGGATGTTCGACGATCCGATTGTACGGACCGCACACGCCTGAGTACGCTCTGTGCCCCATGCGACGCACTTCGCGCCCCACTGATGTCCCCGCCGGTCCCCCACAACCCGGCAACCTCCCCCACGAACTCAATCGCTTCGTCGGCCGCGCCGGCGAACTCACCGCACTGACGGCGGCCCTGGAGGCGGGGCGCCTGGTCACGGTCACCGGGGTCGGCGGCGTCGGCAAGTCCCGCTTCGCCTCGCACGCCGCCGCCCGGGTTCCGCGGTCCCTGTGTCCCGACGGGGTGTGGCGGGTGGAGCTGGCGAGCGTGCGGCTGCCGGAGCTCGTCGAGTACACGCTCGCCGAGGCCCTCGGCCTCACCGACCACACCACTCGCGCGCCCCGCCAGGTCCTCGTGGACCACCTCGCCGAGCGCCGGATCGTCCTCGTGCTCGACGGGTTCGAGCACCTCGTCGACGCGTGCGCCTCCCTCGTACGGGACCTGCTGCGCGCGGCGCCGGGGCTCCGGGTGCTCGCGGTGGGCCGCAGGCCACTGGCGGTCGACGGGGAGCAGGTGTTCCCGCTGGCCCCGCTGCCGCCGGCCGACGCGGCGGAGCTGTTCGCGGACCGGGCCACGGCGCTGCTGCCCGGGTTCCGGATGGACGGGCGCACGCTGGTCGACGTACTGGAGGTGTGCCGGCGTCTCGACGGTCTGCCGCTCGCGGTGGAGCTCGCCGCCGGGCGGCTGCGGGTGCTTTCGCCGCCGCAGCTGATGGAGCGGCTCGACGACCGGTTCCGGCTGTTGCGGGGCGGCGGCCGGGATGTGCTGCCGCGCCACCAGACGCTGCGCACCACGATCGGCTGGAGCCATGAACTGTGCACGCCCCAGGAGCGGTTGCTGTGGGCACGCCTTTCGGTGTTCTCCGGCTCCTTCGACCTGGAGGCGGCGGAGTACGTGTGCGGTGGCGAGAGCCTGCCGTCGGACGACGTCGTCGACGTCCTCGACGAGCTGCTCGCGCAGTCCGTGGTCGTCCGCGAGGAGGCCCGGGTCGAGGTGCGCTACCGGATGCTCGACACGGTGCGCGCGTACGGGGCCGAGTGGCTGGACGCCCTGGGCGACGGCCGCCGGATGCGGCGCAGGCACCGCGACTGGTACATGGGCCTGGCCACCTGGTGCGAGCTGGACTGGTTCTCGCCGCGGCAGGGCGACGTGGCCTCCCGGATCGAGACGGAGCTGCCGAATCTGCGCGCCGCCCTCGAACACTGCCTGACCGAACCGGGCGAGGCGCATCTGGGCCAGTACCTGGCCGGCACGCTCTGGTTCTACTGGGCGGGCTGCGGGCGGCTCTCCGAGGGGCGGCACTGGCTGGACCGCAGCGTCGGCCTGGACGTCGGGTTCGACGACGGCGACGTCTGCCCGGGAGGCGGTGACGGGGAGGCGGAGTACGCGGCCTCGCGCCTCAAGGCGCTGTGGGTGCTCGGCTACGTCGCGATCCTGCAGGGCGACACGGTGCCCGCGCTCGCCGCGCTGCAGGAGTGCCGCGACGAGGCGGAGCGCACCGGGGACGCCACGGCGCTCGCGTACGCGGTGCACCGCACCGGGTGCCTGGCCCTGGTCACGGACGACATGCCGCGGGCCGAGGACCTGCTGCGCACCGCGCTGTCCAGCTACCGGGAGATCGGCGAGCTCAACAGCAACGTCCTGATGGGCCAGGTCGAGCTGGCGATGGCGCTCGCGTTCCAGGGCGATCTGGCGGAGGCCGTGGCGCTGTGCGCGGACGTACGACAGGTGTGCGAAGACCACGGGGAGCGCTGGACCCTCGCGTACGCGCTCTATGTGCTGGCGTACGCGCAGTGGACGGAGGGCGGCCACGCGCAGGCCCGCGCGCTGCTCGACGAGTGTCTGGCCATCGACCACGAGTTCCACGACCTGCTGGGCACGGTGCTGTCGCTCGAGCTGCTGGCCCTCGTCACGGTCGAGGAGGGGGACGCCGCGGAGGCGGCGGTGCTGCAGGGGGCGGCGACCCGGATGTGGTCGTCCGTGGGGCTGCCGCTGTTCGGCTCTGCCCACTACAACGCGCCGCACGAGCTGTGCGAGACGCGGGCGCGGCGGGCGCTCGGCGATGCCCGGTTCGCCGAACTCGCGCGCACGGGCGAGCAGTTGGAGCAGGACGAGGCGGTGTCCCGCGCGCTGAGCCGCGGCGGGCGGCGGCGGGCGCCCGCGGCGGTCCCGCATCCGGCCCGCCCCGCGGAGCCGGTCAGGGACAAACGCGAACCCGCCGCCTCCCGCACCTGGAAGGGCGGGGAGACGGCGGGCTGAAACGCAGGTGGTACTACGTCCGCGAACCGGGGATCCGGTTTAGCGGGCGTAGTACTCGACGACGAGCTGCTCGTCGCAGATCACGGGGATCTCCTTGCGGTTCGGGTCACGGTCCAGGCGGAAGGCCAGGGCCTTCAGGTTCACCTGGAGGTAACGCGGGGTCTCGCCCTCGGGGGCGAAGCCACCCTCACGCGCGACCTGGAACAGCGGCTTGTTGCGGCTGCGCTCGCGGACCATGACGACGTCGTCCGGCTTGACGCGGAAGGACGGCTTGTCGACCTTCTGGCCGTTGACCTCGATGTGGCCGTGAACGACCATCTGACGGGCCTGGTAGATCGTGCGGGCGATGCCCGAACGGAGAACCAGGGCGTCGAGACGACGCTCGAGCTCGATGACGAGCGCCTCACCCGTCTTGCCCTCGACCTTCTTGGCGCGGTCGTAGGCGCGGGCGATCTGCTTCTCGCTCAGGTCGTACTGAGCGCGCAGACGCTGCTTCTCGAGCAGACGGACCTTGTAGTCCGAGTTCTGCTTGCGGCCGCGGCCGTGCTCGCCCGGCGGGTAGGGGCGGGCCTCGAAGTACTTGACGGCCTTCGGGGTCAGCGCGATGCCGAGGGCACGCGACTTCTTGACCTTGGGGCGGGACTGGTTCGGCATGAACCAAACACCTCGTGTTTCTGATGCGAATACGGCTTCACCAGGGTTCGGGGAGGTCGCAATCCGCAGCCCGGGAAACCCCACCGCTGTCCTTGCGGACGGCAGGGCAGCCGCTCCCAGGTCTGGGCACATACGTGCAGCACGCGAGTGGCCCACCGACCGGGCTCCGGGCCCTTGCGGGCCGGGCTGGTGGTGGGCTGCCCGCGACACCTTCGACGGTGCGCGACGCTCCTGGATCTCCTGTGCCGCGCGGCTGTGACGCCGTACGGTTCGGGGGATCCGGCTTGATGTCCCGCTCTGGTGGTGCCGGTCTCCCTTTCGGGATCCCGGGCACGGGACACAGCACTTCGGGGCAGTCTACCGGATCAGTCGGACCCCTCGCCGCCAGGGCCTCCGAGCCGCTCGCGGACCCGCTCCACCACGTCCGCGTACCGGGCCTCCGCCCCGTAGCGCGTCGGCTGGTAGTAGCGGCGGCCCGCTATCGCGTCCGGAGCGTACTGCTGGGCCGCGATGCCGCCGGGCACATCGTGCGGATACACATAGCCCTGCGCGTGGCCCAGCTTGGCGGCGCCCTTGTAGTGCCCGTCGCGCAGGTGCGGCGGGACGGGGCCGGCCAGGCCCTTGCGGACGTCCTCCATGGCGGCGCCGATCGCCGTCGTCGCCGCGTTGGACTTCGGGGCCAGGGCGAGGGCGATCGTCGCGTGGCTCAGCGTGAGCGCCGCCTCCGGGAAGCCGATCATCGCGACGGCCTGGGCGGCGGCGACGGCGGTCGGCAGGGCCGTGGGGTCCGCGAGGCCGATGTCCTCGCTCGCGGAGATCATCAGGCGGCGGGCGATGAAGCGGGGGTCCTCGCCGGCCTCGATCATGCGGGCCAGGTAGTGCAGCGCCGCGTCCACGTCCGAGCCGCGGATGGACTTGATGAGGGCGCTCGCCACGTCGTAGTGCTGGTCCCCGCCCTTGTCGTACGTCACCGCCGCGCGGTTCACCGACTCCTCGACGCTTTCGAGGGTGATGGTCTCCTCGCCCTTGGCGATGGCCGCTCCGGCCGCCGCCTCCAGGGCGGTGAGCGCACGCCGGGCGTCGCCACCGGCCACCCGCAGGATGTGCGACTCCGCGTCCTCGGCGAGCGTGACCGCGCCGGCGAGGCCGCGCTCCTCGGTGAGCGCACGCGCGAGCAGTCCGCGCAGGTCGTCGTCGGTGAGCGATTCGAGGGTGAGCAGCAGGGAGCGGGACAGCAGCGGGGAGATCACCGAGAAATACGGGTTCTCCGTGGTCGCCGCGATCAGCGTCACCCAGCGGTTCTCCACGGCGGGCAGCAGGGAGTCCTGCTGGGCCTTGCTGAAGCGGTGGATCTCGTCGAGGAAGAGGACGGTGTCCTTGCCGTGGGCGCCGAGCGCACGGCGGGCGCCCTCGATGACGGCGCGTACTTCCTTGACGCCCGCGGTGATCGCGGAGAGCTCCACGAACCGCTTGTTCGTCGCCTTGGACACCACGTACGCGAGCGTGGTCTTGCCGATGCCGGGCGGGCCCCAGAGGATCACCGAAGAGGCGCCCGCGGGGCCCGAGCCGCCCTCGCCGACGAGGCGGCGCAGCGGCGAACCCTGTTTCAGCAGGTGCTGCTGGCCGACGACCTCGTCGAGGGTGCGCGGGCGCATCCGGACGGCCAGGGGGCTCGCGGACGGGTCCTTCTCCTGGCGCTCTTCGGCTGCGGCGGTGAACAGGTCGGCTTCCACGGTCAAAACCCTAAGTCACGCCACTGACAACGCTGCGGGCACGGGCCGGTCGGAGCCGCTCGGTCCCGCTCAGGCCCAGAGCGAGGCGCCCCAGCGCGTGAAGATCAGCACGGCGATGATCCCGATGTGCAGCACCGGCAGGGCCCAGGTGAAGTCCTCGAAGAACGTCTTGACCGGGCGCGGCGCGGGCAGGAACCCGTTGCGGATGTTGGACGACGTGACGTACCAGAACATGATGATCGTGGCGACCCAGGCCAGGCAGCACCACAGGCACAGCGCGTTGATCCGGTACAGGGACTGGAACTGCAGCCAGGACACGAAGCAGACGCCGAAGAGGCAGCCGAAGTTGAAGGTCAGCCAGTACCAGCGCGGGAACCGCGCGCGGGCCAGCAGGCTCATGCCGACGCCGATCACGATGGCGTAGGTGACGAGGCCGAGCCACGGGTTCGGGAAGCCGAAGGCCGTCGCCTGCTCGCTCTTCATGATGTTGCCGCAGGAGATGACCGGGTTCAGGGAGCAGCCCGGCGTGAAGTTCGGGTCCTCGGCCAGCTTGAGCTTGTCGAGCGTGATGATCCACGAGGCGAGCAGCCCGGCCGCCCCTGTGATCACCAGGAGCAGTCCGAAGGCTCGGCTGCCGCCGACGGATCGCGGTGCGGGCTCGGCACCGGTGTCACGGGAGACGGTGTCGCTTGCTGTGGTCGTCTTGCTCATCACGCCGATCCGTAGGTGAGTACGCGAGTGGGGGTGTGCTGCGGTCGTGCTCATTCTGCCGCAACCGCCCCGGGATCCACCGTTCGTTGGGCATAAGCATGTACGCCTCAGGGGGCCGAATTGTTCGAGCCCCCGGAAGTCTGTTTCCGAGGGCTCGAACATCAACTGTGTAAATCGGCCTACTTCAGCTTCGCGGTGAGCACGTCGACAATCGCGTCGACCGCGACGGCGTCCTGCTCGCCCGACTCCATGTCCTTGAGCTGCACGACGCCCTCGGCCAGGTCCCGCTCACCGGCGACGAGCGTGAATCGCGCGCCCGAGCGGTTGGCGTTCTTCATGGCGCCCTTGAGGCCCTTGCCGCCGAAGGAGAAGTCCGCCGAGATCCCGGCCTTGCGCAGCTCGGTCACCTTGGCGAACAGCACGCGCCGCGCCTCGTCGCCGAGCGGCACCGCGAACACGCTGGTGGTGGCGGGCAGCGCGAGCTCGACGCCCTCCGCCTCGAGGGCCAGGACCGTACGGTCCACGCCGAGCGCCCAGCCGACGGACGGCAGCGAGGGGCCGCCGATCATCTCGGACAGGCCGTCGTAGCGGCCGCCACCGCCCACCGCGGACTGCGAGCCGAGGCCGTCGTGGACGAACTCGAAGGTCGTGCGCGTGTAGTAGTCCAGGCCGCGGACCAGCTTCTCGTCGTCCTCGAAGGCGACGCCCTCGGCGGTGAGGAGTTCGCGCACCTGCTCGTGGTACGCCTTGCACGCGTCGCACAGGTAGTCGCGCAGCAGCGGGGCGTCCGTGAGCTGCTTCTGCACGTCGGGCCGCTTGTCGTCGAGGACGCGCAGCGGGTTGATGTCGGCGCGGCGCAGGGTGTCCTCGTCGAGGTCGAGCCCGCGCAGGAAGGTCTGCAGCGCCTCCCGGTACACCGGGCGGCACTCCTTGTCGCCCAGCGAGTTCAGCAGGATGCGGAAGTTGCGCAGGCCGAGCGAGCGGTACGCCTGGTCGGCCAGGATGATCAACTCGGCGTCCAGGGCCGGGTCCTCGGCGCCGATCGCCTCGGCGCCCACCTGCGAGAAGTGCCGGTAGCGGCCCTTCTGGGGGCGCTCGTAGCGGTAGTACGAGCCCGAGTACCAGAGCTTGACCGGGAGGTTGCCCGCCTTGTGGAGGTTGGCCTCCAGGGCGGCGCGGAGCACGGACGCGGTGCCCTCGGGGCGCAGCGCGAGCCGGTCGCCGCCCTTGGTCTCGAAGGCGTACATCTCCTTGGTGACGATGTCCGTGGACTCGCCGACACCGCGCGCGAAGAGCTCGACGTTCTCGAAGCCGGGCGTCTCGATGTAGCCGTAGCCGGAGTTCCGCAGCGGGGCGGAGATCGCCTCGCGGACCGCGAGGTACGTCGCGGAGTCCGGCGGAAGCAGGTCGTAGGTGCCCTTGGGGGCCTGGAAGGTACTCACGGGAGGTTTCTCGTCACATTCCTCGTCGGGGAGCCTCGGTGGAGGATCCCTGGCCGGCGGCCACCTGCCGCAGATACGGGTTGGTGGCGCGCTCCTGGCCGATGGTCGTCTGGGAGCCGTGTCCGGACAGCACCACGGTCGAGTCGTCGAGCGGCAGGCACACACGGCCCAGCGATTCGAGCATGTCGTCCATGGAGCCACCGGGCATGTCGGTGCGTCCGATGGAGCCGGCGAAGAGCAGATCGCCCGAGAAGAAGACGGACGGGATGTCCGCCGTCTCGGGCATCTGGAAGGTCACCGACCCCTTGGTATGGCCCGGCGCGTGCGCGACGCCGAAGTCGAGCCCGGCGAGCTTCAGCCGCGCGCCGTCGGACAGCTCCCGCACGTCGTCCGGCTCCCCCACGGTCAGCTCGCCCATCAGCGGCATGCCGATGGAACGGCCGATGCCCTTCTCCGGGTCGCTCATCATGTAGCGGTCGGAGGGGTGGATCCAGGCCGGGACGTCGTGCGCCCCGCAGACCGGGACGACCGAGGCGACATGGTCGATGTGCCCGTGCGTGAGGACGACCGCCACCGGCTTGAGGCGGTGCTTCTTGAGCGCTTCCTCGACTCCCTGGGCGGCCTGGTGGCCGGGGTCGATGATCACGCACTCCTCACCCGCGGCGGGGGCAACCAGATAACAGTTGGTGCCCCAGGCTCCGGCGGGGAACCCGGCAATCAGCACAATCGTCCTTCGTATGTCGTCGAAACGGAATGCGGCGGATCAGAGCCTACCGGCGCGGCCGATTCCACAGCGAACCCATATACGGTACGGGGCACTATCAGGGGCCCCAAGAAGGTCACGAGACGTACGAGGAGAAGACCCGGTGGTCAGCAAGGATCAGCGGCAGCGTCAGCTCGCCCGGGAGAAGTTCCTGCGCCAGCAGCAGCGGCGCGAGTCCGCTCGACGCAAGGCGCGCACCCGCAACACCGTGATCGCCTCCGTGCTCGCGGTGGCCGTCCTCGGCACGGGCGGCGCGTACGCCGCCGGGGCGTTCAGCGGTGACGGCAAGAAGGACACCTCCGGCGCGGAGGCGAGCCCGTCGGCCTCGCCGAGCAAGAAGGCGTCGGAGCCGAAGATGACGGTCGACAAGAAGGCCAAGTACGACATGGCCTTCAAGACGAGCGCCGGCGACATCACGGTCGCGATGGACGCGGCGAAGACCCCGCACACGGTGAACTCGTTCAAGCACCTCGCGGACAAGGGCTTCTTCGACGGGACGAAGTGCCACCGCCTCACCACCAAGGGCATCTACGTCCTGCAGTGCGGCGACCCGGAGGGCACCGGCGCGGGCGGCCCCGGATACACGATCCCCGACGAGAACCTGAAGGGGCTCGGCAAGCCGGCCAAGGACGGCTCGGTGACCTACAAGGCGGGCACGGTCGCGATGGCCAACACCGGGCAGCCGGACTCGGGCGGCAGCCAGTTCTTCCTCGTCTACAAGGACAGCAAGCTGACGCCCACGTACACGCCGGTCGGCACGATGGACGCGAAGGGCCTCAAGGTCGTCCAGGACGTCGCCGCGAAGGGCGTCACCGGCGGCTCGGGCGACGGGGCGCCGAAGCAGGCCGTCAAGATCAGCAAGGCGACGGTCGGCAAGGAGTGAGGCCACAGCGCCGCCCCACGCGCGCGTAGGCACGGAATTGTGCCGCGCTGAGTGCGGACAGTGGGGCGGCCGGTCGCCTAGATTGGCTTCGTGCGGCGCGGATTCGAGCCGCGTTGTGGAGGGCGGGCCGGGCCCGCCAGGAAACTGTGGACGATGCCCCGGGGTGGGACACCCCCGCGCAGGCATCATGTGGAGGAGGCGCTGTGAGCAGCGACCCGTGGGGCCGCGTCGACGAGACGGGGACCGTGTACGTGCGTTCGGCCGACGGCAGCGAGCGAGAGGTCGGTTCGTGGAAGGCGGGGTCCCCTGACGAGGCCCTGGCCTACTTCAAGCGCAAGTACGACGGCCTGGTCGTCGAGATCGGGCTCCTCGAACGCCGGGTGAAGACGACCGACCTGTCGGCCAAGGACGCCATGACGGCGATCGAGCACCTGCGGGAGCAGGTCACGGACGCGCACGCGATCGGTGACCTGGAGGCGCTCGGCAAGCGGCTCGACAAGCTGGTGGAGAGCGTCGAGGCCCGGCGCGAGGAGCGCAAGGTCCAGAAGGCCAAGCAGTCCGACGAGGCGCGGCACGCCAAGGAGGCGCTGGTCGTCGAGGCGGAGGAGCTGGCCCAGTCCGAGCAGTGGCGGGCGGCCGGCGAGCGGCTGCGCGCCCTCGTGGACACCTGGAAGGGCCTGCCGCGCCTGGACCGCAAGTCGGACGACGAGCTGTGGCACCGCTTCTCGCACGCCCGCTCGGCGTTCTCCAAGCGCCGCAAGGCCCACTTCGCGTCCCTCGACGCGCAGCGCGAGGAGGCCCGCAAGGCCAAGGAGAAGCTGGTCGCGGAGGCCGAGTCACTGTCGAACTCGACGGACTGGGGTGCCACGGCGGCCCGTTACCGCGACCTGATGGCCGACTGGAAGGCCGCGGGCCGCGCCCAGCGTGAGCACGAGGACGACCTGTGGAACCGCTTCCGCGGCGCCCAGGACGTCTTCTTCGCGGCCCGCAGCGCGGTGTTCGCCGAGCGCGACGCCGAGCAGGGCGAGAACCTCAAGCTCAAGGAGGCGCTCGCCGACGAGGCCGAGAAGCTGCTGCCGATCGGGGACCTGAAGTCGGCGCGCGCCGCGTTCCGCTCGATCAACGAGCGGTGGGAGGCCATCGGCCACGTCCCGCGCGACGCCCGGCCGAAGGTCGAGGGCCGGATGCACGCCGTGGAGCGCGCGATCCAGGAGTCCGAGGAAGCCGAGTGGCGGCGGACGAACCCGGAGGCGCGGGCCCGTGCGGAGGGCCTCACCGGTCAGCTGCAGGCCGCGGTCGACAAGCTGAGCGGTCAGGTCGAGCAGGCCCGTGCCCAGGGCAACAACTCCAAGGCGGACAAGCTCCAGAAGGAGCTGGACGGCCGTCAGGCGCTGCTTGACCAGGCGCTGAAGGGGCTGCACGAGTTCGGAGGCTGACGAACTGCTCTCCTACGTAGAGGGGCCCCGGCACCAAGTGCCGGGGCCCCTCTACGTAGCTGATGCTTACGGCCTGCGCGCCGACGTCACCCTGTACACGTCGTACACGCCCTCCACGCCCCGTACGGCCTTCAGGACGTGACCCAGGT
The DNA here is from genome assembly GCF_055657265.1 of Streptomyces sp. NPDC107575. Taxonomy (NCBI): domain Bacteria; kingdom Bacillati; phylum Actinomycetota; class Actinomycetes; order Kitasatosporales; family Streptomycetaceae; genus Streptomyces; species Streptomyces sp. NPDC107575. The sequence continues at coordinate 369,818 of NZ_JBVKBG010000007.1, read as the reverse complement.
GCTTCGGGTCGCCCATTTCGAACGTGAAGCGGGACGTGGCCACCCGGTCGCGGGAGGTCTGGACCGCCGCGGACAGGATGTTCACGTGCTGGTCCGACAGGACCCGGGTCACGTCGGACAGCAGCCGCGAGCGGTCGAGTGCCTCGACCTGTATGGCGACCAGGAAGACGGACGACTGCGTGGGCGCCCACTCGACCTCGAGGATGCGCTCCGGCTCGCGCGAGAGCGAGTCCACGTTGACGCAGTCGCTGCGGTGAACCGATACGCCGCTGCCGCGCGTGACGAAGCCGATGATCGGGTCGCCGGGCACCGGCGTGCAGCAGCGCGCCAGCTTCACCCAGACGTCGTCGACGCCCTTGACCACGACACCGGGGTCGGCGTTCGAACGGCGCTTGGAGCGGCCACGCGAAGGCGGCGCGCTCTCCGCGATGTCCTCGTTCGCCGCCTCCTCGCCGCCGAGGGCCTGCACGAGCTTCTGGACCACGGACTGCGCCGTGACATGGCCCTCGCCGATCGCCGCGTACAACGACGAGATGTCCGGGTAGCGCATCTCGTGCGCGAGCGTGACGAGCGAATCGCCGGTCAGGATCCGCTGGATCGGCAGGTTCTGCTTGCGCATGGCACGCGCGATAGCGTCCTTGCCCTGCTCGATGGCCTCCTCGCGGCGCTCCTTGGAGAACCACGCACGGATCTTGTTGCGCGCACGCGGCGACTTGACGAAGCCGAGCCAGTCCCGGGACGGGCCCGCGCCCTGCGCCTTGGAGGTGAAGACCTCCACCAGGTCGCCGTTGTCCAGGGTGGATTCGAGGGGCACCAGGCGTCCGTTGACGCGTGCTCCTATGGTCCGGTGGCCGACCTCCGTGTGGACCGCGTACGAGAAGTCCACCGGGGTCGCCCCGGCCGGGAGCGCTATGACGTCGCCCTTCGGCGTGAAGACGAAGACCTCGTTGCGGGAGAGGTCGAAGCGGAGGGACTCCAGGAACTCGCCCGGGTCCTCCGTCTCCTTCTGCCAGTCGAGGAGTTGGCGCAGCCACGCCATGTCGTTGAGGTGGTCGTCCTTGCCCTTGCCGGACGACTTGGGCGCGTCGGTGCGCACCTTGGAGGCGCCGGCGACGGCCTCCTGCTTGTACTTCCAGTGCGCGGCGATGCCGTACTCGGCGCGGCGGTGCATGTCGAACGTACGGATCTGCAGCTCGACGGGCTTGCCGTTGGGCCCGATGACCGTCGTGTGCAGCGACTGGTACATGTTGAACTTGGGCATCGCGATGTAGTCCTTGAACCGCCCCGGAACCGGGTTCCAGCGGGCGTGGACCGTGCCCAGCGCCGCGTAGCAGTCGCGGACCGTGTCGACGAGGACGCGGATGCCCACCAGGTCGTAGATCTCCGCGAAGTCACGGCCGCGGACGATCATCTTCTGGTAGACGCTGTAGTAGTGCTTCGGGCGTCCCGTGACGGTCGCCTTGATGCGGGCCGCGCGCAGGTCCGACTGCACCTCGTCGGTCACTATGGCCAGGTACTCGTCGCGCTTGGGCGCGCGCTCGGCCACGAGCCGCACGATCTCGTCGTACATCTTGGGGTAGAGGATCGCGAAGGCGAGGTCCTCCAGCTCCCACTTGATGGTGTTCATGCCCAGGCGGTGCGCCAGCGGAGCGTAGATCTCCAGCGTCTCGCGGGCCTTCTTCTCCTGCTTCTCGCGCTTGAGGTAGCGCATGGTGCGCATGTTGTGCAGGCGGTCGGCGAGCTTGATGACCAGGACGCGCGGGTCCTTGGCCATCGCGACGACCATCTTGCGCACGGTCTCGGCCTGCGCGGCCTCGCCGAACTTGACCTTGTCCAGCTTGGTGACGCCGTCGACGAGCAGGGCGACCTGGTCGCCGAAGTCGCGCTTGAGGGTGTCCAGGCCGTACTCGGTGTCCTCGACCGTGTCGTGCAGCAGGCCCGCCATCAGCGTCGCCGGGTCCATGCCCAGCTCGGCGAGGATCGTCGTCACCGCGAGCGGGTGCGTGATGTACGGGTCGCCGCTCTTGCGCTTCTGGCCGCGGTGCCAGCGCTCGGCCACCTGATAGGCGCGCTCGACCTGGCGCAGCGTGGACGTCTCGATCTTCGGGTCGTTGCTGCGCACTATCCGCAGCAGCGGCTCCAGGACCGGGTTGTACGGGTTCGAGCGCTGGACGCCGAGGCGGGCCAGGCGGGCGCGGACGCGGTTGGAGGAGCCGGAGCGCGCGGCCGGCTGGTTCGTGGCCGCGCGGATCGCGGGCGGGGGCGTGGGGCGCGGCTGGTTGGCGGGAGGCTTGGTGCGCGGCTGCTCGGCCGCCGTACCGCTCGGCGGCGCAGGCCTCGCCGCCTTCGCGTCCTTCTCGGGCGTGCGGGAAGGAGCCGCGGCGCGCGTGGCCTGTTCGTCATGCGTGGCGGCGGAGAGTGGCTTGGCCTCGTCTGGCAACGGCGCTCCTCGTGCGCGACGGGTCCCCCGTTCAGGTCCCGGAGAGCCCATGGTATCGATCCGGCGTCCTCGGCTCGCCCTGGGCCGACGGGACGCCTTCGTACTGGTGAAACACCAGTGGCGGGCACCGGATTCCTCCGGGCCCGCCGTCAAGGCTGTGAGCTGCGGTTTTACACCACGAGCAGGGCGTCGAGCGGCGCACCCTGAAGTGCGGATTCCAGTCGTCCGCGGCCGGGCAGAAATCCCAGTTCCATGAGGACGGCGCAGCCCGCGACCTCGGCGCCGGCCCGGCGGATCAGGTGGACCGCGGCCTCGGCGGTGCCGCCGGTGGCCAGCACGTCGTCGATCACCATGACGCGGTCGTCGGCGCCGAGGTCCTCGGCGTGCACCTCGATCTCGGCGGAGCCGTACTCGAGGTCGTACGACTGCGCGAGCGTCGCACCGGGGAGCTTGCCCGCCTTGCGTACGGGGATGAAGCCGAGGCCCGCGCGGATCGCGACGGGGGCGCCCAGGATGAAGCCGCGCGCCTCCAGGCCGACGATCTTCGTGGCGCCGTTGCGGACACAGAGCTCCGCGAGCGTGTCGGTGAGGGCCGTGAAGGCCGCCGGGTCCGCGAGCAGCGGCGTGATGTCCTTGAACAGGACACCGGGCTCCGGATAGTCCTGCACATCGCGGATGCGGCTGAGGAGCAGCTCCTTGATGTCGGTCATTTCTGCACCTCAGCGAGTATGTGAAGAGTTTTTCCAGAAGGTTCGACCGCTTTGCGGCGACCGCCAACCCTAGCAGTCGCGGCTGTCGGGATACGCCAAGGGCGCCAGGGGCCCGAAGGCTCCTGGCGCCCTTGTGACGACCGTGAGGTACCGGCTCAGCGGCGCTTGCCCGAGGGGCGGCCGCGGCCGCGGTTGCGGGCCGGCTGGTTGCGCGGACCGGTGGCCGCGGGACCGGCGCCCGCGGGGGCGGCGTCCTGCGGCTCGTCCTCCGACTCCTGCGAGCCGTCGGCCTGGTGGCCCACGACGGCCGTGTCGGCCTTCGCCGCGGCGGCGGCCCGCTTGGCGAGCACCCGCTTCTTGAGCGCCTTCATCTTCGGCTCGCGCTCCTTGAGGTCGGCGACCAGCGGAGTGGCGATGAAGATCGACGAGTACGCACCGGCGGCGAGGCCCACGAAGAGCGACAGCGAGATGTCGTTCAGCATGCCGGCGCCGAGGAAGCCGCCGCCGATGAACAGCAGACCGGCGACCGGCAGGAGCGCCACGATCGTGGTGTTGATCGAGCGGACCAGGGTGCTGTTGATCGACCGGTTGGCGACCTCGCTGTACGTCCAGCGCGTCTGCTTCTCCAGGCCCTTGGTCTGTTCCTTGAGCGAGTCGAAGACGACGACCGTGTCGTAGAGCGAATAACCAAGGATGGTCAACAGACCGATCACCGTGCCCTGCGTGACCTCGAAGCCCACGAGGGCGTAGATCCCGACGGTGATCGTGATGTCGTGGATGAGGGCGACGAGGGCCGCCACCGCCATCCGCCACTCGAAGGCGATCGCCAGATAGATCACGACGAGGACCATGAAGATGGCCAGGCCCTGCCACGCCTTGTTGGCGATCGAGGCGCCCCAACTGGGGCCCACCAGGTCGGCGTTGATGTCGTCGGCCTTGATGTCCATGTCCTTGGACAGCTCGGCCTTGATCTGGTCCGACTTGGCGGTGTCGACGCCCGCGACCTGGATGCGCAGGCCGCCCGAGCCGAGCTCCTGGACGACCGCCGGGTGACCCGAGGCGTCCGCCGCGTACTCCTCGGCCTTCTGGGCCGAGACGCTCGTCTTGGGCGTCGTGAAGATCGCGCCGCCCTCGAACTCGATGCCCATGTTCAGGCCGCGCACCCCGAGGCCGACGATGGCCGTGATGGTGATGAGGATCGAGACGCCGTACCAGATCATTCGCTTGCCGATGAAGTCGTAACCGACCTCACCGCGGTACAGCCTGGCGCCGAGATTGCCCAGCTTCGACATCTCACGCCTCCTTCGGGTCGACAGGGCGGGTGGCGCGGCGGGTGCGACGCAGCGGAGGCTGCACGCCGAGGCGCTTCGGGTCGAGGCCGGACCACTTGTGCCCGCCCGTGAAGAACTTCGTACGAGCCAGGAGCGTCATCAGCGGCTTCGTGAAGAGGAAGACCACCACGATGTCGAGCAGGGTGGTCAGGCCGAGCGTGAACGCGAAGCCCTGCACCTTGCCGACGGTCACGATGTAGAGCACCGCGGCCGCGAGGAACGACACGAAGTCGGAGACCAGGATGGTGCGCCGGGCCCGCGGCCAGGCGCGCTCCACCGCGGGGCGCACGGAGCGGCCCTCTCTGATCTCGTCCCGGATTCGCTCGAAGTACACGATGAACGAGTCCGCGGTGATACCGATGGCCACGATGGCGCCACAGACGGCCGGCAGGTTCAGCGCGAAGCCGATGGCCGGGCCGAGCAGCGTCATCAGGGTGTACGTGAGGATGCCGGAGGTGAGCAGCGAGGCCAGGGCGATGAGCGACAGGCCCCGGTAGTAGACCACCAGGTAGATGACGACCAGTGCGAGGCCGATGGCGCCCGCGATCAGGCCGGCGTCGAGCTGCTCACCGCCGAGCGCGGCGGTCACCGAGGTGACGCTCTGCTCGTGGAAGGTCAGCGGCAGGGCGCCGTAGGACAGCACGTTCGCGAGGTCCTGGGCGGACTCCTGGGTGAAGGAGCCGGAGATCTCGGCGTTCTGGCTCAGGGTGGAGCTGACGCTGGGGGCGGAGACCACGTCGCCGTCGAGCACGATGGCGAACTGGTTCATCGGCGACTGCTGGCTCTTGAGCTTGCTGGTCGTCGCCGCGAACTTCTTCGAGCCCGCGCCCGTGAACTCCATGTTCACGACCCACTGGCCGGACTGCTGGTTGATGGTCGCCTGGGACTTCTTGACGTCCTTGCCGCCCACCTCGGACGGGCCGAGGATGTACTTCTGCCACTGCCCCTGGCTCTGGCCGCAGGCAATGATCGGGTCCGTGGACTTCGCGCCCTCGTTGATCTTGGTGCGGGCCGCCTTGTCCGTGCAGTCGAGCTGCATGAACTTCTTCTGGAGCGCGGCGGTCGCCGGGTCGGTGCTGGGGCTCGGCGCGGCCTTCGCGTCGTCGCCGCTCTTCGCGGAGGCGCTCGGCGTCGCGTCGGCCTTGAGGCTGTCGGTGACGGCGCGGCCCTGCGTCGTGGCGCTGGGCGTCGGCGTGGCCGTCGACTTGTCGGTCGCCTTGTCCGAGCCGGAGGTCTTGTCGGTCGCCTTGCCGCCTGTCGAGGCGCTCGGGGACGGGGTGGCCGACTTGTCGCCCTTGCCGGCGGGCTGGCCGGCGGTCATCGTGAGCACCGGACGGAAGTAGAGCTGCGCGGTCGTACCGACCTGCTCGCGAGCCTGCTTCTCGTTCGTCCCTCGCGGGATGTTGACGATGATATTGCTCTTGCCCTGCGTCTGGACCTCGGCCTCGGAGACACCCATGCCGTTGACGCGGCGGTTGATGATGTCCGCCGCCGTGTCCATGTTGGTCTTGTTGATCGCGTTGGGCTTGCCCGGCTCGTTCTTGGCCTCCAGCGTGATGCTGGTGCCGCCCGCGAGGTCGATGCCAAGGCGCGGGGTGAACGTGCCGGAGGCGAACATCCCCCCGACGAGCGCGACCATGATGATCACGATCAGGCCCAGGGCGCGCCCCGGCTTCGACTGGGCACCTGCCCCTCGGCTCTTCTTAGGTGTGGCCACCTTCTCGTACTCCCTCTCCATCCGTCCGGCATCGGGGTTGGGTGCCAGGACGGCCATGAAATGGTCGAGAGTCCGCGCGGGTCACGCACGGACAGGAACCGCGGGGCACATCGAGCGGTCGCCCCACGGTTCCGGCCGTACTACTTCGCGTCGGACTCGCCGTCGGTCTTCTTCACCTCGGCGTCGTCGGCCTTCTCGGCCTTCTCAGCCTTTTCGGCCTCGGCGTCCTCAGCAGGCTCGTCCTTCTTGCCGAGGTCGATGCGCGAGTCGTCCGCGGCGGCGGTCTCGTCGGTCTCGGTGAGGGAGGACGCGTCGTCCGGCACGACGGCGTCGTTGGTCAGTTCGTCATCATCAACGACTTCCTCGCCGTGGACGATGCGGTTGTACTCGTCATCGGTGAGCACGGCGCCGATGGCGTTCTTCGCGAACATGAGGTGGACCCCGGGGCCGGCGTCGAGAAGGACCGCGTCGTCGTGGACCTCCTTGACCGTGGCGTACATGCCCCCGATCGTGCGGACGCCGGAACCGGGCTGCATCTCATTGCGCATCTTTGCGGCCTGCTGCTGCTTCTTCTTGGCAGACCGGGTCATCAGGAACATAGCCCCGATGAGCACAATGAACGGGAGGAGGGTCACAGGACTCACGGGTAGGAACTTCCTTCATTCGGCCGTGTCGAAAGGCGGCCGCGTCGATGATGGGGTATTACGCCGCCGCAAAGGCGACGTCGGCGGAGTCTAAGCGAGTCCGCACGGTGGGAACAACGCTCAGCATGGCACCGGGGTTCCAGCCCCGGCGAGTACGCGCGCCGTCATGCCCCGAAGAGGTCTTGTTGTCCGCCTGCCCCAGGTCTCCCTTGGGGTGCGGTGAGTCCCAGGTGGGCCCACGCGGCGGGAGTCGCCACACGTCCCCTGGGGGTGCGCGCGAGGAGTCCTTCCCTGACGAGGAAGGGCTCGGCGACCTCTTCCACCGTCTCACGCTCCTCCCCCACGGCGACGGCAAGTGTCGAAAGTCCCACAGGACCGCCGCTGAACAGCTTGAGCAGGGCTTCGAGGACGGCACGGTCCAGGCGGTCGAGGCCGCGGCCGTCCACCTCGTAGACGCCGAGGGCGGCGGACGCGATGTCCCTGTCGATCTGTCCGTCGGCCTTGACCTGCGCGTAGTCGCGTACGCGGCGCAGCAGGCGGTTGGCGATACGGGGGGTGCCCCGGGAGCGGCCGGCGATCTCGGCGGCGCCCGCGGTGTCGATCTCCACATCGAGGAGGCTCGCCGAGCGGTGGATCACCCGCTCCAGCTCGGGAGGCCCGTAGAACTCCATGTGCGCGGTGAAGCCGAAGCGGTCGCGCAGCGGCGGCGGCAGCAGCCCCGCGCGCGTGGTCGCGCCGACGAGGGTGAACGGCGGCAGCTCCAGCGGGATGGCGGTGGCGCCGGGGCCCTTGCCCACGATGACGTCGACGCGGAAGTCCTCCATCGCCATGTAGAGCATCTCCTCGGCGGGCCGCGACATCCGGTGGATCTCGTCGAGGAAGAGGACCTCGCCCTCCTGGAGCGAGGAGAGGATCGCCGCGAGATCGCCCGCGTGCTGGATCGCGGGCCCCGAGGTGATCCGGATCGGGGCGCCCATCTCGGCCGCGATGATCATGGAGAGGGTGGTCTTGCCGAGGCCGGGGGCGCCGGAGAGCAGGACATGGTCGGCGGTGGCGCCACGCGCGCGGGCGGCGCGCAGGACCAGGTCGAGCTGTTCCCTGACCTTCTCCTGGCCGATGAACTCGCCCAGGTCCTTCGGACGCAGGGCCGCCTCCACGGCCTGGTCCTCGGTGTCGGCGGACGCACCGACGAGCCGGTCGGCCTGCGGCGTCGCGGCGTCGTCGGTGGTCTCGTCCCAGTTCATGTGTGGTGCCTCGCGTTATGGGTGGGGGCGGGTGGTGGGCCGGCGGTCAGCGCGTGCGGTTGAGGGTCTGCAAGGCCGCCTTGAGGAGCTGGCCCACCTGCGGCGTGCCCTCGGTGGCCTCGGCCTGCGGGGCGACCGCGTCGACCGCCTCGTCGGCCTCGCGGGTGGCGTAGCCGAGGCCGATCAGGGCGGCGTGCAGCTGCTCGCGCCAGCCGTTGGTCACGGCCGTGCCGATGGCCGGGCCGCCCGTGCCGAGGGGCTCGCCGAGCCGGTCCTTCAGCTCCAGGAGCAGCTTCTGGGCGCCCTTCTTGCCGATGCCGGGGACGGCCGTGAGCGACTTCTCGTCACCGGTGGAGACGGCTCTGCGCAGCGCGTCCGGGCTGTGCACGGCGAGCATCGCCTGGGCCAGTCGCGGGCCCACGCCGCTCGCTGTCTGCAGCAGCTCGAAGGTCTGCTTCTCGTCGTCGTCCGCGAAGCCGTACAGGGTGAGCGAGTCCTCGCGCACGACAAGGGAGGTGGCGAGCTTGGCCTGCTGGCCGATGCGGAGCGTGGACAGCGTGTTCGGCGTGCACTGGAGGGCCATGCCGACACCGCCCACCTCGACCACCGCTGCGTCGGGCGCGAGGGCGGCGACGGGGCCGCTGACGAAGGCGATCATGCGGTACGGCCTTTCGATGCGTGTGACGGCTGTGCTGCCTTGGCCGCGTGCTGGGCCACGGCCTGCTGGAGTCTGTTCTGCGCGGGGGCGCGCCAGATGTGGCAGATGGCGAGGGCGAGGGCGTCGGCCGCGTCGGCCGGCTTGGGCGGCGCGTCGAGCCTCAGCAGGCGCGTCACCATGGCGCCCACCTGTGCCTTGTCGGCGCGGCCCGTGCCGGTGACGGCGGCCTTGACCTCGCTGGGCGTGTGCAGCGCCACGGGGATGCCGCGGCGCGAGGCGCACAGCATGGCGACGGCGCTGGCCTGGGCGGTGCCCATCACCGTGCTCACGTTGTGCTGGCTGAACACCCGCTCCACGGCGAGGACTTCGGGCCGGTGCTCGTCGAGCCACTGCTCGATGCCCTGCTCGATGGCGACGAGGCGGTGGCCCAACTCGGCGTCCGGAGGCGTCCGTACGACACCGACGCCGCGCATCGTCAACGGTCGCCCCGCGACGCCCTCGACGACGCCGACACCGCACCGGGTCAGCCCCGGGTCCACGCCCAGTACGCGCACGCCTCTCCCCCACTTCTCTCGCCTGTTCGTGCAGGCTATCGGGTGGCGCTGACAAAGCGGCGGGCCGATGGGGTGTGTCCCATCGGCCCGCCGCTGATGTCACGTCAGGCGTCGACCTTCTCCATGACCTCGTCGGAGACGTCGAAGTTGGCGAAGACGTTCTGCACGTCGTCGCTGTCCTCGAGCGCGTCGATGAGCTTGAAGATCTTGCGCGCGCCCTCCTCGTCCAGCTCGACCTGCATGGTCGGGACGAAGTTGGCGTCGGCCGAGTCGTAGTCGATGCCGGCGTCGACGAGTGCGGTGCGGACCGCGACCAGGTCGGTGGCCTCGGAGAGCACCTCGAAGGACTCGCCCAGGTCGTTGACCTCCTCGGCGCCCGCGTCGAGCACGGCGCCCAGGACGTCGTCCTCGGTCAGCTCGGCCTTGGGGACGATCACGACGCCCTTGCGGTTGAAGAGGTACGAGACCGAGCCCGGGTCGGCCATGTTGCCGCCGTTGCGCGTCATGGCGACGCGCACGTCGGACGCGGCGCGGTTGCGGTTGTCGGTGAGGCACTCGATGAGCACCGCGACACCGTTCGGCCCGTAGCCCTCGTACATGATCGTCTCGTAGTCGGCGCCACCGGCCTCGAGGCCGCCGCCGCGCTTGACCGCGGAGTCGATGTTCTTGTTGGGGACCGACTGCTTCTTCGCCTTCTGGATGGCGTCGTACAGCGTCGGGTTGCCCTCGATGTCGGTGCCGCCCATGCGCGCCGCGACCTCGATGTTCTTGATCAGCTTCGCGAAGAGCTTGCCGCGCTTGGCATCGATCACGGCCTTCTTGTGCTTCGTCGTAGCCCATTTAGAGTGGCCGGACATCTGCCTGTCTCCTTCGCGTAACCAATTTACGAACGCCAGAGATCCTACAAGGAACCCGAGGCACCCTTCGCCCGCACCATGTCCACGAACACGGCGTGGATCCTGTGGTCCCCGGTGAGCTCCGGGTGGAAGGACGTCGCGAGGGCGTCGCCCTGGCGCACGGCCACGATGTGCCCCTCGTACTCGGCGAGCACCTCCACCTCGGCGCCCACGGACTCCACCCAGGGAGCCCGGATGAAGACGCCCTCTACAGGATCGCCCTCGATGCCCCGGACGTCGACCGCCGCCTCGAAGGACTCGTTCTGACGTCCGAAGGCGTTGCGCCGCACGATCATGTCGATGCCGCCGATGGTCTCCTGGCCCGAGCGCGGGTCGAGGATCTTGTCGGCGAGCATGATCAGCCCGGCGCACGAGCCGTAGACGGGCAGCCCTTCGCGCACACGCGCGCGCAGCGGCTCCATCAGGCCGAAGAGGTGGGCCAGCTTCGAGATGGTGGTCGACTCGCCGCCGGGGATGACGAGCCCGTCGACCTCCGCCAGTTCCTCGGGGCGCCGCACCGGCCTGGCCACGGCGTCGGCCGCGGCCAGGGCGACGAGGTGCTCGCGCACGTCGCCCTGGAGCGCGAGCACTCCGACCACGGGTGTGGTCATCACCAGCCCCGGTTCGCGTAACGCTCGCCCTCGGGGAGCGTGTCGCAGTTGATGCCGACCATGGCCTCGCCGAGGTTGCGGGAGGCCTCCGCGATGATCTTCGGGTCGTCGAAGAAGGTGGTGGCCTTCACGATGGCGGCGGCGCGCTTGGCCGGGTCGCCGGACTTGAAGATGCCGGAGCCGACGAAGACGCCCTCGGCGCCGAGCTGGCGCATCAGCGCGGCGTCGGCGGGGGTGGCGACACCACCGGCGGAGAACAGGACCACGGGGAGCTTGCCGAGCTCGGCGACCTCCTTGACCAGCTCGTACGGGGCGCGCAGCTCCTTGGCGGCGGCGTACAGCTCGTTGTTGTCGTAGCCGCGCAGGCGGGCGATCTCGTTCTTGATCTGCCGCATGTGGCGGACGGCCTCGACGACGTTGCCGGTGCCGGCCTCGCCCTTGGAGCGGATCATCGCGGCGCCCTCGGCGATGCGGCGCAGGGCCTCGCCCAGGTTGGTGGCGCCACAGACGAACGGCGTCGTGAAGGCGAACTTGTCGCTGTGGTTGACCTCGTCGGCCGGGGTGAGCACCTCGGACTCGTCGATGTAGTCGACACCGAGGGACTGCAGCACCTGGGCCTCGACGAAGTGGCCGATGCGGGACTTGGCCATCACCGGGATCGAGACGGCGCCGATGATGCCCTCGATCATGTCCGGGTCGGACATCCGGGCCACGCCGCCGTCCTTGCGGATGTCGGCCGGCACCCGCTCCAGGGCCATCACGGCCACGGCGCCGGCGTCCTCGGCGATCTTCGCCTGCTCGGGCGTGACGACGTCCATGATGACGCCGCCCTTGAGCTGCTCGGCCATGCCGCGCTTGACGCGTGCGGTGCCGGTGGCGGTGTTTTCGGAAGTGGACACGGGTGACCTCACTCGGTGAACGAAGGCTTTTGCAGCACCGAGGAAACCTCTGGGGAACAGGCCACTACAAGGGCCAATGGGCAGCCGGTGGCTCCTTTTGGCCTGGGATCTAGTTGGTGGCGCGGTCCGCGAGCGCCGCCGGAGGCTCGTCGTCCATCTCGAAGGCCAGCGGGAACGGGGCGTGTCCCGCGAGCCGGAACCAGCGGACCTTGCGGTGCCGGCGCAGGGCGCGGGCCGCGCGTACGGCGTCGTTGTGGAAGCGGCGGGCCATGGGGACGCGGCGGACCGCCTGGGCGAGCTCCTCAGCGGCCTCCTCGCCGCCGGGGGCCTCCCGGACCACCTCGACCTGGTCGGGCTCGCTGAAGACGGCCCTGAGCGCCTGGCTGAGCTCGCTCTCGGCGACCTCGCGCTGCTCCTCCTCGGCCTGGCGCGCGGCGTGCGCCGCCTCGTACAGCACGATCGACGCGGCCGGGTCGAGCACGCCCGACGTGGCCAGTTCCTGGGCGACCGAGGCGCGGCGCAGGAGTTGGGCGTCGAGCGCGGCGCGGGCCGCGTCGATACGGGCGTGCAGACGGTCGAGCCGTCCCGCGGTCCAGCTCAGGTAGAGCCCGATCGCGAAGAGGGCTACGGCGATCCAGATGAGGGTGACGGTCACGGGCGGCAAGGCTACCGGGGTCGCGGCGGGGGTCAGTCCCGCGCCAAGCCGAAGCGCGCCCGCAGGCCCGTCCGCTCGTCGGCCGCCACCGCCGCCGCGCCCTGGGTCACCGTCTCGTACACCGAGAGGATGTCCGCGCCGACCGTGGACCAGTCGAAGCGGCGGACGTGCTTGCTGCCACGCGCGCGTAGTTCGGCGCGGCGCTCCGGGTCGCCGAGAAGGCGCAGGGCCGCGACGGCGAGGGTGTCCGCGTCCTCGTTGGTGAACAGCTCCCCCGCCGCGCCCTGGTCGAGGACCTGGGCGAAGGCGTCCAGGTCGGAGGCGAGCACGGGCGCGCCCGCCGACATGGCCTCCACCAGGATGATGCCGAAGCTCTCGCCTCCGGTGTTGGGCGCGACGTAGACGTCGACGCTCGCCAGGAGGCGTGCCTTGTCCTCGTCGCTGACCATGCCGAGGAACTCGACGCGGTCGCGCATCTCCTTGGGGAGGGAGGCCACCGCCTCGTCCTCGTCGCCTCGTCCGGCGACCAGAAGGCGGGTCTGCGGGCGCTCCGCGAGGATCTTCGGCAGCGCCTTCATGAGCACCGGCAGGCCCTTGCGGGGCTCGTCGATGCGGCCGATGAAGCCGATCGTGTCCCCCTGCCACTCGGCCTTGGGCTCGGCCCGCGCGAAGAAGTCGACGTCGACGCCGTTCGGGATCACGACCGCGTCGCCGCCAAGGTGCTCGACCAGGGTCCGGCGCGCGTACTCGCTCACCGCGATGCGCGCGCTGATCTTCTCCAGGGCGGGCTGCAGGATCGGGTACGCGGCGATCATGGCGCGCGAGCGCGGGTTGGACGTGTGGAAGGTCGCGACGATCGGGCCCTGCGCGGCCCAGCAGGTCAGGAGGCCGAGCGACGGGGACGCCGGCTCGTGGATGTGGATCACGTCGAACGTGCCGTCGTGCAGCCACCTGCGCACGCGCGCGGCGCTCAGGAAACCGAAGTTGAGCCGCGCCACCGAGCCGTTGTACGGGACGGGGACCGCGCGGCCCGCCGACACGACGTACGGCGGCAGGGGGGTCTCGTCGTCCGCGGGCGCGAGGACGGACACCTCGTGCCCCAGGGCGATGAGGTGCTCCGCCAGATCGCGGATGTGGAACTGGACGCCGCCCGGCACGTCCCAGGAGTACGGGCAGACGATTCCGATCCTCACGCCGACCTCTCTTCGAAATGGTCGAGGTCGGCGAGCCACAAGCGCTGCAGCATGTGCCAGTCCTCCGGATGGTCCGCGATCCCGGTGGCGAAGGCATCGGCCAGCGCCTGCGTCATGACAGACGTCTTCTCGGCCCGCGTACCTGTCTCCGGCACGTCGACGGGTGGATGGACGCGACCACGCATGACCGGCGAGTCGTCGTACCAGAGGGTGACCGGGAGCAGCAGCGCGCCAGTCTGCTGGGCGAGCATCGCGGGCCCGGCGGGCATCCGCGTGGTCTCGCCGAAGAACTTGACCTCCACACCGGAGGACGACAGGTCCCGGTCGGCCACCAGACAGACCAGGCCGCCCGCGCGCAGCCGCCGCGCGAGCGTCCCGAAGGCGGCGCCGCCGGTGTGCGGCAGCACCTCCATGCCGAGGCCCTCCCGGTAGGCCACGAACCGGTCGTAGAGGGTCTCCGGCTTGAGCCGCTCGGCGACGGTCGTGAACGGGGTGTCCAGCTTGGTGGTGACCCAGGCGCCCGCGAGGTCGTAATTGCCCATGTGCGGCAGCGCGAGGACGACGCCCTTGCCGGCGTCCAGGCCCTCGGTGAGGTAGTGGACGTCCTTGACCGAGAAGCCCTCCTGGATGCGCTGTTTGCTCCACGCGGGGAGCCGGAAGGACTCCATCCAGTAGCGCAGGTACGAGCGCATGCCCTTCCTGGAGAGCTGCTGCAGGCGCTGTGGCGTGGCATCGGGCACCACGCGCGCGAGGTTGGCCTCCAGGCGCAGCACGCCCTTGCCGCGCTTCTTCCAGGCGGCGTCCGCGATCGTGCGGCCGAGGCGCTGGGCGACCGGCTCGGGGAGCTTCTTGACGGTCCCCCAGCCGAGCCCGTACAGCGCGTCGGTGATCCGCTCCTGCGTGCCGCTCACGAGGTGGCCCCCTCCTGTGCTGCCGCCGCCGCGTCGGCCTCCGCGGACTCGCGGCGCACCGTGACGACGCGCTGGATCAGCGTGACGAGGCTGCCCACGGCGACGATCCACAGGGCGACCGGCAGCAGGTACTGGATGCCGGGCACGCCGAACTTGTGCAGCCCGGCGAAGCCCGCGGCGACGAGCGAGATGACGAGCCGCTCGGCGCGCTCCACAAGGCCGTTCACGGCGACCGGCAGGCCGATCGATTCGCCCCGCGCCTTCGTGTAGGACACGACCTGGCCGCTGGCGAGGCAGAAGATCGACACGGCGCACAGGACGCTGTCGTTCCCGCCACCGGCGTACCAGAGCGCCAGGCCGCCGAAGATGGCGCTGTCGGCGACGCGGTCGAGCGTGGAGTCCAGGAAGGCGCCCCAGCGGCTGGAGCGGCCCAGCTGGCGCGCCATGTTCCCGTCCACGAGGTCCGAGAAGACGAACAGCGTGATGACGACGGTTCCCCAGAAGAACTCACCGCGCGGGTAGAAGACCAGCGCACCGGCCACGACTCCGGCGGTGCCCAGGAGCGTGACCGCGTCGGGGCTGACTCCGCGGCGGATGAGAAACGCGGCGAACGGTGTGAGGACACGCGTGAAGAATGCACGCGCGTACTTGTTCAGCATGGCCTTCCCGAGGGTCGGTGGCCGCGCGGCCCCTCTGGCCACCGGCTGGCCCATCGTAGCCAGGAGCGCGCGTAGAACGCGGACGGGCCGCCACGCGCGCGTGCGATCCCGTACGACGTATGGACGCACAGTGACCCGAGTGGAAAGCTCGAAGACACCGCGGGCGTCGCCGAAGCCGCCTCCGCACGCGGATTCGCGTGTCCGCGCCCACAGGCCGATTACGACCTAGGACCTCACCGAGCAACAAACCGGGAGGCAAGGCATGGGCGACAAGACCAACGGACACCCCGGAGCCGCCGGCAGGGCAGCGACGGCCGACCATCCCGCGTCCGTACGGAATGTGGTGCTGGTCGGCCACAGCGGATCGGGCAAGACGACCCTCGTGGAGGCCCTCGCGCTGACCGCGGGGGCGGTGAACCGGGCGGGCCGCGTCGAGGACGGCACCAGCGTCTCCGACTACGACGAGATCGAGCATCGCCAGCAGCGCTCGGTCCAGCTCTCGCTCGTCCCGCTGGAGTGGGACGGGTTCAAGATCAATCTCCTGGACACCCCCGGCTACGCGGATTTCGTCGGGGAGTTGAGGGCCGGTCTGCGGGCTGCGGACGCGGCCCTTTTCGTCGTCTCGGCGGCCGACGGGCCCGAGACGATGGCCGGCGCGACGCGCATGGTGTGGGAGGAGTGCGCCGCGGTCGGCATGCCGCGGGCCATCGTGATCACGCACCTGGAGGCGGCGCGCGCCGACTTCGAGGACATGACGCGCACGTGCGCGGAGGTCTTCGGCGGCGACGACCCCGACGCCGTCCTCCCCCTGTACCTCCCCCTGCGCGGCGAACAGGCGCCGGACGGGCACGCGCCCGTGACGGGCCTGATCGGACTGCTCACGCAGCGCCTCTTCGACTACGCGTCGGGCGAACGCAAGGAGTCGGAACCGGACGCCGAGCAGGCCTCGCTGATCGAGGAGGCCCGCAACCGGCTCATCGAGGGGATCATCGCCGAGAGCGAGGACGAGACCCTCATGGACCGCTATCTGGGCGGCGAGGAGATCGACGTCAAGACGCTCGTCGACGACCTGGAGCGGGCCGTCGCGCGCGGCGTCTTCCACCCGGTCCTCGCGGCGGCCCCGGCTGCGGAGGACGCACGGCAGGGCATCGGCACCGTCGAACTCCTCGAACTGATCACCGGCGGCTTCCCGACCCCCTTGGAGCGGGCCGCCCCCGACGTGAAGGGGCGCGACGGGAAGGAACTCGACATCCACGCCTGCGACCCGGAGGGGCCGCTGGTCGCGGAGGTCGTGAAGACCGCGTCCGACCCGTACGTGGGGCGGGTCTCGCTCGTCCGCGTCTTCTCCGGCACCCTGCGGCCCGACGAGACGGTGCACGTGTCGGGCCACGGCCTGACCGACCACGGGCACGAGACCCGCGCCCTGCACGAGGCGGACGAACGGATCGGGGCGCTCTCGGCCCCCTTCGGCAAGCAGCAGCGCACGCTGACGCACTGCATCGCCGGCGATCTGGCGTGCGTCGCGAAGCTGAGCCGGGCCGAGACCGGGGACACGCTATCGGCGAAGGAGGCGCCGCTGCTCATGTCTCCCTGGGAGATGCCCGACCCGCTGCTCCCGCTGGCCATCCAGGCACACAGCAAGGCGGACGAGGACAAGCTCTCGCAGGGGCTCTCACGCCTTGTCGCCGAGGATCCGACGATGCGCCTGGAGCAGAACCAGGACACGCACCAAGTGGTGCTGTGGTGCCTCGGAGAGGCACACGCGGACGTCGCTCTCGAACGGCTGCGCAGCCGGTACGGCGTGCAGGTCGACGTCATCGCGCACAAGGTCTCCCTCCGGGAGACGTTCGCGGGGAAATCGGCGGGGCGCGGCCGGCACGTGAAGCAGTCCGGTGGCCACGGCCAGTACGCGATCTGCGAGATCGAGGTGGAGCCGCTGCCCGGCGGCTCGGGCATCGAGTTCGTGGACAAGGTCGTCGGCGGCGCGGTCCCCCGGCAGTTCATCCCGTCCGTGGAGAAGGGCGTGCGGGCGCAGGCGGCGAAGGGCGTAGCGGCCGGGTATCCGCTCATCGACGTACGGGTGACGCTGCTCGACGGCAAGGCGCACTCGGTGGACTCCTCCGACGCCGCGTTCCAGACGGCGGGGGCGCTGGCGCTGCGCGAGGCGGCGGCCGACGTACGGATCCATCTCCTGGAGCCGGTGGCGGAGGTCGAGGTCCTCGTCGGCGACGACTACGTCGGCACCGTGATGAGCGATCTGTCCGGGCGGCGCGGCCGCGTCGTCGGAACCGAACAGGCGCCGGGCGGCCGGACGTTGATCCGGGCCGAGGTTCCGGAGATCGAGATCGGCCGCTACGCCGTGGACCTGCGCTCGTTGTCGCACGGCACCGCCCGTTTCAGCCGCACGTACGCCCGGCACGAGCCGATGCCGGCCCAGCTGAGCGAACGGATCCGCGAACAGGCCCAGGACGTCCCGTAGTCGGCCGGGGGTCGCGCACCCGCACCGGCTTCCCGTTCCCCGGGGCCGGTGTCGGTGGCGGCCGCTACGCTGGTCGAAGATCAGCCGGATCCGGCCGACGGCGCGCCCAACAGGTGTGCGGGGCGGGCAAGTCGGGAAAAGCCGCAGCGACGGCGTGCGGTGATGGGGGTGGCAGTGGCGGACACGATCAAGCCGGCTTCGGCCGACGGAATATTCGACTTCCGACCGGGCGCGCAGATCCCGCTGCAGGGTTCCGCGGGCCAGACCGCCGCGACGTTCGCCATCGCCTCGGCCGCGTACCGGGACGACCCGGCGGTGAAGATCGAGGAGACCAACAACGAGTGGCACAAGTCCCAGGTGAAGAAGGGAATGTGGTCGCTCTTCGCGCCGAACCTCGGTGAGGCCTTCGCGCGGGCCGTGCAGGTGCGGATGCTGGGCGGCGCCCGCAAGCCGCTCATCCAGTCGTTCGGCACGGAACCGCAGGTCGTCGTGGAGCACTGCCTCGCGGCCAACCGGATCCGGCGCCAGCGCGACAGCCTCCTGACGCTGGTCACGGTGGTATTCGGCTTCCTGTTCCTGCCCGGATTCCTGCTCTGGGTGACCGCGTTCGAGATCCGCCGCAGGGACACCATCCGGGTGGCCGGGGCCGAGAAGGAGGTCGCGGAGGCCGAGGGCAAGAGCACCAAGGAGAAGCGCGAGGCGAAGAAGCACGAGCGCGCGGCGCACGGCCGGGCCGCCCTCGCCATGGCGATCATGGCCGTCGTGTTCGTCGCCGTCGCGATCGTGCTCGTCAAGCTTCCGTCCGACAGCGGCTGGACCTGGTATCTGCGCGCCTGCTTCGTGGCGCCCGTGATCGGCGGCTGGTGGGCGCGCCGGATCTGCGAGCGCACCGCCCACGACCTGCGCGACCGCTGGGGCGGGCTGCTGTCCGGCGGCGGGATCGGCGCGAAGATCCCGGAGGCCGTGCCCGGCAGCCCCGGCGAGACCGCCGCGGAGCAACTGCGGCAGAACCTCGCCAAGTTGTCGGCCGAGCAGCAGTCGAACTCGGTGTTCTACGCCGGCCCCAAGGGCATCCTGGGCATGGGCACGCGCTGGGGCGGCTGGCAGCTCGCCGAGGACCTGGTGTCGAAGGAGCCCGGCAAGGACATCCACCCGTTCCGCAGCTGGGACGTGGTCCGCGCGATCCACGACCAGCTCCGCCTCCTGGAGCGCAAGCCGATCCACACGGGAGGCTTCCCGACGCCTTCGGTGAAGCACTGGATCGTCTCGCCGATCGGGGAGAACGCGAAGAGCGTGACCCGCCCCTCGGGAGTGAACGTGGAGGCGTTCGAGACCAGGCAGCACGAGATAGAGCGGATCTGCAACGAGCAGCAGTTCGGCGGCGGCAGCCGCCACTACCTGGGCGTGCAGTTCACGCTCTGGGACGGCCAGTTGGTCATCACCATGCTGATCACGGTCACGGTGCTGCACCAGACGCTGCGGATCGAGGTGACCGGTCACGCGCTCGGCCCGGTGCACTCCCTGTTCACGTCGAAGCCGGAGCCGCGGACGAAGGTGATCTCCAAGCCCATACGGTTCTGGGAGACCACGGAGAAGACGCTCCCGCTGATCACCTCGGACGAGGCGGTCCGGATCGCGGTCCGCGCCCCCTTCACCTGGTATCCGCCGCTCCTGGACCACCTCGGCGGCAAGCTGGTGCTGCCCGAGCCGTTCGGCCTGCGGCACGCCTGGGCGGACCAGCCGTGGCGGCACCGCTTCATGGCGGACGACGCGCTGCGCACGGCCACGCCCGTGCTGCGCGTGGTGCACGCGGCGGCCATCAGGGTGCTCGACGAGAACGGCGTGGACACCGAGAAGTTCGGCAACCGCTCGGGCTTCCTCAGCGGCGCGGTCCAGGACCCGACGCCGGGGAAGGCCGACACGTACAACGCGTAGGAGACATCCTCAGTCGGTCGGCCAGGCCTTCGCCAGGGCCGTGCGCGTATCGGCGAGCATCTGCGGCAGCACCTTGGTGTGGCCGACGACCGGCATGAAGTTGGTGTCGCCGCCCCAGCGCGGAACGATGTGCTGGTGCAGATGGGCGGCGATACCAGCGCCCGCGACCGCGCCCTGGTTCATGCCGATGTTGAAGCCGTGCGCACCGGAGGCGGCGCGCAGCGCGGCCATGGCGCGCTTGGTGAAGTCGGCGAGTTCCGCGGTCTCGTTCAGGTCGAGGTCGGTGTAGTCGGCGACGTGCCGGTAGGGCAGCACCATCATGTGCCCGCCGTTGTACGGGTACAGGTTGAGGATCGCGAAGACGGCGTTGCCGCGGGCCACGATCAGCGCGTCCTCGTCGGACTTGCCGGGAGCCGCGCAGAAGGGACAGCCGTCGTCGGCTCCGGGGCCGCTCGGTTTGCCCTCGCCCTGGATGTACGCGATGCGGTGCGGGGTCCACAGACGCCCGAATCCGTCCGGCTCACCCACTGGACCGACCTGCTGCTCCGGCTCACTCGTCATGCAATGCAGCATATGGCGTCACCTCACGGGGGCGTGTCGGCGGGTACCACCCCAGGTCGGCGCGGGCGATGCTGTCCGGATGACCGACACCCCACTCGCCCGCTGGGAGCGGCACAACGGCGTCGTCCTGGCGGTGGCCTCGCTCGTCTACCTCGCCGGGTACGCGGTCCGCGTCCTCGGACACGGCCTGCCGGGCCCCGTCCGTGACCTGTGTCTGGCGGCGACGCTCACGGCGTGGGCAGTGTTCCTCGTGGACTACGTGGTGCGGCTGCGGCTGAGCGGACAGCGGCTGCCGCGCTTCCTGCGCACGCACTGGCTGGACACGCTCGTCCTGCTGCTCCCGCTGCTGCGCCCCGTCCGGATCGTGCAGGCCTACGAGACGGTGCAACGCCGGCAGAACGAGCCGCGGCTCTCGCTGCACGCGCGCGTGATCGCGTACGCGGGACTGTCGGTGACGCTGCTCGGCTTCGCCGGCTCGCTCGCCCTGTACCAGCAGGAGCACACGGCGCCCGGCGCGGACATCCGCACGTACGGCGATGCGGTGTGGTTCACCTGCACGACGCTGTCGACCGTGGGCTACGGCGATCTGGCCCCGGTGACACCGCTCGGCCGGCTCGTTGCGGTGGGCGTGATGGCCTGCGGTCTGGCGCTGCTCGGCGCGGTCACGGGGTCGTTCTCGTCGTGGCTGCTGCAGGTGTTCGCGCGGGAGGGCGAGCGGGAGGCGGGGCCGGACGGCGAGAGGCCCCCGGGGAACTCCCCGAGGGCCTCCGACGGAAAACGCTGAGCGTCAGACCTGCGCCCGCTCCTCGACGACCTTCGCGATCTTCGCGATGGCCTCGTCGACCGGGATGCCGTTCTCCTGCGAACCGTCGCGGTAACGGAAGGACACCGAACCGGCGTTCATGTCCTCGTCGCCCGCGATGACCATGAAGGGCACCTTGGCCTTCTGCTGGTTGCGGATCTTCTTCTGCATGCGGTCCGAGGACTTGTCGACCTCGACGCGCAGCCCCTGGGCGCGCGCCTTCTCGGCGAACTCCTCCAGGTACGCGACGTGGCCGTCACCGATCGGGATGCCGACGGCCTGCACCGGGGCGAGCCACGCCGGGAACGCACCCGCGTAGTGCTCCAGGAGCACGCCGAAGAACCGCTCGATCGAGCCGAACAGGGCGCGGTGCAGCATGACGGGCTGCTGGCGCGAGCCGTCCGCCGCCGTGTACTCCAGGCCGAACCGCTTCGGCTGGTTGAAGTCGACCTGGAGGGTCGACATCTGCCAGGAGCGGCCGATGGCGTCCTTGGCCTGCACGGAGATCTTCGGGCCGTAGTACGCGGCGCCGCCCGGGTCGGGCACGAGCGGCAGGCCCTGCTTCTCGGCGGCGGAGCGCAGCGCCTCGGTGGCCTCCGCCCAGTCCTCGTCCGTACCGATGAACTTGTCGGAGTCGTCGCGGGTGGACAGCTCCAGCTCGAACTCGGTCAGGCCGTAGTCGCGCAGCAGGTCGAGGACGAAGGTGAGGAGCTTGTCGAGCTCCTCCGCCATCTGCTCCTTGGTGCAGTAGATGTGCGAGTCGTCCTGCGTGAAGCCGCGCGAGCGGGTCAGGCCGTGCACGACGCCCGACTTCTCGTAGCGGTACACGGTGCCGAACTCGAAGAGCCGCAGCGGCAGTTCACGGTAGGAACGCCCGCGGGACTTGAAGATCAGGTTGTGCATCGGGCAGTTCATCGCCTTGAGGCGGTAGTTCTGCTCGTCGAACTGGATGGGCGGGAACATGCCCTCCGCGTAGTGCGGCAGGTGGCCCGAGGTCTCGAAGAGCGCTTCCTTCGAGATGTGCGGGGTGTTCACGAACTCGTAGCCGGAGGCCTCGTGGCGGCGCCGCGAGTAGTCCTCCATGACCTTGCGGATCACGCCGCCCTTGGGGTGGAAGACCGCGAGGCCGGGGCCCAGCTCGTCCGGGAAGGAGAACAGGTCCAGCTCGGCGCCGAGCTTGCGGTGGTCGCGCTTCTCGGCCTCGGCGAGGAACTCCAGGTACGCCTTCAGCTCGTCCTTCGACGGCCACGCGGTGCCGTAGATGCGCTGGAGCTGCGGGTTCTTCTCGCTGCCGCGCCAGTAGGCGGCGGCCGAGCGCATCAGCTTGAACGCGGGGATGACGCGGGTGGTGGGCAGGTGCGGGCCCCGGCAGAGGTCCTTCCAGCACAGCTCGCCGGTCTTGGCGTCGAGGTTGTCGTAGATGGTCAGCTCGCCGCCGCCCACCTCTGCGTCCGCGCCGTCGGCGGCCTGCGCCGCGTTGCCCTTGAGGCCGATGAGCTCCAGCTTGTACGGCTCGTCGGCGAGCTCGACCGCGGCGTCCGCGTCGGTGGTGACGCGGCGCGAGAAGCGCTGCCCCCGCTTCTGGATCTCCTGCATCTTCTTCTCGATGCGCTTGATGTCCTCGGGGGTGAACGGCTCCTTGACGTCGAAGTCGTAGTAGAAGCCGTCCTTGATGGGCGGGCCGATGCCGAGCTTGGCCTCGGGGAACAGCTCCTGCACGGCCTGCGCCATGACGTGCGCGGTCGAGTGCCGCAGGATGTTCAGGCCGTCCTCGGAGGAGATCTCCACGGGCTCGACGGTCTCGCCGTCGGCGACCTCGTACGCGAGGTCCTTCAGCTCACCGGCCACACGGGCCGCGACGATGCTGCGCTCACCGGG
The DNA here is from genome assembly GCF_055657265.1 of Streptomyces sp. NPDC107575. Classification (NCBI taxonomy): domain Bacteria; kingdom Bacillati; phylum Actinomycetota; class Actinomycetes; order Kitasatosporales; family Streptomycetaceae; genus Streptomyces; species Streptomyces sp. NPDC107575. Next base: position 347,041 of record NZ_JBVKBG010000007.1, on the reverse strand, counting down.
GAAGAGCTCGGCGGCCGTAGTGCCCGTCGTCACCACGCGCTCTTCCCGCTCGGAATCGCGTTGGATGGTCACACGGACGTCAGACACCGGACTTCTCCTACCTGAAGATGGAACGCCGCGCCATTACCTGTGACGCGCGCAGCAACGATCGTACCGAGTCACCAGGGCCGCTCGCGAAACGGTTACCCGGGACGGCCGCCCGCAGGCCGGGCAACTGTCAGTGCCGGGATCTAGCGTGAGACCTATGACACTCGACTGGAACACGCTCCTCGCCGACCAGCTCGACTGGCACTGGCGCCATCAGCTCCGCGACCGCCTGGCGGGGCTGAGCGACGACGAGTACTTCTGGGAGCCCGTGCCGGACTGCTGGACCCTGCATCCGCGCGGCACCGGCACCGCCGCCATCCAGGGCGGTTCCGGGGACCTCACGATCGACTTCGAGTACCCGGAGCCGGTCCCCGCCCCGGTGACGACGATCGCGTGGCGCCTCGGCCACATCCTCGTGGGCGTGCTCGGCGCCCGGAACGCGTCGCACTTCGGGGCGGAGCCGGTGGACTACATGACGTACGACTATCCCGGCACGGCCGCCGACGCCCTGGACCGCCTGGACGCCGCGTACGCGACGTGGATCGCGGGCGTGCGCGGCCTGGACGAGACGGCGCTCGCCCGCCCGTGCGGTCCGGCCGAGGGCCCGTACGAGAAGGAGCCGATGGCGACGCTCGTGCTGCACATCAACCGCGAGATGCTGCACCACTCGGCGGAGATCGCCCTGCTCAGAGACCTGTACGCGCATCGGTAGCAGTCACGGCTCCTCGCCCGCGCACGCCTCCTCGAAGAAGTCCAGGTTCTCCTGGAGCGACTTCATCATCCGGTCCCGCTCGGCCTCCTCCACCTGCACGGGTACGACGCCGGTCGCGTCGGTGAGACGGCGGAACCCGCCCCGGCTCTCCAGCCGGCCGTGCACGCGGATCGGCAGGCCCACCAGGTGCGCGTGCCCCGCGATCCGGTACGCCTCCTCGTCCAGCGTCATCCGTACGTGCGGCACCTCGACGCCCGCGAGCACCCGGAGCCGTACGGTGCCCGGGCCGCGCGGCCCGGCGCGGCGCATGCGGACGACGGTGCCGGTGACGCGGACGGAGACGGCGGGTTCGGCGTACAGGAAGCGGGCCCCGGCCTCCCGCAGCACGTCGAGGTCGCCGGGTGAGAACTCGACGGGCGCGTCGCCGTCCGTGCACTCCCCCGGCACCCCGGCGGCGGGCGCCCAGGCCACGCCGACGCGCGCGCCCTCGGTGCCGCGCACCAGCGCGACGAGCGCCTCGGTGAGCTCATGGCTGACGCCCGCCTCGATCGCGCCGTCGAACGCGTCCATGCCACCGGTGGCCCGCCGGTAGTCGATGGCCTCGCGCACCGCGTACAGCGCCTGGTGCAGCCGGACGGCGAGCATCCGCCCCGTGGCGACCGGCACGAACGCGGTGAGACGGCGCCCGCCGGACGCCGTCTGCACCAGTACGTTCTCCAGGGCCGCGGCCGCGGGCCGCCGGTGCCTCGCCCCGTAGTACCCGGCCCGGCCGCGCGCGGCGAGGGCACCGGCGAGCAGCATCTGCCGTGCCGCGCCCCGCAGTTGCTCCTCGGCGGGCCAGGGCGAGGCGCCCGCGGGCCCCGCCGGGACATCGCGCGTCCAGCGGATCTCGTCGCTCGGCACGGCGAGGGAGACAAGGACCTCGCGCGCTGAGGGCGTACCGCTGCGTTCGAGGGCGACGAGCGCCTCGCCGAGGAGTTCCTCGCTGTCCGGGAAGGCCCGGCTCTCCGGCACGAGCAGGCTGGTCCGGGCGCCGGCCCCCGGCAGCGTCCAGCGCGCGTACCGGCCGGCGGCCCCGCCGCGCCGCTGCCAGCCGTGCCGGTCGAGCAGGGCGCCGAGCACCGCGGGGTCGACCTGTCCGGGCTCGGGCCCGACGAGGTCGACGGGGTGGCCGCGCCCCGCGCCGAGCGGGCGCAGGGATTCATCGATCGGGCGGTGCTGCATCACACAACTCCCTTCGGCCCGGGCCGAGTTGGGCCGTCAGGGCCGTCCACCCGCGCCCACCCTCGCCATGATCTCGCAGAGCGCGCGGTCGTCGAAGATCCGCGCCGTCGGGACGCGCACGGTGGTCCTGCGCCGCCCGGTGACCGGGTGTCCGGCGAGGTTCATCCAGTAGCAGCAGTGCCGCAGGTCGAGCCGGTCGTGGGCGGCCCGCAGCCAGTCGTCCTGCGAGCGCGGCACGAGCATCACGACGAGGATCTTGTGCACCGAGACCGGGGTGCGGGCCAGCTTCTCCAGGTGCGCGTTGTCGAGCGTGAACGCGAAGGAGGGACCCGGCGGGTCGGGCGCGACCTGGTACGTCGCCTTGAGCTGCACCTTGATGGTGACCTCGTCGTCGATGGCGTGCCCGGGCGAGCTGTGGCTGACGTGCCAGTCGATGCCGTTGTCCGGAAAGGGCTGGGAGAGCGAGCACCCCGCGGCGGCGGCCACGGCGTGCAGATAGCCCACCTGCAGGGTCTCCATGCAGGCGGTGGTGGCGAGTGTGCCGCGCGGCGGTGCGATCCGCTCGGGCAGCAGCCCGCCTCGTTCGGGCCGCGCGAGCGCCATGGTCCAACTGGCCTTCCGGGAAAGCGGGTTCGCGCCGATGGCACCCCGCTGAACTGCCGTGACTCGTACCTGTGTTGTCACCGCTCGGCGTACGACGCAAACAGCGCGGGTATCACCGCTTGGGGCAGGGACAACACGTCGACGGGACGTCATCTGCCGCGCGGGAAGCAGGAGTTGAGAGATCATGACGTGCTGGTACGAAGGGCCGCTGGCCGCCTTCGACACCGAGACGACCGGCGTGGACGTGGAGAACGACCGCATCGTGTCGGCCGCGGTCGTGGTGCAGGACGCGGCGGGAACGCGACCGCGAGTGACGCGCTGGCTGGTGAACCCCGGGGTGCCGGTGCCCCCCGGTGCCACCGAGGTGCACGGACTGACCGATGAGCATCTTCAACGCAACGGGCGCTGGCCCGCGCCGGTGATGGAGGAGGTCGGCCGCGCGCTCGCCGAGCAGGCCGCCGCCGGCCGACCGCTGGTCGTGATGAACGCGCCCTTCGATCTGACGCTGCTGGACCGCGAGTTGAAGCGGCACCGGGCCTCGTCGCTCTCCCACTACCTGGAGACGGCGTCCCTGTGCGTGGTCGACCCGCGCGTCCTGGACAAGCACCTGGACCGCTACCGCAAGGGCCGCCGCACGCTGACCGACCTGTGCGAGCACTACGAGGTGGAGCTGGCGGAGGCGCACGACGCGGGGGCGGACGCCCTGGCGTCCCTCGATCTGGTGCGGGCGGTGGGCCGCCGGTTCGCGTCCCGCCTGGAGCGACTCTCCCCCGCGGAGCTGCACACCTTGCAGGCGGTCTGGCACGCGGCGCAGGCCCGCGGCCTGCAGGCCTGGTTCGCGCGCAGCGGCAACCCGGAGGTGGTGGACCCGGCGTGGCCACTGCGCCCGGAACTTCCGGCGGCGGCCTGATCGTTCCCCCGTCGGGGCCCGAAAGGAAAAACGAAAAACCGGCCCACCAATACGGCGGACCGGTCATTCTCCGGGTGGGCGATACTGGGTTCGAACCAGTGACCTCTTCGGTGTGAACGAAGCGCTCTCCCACTGAGCTAATCGCCCGGGAACGCGTTGAACAATACAGGTCGCGGCGCCCTGTGTTCAAACCGGTTGCGTCAGGCCGGTCGCAGATGGGCGGCGAGCCCCCGTCGCCCGCCGCGCATCATCCACGCGTGGTTCGCGAGGAACACCGGCCGCCCCGCGACCGCGAACCGGCGCATCAGCGGTTTGCCGACCTCGACCTCCTGGTCGTACACCGCCCGCGTCCCGCCGCCGGGCAGCGGCGTCAGCGTCCAGCGCGCCCAGCCCTCCAGGTCCCCGGTCATCGTGATCTGCAGGATTCCGGCGGCCGGATCCCGACGCGTCTCGCGCGCCGTGACGTGCAGCTCGTACGGGAGGAAGGACCGGAAGACGGCGATGCCGCTGGTCGCGCTTCCGTCCAGCGGCGTCACCCTGCGGACCTGGGGCCACCACCGCGGGTACTCCTCGGCCCGCTCGAGCACCGCGTACACGGCGCCCGGCGGGGCGGGCAGTTCCCACACGCTGCGAAAGCGGTAATGGTTCCAGTCCACGTTCCACGGCCTTCCCGTCCACGGCCTTCCAGTCCATGGACAGAGTCTGCCGGGGTCAGGGCATCTTGTCGCCGACCAGCGCCAGGTTCTCGATGGCGGCGAGTCCGTACAGGGCCGTGTCGTTGGTGTAGACCCAGTTCGCCTCGGTGCCCGCGACGAGGGTCACCGGCCCCTCCACCTTCTCCGTCTTCCACGGCGAGGACTCGGTGTACCCGTCGCTCTTGAAGAACTTCTCCCAGGCCCGCTTGGCCAGCTTGTCGTCGCCGGTGCGCACGGCGGCGTAGGCGTCGAGCCGGGAGTGGCCCTGGAAGAGGATGAGCGAGCCGAAGTCGGAGCCGTACCGTTCCTTCTGTTCCGCCTTGGTGGCGTTGAAGTAGCGGCAGTAGTCGTAGTACGCCTCCTCGAACTTCGGCATGTCGACCTGGTCGATGAGCTCCGCGCACAGCTCGTTGAGGCCGAAGACCGCCGAGAGGTGGGAGACGCCGACGACCGGCTTGTCGGCGATCGCGAACTTTCCGGTGTCGAGGTCGTAGAGCCCGCTGCCCTGCACGAACCCGTTCGGCTGCGCGGCGATCGTCTCCATGGTCGACAGGACGCGGGCCTTCGCCTTCTCCCACTTCGGTCCGCGCCGCTCCCACTCGGTGAGCCAGGCCGAGACGAGGCCGCTCCAGTCGGTGCCGAAGCCGATGGACAGGGCGTGCGGGTCGGGCTTGTAGTCGGGGTCGGGGCGGACCTTGCGCTGCGGGTCGAGGACGAGGAACGTCTCGTCGGAGTCGACGTTGGCGTGCATGAGGTCGCCGACGCGCTCGTCGCCGGTGAGAAAGTAGTAGTAGCGGCGGTACGTGGTGTTGGCGATGCGCTGCTGCTTGGCGGAGTCGGCGTAGTGCTGGACGCCGTGCCGGGTGCCGAGGCCCGCCCATTTGCCGAGGTGGTAGACGTCGACCTCGCCGGTGTGCCGGGTCATGGCCTCGGCGAAGCGGAAGATGTCGGCGCGCCCTGAGCGCAGATAGGCCATCCACAGCCAGATGTCGGGCGACAGCTCGGAGTTGTCCCAGGCGTAGCCGCCCACGTCGTAGCGCCACTGGTGGCGCGCCGGGTCGTAGGAGTGCATCACGTCGCCGTAGTCCCAGAAGCCGTACCAACGGCGCATCTCCACCTGGTCCTTGTAGTAGGTGAAGAGGAAGTCGAGGTGGTCCTCGATCTTGGCCTTGGCGGGGGTGGAGCGGTCCGGTTCGGAGAACAGTCCCGGCCCGAACACCTTCGCCTTGATGAGCTGCTTCGGCGGGGCGGCCAGCTGCGGCTGTACGCGCACGGCCTCGACCTGCCGGGCGAACGCCTCCGGCTCGGGCGTCGCATCGTTGGCCCAGAACATCAGCTCGCTGGTGCGGGCGATGCCGTACGGGGTGCCGAACTCGGGCTCGTAGTCCTCGTATGTGATGTTGAGGCCCTCGAGCTGTTCGGCGAAGGTGTCCTGGCCCATGCCGTCGTGGTAGAAGCGCAGGTCCATGGGCTGGGCCTCGGGCGACCAGAGCCAGAGGGTGACCTCGGCCTCGTCGGTCTGGGCGCCGCGGATGTCGAGTCCTGCCGGGTGCTTCTCCCAGAAGTCGCGCAGGCCGAAGGAGAGTCCGCCGCCGGCACCGCCGACGTAGCCGAAGCCACTGGCGCGGCGGCCGCCGCCGGCGCCGATCCAGCCGTGGCCCTTCTTCGTGCGCTTCTTGAGCGTGAACCCGTCCGCCGACAGTTGGGAGAGGCTGTAGTCGCCCCACTCCGGGATGTACTGGAGGCGGGTCGTGACGCGCTGGTCCCAGGTCGAGGGGTCGGGCAGCTTCTCGCCCGCGAACTGGGCGGCCTGCACGGCGGCACCCGGGTCGCGGCGCAGTCCGGTGATGCCCTGGACGGCTTCGCGGAGCATGCCGGTGCCCTCGCCGCCGATGCGGATGTGCCGGTCGTACGGCTTGTCGCGCATCGGCACGGTGAAGCGGACGCCGAGCCCGCGGATGAAGTCGCCGGAGGCCTTGCCGGGTTCCTGGGTGCCGTCGTACGTGATGGTGTGCACCATGCGGAACGATTCGGCGCCCGCGTAGAAGTAGAAGCGGATGGAGAAGGGCAGCCAACTGCGGTTCCCCTTGCGGTGCTTGCCGTCGATGCGGACGACGGCGCGGACCGGTCCTTCCTGCTCGACCTTCGTCTCCTCGATGACGGACTCGAAGCGTTCGTACTTCTGGGTGCCCTGGTCGCCGTCCTCGATCTCGCCCTGCCGCAGGAGGACGAGGCGGCCGTCCTTGGCGATCTCCGTGGAGCCGCGGGTGACGGTCTTGACCAGGCTGGATCCGCTCTTGCCGAGCTTCGCGACGATGACGCCGGTGTCGACGGTGACGACTCCCCCGCTGGTCGAGACGCTCACCTTCTTGTCGGGCGCGGCGGCGGTTCCGGCGGCGAGCTTCAGCTTTCCCGCCCCGGCGCCGGGGCCGACGGCGTGCGCGGTCCACTTCAGGGAGCCGTCGGGCCACTGGGCAAGGGGCCAGGTCTGGACGGGGACCCGCTTGCCGTCCTCGGTGGTGAGGGCGAACTCCTGCCCCTTGTCGTACGCGCCCTTGGGCCAGGGCACGCCGACGGTGGCGCCGGGGGCCGCGCCGAGCCCGCCGTCCTCCAGCCAGCCGAGCGTGACGGGCTCCGCCTCCGCGGGGGCTGCGGCCGGTGCGGCCTGCGCCTTCTTGTCGCCGAGCGCCCAGCTGAACTGCGCGGCGGCGCCGGCGACCGCGGCGGCCTTGAGGAGGGACCTGCGGGGAATGGGGGACATCGTCGTTCCTTTCCGTGCATGCCAAACGTGGGGTACGAGAAGGGGGTTGAGGGGGTGTTACGTATGACGGATTCGCGTTGTACGTATGACGGGATCGCGTACTACGTATGACGTCGGCTCACCCGGCCCGGCCGCGCTCCTCCACCGCGACCGCCGCGGCGGCGAGGATGCCGAGGACCGGGACCGCGAGGGGCGTGAGGAACTCGGCGCCGAGGATCACGAGCGCGATTCCGCAGACCAGGAGCAGGGACCCGCCCGGGGTGCGTACGGTGCGCCGGGCGGCGTCGCGGAGGAGCGCCCGCCAGGACCGGTCCGGCTGCCACACGGCGGCGGCCCGCAGCACGATCACGGCGCCACCGATGAGCGCGAAGATGCCGACGGCTGCGGCGAGTTGGCCGCCCGGCAGTCCGGCGCGAGCGACCCGTACGTCGACCAGGACGGCGAGCCACGCGACCACGCCGACCAGGCCGACGAGCCAGCCGCGCCGGGCCGCCGCACGGAGGTCGGCGACGAACTCCCGCCATCCGCCGCCCTGTTGAGTGACATGGCGGCGCAGATGCCGGGCCCCGGCCGCGAAGGCCGCCGGAGCGGTGACGACGGGCACGGACGCGAGCGCGATCCACACCCCGGTCAGCAGGCACTCGGCGAAGACGGCGAACCCGACGCGCCGCCGCGATTCGACAGCCGGTCGCGGCTTGCGTACGGCGGCGGCCCTCACTTGAGCCCCGACGTGGCCATGCCGTCGATCAGATACCGCTGGAAGGCCATGAAGAAGGCGATGACCGGGATGAGCGCCATCATCGCCATGGCGATCTGACCGCCGTAGTCGGAGATGCCCTGCTGGTCGCGGAACATCATCAGGCCGAGCGAGACCGTGTACTTGGAGGGCTCGTTGAGGTAGATCAGCGGGCCCATGAAGTCGTTCCAGGCGTTGATGAACGTGAAGATCGCGCTGGTGATCAGGGCGGGCCGGCACAGCGGCAGCACGATCGACCAGTAGATCCGCAGGTGTCCGCAGCCGTCGAGGCGTGCCGCCTCGTCCAGTTCGCGCGGGAGTCCGCGCATGAACTGCACCATGAGGAAGACGAAGAAGGCCTCGGTGGCGAGGAACTTGCCCGCGAGCAGCGGCACGTACGTGTTGATGAGCTCCAGCTTCTGGAACATCACGTACTGCGGGATGAGCAGCACGTGGTACGGCAGCAGCAGGGTGCCGATCATCAGCGCGAAGAGCAGGTTGCGCCCCTTGAAGGGGATCTTCGCGAAGGCGTACGCGGTCAGGGAGCTGGAGACGACGACGCCGACGACGGCCAGGCCCGCGTAGAACAGCGAGTTGGTGAAGAACGTGCTGATGGAGATGCCGGCGATGCCGTCGGCGAGGCCCTTGACGTTGTCCAGGATGGGGTCGGCGGGGAAGAGGTCGAGCGAGCCGATGATCTGCTTGCCGGGCTTGAAGGCGGCGCCGATCACCCAGACGACCGGGTAGAGGACGACGCAGAGCACGGCGAGCGCGAAGACGTGCCAGACGATGGAGCCGGTGCGCTTGCGCGGGTTGGCCTGGCTCGACAACTCCGGTGCGACGGTGGTCACTTGACGTCCTCCTCGTAGTGCACCCACTTCTTCTGGGACCAGAACAGGACGGCGGTGACGAGCGCGACGGCCAGCAGCAGCATCCAGGCCATCGCGGACGCGAAGCCCATCTGGGACTGCTGGAAACCCTTTTGGTACAGGTAACAGGTGTAGACGAGGGTGGCGTCGGCCGGTCCGCAGAACGTGTTGGAGACGACGTACGCGGAGCCGAAGATCTGGAACGAGTGGATCGACTCCAGCAGGACGTTGAAGAAGAGCACCGGGGAGATCATCGGCAGGGTGATGTTCCAGAACCGGCGCAGCGGTCCCGCGCCGTCGACGGCAGCGGCCTCGTACAGCTCCTTCGGCACCTGCTTGAGCCCGGCCAGGAAGATGACCATGGGCGCGCCGAACTGCCAGACGGTGAGCGCGACGAGCGAGTAGAGGATGAGGTCGGGGTCGCCGATCCAGCCGCCGAGGTTCAGGCCGAGCGAGCCGAGTCCCTTGTCGACGACGGCGTTGTCGGAGAAGATCGCCCGCCAGACGAAGCCGACCGAGACGCTGGCGCCGATCAGCGACGGCGCGTAGAAGGCGGCGCGGTACAGGCCCTGGCCGCGGCGGCTCTGGTTGAGCAGCAGCGCGACGCCGAGGGCGAGCAGCAGCTTCAGCGGGGTGCCGATGACCACGTACTTGAGCGTGACCTGCACGGACTTCTGCCAGCGCGGGTCGTCGAACATGGCGGTGAAGTTGTCGAGGCCGATCCACTTGGGCGCCGCGAACAGGTTGTAGTCCGTGAACGCGTAGTAGAGCGAGGCGATCATCGGCCCCGCCGTGAGCAGCAGGAATCCCGCGAGCCACGGCGACATGAAGAGATAGCCGGCGAGGTTGTCCCGTCGTCCCCGCCGCTTTTGTGCGACGGGTCGGACAACGTTCACCTCGTCGGCCAGGACTGTGGCGTCCTTGACGAGCGACATGGTGCTGTTTCCCCTCGGAAACTAGGACAGGCCCAGGGCTGTCAGGCCTGGAAGGCTGCCTCGGACTCGCTGAAGAACTGCTTCACGGCCGCGGGGACCTTCTGCTTGGCATTGGCGACGTCTCCGGCGATGCGCAGGAACGCGGCCTCGACGACGTCCGCACCCGAGGGGTGCGGCGTGATCTTGCCGAGCACACCGGCCTTGTCGACCTCGGTCTCGTACGCGGCGATGCCCTTGTTGGCCTCGGCGACGGCCTTGTCGGTCTCCGCGCCGGGCTTGTACGCCTCGAACTGGTCGTCGGTGGCGAGCACGCCCATGTCGTAGCCCAGGACCTTGCCGACCTCGGGGTCGTGGACCATGAAATCGATGAACTTGGCGGCCTGCGCCTGGGCCTTGCACTTGGTGGAGATCGACAGCATCAGCGAGCCGAGGTACTGGCCGGTGTCCTTGCCGTCGGTGGTCGGGATCGGCGCGAGCGCGTAGTCGGAGTCGCCCTCCCCCTCGTAGCGCACCGAGAAGTTGTCCCAGGTGAACTCGGCGCCCGCGAGCCCGGCCGAGAGCCCGGACTTCGGCTTGACCTGCTCGATCTTCTTGGGGTCCGCGACGATCCCGGACTTCACGCGCTTGTAGTAGTCGGACCACCACTGCGTCAGATCGTCCTGGGTGAAGCCGAGTTTGCCGTCCTTGAAGAAGGCCTTGCCGTTCTGACGGAGATACAGGTCGTAGAGGTACATGACCCCGGCGTAGCCCGTGTCGCCCGCGATCTTCAGCTTGTCCTGGATGGTCTGCAGCGAGTCGAAGTACTCGTCCCAGGTCCAGCCGAACTTCGGCCGCACGCCCGCCTTGTCCCAGGCCTTCTTGTCGATGACGAGCGACATGGTGTTGGCGCCGACCGGAACCGCGACCTGCTTGCCGCCGGAGACCTGACCGGCCGTCTCGACGCCGCTGCGGAACTGCTTGAGGCTCAGATTCCCCGCGTCCACCTGGGACTTGAGGTCGAGCAGAACTCCGCGCTTGTCGTACTTCGCAAGGAAGGCAACGGAGTTGAGGAATACATCCGGAGGATTTCCGCCCGAGGCCTGCGTCTGGAACTTCTCCCAGAATGCCTGGTAATCGGTGAATTCGGGCTTGATTTTGATCTTCGGATTCTTCTTCTCGAAGAGCGCGATCGCCTTCTTGATTTTCACGGCGCGCGGTTCGCCGCCCCACCAGGCGAATCGCAGGGTCGCCGGCCCCTCCGCGTCCCCCGCGTCTCCTGACCCTCCGTCACCACCGCACCCGGCCGCCGTCAGACCGAGCACGGCGACCGACGCCCCCGTGACCTTCAGCAGGCCCCGACGATCAAGATCCCTGTTCATAGGCACAGCCAGCCCCTCCACCCTGCGCATTGAATCGTTTTAGGTAAGCGCTTGCCGAGCAAAAGTAGAGACGGGTGGGGAGTGCGTCAACAGTTCGGACGAAGTTGGCGCTCGAAGCGCTTCGAAACCGCAGGTGGGCGCCGAAAAACGCCGAGGGCCCCGGAGACTCGATGTCTCCGGGGCCCTCGGTCCGGGTGGGCGATACTGGGTTCGAACCAGTGACCTCTTCGGTGTGAACGAAGCGCTCTCCCACTGAGCTAATCGCCCGGGCGCAGGAAGAACATTACCCCATGTCAGGGGGTGCCTGGGACCATCCTGCGCCGCCCGCGATCACTGCTTGATGTTCCACGGCATCTCGAACCCGAACTTCCACAGGTAGACCCCGCCGAGCACGGCGATGATCACCACGCCGATCGAGGTCAGGATGATGTTCCGCCGCCGCACCTTGGGGTCGAGGGCGCGCTGCGTCGCCTCCGTGACCTTCCGCTTCGTCCAGCGCAGGACCAGCTGAGCCCAGACGAACTCGGTCGCCCAGATCGCCATGCCACCGAAGATCACCAGCCAGCCGGGCCCGGGCAGCGGCAGCATGATCACGCCGCCCACGACGACCGCGAGACCCACGATGAAGACGCCGACCTGCCAGCTGAGGTGCAGCGTCCTCCTGGCCTGGATGAACCCCGGCGCCCGCGACCCCAGCGGCTTCCCCTCGGCCGCCTCGCCGTCCGCACCGGCCCCGGAGGCCGCATCCGCCCTCTCGGGCGCCTCGGGCTCCTTGGCCCCCTTGTCACTCCCCGTATTCATGCACTCAAACCTACCCGACTCTTTCGCGTCACCGGAATGGGCGTTGTCCCACAGATAAGACTCGGCCGTACGAGCTACCTAAAGACGCTCAAAACACTCAGAGGGGTTTACAACGGCACCGTAGGTGGCATGTCGATTTCGCCGACGTGCGAATCCCCGAGCGCACACTGAGCGAAAGGCCCTGGCGCTTATGAACACCACGGTCAGCTGCGAGCTGCACCTGCGCCTCGTTGTGTCGAGCGAGTCCTCACTGCCCGTTCCCGCAGGTCTGCGGTATGACACGGCCGATCCGTATGCCGTGCACGCCACCTTCCACACCGGAGCCGAGGAGACAGTCGAATGGGTGTTTGCCCGCGACCTCCTCGCCGAAGGCCTTCACCGGCCGACCGGCACCGGCGACGTCCGAGTCTGGCCGTCCCGCAGCCACGGTCAGGGCGTTGTCTGCATCGCCCTGAGCTCTCCCGAGGGCGAGGCTCTGCTCGAGGCCCCGGCGCGGGCCCTGGAGTCGTTCCTCAAGCGAACGGACGCCGCCGTGCCACCCGGCACGGAACACCGCCACTTCGACCTCGACCAGGAGCTGTCGCACATCCTCGCGGAAAGTTAGCGCCGCGGAACGAGGAGGCCCGCGCCGGCACCCGGTCGGCGTGAGCAGCGCGAGAGCGTGCCGTGCCGTCCACTCGGGGAGACGGCACGGCATCACGGTCGGGACAACCGCATACGGCATACACCGGCGCCGTCGCCGTGGGAGTTTCCACGGTGGCGGCGCAGGTGCGTGTCCGGAGGCCCGCAGGTACTAGGCTCGTGCGGCATCGGCGGGCGGGAGCCCTACCCCAGGCCAGGGAGCGAATCGTGCTGATCACCCACGACACCCGGTGCGCGCTCGACACCGTGGTCGATCTGGTGAACACGACACCGGACGGCGACTCGAAGGCGGACGGGCTCGAGAGTCTGGCCGCGCTGACGGATTTCGTACGAAGGAACGATGTCAGCGATGTCGGCGTGATCACCGAAGACGATCTCCACTCGGTGCGTACGGTGCGTGACCGCTTCGCGGCCGTGTTCGCGGCGAGTGACCAGCGGGCGGCGGCGACGGTGATCAACGAACTGGTCGCCGAGGCGGGCACCACTCCCCGCCTCACGGATCACGACGGCTACGACTGGCACATGCACTACTTCGCGCCCGGTGCCTCCGTCGCCGACCACCTGGCGGCCGACTGCGGGATGGCCCTCGCGTTCTTCGTCGTCGCCGGGGAGCAGGAGCGGCTGCGGCGCTGCGAGGCGCCCGACTGCCGGTTCGCGTTCGTCGATCTGTCCCGCAACCGTTCGCGCCGCTACTGCGACAGCCGTACGTGCGGGAACCGGCTGCACGTCGCGGCCTACCGGGCGCGGCGCAAGGAAGCCACCGGCTGAGCGACGGGCTGAATCCGTTCACAGCAGCAGGAGATCGTGCAGCGCCGCCATCAGGAGCAGGCCGCCGATCACCCCCAGGAAGATCATCAGCGGGGGTTGGGAGAGCGCGAAGAGGCAGCCGCGTGGACTCTGCTCGGTCCTTGGCTCGGTCCTGTGCTCGGTTCGCTTCTCGGTTCGTACGGGCACGGGCGGCGCGGGCTCGCTGAGGGGCGCCTGCCCCGGGTCGGCGTCCAGCTGCTCGGGCAGCTGCGGTGTGTCCAGCATCTCGCCGCGATGATGACGCACTTACCGGGCGACGGGGGCTCAACCCACCACTTTCGAGGGGTAGTTCGCACCGACCCGTGACAGCGGGCCAGGAGCGTCCGTTGACGTCAGATGCCGTGCTTCTTGAGGATCGCCTCGATGTCGCTGAAGTCCTCGGCGGGCTCAGGCTTCGACTGCTTCGGCTGCGCCGCGGGCGTGGGGCGCCGGCTCTCGCCGAGCGAGGGCGCCGAGGCCGCGGGGGCGACGGCGGCCTTGCCCTCCTTGGCGGGGCGGCCGGAGCGGCGCCGCTCGACGGCCCGCGTCCCCATGAACATCAGCCAGGCGACGCCGAGGACGCCGAAGCCGGCCCAGGCGGTCGGACTGAACGCCGTGTCCACGACCCACTCCACCGCGCCCGTCATCACCAGGCCCAGCGGCACGAGGGCGTAGGCGGCGGTGCGGGCGGCCTTCATGAAGCGCTTGCGGAAGGCGAGAACCCCGGCGATGCCCAGGCCCGCCACGGCAACGGCGGAACACACGGTCTCGGCAATCATCCGGTCCTCCCGAGTTCGGACATCAAAGGGCGATCAGGGGCGCTTCGCCCCTTCCATCCTGCACCGTCCGGGGGCCCGCGGGCCACGCCCAGGGCCCGCATCGGCCACATCTGGGGGACATCTCGGGGTCGCGGCTCCTCCGCAGGTCCAGGTTGGGGCCTGCCGTCGCTCCTGGGAGACTGGCCCCCATGAACGCCCCGAACCCGATCCTTGACGTGTGGTGCGAGCTGCAGTGCCCCGACTGCCGCTCGGCCCTGGACGACCTCCGCGCGCTGCGCGAGCGCTACGGCGACCGCGTCGAGCTGCGCCTGCGGCACTTCCCGCTCGAGAAGCACAAGCACTCCTTCGCCGGTGCGCAGGCCGCCGAGGAGGCGTTCGCGCAGGGCAAGGGGTGGCCGTACGTGGAGGCCGTGCTCGGCCGCGTCGAGGAGTTCGACCGCAAGGGCGAGCAGTTCCTCGTCCAGGTGGCGGGCGAACTCGGCCTGGACGCCGAGGAGTTCGACACCGCGCTCGTCGACGGCCGGCACATCCTGATCGTCGACGCCGACCAGGCCGAGGGCAAGGTCATCGGCGTGACCGGCACGCCCACGTACGAGATCGGCGGGGAGCTGCTGCACGGCGGCAAGAGCCAGGAGGGGCTGCGGGAGCGGATCGAGGAGATCGCCGACCGGCTGCTCGCCGAGGCCGGGCAGGACTGACGCTCAGAGCAGCTGTTTGTAGAGGTGGTACGTGGTCGGCTCGTAGCCGAGCGATGCGTACAGGCTCAGCGCGGCCGTGTTGTGCGCGAAGACGTTGAGGCCGATCCGGGTGGCGTCCGCCGCGATCGAGTCGGCCTCGGCCAGCAGCATCAGCGAGCGCCCGTGGCCGCGTCCCCGGTGCTCGGCCGCCACCTCGACGTCGAAGACGAACGCCCCTTCGGGCCGCTGGGCCAGCCAGAGCGTTCCGACCCGCTCCCCCGCGTGCTCCAGGACGCTGAGCAGGACGTCCGGGGTGGCGACGCCCTCCGGGAGCAGCGCGGCGTGATCGCGCTCCGCCTTGCGCCGCGCCTCGTCCTCGGTGGCGCCGCGCTCGACCCAGGTGCGCGCGTACGCGGCCTTGGTGTGCGCGAGCCACGGCCCGTACTCGGCCTCCGTCATGCGCCGCCCGACGCTGCCTTCGGGGAGGGCGGGCGGCTGTCCGGGCAGGGCCTTCGCCATGTTCCGGTTGCGTTCCACGTAGCCGAGGGCGCCCGCGAGGCGGAGCATGCCCTGCGCGTCGGCGGGGACGGCCACCTCGACGCGGCGGCAGTTCCAGGAGCGGGCGACCTCCTCGGCGGCGAGCGCCGCGACGGTGCCGCGGCCGCGCCCCCGGTCCTTCTCGTCGACGCTCAGTTCGCGTATCTGGGCGACGGAGGGGCCGAAGACCGGGTGCGTGGTGAGGTGCAGGGTGCCGACGGGGCGGCTGTTCACGCACACCGCGTAGTGACGCGAGCGCGAGCCGTCGGGGGTGCGCTGGAGCGGCTCGGTCGGCCGCAGGGTCGTGGTCATCACGGGAGTTGTACCCGCCCGCACCCCCGACGCGACAAGGGATTTACGGGTCGAGGCGGTCTGCTGCCCGCTCGTCCCAGACGCGCATCGCCTTCGCGGTGACGGGGCCCGGCGCGTCGTCGAGGTTCCGGTCGTCGACGCGGTGCACGGCCTGGATGTCGCGCAGCGTCGACGTCAGGAACACCTCGTCGGCCTCCGCGAGCACGGAGAGCGGCAGGTCGGTCTCCTTGGCGCCGGTCCACTCGACGGCGAGGGCGCGCGTGATACCGGCGAGCGGGCCCGCGGTCAGCGGCGGCGTGTGGATCTCGCCGTCGAGGACGACGAAGACGTTGGAGCCGGTGCCCTCGCACAGCTGCCCCACCGTGTTCGCGAACAGGGCCTCGGTCGCGCCGTGTTCGTGGGCGCGGGCCAGGGCGACGACGTTCTCCGCGTACGAGGTGGTCTTCAGGCCCGCGAGGGCGCCGCGCTCGTTGCGGGTCCAGGGGACGGTGATCGCGGCGGTGGTGTCGGGGCGCCGCTTGGTCTCACCGAGGGCGACGACGAGCGTGGCGCCGTGGTCGCCGCGGTCGGAGCCGAGCGGCGAGAGGCCGCCGGTGTAGGTGATGCGCAGGCGGCCGAGGGCCATCGGGTTCGCCTCGAGGACGGCGTCGCAGGCGCGGCGGACCTCGTCGAGGTCGGGCTCGGGCAGCCCGAGCCCGCGGGCCGAGCGGGCGAGCCGGTCGAGGTGACGGGTGAGCGCGAACGGCTTGCCCTCGACGGCCTTCACCGTCTCGAAGATGCCGTCTCCCACGGTGAGCCCGTGGTCGAAGACGGAGACGCGCGCCGCCTCGGTGTCCTGCAGCCGGCCATCCAGCCAGATCTTCACGGGTTCTTGCCTCTCACTGTTCGAGTGCGTACGTTCCCGACGCTACCTCCAGGAGCCGCGCCGCCTTCAGCTCGGTCTCCCGCCATTCCCGCTCCGGGTCCGAGCCCCAGGTGATGCCGGCGCCGGTGCCGAAGCGCAGGACGTCGCCGTGGGCGCCGCGGTCGATCCAGAAGGTACGGATCCCGACGGCCAGTTCCCCGCTCCCCCGGTCCGCGTCCACCCAGCCGATGCCGCCGCAGTAGGGGCCGCGCGGCGCGGTCTCGAGCTCGTCGATGATCCGCAGGGCGCTGGACTTCGGGGCGCCGGTGACGGAGCCGGGCGGGAACGCGGCGTCGAGCAGCTCGGGCCAGCCGGCCGCCTCGGGCAGCTCGCCGCGCACGGTGGAGACGAGGTGGACGAGGCCCGGGTGCTTCTCGACCACGCACAGTTCGGGGACGGTCACGCTGCCGGTGGCGCAGACGACGCCCAGGTCGTTGCGGACCAGGTCGACGATCATCACGTTCTCGGCGTGGTCCTTTTCGAGGAGGTCGTCCTCGGTGCGCCCGGTCCCCTTGATCGGCCCGGACTCGACGACCCGGCCGTCCCTGCGCAGGAACAGCTCGGGCGAGGCCGTGGCGACCTCCACGCCGTGCCGCGGCAGCCGGATCGTTCCTGCGTACGGCGCCGGGTTCCCGCGCGCGAGGAGGGCGGTGAGGGCGTCCACGTCGGCGTCGGCGGGGACCGGCGCGGAGAGCACGCGGCAGAGGTTCGCCTGGTAGACCTCGCCGGTCGCGATGCGCGCGCGAATGCTCCGCACGCCGTCCGTGTACGCGGTGTGGTCGAGCGACGACGTCCAGTCCGTCGGCGCGGGCCCGTGCCAGGCGCCGGGGCGCGGGGCGGGCACCGGTTCCTCGCGGACGTCGCCGAAGCGGGCGCAGGTCAGGCGGCCCTCGAAGTCGGCGCAGACGGCCCAGAAGCCGCTGGAGTCGAGGGCCGCGGGATCGCTGGTGACGTCGCGCAGATCGGTCGCGACGAGCCCGCCGAAGCGGGCCAGAGCAGGGAGGTCGTGCACGCCTTCGAGTCTATGGCCGATGACGATGGGCCCACCTGAGCAGGACCTTCGTCGGTCGCACCGCAGCACGCTGCGCAAACGCGTTTTGGACCTCCCCCAGGAATCCGCTAGAGTTCAACACGTCGCCGGGACGCGCAAGCGGACCGGAAAGACACGCGAACGTAGCTCAGTTGGTAGAGCGCAACCTTGCCAAGGTTGAGGTCGCCGGTTCGAACCCGGTCGTTCGCTCAGGATGTGGGGGATCTTCCCGAACCCCTACGCTCCTGGTGGAGTGGCCGAGAGGCGAGGCAACGGCCTGCAAAGCCGTCTACACGGGTTCAAATCCCGTCTCCACCTCCAAGCGCGATTAGCTCAGCGGGAGAGCGCTTCCCTGACACGGAAGAGGTCACTGGTTCAATCCCAGTATCGCGCACTGGAGCCGCAAGGCTTCCATCCCGGACGATTAGCTCAGCGGGAGAGCGCTTCCCTGACACGGAAGAGGTCACTGGTTCAATCCCAGTATCGTCCACTGGTCCGCAAGGATCCCCCGCGCGATTAGCTCAGCGGGAGAGCGCTTCCCTGACACGGAAGAGGTCACTGGTTCAATCCCAGTATCGCGCACAAGCAAGAAGCCCCCGGTCCTCGTGACCGGGGGCTTCTTCCGTTCCGGACGGCCCGGGGTGCCGGGCGGCTCTTCGGGAGAAGAGCCGCTCAGCGCCTCAGGAGGAGAACAGCATCCGGCCGAAGCCACGGTTGTGGTGACCGTGGTGGCCGTGATGACCGCCGTGGTGCGGGGCTCCCCAGGCCGGGGCCGCGGGGGCCGGGTAGCCCTGCGGGGCGGGCGGGGGCGGCGGGGCCTGCTGCTGCCACTGCGACTCCAGGCGGGTCAGCGACTCCAGCTCGCCGTAGTCCAGGAATATCCCGCGGCAACCGCTGCACTGCTCGATCTGGACGCCATTGCGGTTGTACGTGTGCATCGGTGCGTGACACTTCGGACACTGCATGCTCGGCTCAACTCCTCGCCGTTCGGTGCTGCTTCGCCGGAACACTTCCCGGCTTCCGTCCCCCGCACCCTACTTGGCCGGTTCGTCCTCGAACTGCGGTGGCGTCGATGCCATTCGGGCGCAGGCGTCGACGACCGCGTCCTCCACCTCGTCGAGCGCGCGGCCCGCGTCGGTGGCCTTCGCGACGGCGAGCGCGGCGGTCTGCACGGTCAGGGCGCGGGCCGGGGCGTCCAGGGCGGGCCAGGGGTCGGGGACGCTCAGCTCCTTGGCGCCACCTGTGCGTTGGTACGCGCCGAGGAAGCGGGTCCAGTCATCGGGCGACAGCAGTCCGCAGGCGAACCAGGCGGCGGGGCGGGCCAAGTCCCAGGCGGGGTCGCCGATTCCGAGGTCGTCGACGTCGATCAGCGTCCACGCGTCCGACCGCGCGGGGTGGCGGACCAGCTGGCCGAGGTGGAGATCGCCGTGGCACAGGGCGCTCGCGTGCGCGTACGGGGCTTCCGCGCGGGCCCAGGGCGGCAGGGTGCCCCAGGCGTCGAGGATCGGGCGCGCGGCCGGGTGGCCGGGGGCCGCGGCTCGGAGGCGGGCCACTGCGGCGGCCGCCTTGAGCGGGCCCCGCATGGGCGGAAGCGCGGGCGGGAGTTCGTGCGCCGGCGTGCAGTGCAGGCGGGCGAGGAGGGCGCCCACGGCCTCCCAGGGGGCGTGCTCCGGGTGGTCCGGGTCCACGGGAGTGCCGTGCGGCCAGAACGTGACGAGCCGGTCGTCCAGGGCCGCCGCCGTCGGACGCAGCGGGCGCAGCAGGACGCCGGCCAGGGACGGGTGGGTGGCCACGGCGAGGCGCAGGTTCAGCTCGGCGGGGTCGGTGCCGGGGGCGTGCGCCTTGGCGACGGTGTCGCCGTGCCGGACCACGGTGGCGTCGGGGCGGTCGGCGAGGGTCGTGGCGCCGCAGACGCAGACGATCCCCGACGGGTGGGCCGCGCCCCGGGCCTCGGCCCTGAGCGCGGGAACGATGAGCGTGGTCACGGCCGCAGCCTAGGGCCTGTCCGGCGGCAGGGGCCTACGGGGCCGAGGGCACAAAATAATGCTGCGCGCAGCTCCCCAGCTGCGCGCAGCATTTGTGCCGTCCGCCGCACCCCCGTCCCCACGGGGTTTCATGGCCGGATGTCCCCGCCCGGACCGCTCTTCCGGGCCTGGGAGCGCCGCTCAGCGCCCCAGCATCACGCCCACGGACGACGCCTGTGTGACCACCGCGTCCCAGCCGCCGAACACGACGACGAGAAGGGCCGCGAGAGGGAGAACCATGGCCGCGGCCACCAGCGGATGCCGGCGGTCGGTCGCGGGGCCACCGAAAAGGCCCGCCCTGCGGGCCACTGTGCGGAACGCTGTCGTCCGCGGTGCCGTGTCCGCCATGGTCCTCTCCCGGTCGAAATCTTGAGTTCTTGCGTCTTTGTGAGTTGTCGCGTCCTGGCAAGCGGCGGGTACCTGACCTCGGGGGACGAGTGCCGTACCCGCCGCTTGACCTCAAATCTATGAGTGGCGGGCGTCCGAGACGTCATGCCCTCGTACCGATTGCCGGGCCTCCCCGAGGATGACCACCTCCGCCCGATGTACTCCCCTGGGTGGAGACGAGGTCCTAGGCCTCGGGGTCATCCCCGAGGGGGCGCCCGACGCGGGCCTCCCGCTCGGCCGGCTCCTCGCGCGGGACGGGGTGCTCTACCAGCGCCAGGACCCTCGTGGCCATGAAGCGCGCGGTGCGCACCACGGATCCGGATCGGGTGACTTCGCTCACTTCCACCACCCCTCTGCGCACCGCCGTCTCCACCCTCCGGCCCGCCCGGCCCGCCGTCACCTCGTACGTACGCGTCGTGTCCCCGGCATCCACGACTATCTCGACCCGGTCACCCTTCATGGGTCCAAACCCCCTCCAAGGCCGCCCTGTTGGCCCGCGGGCGCCGGACAAGCCGCCCCGCTCCCGCGCTCCCTGACCACCCTTCAAGTTTCCCACCGGGCACTGACAATCGAATCGGCCGCGAGGGCGCGGCCTTTGCGCGCCGCCGTGCGCGAAAACGTAAGCTGTGGCTCGTCAGACGGACCGGGCAGCAGCGGGGATGAACATGGCGATGATGCGCCTGAGGCGCGAGGACCCGCGCGTCGTCGGCTCGTTCAGGCTTCACAGACGCCTCGGGGCCGGCGGGATGGGCGTGGTCTACCTCGGGTCCGACCGGCGCGGCCAGCGGGTCGCGCTCAAGGTGATCAGGCCTGATCTGGCGGAGGACCAGGAGTTCCGGTCGCGGTTCGCGCGCGAGGTGTCCGCCGCCCGGCGGATCAGGGGCGGCTGCACCGCCCGGCTCGTCGCCGCCGACCTGGAGGCGGAGCGGCCGTGGTTCGCGACGCAGTACGTGCCGGGTCCCTCGCTGCACGACAAGGTCGCCGAGGAGGGCCCGCTGGCCGCTTCGGACGTGGCGGCCGTGGGGGCCGCGCTGTCCGAGGGGCTCGTCGCCGTCCATGAGGCCGGGGTCGTGCACCGCGACCTCAAGCCGTCCAACATCCTGCTGTCCCCGAAGGGGCCGCGGATCATCGACTTCGGCATCGCGTGGGCGACCGGCGCCTCGACGCTGACCCATGTGGGCACCGCCGTCGGCTCCCCCGGCTTCCTCGCGCCCGAACAGGTGCGCGGCGCCGCCGTGACGCCCGCGACCGACGTGTTCGCCCTGGGGGCCACGCTCGCGTACTCCGCGATGGGCGACTCGCCGTTCGGGCACGGCAGTTCCGAGGTCATGCTCTACCGGGTCGTGCACGAGGAGGCCCAGCTGGCCGGGGTGCCGGACGCGCTCGCGCCGCTGCTGCGCGCGTGCCTGGCGAAGGACCCGGAGGAGCGGCCCAGCACGCTGCAACTGTCGCTGCGGCTCAAGGAGATCGCGGCCCGCGAGGCTCAGGGCATCGCCGCGGAGCCGCGCCCGCCCGCGCCGCGCACCGCCGAGCAGGACCGGCCGACCGGACGACTGGCCGACACCTACGAGGGGCAGCGCACCCAGCGGCGTACGCAGCCGGGAACTCCCACGTCGCGGCCCAGCAACGGCAGGAGCAACGGTTCGGCGCCCGCGCGGAACACGAACAGCCGTTCAAGCAACGGCCGGACCGGACCGCGCAGTGGTGCGGGGCGCCCGGCGCCGCGGACGAACGGCACGGGCAGCGGCAAGAAGCTGCGGCCCGCGAACCCGCGCCTGCTGCGCCAGCGGCTCTTCGTGTTCGTCGTCGTGACGCTGCTCGTGGCGCTCGCGATCGCGGCGGCGCAGAGCCTGTGACCGCGCCCGCGCTCCCCGCCCGCAGTGCGGGCGGGGTTCCGGAGCGTCAGAGTTCGGGTCGGCCCGTCGCCACCGCGTAGAACGCGACGGCGGCCGCCGCGCCCACGTTGAGCGAGTCGACTCCGTGGGCCATCGGGATGCGGACCCACTCGTCCGCCGCCATCAGGGCCTTGGTCGACAGCCCTTCGCCCTCCGCGCCGAGCATCAGCGCGACGCGGTCCATGCGGTGCGGCGCCACCTCGTCGAGGGACTTCGCCTGCTCGGCCGGGGTCAGCGCGAGGAGTTCGAAGCCGGCGTCGCGGACCGTCTCCAGGGACTTCGGCCAGGCCTCCAGACGCGCGTACGGCACGGAGAAGACCGCGCCCATCGAGACCTTCACTGAGCGGCGGTAGAGCGGGTCCGCGCAGTCGGGCGAGAGCAGGACCGCGTCCATGCCGAGCGCGGCGGCGCTGCGGAAGATCGCACCGATGTTCGTGTGGTCGTTGACCGACTCCATGACGACCACGCGGCGGGCCGTGGTGAGGAGTTCGTCCGCGGTCGGGAGCGGCTTGCGCTGCATGGAGGCGAGGGCGCCGCGGTGCACGTGGTAGCCGGTGACCTGTTCGGCCAGGTCGGGGGCGACCGCGTAGACCGGGGCGGGGACCTCGTCGATGACGTCGCGCATGACGTCGACCCACTTCGCGGACAGCAGCATCGAGCGCATCTCGTACCCGGCGAGCTTGGCCCGCCGGATGACCTTCTCGCCCTCGGCGATGAACAGGCCCTCGGCCGGTTCGCGTTTGCGACGCAGTTCTACGTCGGTCAGGCCCGTGTAGTCGGACAGGCGCGGGTCGTCGGGGTCATCGATGGTGATGATCCCTCGATGTTCAGCTTCAGCCACGGGTCGATACTGCCTTGTTCTGGGTGTGGTGCCAACGGCTCGGAACGAGTTGCGTTACCGCTGGTTACTTCTGGTGCTTGTGCGGGTTCTCGTTCACCACGTCGCCGATCACGATGACCGCCGGGGGCCTGACCCCTTCGGCGACGACCGTGGCGCCGACCGTCGCGAGGGTGGCGTCGACGCGGCGCTGGGCGGCCGTCGTGCCTTCCTGGACGAGGGCGACGGGGGTCTCGGGGGCCTTGCCGTGCGAGACGAGGGCCGCGGCGATCTTTGCGATCTTGTCGACTCCCATGAGGATCACGAGGGTGCCGGTCAGCTTCGCCATCGCCTCCCAGTCGACCAGGGAGCGCTCGTCGTCCGGCGCCACGTGGCCGCTGACGACGGTGAACTCGTGGGCGACGCCGCGGTGGGTGACCGGGATGCCGGCCGCGCCGGGCACGGAGATCGAGCTGGAGATGCCGGGGACGACCGTGACCGGGATGCCCTCGGCGGCGAGCGCCTGGGCCTCCTCCATGCCGCGGCCGAAGACGAACGGGTCGCCGCCCTTGAGGCGGACCACGGCCCTGCCCTGCTTGGCGTGGTCGATCAGGGCGTCGTTGATGGCCTCCTGGACCATCTGACGGCCGTACGGGATCTTCGCCGCGTCGATCACCTCGACGTGCGGCGGGAGCTCGTCGAGGAGGTCGCGCGGGCCGAGCCGGTCGGCGATCACGACGTCGGCCTCGGCGAGGAGGCGGCGGCCGCGCACGGTGATCAGGTCCGGGTCGCCGGGGCCGCCGCCGACGAGCGCGACGCCGGGCTTGTGGGTGCGCTGGACGGTGACCGTGCCGTCGTGGAGGGCCTCGACGATCGCGTCGCGGACGGCGGCTGTGCGGCGGGGGTCGCGGTCCGCGGCCGAGGTCGTCAGGACGGCGACGGTCACGCCGTCGGCGCGGCCCGTGGCCGGGGTCCAGGCGGTCGCCTCGTCGGCGTCGTCGGAGCGGACGCACCAGACGCGGCCCGCCTCGGCCTCGGCGGATGCCGCGTCGTTCGCCTGCGCGTCGCTGGTGGCGACGAGGGCGTACCAGGTCTCGGCGAGGTCGCCCGGCTCGTAGCGGCGCTTGGTCCAGGTCAGCTCGCCGGCCGTCGCCATCGCCTCGACGGAGGGGGTGGCGGAGGGGGAGATCAGCGTGATGTCCGCGCCCGCGGCGATCAGGGCGGGGAGCCTGCGCTGGGCTACCTGGCCGCCGCCCAGGACGACGACTCGGCGGCCGGTCAGGCGGAGCCCTACGGGGTAGGCGGGGTGGTCGGCGGCGGGCATGAGGTGTCCTCTGGCGTGCGGGTGCTTGTGGGTGGAGCGTACGTCGTGGGCGTGACGGGGAGGTTTCGAAGTCCCCCACCCCGCCCCTTCCCGAAACCGGGGCTCCGCCCCGGACCCCGCTCCTCAATCGCCGGAGGGGCTGGAAAACCAGCCCCTCCGGCGATTGAGGAGACTTTCGGGAAGGGGCGGGGTGGGGGGGTTACTTCTCTGTGACGCCCGCCGAGTCGAACGTGGCGACCTCGTGCATCGCCCGCGCCGCGCTCTGCACGATCGGCAAAGCCAGAAGCGCGCCCGTGCCCTCGCCGAGGCGGAGGTCCAGGTCGACGAGCGGGCGCAGGCCCAGCTTGTTGAGCGCGGCGACGTGGCCGGGCTCGGCGCTGCGGTGGCCCGCGATGCAGGCCGCGAGGACCTCGGGGGCGATGGCGCGGGCGACCAGGGCGGCCGCACCGGCGCTGACACCGTCGAGGATCACCGGCGTGCGCAGCGAGGCGCCGCCGAGGAGCAGGCCGACCATCGCCGCGTGCTCCAGGCCGCCGACCGCGGAGAGGACGCCGATCGGGTCGGCCGGGTCGGGCTTGTGCAGGTCGAGGGCGCGGCGCACGACCTCGACCTTGCGGGAGTGCGTCTCGTCGTTGATGCCCGTGCCGCGGCCGGTGACCTCGGCCGGGTCGACCTCG
This sequence comes from Streptomyces sp. NPDC107575, assembly GCF_055657265.1. Classification (NCBI taxonomy): domain Bacteria; kingdom Bacillati; phylum Actinomycetota; class Actinomycetes; order Kitasatosporales; family Streptomycetaceae; genus Streptomyces; species Streptomyces sp. NPDC107575. The sequence continues at coordinate 322,559 of NZ_JBVKBG010000007.1, read as the reverse complement.
GTGTAGACCGAGATGAGGGCCGCGGACGCGGTGGTGTTCGCGATGCCCATCTCGCCCGTGAGCAGCGCCTTGTTGCCCGCCGCCACGAGGTCGCGGGCGGTCTCGATGCCGACCTCGATGGCCTCCTTGACCTCTTCGCGGGTCAGGGCGGGGCCCGTCGTCATGTCGGCGGTGCCGGCGCGGACCTTGCGGGGCAGCAGGCCGGGCGTGGCCGGGAGCTCGCCCGCCACACCGACGTCGACGACGCAGACCTCGGCGCCGACCTGGCTCGCGAACGCGTTGCAGACCGCGCCGCCGCCCAGGAAGTTGGCGACCATCTGGCCGGTGACCTCCTGCGGCCAGGGGGTGACGCCCTGGGCGTGCACACCGTGGTCACCGGCGAAGATCGCGACGGCCGCGGGCTCCGGGATCGGCGGCGGGCACACCCGGGACAGGCCGGACAGCTGGGCGGAGATGATCTCCAGCATGCCGAGCGCGCCCGCGGGCTTCGTCATCCGCTTCTGCCGCTCCCACGCCTCGCCGAGCGCCTTGGCGTCCAGCGGGCGGATGTTGGAGACGGTCTCCGCGAGCAGGTCGTGCGGGTCCTCGCCGGGCAGGGCGCGGCGGCCGTACGTCTCCTCGTGGACGACCCACGACAGCGGGCGGCGCTTGGACCAGCCGGCCTGCATCAGCTCCGGCTCCTCCGGGAACTCGTCGACGTAGCCGACGCAGAGGTACGCGACGACCTCCAGGTGCTCCGGGAGGCCGAGCGAGCGGACCATCTCGCGCTCGTCGAAGAAGCTGACCCAGCCGACGCCGAGGCCCTCGGCGCGGGCCGCGAGCCACAGGTTCTCGACCGCGAGGGCGGACGAGTACGGGGCCATCTGCGGCTGCGTGTGGCGGCCCAGGGTGTGGCGGCCGCCGCGGGTCGGGTCGGCGGTGACGACGATGTTCACCGGGGTGTCGAGGATGGCCTCGATCTTCAGTTCCTTGAACTGCTTGGCCCGGCCCTTGGGGAGCGACTTGGCGTACGCGTCCTTCTGGCGCATGGCCAGTTCGTGCATCGCGCGGCGGGTGTCGGCGGAGCGGATGACCACGAAGTCCCAGGGCTGCGAGTGGCCCACGGACGGCGCGGTGTGGGCCGCCTCCAGGACGCGCAGCAGCACCTCGTGCGGGATCGGGTCGCTGCGGAAGCCGTTGCGGATGTCGCGGCGCTCGCGCATCACGCGCAGGACGGCCTCGCGCTCGGTGTCGTCGTACGCGGGGGCAGCCGGGTGCGCCTCGGGATCCGGCGTCAGGTGCTCCGGTTCGCCGGTCAGCTCGGCCGGGGCGACGGTCTGCTCCGCCGGGTCCTCGGACTCGGGCAACGGGATCGCGCCGGAGTCGCCCTCGCGCGGGCCGGGAACGCTCGCGGACTCCTCCGGGGAGGCGGCTCCCTGCGGGGGGATCCCGGCGGAGTCGGGGCCCTGGGTGTCCCACTCCGCGACGTTCTCGGGCGCGACCGACGCGTCGCCCACGGGCGCCTGCTCGGCGGACTGCTGGTTGGCCATGGCGTGCGGGTCCTGCGGGTTGGTGACGGGCTGGGGGGCGCCGGCGGTCTGCGGATCGGCGGCGGCCGGCTGGTCGGCGACGGCCTGCGGCCCGGCCGCGGCCTGCTGGTCGGCAAGCGCCGCGTCGCCTGCGGGCCGCTGGTCGGCCACGGGTGCGGGGGCGCCCACGGTGTGCTGGTTGGCGGCGGACGACTGGTCGTCAGCGGACTGCTGGTCCGCCGCGGCCGTGTGCTCGGCCATGGCGTGCTGGTCGGCCGGGGCCTGCGGACCACCGATGGCGGACTGCTCGGCCGGGGCGTGTTGGCCGTCAACGGCCTGCGGTCCCGCAGCGGACTGCTCGTCGGAGAGCGCCGCGTGGTCGCCCACGACGTGCTGGGCGGCGGCAGCGTGCTGGTCGCCGGCGGACTGCTGGTCGGTCAGGGCCTGCTGCCCGCCCATGGACTGCTGCTCGGCCACGGCCTGCTGCTCAGCCACGGCTGCGGGATCGGCCGCGCCCTGCTGGTCGGCCGGAACCTGCTGACCGGCGACGGCCACCTGCCCGGCCGGCACCTGCTGCCCGGCCGGCACCTGCTCGACGCCAACGGCCTGCGGCCCGGCGGCAGCCTGCTGCTCGGCGAGCGCCGCGTCACCGACGACCGACTGATCGGCCGCGGCCACGTGGTCGCCCACCGCCTGCTGGGCCTCGGCAACCTGCTGGTCACCAGCGGTCAGCTGGTCCGCCAGGACCTGCTGACCCGCAACGGACTGCTGCTCCGCCACGGCACCGGCATCGCCCGCGACGTGCTGTTCACCCGGAACCGGCTGGCCACCAACGGCCATCTGCTCGGCCACGTCCGCGGGATCGGCCAAGCCCTGCTGATCGCCCGGAACCTGCTGACCGCCAACAGCCGCCTGCTCGCCCGCGGCCTGCTGCTCCGCCACCACCGCGGGACCGGCCACACCCTGCTGATCGCCCAGAACCTGCTGACCGCCAACAGCCATCTGCTCGGCCGCCGCCTGCTGCTCCGCCACCGCCGCGGGATCGGCCAAGCCCTGCTGGTCGGCCGGAACCTGCTGACCGCCAACAGCCGCCTGCTCGCCCGCGGCCTGCTGACCGGCCGGCACCTGCTCGACGCCGGCGGCCTGCTGCTCGGCCACAGCCTGCTGCCCCACAACCGCCTGCTGGTCAGCCGGGCCCCGCTGCCCCGCACCCGCCTGCTCGTCGGCCGCGCCTCGCGCGTCGCCGACGACATGCTGGTCGGCCGCGCCCGGCGTGCCGGAAGCAGCCTGGTCCGCGCCGGTCCACTCAGCGGCGGCGCCTGCCTGACCGGCGCCGGACTGCCCGGATCCGTCCTGCTGCCCGGGAACACCCGGCTGCTCGGCGGTGTCCTGCTGCTGCTCCTCCGGGAGCGGGGGCACGACCATCGCCTGCGGCGGCGTCGGGGCCAGGTGCGGGGTCGTGGGGACGATGCCGTCCACCGGGACGAACTGGCCGAGCGTCTGGTCCGCGGCGGGCTGCTGGGCGTAGCCGTGCTGCGCGTAGTCGTACTCGTAGCCGCCATGGCCCTGCTCGTGCGCGCCGTACGGGGCCTGGCCCGCGTACGCGCCGACCGGCATCGGCTCGGCGCCGACCTGGGCGAACTCCTGGGCATGCGCGGGCGTTTCGGGCTGCTCGTACTGCGGAGCGACCGTTTCTGCGGGGGCCTGGGGCTGCTGTGCCTGGGCGGGCTGCCACGGGGCGGCGCCCTGCGGCGGGATGTCCAGGTATTCCGGTCCTGTGGTGGGCGGGCCCGACTGGCGGGTCGGCATCGGGTTCTGCTGGGCGGGGCCGCGGTCGGCGAGCGAGCGGACGGGGCTGCCGTTGGTGTCGGGAACGGCCGGGCCCATGTGCAGCGGACGACGGGGCTGGGCCGGGGTCTGGGCCGGGGCGTACTGCTGGCCCTGCCCCTGGCTGTGGTCCGTGGTCTGCTGCCCCCAGGCGCCCTGCGCTCCGGGCATCAGGAGGATCTCGTCGTCCTCGGCCGTGGCGTCGGCGGGGTCGAGGTAGGTGTACGCGCCGGGTGCGGGAACGCCCGGCGGCTCCGCCGTGCCTGCGTCCTCCGGCAGCCCTTCGCCCGGAACCTGACCGGTGTCGGTCATGCCTACCCCTCGCCCATCGAATGAGAACTTCCTGGCCGCCCCCGGCCGTCCGCCGGAACTGCGAGCACCTTCATGCATCACTGTTTCGCTGTCCGGGGCGACGCGTCGACCGCCCGTCAACAACAACGAGCGCGCGCGCCGCGCGGCACGAACCGCTCCGGACAACAGGCATTGTCCCGGTCGGACCGCGGCCACGGAACGTAGTTCGACCATGGCCTTCTGTGGACTGCGCCACGTTGCGCGTCCTCCGGTCGCTGCCGTACCACACGCACCTCAAAAGTGGTGCGTTTTCGGGACATTGGCGTACGAAGAGCCGAACGTCCCGGTGCGGTACAACGATCGGCCAGCCTACCGCGCGCGGCGCGCCGCCAGGGTCACGGGTGGCGTACGGGAAGGCGCCCGGAGAGGAGGAACCCGACGGTCCGCTCCTTCTCCGTCCAGGCGCGAGTGTCCAGTTCGACGGATTGCAGGAGGGCGCATTCGACGTCGTATCCGTGCTCCGTCAGGTCCCTGCCGATGAGTTCGGCGTCGTCGCGTGTCGCGGCGTGCGTGACGATGCGGGCGGGCCGCCGGTCCGCGACGGCCGAGACGACGGCCGCTCCCCCGCCCCCGACGCGTACGACGTCGGGCTCCGGGAGGTCTTCGAGGGCGTGCGGCGCCGTGCCGTTCACGATCTGGACCTGGACGCCGAAGCGGCGTGCGACGGCGAGGGTGCGGGCACAGGCGTCGGCGTCCCGGTCGACGGCGATGACGGCGGCTCCGAACCGTCCGGCCTCCGTCGTGAACGCTCCGCTGCCGCAGCCGATGTCCCACACCAGGTCGCCCGCGCGGGGCCCGAGGCGGGCGAGTTGGGCGGCGCGCAGCTGTTCGGTCTCGCCCTCGCCGAACGGGCCCGCGTACTCCTCGGCGGGCAGCGCCCAGCCGCGGGGTGCTGCGTCGGGGTCGCCGCCGGCCAGCCAGTTGCCGTTCTCGGGGGCGCCGGTGACCGGTCCCCCGATGACGATGACGACGTTGGGGTCGCGCCAGGTGTGGTCGGCGGCCTTGTCGGAGGTGACGACGGTGACCTGTTCGCGGTCGGTGCCGAGCTCCTCGCAGATGACGAAGGTGCGGTGGACGCCGTCCATCAGCAGGCCCAGTTCGGCGGGCCCGGCGCCGGGTGACGTGAGGACGGCGACCTTGGTGTGGGCGCGGCACACATTCACCGCGCGTCGCAGGGTGCGGCTGTGTGCGACGACCACCTGTGCGTCGTCCCAGGGCATGCCCGCGCGGGCGAACGCCTGGGCGACGGAGGACACGGCGGGCACGACCTCGACCTCGAGGCCGTACTGGGGCGCCCGCAGGGTGCGGACGACGCCGAAGAAGCCGGGGTCGCCGTCGGCGAGCACCACGGCCGTGCCGCGGTGGCCCGCGATGCGGCGGGCGGCGAGGGCCACACTGCCGAGCCGGACGCGCTCGGCGCGCTCGGGGACCTCGGGCAGCGCCAGGTGGTGCGCGGCGCCCGCCACGAGCGTGGCCGCGCCGAGTGCTGAGCGGGCCGCGTCCGTCAGCGGCGAACCGTCCCAGCCGATCACCGTGACCCGGTCGGCCATCGTCGTCAGTCTCCTGGGTGTGCTCGGGTACGTACGTGCCCATACGGCACGGAGGTCAAGGGTGCCGCCGGAACCGGGGCACCGTGAGCGTACCTGCCCGCCCCATCGACTGCCCGTGAGGTCAGTTCCAGTCCGAGAAGGCGGTGAAACCCCCGGCCTCCGCCAATTGCTCGGTGACACCCTCCAGGTCCTCCGGCAGCAGGCTCCACACGATGAAGTCCGTGCGGGCCTCGGCCAGGCCGCCGTCCTCGGTGCGGGTACGCGCTATGCAGGCGTTGCGGAGCACGCCCTCGCTGATGCAGCCGATCTTCTGGGCGACCTGCTGGGAGGCGGTGTTGTCGGCGGCCGTGCGCAGCTCGATGCGCTCGAGGCGCTGGTCGCGGAAGAGCCACTGGGCCGTGGCGAGCGCGGCCTCGGAGGCGTAGCCCTCGCCGCGCGCCCAGGGGGCGACGATGTAGGAGAGCTCGGTGGACCGCACGTGCCAGTTCGTCTTGGACAGCTGGATGACGCCGACGAGCCGCTGCGTGAGGAACTCGGCGACGGCGAGGGTGAGTCCGGCGCCGGACTCCCGCTCCTTCGGCGCGTCCTCGAAGATCCAGGTGCGGGCGCCCTCCTCGGTGAACGGCTGCGGCACCGCGGTCCAGGCGGCGACCAGCTCGTCGTTCATCATCTCCGCGAGCGAGGGCACGTCGTCCTCGTCGAGCGGGCGCAGCACCAGGCGCTCCGTACTGATGGAGATCTCCGGGAAGGTGTTCGTCATGCGCCGCTCTCCGTAACCTTCGTCGGCCTTCTACCTTCGCGTCGGCCTCGTGAACTGCCCAGCATGCAGCATGAAGGCACGTAACTGCACATGGGGGCCGCCCCTGTTGCCAGGTGCGGCCCCCATGGGAGCGCGTCGGACGGGTCCCTCAGACGGGGAGCACCGAACCCTTGTACTTGGTCTCGATGAACTTCTTGACCTCGGGCGAAGTCAGCAGTTTCGCCAGCTTCTTGACCCGGGGGTCGCCCTCCTCGCCCTTCTTGACGGCGAGGATGTTGTTGTACGGGTTGTCCTTGACGGACTCCAGAAGGATGGCGTCCTTCTCGGGGTTGAGTCCCGCGTCCATCGCGAAGTTGTTGTTGACGGCGGCCACGTCGACGTCGTCCAACGAGCGCGGCAGCTGGGCCGCTTCGAGCTCCTTGAACTTGAGCCCCTTCGGGTTCTTCGCGACGTCCTTGGGCGTCGCGTTCAGACCGGCGCCCTTCTTGAGGCCGATCACGCCCTGGGAGGCGAGGAGTTCGAGCGCCCTGCCCTCGTCGGTGATGTCGTTCGGCAGCGCGACGGTGGCTCCGTCGCGCAGCTCGCGGACGTCCTTCGTCTTCTTCGAGTAGAAGCCGAGCGGCGGCAGGTAGACCTGCGTGACCGGCGCGAGCGTCGTGCCCTTGGACTTGTTGAAGTCCTTCAGGTACGGCGTGTGCTGGAACAGGTTGGCGTCGAGGTCGCCCTGCTGGAGCGCGGTGTTCGGCAGGACGTAGTCCGTGAACTCCTTGATCTCCAGGTCGAGTCCGGCCTTCTTCGCCAGGTTCTTCTGTACGTACGTGAGGACTTCGCCGGCCGGGGTCGGGGTGGCCCCGACGACCAGCTTCCGGCTCGCGTCCGCCTTGTCGCCGCCGCACGCCGTGAGGCCGAGGACGAGTGCCCCGGCGATCACGGCGGCGGGAATCGTGGACTTCAGGGGATTCGGCATCAGAAGGAGGGGAGCACCGAGCCCTTGTACTTGTCCTCGATGAACTTCTTGACCTCGGGCGAGGTGAGGAGCTTGGCGAGCTTCTTGATGCGCGGGTCGTCCTGGTTGCCGTCCTTGATGGCGAGCACGTTGTTGTACTCGTTGTTCTTGGTGGACTCCAGGGCGAGCGCGTCCTTGGCCGGGTTGAGGTCGGCACCGATGGCGTAGTTGCCGTTGATCACCGCGGCGTCGACGTCCTTGAGGGAACGCGGCGTCTGGGCGGCCTCGACCTCCTTGAACTGGAGGTCCTTCGGGTTCTTCGCGATGTCCTGCGGGGTCGCGGCGGCCTCGGAGCCCTTCTTCAGGGTGATGAGGTCGTTCGCGGCGAGGAAGCGCAGGGCGCGGCTCTCGTTGTCGGCGTCGTTCGGGAGGGCGACGGTGCCGCCCTTCTTGAGGCCGTCGAGCTTCTTGGCCTTCTGCGAGTAGAGGCCGAGCGGCTCCAGGTGGACGGTGGCGACCGACTTGAGGTGCGTGCCGTTCTTCTTGTTGAAGTCTTCCAGGTAGGGCGTGGTCTGGAAGTAGTTGGCGTCGACCGAACCGTCCTCGGTCGCGTTGTTCGGCGTGACGTAGTCGGTGAACTCCTTGACCTCGAGCTTGAGGCCTTCCTTCTTCGCGAGGTCCTTCTTGATGAAGTTGAGGATCTCGGCGTGCGGGACGGGAGTCGCGGCGACGACCAGCGGGTCGGAGGCCTTGGCCTTGGTGTCGGCCTTGTCGGAGCCGCAGGCGGTCAGACCCAGGGTGAGGGCGCCGGTGGCGAGGACAGCTGCGGTGATCTTGGTGGTGTTACGCACGAAAAGTGCCTTTCCATCAGTGGTGCAACCCGCCGGGTGGGACGGGGAGAACGGGGAGAACGGGATTCAGCCGGACTTGGTGGCGGTGACCGCCGCCCGGCCGGCGAAGAGGTTGAAGCGGAGCGGATCGCCGCCCTTGCCGGCGCGGCGGTGCAGGACGCGTGCGCCGCTGTCGCCCGCGAACTGGATGAGCGAGATGACGACGGCGAGGATCGCCACCGTGATCCACATCAGGTTCGCCTCGAAACGCTGGTAGCCATAGCGGATCGCGATGTCGCCGAGGCCGCCCGCGCCGACCGTGCCGGCCATGGCGGAGTAGCCGATGAGCGCGACGATCGTCGTGGTGGTCGCCGAGATCAGCGAGGGCAGCGACTCGGGCACGAGGACCTTGCGCACGACGGTCCAGGTGTTGCCGCCCATCGACTGCACGGCCTCGATCAGGCCGCCGTCGACCTCGCGCACCGAGGTCTCGACGAGGCGCGCGAAGAACGGGATCGCGCCGATGGCGAGCGGCACGATGGCGGCCTCGCGGCCAATGGTGGTGCCGACGATCGCTCGCGTGAAGCCCATGAGGGCGACCATCAGGATGATGAAGGGCATCGAGCGGACGATGTTCACGATCTGCCCGATGACCTTGTTCACGAAGGCGTTCTGCAGCAGCCCGCCGCGGTCCGTGAGGACCAGCAGCACACCGAGCGGCAGTCCGAAGACGATCGCGATCAGCGTCGACCAGCCGACCATGTAGAGGGTGTCCCAACACGCCTGGGACAGCAGCGGCTGCATCTCCGACCAGGTCACTTGGTGACACCTTCCTTCTGCAGAACGGAGGGCTGCGCGCCCTGGATGTCGACCTGGAGGCCCTGCTCGCGCAGGAAGCCGATGGGCACGACGTTGTCGTCGTAGCGGCCGGGCAGTTCGATGCGCATGCGGCCGACCTGCTTGCCCGCGACGGTGTCCATCGCGGCGCCGAGGATCGAGATGTCGACGTTGTAGGTGCGGGAGAGCTGCGAGATGACCGGCTGGGTCGTCGACTCGCCGTGGAAGGTGACGTCGATGACGGTGCGGTCGTCGCCGGAGGCCTCGCCGCTGACCGGGAAGAGCGCGGAGGCGAGCTCGGAGCCGGGCGTCGCGAGCAGTTCGCTGACGGTGCCGGACTCGACGATCTGCCCGCGCTCCATGAGGGCCGCGGAGTCGCAGACGGTCTTGACGACGTCCATCTCGTGCGTGATGAGCAGGACGGTCAGGCCGAGCTGGCGGTTGAGGTCGCGAAGCAGCTGGAGGATCGAGCGGGTGGTCTCCGGGTCGAGGGCGGACGTCGCCTCGTCGGAGAGCAGCACCTTCGGGTCGCCTGCGAGCGCGCGGGCGATGCCGACGCGCTGCTTCTGGCCGCCGGAGAGCTGGGCCGGGTAGGACTTGGCCTTGTCGGCGAGGCCGACCAGGTCGAGCAGTTCCAGCGCCTTGGTGGAACGTTCCTTCCCCGACTTGCCGAGGATTTCGAGCGGCAGCTCGATGTTGTCCTGCACGGTGCGCGAGGACAGCAGGTTGAAGTGCTGGAAGACCATGCCGATACGGCTGCGCGCCTCGCGCAGCTCCTTGCCCGCGCGCGAGCCGCGGCCGGCGAGGGCGGTGAGGTCCTGTCCTGCGACGGTCACGGTGCCGGAGGTCGGACGCTCCAGCAGGTTCACGCAGCGGATCAGCGAGGACTTGCCGGCGCCTGACTGGCCGATGACGCCGTACACCTCGCCTTCGCGCACGTGCAGATCGACGCCGTCGAGGGCGGTGACCTCGCGGCCGCGCGAGCGGTAGACCTTGGTGAGGCCCTTGGTGGTGATCACGTGGGTTTCCGTAGCTGTCGAGTGCGCGGCGCGGGTGGCACCGGGCACGGGGCATTCGTTCGGGAACTTGGCTTGAGTTTCCGGGCGCGCGACAGGTCTCGCAGAGGCGGATGAACCCGTGAGGAGAAGCTGTGCGCGGGGCAGGCCCGGTCACGTAGGCGGACTGTTTCTCCCTGCGGAGTCACTCCCTACGGACAGGGCGCGCGGGTCTCGCTTCGGGGCGCGAGAACAGGCGGTGTGGGGGCCCTCAGAAGGCGCACATTCGACACATACAAGCAGCACCGGGCGTCATGGTCGCCTCGGTCGCAAGGGTGCGGCTGCTCGTCGTGGTCATGTCGGCAAGTAAAGCAGACGTGAGGACGCGGGCGGCCCCCGCTGTCCGCTATTCGGACAGCGGGGGCCGGGGCTCCACTTGGCCTCAGGGGGCGGTCGTGATCTCCACGCCCGAGTCCGTGACCTGCGCGGACACCGCGGAGAGGTCCTTCACGACGACGTCGGCGGAGAGCTCGTGCGCCTCGTGCGTTGTGGTCAACGCCACGGTCTTCATGCCGCCGACGCGGCCCGCGGTGAGACCGGCCGGGGCGTCCTCGAAGACGACGCAGCGCTCCGGGTCCACGCCCAGCTTCCCGGCGGCGAGCAGGAACGGCTCGGGGTTCGGCTTGCCGTGCGTGATGTCGTCCGCGGCGATCAGCAGCGGCGTCTTGATGCCGACGGCGGCGAGCCGGGCCTCGGCGAGCCGGCGGGTGGCGGAGGTGACGACGGCCCAGTTCTCGTCGGGCAGCGAGGTGAGCAGGTCGAGGGTGCCGGGCAGGACGTGGGTGCCGCCGTTGGGCACGTCCTCGACCTCCAGCTCCTCGATGCGCTTGACGGCGTCGGCGACCTTCTCGGCGGGGAGCAGGTCGGCGGCGATCTCGGCGGCGGGGCGGCCGTGCAGTTCGACGGCGGCGAAGGCCTCGGCGGTGATCCCGTACTCCTCGGCCCAGCGGGTCCAGCAGCGGTACACCGACTCCATCGACGAGAGCAGGGTTCCGTCGTTGTCGAACAGCAGGGCGTCAGCGGTGATCTTCATGTGTCCCGAGGGTACGGGTCACCTTGGGGTCGAGCGCATCGGGTCTTTTGGCCCGTAATAGGCTCACGGCCATGCTTGATGTCCTGACCCTGGTGACGGGTCTCGCCGCGCTGGCGCTCGCGGCCTGGTGCGGTTTCGCCGCGTATCGCGACCAGCCGACCAAGGACTGGCACTTCATCGGGATGGCTGTGGTGTCGGTGCTGGCGCTGGTGCAGCTGGTGGTCGGGATCGTGCAGCTCGCGCGGGGCGAGAAGCCGGACCAGGGCACGACGATCTTCGTCGCGTATCTGATCGGGGCGTTCGCCTGTGTGCCGGCGGCGGGCTTCATGTCGCTCGCCGAGCGCACCCGCTGGGGTTCGGTGACGGTCGCCGCGGGCGGCGTGGTGCTGGCCGTGCTCGAAGTGCGGCTCTTCGACATCTGGGGAGGCTGAGGTGGCTGTGACCGCTGAAGACAAGGACACCTCGAAGGCCGCTGCGAAGGCCGAGAAGAAGAAGCGCCGCCTCATCAGCGGGCCCGGCATGCTGCTGGTGTGGCTGTACGGCGTGATGGTCGTCGGCGCCGTGTCGCGGTCGGCCGTGCAGATCTCCACCGAGTTCGACAAGGCGCCGCTGGCGTACTCGCTGTCGGCGGTGGCGGGACTCGTGTACGCCTTCATCACGTACTCGCTGGTGCGCGGCGGGGACACGGCGCGGCGGGCCGCGTTCGTGTGCTGCGCCCTGGAGCTCGCGGGCGTCCTGATCGTCGGTACGTGGACGCTGGTGGAGCCGTCCGCGTTCCCGGACGCGACCGTGTGGTCGGACTTCGGGGTCGGCTATCTGTTCATCCCCGTACTGCTGCCGCTGAGCGCGATGTACTGGCTGCGCAAGGGTGTGCTGCAGCGGCAGCAGCCGGGGAACTGACCGCCGAGCCCCTCTAGGCGCTCGCCGCGAAGGCGTTCGCCGCGGCTTCCTTGACCTCGGCCGCCTTCGCGAGCGTCACCACGGTGAGCCGCTCGTCGACGCGCTCGGTCGACACCGGCTCGTAGCCGTGCTGGCGGTACAGGCGCAGGTTGTGGTCGCTGCGGTGGCCGGTGAACAGCTGGAAGCTCTTGGCCGTGCCCGCCGCGCCCAGCTCGGTCTCCACGGCGGAGAGCAGCCGGCCGCCCAGGCCGTGGCGCTGCATGCGCGGGTGGACGATCAGCTTGTTGATGTGCGCCGTGCCGTCGGCGTCGACCGTGCCGCGCACGGAAGCCACCACCTCGTCGCCGAGGCGTGCCACGAGCACGGTGCCGCTGGTGAGTTCGGCCCTCACGGAGTCCAGGGACTGTGTGAGCGGCTCGATCGAGTAGTCCCCGTAGAGCTGCGCCTCGCTCTGGTAGCAGAGGTACTGGAGCTTCAGAATCTGCTCGGCATCCGCTTCGGTCGCCGCAGAGATGGTCACGCTCATGCCCATGTGTGCATGCCTCCCGCTCACCTGTTCGCCGGTTGTCCTTCACCCTTTTCCCCGGCGGGCCGTGAGCGCAACCTCGGAGGGCAGGATTCTGCGCAGGCAACCCAGACATCTGGAACGTTCCGGCCCAAGGCTGCCCTGTGAGATACCCAACTCGCCCGCGATCTCACGGTAAGTGAGGTCCTGCGGGGACAGCAGGGCGCCGATCAGGCGCGGGCAGCGTCCCGGCAGCCGGCTCACCGCACGGCGCAGCGCCCGGTCGCGTTCGTGGGTGAGCGCGCGGCGCTCCGGGTCCACCGCCGCGGGATCGGCGGCGGCCGTTAGCCCGTACGGCTGTTCGCGCAGCGCCGTGCGCCGCTGGAGGCGGGCCTCGGCGCCGACCGCCTCGCGGAGCCAGGCGGCAGGGTCCGCGGGCGGGCCCTGGGTGTCGAGGCGTTCCAGGAGGCGGACCCAGACGGCCTGTTCGAGGTCGCCGGGGTCGACGGCGGCGCTCGACAGCTCGGCGCGGACCTCGGCGGCGAGGAGCGGGCGCAGGGACGCGATCACGGTGTCGTACGTCATGCCCTGCGCGACGAGGCCGCCCCTGCGGCCGGTTGCCGGGGCGGCCTCGTCTCACTCCAACCGGCGTGCCGGGGTCACCCGTTGACGAAGTCCTCGCGGGCGAGGAGCGCCGTGTCGCAGTTGTCCGAGAAGATGCCGTCGATGCCGGTCTCGTAGTACGCCTTGAAGGCGCCGAACGCGTCGCCGTACGCGTTCGGGTCCGTGCCCTTCTTGAAGTCGGCCGGCAGGAAGGTGTTCTCGTTGCGCATCGTGTACGGGTGCAGGACGAGGCCCGCCTTGTGCGCGTCCCTGACCAGCGTGGTGGGCTGGGTCAGCTTGCCGTTCGCGTCCTTCGGGATGATCAGGTCGAGCGTCGGGCCGATGCCGTTCGCGTACGAGGCGATCTCCGCGAGGCCCTTCGGCGTGATCAGGTCGGCGACGGTGCGCGGGTCGCCGCTGTCCACGAAGTCGTACGGCCGGGACTTCGCCGTGGACAGGAGGACCGCGAGCGGGTTGTCGACCAGCTTGTTCATGCGCTGGATGCTCGTCGGCTCGAAGGACTGGATGATGACGGGCGAGTTCTTCCGGTGCAGTCCGTGGGCGCGCAGCACCTTGGCGAGGCGCTCCTCCAGGGCGAGGTTCTGCTTGCGGAAGTAGGTGGGGTGCTTGAGCTCCGGGTAGATCCAGACCTCGCGGCCGAGCTTCTTGCTCTGCTGGGCGCGCCAGCGAAGGACCTCCTCGAAGGTGGGGATCTCCCAGCGGCCGTCGTAGATCGTGTTGTGCTGGCGGGTGCCCGGGATGCGCTCCTTGGCGCGCAGCGTCTTCAGCTCGGCGAGCGTGAAGTCCTCGGTGAACCAGCCGGTGGTGGCCACCCCGTCGAGGCTCTTCGTCTTCTTGCGGTCGGCGAACTCGGGGTGCTCGGACACATTGGTCGTGCCGCCGATTTCCGGTTCGTGACGGCATACGAGATGCCCGTCCTTGGTCGGGCAGAGGTCGCCGGCCTCGATGATGTGCGCGCCCATGTCGAGCGCCAGCTGGTACGAGCCGAGGGTGTGCTCCGGCCGGTAGCCGCTGGTGCCGCGGTGCGCGATGACCGTGGGCACAGGGAGGCCCGCGAGGCCCTTGTTCATGTTATTCGCGCCACTTTCTCTGTCGGCGGCTCTCGCCGTTCCGGCCGCCCCCAGTGCCGTCGCGCTCGCGCCGAGGACCGCCGCGCCGAGCAGTGTGCGGCGGCCGAGCGCCGCCATGCCGTGTGGCTGCCGCGCCCCCTGTGCGGCCTGCGACTTCTCGTTCCCCTTGTTCCCCATGAAGAACTCCTCCCACCAAGTACTGCCTTGCACCTGTCAAAGCGAGACCGATCGTAGGGGTGGGGAAGTGACGAGTGGGAGACCTCGGACGGAACGTCAGGGTGTTGCGGCATGGCGTCCGGGCGTTGCACACGCATCAACGGGGCGCAAACTTCGGTCAACTCCGCGTATCCACTCGGTGAACCCGATGTGCAACGGGTACTCGTGCGCGAGTATCGTCCTCACCTGCACAGACTCCTCAGTCCAAACCAGGTACCCATCCCTGCTCATTCCTTGACATCGGAGGGCTCGTTGTCCCGCTTCGCGCTCATCAAGGCAGTGCTCGGCCCGATCATGCGCCTGATGTTCCGCCTGCGTGTGGAAGGCGCAGAGAAGATTCCGGGGAACGGTCCCGTCATTCTGGCGGGCAACCACCTGACGTTCATCGACTCGATGCTGCTGCCGCTCGTCTGTGACCGGCAGGTCTTCTTCATCGGCAAGGACGAGTACGTCACCGGGAAGTCCCTCAAGGGCCGCCTCATGGCGTGGTTCTTCACCGGGGTCGGCATGATTCCGGTCGACCGCGACGGGGCGAACGGTGGTGTGGCCGCGCTGATGACCGGCCGCCGCATCCTGGAGGAGGGCAACATCTTCGGGATCTACCCGGAGGGCACGCGCTCCCCCGACGGCCGCCTGTACCGCGGGCGGACCGGTATCGCCCGGCTGACGCTGATGACGGGTGCGCCCGTCGTCCCCTTCGCCATGATCGGCACGGACAAGCTGCAGCCCGGGGGTGCGGGGATTCCGCGTCCTGGCAAGGTGACCGTGCGGTTCGGTGAGCCGATGGAGTTCTCCCGCTACGACGGGATGGGGCGTGACCGGTACGTGCTGCGGGCCGTGACGGACTCGGTCATGACGGAGGTCATGCGGCTCTCGGGTCAGGAGTACGTGGACATGTACGCCTCGAAGGCGAAGGCGGCGTAGCCGCTCTTACGGGTGCGTGGGCCCGGTCGACCGGATCTTCCCGGTCGACCGGGTTTTTTGCTGCGCCGGGGCGGGGCCCCACGTCCCTGTTGCGCGGCACCGTGCGCCGCCTTGCCCACCCTGCCGCCCAAGGCGGCAGATTGCCCAAGGCGAGGTCAGATCAAGCCCCTGCGGCGATTGAGCAGCGGGGTCCGGGGCGGAGCCCCGGGGCCGGTGGAACGGGTCACTGTTCCAGGCGCTGGCCGCGCAGGAGGAACCACGCCGCCACCGATGTCGCCAGCAGCACCACCGCTCCGACGCCCGCCGCGACCTGGAGGCCGTCCACGAAGGCCGACTGCGCCCCGGCGAGGAGCGCGTCCGCCTGCCCGGCCGGCAGGCCGCCCGCCGCCTCGACCGCGCCGCCGAGCGAGTCGTGCGCAGCCACCGCGACATCCTCCGGCGTCCCCGAGGGAACCGTGAACCCGGAGTACACCCCGGTCACGATCGAGCCGAGCAGCGCGATACCCAGCGCCGTACCGAGCTCGTACGCCGTCTCGGACACCGCCGACGCCGCACCCGCCTGCTCCTTGGGCACGCTGGAGAGGATCACGTCGGCCGTCACCGTGAACGAGAAGCCCGCACCGACACCGACGACGAGCAGCACCGTGCCGAGCAGCGGGTACCCGGTCGACTGGCTCAGCGTGGTGAGCGCGGCGAGCGCCAGGCCCACCGCCGCGAGCCCGCCCGCGACCACGGAACGCACCGAGAAGCGCCGCGCCACCGTACCGGCGACCAGGCCCGCCGCCACCGCGCCGATGGCTGCCGGGAGTTCGGCGAGCCCCGCCTCGAACGGCGCCCGCCCCTGCACCAGTTGCAGGAACTGGGAGAGGAAGAAGACCAGACCGGCCAGGCCCAGAATCGTCAGGAGGTCCGCCAGGACCGCGCCCGAGAAGCCGCGGTTGTGGAACAGCCGCATGTCCAACAGGGGCGCTTCGAGCGAGAGTTGGCGCCGCACGAACCACACGAGCGCCGCCGCACCGAGCACCGCCGACGCCGCCACACCGGCACCGAAGCCGTGCGCCGCCGCCTCCTTCACCGCGTAGACGACACCGATCATGCCGACGAGGGACAGCACCACGCTCAGCAGGTCCCAGGGCCCCGGCACCGGGTTCTTCGACTCGGGGATGAGCTTCGCGCCGACGACCACCAGGATCGCCATCACGGGCAGGTTGATGAGGAAGACCGAGCCCCACCAGAAGTGTTCGAGCAGGAACCCGCCGACGACCGGACCGACCGCCGCGCCAGCCGAGGCCATGGCACCCCAGATGCCGATGGCAAGGGAGCGCTCGCGCGGGTCGTGGAAGATGTTCCGGATCAGCGCCAGCGTCGACGGCATCAGGGTCGCGCCCGCGACACCCAGCAGGGCGCGCGCCAGGATCATCAGCTCGGGCGTCGTCGCGTACGCGTTGAGGACGGAGACCGCGCCGAAGGCGACCGCGCCGATCAGGAGCAGCTTCTTGCGGCCGATGCGGTCACCGAGGCTGCCCATCGAGACGAGCAGTCCGGCGATGACGAACGAGTAGACGTCACCGATCCAGAGCAGCTGCGTGCCGGAGGGCTTCAGGTCCTCACTGATGTACGGGGTCGCGAGGCCGAGGACGGTCGC
The DNA here is from genome assembly GCF_055657265.1 of Streptomyces sp. NPDC107575. Classification (NCBI taxonomy): domain Bacteria; kingdom Bacillati; phylum Actinomycetota; class Actinomycetes; order Kitasatosporales; family Streptomycetaceae; genus Streptomyces; species Streptomyces sp. NPDC107575. The sequence continues at coordinate 305,978 of NZ_JBVKBG010000007.1, read as the reverse complement.
GTCGACGGCGACGAGCAGCACGGCCAGCACGAGGACGGAGAGGGCGAGCCACCGCGCGGGACGGGACTGCACCACCTCCGCCGCAGGGGTGCGCTGTGGTGTGCTGGTCATGGTTCCACTCTCCGTAGTGCGCCGCCGAGCAGCAGCTCGACGATCATGAATTGGAAGTCCTTGGCCGCGACGCGGCCGTCCTGCACCGCCCAGGCGCCGCTGCCGATGAGGCCGTAGAGCGCCTCGGTCAGCCACGCGGGCGTCAGGTCGATCCGGAACTCGCCCGTCTCCTGGCCGCGCCGGAACAGCGCTTCGATGCGGGAGTCGAGGCGGGCCCAGCCCTCGTTCTGCTGCTCGCCCTCGAACAGCTGGTTCTCCGTGACGAGGAAGGCGAGCAGCGGCGCCGCGGGCTCGAGCTCGCGGATGAGGGTGCGCAGCGCGTCCGCGGCCGGCCCCTCGTCGAGCCCGGACCGGTCGAGCGCCGATTCGCACTCGGCGATGCCGAGCTCCTCCAGCGCGCGGACCAGCGCGTCCCGGCCCGCGAACTGGCGGTGCAGGGTCGCGCGGCTGATGCCGGCGGCCCGCGCCACCTCGTCCATGGTGGCCGTGGATTTACGGGTCAGCAGGGCGGCGGCGCTGTGCAGCACGTGGGCGCGATCGACTGGCATGAGACGAGAGTACATCAAGTGAGACATGAATGTCTCACGCGAGGCGTGGACGTCTCCAGTGGTCGCCCTTCTCACGCGGTGCTACGACTGTCGGGACGTCCGACTCTCGGGAGGTACCGGCATGGGGTGCTGCATCTTCGCGGCGATGGCCGCCATCGGGCCGCGCGTGGCGCTGGTGATCACGTGGCTGTTCACCAACCTTGTGGACCGCGCCTTCAACGGCGTCCTGCTGCCGCTCATCGGCCTGATCCTGCTGCCCTGGACGACCCTGGGCTACGTCATCGCGTACGCGCCCGTGGTCGGTGTCCGCGGGATCGGCTGGGTCGTGATCATCTTCGGCCTGCTGCTCGACCTGTCGAGCTACGGAGGCGGGGCCCGGGCTCGCCGCTGACCCGCTCGCTCCCACGCCGATGGGCCCGGCCCGTCCACGGATGGACGAACCGGGCCCTGTTCGGTACCTACCGGGTACCTACGGGGTCACTTCTTCGCGTCGGCCCAGGTGCGCTGCACCGACAGGTCCTGCTTGACCTCGGCGAGCTGGACGGCGACCGCGCTCGGCGCCGTGCCACCGCGGCCCGAGCGGGAGGCCAGGGCGCCCGGGACGTTCAGCACCGTGCGGACCTCGGGCTTCAGGTGCTCGGAGATCTTGGCGAACTGCTCGTCGGTGAGGTCGTCGAGCTCCTTGCCCTCGGACTCCGCGACCTTGACGCACTCGCCCGCGACATCGTGCGCGACACGGAACGGCACGCCCTGCTTGACGAGCCACTCGGCGATGTCCGTGGCGAGCGAGAAGCCGGCCGGGGCCAGCTCCTCCATGCGCTCCCGGTTGACCGTGAGCGTCGCCATCATTCCGGTGAACGCCGGGAGCAGCAGCCGCAGCTGGTCGCAGGAGTCGAAGACCGGCTCCTTGTCCTCCTGGAGGTCACGGTTGTACGCGAGCGGAAGCGCCTTGAGCGTCGCCATCAGGCCCGTGAGGTTGCCGATGAGGCGGCCCGACTTGCCGCGCGCCAGCTCCGCGATGTCCGGGTTCTTCTTCTGCGGCATGATCGAGGAGCCGGTGGAGAAGGCGTCGTGGAGCGTGACGAAGGAGAACTCCTTCGTGTTCCACAGGATGATCTCCTCGGCGATCCGCGAGATGTTCACGCCGATCATCGCGGTGATGAAGGTGAACTCGGCGACGAAGTCGCGCGAGGCCGTGCCGTCGATGGAGTTGGCGGAGCTGCCGTGCTCGAAGCCGAGGTCCCGCGCCACCGCCTCCGGGTCGAGGCCGAGGCTGCTGCCGGCCAGGGCGCCGGAGCCGTACGGCGAGACGGCCGTCCGCTCGTCCCACTGCCGCAGCCGCTCCGCGTCCCGGGACAGGGACTGGACGTGCGCCAGGACGTGGTGGGCGAAGAGCACGGGCTGGGCGTGCTGGAGGTGCGTACGACCCGGCATCGCGACGTCCGGGTGCGCCTCGGCGAGGCCGACGAGGGCCTCCTGGAGGTCGGCGATCAGGCCGCCGATGACCCGGGACTCGTCCCGCAGGTACATCCGGAAGAGCGTCGCCACCTGGTCGTTCCGCGAGCGGCCCGCGCGCAGCTTGCCGCCGAGGTCCGGGCCGAGGCGCTCGAGGAGGCCACGCTCGAGGGCCGTGTGCACGTCCTCGTCGGCGATCGTGCCGACGAAGGAGCCGTCCTCGACGTCCTTCTCCAGCTGGTCGAGGCCGGCGATCATGCGGGTCAGCTCGTCCTCGGTGAGCAGGCCCGCCTTGTTGAGCACGCGCGCGTGGGCGCGGGAACCCGCGATGTCGTACGGGGCGAGGCGCCAGTCGAAGTGGACGGAGGCGGAGAGTTTCGCCAGGGCCTCGGCCGGGCCGTCGGCGAACCGGCCGCCCCAGAGGCGGACATCGCCGGTGTTGCTGCTCACGTGCTCTGCTCCTCGGGCCGGTGGATCTGATTGCCGGTGCGTTGTGCCGGTCGTTTCAAGCTGTGCATGATTATGCAGGGTCCTGCATGTTTCGTCAATCGTGCTCCGGGTCGCCCGTTCGGGTCCGCCGCACCGGACGGACGCCCGGACGCCGCGCATGACCGTACGGACGCGGGGTACCCGGCGGTGTCATGATCACGCGGCCCGCTGTCCCGACGCGCACCCGCGCCCTCATCGGCATGGGCGTCGGCGGACTCTCGCTCTCCCTCGCCCCGGTCCTCATCGACCTCTCCGGCACCTCGCCGGGCACGGCCTCGTATCTGCGCTGTGCGCTGGCCCTGCCACTGCTCGCGCTGCTGTGCGCGCCGGAGCGGCGCAGGGAGGGGACGCCGGGCGCCCGCCATCTCGCGCTCGCGGCGCTGGCGGGAGCGCTGTTCGCGGGCGACATGCTGCTGTGGACGGCGGCCATCGGGGAGGTCGGGGCCGGCCTGTCCACGGTCCTGGTCAATGTCCAGGTGGTGCTCGTGCCGCTGCTGGCGTGGCTGGTGGACGGCGAGCGGGTCACGCGCCGCTTCCTGTTGTGGCTGCCGCCGCTCGTCGTCGGCGTCGCCCTGACCGGCGGCGTGTTCTCCGACGCGGTCGGCGCCGAACCGCTCCTGGGCACCGTGCACGCGCTGCTCGCCGCGCTCTGCTACTCGGGGTTCCTGTTCCTGCTGCGACGCGGTGGGCTCGCGGGGCAGGTACGGCAGACGTATCTGGTCGTCACCGCGTCCGCGGCCGTCGTCTCGCTGGGGGCCGGGGCCCTGTGGTCCGGCGTCGAGTTCGCGCCGGGGTGGGCCGCCGTCGGGTGGCTGGCCGGGGCCTCGCTGACCAGCGGCGTGATTGGGTGGCTGCTCGTCGCGGTGCACTCCCCGCACCTGGCGAGCCATGTCGGCGCCGTGCTGCTCCTGCTCACCCCGGTCGGCGCGCTCGTCTGCGGGGCCGTCGTCCTCGGCGAGCGCCCCGCGCCGCTCCAACTGGCGGGCTGTGTCCTCCTGTTGGCCGCCGGCTATTTCGCCGTACGGAATCCCACCGCGAAGGATGCGTGAACGGGGCATGATCCCGGTATGGGAAAAAGTCATGAACGCATAGAGGGCCGCCTGCGCACGTTCATCGAGGATCAGCCGGTCTTCTTCACCGCCACCGCCCCGCTCTCCGACGACGGGACGGTCAACCTCTCCCCCAAGGGCCTCAAGGGCTCCTTCGCCGTCCTCGACGAACGGACCGTCGCCTACCTGGACTTCGCCGGTTCCAACGCGGAGACCATCGCCCACCTGCGCGAGAACGGCCGGATCACGCTGATGTGGTGCGCGTTCCAGGGCCCGCCGAACATCGTCCGGGTGCACGGCCGCGGCGAGCCCGTGTTCCGCGACGACCCGCGCTTCGCCGAGCTGGTCGGCCGCTTCCCCGACATCGACCCGACCCGCAACGGCCTGCGGGCGGTCATCGTCGTGCACGCCGAACACATCCGCGACACCTGCGGCTACGCCGTGCCCTTCATGACGTACGACGAGGACCGCGACCTGCACGGCAGGCGCTTCGAGCGCGAGGACGACGCGGGGCTCGACGCGTACTTCCAGAAGAAGGAGCACATCGCGAAGAGCCTGGACGGCCTGCCCGGGCTGCCGTTGCCGCTGCCGCCCGCTACGTTCTGACGCATGCGTCCCTTTCGAGCAGGTATCGCCACCGCCGTCGCCGCCTGCGCCGCCCTCGCGGCGGCCCCCTCCGCCTCCGCCGCCGAACCGCTGCCCGCCCGGATGGCGGACACCGGCGGCGGCCGTCAGCTGATCACCGCCGAGGCGCCCCGTACGTCCTCGACCACCGGCACCGTCACCTGGTGGGACCGGGGCACGGACGGCCGCTGGGCGAAGGCCGGTTCGGCGCCCGCGCGCTTCGGGGCGAAGGGGCTCGTGGCGGGGAGCAAGCGCAAGCAGAGCACCAACACGACACCGGCCGGCCTCTACGACCTGCCCTTCGCGTTCGGCGTCAAGGCGGCGCCCGAGGGGACCACGACGACGTACCGGCGCGTGCACCGCGACTCCTGGTGGTGCCAGGACAACGCCTCCCGCTCGTACAACCGCTGGACCGAGCCCCGCCCCCGCGACTGCCGCGCCGCCGAGTCCGAGCACCTCGCCGACTACGCGACGCAGTACGCGCACGCGCTCGTGGTCGGCTTCAACTACCACCGCCCCGTGCGCGGCCGCGGAGCCGGCATCTTCCTGCACGTCAACGGGCGCGGGGCCACGGCCGGTTGCGTGTCCGTGCCGAAGGACGCGATGCGCCGGATCCTGGCCTGGGTGCGCCCCGAGCGGTCCCCGCACATCGCGATCGGAACGGCGGGCGGCGCGACGGACCTCACCCGGTACTGATACGTATACGGACATCGTCACGTATACGGCCACCGACTCCCGTGTAGGGACCACATAACGAGACGGGGTTGCGGGGATTCGCCGCCGAGGCGTTGCATCGCCCGGTGCGAAGCGAATCCGAACAGACGTCCCCCGCCTCCCCCGCGACGGAGCCCGCCGCCGACGCGGCCACGGAGAACGGGTCCACCGACCGCGCCGCCCGGCTCGCGGTCACGGTCTTCCCCGTCCTCGTCCTCGTCGCGGGCGCCTGGGGTCTCGCGTCCCCCGGCACCTTCGCCGGCTGGGGCACGAACGTGCCGTACCTGCTGGGCGTCGTGATGTTCTGCATGGGCCTCACCATGACCCTCACGGACTTCAAGGGTGTCGCGCAGCGGCCCTGGGCCGTGGGGCTCGGGCTCGTCGCGCACTACGTGATCATGCCGGGGCTCGGCTGGGCCATCGCCCACGCGCTGGGCCTGTCCCCGCAGTTGGCGGCCGGTGTCATCCTCGTGGGCTGCGCGCCCAGCGGCACCGCGTCCAACGTCGTGACCTATCTGGCGCGCGGCGACGTCGCCCTGTCGGTGTCCGTGGCGACCGTCTCCACGGTGCTCGCCCCGCTCATCACGCCGCCGCTGACGCTGCTGCTCGCCGGCGCGTACCTGCCGGTGGACGCCGGGTCGATGATGACGGACATCCTGAAGACCGTGCTGCTCCCGGTGATCGCGGGCCTCGTCGTGCGTCTGGTGCTCGGCCGGTACGTGGACCGGCTGCTCACCGTGCTTCCGTGGCTGTCCGCGCTGACCATCGCCGTCATCGTGGCCGTGGTGGTGGCGGGCAGCGCCGACGCCATCAAGTCGGCCGCCGCCCTCGTCGTGGTCGCGGTGGTGCTGCACAACGGTCTCGGCCTCGCGCTCGGCTACGGCGCCGGAAAGCTCGGCCGGCTCGGCAAGCCCGCGTCGCGCGCCATGGCCTTCGAGGTCGGCATGCAGAACTCGGGCCTCGCGGCGTCCCTGGCCACGGCCCACTTCAGCCCGCTGGCCGCGCTGCCCGCCGCGGTGTTCTCCGTGTGGCACAACGTGTCGGGGGCGCTGGTCGCGGCGTGGATGTCGCACCGGGCGCGGAAGGCCGAGAAGGCCGAAATGGCCGAGAAGGCCTAGACCCGCCGCACAAGCACGCGAGCGCGCTCGATCGAGAACTCGAGAAGCCGACCGGGTCGACACTGGACAGGTGTAGACAGGTCGGCTTCTTCGTGTCTACCTTCTAGACATGCCTGGACAGGTTCACAAGCATCACCGCGTCGCCCACGTCCTCGCCGAGGAGATCCGCACGGGCGTGCACGCCGACGGCAGCAAACTCCCCGGCGAGCACGCCCTGCGGGAGCGGTTCGGAGTCAGCCGTACGACGGTGCGGCAGGCCCTGGGACTCCTCGGCGAGCAGGGCCTCATCGAGACGCACGCCGGGATCGGCTCGATCGTCACCTTCGACGGCACGCCGCTCGACCAGCAGCTCGGCTGGACCCGGGCCCTCGCCGCGCAGGGCACGGAGCTGACCACCGAGACTTTGCGCCTCGCACGGATCACGGACGACGAACTGGCGGGTGAACTCGGCCTGGAGTGCGGCGAGTTCACCGCCCTCGACCGTGTGCGCCGACTGCCGGACGGCCAGGGTGTCTCGCTGGAGTTCAGCCGCGTGCCGGCCGTCGGCGCGCTCGCCGACCTCGCCGAGCGCGGGCTCGACGGCGGTTCGCTCAGCCGCACCCTTGCCGCCGCCGGGCGCGTTCCCGACTCCGGTGACGCCCATATCGCCGTCGTCGGCCTCGACGCCCGCGACGCCGACCGGCTGCACCGCTCCCCCGGCGAGTCCTTCCTCCGGGTCGCCCAGGTGTTCCGCGCGGCCGACGGCAGCGTGGTCGAGCAGGTCACCAGCCTGCTGGACCCCGCCCGGTTCCAACTGCACGTACGTACCGGCCGAGGAGGCCACCAGTGACCGAGACCCCCCAGTTCGACCGCGCCCTCGGCGCCTTCTACGGGCTCGCGCTCGGTGACGCGCTCGGTATGCCGACGCAGGTCATGTCCCGCGCGGACGTCGTCCGCGTGTACGGCACCCTGACCGGCTTCGAACCGGCACGCGCCGACAACCCGGTGAGCGCCGGGATGCCGGCCGGTTCCGTCACCGACGACACCGATCAGGCGGTCATCGTGGCGCGGCTGCTCGTCGAGGGCGGCGGGCACGTCGACCCGCTGCGGTTCGCCGAGGAACTCCTGTCCTGGGAGAAGGAGATGAAGGCCAAGGGCTCCTTCGATCTCCTCGGCCCCTCGACCAAGGCGGCGCTCGACGCCGTCGCGCGCGGGACGGACCCCAAGGAGGCCGGCAAGCACGGCACCACGAACGGCGCCGCCATGCGCGTCACCCCCGTCGGCATCGCCTTCTCCTACGCGCCCGGGGACACGGACACCTTCCTCGACCGGGTCGTCGAGTCCTGCCAGGTCACGCACGACACGACCATCGGCATCGCGGGCGCGGCGGCCGTCGCCGCTGCCGTCTCCACCGGGGTCGCGGGCGGCACCCTGGACGAGGTCTTCGAGGCGGCGGTCGCCGCGTCGGCGGCCGGTTCGCGGCGCGGCCACTGGATCGCGGGCGCCTCCGTCTCGACACGGATCGCCGCCGTACGGGACCTGGTCGCGGGGCTCGACGAGGCGGCGGCCCTGGACCGGATCGACGCCCTGATCGGCACGAGCGTCGCCAGCCAGGAGTCCGTCCCGGCCGCCTTCGCGGTGCTGGCGCTGACCGGCGGCGACCCGTGGCGATCCGCGCTGCTCGCCGCGAACCTCGGCGGCGACTCCGACACCATCGCGGCGATCGCGGGGGCGATCGCCGGTTCCGTGCACGGCCTGAGCGGTCTTCCCGCCGATGCCGTACGCACCCTGCGCGACGTCAACGGCCTCGAACTGGAGCCGCTGACCCGCCAGTTGCTCACCCACCGCACTGCCTGACCCCCTGCCCTTCCCCGCACCAAGGAGGTTCCGCGATGGCCGCTTCAACGGAGAACGTCCGCGTCGGCACCGTGGAGACCCGAGGGATCGAACCGGTCCCCGACAACGAGCGGCACGGCCACGCGAGCCAGATGTTCTGGACGTGGTTCGCCGCCAACATCTCGATCCTCGGGCTGCCGCTCGGCGCGACGCTCGTCGCCTTCCGCGGCCTGAACATCTGGCAGGCCGTGCTCGTCGCGGCCGTCGGCTCGGTGGGCTCGTTCGCCCTGGTCGGCGCGCTCAGCCTCGCCGGCCGCAAGGGCGGGGCGCCGGCCCTGACCCTGTCGCGCGCCGTCTTCGGACAGCGCGGCAACCACGGCCCCACACTGATCAGCTGGCTCAGCCGGGTCGGCTGGGAGACGATCACGACGACCACGGCGGCGTACGCGCTGCTCGCCCTGCTCAAGACGGTGTTCGGGGCGGACCGGGGCACCGTGCTCACCCTGCTCTGTCTCCTGGTGTTCATCGCCTGCACGCTGCTGATCAGCGGGCTCGGGCACGCCACGATCATGTGGATCAACAAGTGGGCGACGGTCGTCTTCGGCGTCCTGAACCTCGTCGTGATGGGCTTCCTCGTCGCCACCGTCGACTGGTCGAAGGTGCTCGACGCCCCGGCGGGGCCGGTCTCGGGCGTCGTCGCGGGCATCGGGTTCATCGCCTCGGGCACCGGCATCGGCTGGGCCAACGCGGGTGCGGACTACGCCCGTTACCTGCCGAAGAAGATCCCGGGCGGGCGGCTCGTGCGGGCCTCCGCGTTCGGGGCGGGCATTCCGCTGGTGCTGCTGATCTCGCTCGGCTCGCTGCTCACGGCGGGCGACCCGACGCTCGCGACGTCCTCCGACCCGGTCGCGGCGATCAACGCGATGCTGCCTTCGTGGATGGCGGTGCCGTATCTGATCGCGGCGTTCGGCGGCCTGCTGATGTCCAACCATCTGTCCACGTACTCGGCCGGGTTGACGATGATCACGCTCGGACTGCGGGTGCCGCGGGCCTGGGCGGTGTGCCTCGATGTCGTGCTGATGTTCCTCGGCGGCGTGTACTTCATGCTGATCGCCGACGACTTCTACGGCCCGTTCAGCACGTTCCTCACGCTGCTAGCCGTGCCGATCTCGGCGTGGATCGGCATCATCGCCGTCGACATGCTGCGCGGGCGCGAGTACGACCCGGAAGCGCTGATGAACACCGGTCCTGGCGGCCGGTACTGGTACCGGGGCGGCTTCCAGCTGTCCGCCGTCCTCGCGTGGCTGGCGGCGATCGTGGCCGGGCTGCTGTTCACGAAGGCCGCGACGAGCGCGGACGACGTGTGGTTCGAGGGGCCGCTGGCCGACTCGTGGTTCGGTGTGAACGGGCTCGGGTGGCTGGTCGCCATCGTCGTGGGCGGCGCGGTGTACGGGGTGCTGGGGCGCAGGTCCTCGGTGACCCTCGGCGAGCCGGGTGCGGTGGACTCCGCCGACGGTTCCGGTTCCGGTGTCGACAAGGAGGCCGCGCGATGAGCGAGGCTCGTGTGGTCCTCGCGGGGAACGTCATCGCCGATCTCGTCATCGACGTGCCGGCCCTGCCCGAACGCGGCGGCGACGTCATCGGCACCCGCACCGAGCTGTACGCGGGCGGCGGCTTCAACACGCTCACCGCGGCCCGCAGGCTCGGCGCCGACGCGGTCTACGCGGGCGTCCACGGGACCGGGCCCTACGGCGAGTTGGTGCGTTCCGCGCTCGCGGCGGAGGGCATCGACACGGTCCTTCCGGTGCGGGCGGACGGCGACAGCGGGTTCTGCGTGGCGCTGGTCGACGGGGGCGGCGAGCGGACGTTCGTGACGAGTTTCGGCGTCGACGCGCGGATGACGGAGGACGAGGCCGCCGCGGTGGGCTCGGCCGTGCGCCGTGGCGACATCGTTCAGATCTCGGGCTACGGCCTCGTGATGGAGGTCAACGGGCCGCTGCTCGCCGGTCTTGTCGCGGGGCTGCCGGACGACGTACGGGTGTGTCTCGATCCGGCGCCGCTCGTGGCGGACATCCCGGCGGCCGTGCTGGAGCCGGTGCTCGGCCGGGCGGACTGGCTGAGCTGCAATGCGCGGGAGGCGTTCCTCATGACCGGGGTGGCGGGGCCCCGGGAGGCGGCGGAGGCGCTGCGCTCGCGGCTGCGGGACGGGGGTGGGGTCGTGCTGCGGGCGGACAAGGACGGCTGCTGGGTGGCTCCGCCCGGTGCGGGTGACGTGGTGCACGTACCCGGGTTCCCGGTGGATGCCGTGGACAGCAATGGGGCCGGGGACGCGCATGTGGGGGCGTTCCTGGCGTTGCTGGGGCGGGGAGTTCCGCCGGTCGATGCCGCGCGTGGCGCGAATGCGGCGGCGGCGCTGGCCGTCACCCGGCGGGGGCCCGCCACCGCGCCCACCGTGGGTGAGCTGGTGGCGTTCCTCGGGGCCGATGGGGCGCGGGCGGTGGGGCTGGGCTGAGGGAATCTTCTCCCCCAACCCGCCCCTTCCCGAAACCGGGGCTCCGCCCCGGACCCCGCTCCTCAAGCGCCGGAGGGGCTGGCTTGTGCACAGTTGGGCTGGATGGGCCCGGACGGGCTTCAGTGCTCGTTCTGCGCCAAGCGGAGCATGTGGTCCGCCAGGGACTGGCCGCCCGCCGGGTCGCGGCTGATGAGCATGACCGTGTCGTCGCCCGCGATCGTGCCGAGGATGACGTGCAGTTCGGCCTGGTCGATCGCCGAGGCGAGGAACTGGGCCGCGCCCGGGGGCGTGCGCAGCACCACCAGGTTCGCCGAGGCCTCCGCCGAGATGAGCAGCTCGCCGGCCAGGCGGCGCATCCGCTCCTCCTTGGCCGATTCGCCGAGCGGGGCCTGCGGGGTGCGGAAGCCACCCTCGCTGGGCACGGCGTAGATCAGCTCACCACCGGTGTTGCGGATCTTGACCGCGCCCAGCTCGTCCAGGTCGCGGGAGAGCGTCGCCTGCGTGACCGTGAGCCCGTCGTCGGACAGCAGCTTCGCCAACTGGCTCTGGGAGCGCACCGGTTGACGGTTGAGGATGTCCACTATCCGGCGGTGCCGCGCGGCGCGGGTCTGCGGCACCGCGGCCGCCGCCGCGTGTGCGAGGTTCGTCGCCGCGGCTACGTCTCTCTCCGCTTTGCTGCTCATCGTCGTCGTCCCATTCCTCAGGCTCGTCCTTCGTCCTCGGCTGCCGTGTCCAGTACGGCGGGCAGCGCCGCGAGGAACGCGTCCGCCTCGGCGTCGCTCAGGTTCAGCGGCGGCATGAGCCGGACGACGTCGGGTGCGGGCGCGTTCACCAGGAGGCCCGCGTCCTGGGCCGCCTGCTGCACCTGCGGTGCGCGAGGCCCGGTGAGCACGATACCCAGCAGCAGGCCCTCGCCCCGGACGTGGCTGATCAACGGGTGGCCGAGACCCTCGACGCCGGACTTGATGCGCTCGCCGATCGCCTTGGTGTTCTCCAGGAGCCCCTCGCCCGCGATGGTGTCGAGGACGGCGAGGCCCGCGGCGCACGCGACCGGGTTCCCGCCGAACGTCGTGCCGTGCTGGCCGGGCTTGAGGAGCTTCGCCGTCTCGCCGAAGGCGATCGTCGCGCCGAGCGGAAGCCCGCCGCCGAGCCCCTTGGCAAGCGTGACGACATCGGGCTCGATTCCCTCCTCCGCCTGGTACGCGAACCAGTGCCCGGTCCTGCCGACGCCGGTCTGCACCTCGTCGAGCACGAGCAGGGTGCCGGTGGCGCGGGTGATCTCGCGGGCCGCCTTGAGGTATCCGGCCGGGGGCACCACCACGCCGTTCTCACCCTGGATGGGCTCGATGATGACGAAGGCCGTCTCCTCGGTCACCGCCGCCCTGAGCGCGTCCACATCCCCGTACGGGACGTGCGTGACGTCGCCGGGCATCGGCGTGAAGCCGTCCTGCTTTCCGGGCTGGCCGGTCAGTGCGAGGGAGCCCATGGTGCGGCCGTGGAAGCCGCCGGTCGTGGCGACCATGTGCGTCCGGCCCGTGAGCCGGCCGATCTTGAACGCGCCCTCGTTGGCCTCGGCGCCCGAGTTGCAGAAGAAGACCGCACCGTCCCGGCCGAAGAGCTGCAGGAGCCGCTCGGCGAGCGCGACGGGCGGTTCGGCGACGAAGAGGTTCGAGACGTGGCCGAGGGAGGCGATCTGCGCGGAGACGGCCTCGACGATCGCCGGGTGGGCGTGTCCGAGCGCGTTCACCGCGATGCCGCCGACGAAGTCCAGGTACTCCTTGCCGTCGGCGTCCCACAGCTTGGCGCCCGCGCCCTTGACCAGCGGCAGCCTCGGCGTGCCGTAGTTGTTCATCAGGGCGCCCTGCCAGCGCTCCGTCAGCTCCTGGTTGCCAGTCATGCGTTGCCCTCCCCCTCTTGGTCGCCCTCTTTGTCGGCCATGACCATCGTGCCGATGCCTTCGTCGGTGAAGATCTCCAGCAGGATCGAGTGCTGGACCCGCCCGTCGATGACGCGGGCCGTGTGCACGCCGTTGCGCACGGCGTGCAGGCAGCCCTCCATCTTCGGGACCATGCCGCTCGCCAGCTCCGGGAGCAGCTTCTCGAGTTCGGTGGCGGTGAGCCGGCTGATGACCTCGTCGGAGTTGGGCCAGTCCTCGTAGAGGCCCTCGACGTCGGTCAGCACCATCAGCGTCTCGGCGTCCAGCGCAGCAGCGAGTGCCGCAGCCGCCGTATCAGCATTGACGTTGTAGACATGCGAGTCGTCCTGGGAACGGGCGATCGAGGAGACGACCGGGATCCGGCCGTCGGCGAGCAGGGCCTCGATGGCGCCGGTGTCGATCTCGGTGATCTCGCCGACGCGGCCGATGTCGACCAGCTCGCCCTCGATGCGGGGCTGGTGCTTGGTGGCGGTGATGGTGTGCGCGTCCTCGCCGGTGATGCCGACGGCGAGCGGCCCGTGCTGGTTGAGCAGGCCGACCAGCTCGCGCTGGACCTGTCCTGCGAGCACCATCCGTACGACGTCCATGGCGTCCTCGGTGGTGACCCGCAGGCCCGCCTTGAACTCGCTGACGATGCCGTGCCGGTCGAGCGCCTTGCTGATCTGCGGGCCGCCGCCGTGCACCACGACGGGCTTGAGCCCCGCGTGGTGCAGGAAGACGACGTCCTGCGCGAAGGCGGCCTTCAGGTCCTCGTCGATCATGGCGTTGCCGCCGAACTTGATGACGACCGTCTTGCCGTTGTGCCGGGTCAGCCAGGGCAGCGCCTCGATGAGCGTCTGGGCCTTCGGGAGCGCGGTGTGCTTCCGCGCGCTGGGCTGGCTCATGACGAGTACGCGCTGTTCTCGTGGACGTAGTCGGCGGTCAGGTCGTTCGTCCAGATCGTCGCGCTCTCCGTGCCCGCGGCCAGGTCGGCGGTGACGACGACCTCCCGGTAGCGCATGTCGACCTTGTCGCGGTCCTCGCCCACGCCGCCGTTCTTGCAGACCCACACGCCGTTGATCGCGACGTTCAGCTCGTCCGGCTCGAAGGTCGCCTTCGTGGTGCCGATGGCGGACAGGACGCGGCCCCAGTTGGGGTCCTCGCCGTGGATGGCGCACTTGAGGAGGTTGTTCCGCGCGATGGAGCGGCCCACCTCGACGGCCTCGTCCTCGCTCGCGGCGTTGATCACCTCGACCTTGATGTCCTTGCTGGCGCCCTCGGCGTCGCCGATGAGCTGCCGGCCGAGGTCGTCGCAGACGAGGCGTACGGCGTTCGCGAACTCCTCGTACTCCGGGGTGACTTCGGCGGCGCCGGAGGCGAGCAGCAGCACCGTGTCGTTCGTGGACATGCAGCCGTCGGAGTCGACCCGGTCGAACGTGACGCGGGTGGCGTCGCGCAGCGCCTTGTCCAGGACCTCGCTGTCGAGGTCGGCGTCCGTGGTGAGGACGACCAGCATCGTGGCGAGGCCGGGGGCCAGCATGCCGGCGCCCTTCGCCATGCCGCCGACGGTCCAGCCCTCGCCCTGGTGCACCGCCGTCTTGTGCACGCTGTCGGTGGTCTTGATGGCGATGGCGGCCTTCTCGCCGCCGTGCTCGGAGAGCTGGGCGGCGACCTTGTCCACGCCCGGCAGCACCTTGTCCATGGGCAGCAGCTCGCCGATGAGGCCGGTCGACGCGACGGCGACCTCCCCGGCGTTCACCTCGAGGACCTCGGCGACCTTCTCGGCCGTCGCGTGCGTGTCCTGGAAGCCCTTGGGTCCGGTGCAGGCGTTGGCACCACCGGAGTTGAGGACGACGGCGGAGACGGTGCCGCCCTTGAGGACCTGCTCGGACCAGAGGACCGGGGCCGCCTTGACGCGGTTGGAGGTGAACACGCCCGCGGCCGCCTGGCGGGGGCCGCGGTTGACCACGAGGGCCAGGTCCGGGTTCCCGCTGTCCTTGATTCCGGCGGCGATGCCCGCGGCCTGGAATCCCTTGGCTGCCGTCACACTCACGGCGCGACTCCGATCGTCGAGAGGCCCGTGGTCTCGTCGAGACCGAGGGCGATGTTCATGGACTGGATGGCACCGCCGGCGGTGCCCTTGGTCAGGTTGTCGATCGCGCTGATGACGATGACGCGGCCCGCGGCTTCGTCGTACGCGACCTGGATCTGCGCCGCGTTCGACCCGTAGACCGCCGCCGTCTGCGGCCACTGGCCCTCGGGCAGCAGGTTCACGAACGGCTCGTCGCCGTACGCCTTCTCGTACGCGGCCCGCACCTGCTCGGCGGTGACGCCGGGCTTCGCCTTCGCGCTGCACGTGGCGAGGATGCCGCGGGGCATCGGCGCGAGCGTCGGCGTGAAGGAGACGGAGACCCGCTCCCCCGCCGCCGCGCTGAAGTTCTGGATCATCTCGGGGGTGTGCCGGTGGCCGCCGCCCACCCCGTACGGCGACATGTTCCCCATGACCTCGCTGCCGAGCAGGTGCGGCTTGGCCGCCTTGCCCGCGCCGGAGGTGCCGGAGGAGGCGACGATCACGGCCTCGCTCTCCACGAGCCCCGCGGCGTACGCGGGGACGAGGGCGAGCGAGACGGCCGTCGGGTAGCACCCGGGCACCGCGATGCGCTTGGAGCCCTCAAGGGCGGCGCGGCCGCCCGGCAGCTCGGGCAGGCCGTACGGCCACGTACCGGCGTGCGGCGAGCCGTAGAACGTCTCCCAGTCGCCCGCGTCCTTCAGCCGGAAGTCGGCCCCCATGTCGACCACGAGGACGTCCGGGCCGAGCTGCTCGGCGACGGCGGCGGACTGCCCGTGCGGCAGCGCCAGGAAGACCACATCATGCCGTCGGCCCTGCCCCGCGAGCACCTCCGTCGTGGTCTCCTGGAGGACTCGGTCGGCGAGCGGGAAGAGGTGGGGCTGGAGCGCGCCCAGGCGCTGCCCCGCGTTCGAGTTGCCCGTCAGGGCGCCGATCTCCACCTCGGGGTGCGAGAGCAGCAGACGCAGCACTTCGCCGCCCGCGTATCCACTCGCTCCCGCCACTGCTGCGCGTACCGCCATGGAACCCTCCTCTTGGATGGCATGACTATACGTCGCCGTGCACGTTTATGCAACGAGTGGCGTGAGCGGTGCGGGAGAGCCGCGGGAGGCGGCGCACACGGTTCAGCGGCGCTCCAGGCGGACGACGACGGGCGCGCCGAACGGGTCGCCGCTCTGCATGACCTCCACCTTTCCGGCGCCGATCCATGCGTCGGTGCCGGGCACCCGGTGGATCTCCTTCAGCCACAGCTGCTGGTTCGAGGCCTTGCGGGCGCCGGTCGACCGGGGCAGCCGGTGGCGTTGGATCTTCACGCAGCGGTCGTCGTCGGTCAGGTACCAGTTGCCGTCGAGGAAGAGGCCGCCCTTGTCCTGGCCGATCGGGATCCGCTGCTCGCACTGGCCGGGGGCCGGGTCCTGGTCGGCCCACTTCGTGCCGTCCCGGCGCAGCCGGATGTACTGGTCCTGCGGTTCGGGCTCGACCTCGCCGTGGTTGAAGGAGTTCATGCCGTAGGCCCGCACCTCTCCGCCTTCGAGGGCGACGACCCGGGTCAGGCCCGCGCCGGGCTCGGGCGGGACCGGCTCCTCGAAGCGGGCCTGGGGCGTGTCGACCGGCTTCCAGGACGTGCCGTCCCAGTGCGCGGAGGCGGGCTGGGCGTACGCCTCGCCGTGCACGGTCTCGGTGCCGGGCCCCGTGGAGCGGGAGCCGACCGCCCACACGTCGTCGGGCCCGGCGACGGCCAGGTCGGCCACCTTGTACGGGATCCGGGTCGTGGCCCACCGCGTGCCGTCGAAGTGGGCGGCGGTCTGCTCGCCCGTGAGCGTCCAGATGTCGTCGGGGGACGCGGCGTCGAGGTCGGCGGCCGCTCCGGGCGGCGGGTTCGGCACCGGGGACCAGCGGGTGCCGTCCCACTGGGCCCACTTGACCGCCCCTCCCCCGGTGATCCCCTGGCGCGGCCTCGACCGCATCCACAGGGTCTTGTCGCCGACCTCCTCCAGGCTCGGCGGGTAGCCCTCGTCGTCGCCGAGCGCGTCGGGCAGTGGCTCGCGGCTCCATCGTTCGCCGTCGTAGTGCAGGAGCAGGGGCGAGTAGGTGCCGTCGTTCTCGGCTCCGGCCGCCCAGATGTCGTCCTCGGCGAGGACCGCGACGTCGGTCAGCTCGCCGTTGAAGTCGGCGATGTGCTCGAACTTCCAGGAGAGTTCCGCCTTGGGGGCCTTCGACGCGGTGGCGCCCTCGGCCGAGCGGCCGTCCGTGCCGCACCCCGCGAGAGCGAGCACGCAGGCCGCCGCGCAGGCCGCCACCCCTCTGAACCCGGTCCGCTTCGCCCGCATGCCCGCTCCCCCTCGTCGCGCTCCGGCCCGCCCGGAGCGCGGGAAGCGTACCCGGGGGTTCGGCCGCTTGCCCTGGAGTGCGCTCCAAGCCATACGGTCGGGCACGTACGGCACCGGCACCACCCACAGGAGGCAGCACCCCATGTCGAACCTTCCCACTCGCCGCCTGGGCGCGCTCACCGTCTCCGCGCAGGGTCTCGGCTGCATGGGCATGAGCCACGGCTTCGGGCCGTCCGACGACGAGCAGTCGATCGGCACGATCCACCGCGCCCTCGACCTCGGTGTCACCCTGCTCGACACCTCGGACTTCTACGGAACCGGGCACAACGAAGAGCTGATCGGCCGCGCCCTCGCCGCGCCGGGCCGCCGTGAACAGGCCGTCATCGCCACGAAGTTCGGCTTCGCCAACAAGCTCGGCGAGCCGGTCGAGATCCGCGGCGACGCCGCCTATGTGCGCCAGGCCTGCGAGGCCTCACTGCGCCGGCTCGGCGTCGACCACATCGACCTGTACTACCTGCACCGCGTCGACCGGGACGTGCCCATCGAGGAGACCGTGGGCGCCATGGCGGAGCTGGTGAAGGAGGGCAAGGTGCGCCACCTCGGCCTCTCGGAGGCGGGCGCGGACACGCTGCGCAAGGCGTACGCGACGCATCCGATCGCGGCGCTGCAGAGCGAGTTCTCGCTGTGGACGCGCGACCTGGAGGCGGAGATCCTGCCGGTGTGCCGGGATCTTGGCATCGGGCTCGTGCCGTTCTCGCCGCTGGGGCGCGGTTTCCTCACCGGCGCGTACAAGTCGACGGAGCAGTTCAAGGAGGGCGACCTGCGCCGCCACCAGCCGCGCTTCACGGACGGCAACCTGGAGCGCAACCTCGCGATCGTCGCCCGCTTGGAGGAGCTGGCCGCCCAGAAGGGCGTCACGGCGGGCCAGTTGGCGCTCGCCTGGGTGCAGCACCAGGGCGACGACGTGGTCCCGATCCCCGGCACCCGCCGCCAGAAGTACCTGGAGGAGAACGTGGCGGCGGCGACCCTGGAGCTGTCGGCGGACGACCTCGCCGCGATCGACGCGGCGGCCCCCGCCACCGAGGTGGCCGGGGACCGCTACGACGCGAACAGCATGCGGTTCGTCAACGGCTGAGCGGTGCCCGGGCTCAGCCCTTCTTGATCCTCAGGAACGTCACCGAGTTGCCCGGGAACGTGTACGTGAACCGGTCGGCGACGCCGTCGAACGTCGACGTCACCGGCTTCACGGGCCGCTCGGTGGCCGTGTTCTCGGCGTCGGGCGCCGCGGTCAGCGTCGTCACCGCCGCCGAGTCCGCGACGTCGGCTCCGCCGAGGTCGACCTTCGTACGGGCCGCGGAGTCCTGCGCGTTGACGACCTTGACGATCAGGTCGCCGGTCTTCTTGTCCTCGGTGACGACCTGGCGGAACGGCTCGGCCGGCTTGTCGTCCTTGAAGGAGCCCCATTCCTGGCCGTCGAGGTAGAGCGTCACCTGGCGGCCGCGCACCTTGATGTCGACGTCGTAGGCGCGGCCCGTCTCGATCGAGCCCGCCTTGGAGATCAGAGTCGACTTGCCGCCGTTCACGGCCTGTTCGACGGCGGACTGGGTGTTGTTCCAGCCGCCGAGGTTCCACCAGTAGTGGTTGCCGGTGTCCTTGACGCCGAAGGCGACGAGGAAGCCCTCCTTGCCGGACTTCTTGGTGGCCTTCACATGCAGGTCGTAGTTCTGCCAGCTCGGGTCGCCCGCCGTGACCAGGGTGTTCTCGGCGGCCTCGTCGGACTGCACGTACTGGCCGTCCTGGACGGCCCACGTCCCCTTGCCGCTGCCGGTCCACTGCCCGGCGTCACCGCTGAAGTCGTCGCTCAGCAGCGTCTTCCCGTCGGCGTCCGTCACCTTCACGTCGTCGTACGCGGCACTGGTCGCCCAGGTCGAGAGGCCCACGGCGCCGGTGATCGGCTCCAGGGTGGCGGGGGTTGCGGTGGCCTTCGAGGGGACGACGCGGTCGCCGACGTTGCGCATGAAGAGCTTCTGCACCTCGTAGTCGGCCGAGCCCCACGACTTCTGGTCGTCGAACCAGATCATGTCGGGCTTCCACTGCACGGTGTCGGTGCGGGCGAACAGCGGTGCGTAGGAGGCGAGTTTGACGACATCCGCGTTGCGTTCGAGGCCCGTCATATAGGCCGCCTCGGACATGGCGTTGGTCCACTGATTGCCGAGCGAGGCGTACTCGCCGAGGAAGACCTTGGGGCCCTGCCGGTCGTAGGAGTCGTAGCGCTCGTTGTTCTGGAGGAACCACTGCGGGCTGTTGTAGTAGTGCTCGTCGACCATGTCGACCTTGGCGTCCTTGTTGAGCTTCCAGGCCGTGTCGAAGGTCGAACCGCTGTCGTCGGGACCGGAGTTGGAGATGACGGTGACGTCCGGGTACTTGACCTCGATGGCGGCGCGGAACTGCTTGAAGCGCGCCATGTACTCGTTCGGCAGGTTCTCCTCGTTGCCGACCGCGAGGTGCGTGAGGTGGAAGGGCTTCGGGTGGCCCATGTCCGCGCGGAGCTTGCCCCACTTGCTGCTCGTCGGGCCGTTGGCGAACTCGATGAGGTCGAGGGTGTCCTGGATGTGCCGCTTCAGGAGCGCGTCGTCGTCGGTGGCCCTGTTCTGGCCGCAGCCGGTGACGAGGGCGGGGACGACGGGCAGCGGCATCGCGCCGATGTCCTCGGAGAACTGGAAGTACTCGTAGTAGCCGAGGCCGTAACTCTGGTTGTAGCCCCAGAAGTTGGCGTTGGTGGCGCGCTGCTCGACCGGCCCGACCGTGTCCTTCCACTGGTATGCGCGCTTGCGCTCGTAGCCGGAGGCCTCGTCGTACCCCTTCATGGAGCCGGTGTTCACCAGGCAGCCGCCGGGGAAGCGGACGAAGCCGGGCTTCAGGTCGGCGACCTTCTGCGCCAGGTCCTTGCGCAGGCCGTTCTTGTGACCCTTGTAGGTGTCGCGCGGGAACAGCGACACCATGTCGAGCGCGGCGTCCTTCGTGGAGGCGACGGCGAGGCGGCCCGTGGTGGTGTCCTGCCGCGGGGTGAACGTCGCCCTGTACTGGGCCCAGCCGCCGCGCGCCCGGATCTTGCGGGGCGCGGCGAGGGCGCCGTCGGCGTCGCCGAGGGTCACGGTCAGCTCGGAGTCGCCGCGCGCCCAGAGGGAGAAGTCGTAGGTGGCGCCCTTCTTGAGGGTGTAGCCGGTCCCGTAGCCGGAGTTGGTGGCGCTCGCGCCGGCGGCCAGGGAGAGGTAGTTCCGGTTGCGGGCGTTCAGCCTGCCGTCGTCGTCCACGACCTTTGCGGTGCCGCTGGTCTTCCACGCGGTGAGCGGGGTGTAGGCGCTGTTGTCGGCGGTCGAGTACTCGAAGGACCGGTTCTGTACGAGTTCGGCGTAGAGCCCGCCGTCGGCGGCCCGGTTGATGTCCTCGAAGAAGACGCCGTACATCGTGTCGTCGATGGCCGCGCCCGAGCGGGTCGGGTCGACGGTGACGGAGTAGTCGGTGACGTCGGCCTCCGCCGCCGACGTCGGCAGTACGGCGGCGCCGACCAGCAGGGAGCCCACCGCGGCCCCGAGCCCGAATCTCCAGCGCCTGCGTCGTCCATACGTCGTCATACGCACTCCCGGTTTGTTCGATATCCCGTACGGCGTCCTAAACTGCGAACGGCAAGATAGAAAGCGTCGGTACGCGCGTCAACGGTTCGCGCAGAGGTGAGCGGGAGTGATGTCCGTGGCGGACGAAGTCTGGCCGGTTTCCGACGTGTTGGCGTTCCTGGCGGGGCGCTGGCGGGTCGAGCGGACGGTGCGGGACCTCGCGGCGGACGCGACGGGTACGTTCACCGGGACGACCGGCTTCACGGCCGAGGCGGACGGGCTGCTGCACTTCGAGTCGGGGACGTTCGAGTGGCACGGCGTCGCCCGGCCCGCCGAGCGCACGCTCCGCTATCTGCCGTCCCCGGAGCTCCCCGGCACCGCCGTCGTGCACTTCGCCGACGGCCGCTTCTTCCACGACCTGGACCTGCGCTCAGGGCACCACGTCGCCGACCACCCGTGCTCGGCCGACCTCTACCGGGGCGAGTTCACCGCGTACGACGCGGACCGGTGGCGGACCGTGTGGCGGGTCAAGGGGCCCGCCAAGGACCTGCTGCTGACGACGGACTACCGCCGCGCCGAGTAGCCGTACGCGCGACTACCGGAAGTACAGGGCCATCCACTGGTCCGGGTGTTCGAGCGGCTTGAAGCCCACCTCTTCGTAGACGCCGTGCGCGTCCTTGGTGGCGAGCAGGATGCGGCGGATGCCCAGGGTCTCCAGGTGGTCGCGGACCGCCGTCACCATCGCCCTGCCGATGCCCTTGCCGCGCACGGCACGGTCCACGTAGACGTCGCAGAGCCAGGCGAACTCGGCCTCGTCCGTCACCACGCGCGCGTAGGCGACCTGTTCGCCCGAAGCGGTGTCGTACACACCGAAGTTGAGGGATCCGGCGACCGCCTTGTCCTGCCGGGCGCGCGGGCGGTCGAGCGCCCAGTACGCGTCCTCGGACAGCCATGTGTGGACGCGGCCCGCGTCGATGCGGGCGGGGTCGGTCGATATCGCGTAGCCGTCGGGCAGGGAGCTGGTCATACGGGGATCCTCACAGGTCGGACGCGGGCACGTCGAGCGAATTCGGGGCCAGTACCTCCGCGCAGGCCGCCTTCAGACGGCGTACGCCCTCGGTGATCTCCGCGGTCGCCGCGACGCCCACGAAGCTCAGCCGGATGTGCGGTGCCGGGGGTTCGGCCGAGAAGTACGGGCGGCCGGGGGCGACGGCGACGCCCGCACGCAGGGCGCCCGCGACCAGCGCCGCCTCGTCGCTGCCCTCGGGCATCCGCAGCCACAGGTGGTAGCCGCCCGCCGGGATGTGGGTGAGGTCGAGCGCGGGCAGTTCCGTGGTGACCGCGGCCGCCAGGATGTCGCGGCGGGACCTCAACTCCCCGGCCAGCGTGCGCAGATGGCGCGGCCAGGCCGGGGAGCCGACCAGTTCGAGCGTGGCTTCCTGGAGGGGGCGCGGCACGAAGAGGTGGTCGACGACCTGGATCGCGCGCAGCCGCTCCAGGACGGGGCCGCGGGCGGCGAGGCAGCCGATGCGCAGGCTCGGCGACGTCGCCTTGGTGAGCGAGCAGACGTGCACCACCACGCCGTCCGGGTCGTCGCTCGCGAGCGGCCTCGGCAGCGGTCCCGCGTCCTCGTGGACGAGTCGGCGCACGAAGTCGTCCTCGACGATGAACGCCCCGGCCTCCCGCGCGATCCGCAGCACCTCGGGGCGCCGGTCGGCGGAGAGCACCGCGCCCGTCGGGTTCTGGAACAGCGGCTGGCAGACGAAGAGCTTGGCGCCGGTCGCCCTGAAGGCCTGCGCGAGGAGTTCGGGGCGCACACCGTCCCGGTCCACCGGCACCGGCACGGGCCGCAGCCCGGCCGCCCGCGCGATCGCCAGCATGCCGGGATACGTGGGCGATTCGACGAGGACGGGGGCGCCCGGCGGCGCGAGCGCGCGCAGCGCCGTGGTCAGCGCGGACTGCCCGCCGAACGTGATCAGCACGTCGGACGCGGAGACCGCCCCGCCGATGCCGCGCGCGAACCACTCGCGCAGTTCGGGAAGGCCGTCGACGGGCGGTTTGGCCCAGGCGCCGGGGCGTCGCCCGGCGCGCGCGAGGGCGGCGGACATGGCGGCGCCGGGCTGAAGGACCGGGTGCAGATAGCCGGTGTTGAGCTCGATGACACCGGGAGGCGGCGGCGAGAGGGTCACCAGGACGCCCGCCGCGTCGACCGCGCGCGGCACGACCTCCGTCGCGGCGTCGGCGCTCAGCGCGAGCTCCTGCCAGGAGGTGTCGCCGACGGGCCCTGCCGAGGCCCGCTCCTCGGCCCGGTAGGCGCCGGCTCCGGGGCGGGTGACGACGAGGCCCTCGGCGGTGAGCTGGGCGAGCGCGCGGGAGACCGTCACCGGGCTCACCTTGAAGCGGTCGACGAGGGAACGGCTCGACGGCAGCTTTTCACCCGGCGAGTAGCGGTTCAGCTCGGATCTGAGCTGTTTCGCCAGTTCGGCCACGCTGCTACTGTGTTGCATGAGAGCACAGAATAGCGCTATCGCGTCGAACCGGGTAGCAGTTCGGGCAGCGGCTCCCGAGCGTCCGGACCTCGCGGCCGCCCCGCTCGCGCCTCCGGAGCGTCCGGGCAGGCTCGCCGGAACGCTGCTCGCCGCCGTCGGCGTCACGTCCTTCTCGCTCACCTTCCCCGCCACCGCCTGGGGCCTCGAGGGCTTCGGCCCCTACTCCCTGATCAGCGTGCGCTGCGTCCTGGCCGCGCTCGTCGCGGGTGCCTGTCTGCTGGCCCTGCGCGTGCGCGTGCCCGAGCGGCGGCACTGGGCCGGCCTCGCCGTCGTCGCTGCCGGAGTGGTCGTCGGCTTCCCGCTGCTCACCACGCTCGCCCTGGAGACGGCGACGACCGCGCACTCCGCGGTGGTGGTCGGCCTGCTGCCGCTGACCACGGCCGTCCTCTCGTCGATACGCACCGGCTCCCGCCCCTCGCGCACGTTCTGGATCGCCGCGTGCGTCGGCGCGGCCGCGGTCATCGCGTTCACGGTGCAGCAGAGCGGCGGCGCCCTCACCCGCGCCGACCTGTACCTGTTCGGGGCGCTGCTGATCTGCGCGGCGGGCTACACCGAGGGCGGCCGGCTCGCGTCCGTGCTGCCGGGCTGGCAGGTCATCGCGTGGGCGCTCGTACTGTGCCTGCCCCTCGCCGTGGCGGGCGCCGCGATCTCCCTGCCGTACGAGCCCGTGCACCTGACCGGGCACGCCGTGGCCGGGCTGCTGTGGGTGGCGGTCGGCTCGCAGTTCCTCGGCCTGGTCGTCTGGTACAAGGGCATGGCGCTGATCGGCATCCCGAAGGCGAGCCAACTCCAGCTCGCCCAGCCGCTGTTGACCCTCGTGTGGTCGGTCGCCCTGCTCGGCGAGGCGCTGCCGGTCGCGGCGCCGCTCACCGCGGTGGCGGTCCTGCTGTGCATCGCGGCCACCCAGCGCGCGCGTGGCTGAGGAGGGTCCCAAGCCCCGCGTACCGCCGTACACTTGCCGCAATTGCACGGTACGTACAGCCGTCGAGGAGGTCACTCCTGATGCGCGCAACCGTAGGCGACCAGCTCCTGGTGCACGGCCGGATCGTCGGGCAGCACGACCGCCTCGCACAGATCATCGAAGTGCTCGGCGCGGACGGCGATCCGCCCTTCCGTGTGCGGTTCGAGGACGGCCACGAGGCGATCATGTCGCCGGGCCCGGACGCGGTGGTCCGGCACCCGGCCACGAGGAAACCCTGACCCGGCCGGTCAGCTGTAGTGGTCCGCCACCACGCGGGCCATCGCCCCGTTCCGGTCCTGCCCGACCTCCTTGGCCGAGAAGAAGACGTGCCCGCGCACCTCGGGGAATTGCTCCGCGAACGTGAGGTGCCGGGACAGCTCGGCGGGGTCCTGCCAGGCGGTGGGCTGCGCCGGATCGCCCGCCTTGTAGAGCGCCTCGCCGATGTAGAGGCGCACGCCCGTGCCCCGTACGACCTTGGCCCACCACGGCACGAGCTTCGCGTAGTCGGCCGCCGCGAAGCCGATGTTCCAGTACACCTGCGGGCAGACGTAGTCGATCCACCGCTCCCGCACCCACTTGCGGGTGTCCGCGTGCAGGTCGTCGTACGTCTGCACCCCTGCCGTCGTGTCGGAGCCCTGCGGGTCGGTCGCCTTGTTGCGCCACACGCCGAAGGGGCTGATGCCGAACCGGGTCCTGGGTCTCGTCTTCTTGATCCGCGCCGCCATCTCCCGGATCAGCCGGTCGATGTTGTCGCGCCGCCAGGCCGCCCGGTCCGGGAAGCCGTCGCCGTACTCGGCGTAGGCCGCGTCGTCGTCGAAGGTCTGGCCCGCGACGGGATACGGGTAGAAGTAGTCGTCGAAGTGCACGGCGTCGACGGGGTACTTCTCGACCGCGTCCAGCATCGCGTCCACCACGAACCGGCGGACCTCCGGGAGGCCGGGGTTGTAGTAGAGCTTGCCGCCGTAGGTGACGACCCACTCGGGGTGCAGCCGCGCCGGGTGGGTGGGGATCAGCCGGCCCTGGTCGGTGTGGTTGGCGATCCGGTAGGGGTTGCACCAGGCGTGCAGCTCCAGGCCGCGCGCGTGCGCCTCGGCGACGGCCGTGCCCAGCGGGTCCCAGCCGGGGTCCTGCCCCTGCGTTCCGGTGAGGACGGCGGACCACGGCTCGTACTCGGACGGCCACAGGGCGTCGGCGGTCGGCCGGATCTGGAAGATCACGGCGTTGAGCCGGCGGCGGACGGCCGTGTCCAGGTGCGCGATCAGCTCGGCGCGCTGCTCGGCGGCGCTCAGCCCCGCCCGCGAGGGCCAGTCCCGGTTCGCCACCGTGGCCAGCCACATGCCCCGCAGCTCCCGCCGCACCGGCACCGAGGCGACGGCGTCCGACGCCGCCAGGGTGGTCAGCGCGAGGGCCGCCCCGAGCGTGAAACCGCGCCGCGAAATACGTGAAATACGTCCCATAGGTTCCCCCCAACCTCCTGTGACACCGTGGAGCCCGCATGAACAGCCGTTAACCCGGGCTCCACCCCACTCATGTCTACGGGGTAACGTGCGGATCCGGAAGCCCCCGGAGAGACACTGTGCCTCTGGCGGTCATGGTCTCCGGAAGAAGAGCGAAAGGCACGAGGTGACGGACCCCTTGAGTGACATCCAACGCGTCGGCGTGGTGGGCTGCGGCCAGATGGGCGCCGGAATCGCGGAGGTCTGCGCCCGTGCGGGACTCGACGTGAAGGTGGCGGAGACCACCGGCGAGGCCCTGGAGTACGGGCGCACGCGGCTGCTCAGCTCCCTCTCCAAGGCAGCCTCGCGCGGCAAGATCACCGAGGAGGAGCTGGCCGAGACGCAGGAGCGCCTCACCTTCACCACGGACCTCGGCGAGTTCTCCGACCGCGACCTCGTCATCGAGGCGGTCGTCGAGAACGAGCAGGTGAAGACGGAGATCTTCCAGGTCCTCGACCAGGTCGTGACCCGGTCCGACGCGATCCTCGCGTCGAACACCTCCTCCATCCCGCTGGTGAAGCTGGCCGTGGCGACGTCCCGCCCGGACCACGTGGTCGGCATCCACTTCTTCAACCCGGCGCCGGTGCAGAAGCTCGTCGAGCTGATCCCGGCGCTCACCACGTCCGAGGGCACGATCAGCCGCGCCCAGGCCATGGTGGAGAAGATCCTCGGCAAGCACGCGATCCGCGCCCAGGACCGCTCGGGCTTCGTGGTGAACGCGCTGCTCGTGCCGTACCTGCTCTCCTCGATCCGGATGTTCGAGTCGGGCATCGCGAGCCGCGAGGACATCGACAACGGCATGGAGCTGGGCTGCGCCCACCCGATGGGCCCGCTGAAGCTCTCCGACCTGATCGGCCTCGACACCATCGTCTCCATCGCGGACTCGATGTACGACGAGTACAAGGAGCCGCTGTACGCCGCTCCCCCGCTGCTGCAGCGGATGGTCGACGCGGGCCGGCTCGGCCGCAAGAGCGGCTCGGGGTTCTACACCTACGCCTGACCACGCTGCGTAGCGCCCGAGTGGGCCCGGTGTTCTTCGGAGCACCGGGCCCACTGCGTTCGCACGGGGAGTGCGCGACTGACCCGCATATGCCGTTCGCACACGCTCCCGCCGCGTCCACCAGGCGAGTTGACTTCCGGTGCGTACATCAGTGACGACACGACTGATGTCACGATCGAGAAAGGAGCCAACTCGTGACGACCGACCCGGATAATCCCGTGGTCCCCGAAGAACTCGCAGAGTTACGACGGGTCTTCGAGGTCCAACTGGCCCGCATCGACGGTCAACTGGCCCTGCACACACACCGCGACGACCAGACCGCCAAGGATCAGGACGATCTCAGCACCCGGCTCAGCGCGCTCGAGAACACCCGCTGGCCGCTGCCCACGGTGGCCGCGCTGACCTCGGTCGGCGCATTGGCCATCGCGGTGTGGCAGGCCCTCGGTCATTAGCCCCCGAAGGGCGCTAGCCGAGGCTTTGGTGGTGCAGGAGAAGTAGTGCGGCCGCCATGTTGGCGGCCGGGACCTCTCCGCGAGCGATCATGTCGGGGACGAGTTTGAGCGGGACCCATTCCCTGCGGTCCGACTCGAAGTCGTCCTGGGGGTGGCCGATGTACGTTCCCTCGTCGGTCCAGTAGATGTGGTGCCGGGCGTCCGTGAGGCCGTTGGACGGTTCGACGCTCATCAGGTGCCGCAGCGGTCCCGGCCGCCAGCCGGTCTCCTCCTCCAATTCCCTTGCCGCCGCGTACGCGATGTCCTCCCCGTCCTCGACGACACCCGCGGCGAGTTCCCAGCCCCAGCTGTCGGTGATGAAGCGGTGCCGCCACAGCAGGAGCACTTCGTGCGCCTCGTTGACGATCGTGGCGACGGCCACGGGCCGCAGCCGTATCACGAAGTGGTCGAGGTGCCGGCCGTCCGGCAGAGCGACGTCTGCCAGGTTGACGCTGAACCATCGGTTTGCATACACAGTTTGTTCGTTCTGTTTCGTCCACTGCACGGTTCTGCCACCTTCCGCCGAGTTGATGGCAATATCGCAGCAGTGGCGTTCGCGGGCTCCCCGCGTAAAGGCTCACAGCGGCACGCGCAGCGCTCCGTCGATGAGTTCGGCGGCCTCGGCCGTACCTGCGCAGCCGCTGCGCACGAGATGTTCGCGGACGGCCCGGAGTCTGTCGCGCAGGCGCTGCGACTCCATGCCCCGAGCGGTCTCGGCCATTTCCACGGCGGTGGCCACGGCCTGTTCCGCGTTCCCCTGTCTGAGCTGGATCTGGCTCAGCACGGCGAGTCGGTGCACACGCCCCCGATCGTGCGCCGGAGTGTGCACCGCCTCCTGCGCGTGCTCCTTGGCGGCGGCGTAGTCCCCGAGGCTCAACAGGGCCTCCGCCACCTGTACGTTGACGAATCCGGGCTGCACGTAACCCGTCTCGTCCGGCTCGTGCCCGCGCCGGATGCGATCGGCGGCGGACTCGGCACGGCGGATGCACTCCAGGGCGCTCGTCCCGTCGCCGAGGTGCGCGTACGCCTTCGCCTGCATCGCGTACAGATCGGAGGCGAGCGCGGGCGAGATGTGCCGGCCCGCGGCCCGCAGCGCGGCCTCCGCGAAGGCAACGGCCTGCCGGTGGTCGCGCATGTGCAGCGACTGGTTGACGAGCAGCGCGATGACGTACGCCCCGAGCCCCCTGTCGCCGCTGGCCTTCGCGAGCCGCAGCGCCTGGTGGAAATAGCGCTGCGCGAGCCCGTGCGCGTCCGAGTCGTACGCGCAGATGCCCGCGATGGCCACCAACCCGCCCGTGGCCCGGTGCAGTTGACGCCCGGTGTCGTCGGTGTAGCTGCCGCGAAGCAGCGGCGCCGCCTCGGTGTTGAGGAAGCCGACGATGCGGCTGCGCGTCGCGATGCCGCCCGCCTTGCGGTACATCTGCTCGTAGTGCGCGCGCGCCGAGCGCATCATCTCCAGGTCGGCGACGCTGACCGGATGCCGGCCGCCGCGCGAGACGTCGTTGTCCTCCGGCGGGTTCTCCCACTCCCACACCGGCATCACGGCCGGGGTGCCGGTGACGGCGGGCGCGTCCAGGATGTGCCGGCGCTGCTGCTGGTCGGAGCGCCACAGGGCGGTGGCCCGCTCCACGAATCCGGAGAGCGTGGTCGCGTGCGCGGCGGCGGGCTCGCAGGAGACGCCCAGGCCGATGTCGTCGAGGGTGACGTGCCGCTGCAGCCGCGCCGCGAGGACCTCGCAGATCAGGTCGGGCACCTGGCCGCGCGGCCGCTGGCCCTTCAGCCAGCGGGCGACCGCGGTGTGTTCGTAGCGGAGGGCGAGGCCACGGGCCTTGCCCTCCTGGTTCACATGGGCCGCGAGTCCCGCGTGGGAGATCCCGGCCTCGTCGAGAATCGCGTCGAGCAGAGTGTTGGGCTGCATCGGGAGCCTCCATTGGCTCGGTGCCGCCAGCCTAGTCGAGCGGCGTTCACACGGGGTGTGATCGGAATGCCCAACTCCGTGGCGTGTGCGCTCTGTTGTGGCTGTTTGGGACCCGGTTGACTGAACTGCCTCGCAAGAGGCCGGCCGGGCCGTCGGCTCCCCCTCGTACAGCGCGGCGGCCCGAACCCGCGTCGTCCGCCCGCTCGCCTGCCCGACACACTCCGCGACGGGCGGACGACGCGGTCCCCGGCCTCGTAGGTCGTGAACGGCCGGGAGTTCAACGCACCTTGTGGGCGGTGCGCACGACGGGACCGGTGTGCTGGGCGGGCACCCTGCTCCGGTCGTTGCGCAGCACGAGCAGCGCCGCGTCGTCACCGAGCCGGCCGCCGACGTGGCACAGGAGCCGGCTGTAGACGGCGTGGATGACGGCCTGCGGAATGACGGGCCCGCGGCAGACGGCCGCGTCGAGCGCGGACCGCAGCGGGAAGAACCGGCCGCGCGGATCGCGGGCGTCCTCCAGGCCGTCGGTGTGCAGCAGGAGCCCCTCACCGGGCCTGATCCGCCCGCAGCGCACGGGCGGCAGCTCGGCGGGCAGCGGGAAGGGCCCGAGCGGCGGCATCGGGTCGCCTCCGCTCATCGGCTCCACACTGCGCACGGCGCCGGGGCGCAGCAGATACGGCCACGGGTGTCCGCAGTTGAGCGCGTGCACCGCGCCGTCCCGCCGGATCTCCAGGAGCAGCACCGTCACGAACTCCTCGGCGAGCGGGTTCTCCGGCTCCCCTCCGCCCGCGGAGGGATGCTCGTCGGGGGCGCGCTGGCGCAGATAGCGGGCGTGCGCGCGCTCCAGCCGCCGCAGCAGCGCCCCGAGTTCGTCCTCGTCGTGCGCGGCCTCGCGAAAGCTGCCGAGGACGGCTCCGACGGTGCCGAGCGCCGCGATCCCGTGCCCTCGTACGTCGCCCATGACCACGCGGACGCCGTGGTCGGTGGCGACGACGTCGTACAGGTCGCCGCCGATGCTGGCGCCGCGGTCGGCGGAGAGCTGTCCCGCGGCGAGCGCGAGCCCGTCGAGCCGGGACGGCAGCGGGCGCAGCAGCGCGGACTGCGCGGCGTCGGCGACGGCCCGCGCCTCGCTCAACTCGCGCAGCAGGCTGTGGCGTACGCGCAATATGAGCCCGGTGCCGACGGCGAAGAAGACCGCGCTGGTCGCGATCCGCGCACCCACACCGTCCAGCTGGGCGAGCGGGCAGACGAACTTGTACGTCATGGCGACCGCGCCCCACACGGTCGGCAGGCCCAGCATCAACGTGCGCCGGGCGCGCCGTGGTTCGAGTCCGGTGGGCGCCTTGGTCTTGATACGGATCATGCCGACGGCTCCCTAAGGCCCACTGCAGCGCGCTCGCCGGTCGGCCCGGCGGCCGCAATGATTCTGTCGACCGCCTGCCCGTTCGGGGCAGGGGCATCGAGAATCCTCACCCGAATGAGTGAGGGGTGCACCCGGTCTCCCGGATGCACCCCTCAACTGCGGCTGCGCGCGCTGTCGCGCGCCGGCGTGCTACGCGCCGCGCAGCACCGCGCCCGTGCGCTCGGCGGCCAGCGCCACCGCGGCGTCGCGTGCGGCCGAGGCCTCGTCGGCCTTCAGCGTGCGGTCGCCGGCCCGGAAGCCCAGGGCGTAGGCGAGCGACTTCTTGTCGTCCCCGAGCTGCTCCGCGTTCTCGTACACGTCGAACAGGCGGATGGACTCGAGGAGTTCACCGGCGCCCTCGCGCAGCGCCTGCTCGACCTCGGCGGCCGGGACCGACTTGTCGACGACCAGCGCGACGTCCTGCGTGGCGACGGGGAACGTGGAGATCCGCGGCGCCTCGACGATGCCGCTGCCGGCCTGCTCCAGGAGGTCGAGGTCGAGCTCCATCGCGCAGGTGCGCTCGGGCAGGCTCAGCGCCTTGACGACGCGGGGGTGCAGCTCACCGGCGTGGCCGATCAGCTGGTCGCCCGCGTACAGGGCGGCGCAGCGGCCGGGGTGCCACGGCTCGTGCCGGTCGGCGCGGACCGTGAGCTCCACGTGCGCCTCGCGGGCGAGGGTGCGCGCGGCCTCGACGGCGTCGGCCCAGTCGGCCGGGCGGCCCTTGCCCCACCAGCCGGCCTGCTCGCGGGCGCCCGCGAGGACGACGGCGGCACGGCGCGGCTGCGCGGGCAGCGCGGCGTTCAGACCGGCGATCTCCTCGGCGGTCGGGCGGCGGTCGACGGGGAGGCGGACCGGGGCGGTCTCCTCGCCGGTCGGCCGGAACACCAGGCCGGTCTCGAAGAGCGCCAGGTCGTGGCTGCCGCGGCCGTCGTTGCGGCGCAGGGCGTTCAGCAGGCCCGGCAGCAGCGTCGTGCGGAGCGCGGGCTCCTCGTCGTTGAGCGGGTTGATCAGCTTGACGACCTTGCGGCGGGCGTCGTCCGCCTCCAGGCCGAGCTGGTCGAAGACGCCCTCGCTCAGGAACGGGTAGTTGAGCGCCTCGACGTACCCGGCACCGGCCAGCGCGCGGCCGGCGCGGCGGTGCAGGCGCTGGCGCGCGGTGAGGCCGCGGCCCGCCGGGGGCTTCGGCAGCGTGGAGGGCAGGTTCTCGTAGCCCTCCAGGCGGATGACCTCTTCGGCCAGGTCGTTCGGGTCCGCGAGGTCGGGGCGCCAGGACGGCACGGTGACCGTCAGGGCGTCCTGCCCGTACACGTCGCAGCCGACCTGCTGGAGGCGCCGCACCACGGTCTCGCGGCCGTAGGCCACGCCCGCCACCTTGTCGGGGTGGTCGGCCGGGATCGTGATGGTGTGCGGCCCGGACGGGGCGACGACCTCGGTGACACCGGGCTCGGCGCGGCCGCCCGCGAGCAGCCCGAGGAGGTCGACGGCGCGCTGGGCGGCGGCCGACGCGGCCTGCGGGTCCACGCCGCGCTCGAAGCGCTTGGACGCCTCGGAGGACAGCTTGTGGCGGCGGGCGGTGCGGGCGATGGAGACGGCGTCGAAGTGCGCGGCCTCGATGACGACGTCGGTGGTGCCGGCGTCCTCCGCGTGGTCGGCGATCTCCGTGTTGGCGCCGCCCATCACGCCGGCGAGGCCGATGGGGCCGCGCTCGTCGGTGATGACCAGGTCCTCGGCGTCGAGCTTGCGCTTGGTGCCGTCGAGGGTGGTGAGCTGCTCGCCCTGCTCGGCGCGGCGCACGCCGATCGCGCCCTGCACGAGGGAGCGGTCGTAGGCGTGCAGCGGCTGGCCGAGCTCCATCATCACGTAGTTCGTGACGTCGACGGCGAGCGAGATCGGGCGCATGCCGACCTTCTGCAGGCGGCGCTGCAGCCAGATCGGGGAGCGGGCCTCGGGGGCCAGGCCGCCGACGGTGCGCGCGGTGAAGCGGTCGCAGCCGAGGCGGTCGGTGATCTGCACCGGGTAGCCGTCGGCGTTCGGCGTCGGGACGTCGAGGAGGGCCGGGTCGCGCAGCGGCAGGCCGTAGGCGATGGCGGCCTCGCGGGCGACGCCGCGGATGGACAGGCAGTCGCCGCGGTTGGCGGTGACGGCGATGTCGAGGACCTCGTCGACCAGTTCGAGCAGCTCGATGGCGTCGGTGCCGACCTCGTGCTCGGGCGGCAGCACGATGATGCCGCCGCTGCCGTCGTCGCCCATGCCCAGCTCGTCGCCGGAGCAGATCATGCCGTGCGACGTCTTGCCGTACGTCTTGCGCGCGGCGATCGCGAAGTCGCCGGGCAGCACGGCGCCCGGCAGGACCACGACGACCTTGTCGCCGACGGCGAAGTTCCGGGCGCCGCAGACGATCTCCTGCGGCTCACCGGTGCCGTTGGCCTGACCGACGTCGACCGTGCAGAAGCGGATCGGCTTCTTGAAGCCCTCCAGCTCCTCGATGGTCTTGACCTGACCGACGACGAGGGGGCCCTTGAGGCCTGCGCCGAGCTGCTCGACCGTCTCGACCTCGAGGCCGGCGGACACGAGCTTGGCCTGCACGTCGCGGCCGGTCTCGGAGGCGGGGAGGTCGACGTACTCCCGCAGCCAGGAAAGCGGGATACGCATCAGATCTCCATCCCGAACGGTCGGGTGAAGCGCACGTCACCCTCGACCATGTCTCGCATGTCTTCGACGTTGTGGCGGAACATCAGCATCCGTTCGATGCCGAACCCGAAGGCGAATCCGCTGTACTTCTCGGGGTCCACACCGCAGGCGACGAGCACCTTCGGGTTGACCATGCCGCAGCCGCCCAGCTCGATCCAGCCCTCGGAGGAGCAGGTGCGGCAGGGGCGGTCCGGGTTGCCGACGGACTCGCCGCGGCACACGTAGCAGACCATGTCCATCTCGGCGGACGGCTCGGTGAACGGGAAGAAGTTCGGGCGCAGCCGCGTCTTCATGCCCTGGCCGAAGAGCGCCTGGACCATGTGGTCGAGGGTGCCCTTGAGGTCCGCCATCGTCAGGCCCTCGTCGATGGCGAGCAGCTCGACCTGGTTGAAGACGGGGGTGTGCGTGGCGTCCAGCTCGTCGGAGCGGTACACGCGGCCGGGGCAGATCACGTAGACCGGCGGCTCGCGGTCCAGCATCGAGCGGATCTGCACGGGAGAGGTGTGCGTGCGCAGCACGAGACCGGCCTCGTCCTCACCCCGTGCCTCCTCGGCGCCCTGGACGAAGAAGGTGTCCTGGGTGCCGCGGGCGGGGTGGTCCGGGCCGATGTTCAGCGCGTCGAAGTTGAACCACTCGGCCTCGATCTCCGGGCCCTCGGCGACCTCGTAGCCCATGGCCACGAAGACGTCCTCGATGCGCTCGGAGAGCGTGGTCAGCGGGTGCCGGGCGCCGGCCTGCGCGCGGTCGTAGGGCAGCGTGACGTCCACGGCCTCCTCGACCAGGACGCGCGCATCGCGCTCGGCCTCCAGCTCGGCCTGGCGGGCGGCGAGGCCCCGGCCGACGGCGGCGCGGGCCTGGCCCACGAGCTTGCCCGCGGTGGCCTTGGCCTGCGGCGGCAGCGCGCCGATCTCGCGGTTGGCGAGCGCCAGCGGCGACGTGCCGCCGGTGTGCGCGACCTTGGCCTCCTGAAGCGCCTCGAGCGAGTCCGCGGCGGCGAAGGCGGCGAGCGCCTCCCCCTGCACGCGCTCGATCTCTTCCGGTTTCAGTGCCTCGACCTCGACAGGGTCGTACGACTTGTTCGGTGCCGACATCTCTTCCCGTGCTTCCGATTGGCGTGGCTGATGGTCCCGCAGACGCGTTCGACGGCCGTCGAGTGGCGGGGACGCAAACGTGCCAAAGGACGAGTCTAACGGGGGTGGGGTGGGTGTTCCGCCCGTGGTGCCTGCGCTCGTCCGCTGGGGATCAGCTGGTGAGATACGCCGGCGTCGCCACGGGCAACGTAAATCGAAACTCGGCGCCGCCGCCGGGCGCCCGGCCGACGGTGATCGTCCCGCCGTGGGCCTCCACGATGCCCTTGACGATGTAGAGCCCGAGGCCCGTCCCGCCGCGCTTGCTGCCCCGCCAGAAGCGGGTGAAGACGCGGTTCATGGACTCCTCCGGGATGCCGGGGCCCTCGTCGGACACGGTGACCGATGTGCCGGTGGGCGTGGTGGGCTCTACGTCAATGGTGACGGTTCCCTCACCGTGGCGCACGGCGTTTTCCAGCAAGTTGCTCAGCACCTGGTCGACCTTGTCCGGATCGGCCCACGGGTCGGGCAGCGGATGCTTGACGCGCAGCAGGAACCGGTCGGCCGCCCGGCCCGAGGCGACGTGCGCCTGGATGTGCCGGGAGACGGCGGCCGCGATGTCGACGGGCTGGCGCCGCAGTTCGAGCCGGCCGGAGTCGATGCGCGAGATGTCGAGCAGCTCCGCGATCAGCCGGGTCACCCGGTTCGCGTCGGCGTCGACCGTCTCCAGCATCAGCCGCTTCTGCTCGTCCGTGAACCGCTCCCACTTGGCGAGCAGCGTCGCGGTGAAGCCCTTGACCGAGGTCAGCGGGGAGCGCAGCTCGTGGGCGACGGTGGCGATCAGCTCCGCGTGGCTGCGCTCGGTGCGCCGCCGGGCCTCGGTGTCCCGCAGCGACACGACGACGCGGCGCACGGGCCCGGTCGGCCGGACGCGCACGTAACGCGCGGTGACCAGGACCTCCCGGCCGCCCGGCAGCAGCAGGTTCCGCTCCGGCTGCCCGACCCGGGTCGCGAGCCCGCCGTACGGGTCGGTGAGCTGCCACCAGCGGCGCCCCTCGAGGTCCTCTAACGGCAGGACGCGCTCCAGCGGTGCGTCCAGGGCGGTGTCCGCGCGAACCGCGGTGATGCGCTGCGCGGCGGCGTTGAAGCAGATGACGCGGCCGTGCTCGTCCGCGACGACGAGGCCGTCGGGCAGGTCGTCGGGGTGCACGCCGAGCGCCGCGAGCCCGTCCGGACCGGACACGTCGGATCCGGTCAGGCCGCGCGAGCCGCTGCCATTGACGACGCCCATCTGCCGCGCTCCCCCTCCCGGCGGTCGATCCGGAAGAGTCACCCTACTAGCCGGGAGTGACGGAGCGGCACCCTCCGGGGGCACGCTGCGCACGCGCGGAGGCGTACAGGCACACGGCGGCCGCCGTCGCGAGGTTGAGGCTCTCGGCCTTGCCGTGGATGGGCACGCGCACGACGGCGTCGGCGAGCGCGCGGGTCTCCTCCGGCAGCCCCCACGCCTCGTTGCCGAACACCCACGCGGTGGCGGCGCCCATGGTCCCCTGGTCCAGCTCGGCGTCGAGGTCGTCGTCCCCCGCCCCGTCGGCGGCGACGATCCGGACCCCCGCCTCCTTGAGCCCGGCGACGGCCTCCTCGACGGGTACGCCGACGGCGACGGGCAGGTGGAACAGCGAACCGACGGAGGCCCGTACGGCCTTCGGGTTGTACAGATCCACGGAGGCGTCGGTCAGCACGACGGCCTCGGCGCCCGCGGCGTCGGCGCACCGCAGCACGGTCCCGGCGTTCCCGGGGTCGCGCACGTGCGCGAGGACGGCGACGAGCTTGGGCCGCGCGGCGAGGATCTCCTCGAACGGGGTGTCCAGGAACCGGCACACACCGACGAGCCCCTGCGGGGTGACGGTGGTCGAGATCTCCCCGATGACGCCCTCCTCGGCGAGGTGCACCCGGGCGCCCGCGTCCCTGGCCTCACCGACGATGTCGGCGTAGCGCTCCGCTGCGTCGACGGTCGCGAACATCTCGACGAGCCCCCCGTGCGCGGCGGCCTCCCGCACGGCCTGCGGCCCCTCGGCGAGGAACAGCCGCTCCTTCCCCCGGAAGTTCCGCTTGGCCAGCCGCCGCGCGGCGACCACGCGGGGCGACTTGGGGGAGATCAACTCGGGCGTTGCGACCATGCGCCTAACTTTCGGAAAGGGTGGGCAGTTCAAGCCCCGCCGGCGATTGAGGCGCGGGGTCCGGGGCGGAGCCCCGTGCGGTGCGGCATGCGGTGACGGGGCCCGAACAACGTGGGACCCGCAAGCCAACCGGCTTGCGGGTCCCACGTCACATGCGGCTCAGCGGAGCGTTCACGCAGCCTTGGGCGCGTTCACGTCGGCCGGAAGCGCCTTCTGCGCAACCTCGACGAGGGCGGCGAACGCGTTGATGTCGTTCACGGCCAGCTCGGCCAGCATCTTGCGGTCCACCTCGATGTTGGCGGCCTTCAGACCCTGGATGAGGCGGTTGTACGTCATGCCGTTCTGGCGGGCAGCGGCGTTGATGCGCTGGATCCACAGCTGACGGAAGTCGCCCTTGCGCTTCTTGCGGTCGTTGTAGTTGTAGACGAGGGAGTGGGTGACCTGCTCCTTCGCCTTGCGGTACAGGCGCGAACGCTGACCGCGGTAGCCGCTGGCCTGCTCGAGGATCGCCCGACGCTTCTTGTGCGCGTTCACCGCGCGCTTGACGCGTGCCACTGTTAACTCCTTGTAGCGGGGCCGGGGTTGTCTTCACCCGACCCGAATTCGATTGGGTCCCGGTCTAGCCGACGTACAGGGCGCTGCTGCGCCCGTACATCACTTGCCGAGAAGCTTCTTGATCTTCGCGGCGTCGCCCGGGGCCATCTCGGCGTTGCCGGTGAGGCGACGCGTCACGCGGGACGACTTGTGCTCGAGCAGGTGGCGCTTGCCGGCGCGCTCACGGAGCACCTTGCCGGAGCCGGTGACCTTGAAGCGCTTGCTGGCACCGCTGTGCGACTTGTTCTTCGGCATGGCGCCGTTCTCTCCTCGTCAGTGGCGTTCCCGGGCCGGTCCGTGCGTGGCTCGAACCGGCCGTGATGGAACGTCAGTTGTGTCAGTTGGTATCCGTGGCGCACGGGCTGTGCGCCGCACGGATCATGCCTCGGCCGGAGCCTCGGCGGGGGTCTCGGCGACGTCCTCGTCGGCCTGGTCCTCGGCAACGTTCTGCGACTTGCCGGGGTTGGCCTTCGCGTCGGCCTTGCGAGCGGCCTGAGCCTCGCGGGCCTCCGCCATCGCCTCGGTCTTCTTCTTGTGCGGACCGAGGACCATGATCATGTTTCGGCCGTCCTGCTTCGGGTTCGACTCGATGAACCCGAGGTCCTGGACGTCGTTCGCGAGACGCTGCAGCAGTCGGAAGCCGAGCTCCGGCCGGGACTGCTCGCGACCACGGAACATGATCGTGATCTTGACCTTGTCGCCCTGCTTGAGGAACCGGACGACGTGACCCTTCTTGGTGTCATAGTCGTGCGGGTCGATCTTCGGCCGGAGCTTCATCTCCTTGATGACCGTGTGCGCCTGGTTCTTGCGCGCCTCACGGGCCTTCATGGCCGACTCGTACTTGAACTTCCCGTAGTCCATGAGCTTGCATACGGGCGGACGGGCGTTCGCCGCCACCTCGACCAGGTCGAGGTCGTACTCCTGAGCAAGCTCAAGGGCCTTGGCAAGCGGAACAATCCCGACCTGCTCGCCGCTGGGACCGACAAGTCGCACTTCGGGAACGCGAATCCGGTCGTTGATGCGGGGCTCGGCGCTGATGGATCCTCCTCGGTAGCACCACACGACGGCCTGGCGGACCGCCGCGTACGTTTGTGACGTATGTACCAACCGCGCCGACACACAAAAAATGCCCCGGACGGTACACAGGCAGGGCTCCAAGAATTACCGGAGCACCGCCACGGTGAACCGCGGGGCGCAATCTCGGACGGTTCCGTCGTCCGTACGGAACGACGGGGACCGTCTGACCGGTGACCCACCGCCCTGGTCGGGCGGTCAGGTGGGAGATCGGAGCCTCCACTTGTGGGCCGGTCACCTGTCCAAGAGGACGTGCGTCCGGCCGGTCGTTACACAAGGTTAGCAGGGTTTGGGGGGTGCGCCCAATCGAGTGCGCGCGACATATCGTGGGGCCCATGAGTGACGCGACCCCCGCAACCGACAACCCCGACTACGACGCGCTGACCCGCGACATCGCCGAGGTGCCCGCCGTAGAAGTCATCGTGACGGTCGCGGTGAACCTGATGAGCGCCGCCGCGGTGAAGCTCGGCCTCACCGAGGAGGGCGACGCCCACAAGGACCTCGACGAGGCGCGCAAGCTGATCCACGCCCTGGCGGGCCTGCTCGACGGCAGCGCGACGGAGATCAGCTCCTTCCACGCCGCTCCCCTGAAGGACGGCCTGAAGTCGCTGCAGCTCGCGTTCCGCGAGGCGTCCGTCGTGCCGGACGAGCCGGGCAAGGGCCCCGGCGAGAAGTACACGGGGCCCGTGTACGGCTGAGCAGCACACCGCTACGTACTACGTACGTAGCCGACATCACTGACGTACGTAGAGGGGCTCGCCCGGCGGCGTCGCCTCGACCGGCAGGAGTGCCAGGTCGAGGCCGCGCACCAGGCGGGCCCTCAGTGTTTCGTCGGCGGCGATGCGGGTGGCGACGGCCCGGGCCGTGGTCTGGACGTCGGCGCCGGTGTCGACGACCAGGGCGAGCGTGCCGTCCGACTCGCCGGGGCCCAGGTAGGCGCGGGCCACGGACGGCTCGGCGGCGACCGCGGCGCGCGCGGCCTCCTGGACGGCCGGGTCGGCGAGCGGGTCCGCCTCGGTGCGGCCCTCCGCGACGGCGTACAGGGCCGGACCCGACAGCTCGTACGGGACGGGGCCCGCGACGTCGAGGACGACGGTGTCGGCCTTCTCGTGGGCGGCGGCCTGGAGCGCCTGGTGCAGCGGGACGGCGACCGGGCGGGCCTCCGGGTCCCACAGGGCGAGCGACGCGATCGAGGTGAAGGCGGGGAGCGCCTTGCGGCCCGCGGCCTTCAGGGTCGGGACCGCCATGTCGCTGGTCTTCTCGCGGCGCAGTCCGTTCTCGTCCTCCTCGACCTCGCCGAGCACGGCGACCACCGGGACGAGCAGCCGGGTGCCCTTGAGCGCGGCCAGGACCGGGCCGTGCGCCGTGCGGTCCCGCGACCACGCGGCCAGGGCCTCGGTCAGGCGCGGGTCCGCCGTACCGTCGTCGTCGGAGAAGCCGGAGTCGGGAATGTTCTTGTTCGCCACGTTCACCGAGCCTACCGAGCGGGTGCGCCCCCATTCTCAGCGGACCCTGAGACGCGGCTCAGGGTCCGCACAGCGGGGCGGCCGAGCATCGCGGCATGCCCCGCCGAACCAAGAGACGCCGTGCCGCCGCGACCGCCGCCGTCCTCGTCACCGCTGCCGCCGGCACTACGGTCTGGGCGCAGGCGCGCCCGCACGACGTGACCGCCCTGGTCTCGCACGCCGCGGCCACCGAGAGGAGCTCCACGACCGTGGACAAGGACGCAGAGCTGGCCGAGGCCGTGAAGGCGGCGGTGCAGGGGCACGACGGCGAGGTGTCCGTGGCCGTGTACGACGAGACGGGCGGGACCGGCGCCTCGTACGCGTCGGGTGACGGGACCTACGACACCGCGAGCATCGTGAAGGTCGACGTGCTCGCCGCGCTGCTGCTTCGGGCACAGGACGAGGGGCGGACGCCGACCGCCCAGGAGCGGACGTACGCCGCCGCGATGATCGAGAGCAGCGACAACGCCGCGACGACCGCGCTCTGGAACGAGCTGGGCGGGGCCGACGGGCTCGACGCCGCGAACAAGCGGCTCGGGCTGACCGGGACCAGCGGTGGCGACGACGGTCTTTGGGGGCTGACGCAGACCACCGCGGCTGATCAACTGACGCTGCTCAAGCAGGTGTTCGGGGTCGGCGACGGCCTCGTGCTGAGCGAGGACTCGCGGGCGTACGTCCAGAAGCTCATGGGCAAGGTGGAGAGCGACCAGGCGTGGGGCGTGTCCGCGGCCGGGGACAGCGGCACCGCGCTGAAGAACGGCTGGCTGCCGCGCAGCACCACCGGGCTGTGGGACATCAACAGCGTCGGGCAGGTCACCGTCGACGGAAAGCGGTACCTGGTGGCCGTCGTCTCCCACGGCAGCGCCACCAAGGAAGCGGGCATCAGCCTCGTCGAGAACGTGGCGCGGGCGGCCGTCCAGGTGGTCAGCGGCGGCGGATGAGGCGGTGGCCGCGCCACAGGTAGCCGGCCGCGCCGAGCAGCAGCACCCCGACGGCGCCCGCGAGCGTCCCCGCCCAGGTGGCGAGGGAACCGTCGGAGTCGTCGTCGGGGCCGGGGCCGAAGTACTTCTCGCCGTACGCGGCCGGGGTCAGGCGCTGCGGTTTCAGCTTCGCGCCCGCGGTGATCGCGGCGGCCGGGTCGACGAGGCCGAAGCCGCGGGAGTCGTCGCGGCCGCCCGTGGGCGGATCCTCGGCCGTGTCCTCCATGAGCTTCTTGACCTGCGCGGGGCTCAGCCCGGGGTGGGCGGAGCGGACCAGGGCGACGGCGCCGGACACGAACGCGGAGGCGGCGCTCGTCCCCCACGCCGAGTAGTACTTGCGGTCGGGGTCGGCCGTGACGATGCCCCGGCCCGGCGCGGCGACGGAGGCGTACCAGCGGCGGGTGGAGAACGAGGCGCGGGCGCCGGTCGAGTCGACGGCCGTGGCGGTGATGACGCCGGGGTACGCGGCCGGGTAGGAGGCGCGGTCGCCCTGCTCGCCGCCGTTGCCCGCGGAGGCGACGACGGAGACGCCCTTCTTCAGCGCGTACTGGACGGCGGCGTCCTCGCTGGCCTCGGGGTGCGCGGTGTTCGAGTCGTCGCCGAGGGAGAGGTTGATGACGTCGGCGCCGTGGTCGGCGGCCCAGCGGATGCCCTCCGCCAGGGCGTTGCCCCGGGACTCGCGGGCCTTCGAGCGGGACGGGTCGCCGTCCTCCAGGATCACCCGGACCGGCAGGATCCTCGCCTGCGGGGCGACGCCCATGACGCCGTCACCGTCGTCCTTGCCGTGCCCGTGGCCCGCGATGATGCCCGCGATGGCGGTGCCGTGCCGGGCCCAGGGGCGGTCGCCGCGCTCGGCACCGAAGCCGATGAGGTCCTTGCCGGGCAGCACGCTGCCCTCGAGGTCCGGGTGCTCGTCGTCGACGCCGGTGTCCAGGACGGCGACCGTGACGCCCTTGCCGCGCGTCGTCTTCCAGGCCTCGTCGGTGTGCAGCGCGGTGAGGCCCCACTGCTGGGCGCGGACCGAGTCGGCGTGCGCCGCGGTCGAGGGGAGCAGCGCGAGGACGGCCGCGGTGCCGATCGCGGCGATCGTGTGCTGACGCTTCATGACGGCTACTGCTCCGTGTCCCGGTCCGCGGTCTTCTTGACCGTCTTGCGCAGGTCGCGTTCGATCCGGTCGGCGACGCCCTGCGCGTCGTGGCCGAGGCCCGCCTGGGCGGGGGCGCTGGTGGCGCCGGGCTTCATGGCGTCGGCGGCGGGTTGCGGCTCGCTGACGGTGCGGCCGTCGGCGAAGCCGGAGACCGCGTAGACGACGACGGGGGCGTCGGTGAGGATGTTGATCGCCCAGGACGCGCGCTGGCGGTCGCCGAAGCCGGCGGCGAGGGTGCCCTTGGCGGCGTAGGGCCGGGGCATCAGGTCGTCGCGCCGGTCCAGGCCCTGTTCCATGAAGCGGGAGCGCAGCGCCTGGGTGGCCTCCGCGTCGGCCTTGGTGAACATCAGGCCGACCGTGGTGACGCTGCTCTGTGTGGCGTCGGCGTACGTGGCGCGCAGCAGGCGCAGACAGCCGGCCGAGCGCAGTGCCTTGTGCAGCAGCGGGTCGAAGGCGTCCGCGCAGGTCGCGTCGGGGGCGACGGCTATCCGGGTCCAGGTGCGGTCGGCTCTGCCGGGGCCCGCGCCCCCGCCCTTGAGCGTGCGCGGGAACAGCTCGTCGACGGGTACGCCGTGCCAGAGCTGGCCCGCCTCGCGGTACGCGGTCTGTACGGACGGGGGGCCGCTGTCGTCGCCGGTGAGCAGGGAGCCCGTGGTGGCGCCGCCGATGAGGCCGAGGCCGAGCACGAGGCAGGCCGCGATGGCGGCGGTGCGGGGCTTCAGGCGGGCGCCGATGGGGCGCAGCAGGGTGGTGCGGTCGTCGTAGTGCTGCGGGGGCGCGAACCTCACGAAGGGCCTGCCGGCGGATTCCGGGCGCGGGGTCAGGTCGACCGTGCCTATGGGGCGGCGTGGCGGTGGCGGTGGCGTGGGCGGCATCGGGGGTACGGTCGCGGGGCTCTGACCCGGACCCCGCTGCTCAAACGCCGCAGGGGCTGGATCTTGCCCATCCGGAACAGGCCGCAACCTCGTCGTGGACTCGGTCGGCGCCTCCGGCGGGAGTGGCGTGCCCGTCGACGCGGGCGGTGCCGCGTCCGGGAGGCGGGTCGACGGGGACGGTGGTGGGGGTGTGGGAGGCAACGGTGGGGCCGTGGGGGGAAGTTCGGTGGGCCGGGGCGGGGTCGAGGGGCGCGGTGGGACGCGTCGGGCTTCCGTACTCATGCCTCCCCCGTCTTCTCAAGCCAACGTGCGCGTCACTCTAACGGGCCCGGCCAGGTCAACGCGTACCGCGCACACGGGATCGACCGATCCATCACCATCCGTCCCCCTACCCTGCGGTAATCCTGTCTGGCAGGCTTCGGCCATGACACCGCGCGCCGCCGATCGGGCCCGGTACGACCGGGCCACCGCTCATCTCGACGCCCCCCTGGCGATCGTCGACCTGGACGCGTTCGACGCCAACGCCGACGACCTGGTGCGCCGGGCCGCCGGCAAGCCGATTCGCGTCGCCAGCAAGTCCGTGCGCTCCCGCGCCCTGTTGGAACGGGTGCTGGCGAGGCCGGGCTTCGCCGGGATCATGTCGTTCACCCTCGCCGAGTCGCTGTGGCTCGCGCGCTCCGGGTTCGACGACGTGCTCCTCGCCTACCCCTCGGCCGACCGCTCCGGCTTCGCGGAGCTGGCGCACGACCCGAAGCTCGCGGCGGCCGTGACCGTGATGGTCGACGACCCGGCGCAGCTCAGGCTCATCGAGGGCGCGCGGGACGGCGGTCAGGAGGAGATCCGGGTCTGTATCGAGCTGGACACCTCGTGGCGGACGCTCGGCGGCCGCGTCCGGGTCGGCGCGCTCAGGTCACCGCTGCGTACGCCCTCCCAACTCGCCGACCTGGCCCGCGTCGTGACCCGCCGCCCCGGCTTCCGGCTCGCCGGGATCATGGCGTACGAGGGTCATGTCGCGGGCGTCGGGGACTCGCTGGCCGGGCGGCCGGTGCGGTCGCGGGCGATCCGGCTGATGCAGGCGGCGGCGCGCAAGGAGCTGGCAGTGCGGCGGGCCGAAGTGGT
The DNA here is from genome assembly GCF_055657265.1 of Streptomyces sp. NPDC107575. Classification (NCBI taxonomy): domain Bacteria; kingdom Bacillati; phylum Actinomycetota; class Actinomycetes; order Kitasatosporales; family Streptomycetaceae; genus Streptomyces; species Streptomyces sp. NPDC107575. Next base: position 262,567 of record NZ_JBVKBG010000007.1, on the reverse strand, counting down.
GCGCGCCGTGCGGGCCGTGGCGCCCGACCTGGAGTTCGTGAACGGGGGCGGCACGGGGAGCGTGCAGCACACGGCGGCGGAGGCGGCCGTGACCGAGATCGCGGCGGGGTCGGGGCTCTACGTCCCGCGGCTCTTCGACAACTACACGTCGTTCACGGGGCGTCCGGCGGCGCTGTTCGCGCAGCCCGTGGTGCGCAGGCCGGGCGTCGGTGTCGTCACCGTGCTCGGCGGCGGTTATCCGGCCTCGGGCGCGGCGGGCGGCGACCGGCTTCCGGTGCCGTATCTGCCCGAGGGGCTGCGCTACGACCCGCAGGAGGGCCCCGGCGAGGTGCAGACGCCGCTGCTCGGCTCGGCCGCGGACGACCTGCTCATCGGGGACAAGGTGTGGTTCCGGCACGCGAAGGCCGGGGAGCTGTGCGAGCGGTTCGAGACGCTGCGGCTGGTGTCGGGCGACCGTGTCGTGGAGACGGTGCCGACGTACCGGGGCGAGGGCTACACGTTCCTGTAGCCCCCGCCCGCGGCGGACCTATCCGTGGATGGCGTCGACCTGGTCGGGGACGACCGAACCGTCGTCCCTGAGCAGCGGGCCGAAGCCGCCCTCCGGCTTGTTGTAGCCGGCCGTGGAGCACGGGTACGTGCCCGACTTCTGCGGCAGCGGCTCGATGAACATCGGGTTGGCGACCCAGCGTCCGTCGGCGTTGTCGTAGGCCCGGCACATGATCTCGGGCTTGTTGCGGTTGAGGACGAGGTGGGCGCCGGTGGCGTCGCCGACGAAGGTCACGTCGGTGTCGGCGTCACCGCCGCCGAGCGCGATGCGCTTGTGCCAGCGCTGCTTCTCCCAGGCCGCCTTCCCCTTGACGTGGAAGATGTCCTGGTTGATCCAGCAGCGCTTGCCGTCGATGTACGGGATGGCCTCGCCCTTGTTCACACCGACGCCGCCGCAGCCCTCGTTGTACGTGGTGATGCGGCCCTTGTCGTCGAGGATCGAGCGGATGGCGATGGTGTGCTTGCGGTCGATGCCGACACCCTTCGACCACACTTCGGTCACCGGCTCGGACCCGGCGGAGACGATGTAGACGTCGAAGCCGGCCCGCTGCAGCGTACGGATCAGGTCGCGCTGCTGCTCGTAATAGCGCACGTAGCCGGGGATGGTGTGCGTGCCGAGCTTCTGCGTGGAGCCGACGGGCGCGGCGAGCGCCTCGGCGCGGGCGGCGGCCGCGTACGACTCCAGTTCGGGGACGGTGTGGCCCGCGAACAGCTGGGGCACCCAGGCGTACTGGGGCACGGTGCGGCGGTGGTTCCACTCGCCGGCGAAGGCGGCGGCGCCGCTCATCGTCTTGCCGGACTCACGGATGTTGAAGATCTCGTCCGTGCAGTCGGTGTCGGTGGAGGTGGGCAGCGGGGCGCCCACCGGGACGTCCGTGCCGCAGGCGGCGGTGAGCGCCTTGTCGGCGTCGTCGGTCATCCACTTGCTGGTCTTCTTCCAGCTAGCGGGCCGCAGGATCTTGTCGTGCTTGAGCGACCAGGCGATGGTCGCGTCGGTGACGTCGTTCTTGCTGACGGTGTTGTCCCAGTCGAACGCGGCGACGGGACGCGGGCCCTTGTGCCCGCCGCAGATACCCCGCTCGTCGATCATGCGCTGGAGCTTGGCCCGGTTCTGGCCGTACCAGGGCAGCTTCGTCGACAGCTGGGGGCACTTGGCGGCGGTGGGCCGTGCGGACGTGGCGGCGGCCGCAGGTGTGGTGAGGCTCGCGGCCGCCATCAGGGCGGCGGCCGCGACCGAGGTCCACGCGGCAACATGTCTGTTACGCATGTGAGTGGACCGTACACGCGTGAGCGCCGTGCTCACAGGGTTCTCACACCGGTGTCACGTACGCGCCTGAAATGCCTCCGTCGACCAGGAAGTCGGTGGCGTTCACGAACGCAGCGTCGTCGCTGGCGAGGAAGGCGACGGCCGCCGCGATCTCGGTCGCCTCGGCGAACCGGCCGACCGGAATGTGCACCAGGCGGCGCGCCGCCCGCTCCGGGTCCTTCGCGAACAGCTCCTGGAGGAGCGGGGTGTTGACCGGCCCGGGGCACAGCGCGTTGACCCGGATGCCCTCCCGCGCGAACTGCACGCCCAGCTCGCGGGACATGGCGAGGACGCCGCCCTTGGACGCGGTGTACGAGATCTGCGAGGTGGCGGCGCCCATCCGGGCCACGAACGACGCCGTGTTGATGATGGAGCCCCTGCCCTGCCGCCTCATGTACGGGATGGCCGCCTTGCAGCACAGGTACACGGACGTCAGATTGACCTCCTGGACCCGCTTCCAGGCCTCCAGGCCGGTGTCGAGGATCGAGTCGTCGTCGGGCGGCGAGATGCCCGCGTTGTTGAAGGCGATGTCGACGCTGCCGTAGGTGTCGTACGCCGTCCTGAACAGCGCCTCTACCTGCTCGGCGTCGGTGACGTCGACCTTCACGAAGGTGCCGCCGACCTCCTTGGCCGCCTTCTTGCCCGCGCTCTCGTCGATGTCGCCGCAGACGACGTGGGCGCCCTCGGAGGCGAGGCGGCGCGCGGTGGCGAGGCCGATGCCGCTGCCGGCGCCGGTGATGACGGCGGTGCGGCCGACGAGGCGACGGCAGATGATGTCTTCGCTCATGAGTGGTTCAGGCCTCCGTGCTGATGAAGACGTTCTTGGTCTCGGTGAAGGCAGCGAGGGCGTCGGGGCCGAGTTCGCGGCCGACGCCCGACTGCTTGTATCCGCCGAACGGGGTCCCGTAGCGCACGCTGGCATGCGAGTTGACGGACAGGTTCCCGGCGCGGACGGCCCCGGACACGCGCAGCGCGCGGCCCACGTCGCGGGTCCAGATCGAGCCGGAGAGCCCGTACTCGGTGGCGTTCGCGAGCCGTACGGCGTCCGCCTCGTCGTCGAAGGGGAGGACGACGGCGACCGGGCCGAAGACCTCCTCGACGGCGGCGCGGGCGTCGGGGGCGGCGCCGGTGAGGACGGTGGGCGGGAACCAGAAGCCGGGGCCCTGTGGGGCGGCGCCCCTGATCGCGGGCTCGCACAGCGGGACGTAGGAGCGCACCCGCTCCAGCTGCGCCTGGGAGATGAGCGGCCCCATCTGCGTCTTCTCGTCGGACGGGTCGCCGACGACGACCGATTCGACGGCCGGGGCGAGCAGCTCCAGGAACCTGTCGTGCACGGACCGCTGGACGAGGATGCGGGTGCGGGCGCAGCAGTCCTGCCCGGAGTTGTCGAGGAACGACATGGGGGTGGCGAGGGCCGCGGCCTCGACGTCCGCGTCGGCGAACACGATGTTCGGGCTCTTGCCGCCGAGTTCGAGGGTCACGCGCTTCACACGGTCGGCGCACTTGGCCATGACCTGCTTGCCGACGCGGGCGGAGCCGGTGAACACGATCTTGGCCACGCCCGGGTGCTCGACGAGGGCGTCGCCCGCGACCGGGCCCTCCCCCGGCAGCACCTGGAAGAGGCCCTCGGGGAGCCCGGCCTCCAGGGCGAGTTCGGCGAGCCGCAGGGCGGTCAGCGGGGTCGTCTCCGCGGGCTTGAGGATGACCGCGTTGCCCGCCGCGAGGGCGGGGGCCGTGCCCCAGGCGACGATCGGCATCGGGAAGTTCCACGGCGCGATGACACCGACGACGCCGAGCGGTTCGAGGAGCGTGACGTCGAGGCCGCCGGCCACCGGGATCTGCCGCCCGGTCAGGCGCTCGACGCCCCCGGCCGCGTACTCCAGGAGATCGCGTACGTTCCCGGCCTCCCAGCGGGCGTTGCCGATGAGGTGGCCCGCCTCGCGGACCTCCAACTGAGCGAGTTCTTCGAGGTGTTGGTCGACGGTGGCGGCGAAGCGGCGCAGCAGGCGCGCCCGGTCGGCGGGGGCGGCCGCCGCCCAGGCGCGCTGTGCGCCGGTGGCGCGGACGACGGCGGAGTCGACGTCGTCACGGGTGGCGGGCGGGACGGTGGCCACGAGCTCTTCCGTGGCCGGGTTCAGTACGTGCAGCAAAGCGCTCCCTTTCACAGCCTCTCGAATCCCCGGCGGAGTTCCCAGTCGGTGACGGCGGCGTCGTACGCGTCGAGCTCGACGCGCGCCATGTTGCGGTAGTGGGCGACGACCTCGTCCCCGAAGGCGGCCTTGGCGAGGGGGCTGTTCTCCCAGAGCTCGGCGGCCTCGCGCAGGGTGGCGGGGACGTGCGCGTAGTCGGCGGTGTAGGCGTTCCCGGCGCAGGCCTCGGGGAGCGGCAGCTTGTTCTCGACGCCGTGCAGGCCCGCCGCGACGAGCCCGGCGACGGCGAGGTACGGGTTCACGTCCCCGCCGGGGAGCCGGTTCTCGAAGCGGGTCGAGCGGCCGTGGCCGACGACGCGCAGCGCGCAGGTGCGGTTGTCGTGCCCCCAGGCGACGGCGGTCGGCGCGAAGGAACCCGGCTGGAACCGCTTGTAGGAGTTGATGTTCGGCGCGTACAGGAGGGAGAAGTCGCGCAGCGCGGCGAGCTGCCCTGCGAGGAAGTGCCGCATGACCTCGGACATGCCGTGCCCGCCGGGACCGGCCATGACGTTCACACCATCGGTGTCGGCGAGCGACAGATGGATGTGGCAGGAGTTGCCTTCTCGCTCGTTGTACTTCGCCATGAAGGTGAGCGAGCAGCCCTCCTGCGCGGCGATCTCCTTGGCGCCGGTCTTGTAGATGGCGTGCTGGTCGCAGGTGGCGAGGGCCTCGGCGTAGCGGAAGGCGATCTCGTGCTGCCCGGGGTTGCACTCCCCCTTGGCGGACTCGACGGTGAGGCCCGCGCCCGCCATCTCGTTCCGGATGCGGCGCAGCAGCGGCTCGATGCGCCCGGTGCCGAGGACGGAGTAGTCGATGTTGTACTGATTGGCCGGCGTAAGGCCGCGATAGTCGGCGTCCCACGCCTGCTCGTACGTGTCCTTGAAGACGATGAACTCGAGCTCGGTGCCGACCTGGGCGGTGAGCCCGAGCTCGGCGAGGCGCTCCAGCTGGCGGCGCAGGACCTGCCGGGGCGCGGCGACGACCGGGGAGCCGTCGTCCCAGGCGAGGTCGGCGGTGAGCATGGCGGTGCCCGCGTTCCAGGGCACGCGGCGCAGCGTGGTCAGGTCGGGGCGCATGGCGAAGTCGCCGTATCCCCGCTCCCAGGAGGACATCGCGTAGCCGTCGACGGTGTTCATCTCGGTGTCGACGGCGAGCAGATAGTTGCAGCCCTCCGTGCCGTGTTCGAGGACCTCGTCGAGAAAGAAGCGGGCGGCGAAGCGCTTGCCCTGGAGACGGCCCTGCATGTCGGGGAACGCGAGGACCACGGTGTCGATCTCGCCGCTCGCGACGAGGGCGTGCAGCTCCTCCACGGCCATCGGGGGTGTGCGGTCTGCCACGGGAAGATCCTCCTCAGGTCAACCGGAACCACAACGTAATCGCCGGGCCGCCACCAAGGAAGCAGCCACGGGGCACGCCGAGTGGACACTGCCCCGGTGGCGCTGCCCGCATGCTGAACGCCCCGGTGGCGCGCTCCGTGATCTCGTACGCTCGGGTGCTTGGCACGTACGGCTCGGGGAACGGCATCGGGGAGCGCGACACCATGGTGAGCAGGCCGCTGATCGGCATCAGCACCTACCTGGAGAACAAGGCCAGTTGGGGCATCTGGGAGCTGCCCGCGGCACTGCTGCCCGTCGGCTACCCGCGGCTTGTGCAGGAGTCGGGCGGGCTCGCCGCGATGACGCCCCCGGACGACCCGAAGCACGCGCCGTCGGTGGTGGCCCGGCTCGACGGGGTGATCGTGGCGGGCGGCCCCGACGTGGACCCGGGCCGGTACGGCGCCGAGCGCGATCCGCGCACGGGCCCGGCGGCCACGGAGCGGGACGCGTGGGAACTCGCCCTGATCCGGGCCGCGTTGACGTCCGGGACGCCGCTGCTCGGCATCTGCCGCGGCATGCAGCTGCTCAACGTCGCCCTCGGCGGCACGCTCACGCAGCACATCGAGGGCCACGTGAAGGAGACGGGCACCTTCGGCACCCACACCGTCACCCCGGTGCCGGGCACCCGCTACGGCGACCTCGTCCCGGAGCCCGCCGAGGTCCCGACCTACCACCACCAGGCGGTCGACCGCCTCGGCAGGGGCCTGGTCGCCTCGGCCCACGCGGACGACGGCACGGTGGAGGCGGTCGAACTCCCCGGCATGTCCTGGGTGATGGGCGTGCAGTGGCACCCCGAGATGGGCGAGGACGCGCGGGTCACGGAAGGTCTGGTACGGGCAGCGGGTACGCCGCACGGTTTCTGAGCCGGTCCCTCAGCCAGGCCAGGGCGGCGACGCCCTGCGCGCGCTGGAAGGGCCGCAGGGTGGGCAGCCCGGGCGGCGCGGGCCGGGCCGCGTGCTCCAGAAAGAACCCGGCGAGCGCCGCAAGGCTCCGCGTGACGCCCTCCGGCTCAGCCGCACGCCCGAGCGGATGCCCCGCGAAGACCTCCTCGGGCTCCGGCCCGCCCTGCGCCCTGACGCACGGCAGCATGAGCAGCAGATCGAACCAGGCGGCGGCGCGCACGGCGTGCGGCCAGTCGACGAAGACGACGCCGCCCTCGGTGAGCAGCATGTTGTCGGCGCGCAGGTCGGCGTGCGCGAGCGTGTCACCGGAGGCGAACCCGCCCCAGGGCGCGGCGAGTTCGGCCAGCCACTCGACGTTGCGGACGGTCCACGGGTCGAGCCCCGCCTCCGCCACCCGTCCCTCGTCGACCAGCACCCGCCACCCGTTGAACCGCTCACCGAGTTCCTCACCGACGGCACGCGCGGCGAACGGGGCGGGCGTGAGCACCCGGGCCAGCTCCCCCACGCCGTCCAGCACCCGCGCCAACTCCCCCGCTCTCCAAGGCACTTGGGGCTGCCGCCCCGCCACGTCCTCGAAGGCGAGGGCGACCCAGGTCCCGTCGTCGTACACACCGAGCAGCCGGGGAGCGGGCACCTCGTCGGGCAGCGCGGCGGCATTGCGCGCCTCCCGCCGGTGAAAGTTCGGACTGACCGGATTCACCTCGGCACTGACGGCCTTCACGAACGCCCGCCGCCCATCACCGAGCACAACCCGCGCGGCAACCCCGGGCGAAAACCCACCATCCTGCGTCACGGCCTCCACGACAGCAGCCCCGAGCACGCCCTCGACCCCGACACGGACAGCCTCAGGGAGCGCACTCCATGGGGCACGCACACCGGCGGCAGAAGGCACGTAAGTCATCAACCGATCGTGACGTCAACGGCCGCGGGGCCGCCACCGAGTTTCCACCAAGCCGGATCCAAGCACTCTCGGCAGCGAGCGACCACCTCATGCGCGCTCGGCGACGAGCGACCATTTCATGCCCTCTCGGCGGCGAGTAACCAAAAATCAAGCCCCTGCGGCGATTGAGCAGCGGGGCCCGGGGCAGCGCCCCGCGACCGCAACCCCATCGCAGCCTCAGCCAGAACGGGTGAGCGACAGCAGGTCCCGCGCAGGCCCCACCGGCAGGTGCCCCGTCGGCCACACCGCCCGCAGCTCCCGCGCCAACTCCGCCCCCTCCAACGGAATCTCCACCAGCCGCCGCCCCGCAAGCTCCTCCCCCACCGCCAACTCGCTCAGCACGGAGGGCCCCGCCCCGCTCACCGCCGCCGACTTCACCGCGGTCGTCGACGACAACTCGATCAGCGGCCGGGCCAGCCCACCGAGGGCCGCATCCAGGACCTGCCGCGTCCCCGACCCCTCCTCACGAAGAATGAGCGGCGTCGCCGCCAACTCCCCCGCCGCCAACGGCTTCCGCCGCCGCGCCCACGGATGCCCCGGCGCGACCACCACGATCAGCCGGTCGTGCGCGATGACCGCCGAGTCGAGCCCCGCGGGCACCGTGACCCCCTCCACGAACCCGAGATCCGCCTCGCCGCCGAGCAGCCGCTCCGCCACCACCGTCGAGTTCCCCGCGAGCAGCGACACCGCCGTGTCGGGCCGCTCGCCGCGCAGCGCGATCAGCCACCGCGGCAGCAGATACTCGGCGATCGTCATGCTCGCCGCCACCCGCAGCCGCGAATCGCGCCGGTCCCGCAGCGCGGAGGCCCCCGCGTCGAACTGCTCGGCCGCCTCCACGATGGGCCGGGCCCAGTCCGTGACGAGCGCCCCGCTGTCGGTGAGCCGGGAGCCGCGCGGCGAGCGGTCGACGAGGGCGAGCCCGAGCTGCCGCTCCATCGACCGGATCCGGCTGCTCGCGGCAGGCTGCGTGATGCCGAGGGCCCGGGCGGCCGCGCCGAGGCTGCCGAGGCGGGCCACCGCGAGGAGCAGTTGCAGCGCGCCGAGTTCGGGCACGCGGTGCGCGAGCCCCGCGTCCGGCGCCTGCTCCGTGATCCCTGTCTGCTCCTGGCTCATAAGGCCAGGTTATGCGCTCATAGCGAGATCGTCCCTGGTGGGGGCCGATGGCCGGCGGGACCGTAGGACCATGGTCACCGCCGCCCACCCTTCGCCCCGCCCCCTCCCGCTCCCCGTGACCGGCGTCCGCGCCGCCGTCCGGCAGCTCGGCCCGAACTGGTACGCCTCCGTCATGGGCACCGCGATCATCGCCAACGCCGGCGCCACGCTGCCCGTCCACTTCGCGGGCCTGCGCACGGCCCTCACGGTGGTCTGGGCCCTGTCGTTCGTGCTGCTGCTCGTCCTCCTCGGCGCGCGCGCCCTGCACTGGACGCACCACCGCGACCGGGCCAGGGAGCAGCTCCTTGACCCGACGGCGGCGCCGTTCTACGGCTGCCTGTCGATGGCGCTCCTCGCGGTGGGCGCGGGCACGGTGCTCGTGGGCCAGGACTGGATCGGCCTCGAAGCGGCCGTCGCCGTGGACGTCGTGCTGTTCACGGCGGGCACGGCCATCGGGCTGGTCGCGGCGGTCGCCATCCCGTATCTGATGGTCGTCCGGCACCGCATCGCCGCCGAGGATGCCTCGCCGGTGTGGCTGCTGCCGGTCGTCGCGCCGATGGTGTCGGCCGCCGTGGGCCCGCTCCTGGTGCCGCATCTTCCGGCGGGGCAGGCGCAGCAGACCCTGCTGGTCGCCTGTTACGCCATGTTCGGCCTGAGCCTGCTCGCGACCCTGGTCATGCTGCCGGTGATCTTCGCGCGGCTCGTCACGGCGGGCCCGCTGCCCCTGCTGCTGACCCCGACGCTGTTCCTCGTCCTCGGCCCGCTGGGCCAGTCGACGACCGCGGCCAACAAGTTCGCCGATGTCGCGGGCGGCGTGCTCCCCGCCTCGTACGCCGACGGTTTCACCGCCTTCGCCGTGCTGTACGGGGTGCCGGTGCTGGGCTTCGCCCTGCTGTGGATGGCGCTCGCCCTGGCGATGGTGCTGCGGGCGCGCCGCCGGGGCATGGGCTTCGCGATGACGTGGTGGGCGTTCACCTTCCCCGTCGGCACCTGCGTGACCGGCGCGGAGGGGCTCGGCAAGCACACGGGCCTCGCGGTGTTCGACGGCCTCGCGGTCGTCCTCTACGCGGGGTTGGTGGCGGTCTGGCTCGTCGCCGCCGCCCACACGGCGCGCGGCGTGTTCAGCGGACGGCTGCTCGCAGCGCCGCACTGAGCACGCCCGCCGCCTCCGCCAACGACGGCCCGTACCAGGTCAGATGGCGCCCGCTGACCAGCGCGCTCGCCCCGTCGAAGCACTCCGGGCCGTCGTCCCGCGTGAAGCGGTACGGCTCGTCCGGGAGGACCACCACGTCCGGCCGCCGGGCCCGGAGTTCGTCGAGGGAGACCCGCGGGTAGCGCTCGGCGTGCCCCGCGTACACGTTGTCGACGCCGAGCCGGGCGAGCAGATCCCCCGCGAAGGTGTCCCGGCCGAGCACCATCCACGGCCGCCGCCAGATCGGCACGACGGCCGTCAACCGACGCCCAGGGAGCGGGAGTTCACCCCAGGCCGCCTCCGCCGCATCCAGCCACCCCGGCCGCGCCACCGCCCCGCAGGCCCGCAGCATCCGGTCCAACTCCCGTACTGCATCGGGCAGTTCGCGTACCTCGGTGACCAGCACCTCGACGCCCGCCGCGCGCAGCTCGACGAGGTCCGCCGGCCGGTTCTCCTCCTCGTTGGCGACGACGAGATCCGGGCGCAGCGCGACGACGGCCCGCACGTCGGGGCTCTTGGTGCCGCCGATCCGGGCCACGTCGAGATCCGCCGGATGCGTGCACCAGTCGGTCGCCCCGACGAGCACTCCGGGCAGCGTCACGGCGACCGCCTCCGTCAGGGACGGCACGAGCGAGACGACACGCACGACCGCGGGGCCTACTTCGGGCCCGGCTCGTCGACCGCGTCGATGTGCTCGGCGACGGCCACGACGACCACGCGCGCGTCCGGCACGGTCGCCCGCCACCGGTGCCGCACGCCACCGGTCAGATACAGGGTGTCACCGCGGACGAGCCGGTACGCGCGCCCCTCCGCCTCGACCTCGACGGCGCCCTCCGTCACATGCATCAGCACGTCGTTGCGGAGCTGGAACTCGCGGCCCGGATCGTGGTCGCCGACGAACTCCTGGGCGTGCATCTGGTGGTGGCCGCGGACCAGGGACCGTACGACGAACCCGTCCGCGTCCTCCCCGGAACCGCTCTCCACGGACGGGTCGTCCGCGCGCACCAGGTCCACGGTGCGGGCCGGGTCGGCGGCTGCGAGGAGTTCGACGGCGGTGGTGCCGAGCGCGTCGGCGACCTTCTCCAGGGAGCGGCGGCTGGGCCGCGCCCGCTCGTTCTCGACCTGGCTGAGGAAGGGCACCGACAGGCCGCTGCGCTCGGCGACGGCCGACAGGGTCAGCTCGAGGGCGCGCCGACGGCGCCGGACGGCCGCGCCCACGCGAAGTGATTCCTTGTGTTCGTCCACGACTTCCGCTCCCTCCCGCCGGTTGCCCTGTGCGATTCCCTGTTCACGCGCCCGATGCTTCATGAACCCGGTGCTTCGTGCGCCCGGTTCATCATGTGCCCGGTTCGTTTGAATGCACCCTACGCATGTTCACCCCGCGGTTTCATGTGAGCGCGGGAAACGCCGTGAGGGGCGGGCCCCCTCACGGGAACCCGCCCCTCACGGTCGGTCACGCCTCAGCAGGTGTGTGTCAGGAAGCGGTCATCCGCTTCTCGACGTCCTGGTGCGACTCGAGCCACTTGGAGACGGCCGCCTCCTCGTGCCCCTGGCCCTGCGTCTTGATCTCGGACTCCAGGCTCGCCAGCTCGTCCTCACTCAGCTTGAACTTCTTGAACCACTTCGTGAGCTGGGGGTACTTGCTGGGGAATTCCTTGTTGGCGATGGTGCGGATCTTGTCGCCGGGACCCCAGGCCTTCTTCGAGTCCTTGAGCTTGGTGAGCTTGTAGTCGTTGTACGCCCAGTGCGGGGACCAGAGCACGACCGCGATCGGCTCCTTCTTGGCGTACGCGCGCTTCAGCTGCGCCAGCATCGCCGGCGTGGAGCCGTCGACGACCTTGTACTCCTTGTCCAGGCCGTAGGCCGGGAGCACGTCCTTCTTCAGCAGGCTCATCTCGCCGGTACCGGCCTCGATACCGATGATCTTGCCGTCGAAGAGCTTGGACTTGCCCTTCAGGTCCTCGTAGGACTTGACGCCCTTCACGTAGGACGGCACGGACACCTCGAGGGACGTCGGGCTGTACCAGCTGCCCAGGTCCGTGAGGTTGTTCTTGTTCTTGTCCCAGTAGTTGGACTGCGCGTGCGGGAGCCAGGCGTCGAAGTTGACGTCCAGGTCACCGCTGGCGAGACCGGTGTAGACCGGGCCGACGTCCATCTGCTTCAGGTTGAGCTTGTAGCCCTTCTTCTCCAGAACGTGCTTCCAGAGGTGCGTGACCGCGATGTCCTCGTCCCAGGGGAACCAGGCGACGGTCACCGGGCGCTTGGCCTCGGCCGGGGCACCCTGCTTGACCGGGGCGACCTTGTTGACGAACCCGGGGTTCTTCTTCAGCCACGCCTTGACGGCGTCGGGCTGCTTGCCCTTGCCGACCTTGTTGATCTCGGCCTCAAGACTCGTGAGCTGCTTCTCGCTCATCTTGAAGTTCTTGACCCACTTGTTGACCTCGGGGAAGTCCTTGCCGAAGCCCTTGCGGGCCAGCGAGTGCACGCCGTCGCCCTTGCCCCAGGCACCCTTCGGGTCCTTGAGCTTGGTGAGCTTGTAGTCGTTGTACGCCCAGTGCGGCGACCACAGCGTCGTGACGATCGGCTTCTTCGCGGCGTAGGCACGCTTCAGCTGCGCCAGCATGGCCGGCGTCGAGCTGTCGACGACCTTGTACTCCTTGTCGAGGCCGTACTCCTTGAGGACCTTGCTCTTCAGCAGGGCCATCTCGCCGGCGCTGGCCTCGATGCCGGTGATCTTGCCGTCGAACTTGTCGGCCTGACCCTTCAAGTCCTCCATGGACTTGATGTCCTTCATGTACGAAGGCACCGCCAGCTCAAGGGAGGTCGGGCCGTACCAGCTGCCCAGGTCCTCGAGCTTGTCGCCGTACTTCTTCCAGTACTGGGCGTGCGTCGTCGGCAGCCACGAGTCGGTCTGGAAGTCGACACTGCCGTCGGCGAGCGAGGTGTAGAGCGGGCCGGCGTCGAACTGCTTGGTCTCGACGTCGAAGCCGCGCTGCTCGAGGATCTCCTTCCACAGGAACGTCGAGGCGACGCCCTCGTCCCACGGGATGTAGCCGATGGAGATCTTCTTGCCCTGGCCGACGTTGGTCGACGCGGCGGCCGGCGAGGAGGCCGAGTTGTTCTGGCCGAACATGCCCATGCCGCCCGCGACGAGCGCGAGGACGACGACACCGACCACGGCGACGGCCGCGCGGGGGCGGTACGACCAGATCTTCAGGCCGTGCGTGGCCCGCAGCTTGTTGAGCGCGCGGCGGCCCAGCGGGGAGACCTGCTGGCCGAGCGAGCTGGTCATGCGGTCGAGGTAGACCGCGAGGATCACGATGGAGATACCGGCCTCGGCACCCAGGCCGACGTTCAGCTGGCCGATGGCCTCGTTGACCGAGCCACCGAGACCGCCGGTGCCGACCATGCCCGCGATGGCGGCCATCGACAGGCCGAGCATGATGACCTGGTTGACACCCGCCATGATCGTCGGCAGCGCCAGCGGCAGCTGCACGCGCCACAGGGTGTTGCTGGGCTTGGTGCCGAACGCGTCGGCGGCCTCGACCAGCTCCTTGTCGACCTGGCGGATGCCCAGCTCGGTCATGCGCACGCCCGGCGGCACCGCGAAGATCAGCGTCGCTACGATACCGGCCGGGGCGCCCGAGCCGAAGAAGAGGATGGCGGGGATCAGGTAGACCATCGCCGGCAGCGTCTGCATCAGGTCGAGGACCGGACGGAACAGATTGCTGATCCGGTTGGAGCGGGCCGCCCAGATACCGAGCGGCACACCGATGATCAACGCGATGATCGTCGACACGAGGACGAGCGACAGCGTCATCATCGCGTCGTCCCACAGCTCCAGGTTCTGGATGAACCAGAACCCGACAAAGGTCAGTACGCCGCCGAGTGTGCCGCGCAGCCAGAACGCGATGACGGCGAAGATACCCGCAAGGAGCAGCGGCTCGGGGGCCTGGAGGACCTCGGTCAGGCCGTTGTAGACGCCGTTGAAGATGTCCTCGAAGAAGCCGAACAGCCAGTCGAGGTGGGTCAGCATCCACTGGACGATGCTGTTGACCCAGTCACCGAAGGGAATCCTAGGCACCGGCATTCACCTTCTCGGCAGGCTCGTCGCCCTCGCCACGCGGCGACGGGACGGCGTCCTTCTTGTCCTCCGTGAGGCCGGCGGCCTCACCTTTCGTACCGTTCTCGACGGTCTTCATCGGCTCACCGAGCACGGCGAGCAGCCGCTCGCGCGGCACCACGCCCTGGAGCTCGCCGTCGTCGTTGACGACGGCGACGGGTATCTCGCTCGTCGAGCACGGCGTGAACAGGTCGATGATCTGCGCGTCCTGGTGGACCTTCGCCGGGGCGTCGGCCATGTCGTAGCCGTCTTCCGGCTCCGCCATGATCGCGCTCGCGCTCAGCACCCGGGAGCGGTCGACGTCCTGCGTGAAGGAGGCCACGTAGTCGTTGGCCGGCGTGACGAGAATGTCCTCGGCCGAGCCGATCTGGACGATGCGACCGTCGCGCATGACCGCGATGTTGTCGCCCAGCCGCATCGCCTCGTTGAGGTCGTGGGTGATGAAGACGATCGTCTTCTTCAGCGTCTTCTGCAGCTCGAGGAGCTGGTCCTGCATGTCGCGCCGGATCAGCGGGTCGAGCGCGCTGAAGGACTCGTCCATCAGCAGCAGGTCGGCGTCGGTGGCGAGCGCGCGGGCCAGGCCCACACGCTGCTGCATACCGCCGGACAGCTCGTCGGGGAAGGACTTCTCCCACCCTTCGAGGCCCGCGAGGCGCAGCGCCTCGATCGCCCGCTCCTCGCGCTCGGCGCGCGGAACACCCTGCACCTCGAGGCCGTAGGCCGCGTTCTCCATCACCGAGCGGTGCGGGAACAGCGCGAAGTGCTGGAACACCATGCTGATCTTGTGGGAGCGCACCTGGCGCAGCTCCTTGGGAGCCAGCGCCGTCAGGTCCTGTCCGTCGAAGCGGACGTGTCCCGCGGTCGGCTCCAGGAGTCCGTTCAGCATGCGCAGGAGAGTGGACTTTCCGGATCCCGACAGACCCATGACGACGAAGATCTGGCCGGACTCGACCGTGAACGACGCGTCGATCACGGCCGCGGTGGTTCCCTCCGCGCGCAGCTCCTCACGGTCTGCACCGCTGCGGAGCTTCTCCACAGCCTCATCGGGTCGTCTGCCGAACACCTTGTACAGGTCTTCGGCTTCAAGCCTGGACACATACACCTCTCGGGTCGAAACAACACGGCCCGCCTCCCCCGCCGGCGGGCCGTAGAGCGATACGGATCCGTCCGTCTGACCGGTCGTCCCCCAATAGTTGAAGTACGTACCGGCACCGCTCCGTGGCGGCGCCTGCCCCCGTTTATCTGAAACAAACGGGGGAGTTACCCAGTTCACAGCGTGTTCACTCACGCTGATCACGCACTCACGGTCGGTGACTGTCGGTGGCGTCAGGCATGATGCGAACGTGACCCAGACGACATCCACGACAGGAGCGGCGGCGGACCGGCGCCTGATGCTGCTCGACACCGCATCTCTGTACTTCCGGGCCTATTTCGGGGTGCCGGACTCGGTGAAGGCCCCGGACGGCACCCCGGTGAACGCGGTGCGCGGGCTCCTCGAATTCATCACCCGCCTCGTGCACGACCACCGCCCCACCCATCTGGTGGCGTGCATGGACGCGGACTGGCGCCCCCAGTGGCGCGTCGACCTCATCCCCTCGTACAAGGCGCACCGCGTCGCCGAGGAGACGCCGGCCGGATCGCCGGACGAGGAGGAGATCCCGGACACCCTCTCCCCCCAGGTCCCGGTCATCGAGGCCGTGCTCGACGCGGTGGGCATCGCGCGCGTGGGCGTGGAGGGGTACGAGGCGGACGACGTGATCGGCACGTTCACGGGGCGGGCCGACGGCCCGGTCGACATCGTCACCGGCGACCGCGACCTCTTCCAGCTGGTCGACGACAAGCTGGAGCGGCGTGTGCTGTACCCACTGAAGGGCGTCGGCACGCTGCAGGTGACGGACGAGGACCTGCTCCGCGAGAAGTACGGGGTGGACGGCGCCGGATACGCGGACATGGCGCTGCTGCGCGGCGACCCGAGCGACGGACTGCCGGGCGTGCCCGGCGTCGGCGAGAAGACGGCGGCGAAGCTGCTGGCGGCCTACGGGGGCCTGGCCGGGATCATGGCGGCCGTCGACGACCCGAAGTCGAAGCTGACGCCGACGCAGCGCAAGCGGCTCGACGAGGCGCGCCCGTATCTGGCGGTGGCGCCGACGGTGGTGCGCGTCGCGGGCGACGTACCACTGCCGGAGGTGGACACGGCACTGCCGCGTGCTCCGCACGACGCCGCGGCCCTTGAGGAGTTGGCGGCCCGCTGGGGCTTGGGAGGTTCTTTGCAGCGCCTCCTCAGCACCCTCTCAGAATGAGGTGTTAGCTTAGGTATACCTAACTAACCGTGGATCGAGGGAGACCGCCCATGGCCGAGCGCCCCGCACGCCCGCCCCGCAAGGCCCGCTCCGCGCAGGTCGTGCGCGCCGAGAGCCTGACACCTCACATGCGGCGGGTGGTGCTCGGCGGTGAGGGGCTCGCGGACTTCCCGCAGGAGCTCGAACACACCGACCACTACGTGAAGTTGCTCTTCGCCCCGGCCGGGGTGACCTACGAGGAGCCCTTCGACATGGCCAGGATCCGCGAGGAGCTGCCCCGCGACCAGTGGCCCGTGACGCGTACGTACACGGTGCGCACCTGGGACCCGAAGGCGCTCGAGCTCACCCTGGACTTCGTGGTGCACGGCGACCAGGGCCTGGCCGGGCCATGGGCCGCCGGCGTCGAAGGGGGCGAGACCATCCATCTGATGGGCCCCGGCGGCGCCTACCACCCGGACCCGACGGCCGACTGGCACCTGATCGCCGGTGACGAGAGCGCCCTGCCGGCGATCGCCGCCGCCCTCGAGGCGCTGCCGGAGGGCGCGCCGGCACACGCCTTCGTCGAGGTCGAGGGCCCCGAGGAGGAGCAGAAGATCGACTCCCCCGTCGAGGTCACCTGGCTGCACCGCGCGGGCCGCCCGGTCGGCCAGGCGCTCATCGAGGCGGTGACCGGGCTCGACTTCCCCGAGGGCCGCCCGTATGTGTTCGTGCACGGCGAGGCGGGCTTCGTGAAGGAGCTGCGCCGGCATCTGCGGATCGACCGCGCGATCCCCCGCGAGGACCTGTCGATCTCCGGCTACTGGCGCCTCGGGCACAACGAGGACGGCTGGCAGGCCTCGAAGCGCGACTGGAACGCGCAGGTGGAGGCCGAGCAGGAGGCCTGAGCCGCCGTACCCTTTCCCTCTGTGAGAAGACGCAAGCGCCCCGCTCCGCCGCCCTCCCCGCTCCCGCAGCGCGAAGGCATCGACGCCGTCCGCGTACGGATGCCGGAGGGCGGGCAGGGGCGCACCGTCCGGGACCACCTCGTGCACACGCTGCCCGCCGAGGACACGGTGATCGACCGGATGATCGCGCAGGGCGCCTTCGTGACCGCGGACGGGCTTCCGGTCACCGCCGACAGCCCCTACGAGGTGGGCGGCAGCGTGTGGTTCCACCGCGAGCTCGCGCCCGAGGTCCCCGTGCCGTTCCCCGTCGAGGTCGTGTACCGCGACGAGCACATCGTGATCGCCGACAAGCCGCACTTCCTCGCCACGACGCCGCGCGGCAGCCATGTCACCGAGACCGCGCTCGCCCGGCTCCGCCGCGACCTCGGCATCGAGCGGCTGAGCCCGGCCCACCGCCTCGACCGCCTCACGGCCGGGCTCGTCCTGTTCGTGGTGCGGCCCGAGGAGCGCGGCCACTACCAGACCCTGTTCCGCGACCGCCGGGTCACCAAGCGGTACGAGGCCGTGGCCGCGTACGACCCGGGGGTGGAGCTCCCCGTCACCCTGCGCGGCCGGATCGAGAAGGAGCCCGGAAGGCTCCCCGCCTTCGAGGTGCCGGGAGGCGAGCCGAACGCCGAGAGCCACATCGAACTCGCGGAGCACAAGGGGGACCTGGGCCTGTACCGCCTGACCCCGCACACCGGCCGTACGCACCAGCTGCGCGTCCACATGAACCGCGCCGGCCTACCGATCCTCGGCGACCCGTTCTTCCCGGAAGTCGCCGAACGACAGGCGGACGACGACTTCCGGCGCCCCCTTCAACTCCTGTCCAGGACCCTGGAGTTCACGGACCCGGTGAGCGGCCGCGAGCACCGCTTCGTCAGCCGAAGGGAACTCACGGCCTGGACCGCGTACGAGGAGTGGGAGCGGGGGCCGGAGGCGGAACCGGCCTAGGAGGCCGGCTCACTCACCGCGCCACCAGCGCAGGAAGCGCTGCCACACCCCGGGCCTGGCCTGCCCCTGCGGGCTCGGCTGCGTGTACGCGTACGAGGGCTGCGCGGCCGGATCGGGGGCCGCCGGCGCGGCGGGCGCGGTGGGCGGCGCGGCCACGGGCGTGGTCGTCACCGGCGGCGGCATGGGCACGGAGCCCGAGGTGATCTTCCAGTCCGGCCGCTGCGACGGCAGCTGGCCCGGCTGGGACTTCACGTCCTGCGGCGGACGCGGCGAGAAGTCCACCGGCAGCTCCACCAGGTGCCGACCCATGATCGTCGAGGTCCACCGCAACTCGCTCTCGGGGATCTCGAGTTCGGCGTCGGGCAGGCGCATCAGAAACGCGTCGACCCCGATCTCCGCCACCGCGCGCCCGATGTCCTGCCCGGGGCACTCGTGCGGCCCGCCGCCGAACGCGAGGTGCGAGCGGTTGCCCATCATGTGGGCGCCGGGTTCGGGCCGCACCCTCGGGTCCGCGTTGCCCGGCTGGATGCCGAAGATCAGGCCGTCGCCCGCACGGATGCGCTGCCCGCCGAGCTCCGTGTCCGCCTTGGCGAAGTAGCCGACGTTGGCGCTGAACGGCGGCTCGTCCCACAGCGACTGCTCGACCGCCTCCGGCACGGTCATCTGCCCGCCGTTGAGCCGCGCGCGGAACCGGGGGTCGGTGAGCACCACACGCAGCACGTTCGCGATGAGGTTGGCCGAACCCTCGTACGTGGCGATGAGGATGAGCCGCAGCGTCTGCGCGACCTCGTCGTCGGTGAGCGCGGAGGGCGAGGTGATCAGGGTGCTGGTGAAGTCGTCCTCGAGCGGCTCGGCGCGGCGCCGCACGGCGAGGTCCATCAGGATGCCCATCAGGTACTCGTTGCACGCGATCGCCGACTCGCCGCCCTTGAGCAGATCGCGGGTGGCCTGCACGATGCGTTCGCTGTACGCCTCGGGAGCGCCGAGCATCTCCAGCATCACCATCATCGGGAGGTGCTCGGCGAACTCGCTGACGACCTCGCAGCGGCCGCGCTCGGAGAACCTGTTGATGATCTCCTGCGTGGCCCTGTTGATGGAGCGGCGCAGCTCACGGTGCTCGACGGTCTCGACGGCGGCGGTGACCGGGCTGCGCAGCCGCAGGTGCTCGGCGCCCTCCTCCATCGCGCACATGGGCTGCCAGGTGAAGACGGGGGCGAGCGGGTGCGTGGGCCCCGCGGAGCCGTCCCTGACGGCGGTCCAGTTCCGGGAGTCCCGGTTGAACAGGGAGGTGGTGCTCACCATCTGGAGGTTCTCGCTGTGTCCGAGCACCGCCCACATGGGGACGTCCTCGTGGATGAGCGCCGGGGCGACCGGGCCGTACTCGGCGCGGAGTTTCTCGTAGACACCGGCGAGGTCCGCGTCTGCCTCGGGGCCGTAGAGCCGGCGAAGGCCGTCGGGGCCGAGGGCGTGGGCGGGGCAGCCGGGCGGTGCGAGCGGGGAGTCTCCGAGTGCGTCGAATGCGGTGGGCGACTGTGGAGGCTGGGAGGGTGACGTCACGGGAATGCTCCGGTCGGTGTGGTTCGACGGAAGAAGTATTCGACGGGATGAGTAGCGGACTTCGGGCGGCGACAGGGACGTTGACGGTGCGTCAGGCCCGGTGCAGCGCCATCTCGTGCAGGAAACGCATCAGCGTGAGCAGCACCTCGCGGCTCGACGCCCTGCGACGCACGTCGCACTCGACGATGGGGACGTGCGGGTCCAGGTCGAGCGCCTTGCGCAGCTCATCGGTGGGGTAGCGCGGCCCGTCGGGGAAGGCGTTGTTGGCGATGACGAACGGCACTCCGCGCTCCTCGAGCCGCCCGATCACGTCGAAGCTGACCTCGAGGCGGCGGGTGTCGACGAGCACGACGGCGCCGAGCGCGCCCTCGAACAGGCCGTTCCACAGGAACCAGAACCGCTCCTGCCCCGGCGTGCCGAAGAGGTACAGGACGAGTTCCTCGGTGATGCCGATCCGGCCGAAGTCCATGGCCACGGTGGTGGCGGTCTTGGTCTCCGAGCCGTAGTTGTCGTCGACGCCGATGCCCGCCTGCGTCATGGTCTCTTCGGTGGTGAGCGGGCGGATCTCGCTGACGGAGCCGACCATGGTGGTCTTTCCGACACCGAAGCCGCCCACGATGACGATCTTCACGGCCGACGTGACGGTGTCGGGCAGTCGTTCCTCGGCCCGGGGCCCCGGGATGTGCACGCTCATCGCGGTGTCGCCCCCGGCCGTGCTGTCAGAGCTTCTGTAGTCCATGCATCACCGCTTCGAGAAGGGAACGGTCCGCGACCGCGCCTCGGATCACCGGCGCGCGCGCCTGGACCAGCTCGGCCGCGAGGAGTTCGCCGAGCAGCACGGTGACCACGCTGAACGGCAGGGCGAGGTAGGCCGAGATCTCGGCCGTCGACAGGGGCGTCTTGCACAGGCGGATGACGGCGGCCTGCTCGGGCGGCGAGGCCGGCGGCGGATCGCCGCGCGCCACGATCAGGGTCACCAGGTCGAGCGGCGCGCGGTCGCTTCCGTCGGTGCCGCCCGTGATGACGTACAGACGCTCGGGATCGGGTTTTCCGTCGCCCTGGTGCGCCCGGCGCTCCCGCTTGGGCGGCGGTTCCCTGAACGGGGGTTCGGGGGGACGGTGGGTCATACGGTCTGGCCGTTGCGCCGGGGCGGGCTCGTCAGATGGGCGCCGATGCGGATGACGAGATCGCGCATCTGGTGGCTGACGAGGCCCGCGTCGACGAACTGGTCGGCGAGCACGGCGAGATACGCGCCCTTGCCCGCGGCCATCAGATAGAAGAAGCCGCCGTCGACCTCGATGATGACCATGTTCATCTTGCCGCTGCTCTCCGGGATCTCCGTGGCGACGGCGGAGGCCAGGGACTGAAGTCCCGCGCAGGCGGCGGCGATCCGGTCCGCGGCATCGGGGTCACCGCCGTAGCGGGCGATGCGCAGCCCGTCCGAGGAGAGCACGACCACCTGCTTCACATTGGGCACGCACTCGGCGAGCTCCTTGAGCATCCAGTCGAAATTGGCCCGTTGCTGGATCACTGACGGTCTCCCTCGTCGACCTGCTGGTTGTACGCGTCGTCATGCGGCTTGGCCGAGCCCTCCGGCTCCTGCGCGGGGTGCCCCGCCCCGTCGGCCGCCTCGGCCCGGCCCCCCTCGGGCTTCAGTCCGTTCATGAACGCCTCGACCCACAGGCCGGGTTCGGGCTGTTCGGCCCCGCCGTGGTCCTGTTCCCCGGGCTGGGCGGAGGCCGGCGCCCCGTACCCCGCCGGTGCGGGCTCCGCCGCGGGCGGCGGCGTCGAGAGGTCCGGGTTGCGGGGCGTCACGATGATCTGGTCCTCGATGACCTTCGTGTCGTACTTCCTGCGCCGCTGCGGCAGCCCGTTGGCCCGCCATTCCGTGACCACGGGTACGTCGTCCTCCATCGCGGCGACGAGCGGGGCGGAGGGGCGCGGGCCCGTGACGGGGCGGGGTCCCGTGGTGGGGCGGCGCGTCTTCTTCAGCCGCGGCTCCTCCTTGACCGGTACGCCCTTGTGGTCGACGCGCGGCACGGCGGAGGCGCCGATGCCGTGGGCGAGGCCCGGGGCGTGCTGGGTGCTCATCATGTCGCGCGGCACGACGAGCACCGCGCGCACGCCGCCGTACGCGGACTGCCGCAGTGAGATCTGCATGTCGTACATCGCGCAGAGCCGGCCCACGATCGCGAGGCCGAGACGCGGGCTCTCGCCGAGGTCGTTGAGGTCGTAGCCGGCCTTGGCCTTCTCCAGCATGCCCTCGGTCTTGCGGCGCTGCTCCTCGCTGAGGCTGACGCCGCCGTCCTCGATCTCGATGGCGACGCCGGTCTGCACCTCGACCGCGGTGACGTGCACGCGGGTGGTCGGCGGCGAGTAGCGGGTCGCGTTGTCGAGGAGTTCGGCGCAGGCGTGGATGACGGGCTCGACGGAGACGCCCTTGATGGCCACGTCGCAGATCGCGTGCAGATCGATGCGCGGGTACTCGAGGATGCGCGACATGGCGCCGCGCAGCACGCTGTAGAGCTTGACCGGCTTGGGCCACTGCCGTCCGGGGCGGGCACCGCCGAGGACGGTGACGGAGTCGGCGAGGCGGCCGATCAGGGCCGTGCCGTGGTCGACGCGCAGGAGGTCGTCGAAGACCTCCGGGTTGCGGCCGTGGTCCTCCTCCATCTCGCGGAGTTCCTCGGCCTGCTTGTGCACGATGGCCTGGACGCGACGGGCGACGGAGACGAAGGCGCGCTGCGCCGCGTCCCGCATCGTGATCTCCCGGTCGATGTGCTTGAGGGCCACGCTCATCAACTCGCGCTCGCCGGGCGTGACATCACGGAAGGCGGGCTCGGCGTCGCAGGTGTTGCGGACGGCGTCGTAGGGCCGGTCGCCGGCGGACATCCGGTACAGGGCGTGCGGGAAGACCTCCTTGGCCACCCGCATCGTGCGGTCCTCCTGGGCGGCTATCCGGGCTTCCAACTCGGCTACGTGCCGGGCGTATTGGGCGCGCTGTGCCCGGTTGACGCGGCCGCGGCGGACCGCCTCGGCCGAGACGGCGAGCACGAGGAGCACGCCGAGCGCGCCGCACAGGGCGACGGCCGGCCGGGCGGGCTCCGTGACCAGGGCGGCGGCTGCTCCGGTGGCGGCCGCCAAGACCATGGCGGGCAGCAACAGCACGCGCAGATAGGGGACTTCTCGGCCACCGGGAGGCGATTGAACACTCACCATGTATGCCCTCTGAACGGTCGGGTCTGGGAACGTCGGAGTTTCAGGATGCTTCGGCACACTTGACGTACGCCGCATCACGGAACTTCGGCGCATAAGAGAACAAGCGGCCGAATTCATCCCAACTCGGTGCGCTGTGAGCGAGCTTAGTCCCGCCGGATCATCGCCGTGTCATATTCAGCAAGGGCCTGAAATCGGCCCCACGACAGGAATACACTCGCTGCATTTACACGCTCGGTCGCGATTCGCACACATGGAGCAATGGCGTCCGCGCGCACGAACGCGCCCGAACACAGCGGCGGGCCCACCTGGCATCCAGGTGGGCCCGCCGACGTACGTCCCGCTGTTGCTTCGGTGCCGCTACCCCACCGAGGAGTAGGCGACGACTCCCCTGCGCACGGCGTCCACGGCCTTGCGCGCGTTGCGCCCCACCGTGGAGCCCTCCGTGGGCGCGGCCGCCGCGATCTGCCCCAGCACGTCGATGACCTGCTTGCACCAGCGCACGAAGTCGCCGGCCGGCATCTCCGCCTCCCGCAGCACCTCGTCGAGCCCCTTGCCGGAGGCCCACTCGTACGCGATCCAGGCGAAGCCGAGGTCGGGCTCGCGCTGGCCGACGCCCTCCGCCTGGTTGATCCGGAACTCCTCCTCCAGGGCGTCGAGCCGACCCCAGATCCGGACCATCTCGCCGAGAGCCGCCTTCGCCCTGCCCGCGGGCAGCTTGGGCGCCATCGCGTCGTCCGCGACGCGCGCCTCGAACACCAACGCTGAGACGCACGCGGCGAGTTCGGCCGGGTTCAGGTCCTCCCAGACGCCGTCCCGCAGGCACTCGCTGGCGAGCAGGTCCAGCTCGCCGTAGAGCCGGGCGAGCCGCTTGCCGTGCTCGGTCACCTCGTCGCCGCGCAGATAGTCCATCTCCGTGAGCAGCTTGACGATGCGGTCGAAGGTCCGCGCGATCGTATTGGTGCGCCCCTCGATCCGGCGCTCCAGCTGTCCGGTGTCCCGCCTGAGCCGGTAGTAGCGCTCGGCCCAGCGCGCGTGGTCCTCGCGGTCGGAGCAGCCGTGGCAGGGATGCGCCCGCAGCTCGGTCCGCAGCCGCGTGATCTCCCGGTCGTCGGCGGCCGGCGAGCGGCCCTTCTTCTTGTGCCGGTCCGGCACGATGTGGCCGGCCTTGGTGCGCAGCGCGGAGGCGAGGTCGCGCCGGGACTGCGGCGAGCGCGGGTTGAACGACTTCGGGATCCGCATCCGCTCCAGCGCCTCGACGGGCACCGGGAAGTCGATCGAGGCGAGCCGCTTGACCTGACGCTCGGCGGTCAGCACCAGTGGTCTCGGCCCGTCGTGGTGCTCGAAACCGCGATGCCCGTTGGACCGGCCGGCCGGGATGCCCGGGTCGAGGACGAGCGCGAGGCCCGCGAACTTCCCCGTCGGCACATGGATGACGTCGCCGGGCTTCAGCTTCTCCAGCGCGGCCGCCGCCTGCGCGCGCCGCTGCGCCGCGCCCTGCTTGGCCAACTCGGTCTCGCGGTCCTTGAGTTCGCGCCGCAGTCGCGCGTACTCCTCGAAGTCGCCGAGGTGGCAGGTCATGGACTCCTTGTAGCCCTCCAGCCCCTCCTCGTTCTTCTGCACCTGCCGCGAGATGCCCACGACCGAGCGGTCCGCCTGGAACTGGGCGAAGGAGGTCTCCAGGAGCTCCCTGGAGCGGTGCCGGCCGAACTGCTCGACCAGGTTCACCGCCATGTTGTACGACGGCCGGAAGCTGGACTTGAGCGGGTACGTGCGCGTGCCCGCGAGGCCCGCCAGGTACTCGGGGCTGAAGCCGCGCTGCCACAGCACCACGGCGTGGCCCTCGACATCGATGCCGCGTCGGCCGGCGCGGCCCGTGAGCTGCGTGTACTCGCCGGGCGTGATGTCCGCGTGCTGCTCGCCGTTCCACTTGACGAGCTTCTCCAGCACCACCGACCTGGCGGGCATGTTGATGCCGAGCGCCAGCGTCTCCGTCGCGAACACCGCCTTCACCAGGCCGCGTACGAACAGCTCCTCGACGACCTCCTTGAAGGTCGGCAGCATGCCCGCGTGGTGTGCGGCGATGCCGCGCTCCAGGCCTTCGAGCCACTCGAAGTACCCGAGGACGTGCAGGTCCTCGTCGGGAATCGCCGCCGTGCGCTCCTCGACTATCGAGCGGACCTGGGCCCGCGCGTCCTCGTCGTTGAGCCTCAGGCCCGCGTACAGGCACTGCTGGACGGCGGCCTCGCAGGCGGCGCGGCTGAAGATGAAGGTGATGGCGGGCAGCAGGCCCTCGGAGTCGAGCCGCTCGATGACCTCGGGGCGGCCCGGCGTCCAGATCCGGGAGCGCTGTCGGCGCTCCCGCTCCCTGTCGGCCTCGCGCATGTGCCGGCCGCGTCTGCGGTCCTGGTACGAGGGGCGGCTGGCCTCCATGCGCGCCATCCGCGTCAGGTCGGGGTTGACCGCCTTCTTGCTGCCCTCCCCCTCCTCGAAGAGGTCGTACATCCGGCGCCCGGCGAGCACGTGCTGGAACAGCGGGACGGGCCGGTGCTCGGAGACGATCACCTCGGTGTCGCCGCGCACGGTGTCGAGCCAGTCGCCGAACTCCTCCGCGTTCGACACCGTCGCCGACAGGGAGACGAGTGTCACGGACTCCTGGAGGTGGATGATCACCTCTTCCCAGACGGCGCCGCGGAAGCGGTCGGAGAGGTAGTGCACCTCGTCCATCACGACGTAGCCGAGCCCGAGGAGCGACTGCGAGCCCGCGTAGAGCATGTTGCGCAGCACTTCGGTGGTCATGACGACCACCGGCGCGTCGCTGTTCACACTGTTGTCGCCCGTGAGCAGGCCGACCTTGTCCGCGCCGTAGCGCTTCGCGAGGTCCTGGTACTTCTGGTTCGACAGGGCCTTGATGGGGGTCGTGTAGAAACACTTCTTGCCCTGCTGCAGGGCAAGGTGTACGGCGAACTCGCCGACGATCGTCTTGCCGGAGCCGGTGGGCGCCGCGACCAGGACGCCCTTGCCCGCCTCCAGCGCCTGGCACGCCTCGATCTGGAAGGGGTCGAGGCCGAAGTCGTACATCTCGCGGAAGGTCGCGAGCGCGGTGGCCTGCTCGGCGGCCCGCTGACGGGCTGCCGCATACCGCTCGGCCGGGGAGAGGTCCTCTGTCATCGTGCTTTCCAGCCTACCGACGACCACTGACATCGGACGATCATTATCCGGCAAGGGCCCCGGCGGGAGCCCCGGCGAGGATCCGCACCGCCCCCGGCACGCACTGCGCGACCAGCGGCAACGGTCCGACCGGCTCCCCGTCGGCGTAGCCGGTGATGCCCTCGGCGGCCAGCTCGACACGCGCGGCCCGGTACACGCTCACCGCGGGGTGGTCGAGATGGGTCCCCTTGTAGACGCGCGGGAACACCTTCAGCAGGGTGGTGCGGGAGCAGTCCCCGACGACGGTCACGTCGAAGAGGCCGTCGCTCATGTCGGCGTCCGCGCAGATCCGCATACCGCCCCCGTACGAGGTCCCGTTGCCGACGGCGATCAGGGTCGCGGGGACCTCGCGCACGGAGCCGTCGTCGAGGGTCAGCTTGAACGGGACCGCCTTGAAGGTGGCCAGTTCAAGCGCGATCGCCAGGTCGTACTTGAAGCGGCCGAGCGGAAGCCGCATCCGGTTGCCCCGGTCGTTGACGCGGGAGTCGAAGCCGGAGGCGAGCACGGTGCCGAACCAGTGGTCGCCGATCCGGCCGAGGTCGATCTCGCGGGTCCCCGAGCCCTTCAGCGCGTCGGCGACGAGTCTCCCGGCCGCGGCCGGGTCGCGTATCGGAAGCCCGAGCGCGCGGGCGAAGTCGTTGCCGGTGCCGACCGCGACGATCCCGAGCGGCGTGTCGGTCCCGGCGACGGCCTGCAGCGCCAGGTTCACGAGGCCGTCCCCGCCGACGGCCACCAGCGCCCCGGTCCCCTCCCCCACCGCCGCACGCGCGCGTGCGAGGGCGTCGCCGGCGTCCGTGCCGACGACGGTGCGCACCTGGAAGCCCGCGGCCCGCAAAGCAGAAGCGGCCGGCTGCGCAGCGCCTGCGCCCCGGCCGCGTCCCGCGGTGGGATTGACGAAGAGGGTGATGTCACGGCTCACGGGCGGACACTAACAAGTGCGCCGCCCTGAACTGGAGTTACCTCAGGTCACATCGTCGTAACCGTTGACCCGGTCCGTTCGGGTCGCCACGTCCGACGAGCGCTCGGAGGTCGCCTGCTCCGGGAGCGCCCGGCCCGCCGGGACGGACTCGATCTCGCCGATGTCCTCGGGCGTCAGGTCGAGCTCGGAGGCCTCGTCGTCATCGGGGCCGTTGGCCTCGCTGATCCGCCTGCGCCGGTCGTTGAGCAGCGAGAAGAGCACCGCTCCGAAGTAGAGGACCCAGATCGGGCCCGCGAGCGCCAGCATGGTCAGCGGGTCCGTGCTCGGCGTCGCGACGGCCGCGAACACCGTGATGCCCATGATCATCGCGCGCCACCAGCCGAGCATCCGCCTGCCGGTGATCGCCCCGATCAGGTTGAGGAAGATGAGCAGCAGCGGCAGCTCGAAGGCGAGGCCGAAGACGAGCACCATGCGCAGCACGAGATCGAGCAGGTCGTCGAGCGGCAGCAGGTTCTGGGCATTGCCCGGGGTGAACTCGATGAGGACCTTCGCCGTCGTCGGCAGCACCGAGTAGGCGAAGTAGGCGCCGGCCACGAAGAGCGGCGCGCCCGTGCCCACGAACGCGTACGCGTACTTCTTCTCGTGCTTGTGCAGCCCGGGGGCCACGAAGCCCCAGAGCTGGTACAGCCAGACCGGCGAGGCGGCCACGACACCGGCCATCAACGACACCTTCAGCGCCAGCGTGAAGGGGGTCAGCAGACCGTTGAGCGTGATCTGGGCGCAGGGCTTGTCCGACGTGGACTTGGCCAGCTCCGAGAACGACTGCTCGCAGCCGACCGAGTCGAGGATCGGCCGGGTGATCAGGTTGATGATGTCGTTGTAGAAGAACGCGGCGACGACCGTGATCGCGACGATGGCCAGGAGCGCCTTCGCGAGCCGGTTGCGGAGCTCACGCAGGTGCTCCGCGAGCGGCATCCGCCCCTCGGGATCCTTCTCCTGTTTGCGGGCAGACTTGAGCAACCCACGTCCTCATCTCGTGCGTCAGACCGCACCATGACAGCGGTCCGCCATGGCAGGGGCGGCCTTAGATCAGCTCTTGGTCGTCTGGTTCGTCTGCTCGTTCACGGGACGCGAGCTGTCCACGTCACCGGGGGCCGCCTTGATGGTGCGCTGCGCCGGCGTCGCGGCGTCCTGCGGCGGGTCCGAGGGAGCGGCCGACTTGTCGCCGCCCTCGCTCTTCATGGCCTTGGCCTCGCTCTTGAGGATGCGGGCGGACTTGCCCAGCGAACGCGCCATGTCGGGAAGCTTCTTCGCGCCGAACAGCAGAATGACCACTACGAGGATCAGGATGATCTCGGGTGCACCGAGCCTTCCGAACATATCCGTTTACCTTCTCACTGAGGCGGCAGGGGGCGGGGCTGCCGGTTCCGATCGGACCTCGGACTGTTGTCCGACCACCGTGCTGGCAGCGATCGTATCCCGTGGGGGTAAACACGAGGCAATGCCCGTGCGTCCTCCCAATTGCGGACCGCGCCTCACTACCGGACCGCCAAAGGGAGCGTACCCGCCGACCCCGACAACGGGACAGGCCGCGGCGGTAAAGCGCTTTCCACGCTCCCGCCGAGGGTGTCGACGGGCCGTCAGGCCACGTCGCCGCCGGCCTTCGCGACCCCGACGGCGGCCCGCTCGAGATCCTCCGCCGCACGGTTGATCCGCTGCGTGGTGTCGGCCACTTGACGCCCGAGGCGCTGCGCCTCGACGAAGACCCGCACCGCGAGGACCGCCAGCACGGCGAGCCCCACGAAACCCACAGCAACCGCCAGCATCGCCCAGAACATGCGCCGAGCCTAGACGGTCTGGTGGAGGCGCAGCGTGCGCACCCCGCCACCGGTGAGGAGTTCGATGATGCGCTCGCCCGCGGGCTTGCGCACCGAGGTCTCGCACTCGGGGCAGGTGAACGAGTAGAACGTGGTGCGGCTGCTGCCCCCGATCGCCAACCGGATCGCGGAGGCGGCCAGTTCGAAGCGGGCGCGGCAGTCGGGGCAGGCGGCCCTGAAGACGACGGGCGCCACGGTGGACGCCGTGGCGGGCATTTCGGCAATGTCAGTGAAACCGGCCACACCAGTCATGTCACACACCTCGCACCTTTTGTCCGTTGTGCACCGTACGTCGCGCCGCGTCGCCGGGGATCCGGGGGCTCGTCCAACTCCCTCACGCCACCCCGTCGTACGCCGCGAGCGCCTCGCGCGCCGCGTCCCGCGCGCTCGTCGCCAGCTCGGCCGGCGACACGATGTGCCCGTCCCTGCCCAGCCGCAGCGCGAGCCTGCGCAGCGAGGACGGGTCCGGGGTGCGCAGCGTGATCCGCAGCCCGCCGTCCGGCAGCTCCTCCGCGCTGTCGTGCGGGTAGTACTCGGCGACCCAGCGCCCGCCGGGGCCGACCTCGACGACCACCTCGGGATCCTCGGCCGCGGGCTGCACGAGCCCCTCGGACAGGTCCCGCAGCTCGACCTCCGGCGGCGCCGACGGCTCGTCCAGCACCTTGATCTCGGCGACCCGGTCGAGCCGGAACGTCCGCCGCGCCTCGGAACGACGGCACCACGCCTCTACGTAGGTGTGCCCCACGCTCACGAGCCGGATCGGGTCGATCTCCCGCTCGGTCACCTCGTCCCGCGCGGGCGAGTAGTAGCGGATCCACAGCCTGCGCCGCTCCGAGATCGCCCGGTCGACGTCCGCGAAGACGCCGCCCTCCGACTCGAAGGTGACGCTCAGGCGCGCGCTGGCACCGGCCACCTCACCGGCCGCGGCCTCCAGCTTCGCGGTCGCCCGCAGCAGCGCGAGCCGGTCGCTCTCCCGCAGCCCCGGCAGCGTCGCCACGGCCCGCGCGGCGACCAGCAGCGCGGTCGCCTCGTCGGCCGCGATCCGCAGCGGCTCCGCGACGTCGTCCGGGTTGTGCCACCAGATGCGGTCGCCGTCGGTGTCGATGTCCAGCAGATCGCCGCCGCGGAAGCTCGTCCCGCACAGCGGAAGCACGTCCAGGTCGGAGATCAGCTCGTCCTGCGTGATGCCGAAGGCCCGCGCGACGTCCTCCACGCGGGCGCCGGGGCGCTCACGCAGATACGTCACCAGGGACAGCATCCGGCGGGTCTGGTCGATGGCGTTGGCAGCCATGGTTGTACGTACTCCCCCTCAGCCCTTGGCCACCGCGCGCAGCCGGTCCACGACATCGGCCCGCAGCTCGGCGGGCTCGAGCACCACCACGTCCGGGCCGAACTCCACGAGCCAGGCGTCGAGCCCGTGCCCGTACGGGATCTCCACCTCGTCCCAGCCGTCGCCGAGGTCGCGCACGGAGGCGGCCTTGGAGCGCAGCGGATAGCCGGCGCCCGCCCGCAGCCTGATCAGCGCGGACCGGTCGGCGGTCTCCCCCGCCCAGCTCGCGACGGTCTCCCGCACGGTCACGACGTCCGGCACCCGCGCCTTGAACTGCCCCGCGCGCGAGCGCACCTTGCCGGTGATCCGGGACAGCCGGAACACCCGCTCGGCCTGCCGGTCGCGGTCGAAGCCGGCGAGGTACCAGTGACCGCGCCAGCACTCCAGGGCCCACGGCTCCACGTGCCGCTGCTCGGGCCGGGCGGCCGTGGCCTTGCGGTAGTCGAAGATGACGGGACGCCGGTCGCGGCAGGCCAGCATCAGCGGCTCGAAGGACGCCTCGTGCGCCGGGATTCTCGGCTCGAGCGCGCCATGGCTCTCGTACGGGTCCACGTCCTCGGGCATCCCGGCCGCGCGCAGCTTCTGCAGCGCGCCGCTCGCCGCGCCCGCGAGCCGGGCCTGCTGCCAGACCTTCGCGGCGAGACCGAGGGCGGCGGCCTCCTCCGCGTCGAGCGTGACGGGCGGCAGACGGTTGCTGTCGCGTCCGGCCAGATAGCCGACCTCGCCGTCCAGGTTCTCCACGGTCTCGATGACCAGGCCGAGTTCGCGCAGATCGTCCTTGTCGCGCTCGAACATCCGGTTGAAGGAATCGTCGCTGCCCGCCTCGAGGTAGGCCTCGATGGATCCGCGCAGCTCACGCTTGCTCAGCGGGCGCCGCGTCCCGAGCAGACACAGCGCCAGATTCATCAGCCGCTCGGCCTTGGCAATCGCCATCGACGCCCTCTCCTCAGGTGACTCCCGACGGACGACCGTACCGCTCGGGCGTGTCCTGGCAAAAGCCGAAGGCCCATGCCAGGCGGCATGGGCCTTCGGTTGACCGCTCGTGGTCGGTGTGTGACCGGACTCAGACGCCCATCAGGTCACACACGAAGATCAGCGTCTCGCCGGGGGCGATGCGGCCGCCACCGGCGCCACGGTCGCCGTACGCGAGGTGCGCCGGGATGGTCAGCCGACGGCGGCCGCCGACCTTCATGCCCTGCACGCCCTTGTCCCAGCCCGCGATGACCTGACCGGCGCCCAGCTGGAACTCCAGCGGGTTGCCCCGGTTCCAGGAGGCGTCGAACTCCTCGCCGGTGGAGAAGGACACACCCACGTAGT
The DNA here is from genome assembly GCF_055657265.1 of Streptomyces sp. NPDC107575. Classification (NCBI taxonomy): domain Bacteria; kingdom Bacillati; phylum Actinomycetota; class Actinomycetes; order Kitasatosporales; family Streptomycetaceae; genus Streptomyces; species Streptomyces sp. NPDC107575. The sequence continues at coordinate 231,238 of NZ_JBVKBG010000007.1, read as the reverse complement.
GGACCTTCACGAAGTCGCCGGCCTTCGCCTCGGCCCCGTCGCCCTCCCAGATCTCCTCGATCTGGAGGTCCGTCGGTGCGTCACCGATCGGGAAGTCGACCTCGGGCTTGTCGATGTTCACGTGAAGCGCTCCTGCTTGTTGACTGCTCTGCAACCGGGACAGTCTGCCATCTTCCCTGGCCCGGTGCGTGACGGCTCAGTGCGCGGCGAGGATGTCCACCGTGAAGACCAGCGTCGAATTGGCCGGCAGCGTCTTGCCCTGCGCCTTCTTGCCGTACGCCTGCTCCGGCGGGATCACCAGGAGCACCCGGTCACCGACGTGCTTGCCTGCGAGGCCCTGGTCCCAGCCCTTGATGACGCGGCCGGCGCCGATCGGCGTCGTGAACGGCTGACCGCTCTTCCAGGACGAGTCGAACAGCTCGGCCTTCTTCTTGCCCTCGTTGATCTTCCAGGCGGCACCGCTGTACTGCATGGTGACCGTCTGGCCCTTCTTGACCTCGTCACCCTTGCCCTGGATCAGGACCTTGTCGACGAGGTCCTTCGGCGGGTCGCTCTTCGGGATCGAGATCGTCGCCGGCTCCTCCTTGTCGGCCTGGATCTGCGGCAGGTTCGACGGGATCGAGGCCTGCTTGCCCTCGGCCTTCTTCGGGATGACCTTGCCGACGTCCAGCGCGAAGACGAGCGTGTCCGAGCCCTTGATGCCCACCTGCTGGTTGCCCTGGCTGCCGAAGCCCGCGGCCGGCGGCGCCACGACGAGGACCCGGCTGCCCTCCTTCTGCCCGAGCACGGCCTGCGCGAACGCCGGGAGCTGCCCCTCCGCACCCGCGGTCACCATCTGGTCACCGCCGCCCTGCGCGCCGTACGTGGACCCGAGGTCCTTGCCGCCCTTCCAGACCTTGCCGGTGAAGTTCATCGACACCAGGTCGTTCTTCTTCACCGCCGGCCCGTCGCCCTGGGACACCGTGTGCACGACGAACTTGTCGCTCGGGTCGCCCTTCGGCAGCGAGATCTTCGCCTGCTTGCCGTACGCCCCCGACACCTTCGGCATCGGGTCGGCCTTGTCGACCGCCTTCGGCACCGCGGCCGCCTTCGGCGAGGACGAGTCGGCCTTGTCCGCCGAATCCTTCTTGCCGTCGTCGCTGCCGCAGGCCGTCGCGGTCAGCGCCAGTGCCGGAACGATCAGTAGAGCTGCAAGTCGGCGTCGCACAGTGGTCCTCAAGTCGCTCGAATGGGGTCCGGCCACTCTAGGCCCTCCCCCTGTCAAACCAAGTCATTCCAAGGCACGGCCAGGGGCCTCGTACGAATGATTCGTACGAGGCCCCTGGCCGGATTGCTCAGCGTGTGCGCCCACATACCGGCGATCACATACCGGCGATCAACTTCTCCACCCGATCGTCCACACTGCGGAACGGGTCCTTGCACAGCACCGTGCGCTGCGCCTGATCGTTCAGTTTCAGATGCACCCAGTCGACCGTGAAGTCACGGCGCTGCTCCTGGGCACGGCGAATGAAGTCACCGCGCAACCTCGCGCGCGTGGTCTGCGGCGGCACCGACTTGCCCTCGAAGATCTTCAGGTCGTTGCAGATCCTCTTGGCCTGGCCCTTCTTCTCCAGGAGGTAGTAGAGACCGCGCTGCCGGTGGATGTCGTGATACGCGAGGTCTATCTGCGCGACCCTCGGGTGCGACATCGTCATGTTGTGCTTGGCGCGGTAACGCTCGATGAGCTTGTACTTCATGACCCAGTCGATCTCGTTGCCCACCAGGTCCAGGTTCTCGGTCTCGATGGCGTCGAGCGTGCGGCCCCACAGCTCCAGGACCTGCTCCACGGTGCCGCTGCGAATACCCCTGCGCTCGCAGAAGTCCACGGCCTTCTCGTAGTACTCGCGCTGCACCTCGAGGGCCGATGCCTCGCGGCCGCTGGCGAGCCGGACCTTGCGGCGGCCCGTGATGTCGTGACTCACCTCGCGGATCGCCCGGATCGGGTTCTCCAGGGTGAGGTCCCGCATCACCGTGCCCGCCTCGATCATGCGCAGGACGAGGTCGGTGGCGCCGACCTTCAGCAGCATCGTCGTCTCCGACATGTTCGAGTCGCCGACGATGACGTGCAGGCGGCGGTAGCGCTCGGCGTCCGCGTGCGGTTCGTCCCTGGTGTTGATGATCGGCCGGGAGCGCGTCGTCGCGGAGCTGACGCCCTCCCAGATGTGCTCGGCGCGCTGGCTCACGCAGTACACGGCACCGCGCGGAGTCTGCAGCACCTTGCCCGCACCGCACAGCAACTGCCTTGTGACCAGGAAGGGGATGAGAATGTCCGCGAGCCGCGAGAACTCCCCGTGCCGCGCCACCAAGTAGTTCTCATGGCAGCCGTAGGAGTTACCCGCCGAGTCGGTGTTGTTCTTGAACAGGTATACGTCGCCCGCGATTCCCTCCTCGTGCAGGCGGCGTTCGGCGTCGACGAGCAGGCCTTCCAGAATGCGCTCGCCCGCCTTGTCGTGCGTGACCAACTCGGTCACGTTGTCACATTCGGGAGTTGCGTATTCCGGATGTGACCCGACATCAAGGTAAAGGCGGGCGCCGTTCCGCAGAAAGACATTGCTGCTGCGGCCCCATGACACGACACGGCGGAAGAGGTACCGCGCCACCTCGTCAGGAGACAGGCGGCGCTGTCCCCTGAACGTACACGTGACGCCGTACTCGTTCTCCAGCCCGAAAATGCGGCGGTCCATGACTGAACATTACGCCCGATCCCCCGAGCTGAAACGGGGTTCGACGGCACGGTTTGGATCATTTTCCGACGAGCACGCGACACGCCCGGACGTGCGCGGCTCCGCCAGGACCCGAGCCGTTGAAAGCAGCACGACCAGTGCGAGCGCGCCGGTGACGGCAGGAACGGCGAACCCCCACCGGGTGCCGGCCCATTCGACGACCGGTCCCGCCACGGCCGTTCCCACGCTGGAGCCGACCATGAACGTCGTCACGAGCCACGAGAACGCCTCCGTCACCGTGCCGGGCGGCGCGTGCCGGTCCACGACGATGAACGCGCACGCGATGCACGGCGCCAGGAACACCCCCGCCACCACCATCAGGGCGACCATCGCGACCGGCCCCGGCATCAGGACCAACGGCACGTAGAACAACGCCAGCAGCGCCACCAGCCACCGAAGTCGCGTCTCCGCGGGGCCACTCCACCGGCGCGCCCCGTAGACGCTTCCGCCCACCAGCGCGCCCAGCCCGATCGCCGCCATCAGCCAGCCGTACACCGCGTCGCCGCCGCGCCCCTCCGCGTACGACATCGCCGCCACGGTGATCGAACCGAGCGCCGTCCCGATGAACAGGAAGGCGACGAGCAGGACCAGCAGCCCCGGCGAACGCAACGCGCCCAGCCAGTGCGCCTCGCGCGGCGCCGAACGCCACGCGCGCGAAGGCTTCGACAGCACCACGGAGAGCGCGCCCAGCACGCCGATCACATTGAGCACCACGAGCGCGGCCTGCGCCGACCACAGCGACACGCACAGCGTCACCAGCAACGGCCCGACGGTGAACATGACTTCCTGCGCGATCGCGTCCATCGCGTAGGCGGTGTGCACCTGCTCCTCGCGCGCGAGGACGCTGGGCCACAGCGCGCGCAGGCCGCCCTCGAGCGGCGGCGTGAACAGCCCGGCCAGGGCCATCGCCGCGTACGCCAACGGCAGCGAGTCCGTCCCGACGAACGCGAAGACCGTCATCGCGAGCCCCGACAGGACCGCCGCGGGCAACTGCACCCTCGGCTGGCCCCGCAGATCGACGAGGCGCCCGAGCACCGGCTGCCCGATCGCGTTCGCCACCCCGTACACCGCAGCGAGCGCGCCCGCCAGGCTGTACGTGCCGCCCTCCGCCCGGATGAAGAGCACGACGGCGATCGGGGCGGTGGCGTTGGGCAGCCGCCCCACCAGCGTCCCCGTCAGCAGCCGCATCGCGTGCCGCGCCCTGAGGATCTCCGCATAGCCCGCGGCCATCGCCCGCCCCCGCCCTGAAGTTTTACGTATAACGTCCGGGGGTTATACGTACCACGTGCCCGACCGGCAGAGCCACCCGATAACGTCGAGCACTCTGGAACGACACCCACGGAGGCACCAGTGACCAGCGGCCCGGACGGCACCACGACCGCCCGCCCCACCAGCAGGGACGTCGCCCGCGCCGCCGGCGTCTCCCAGGCCGCCGTCTCCCTCGTCATGGGCGGCAAATGGCGCGGCCGGGTCTCCGAGACCACCGCCGAGCGCGTGCGCGCCGCCGCCGACCACCTCGGCTACCGGCCCAACCTCGCGGCCCGCAACCTCCGCACCGGCCGCACCCGCACCGCCCTCCTCGTCGTCCCCGCGCTCACCAACGAGTTCTTCGCCGGCGTCTACACGGGCGCGGCGCGCGTCGCCGCGCAACACGACTTCGGCGTCGTCCTCTACCCCTCACCCGACGGGATCGGCCCCGCGCGCGACCCCTTCCCCTCCGCCCGCGCCGCCCTCGACGGCATCCTCGCCTCCTCCATGGCCGCCGACGCCCTGACCGGGCTGCGCGGCGACGACACCCCCGCCATCCCCCTCGTCATGCTCGACAGCGACCCCGCCGGCAGCCCCGGCGCCACCACCGTCAACCTCGACCTCGCCGACGGCATCCGGCAGATCACCGACCACCTGCTGGAGTTCGGGCACAGGAACTTCCTCCACCTCGCCTCCGCCGTCGACTCCTGGACCTTCGACGTCCGCGCCCGCGAACTCGCCCAGCGCGCCGCGCAGTCACCGGGCACCACGGTGCGCACCGTCCGCTCCGCCCTCACCGTCGAGGACGCCCTCGCCGCGACCGAAACCGCCCTGCGCACCTCAGGGCTCACCGAACCGACCGCCATCGTCTGCGACGACGACAAACTCGCCGCCGGCGCCTACAAAGCCGCCCGCCGCATGGGCCTGCGGATCCCCGACGACCTCTCCGTCACCGGTTTCGACGACCTCTCCCTCGCCACGGCCATCGAACCCGAACTCACCACCGTGCGCCTGCCCGCCGAGGAGGTCGGCGCCCACGGCATGCGCGCTCTCCTCGCCGTCCTCGACGGCCACGAGGCCGAAACCGCCCCGCTCCCCGTCGAATTGATCGTGCGCGGCTCCACGGGACCCGCCGCACCCCGCCCCTGACGCACGTGTGCCCCGGCCGGTTCGACACCGGCCGGGGCACACGACACGCTACGGGCCGCTACTTGCCCTCGGAAGGACCCTCGTCGTCGGACACCGCCTCCGACTCGGCCTCCGTCGTCGCTGCAGCGCCCTCGGCCGTGAGCAGGTTCGACAGCTGCCGGCCCACGATCCGCTTGAACTTCCGCTGCTGCGGCCGCGTACGGTCCAGGACCGCCACCTCCAGGCGCTCCGCGGGGATCTCCCGCTCGCCCCCATTGGTGTCCCGCGACAGGGCCGTCACCGCCAGCTTCAGCGCCTCCGAGAGCGTCATGCCGTCACGGTGCTGCTGGTCCAGATAGTTGCTGATCTGCTCCGCACTGCCACCGACCGCCACCGAGCCGTGCTCGTCGACGATCGATCCGTCGTGCGGAAGCCGGTAGATCTGATCGCCCTCGGCCGACTGCCCGACCTCGGCGACCACCAACTCCACCTCGTACGGCTTCTCCCCCGCGCTGGAGAAGATCGTGCCCAGCGTCTGCGCGTAGACATTCGCCAGACCACGAGCCGTCACATCGTCACGGTCGTACGTGTATCCCCGCAGATCCGCGTAGCGCACGCCACCGATTCGGAGGTTCTCGTACTCGTTGTACTTGCCGGCGGCCGCGAAGCCGATCCGGTCGTAGATCTCGCTGAACTTGTGCAGAGCACGGGACGGGTTCTCGCCGACGAACACGATGCCATCGGCGTACTGCAGCACGACAAGGCTGCGACCGCGAGCGATGCCCTTGCGCGCGTACTCCGCGCGGTCGGCCATCGCCTGCTGGGGTGAGACATAGAACGGCGTCGACACCGGCTATCCGTCCCTTTCTGTCAGTGGCTCGATGAGTAGGCAACCAAAGGAGAGTCGGCCGGCTAGAGCAGAGCGGCCCGCGGGCCGTCCGGCTCCTCCATGCGCCGCTCCAGGATCGACCGGGCGATCGCGGACGACTCGTCGTCCGAAAGACGCCGGAACCCGTCCTCCGTGATCACCGTGACGATCGGGAAGATCCGCCGCGCCATGTCGGGACCACCCGTCGCCGAGTCGTCGTCCGCCGCGTCGTACAGCGCCTGCACGACCAGCGTCGTCGCCTGCTCCTCCGTCAGATCCTCGCGGTACAGCTTCTTCATCGCCCCACGCGCGAACACCGAACCGGAACCGGTCGCGGCGAAACCGTGCTCCTCGCTGCGGCCGCCCGTGACGTCGTACGAGAAGATGCGGCCCCTCTCACGATCCACGTCGTACCCCGCGAACAGCGGCACCACGGCCAGGCCCTGCATGGCCATCCCGAGGTTCGACCGGATCATGGTCGACAGCCGGTTCGCCTTGCCCTCCAGCGACAGCTGGGCACCCTCGACCTTCTCGAAGTGCTCCAGTTCCAGCTGGAAGAGCTTCACCATCTCGACGGCCAGGCCGGCGGTGCCGGCGATGCCCACGGCCGAGTACTCGTCCGCGGGGAAGACCTTCTCGATGTCGCGCTGCGCGATCACATTCCCCATCGTGGCCCGCCGGTCACCGGCGAGCACGACGCCGCCGGGGAAGGTGATGGACACGATGGTCGTGCCGTGCGGGGCCTCGATGACGCCCTGCGTCGGCGGCAACTGCCGGTTGCCCGGCAGGATTTCGGGCTGGTGCTCGGACAGGAAGTCCATGAACGACGACGATCCAGGCGTCAGGAAGGCAGCCGGTAGACGCCCGGTGCTACGAGGGTTGGCTTCCACGCGTTTCCTTCCACGTAGGCGATGGCCCGACGGCCGGTGTCGGGATCGTCTCCCAACTTGCCGATGGCCGAATTGCAGTTGAAGCACAGTACGCCAGGACCCTACCCGGCTCGCGGCAGTGATCCACATGTAGTTCCGGTACGCACGGGCGCGGGACCTGCGAGGCCCCGCGGCCCGTCGCGATCACCCGAGTGGCGTGGGAACGGCGCACGCAACACCGTTCACATACGTGGACTACTCTCCACCCTTTTGAACGAAGGACCTCACGAAGTCCTCCGCGTTCTCCTCCAGGACGTCGTCGATCTCGTCCAGGACGGAGTCGACGTCATCACTCAGCTTCTCCTGGCGCTCCTTGAGGTCCTCGGTCGACTGCTCGTCGACCTGCTGCTCCTCGACCTCCTCGGTGGAGCGCGTCGCCTTCTGCTGTCCGCCGCCGGTGTCCTTGGTTGCCATGTCCAGCTCACCCCGCTCGGTTCGACATCCACGCCGGGGACGACGTGGTTCGCTCAGGTCGTTCGTGATCAGAACCCTACGCGTCGGCTCTGACATCGGCCCCGCACTTTGTGCAACGTGCGGGGCCCACCTCTGTGATTCCCCTGCCGCCGACTTTTCAGCCCCGGATCGGTGATTGATCATCGGCGGATCCACCCGCGGGTCACTGACCGGACAGCACCCTGACCAGGTCCTCGGCCGTGCGGCACCGGTCCAGGAGCTCCTTCACGTGGTTACGCGTTCCGCGGAGGGGTTCCAGGGTTGGGACGCGCTGCAGCGAGTCCCTGCCGGGGAGGTCGAAGATGACCGAGTCCCAGGAGGCCGCCGCCACGTCGTCCGCGTACTGCTCCAGGCAGCGACCGCGGAAGTACGCCCGGGTGTCCTCCGGCGGCTTCGTACGGGCGTTCTCGACCTCTGTCTCGTCCAGGAGGCGCTTCATCTTGCCGCGCGCCTCCAGGCGGTTGTAGAGGCCCTTCTCGGGCCGTACGTCGGCGTACTGGAGGTCGAGGAGGTGGAGCTTCGCGGCGTCCCATTCGAGGTTGTCGCGGCGCCGGTAGCCCTCCATGAGCTCCAGCTTGGTGACCCAGTCGAGCTCGCCGGACAGACCCATGGGATCCGACTCCAGGCGCCCCAGTACGTCCTCCCAGCGGCTCAGGACGTCCTTGGTCTGGTCGTCCGCGTCGGCGCCGAAGCGCTCCTCCACGTACTTCCTGGCGAGTTCGAAGTACTCCATCTGGAGCTGGACCGCGGTGAGTGTGCGGCCGCTGCGGAGCGTGATCAACTGCTGCAGGGACGGATCGTGCGAGACCTGGTGGAGGGTGCGGACGGGCTGGTCCACGGCCAGGTCGACGGCGATGAAGCCATCCTCGATCATGGACAGAACGAGTGACGTCGTGCCGAGCTTGAGGTAGGTCGAGATCTCGGAGAGATTGGCGTCGCCGATGATCACGTGCAGGCGGCGGTACTTCTCCGCGTCCGCGTGCGGCTCGTCACGGGTATTGATGATGGGCCGCTTGAGCGTGGTCTCGAGGCCCACCTCGACCTCGAAGTAGTCGGCGCGCTGGCTGAGCTGGAAGCCGTGGTCGTGGCCGTCCTGGCCGATTCCGACGCGGCCGGCCCCCGTCACCACCTGCCGGGAGACGAAGAACGGCGTCAGGTGGCGCACGATGTCCGAGAACGGGGTCTCCCGCTTCATCAAGTAGTTCTCGTGCGTCCCGTAGGAGGCGCCCTTGTTGTCGGTGTTGTTCTTGTAGAGGTGGATGGGCTGGGCCCCGGGCAGCTGGGCCGCCCGCTCCGCGGCCTCGGCCATGATGCGCTCGCCGGCCTTGTCCCAGAGCACGGCGTCGCGGGGGTTGGTGACCTCCGGGGCGCTGTACTCGGGGTGTGCGTGGTCTACGTAGAGGCGCGCTCCGTTGGTGAGGATGACATTGGCCAGGCCGATGTCCTCGTCGGTGAGCTGGCTGGAGTCGGCGGCCTCGCGTGCGAGGTCGAAGCCTCGCGCGTCGCGCAGCGGGTTCTCTTCCTCGAAGTCCCAGCGGGCCCTGCGGGCCCGGTGCATCGCCGCGGCGTAGGCATTGACGATCTGGGACGAGGTGAGCATGGCATTGGCGTTGGGGTGGCCGGGGACGGAGATCCCGTATTCCGTCTCGATGCCCATTACTCGCCGTACGGTCATGCGGCCCTCCTTGCCCGGCAGCGCCCTCGGTCGGGGGCGTCGCTCAAGTACCGCTGTTTCTCCGGTGCGTGTGCGGTGCCCGTCCCCGCACTGCGCGACCCGGCGGCATGGAAGAGCCTAGAACGCCTTTGCGCTGGTGGGGAGATCATTTGCGTCATTGGATTCGCTCCGGCTTCGAGCGGTGGGTGGCGTGGTCGGTTCCTGTGGTGCGCCGCGGAGTGCTGCCGCAAAACAGTCGGCTGCGGGTACCCGGTTCGGGCACCCGCAGCCACCCTGTCTTTTACAGGTACTGACCGGTGTTCGCCACCGTGTCGATGGAGCGTCCGGTGTCCGCGCCCTGCTTTCCGGTGACAAGGGTGCGGATGTAGACGATCCGCTCGCCCTTCTTGCCGGAGATCCGGGCCCAGTCGTCCGGGTTGGTGGTGTTGGGCAGGTCCTCGTTCTCCTTGAACTCGTCGATGCAAGCCTGCAGGAGGTGGGAGACCCGAAGTCCCTTCTGGTTCTGCTCGAGGAAGGCCTTGATGGCCATCTTCTTGGCGCGACCGACGATGTTCTCGATCATTGCGCCGGAGTTGAAGTCCTTGAAGTAGAGGACTTCCTTGTCACCGTTCGCGTACGTCACCTCGAGGAAGCGGTTTTCCTCGGATTCGGCGTACATCTGCTCCACGGCCGTCTGGATCATGGCGTGGACGGTGGCCGCCCGGTCGCTGCTGTGCTCGTCGAGGTCGTCGAGGTGCAGCGGCAGGCGCTCGGTGAGGTACTTGCCGAAGATGTCCTTGGCGGCTTCGGCGTCCGGGCGCTCGATCTTGATCTTCACATCGAGTCGACCGGGTCGCAGGATGGCGGGGTCGATCATGTCCTCGCGGTTGGAGGCGCCGATCACGACCACGTTCTGCAGGCCTTCCACGCCGTCGATCTCGGCGAGCAGCTGCGGGACGATGGTGTTCTCCACGTCCGAGCTGACGCCGGAGCCGCGGGTGCGGAAGAGGGATTCCATCTCGTCGAAGAAGACGATGACGGGGGTGCCCTCGCTGGCCTTCTCCCGTGCGCGCTGGAAGACGAGGCGGATCTGCCGCTCGGTCTCACCGACGTACTTGTTGAGGAGCTCGGGACCCTTGATGTTGAGGAAGTAGCTCTTGCCCTGCGCCTGCCCGGTCACTTCCGCGACCTTCTTGGCGAGGGAGTTGGCGACCGCCTTCGCGATCAGGGTCTTTCCGCATCCGGGGGGCCCGTACAGCAGGACGCCCTTGGGCGGCCGCAGTTCGTGCTCCCGGTAGAGGTCCGGGTAGAGGTAGGGGAGCTCGACGGCGTCGCGGATCAGTTCGATCTGGTTGCCCAGGCCGCCGATCTGCTCGTAGCCGATGTCCGGGACCTCTTCGAGGACCAGTTCCTCTACTTCGCTCTTCGGTACGACTTCGTAGACATAGCCGGATCGGGGTTCGAGAAGGAGGGCGTCGCCGGGGCGGATGGTGACGTCCAGCAGCGGCTCGGCGAGCCGTACCACCCGTTCCTCGTCGGTGTGCCCGACCACGAGGGCTCGATCGCCGTCCTCGAGGATTTCCTTGAGGGTGACGATGTCGCCGACGCTCTCGAACTCCATGGCCTCGACCACGTTGAGCGCTTCGTTGAGCATGAGTTCCTGGCCGCGCCGGAGCTCTTCGAGTTCGACGCTTGGGCTCACGTTCACACGGAGTTTGCGGCCGCCGGTGAAGATGTCGGCGGTGCCGTCCTCATTGGCCGAGAGAAAGACTCCGAAGCCTGCCGGCGGTTGTGCGAGCCGGTCGACTTCTTCCTTGAGGGCCACGATTTGGTCGCGGGCCTCTCGGAGTGTGTTGGCGAGCCGCTCGTTCTGGGCGGACACGCCGGCCAGGTTGGTCTGCAGCTCGACGATCCGCTCTTCGAGAATCCTCGTGTGTCGCGGAGAGTCGGCGAGCTTGCGCCGCAGGACGGCGATTTCCTGCTCGAGATAGGCAACCTGCCCGGCAGGGTCTTCGGACCCTCGTCCCGGGCGGATGCCGCGGTTGATGTCGTCGTCGTGGGCTGCCACGGTCCTCACCTCCTCCAAGGGGAGCTGGACGCTTCCAGACCCTACCTGGGCGGGTGTCGATTGAAACCCCTAGATCAAAAAGACGATGGGGTGTGTCCGATCTTCACCCTTGCGCTCTCCCTCACGCCAGGGGAATACCCACCCAACAACATCGGAAAGCGGCCGGTTGTAGGGTCGAAGCGTTCAACACCCGTCAGGCTTGGCCCGACTTGCTCCTCTGAAGGGGTTTTTCGGGGGCCGCGACGCAGGAAACGGCAGGAGACATGAGCGTGCGGCAAGAGGCCGGATCCGGTACCGACAGCGACGTTCCGCTGGAGGTGTGGATCGACCAGGATCTGTGCACGGGCGACGGGATCTGCGCGCAGTACGCTCCCGAGGTCTTCGAGCTGGACATCGACGGTCTGGCGTATGTGAAGAGCGCCGACGACGAGCTGCTGCAGGACGTCGGTGCGACAACGCCGGTGCCGCTTCCGCTTCTCACGGACGTGGTGGCGTCGGCGAAGGAGTGCCCGGGCGACTGCATCCATGTACGGCGGGTTTCGGACAGGGTCGAGGTGCACGGGCCCGACGCGGAATGAACGCGGGGTAGCCCGAAGTGTACGAACGGGCCCCGTTCGCCGGTTTTCCGGCGAACGGGGCCCGTTGCGTTCGGTGCCGTCAGGCGGCGCGGGCCTCGGAGGGCGTGGAGCGGACGAACGACCCGTCCTTCCACTGCCACTTGGCCTTCTCGTGGACGTCCGGGCGGTAGCGGGGCACGGAGTCGGAGGAGTAGCCGTCCAGGGCGGCGAGGACGGATCCGTCCTGTATGGCGAGGGTCGTCGCCGAGTAGTTGTCCTTGGGCTCGACGAGCGTGGCGACGACGCGCGGCTTGGCGCCCGCGGGCTGGGTGAGGACGTAGATGCCGCTGGGCGGCGTGCCGACGCCGGCGTCGCAGCGGACGACGGCGACCGTCTCCGGGCGTCCGTCGCCGTCGAGGTCACCGGCGGCCTTCTTCACGACCTTGGCCTTGACGGGCCCGCAGTCGAGCGGGAAGTGGACGGCGGCGGGGTCGGGGGCGGCGACGGCCGCGGGTCTGTCCGCGGGGGCCTTGTGGCCGGCCTGGGCCGCGGTGGCGGAGTCCGGCTTGAGGAAGCCGGAGACCGCGACGACCGCGGCGAGGGCCGCCGCGGTGGCCAGCCAGTGGATGGGTCGTGTGGTGGTGTGCGCCAGTTCCGGGACGGCGGATTGCTGCACGAGGAGCGTCTCCTGTGAGGGCTGTGCCGGTGGGGGTGGCCAGCATCGTGCCATACGTCACAGTGCGCGGGAACGGCGGGGTCCGTTCTTTCTCAGGTGATATCTGGTCCTGGTGCTGCCGCTTCGCCAACGAACAGGCGCCGCCGCGGAGTTCCCGTTGACGTGGGGAACTCCGCGGCGGCGCTGTCGCGTTGTGCGCTTGTACGTTTTTTTGGTGGCTCAGCGGCCGCGGTTGCCGCCCGCGGCGTTGGGGCCGTCGTAGTCCTCGCCGTAGGCGCCCTTGGCGGGGCGGCGGCGGCGCATGGGCGGCTCGACGCCGTCCGCGAGGCGGCGGGCGGTGAGCAGGAAGCCGGTGTGGCCGATCATCCGGTGGTCGGGGCGGACGGCGAGGCCCTCCACGTGCCAGTTGCGGATCATCGACTCCCAGGAGGTCGGCTCGTTGAAGCAGCCGATCTCGCGGATGGACTCGACGGTGCGGGCGAGCTGCGTGGTGGTGGCCACGTAGCAGCACAGGATGCCGCCGGGGACGAGCGCCTTCTTGACGACGTCCAGGCACTCCCAGGGGGCCAGCATGTCGAGGATGACGCGGTCGACGTCACCGTCGGACAGGTTGTCCTGGAGGTCGCCCACGGTGAGCTGCCAGGCGGGGTGCGGGCCGCCGAAGTAGCGCTCGACGTTGCCCTTGGCGATCTCGGCGAAGTCCTCGCGGCGCTCGTAGGAGTGCAGCATGCCTTGGTCGCCGATGGCGCGCAGCAGGAAGCTGCTGAGTGAGCCGGAGCCCACGCCCGCTTCCACGACGCGGGCGCCGGGGAAGATGTCGGCGAAGGCGAGGATCTGCCCCGCGTCCTTGGGGTAGACCACGGCGGCGCCGCGGGGCATGGACAGGACGTAGTCGGGGAGCAGGGGGCGCAGCGCGAGGTAGGCGACGTTTCCGGTGGTGCGGACAACGCTGCCCTCGGGTGCGCCGATCAGCTCGTCGTGCGGGAAGGAACCCTTGTGGGTGTGGAAGTTCTTTCCCTCTTCGAGCGTGAACGTGTAGTGGCGGCCCTTGGGGTCGGTCAGCTGAACCTGGTCCCCGACCGTGAAGGGCCCGCGCCTGCGGGCGGCACCGGTCGGTTCGGACATGCGAACAGACTACCGGGCTCGGCGGGGGACGCCGACCACAGTGCCGCTACGAGGGGCGGGCCATGGCCTTGACGAAGGCGCGTTCCACGTCGGCGGCGGAGAGGACTCCGTAGATGGCGCCGTTCTCCTCGACGACGAGGTATTCGGTGGCGGGGGTTTCGCGGAGGGTGTCGAGGAGTTCTTCGCCGGCGAGTTCGGCGGAGACGCGCATGCCGTCGGTGAGGTCCTGGGCGAGGCCGCTGACGGGGACCCAGGGGCGGCGGTGCTCGGGGATGCCGACGATGGCGGCCTCGCGGACGAGCGAGTGCGGGTCGCCGTCCGCGTCGACGACGACGAGGGCGCGGGCGCCCGCCTCGTTGGCGCGGCGGAGGGCCTCGGAGAGCGGGGTCTCGGCCTCGACGGGGACGGCCCGCCGGGTGAGGGTGCGGGCGCGCAGGTCGGGGAGGTGTTCGCGCAGTCGCGCCATGCGCAGGCTGTTGCCGGCGCCGGTCCAGATGATCGCGGCGAGGATGGCGGCGAGCAGCGCGTCCATCAGGGTGTCCATGCCGCCGGCCTCTTCGGCGCCTTCGCCGAGGGCGCCGGACTGGGTGAGCAGCGGCAGGCCGATGAGGACGGTGACGGCGAGGGCGCGGCCGACCCAGGCGGCGGCGATGGTGCCGCTCATGGGCTTGCCGGTGAGCTTCCAGACGACGGCGCGGAGCATGCGGCCGCCGTCGAGCGGGAGGCCGGGCAGCAGGTTGAAGGCGGCGACGATCAGGTTGGAGATCATCAGGCCCGCGAGGAGCACGCCGGGGACGGTGCCCGGTTCGACGGCGCGCATCGCCGCGTAGAAGACACCGGACAGGACGAGGGAGAGCAGCGGGCCCACGAAGGCGAGCATGAATTCGCGGCCGGGGGTCTCGGACTCCTTCTCGATCTCGGAGACGCCGCCGAAGAACTGGAGCTGGATGCGGCGCACCGGGAGCTTGTAGCGCAGCGCGACGACGGTGTGCGCCAGTTCGTGGATGAGCACGGAGGCGTAGAAGGCGACGGCGAAGAAGAGGGAGACGAGGTAGCGGGCCGCGCCGAGCTCGGGCAGCACGCGGTCGAGCTGGCCGCCGAAGACCCAGGTGATGAGCGCGGCGACGAGGAACCAGCTGGGCGCGACGTACACGGGGACGCCGAAGGGGCGCCCCATGAGCAGTCCGCCGCGCGGTTCCGGGCGCTTGGTGGGGCCCTTGGTGGCGCCCTTGCGCTTGCCGGAGGTGGCGGCGGCGCGCTCGGGGTGGAGGTCGTGGCGGTCGTAGGGGTGCGCGGGGGGTGCGTCCTGGGGCTGGGTGGCCGGGAGCGTGTCGGCACGGTCAGCGGCCGGGAGCGAGTCGGACCGGTCAGTGGCCGGAGGCGGGTCGGACCGGACCGCGGCCGAGGGCGCGTCGGCGCGGTCAGTGGCCAGAGGCGAGTCGGCACGGTCAGCGGCCGGAGGCGAATCGGACCGGCCCCGGGCCGGGAGCGCGTCGGCACGGTCCACGGCCGAGGGCGAGTCGGACCGGTCCGCAGCCGGAGGCGAGTCGGCACGGTCAGCGGCCGAGGGCGCGTCGGCGCGGTCAGTGGCCGGGAGCGCGTCGGTCCGGTTCGCCGCCGGTTGCGTGTCGGCACGGTCAGCGGCCGGGAGCGCGTCGGCGCGGTCAGTGGCCGGTTCCGTGCCGGAGGCCTCCGCCGCCGTGTGCTTCTCCCGTGCCGCGTGCTCCCGGTCCTCGGTCGCCGCGTGCGGCGCGTCCGGCTCCTGGGCCCCACTGGTTGCGCGGGCTTCGGCCGCGTCCGGCTCGACCGCGGCCGGCGGCCGGGGTGGCGTCGCCTCGCCGGTGCCGGACTGCGGCTGCCCGCTCTCGTCCACGGTGATCCCTCGGTCCCCTCGTTCGAAGCGTTTCCCGCCGTCCGGCGGGACGTTCTGGCGTCGATGGTATGCGGACAGTGCCGACGGGCCCCCGTCGACTCCCCCGCGCCACGCTACGCAAGACGCGGCTCCCGTGCAGGTGCCTGACTGTCAGTGCGGGCCCGTATCGTCGTGACGCATGGAGACCAGCACCGATCAGGCCCCCGCACGGGGCGTGCCCGCCCCGCCGGGGTCGCTCTCGCCGTCGCGCGCGAGCGATTTCATGCAGTGCCCGCTGCTGTACAGGTTCCGGGTGATCGACAAGCTGCCGGAGAAGCCGAGCGAGGCGGCGACGCGGGGCACGCTGGTCCATGCCGTCCTGGAGCGGCTCTTCGACGCGCCTGCGGACGAGCGGACGGCGCCGCGGGCGACCGCGCTGATCCCCGGCCAGTGGGAGCGGCTGCGGGAGTCGAAGCCGGAGCTGGCCGAGCTGTTCGCCGACGCGGGCGAGGGCGAGGAGGCCGCGGGCGAGCGGCTGGCGCGCTGGCTCGGCGATGTCGAGCGCCTCGTGGAGCGCTGGTTCACGCTGGAGGATCCGACGCGCCTCGAGCCGGTCGAGCGGGAGCTGTTCGTCCAGGCCGAGCTGGAGTCGGGCCTGAAGCTGCGCGGGATCATCGACCGCGTGGACGTGGCGCCGACCGGCGAGGTCCGCATCGTCGACTACAAGACGGGCAAGGCCCCGCGCCCCCAGTACGCGGAGGGCGCGCTGTTCCAGATGAAGTTCTACGCGCTGGTGGTGTGGCGCCTGAAGGGGGTCGTGCCGCGCCGCCTGCAGCTCGTGTATCTGGGCAGCGGGGACGTGGTGACGTACGACCCGGTGCCCGCGGACCTGGAGCGGGTGGAGCGCAAGCTGCTCGCGCTGTGGGAGGCGATCCAGCAGGCGACGGAGACGGGCGACTGGCGGCCGCGGCCGACGAAGCTGTGCGGCTGGTGCGACCACCAGGCGGTGTGCCCGGAGTTCGGCGGCACTCCCCCGCCGTACCCGTTGCAGATCGTCCCGGCGCCCGCGGCCGGGGTGGCGGACCTCCCGCAGGCATAGCAGGGCAGAATGGGCCGCCGGGTCTGTTCAGGGATCACCTGACCAAGGATCAAAGGAGAGTTTCGTGGCCATCCGCGTCCTACTGGTCGACGACCAGCCGCTGCTGCGTACGGGCTTCCGCATGATCCTGGAGGCCGAGCAGGACATCGCGGTGGTCGGCGAGGCCGGGGACGGTCTGCAGGCGCTCGACCAGGTGCGTGCCCTGCAGCCCGATGTGGTCCTGATGGACATCCGGATGCCGCGGATGGACGGCGTGGAGGCGACCCGGCAGATCTCGGGCCCCGGCAAGGACGGCCCGGCGAAGGTCCTGGTGCTGACCACGTTCGATCTCGACGAGTACGTGGTGGAGGCGCTGAAGGCGGGGGCCAGCGGCTTCCTGCTGAAGGACGCGCCCGCGGGCGAGCTCGTGCAGGCGATCCGGGTCGTGGCGGCCGGTGAGGCGATGCTCGCGCCGAGCATCACGCGCCGCCTCCTGGACAAGTACGCGGACCATCTCCCGTCCGGGGACGAGCCGGTCCCGGACACGCTGCACACGCTGACGGAGCGGGAGGTCGAGGTGCTGAAGCTGGTCGCGCGCGGCCTGTCGAACGCCGAGATCGCCGCCGACCTGTTCGTCAGCGAGACGACGGTGAAGACGCACGTGGGTCATGTGCTGACGAAGCTGGGCCTGCGGGACCGGGTGCAGGCGGCCGTGTACGCGTACGAGAGCGGTCTGGTCCGCCCCGGCGCGCAGTAGGCCACCGATCGCCCCGCTCGCGGGCCCGCCCCGGCGCGCGGCTGCGGCCGGGGCGGTTTCGTGAGCGGTCAGCCCTTGCTGATCTCCCAGAACCGGAAGACGGTCGACGCGTCGAGGCAGTTCTCGAGCCCGTACACGTCGGACTTGGCGACGGCGTACTGCTTGGCCTGCCAGACCGGCAGGATGGGCAGCTCGTCGGCGACGATGTTCTGCAGCTGCTCGTAGCGCGGGGCCGTGCCGGAGCGGTCGCTCTGGGCGCCGGTCTCGGGGATGATCCGGCCGCTGATGGTGCTGTTGTCGTAGCGGTTGTCGAGGACGTTGCCCTTGCCGAAGAACGGCTGGGTGAAGTTGTCCGGGTCCGGGTAGTCGGGCACCCAGCCCTTGACGTAGACGCCGTACTTGCCGGACTTGATGTCCCGCTCGTACTGGGCGAACTCGACGGACTTCACGTCGGCGTCGAACAGCCCGCTCGCGTTGAGCTGCTTGGCCATGGTCCTCAGCTCGGCGTCGGTGGCGGGGCCGTAGCGCGCGGGCGTGGACCAGAGCGTGAGCTTGACCGGCGTGCTGATGCCGTCGGCGCGCAGCGCGGCGGCCGCCCTGCTCTTCGAGGGGCGGGGCCCGTACTTGTCGAAGAACGCGGTGTTGTGGCCGGTGATGCCCGCCGGGATGATCGAGTACAGCGACGTGGCGGTCTGGTCGTACACGTCGTCGATGAGGGCGTCGCGGTCGATGAGGTGGGCGATCGCCTTGCGGACACCGATCTTGCCGGCGACCGGGTCGTCCATGTTGAAGACGAGGTGCTGGACCTCGGCGCTCGTGCCCTCGATGACGTCCATGTTCTTGGTGCCGGACTTCTGGATGTCGGCGACGTCCTTGGCGGCGAGGCCGCGGTAGGCGAGGTCGAGCTTCCCGGCGAGCAGGGACTTCTTCAGGCCCGCCTGGTCACCGTGGAAGAACTTCATGGTGACGCCGTGGTTCTTGACCTTGGCGGTGCCCTGGTACTTGGCGTTGACCGAGAAGTCGGCCTGCTTCTTGCCGAAGGAGTCGAGCTTGTAGGGGCCCGAGCCGACGGCCTTGCCGTCCGTGCGGAGCTTGTCCGCGGGGTACTCGGTGTGGTCGACGATCGATCCGGCGCCCGAGGCGATCTTGCTGGGGAAGGTCGCGTCGGCGGACTTCAGCTTGAAGGTGACGGTCTTCGCGTCCGGGGTCTCGACCTTGTCCAGCATCGGGAACATGATCGCGGGACCGGCCTCGTCGTTGATCCGCATCATGCGGTCGAAGGAGAACTTGACGTCCTTCGACGTGAGCGCGTGCCCGTTGCTGAACTTCAGGCCGGAGCGGAGCGTGCACGTGTAGACCTTGGTGGCGCTGTCGCTGAAGTGGCACTCCTTGGCGGCTTCCGGCTGCGGCTCGGTGCCTCCGTTGGGGAAGCTGAGCAGCGACTGGAAGACGTTGTTGAACAGCAGCCACGAGCCGGGGTCGTAGCCGGAGGCCGGGTCGGTGGCCTGGATGTCGTCGGACATTCCCATGACGACGGCGTCGCCGCCGTCGGCGGAGTCGCTGTCGTCGGAGCCACAGCCGGTCAGGAGTGCCGCGGCGAGTCCCGCGCCGAGGGGCATGACCAGCCACTGGTTGCGCATTCTCACGTACGTGCCTTGTCGTCGGTCGAGCGGACGGGCTGGGGCCGGCCCGCCAGTGGACCGGCCCCGGGGTGGGCTCAGCCGCTGACGCCGCGGCCCAGCTCCCACAGCTGAAGGACCGAGGAGGCGGACAGCGCCCATTCCACCCCGGTGATGTCGTCGCGGGCGGCGACGTACTGCTTGCCCTGCCACAGCGGGAGCACCGGCACGTCGTCGGCGACGACGTTCTGGATCTGCTGGAGGGGCTTGGACGCGGTGAGCCGGTCGGCCTCGCGGCGCTCGGCCGGGATCAGGTCACTGCGGATCCGGCTGTTGGTGTACGGGGACGCCAGGAAGTTGTCCTTGTCGAGGAACGGCGCGAGGAAGTTGTCGGCGTCCGGGAAGTCCGGGAACCAGCCGAGGCCGTAGACGTCGTACTTCCCCTTGAGCTGGGCGTCGCGGTAGGTGTCCCAGACGTCGCCCTTGATGTCCACGTGGAAGAGCCCGCTGGAGTTCAGCTGCTTCTGGAGGAGCTCGAACTCCTTCTTCGTGCCGGATCCGTAGTGGTCGCTCGTGTAGTGCAGGGTGAGCTTGACCGGGGTGCTGATGCCGGCCTGCTGCAGGATCGAGGCGGCCTTGGTCTTGCTGGGGTCGCCGTACTTGTTGAAGAACGAGTTCTGGTGGCCCGTGATGCCGCTGGGCACGAGCGAGTAGAGCGGCTCGGCGCCGGTGCCGTACACCTCGGAGGCGAGCTCGCCGCGGTCGACGAGCTGCGCCATGGCCTGCCGGACGGCCTTGTCGCGGACGGTGCTCGCCTTGGTGTCGAAGCCGAGGTAGCGGATCTCCATGCCGGGCATCTCGACCAGGTTGATGTTCTTGGGCGCGCCGGCGGTGGTGTCGGAGTACTTCTTGATCTGCTCCGGCGACATGGTGCGCGTCATCATGTCGATGTCGCCCTTCTCCAGCGCCTTGCCCATGGCGTCGGCGCCGGTGAAGGAGTCCAGCTCCACCTTGTCGTTCTTCGGCTTCAACTGACCCTTGTAGTTGGGGTTCTTGGTGAAGACGGTCTTGACGACGGCGTCGTTCTTGACGGTGGCCTTGAGGGTGTACGGGCCGGAGCCGTTCACCTTGAAGCCGTTCCGCAGCTTGTCCTTCGGGTACTCGTCGGGGTCGACGATGCCGGCGGAGGGCGTGGCCAGCTTGTACGGGAACGTGGCGTCCGGGGACTTGAGGTGGAAGATGACCTCGCGGTCGCCCTGCGTCTCGATGGTGTCGATCGAGGAGAGCAGACCGTAGGAGCCGCTGTCGCTCTTGATGTTCCTGACGCGGTCGATGGAGTACTTCACATCGGCCGCGGTGATCGGCTTGCCGTCGGCGAACTTGAGGCCCTTGCGCAGCTTGCAGGCGTAGCGCTCGCTGCCGCTGTCGGAGAATATGCAGCTCTGGGCGGCCTCGGGCACGGGCTCGCCGCTGCCGCTGCGCGGCATCGCCATGAGCGTCTGCACGGTCTGGCGCAGCACGTTCCAGGACCCGGTGTCGTAGGCGTACGCCGGGTCGAACGGCGCGGGGACCTTCCCGGAGGCGATGAACCGGTCCGTGGTGCCCACCTTGATCGCATCGCCGCCCGCGTCTCCGCTGTCCGACCCGCCGCATGCGGCGAGCACGGGGGCCAGCAGACCGATGATGGCCGGCAGCACCAAAGTCTTGCGGTTCATGCTCGAAGTTCTCCAGAGCTGTTGAACCCGCCGGCCCGGCGAAAGGGGTGGGACGCGTGGGCGACGGGAGGGTACGGCGATGTTCTCGCGACGACATTAATGGGCGTGCCGCCGCGGTTCGCGGGCGCGGGAGCGGAGCTTCCATCACGCTGTGGAATCAGGCGTGGACGCACCGAAAACACCTCAGGAGGAAGGTTCGTCGCATGGGGTGGCCAATCGGGACACAAGGGCACCCCGTACCGCACGGAAAGCGGTCGCACAGCACGCGCCCGACGGGCTGTCGACCCCCGTGGAAGTGGGAAAGGTCACACCATCAACGAGCTTGTCGTGCGCACCGATTCAGCCACCCCGCGGACTTCAGGACGTCATGAGTCCCTTCAGGAAAGGCACGTTGACGTGTTCCAGGGAGCGGACGACGGTGCGCCGGGGCGCGGGTTCGATCGGCGACACGGACGGCACGGCGACGACCTGACAGCCCGCGGCCTCGGCCGCCGTGACGCCGGTGGCGGTGTCCTCGATGACGGCGCAGCGCCCCGGCTCGGCGCCGAGTCCCGCCGCGGCGAGCAGGTACGGGTCGGGGTGCGGCTTGGTGCGTGAGACCTCGTCACCGGCCACGGTCAGGCGGAAGTTGGCCGGTCCGAGCGAGTCCAGGACGCGGTCGATGATGCGCCGGTGGGAGGCGGAGACGAGCGCCGCCGGCACGTCGTGCGCGGCGAGTTCGGCGAGGAGTCTCGCGGCCCCCGGCATCAGCGGCAGGGAGCTGCTGATGCGCTTCTCGAAGCCTTCGTTGAGCAGCACGGTCAGCTCGGGCACCGTGATGTCGGCGCCGGTGGCCTCGATGAGGAAGCCGGCGCTGCGGGTCATGGGCCCGCCGACGACGACATGGCGCCAGGCGTCGTCGAGGGCGTGGCCGAGTTCGGCGAAGACGGCCACTTCGGCGTCCCACCAGAATCCCTCGGTGTCGACGAGTGTTCCGTCCATGTCGAGGAGCACGGCCTGAAGGGTGGAGCCTTCGGCCGTTCGGGTACCGAGTGCGGGGACCGTGCTGGTCATCCGTACACCTCCATGAGGGACGAAGAGGCCGGTTGCCCCCTTTCGAGCTCAAGGGGCAACCGGCCTGCGCTGGACCGACCAGTGTACGACTGTTCGGAATTACCGCGCGTTGAAGTACTTCGCCTCGGGGTGATGGATGACGATCGCGTCGGTGGACTGCTCGGGGTGGAGCTGGAACTCCTCGCTGAGCTGGACGCCGATCCGCTCCGGCTCCAGGAGGTCGGCGATCTTCGCGCGGTCCTCCAGGTTCGGGCAGGCGCCGTAGCCGAGGGAGAAGCGGGCGCCCCGGTACTTCAGGTCGAACATGCCCGCCATCTCGTCCGGGTCCTCGCCCGCGAAGCCCAGCTCGGAACGCACCCGCGCGTGCCAGTACTCGGCGAGCGCCTCCGCCAACTGCACGGACAGGCCGTGCAGTTCGAGGTAGTCGCGGTAGGAGTCGGACGCGAACAGCTTCGCCGTCTCCTCACCGATCCGGGAGCCGACGGTGACGACCTGGAGGCCGACCACGTCGATCTCGCCGGACTCCTCCGGGCGGAAGTAGTCCGCGAGGCACAGCCGGCGGCCGCGGCGCTGGCGCGGGAAGGTGAACCGGGTCCGCTCGTTGCCCGCGTCGTCCAGGATGATCAGGTCGTCGCCCTTGGACACGCACGGGAAGTAGCCGTGCACCACGGCCGCTTCCAGCATGTTGTCCGTGTGCAGCTTGTCGAGCCAGCCGCGCAGCCGCGGACGGCCGTCGGTCTCCACCAGCTCCTCGTACGAGGGCCCGTCGCCGGTACGCGCCTGGCGCAGGCCCCACTGGCCCTTGAACAGCGCGCCCTCGTCGAGCCAGGACGCGTACTCCTTGAGCTGGATGCCCTTGATGACGCGGGTGCCCCAGAACGGCGGCTCGGGCACCGGGTTGTCGACCGCGACGTCGGAGCGCACCGGCCCCTCGTCGGGCGTCTCCTCGACCACGACGTCCCGCTTGGGCACCCGGCGCTGCTTGAGCTCCGGCAGGGTCGCGCCGGGCACGCCACGCTTGACCGCGATGAGCGCGTCCATCAGGCGCAGGCCCTCGAACGCGTCGCGGGCGTAGCGGACTTCGCCCTCGTAGATCTCGTGCAGGTCCTGCTCGACGTACGCGCGGGTGAGGGCGGCGCCGCCCAGGATCACCGGGAAGTCGGCGGCCAGCTTGCGCTGGTTGAGCTCCTCCAGGTTCTCCTTCATGATCACGGTCGACTTGACCAGGAGCCCTGACATGCCGATGACGTCGGCGCGGTGCTCGGCGGCCGCGTCCAGGATCGCGGAGACGGGCTGCTTGATGCCCAGGTTGACCACGTTGTAGCCGTTGTTGGACAGGATGATGTCGACGAGGTTCTTGCCGATGTCGTGGACGTCGCCGCGCACGGTGGCGAGCACGATGGTGCCCTTGCCCTCCGAGTCCGACTTCTCCATGTGCGGTTCCAGATAGGC
Source organism: Streptomyces sp. NPDC107575 (assembly GCF_055657265.1). Lineage (NCBI taxonomy): Bacteria > Bacillati > Actinomycetota > Actinomycetes > Kitasatosporales > Streptomycetaceae > Streptomyces > Streptomyces sp. NPDC107575. Next base: position 208,244 of record NZ_JBVKBG010000007.1, on the reverse strand, counting down.
CACCGCGTTCTTCATGACCTCGGCGGACTGGAGCACGAACGGCAGCTGCATCTGGCCGGATCCGAACAGTTCGCCGACGACCTTCATGCCCTCCAGGAGGGTGTCGTTGACGATGTCGAGGGCGGGCCGGTCCGCCAGCGCGTCGTCGAGGTCGGCCTCCAGGCCGTTCTTCTCGCCGTCGATGATGCGCCGCTGCAGGCGCTCCTCCAGCGGGAGGGCCGCCAGCTCCTCGGCCTTGCCGGCCTTCAGGGACTTGGCGGTGGCGCCCTCGAACAGCGCCATCAGCTTCTGCAGCGGGTCGTAGCCCTCCGCGCGCCGGTCGTAGATCAGGTCGAGGGCGGTGGTGACCTGCTCCTCGTCGAACCGGGCGATCGGCAGGATCTTCGAGGCGTGCACGATCGCCGAGTCAAGACCGGCCTTCACGCACTCGTCGAGGAAGACCGAGTTGAGGAGGATACGGGCGGCCGGGTTGAGGCCGAACGAGATGTTCGACAGGCCCAGCGTCGTCTGCACGTCCGGGTGGCGGCGCTTGAGTTCACGGATCGCCTCGATGGTGGCGATGCCGTCCCCCCGGGACTCCTCCTGACCGGTACAGATCGTGAACGTCAGGCAGTCGATGAGGATGTCCGACTCGTGGATCCCCCAGTTCCCGGTCAGGTCCTCGATCAGCCGCTCGGCGATCTGGACCTTGTGCTCGGGGGTACGGGCCTGGCCCTCCTCGTCGATGGTCAGCGCGATCAGCGCGGCGCCGTGCTCGCGGGCCAGCTTGGTGACCTTCGCGAACCGGGACTCCGGGCCGTCCCCGTCCTCGTAGTTCACCGAGTTGATGACGGCGCGGCCGCCCAGCTTCTCCAGGCCCGCCTGGATGACGTCGACCTCGGTCGAGTCCAGGACGATCGGCAGCGTGGACGCGGTCGCGAAGCGTCCGGCCAGCTCCTGCATGTCGGCAACGCCGTCACGGCCCACGTAGTCGACGCACAGGTCGAGCATGTGCGCGCCCTCGCGGATCTGGTCGCGGGCCATCTCCACGCAGTCGTCCCAGCGGGCCTCCAGCATGGCCTCGCGGAACTTCTTCGAGCCGTTGGCGTTCGTCCGCTCACCGATCGCCATGTACGCGGTGTCCTGGCGGAACGGCACCGTCTGGTAGAGCGAGGCGGCGCCCGGCTCGGGCTGCGCGGTGCGGGTCGTGGGCTCCATGCCGCGCACCCGCTCGACGACCTGGCGCAGGTGCTCGGGCGTGGTGCCGCAGCAGCCGCCGACCAGGGAGAGGCCGTATTCGCGTACGAAGGTCTCCTGGGCCTCGGCCAGCTCGGGCGCCGTGAGCGGGTAGTGGGCGCCGTCCTTGCCGAGGACCGGCAGGCCCGCGTTGGGCATGCAGGAGATCGGGATGCGGGAGTGCCGGGCGAGATAGCGCAGGTGCTCGCTCATCTCGGCGGGGCCTGTGGCGCAGTTCAGGCCGATCATGTCGATGCCCAGCGGCTCCAGGGCCGTCAGGGCGGCGCCGATCTCGGAGCCGAGCAGCATCGTGCCGGTGGTCTCGACGGTGACCGAGCAGATCAGCGGGAGGTTCACGCCGGTGGCGTCCAGGGCCCGGCGGGCGCCGAGGATCGCGGACTTGGTCTGCAGGAGGTCCTGGGTGGTCTCCACCAGAAGGGCGTCGGCGCCGCCCGCGATCATGCCTTCGGCGTTGGTCTGGTAGGCGTCGCGCAGCACCGTGTACGGGGCGTGGCCGAGGGTGGGGAGCTTGGTGCCGGGGCCCATCGAGCCGAGAACCCAGCGCTGCTGCCCCGTCTTCTCGGTGAATTCGTCGGCGACCTCGCGGGCGATGCGGACACCGGCCTCGGAGAGCTCGAAGTTCCGCTCGGGGATGTCGTACTCGCTCAGGGCGGCGAAGTTCGCGCCGAACGTGTTCGTCTCGACGCAGTCGACGCCGACGGCGAAGTACTCCTCGTGGACCGAGCGGACGATGTCCGGCCGCGTCACGTTCAGGATCTCGTTGCAGCCTTCGAGCTGCTGGAAGTCCTCGAGCGTCGGGTCCTGCGCCTGCAGCATGGTGCCCATCGCTCCGTCGGCCACCACGACGCGGGTGGCGAGGGCTTCTCGGAGGGCGTCCACACGGGCGCGGGAATCGGATGCGGGCGTTGGCGACGAGGCCATGAAAGTTCTCCCAGAGGTGCGACGGCTGTCGGCTTTGCGGCTCCACTCCCGGAGGCGCACCCGGTCAGGGTAACGGGGACCATGGTCCCGTCGTAGTGACGTCCACGAGCCGGAATGGTGTGCGCGTGTCGTGGCCGGATCCGTTCGTTGGAAATAATGGCGCACGCCGCGCTCGCCGGAGGTCGGCAACGACCGATACTGTTCAGCATTGCCGAACGTTGCATGGCGACTCCAGCCAGCGACCTGTCAGCGAGACACCGAGGAGGAAGGGACTGCGATGGCACGCAACATCCAGTCGCTCGAACGGGCCGCGGCCATGCTCCGGTTGCTCGCGGGCGGCGAGCGGCGGCTCGGCCTCTCGGACATCGCCGCCGCGCTCGGCCTCGCGAAGGGCACGGCCCACGGCATCCTGCGCACCCTCCAGGCCGAGGGATTCGTGGAGCAGGACTCCGCCTCGGGCCGCTACCAGCTGGGCGCCGAGCTGCTGCGCCTCGGCAACAGCTATCTGGACGTGCACGAGCTGCGGGCGCGCGCCCTGGTGTGGACGGACGACCTGGCCCGCTCCAGCGGCGAGGCGGTCTACCTCGGCGTACTGCACCAGGGAGGCGTGCTGATCGTGCACCACGTCTTCAGGCCCGACGACAGCCGGCAGGTCCTGGAGGTCGGCGTGATGCAGCCGCTGCACTCCACGGCCCTGGGCAAGGTGCTCTCCGCGTACGACCCGGTGGCGCACAGCGAGGTCCTGGAGGCCGAGCGCAAGGACTTCACCGCCCGCACGGTGTGCGACCCAGGCGAGCTCGAGTCGGTGTTCGACCTCACCCGTGCGCGCGGGTACGCCGCGGACATCGAGGAGACCTGGGAGGGCGTGGCCTCGGTCGCCGCGCCGATCCACGACCGGCACCGGATGCCGGTGGGCGCCGTGGGCATCACGGGCGCCGTCGAGCGGGTGTGCAGGGACCCCGAGACCGGGGGCGACGCCGGTTCCGGCGGGCTGCGCCCCGAGCTGATCGCGGCCGTGCGCGACTGCGCGCGTGCCGTCTCCCGCGATCTGGGCGCCAGCCGCTTCTGAGCCGCGCGGTCCCGACCCGGGGCGCAGGCCGCACCGACTCAAGGTGCAGGCCGCACCGATCCGAGTGACCATCGTTGAACGCCCACCGGCCTGCCGCCCCACAACGGCGGGTCGACAACCGCAGGCGATCAATAACGATCGCGCATTCGATAAAAGATCCCTTGACGAGCCGGGAACCGCAGAGCGAGACTCGCGTCCATCGGTCGGCATTGTCGAACACCTACCGGCAATACGCGTTAGAGTGTGAACAGGCCAGACCGGACCCGACCCTCGCCTGAGGGCTCGGACCACCGGAAAGGGACCCGGGAGGTTCGTTACTCGGGTTATCCCCTGGACGAAGGACAAAGGAGTCGCGGGTGTCCAGCCACGACATCTTCCTCGGCGAGACCATCGGTACCGCCATTCTGGTTCTGCTGGGCGGTGGCGTCTGCGCCGCCGTCACTTTCAAGCGCTCTAAGGCGTTCAACGCCGGCTGGGTCGCCATCGCGTTCGGCTGGGGCCTCGCGGTCATGACCGCCGCCTACATGACGGGCGCCGTCTCCGGCGCTCACCTGAACCCCGCGGTCACCGTCGGCCTCGCCATCGAGGGCGGCACCAAGTGGAGCGACGTACCGCTCTACCTGGTCTCCCAGCTCTTCGGCGCCATGATCGGCGCGGCTCTGGTCTGGCTCGCGTACTACGGGCAGTTCCACGCCCACCTCACCGACCGCGAGGTCCTGAGGGCGCACAACGGCGCCGCTGCCGACGACGAGGGCCTCGTCGACCCGAAGGCGGCCCCCGAGGCCGGCCCCGTGCTCGGCATCTTCTCCACCGGTCCGGAGATCCGGAACACGGTCCAGAACCTCCTCACGGAGATCATCGCCACGATCGTGCTGGTCCTGGCCATCCTCACGCAGGGTCTGAACGCCGACGGCAACGGCCTGGGCGTCCTCGGCGCCCTGATCACCGCGTTCGTCGTCGTCAGCATCGGCCTCTCCCTCGGTGGCCCCACGGGCTACGCCATCAACCCGGTCCGTGACCTCGGCCCGCGCATCGTGCACTCGCTGCTCCCGCTGCCCAACAAGGGTGGTTCGGACTGGTCGTACGCCTGGATCCCGGTGGTCGGCCCGCTCATCGGCGGTGCCCTCGCCGGCTTCATCTTCAAGCTGTTCTGAGCGACGCCACCGAGACCGACCACCCACGAACCACGCACGAGGAGCACTCCGTGACCGACGCACACACCACCGGCCCCTTCATCGCGGCGATCGACCAGGGCACCACGTCCAGCCGCTGCATCGTGTTCGACAAGGACGGCCGGATCGTCTCCGTCGACCAGAAGGAGCACGAGCAGATCTTCCCGAAGCCGGGCTGGGTCGAGCACGACGCGAACGAGATCTGGGCGAACGTCCAGGAGGTCGTCGCCGGTGCCGTCACCAAGGCCGGCATCACCCGCGACGACATCAAGGCCATCGGCATCACCAACCAGCGCGAGACGACGCTGCTCTGGGACAAGAACACCGGTGAGCCCGTCCACAACGCCATCGTCTGGCAGGACACCCGCACCGACGCGCTCTGCAAGGAGCTCGGCCGCAACGTCGGCCAGGACCGCTTCCGCCGCGAGACGGGTCTGCCGCTCGCGTCGTACTTCGCCGGTCCGAAGGCCCGCTGGCTGCTCGACAACGTCGAGGGCCTGCGCGAGCGCGCCGAGCGCGGCGACATCCTCTTCGGCACCATGGACACCTGGGTCATCTGGAACCTGACGGGCGGTGTCAACGGCGGCAAGCACTTCACCGACGTCACCAACGCCTCCCGCACGATGCTGATGAACCTGCACGAGATGCAGTGGGACGAGCGGATCTGCTCCTCCATCGGCGTCCCGATGTCGATGCTGCCGGAGATCCACTCCTCCGCCGAGGTCTACGGCGAGGTCACCGGCGGCAAGCTGGGCGACCTGCTCGGCGGCATCCCGGTCGCCTCGGCGCTCGGCGACCAGCAGGCGGCCCTGTTCGGCCAGACCTGTTTCGCCGAGGGCGAGGCCAAGTCCACGTACGGCACCGGCACGTTCATGCTGATGAACACCGCCGACAAGGCCATCAACTCGTACTCAGGACTGCTGACCACGGTCGGCTACCAGATCGGCGACCAGAAGCCGGTCTACGCACTCGAGGGCTCGATCGCCGTCACGGGCTCCCTGGTGCAGTGGATGCGCGACCAGATGGGCCTGATCAAGTCGGCCGCCGAGATCGAGACGCTCGCGTCCTCGGTCGAGGACAACGGCGGCGCGTACTTCGTGCCCGCCTTCTCCGGCCTGTTCGCCCCGTACTGGCGCTCGGACGCGCGCGGTGTCATCGCGGGTCTGACCCGCTACGTCACCAAGGCGCACCTCGCGCGCGCCGTGCTCGAGGCCACCGCCTGGCAGACCCGCGAGATCACCGACGCCATGACGAAGGACTCCGGCGTCGAGCTGACCGCGCTCAAGGTCGACGGCGGAATGACCTCCAACAACCTGCTGATGCAGACCCTCTCGGACTTCCTGGACGCGCCGGTGGTGCGTCCGATGGTCGCCGAGACGACCTGCCTCGGCGCCGCCTACGCCGCCGGTCTCGCCGTCGGCTTCTGGTCCAACACCGACGAGCTCCGCGCCAACTGGCGCCGGGCCGCCGAGTGGACCCCCCGCATGGACGCGGCCACCCGCGACCGTGAGTACAAGAGCTGGCTCAAGGCCGTGGAGCGGTCCATGGGCTGGCTCGAAGACAGCTCTGTCGAGGAGTAACACCCCACCATGAGTACCCAGTCCACCCTGCAGACCGTGCCTGCCCTCGGAACGCACCCGGTCGCCGGTTCCAACCCGAGCCGCGCCGAGACCCGCGAGCAGCTTTCCAAGGCGACGTACGACCTCCTGGTCATCGGCGGCGGCATCCTGGGCATCTCCACTGCCTGGCACGCGGCGCAGTCCGGTCTCAGGGTGGCCCTGGTCGACGCCGGCGACTTCGCCGGCGCCACGTCCTCCGCGTCCTCCAAGCTGCTCCACGGCGGTCTGCGCTACCTGCAGACCGGTGCGGTGAAGCTGGTCGCGGAGAACCACTTCGAGCGGCGTGCGGTGTCCCGCAACGTGGCCCCGCACCTCGCCAACCCCCTGACCTTCTACCTGCCCGTCTACAAGGGCGGCCCGCACGGCGCGGCCAAGCTCGGCGCGGGTGTCTTCGCGTACAGCGCGCTGTCCGCGTTCGGTGACGGTGTGGGTCACCTGCTGTCCCCGGAGAAGGCGCAGCGTGATGTGCCGGAGCTGCGGACCGACAACCTGAAGGCCGTCGCCGTGTACGGGGACGACCAGATGAACGACGCGCGGATGGCGCTGATGACCGTGCGTGCCGCGGTCGACGCGGGCGCTGTTGTTCTCAACCACTCCGAGGTCACGGGCCTTCGTTTCACCAACGGCCGGGTCACCGGCGCCGAGCTCAAGGACCGCACGAGCGGCGACGAGTTCGGGGTCAACGCCCGCCTGGTGCTGAACGCGACCGGCCCCTGGGTCGACCACCTGCGCAAGATGGAGGACCCGAACGCGGCGCCGTCCATCCGCCTCTCCAAGGGCGCGCACCTGGTCATGAAGCGCACCTCCCCCTGGAAGGCCGCGCTCGCCACCCCGATCGACAAGTACCGCATCACCTTCGCCCTCCCCTGGGAGGACATGCTGCTGCTCGGCACGACCGACGAGGAGTACGAGGGCGACCCGGCCGATGTCTCGGTCACCGAGAAGGACATCGACCAGATACTCGACGAGGCGGCCTTCTCGGTCCGTGACCAGCAGCTCAAGCGGGAGCTGATGACGTACTCGTTCGCCGGTCTGCGCGTGCTGCCGGGCGGCCCCGGCGACACGTCGAAGGCCAAGCGCGAGACGGTCGTCAACGAGGGCAAGGGCGGCATGCTGTCCGTCGCGGGCGGCAAGTGGACGACGTTCCGGCACATCGGCCGCACGGTGATGCAGAAGCTGGAGGCGCTGCCGGGGCACCCGCTCGGCGACGACTACGAGCCGATCAACTCGCTGCCGAAGAAGCTGCCGCTGCCGGGTGTCGCCAACCCGCGCGCCGTCGCGCACCGGCTGCTCGTCGACAGCCCGGCGCCCGGGCCGCGGATGGGCGCCGACACCGCCAAGCACCTGGCGACGCACTACGGTTCGCTGTCCTTCGACATCGCGCGCCTGGCGAACGAGAACCCGGAGCTGGCGGAGCGGGTCCACCCGGACGCGCCGGAGATCTGGGCGCAGGTCGTGTACGCGCGTGACAACGAGTGGGCCGAGACGCAGGACGACGTGCTGCGGCGCCGTACGACGCTGACGATTCGTGGCCTGGACACGGACGACGTGCGGTCCAAGGTGCAGGACCTGCTCGACAAGAAGTAGGGCTCACCCGGCGTGACGAGGGGCGGCTCCCACGGGGGGGAGCCGCCCCTTTTTTCTGTCACCTGCGGCGGGGTTGACGTCTCGGGGCTCTGCCCCGGGCCCCGCTGCTCAATCGCCGCAGGGGCTTGAATTGCTCACCCGGCAGCGGCACTGGATGGGTCGTCCGAGTCCAGGATCGAGTGCTCCAGCTTGCCGAGCAGGCGGGCCAGTTGGCGGCGTTCCGCCGGGGAGATGCCGGCGAGCATGCGTTCCTCGTTGGCGAGGTGGTCGGTGAAGACCTCGTCGACCGTGGCGAGGCCGAGGTCGGTGAGGCGGGAGTAGACGACACGGCGGTCGTCGGCGTCCCGCTCGCGCACTATCAGGCCCTCCTTCTCCAGGCGGTCCATCCGCAGGGTGACCCCGGCGGACGAGACGAGCCCCGAGTCGGCGAGCTGCCCGGCGGTGAGCCGGTAGGGCTTGCCCGCGCGGCGCAGCGCGGTCAGCACGTCGAACCCGGCGACCGACAGGCCGTGCCGCTCGATCGACGCGTTGAGCTTGGTGTTGTAGCGCAGGAACGAGCGGTGCAGGCGGGCCAGCACCTCCAGCGGTCCTGTGTCGAGCTCGGGCCGCTCGCGCGCCCAGTCCGCCACGATCTGTGTCACGGCGTCGTGCCGCTTCGCCTTCCGCTCGGCCATCCCCGTCCCCTCGCGCGCTTTCCACGGGCGGACGCGAAATCGTACGCCCCTGAAAATTCTACCCCTGAAGCGATCCGCGGCGGCGCCTGCCGATCACCGCGACCAGTATCACCGCCGCGAGCGCGGCGGCGGCCGGAACGGCGGCCTTCTTCACGAGTACGGGCAGCGCGGCGGCGCCGAGGTCGACGGCCTCCGGCTCGGCGGGCGCCACCGGAGCCGCGGACTCCGCCTGCTGGCCCGACATCAACTCCGCGAGCCGCTCCGCGAACTGGCCGACGATCCGGTCGCCGACCTCGGTCATGATGCCGCGGCCGAACTGGGCGGGGCGGCCCGTGATGTCGAGGTCGGTGCGGACACGGACGCGGGTGCCCGCGGGGTCGGCGACGAGCTCGGCGGTGACGGTCGCGGAGGCGGTGCCCGCGCCTCGGGTCTCGCTGCCGGTGAGGTCGAGCCGCATGCTGCGGGCGGCCTCGTCGCGGGTCACGGTGCCCTCGCCCCGGTAACTCATCTGCACCGCGCCGACCTTGACCTTCACACGGCCGGTGAAGGCGTCGCCGTCGAGGGCGTCGAGGACCGCGCCCGGCATGCAGGGGGCGACGCGGCCGAGGTCGTGGAAGAGCTTCCAGGCGTCGTCCGGCGCGGCCGGGACGGTGAAGGTGTGGTCGAGCTGCATGGTCGGGCTCTTTCGGTCGGGGGTCAGCGGGTGGTGGCGGGGGCGTCGCGCAGCAGGTCGCGGATGCGGCTGGGCGAGAGCGGGCCGCGGCGGACGACGACGCCGAAGGGGCGCAGGGCGTCCTCGACGGCGTTCGCGAGGACGGCCTGCGGGGCGATGGCGCCGCCCTCGCCGAGGCCCTTGACGCCGAGGTCGTTCATGGGGCTCGGCGAGTGGATCTCGTCCATGTCGAGGTCGGGGATCTCGGACGAGGTGGGGACGAGGTAGTCCATGTAGGTGCCGGTGCGGGGCTGGCCGTCGGGGCCGTAGATCATCTCCTCGTAGAGGGCGCCGCCGATGCCCTGGGCGATGCCTCCGGTGACCTGGCCCTCGGCGATGAGCGGGTTGACGATGACTCCGGCGTCGTGCACGACGACGTACTGGAGGATCTCCAACTCGCCGGTGTGCTCGTCGACTTCGACGACGGCGGCGTGCGCTCCGCTGGCGACGGCGAAGCCGGGCGGGCGGAAGTGGACGGTCTCGCTGAGCTCGGTGCCGTGCCGGCCGTCGGTGGGTTCGGGGGTGCCGGGGAGCGGCGCGCGGCCCGCGAGTTCGGCGAGGGTGAGGGTGGGCCCGTCGGGCGCCTTGGTGGTGAACACGCCGTCGGTGAGGGTGAGTTCGGCGGGCGGGACGTCCAGGCGGCGGGCCGCGAGGGAGAGGGCCTTCTCGCGGACGAGCCTGCCCGCCCGGTGGGTCGCGTTGCCCGCGTTGACGAGGGCGCGGCTCGCGATGGTGCCGACGCCGAAGGGGGTCGCGGAGGTGTCTCCACCGACCACGTCGATGACGTCGAGCGGCACGCCGAGCGCGTCGGCGGCGATCTGCGCCATGGACGTGCGGTGGCCCTGCCCCTGCGAGGGCGCGCCGATGGCGAGCTTGACGCGGCCGCTCGGCGCGATGTCGATGCGGGCCGTCTCGAAGGGTCCGAGCCCGGTCGCCTCGATGTACATGGCGTAGCCGACACCGATGCGCTTGCCCTCGCGCTCCTCCGTGGGCACGGAGACCTTGGCGCGGGCCCGGCGCAGCAGTTCGGGGAAGTCCCCGGAGTCGTACGACTGGGGGTTGCCGGAGCGGTCGACAAGGCCGGTCGTGTACGGCATGTCGTCGGGGCCGATGAGGTTGCGGGCCCTCAACTCGGCCGGTTCCAGGTCGAGTTGTGCGGCGAGGCGGTCCATCGCCCGTTCCATCGCGAAGACCGTCTCGGGGCGCCCCGCTCCCCGGTACGGCGTGGCGAAGGCGGTGTTGGTGAGGACGCCGATGACGTCGATGTCGACGTTCGGGATCCGGTAGGGGCCGAGGAGGTGGCACAGCGAGTTGTACGGGACGACCAGGCCGGTCATGTTGTACGCGCCGAAGTTGACGGTGATCCGGTCGCGGACGGCGAGGATCGTGCCGTCGGCGTCGGCGGCGAGTTCGATGCGGTGGAGCTGCTCGCGGGCGTGCGAGGCGGCGGTGAGGTTCTCGTTGCGGTCCTCGCGCCACACCACGGGGCGACCCAACTTGCCCGCCGCGTACGGGATCAGCATTTCCTCGACGTAGAGGATGCCCTTCTGGCCGAAGCCGCCGCCGACGTCGGTGGCGATGACGCGGACGGACTCGGCGTCCAGGCCGAGGGTGGTGGCGATGGACTCGCGGACGCGGTGCGGGGTCTGGGTGTTGGACCAGACGGTGAGTTCGCCGCTGTACGGGTCGGTGCGGGCGGCGACGGCGCGGGTCTCGATGGGCGAGGCGACGTAGCGGTGCGCCTGGAACTCCTCGCTGATCACGGTGTGCGCGGCGGCGAACGCGGCATCAGGGTCACCGACCTGGGCCGCGACGGCGACGGCCGTGTTGTCCGGCAGGTCCTCGTGGAGCAGCGGGGCGTCGTCGTCGAGGGCGCGGTCGGGGTCGACGAGGACGGGCAGCGGCGCGTACCGCACGTCGACGAGTTCGAGCGCGTCCTCGGCGAGGTAGCGGCTGTCGGCGAAGACGATGGCGACGGGCTGGCCGACGTACAGCACCTTGTCGGTGGCGAGCAGCGGCATCGGGGTCGTGGCGACGCGCGGGGCGAGGAGTTCGGCGAGGCGGGGCGGGGTGCGCAGCTCCTCCTTGTTCAGGAGCGGCGCGAGGTGGGCGACGTCCGTGCCGGTCCAGACGGCGAGGACGCCGGGGGCTTCGAGGGCGGCGGTGACGTCGACGGACTCGATGCGGGCGTGGGCGTGCGGGCTGCGCAGGACGGCGGCCTCTGCGGCGCCCGGCAGGTCGATGTCGTCGACGTAGCGGCCGTTGCCGCGCAGCAGGCGGTCGTCCTCGACGCGCGGGACGGGGCGGCCGATCCAGGTGGTGGTCATGCGGGTCACTCCCCTCGCTGTGCGTCGGTGGCCGGTACCGGTTCGTACGTCTCGTCGAGGGCCCGGGTGAGCGCGCGGCGGATGCCCCGGTAGCCGGTGCAGCGGCACAGGTGGCCGCTGAGGGCGTCGGCGACCTCGGTGTCGTCGGGCCGCTCGTCCTGTTCGGTCAGGGCGGTCGCCGTCATGAGGAAGCCGGGGGTGCAGAAGCCGCACTGCATGCCGTGGCAGGCGTGGAAGGCCTCCTGGACCGGGGTGAGCGGGGCGTCGGGGCGGGTCAGGCCCTCGACGGTGCGCAGCTCGGCGCCCTCGCACTGCACCGCGAGCGTGAGGCAGGAGCGGACGGGCGTGCCGTCGACGAGGACGGTGCAGGCGCCGCACACGCCGTGCTCGCAGCCGACGTGGGTGCCGGTGAGCCGGAGCCGGTCGCGCAGGAAGTCGCTGAGCAGCAGCCGGGATTCGACCTGGGCGGTGACGGGTTCGCCGTTCACGGTGAGCCGGATCTCGTGCCAGCCGGAGGGTTCGGCGAGCGGTGGCGTCCGTACGGTGGCGGGGCTCGGCGTCGTGGTCATCGAGTGCGCTCCCAAGCTGTCGTGCAGGCGCGGACGAGGAGGTGGGCGGCGGCCTCGCGGCGGTACGCAGCCGTGGCGTGGACGTCGTCGGACGGGTCGAGGTGGGCGAGGGCGGCGTCCCGCGCGGCGGCGAGGGCGGCCGGGCCCGCGTCGGTGCCGGTCAGCGCCTCTTCGGCGGCGGGGAGGCGGACCGGGGCGGGGCCGACGCCGCAGAAGACGACGCGGGCGGCGCTCACGGTGTGCTCCGCGCGCTCCAGGAGGACGGCGACGCCGACCGTGGCGAAGTCGCCGTGTCTGCGGGCGAGTTCCTCGAAGGCCCAGCCGCCGCCGTGGGCCGGGAGGACGACCTCGGTGAGGAGTTCGTCCGGTTCCACGGCGGTCTGGAAGGTGGCGACGAAGAAGTCCTCGGCCGGGACCGTGCGCTCCCCCGCGGGTCCCGCGATGACGAAGCGGGCGTCCAACGCCAGTGCGGCGGTGGGGAGTTCGGCGGCCGGGTCGTGGTGGACGAGGCTGCCGCAGACGGTGCCGCGGGCGCGGATCTGCGGGTGCCCGATGTGGCCGATCGCGGCGGCGAGCAGCGGCCAGCGCTCGCGTACGCGCGGGTCGGCGGCCGCGTCGTGCTGGCGGACGGCGGCACCGATGTGCAGCGCGCCCGACGCGTCCACGGAGAGTTCGCCGAGGCCGGGGATGCGCGTGATGTCGACGAGCAGGCCGGGGCGGGCGAGCCGCATGCTCAGCATCGGGATCAGCGACTGGCCGCCGGCGACCACCTTGGGTTCGCGGTCCTCGTCGGCGAGCAGGGCGAGCGCCTCCGGGACGGAGCGCGGGGCGCAGTAGTCGAAGGGTGTGGGTTTCAAACCGTCTGCCACCAGGCCTCTCGGAGCGAGCGAACGGTACGGATTACCTAAGAGCTGAAATGATTGACTCTGAAGTACCGTCTTGGCAAGGGGGTGACTCACATCCGTTTCCCCCAGACCCTGCAAGGATTGTCAATTTGAACGGGCGTGCATAAGGTGCCCCGCACAGGCTGCCCCCGCCCTCGGCTCGACTACTGTTGCGGCGTGGATCCACAGCAGGAGAGGCGGCGCGGCCGCTCGCACGACCCCGAGGGGAACCGGAGGGCCGTGCTCGACGCGGCCCGGCGGCTGTTCGCGGCGCACGGCTATCAGGGCGTCGGCATCCGGGCCATCGCCGCCGACGCCGGGGTGACACCCGGCCTCGTCATGGCGTACTTCGGATCCAAGGACGGGCTCTTTCGCGCGGTCGTCGGCGAGGGCACCGGCGTCACCGCCGCCCTGCTCGACGAGGCGGGCAACGACCCTGCTGGTCTCCCCGGGGCCCTCGCCCACTCCTACCTGGACCGCTGGGACCGCCTCTCCGCCCAGGACCCGCTGGCCGCGCTGATCCGCTCGGCGCTCGACCACCCGCCCAGCGCCGAGCAGTTGAGCGAGCTCCTGGAGCGTCTGGTGACCGGGCCCCTGCGGGGCGTGCTCGGCGAAGGACCGGAGGCGACGGCCCGGATCGCCATGATCCGCAGCGTTCTGTTCGGCGTCATCATGGAGCGCTACCTGTTCGCGCACGAGCCCGCCCGCTCGGTGCCGACGGTCGACCTGGAGCCGCTGCTCACCGACGTACTGGCCGCGGCCATCGGGACGCCCGCGGAGGACCCCGACGGGCCGCCGCGCCCCGGGACCTCCCCCGCCACCGACGCCGACACCCGCGTCTTCGCCGCCCTCACCGACTGCGCCGCCCGCTACCGCACGCTGATCGGCCGCGTCGTCAAGCGGCACGGCATCTCGCTGGCCGCCTTCGAGGTGCTCGCCGAGCTGCGCCGCACCCCCGCCCCGCACCGCCGCACCATGGGCGAGCTGGCGGCGGCCGGTGCGGTCGGGGCCGGCGGGATGACCCAGCACGCGGACCGGCTCGAGCGGGCCGGGCTCATCGAGCGGGAGGGCGACGCGCGGGACCGGCGGGTCGTGCAGCTGCGGCTGACGGAAGCCGGACGGGAGCTGGTCGACCGGGTCACCGAGGAGCGCCGGGCGGGCGAGCGGGAGCTGCTCGACGGGCTGCGGCCCGAGGAGCGGCGCGGGCTGCGGGCCCTGCTGGGGACGCTGGGCGAGGCCCTCACGGACGGGCCGGGAGCCGGCTGAGGCCGCACGGCTCCGTGCTCGGCGTGACACCGCACCGTACGACAACGGCGCCGGAGCCATCAGGCCCCGGCGCCGCGCCATCGCACTCCCCCGTTACGCGTTGAGCTCCTCCAGCGTCTTGCCCTTCGTCTCCACCGCGAACAGGGCGATCACCGCGCCCACGACGGCCACGATCGCCAACTGCGCGAAGACCAGGCCGAGTCCGCCGCCGGATCCGATGATCGCGCCGACCGTGATCGGGCCGAGGATGACGCCGAGCCGGTTCCACAGGCCGCCGAAGGCCGCGCCGGTGGCCCGGTTCCGCGTCGGGTAGAGCTCCGGCGAGTAGAGGTAGAGGCCCGCGTTGATCGCGTAGACGAAGAACGTCGTGCAGGAGGCGAACAGGGCGACCTGCAGCCCCGACGTCACCCCGACCAGGGCCAGGATCCCGAGCGTGAGCGCCGTGCCGCCGAGCGCGGCGACCAGCGCCGGGCGCCGCCCGATGCGGTCGATGAGGAGCGCGACGACGAAGGTGCCGATCAGACCGGTGATGTTGCTGAGCAGCGTGTAGACCAGCGCCGTCGTGAGGTCCAGGCCGAAGTTCTTGGTGTAGAGCGAGGGCAGCCACGTCGAGATGCCGTGGTTGACGTAGTACGCGACGAACCACAGGCCGGACAGGACGGCGGTGCGCCGCAGATAGCGGCCGGTGAACAGATCCCGCAGCCGGCCCCTGCCGGTCTCCGCCACGGGCGCGGGACCGGGCTCGGGCAGCGGTTCGCCCACGGCCCGCTCGACCTCGGACTCGATCCTGGCGATGACCTTCTCGGCCTCCTCCAGGCGCCCCTGGGAGAGCAGCCAGCGCGGCGACTCCGCGACGTGCTTGGGCAGCGCCACGGCGATCAGGACGGGCAGCCCGCCGAGGATGAACATGGCGCGCCAGCCCAGGTTCGGCACGACCCACACTGCGACGAGGCTGGCGGCCGCGAGCCCGGCCGGGAAGATCATCTCGTAGAGCAGGACGAAGCGGCCGCGCTTGTCGGAGCGGGAGATCTCGTTGATGTACGTGGCCGCGACCGGGACGACGCCGCCGATGCCGAGTCCCTGGACGAACCGGAAGAGCGAGAACAGCTCGATGCCGTTCGCCGTGGCGACGGCGAGGCTGGCGAGGCCGGTGATCGCGACGCCCAGGGCCACCGTGCGCACCCGGCCGATCCGGTCCCCCAGCCAGCCGGCGACCAGCGCGCCGAGCAGCATGCCGATGGAACCCGTGGTGACCGCGAAGGTCGCCTGCCCCGTGCTCAGGTGCCAGTCCTTGATGAGGACGGGCAGGGCGGACGCGGCGAGGAGCTGGTCGAAGGCCTCGAAGAACGTCACGGCGCCGATCAGGAAGCGCACCTTGACGTGCCAGCGGGAGTGCGGCAGCCGTTCGAGTCTGGCCGCGATCGAGCCGAGGCCCTGTTTGCCGGATTCTCCGGCTTTACCGGCCACAGTCGTCATGGAGGGGTCCTTCCGCGAGCACGCGAGCGTGCGGAGAGTTCATGAGGAGTTCCGGCGACAGTAGAAGGCAACTCCTAAGCGGTCAATGGTTAGCCACTTAGGGATCTGAAGACGGGTGAACGACGAAGACCCCCACGACAGGGTCTTGCGGAGAAACATTTAAGCGCTTAGCTTTCTAGTGCTTCAGCAAGTCAACTCCCGTGCGCCGGAGGTCCCGCCGTGTCCCACCACCCCACCGAAATCCTTGTCGCGGGCCAGTGGCGGCACGGCTCGGGCGCCCCGCTCGACACGGTCGACCCCGCCACCGGACAGGTGCTCGCCACGCTGCACACCGCGTCCGCCGAAGAGGTCGACGAGGCCGCGAAGGCGGCGGCAGCGGCCGTGGCGGACCCCGCCTGGCGCGCGCTCCTCCCCCACCAGCGGGCCCGGCTCCTGTACCGGATCGCGGAGCTGACCGAGGAGGCCGCGGACGAGCTGGCCGCGACGCAGACCGCCGACACCGGCAAGACCCTCACCGAGACGAAGGCGCTCGCGCTCAGCGCGGCCGGCACCTTCCGGTACCTGGGCGCCACGCTGGAGACCGCCGAGGAAGCGATCACCCCGTCGCGCGGCCCGTACGTCACGATGAGCGTGCACGAGCCGATCGGCGTGGTCGGGGCGATCAACCCGTGGAACTCCCCGGTCGCGAGCGACGCGCAGAAGATCGCGCCCGCGCTCGCCGCGGGGAACGCGGTGCTGCTCAAGCCCGCCGCCTGGACCCCGCTGGTCTCCCTGAAGCTCGGCCGGATCATCACACGGGCCCTCACCGAACTCGGCCTGCCCACCGCCCTGCTGTCGGTGCTCCCGGGCAGCGGCCGGGTGGTCGGCGACGCCGTCGTCAAGCACCCGCTCGTCGGCCGGATCGGCTTCACCGGCGGCACGGAGACCGGCCGCTCCATCGCGGAGATCGCCGCCCGCAAGCTGATCCCGGCCTCGCTCGAACTGGGCGGCAAGTCGCCCACGATCGTGCGGGCCGACGCGGACGTCGAACAGGCCCTCGCGGGCGTGATGTTCGGGATCTTCTCGTCCAGCGGGCAGTCCTGCATCGCGGGTTCGCGGCTGTTCGTCCACGCGTCGCTGTACGAGTCGTTCGTCGGTGAACTCGTCTTGCGCGTGCGGAAGTTGCGGGTCGGGCCGGGCACCGACCCCGACACCCAGGTCGGCCCGCTCGTGCACACCAAGCACCGGGACTCGGTCGCCGCCTACGTCGACCTCGCCCGCTCCGAGGGCGCCGAGGTGCTGTGCGGCGGCGCCGCGCCCGAGGGCCCCGCGTACGAGAACGGCGCGTACTACCTGCCGACCGTCCTCGCCGGCCTCGCGAACGACTCCCGTACCTGCCAGGAGGAGATCTTCGGCCCCGTCCTGGTGGTCCTCCCCTACGACGACGAGGACGACCTGATCGAGCAGGCCAACGACTCCGTGTACGGCCTGGCCTGCGGGATCTGGACCCGGGACCACCGCGCCGCCTGGAACCTGGCCCGCCGCATCGACGCGGGCACCGTGTGGATCAACACGTACAAGCAGTTCAGCGCGTCCACCCCGTTCAGCGGGATGAAGGACAGCGGCCTCGGCACCGAGAAGGGACGTGACGCCATCCGCGCCTACCAACGCCAGAAGTCCCTGTACTGGGGCACGTCCGAAGCCCCGCTCCCCTGGGCCAACTGACCATCCCCACAACGGAGTTCCGTATGCCTCACCCCCCGATCGCCCGGCTGCGCGCGCTGCGCTCCGTCGAGCTGCTCACCCCCTCGTTCGCCGAGGCCACCGACTTCTACGAGGAGGCGTGGGGCCTGGAGGTCGTCGAGTCCGAGCACAGCGCGAGCTGGCTGCGCGGCACCGGCGAGCAGCACCACGCCCTCCAGCTGACCCGCTCCGACCGCACCGGGCTCGGCCGCCTCGTGTTCGCCGTCACCACGCCCGCCGAGATCGACGAGGCGGCGCGCCGCCTGGAGGCCCGCGGCATCGTGCCCGTCGCCGGGCCCGGACCGCTCGACCAGGTCGGCGGCGGCTACGGCCTGCGCTTCCACGACCACGAGGGCCGGCTCGTCGAGCTGTCCGCCGAGACCTGGGCCGTCGCCCCGCGCGGGCAGGACGGGGCCGTGCCTGTCGGTGTCACGCACGCCGTCCTCAACACCCCCGACATCGACGCCGCCGTCGCCTTCTACTGCGACGTCCTCGGCCTGCGCGTCTCCGACTGGTCCGAGCACCAGATGGCGTTCCTGCGCTGCAACGCCGACCACCACTGCATCGCGTTCAACCAGGCCGAGTGGGTGTCCCTCAACCACGTGGCGTACGAGATGAGTTCGGTCGACCACTTCATGCGCGGGCTCGGCCGCCTGCGCCACCACGGGATCGTCCCGCAGTGGGGCCCGGGGCGGCACGGGCCGGGCAACAACACCTTCTCCTACTTCACCGACCCGACCGGGCTCGTCTGCGAGTACACGTCCGAGGTCGCCCAGATCGTCGAGGACCGGTGGATCGCCAAGGTGTGGCGGCGGATCCCGGAGCTCTCCGACCTGTGGGGCACGGCGGGCCCGCCGTCGAAGGAGATCCGCTGTCACATGGCCGGTTCGCCGGAGTCCCCGATCGTCGCCGAAGGAGTACGGAAATGAGCACGCTGAAGGTCGGACTCGTCGGCTGGGGCGCCATCGGCCGCGTGGTCGGCACCGCGCTCGCCGGGCGGGAGATCCAGGGCGCCGAGCTGACGTGCATCGTCGACAACCGTCCGCTCGGCGAGGCGGCGCCCGCGCCGCAGGTCACCTTCGAGGAGGCCATCGAGCGCTGCGACCTGATCGTCGAGGCGGCCGGTCAGGGCGTCGTCCGGGAGTGGGGCGAGCACGTCCTCACCTCCGGCACCGATCTGCTCGTGGCATCCACCGGGGCCCTCACCGACGACGAGCTGGCCAAGCGGCTGCTCGCCGCCGGGCCCGGCCGGGTGTTCTTCACGGGCGGCGCGGTCGGTGGCCTCGATCTGCTCCAGGCCGTGCGGGCCCTGGGGCCGATCGAGGACGTCCGGCTCACCACCACGAAGCTCCCCTCCACCCTCGAACAGCCTTGGATGGACGAGGAGTTGCTGGGCCGGATGCGCTCGGCGACCGGCCCGGTCACGGTCATGTCCGGCACGGCGCGCGACGTGCCGGTGAAGTTCCCCAAGTCGACGAACGTGGCCGCCTCGGTCGCCCTCGCCGTCGGCGACCTGGACGCTGTGCGGGTCGAGGTCGTCGCCGACCCGGGGGCCGAGCGCACCCGGCACGTCATCGAGGCGTCCGGGGAGCACGGCGCGTACCGCTTCGAGGTCGCGCACCGCCCCGACCCGGGCAACCCGGCGACCAGCCAGGTCGTGCCGTACGCGGTGCTGCGCTCGGTGGCCGCGCTCGCCGGGCGGTCGGGGCAGATCCTGTGATCCACCTGGAAGAAGCGGGTACCGAAGGCCCCCTGCTGCTGTGCCTGCACGGCATCGGCTCCTCATCGGCCGCGTTCGCGCCGCAGCTCGAAGGGCTCGCGCCGCACGCCCGCGTCGTCGCCTGGGATGCGCCCGGCTACGCCAAGTCGGCGGATCCGGAAGGCCCGTTGGACCTCGACGGCTTCGCGGACGCCGCGGCCGACGTGATCCGCTCGTACGGACCGTCCGCGCATGTCCTCGGTGTCTCGTGGGGCGGCGTCATCGCGCTGCGGCTCGCGACCCGGCACCCTTCGCTCGTCGATTCGCTGATCATCGCCGACTCCAGCGCGGGCTCCGGCACCGATCCGGAGAAGGCGGAGGGCATGCGGGCCCGCGCCGCCGAGCTGGCCGAGGCGGGCCCGCGCGCCTTCGCCGAGAAGCGCGGCCCCCGCCTGGTCTCCGAGCTGGCGCCCACCGCGCTCGTCGAGCGGGTCGTCGACACCATGGCCGCCTCCGTGCGACTGCCCGGATACGGGTACGCCGCCGAGGCCATGGCGGGCGCCGACCTGCGCCCCGAACTGTCCGCCGTCACCGCTCCCACGCTCGTGATCTGCGGCGACCGCGACAAGGTCACCGGCGTCGAGGCCTCCCAGGTCATCGCCGGCGGCCTGCACAAGACGGCCTACGTGATCGTCAAGGACGCCGGTCACCTGGCCAACCAGGAACAGCCCGAGCGGTTCAACGCCTGGGTCCTGTCCCACCTGCACATCGTCACCGCCTGACCGCCACTGCCCGGCTGTCGGCACCTACCTAAGGACGCACACCATGCCTTTGACCACCACCGAGTACGACAACGGCGGCGACCTCGGCAAGTACACCGACTCGCTGATCGCCTCGAAGGAGTCCCGCGTCGCGGACTTCGACACGCTCTCCTTCCAGGAGAAGGCGGGCCCGCAGTACCGCCGCGGCCAGATCCGCTACGTGGGCTCCGGCGCCACCGGCAACCACGAGGGCGACAGCCGCATCCTCCCGTCCGGCGGCTTCACCTTCTCGAACATGCTCCTTCCGCCCGGCGCCGAGGGTCCGGCCCACACCCACCACGACGTGGAGGAGGCCTTCTTCGTCCTGGAGGGCGAGGTCCGCGTGGGCGTGCACCGCGGCGCCGACGAGGTCGAGTACCGCACCCTCGGCTACCGCGACATGATCGTGGTGCCCGCCGGTGTGACCCGCTCGCTGAAGAACGAGGGCGACACCGACGCCCTGTTCTGCGTCGTCATCGGCACGCAGAAGCCGCAGGTGCCCTCGTACCCCGAGTACTCGCCGATGCACGGCGTCACCCGTGACTGACGTGCGTGACGCGCGCACGGTCGTCGTGACCGGGGCGGGCCGTGGCCTGGGACTGGCCATGGCCCGCCGGGCCGGCGAGGACGGCTTCCGGGTCGTCGTCGCCGAGGTCGACCCCGAGCGCGGCGCCCGGGCGGCGGAGGAGCTGCGGGCCGAGGGCCTCGACGCGCACTTCACCCGCTGCGACGTGGCGGACCCGGCATCCGTCGAGGAACTCGCCGCGTTCGTACGGGAGTTGGGCGGGCTGTACGGCCTCGTCAACAACGCGGCCCTCGCCAACGGCGTCGGCGGCAAGGAGTTCCAGGACATCGACATCGAGACCTGGGACCGCCTGATGACGATCAACGCGCGCGGCCCCTGGCTCGTGGCCAAGGCCCTGCACCCGCTGTTCGGACCGACCGGACGCATCGTCAACATCGCGTCGGACGCCGCCCTTTACGGCTCCCCGAGGCTCGCGCACTACATCACCTCCAAGGGCGCCGTCATCGCCCTGACCCGCGCGATGGCACGGGAGCTCGGCGAGCGCGGCATCACCGTCAACGCGCTGGCGCCGGGCCTCACCGAGTGCGAGGCGACCGAGGGCGTGCCGGAGGAACGGCACGGGCTCTACGCCGCGAACCGGGCGATCTCCCGGCCGCAGCAGCCCGAGGACCTCACGGGCCTCGCCTCCTTCCTCCTCTCGGAGGAGTCCCGCTATCTGACCGGACAAGTGATCGCCGTCAACGGCGGCTTCACGATGAACTGACCCAACTTCCTCACTGGAGCACTGAGTTATGGATCTGGGCCTCGCCGACCGGACCTATGTGGTCACCGGAGGCAGCTCGGGCGTCGGCCTGGCCACGGTCCGCGCCCTCCTCGACGAAGGCGCGAACGTCGCCACCTGCGGGCGCGACGCCGACCGCCTGAAGAGGATCGGCACGCACGACCGCCTGTTCACCGCCACCTGCGACGTGCGCGACGCCGACGCCGTACGCGGCTTCGTGGCCGCGTCCGCGCAGGCCTTCGGCGGACGTCTCGACGGGCTGGTCAACAACGCCGGCCAGTCGCGCATGAAGCGCCTCGACGACACGACCGAGGACGACTGGCGCGACGAGCTGGAGCTGAAGTTCGCGGGCGTGCTCAACCCGCTTCAGGCGGCGCGGAAGTACCTGAAGGCGTCCGACGCGGCCTCCGTCGTCAACGTCAACGCGGTCCTCGCCAAGCAGCCCGAGCCGCGGCTGATCACGACGAGCGCCGCCCGCGCCGGCATCCTCAACCTCTCGAAGTCCCTGTCCCAGGAGCTGGCCCCCGAGGGCATCCGGGTCAACTCGGTCTGCCTCGGCCTCGTCGACACCGGCCAGTGGACGCGCCGGCACGCCGCCGCCGACTCCGGGATGAGTTACGAGGACTGGCAGGCGGAGCTGGCCGCCGACCGCGGCGTCTCGCTCGGCCGGCTCGGCCGCGCCGAGGAGGTCGCCTACGCGATCGTCGCGCTGCTCTCGCCGCGCGCCTCGTACATCACCGGAACCGGCATCGATGTCTGCGGCGGCGTCGGCCGCGGCATTCTCTGAGGAGTTCGCATGTCTGATACGTCATCCACGGCGTACGCCAATGGCGGTGACCTCCTCGTCGCCGTCCTCAAGGAACTCGGCGTCGACACGGTCTTCGGCATCGTGTCCGTGCACAACCTGCCGCTGGTCGAGGCCGTCGACCGCGAGCTGCGCTTCGTGCCCGTGCGGCACGAGGCGAGCGCGGTCAACGCGGCCGACGCCTACGGGCGGGCCCGCGGCACGATCGGCTGCGCGCTCACCTCGACCGGCACCGGCGCGGGCAACGCGGCCGGTTCGCTCATCGAGGCGCTCGCCTCCGGCACGTCCGTGCTGCACGTCACCGGGCAGGTCGAGGCCGAATTCCTGGGCAGCGGGCGCGGTTTCATCCACGAGACGAAGAACCAGCTCGGCATGCTCGACGCCGTCTCCGCATACGCGGCCACGGTCCGCTCCACCGACGAGGCGGGCGACGTGCTGCGCGCCGCCGCCCGCGCCGCGCTCGCCTCGCCCGGCGGCCCGGCGAGCGTGGAATGGCCGATCGACCTGCAGTACGCGGCGCAGACGGACGCGCCCGTCGCGGTGGAACCGACCGCTACACCGGTTCCTTCGGACGAACTCGCAGCAGCCGCCGCGCTGTTGGCCACCGCCGAGCGTCCCCTCATCTGGGCCGGCGGCGGCGCGGCCCGCGCGGGCGCCGAGCTGACCGCGCTCGTCGAGGCGACCGGCGCGGGCCTGCTCACCTCGAACTCCGGGCGCGGCGCGGTCCCCGAGGACCACCCGCAGGTCATCGGCAACTTCGCCACCACCCCGGCCGGGCGCGCCCTGCTCGCCGAAGCGGACGTGCTCCTCACCATCGGCACCCACTTCCGGTCCAACGAGACCGCCGACTACGGCCTGAAGCTCCCGGACGCGGACCGACACATCCAGATCGACGTCGACGCCGCCGCGCTCGGCCGCGTCTACCCGGCCGCCCACACCCTGCACGCCGACGCCGCCGACGCGCTCGCCGCCCTGCTCCCCCACGCCCGCCCGGCCGAGGCCGCGTGGACGCGGCGGATCAAGGACGTACGCGCCGAGGTCCGCGCCACGCTGCACGACAACATCGGCCCGCAGGCCGCGATCTGCGACGCGCTGCGCGCCGTGCTGCCGCGCGACGCCGTCGTCGCCCGCGACGTCACCATCCCGTCCAGCAGCTGGGGCAACCGGCTCCTGGAGATGTACGACCCGCGCTCCAACGTCTTCCCGCGCGGCGGCGGCATCGGACAGGGCCTCGGCATGGGCATCGGCGCCGCGCTCGCGGACCCCGAGCGGCCCACCGTCGTCATCGCGGGCGACGGCGGCCTCGCCGTGCACCTCGGCGAGCTGCTCACCGTGGCCCAGGAGCGGCCCCGCCTGACCGTCCTGGTCTTCAACGACGGCGGCTACGGCGTGCTCCGCAACATGCAGGACCGCTACAGCGAGCGCCGCTCCGGCGTCGACCTCGCCACGCCTGACTTCGAACTCCTCGCCCGCGCCTGCGGGTTGCCTTACCTGCGGATCGCCGACGCCGAGCACGCCCGCCCTGTCCTGGAGCAGGCCGTCGGAGCCGAGGGCCCGACCCTCGTCGAGGTCGACCTGGCCGCGCTCGGCCCGATGAAGAACCCGTTCACCCCGCCCGTGAAGATCCCCGGCGCGTAAGGAGGCCAGCACCATGACCGAAGAGCGTCGCCTTGATCTGTTGGTCCGGCGGATGACCTGGGAGGCCGACGGCGTCCTGTCCGTCGAGCTGACCCACCCCGACAACAAGCCGCTGCCCGCCTGGGAGCCCGGCGCGCACCTCGACGTGCACGTCGGCGGCCAGGTCCGCCAGTACAGCCTGTGCGGGGACCCCGCCGACTGCGGCACGTACCGCATCGGCGTCCTCAACGAGCCGTCCTCGCGCGGCGGTTCGCGGCACGTGCACACCAAGCTGCGCCCCGGCCAGCAGGTCACCGTGTCCGAGCCGCGCAACCACTTCGCCCTTGAGGACGCCCCGGCGTACGTGTTCATCGCGGGCGGCATCGGTGTCACGCCGATCCTCGCGATGGCCCGTGAGGCCGCCCGGCGCGGCGCCGACTGGCGCATGGTGTACGGCGGCCGGGGGCGCGCCTCGATGGCGTTCACCGACGAGCTGCACGCGCTCGGCGGCGACCTGACCCTCGTACCGCAGGACGAGCAGGGGCACATCGACCTGGACGGGACGCTCGCCGGGCTGCCCGAAGGGGCGCTCGTGTACTCCTGCGGGCCCGAGCCGCTGCTCGCCGCCGTGGAGGAGCGCTGTCCCGCCCAGCGGCTGCGCCTGGAGCGGTTCGCCGCCCCCGTCGTCGAACGGTCCGCGGACGACGGCGAGTTCGAGGTCGAGTGCCGCACCTCCGGACAGACCCTCACGGTCGGCGCCGACACCTCGATCCTGGAGGCCGCCGAGAGCGCGGGCATCGACGTGTCCAGCTCGTGCCGCGACGGCATCTGCGGCTCCTGCGAGACCCGTGTCATCGAGGGCGCCCCCGACCACCGCGACTTCCTCCTGTCTGAGGCCGAGCACGCCGCGAGCGCCTCGATGATGATCTGCGTCTCGCGCTGCGCGGCCGGCGCCCGCCTCGTACTGGACCTTTAAGCCCCTCCTGGAATCCGTAGGAGACACCCATGAGCAGCAGCACCACCGAGACCACCGACTGGCCCTACCTGGAGGTCCACCAGTCGCGCACCCACGAGCCGAGCCCGTACGAGTACAAGCTCGCGGCGACGCTCGAAGAGGTCTTCACCAAGGTCGGCCACGAACTCGCCGACGTCGTGACCGGGTTGAACGCCCGTCAGGTCCACGCCCCCGACGGGCGGCCGTGGACCGAGGAATCCTTCCGCGCCGAGATGCACCGACTGGGAGCGTGACGCACCATGGCTCTGACCGCCGACAAGATCTACGCGACCGGCCTGCGCAACCAGTGGCACCCGGTCGTCCCCTCCTCCTTCGTCGCCCCCGGCGCCATGCGCAAGGTCACCGTCCTCGGTGAGCAGTGGCTGCTGTTCCGCCGCTCGGACGGCACCCTGAGCATGCTGGCCGACCGGTGCCCGCACCGCGGCGCCCCGCTCTCGCTCGGTAAACACCTGGGCGACCGGGTGGCGTGCTGGTACCACGGCGTCGAGGTCGAGACCGACGGCACGGTCTCCTCCGTGCCCGGTCTGCCCGGCTGCAACCTGGAGGGCAAGAAGCTCGTCACGTCGCTGCCCGTGCGCGAGGTGGCGGGCGCCGTCCTCGCGTACTTCGGCGACGAACAGCACCCGGAGCCCGTCGAGTTGACGCTCCCGGACCCGCTGACCGACCCCGACATCGACGCGTTCCTCTGCTACGCCGAGTGGGACGTGCCGTGGCGCTTCGGCGTCGAGAACCTGCTCGACCCGATGCACGGCCAGTTCCTGCACCACGACTCGCACACGATGTTCGACGGCGACACCACCGCGAAGTTCCGCATCCGCGAGACCGAGCGCGGCTACTTCTTCGAGAAGACCGACCAGCGGGGCGTCAACTTCGACTGGGTCGAGCTGTGCCGCACGGGCGTGGACTGGGTCGACCTGTCGATCCCGTACCCGCCGTCCGCGGGCCCCGGCGGCCCGTTCGGCATCGTCGGCATGGTCCGCCCGGTCGACGAGGAGCGCTGCGCCGTCTTCTTCTGGCGCTACCGCAAGGTCCAGGACTGGCAGCGCGACACGTGGCGCTTCCTCTACAAGACGCTCATCGAGCAGCGCCACTGGGAGGTCCTGGAGCAGGACCGCACCATGCTCGAGGCCATGCCGGCCGACGCCGACCAGCAGGAGAACCTGTACCAGCACGACCTCGGCGTGGTCCGGCTCCGCCGCATGTACCGCGGCGAGGCCGAGAAGCAGTCCGCGGGCGCATGAGCACCCGGGCCCGCTGGGCGGGCGTCCTCAGCCTGCTGGTCATCGTCCTGATCAGCTACGTGGACCGGGTGAACGTCTCCGTCCTCATCACGGACAAGGCGTTCACCGACCACTTCGGCATCACCGGCGACCCGACGGCACAGGGCGCCCTGTCGACCGTGTTCCTCGTCGGGTACGGCATCGCGGCGTTCGTCCTCACCCCGTTCTACGAGACGTCGCTCGGGGTGCGCCGCGGGCTCGTCGTCAGCGTCGCCCTGTGGTCGCTGATGACTCTGCTGTCGCCGTACGCGCTCGGCGCGCTCACGCTGACCGTGCTGCGTGCCCTGCTGGGCGCCGCCGAGGGGCCGCTGTTCTCGCTCAAGACGATGTACGTGCGCGAGCACTTCGAGCCGCACGAGGCGGGCCGCCCCAACGCGGTCAGCTCGATGGGCGTCTCCCTGGGCACGGCCGCGGGCCTGCCCCTGATCACGTACCTCGTCTACCGCTTCGACTGGCACACCTCGTTCATCGCCCTCGCGGCCCTGAACGCGGTGATCGGCCTGCCGCTGATCCTCCTCTTCGTACGAGGACGTGGCGTGCGCGGCGCCGAGCGCCCCGGTTTCGGGACCACGCTCAAGGGCGCGCTGCGGATGCCACGGCTCGCACCCATCCTGGTCATCGAGATCGCCACGCTCGCCTACCTGTGGGGATCGAGCGCCTGGCTGCCCTCGTACCTGCTGCACGAGCGGCACTTCTCGCTCTCCGCGATGGGGATCGTCTCCGCCCTGCCGTTCCTGATGTCACTCGTGTCCGGGTTCCTCGGCGGGCTGCTGCTCGACCGGCTGCCGCGGCGGCTGCTCGCGCTGCCGTTCGTGGTGGGTTCGACCGGCACCGCCGTCTGCGTGCTGCTCGTAGCGGGCGCGGACAGCGACGCGGCGGCGGCCACCGGCCTCATCCTGGCCGGCGGCTTCTGGGGCCTGCAGGGCCCGGCCATCCCCACCCTCGTCCAGCACTGCGCGCCCGCGCACTTCGTCGGCAGCGCCTACGGCGTCGTGAACGGTGTCGGCAACCTCGTGTCGGCGTTCATGCCCACCCTCATGGGCGTGGCCATCGCGGCGAGCGGCGGCCACGGCTTCGGCGCCGGATTCGGCCTCCTCGCCGGGGCCCAGGCGCTGACCCTGGTGTGCGGGGCATGGCTGCTGGTCAGGCCGATCCGCGAGACACCGGCCACCGAACCCGGCACCGCGCGGCTCGCACGGACCTGACGACCGCCCCGCGGTGGAGTGGACCACTCCGCGGCGGGGCAGTGTTGGGGGCAGTCCGCGCCCACAAGGGGATGCGGAGGGCCCCCGCCGACGCCGTAAGGTGGGCAGGTACGCGAGGGCACGTTGGAAGGAGGCGCTGGGTGATCGAGCTCGAGGGGGTTCCCGAGCTGGTCGACCCGGTCATGGTGGCCGCGTTCGAGGGCTGGAACGATGCCGGCGACGCCGCCTCCACCGCGGTCGCGCATCTCGACAAGGAGTGGAAGGGCGAGGTGTTCGCGGCGCTGGACGCCGAGGACTACTACGACTTCCAGGTCAACCGCCCGACCGTGTTCGTCGACGGCGGAGTGCGAAAGATCACATGGCCGACGACGCGGCTCTCGGTGATCCGGGTCGGCGGGGACAAACCGCGCGACCTGGTGCTGGTCCGGGGCATCGAGCCGTCCATGCGCTGGCGCTCGTTCTGCAACGAGCTGCTCGGTTTCGCGCACGAACTGGGCGTCGAACTCGTCGTCGTGCTCGGCGCGCTGCTCGGCGACACCCCGCACACGCGGCCCGTGCCGGTCAGCGGCGTCACCTCCGACCCGGATCTGGCCACGCGGATGAACCTGGAGGAGACCAAGTACGAGGGGCCCACGGGCATCGTCGGCATCCTCCAGGAGGCCTGCACGCACGCCGGCGTCCCCGCGGTCTCCCTGTGGGCCGCCGTCCCGCACTACGTGTCGCAGCCGCCGAACCCGAAGGCGACGCTGGCCCTCCTCAACCGCCTCGAGGACCTGATCGACCTGCGCATCCCGCTGGGCGAGCTGGCCGAGGACGCGCGGGCCTGGCAGTTGGGCGTGGACCAGCTGGCGGCCGAGGACAGCGAGGTCGCCGAGTACGTGCAGTCCCTGGAGGAGGCCCGCGACACCGCGGAGCTGCCCGAGGCCTCCGGCGAGGCCATCGCCCGCGAGTTCGAGCGCTATCTGCAGCGCCGCGACCCGGGCGCCGGACCGGGCGGTCACGCGACGGACGGCGGCGACGGCTCCTCCCATCTGCGCGACAACCCGAGCGGCAGGACCCGGCCGCCGAAGCCGCCGCGCCCGGAGAGCGACGACGGCGACGAGTAGTCGCGGAACGCAGTGACCGTCAGGGGCGGGGCGCCGAGCGCCCCGCCCTTCGTCGTGCCCTGCCCGCGCCCCGAGTCTGGCCGGTTTGCGGCGTGACAGTTGTTTCCGGCCGAATTGAAGGCAGTTGCAGGGGGTTCCCCATTCAACTTGTTTTCAAACGCAGTTGGCCGAGGGGGTCTGGACGGGCGGGCGTCGGCGTAGCAGGGTGAGCCCCGACGAGCCTCAAGGAAACACACGGCACAGGCAGACCCGTACGACCGGATGTGGCGAGGGGAGCTGTGGACCGATGACCGACCAGCACGCAAGCCCGGCGCAGGGGCCGGGAGCGGCCGGGCCGGGACCGGACGGATCCGGTTTCACCTATCGCGGGGCGGAAGAGGAACTCATCGTCGTGGCGCGCCCGGAGGCCCGCCTGCGCGTCCAGGCCGACGGCGTGCGCTCCGCGGCCGGCGCCGACGTATCGGCGCTGAACATGTTCCTCGGGGACGAACAACTCGCTCTTGAACCGCTGTTCGGCGGCGAGGAGCGGATGCGGGACGCCGACGGGGCGCCCGGGGCCGAGGTGCCCGACCTGGCGCTGTTCTACCGGGCGCGCGGCGGCGCCGAGCGCGCACAGGAGTTGCGGGCGCGGATCGCGGCGCTCCCGGAGATCGACACGGCGTACGTGAAGCCGGGCGCGGTGCCCGCGGCGCACACCTCGTCGCCCTCCCCGTCCCCGGAGAACTTCGAGGAGGCGCGGCGGCTGAAGGAGAAGACGGCCGCGACGCCCGACTACACGGGCCGCCAGGGCTACTTGGGCCCCGCGCCCGCCGGCATCGACGCCCAGTGGGCGTGGCGGCGGCTCGGCGGCAGCGGCGAGGGCATCACCGTCATCGACGTGGAGGGCGCCTGGCAGCTGGGGCACGAGGACCTGTCGGCGAAGCTCGCGGGCATCGTCGTCGGCACGCCGATCTCGGACGTGGCCTGGCGCAATCACGGCACGGCGGTCCTCGGCGTGATCGGCGGCGACCGCAACGAGCGCGGCATCACCGGCATCGCGCCGGAGGCGGTGACCGCGGCGGCGTCCTTCCAGGGCGTGGGCACGGCGGCGGCGATCCACGCGGCGGCCGAGCGGCTGAGCCCCGGCGACGTCATCCTGATCGAACTGCACCGCCCGGGGCCGCGGTTCGACTTCGAGCCGCGCGACGACCAGCGCGGGTACATCGCGCTGGAGTGGTGGCCCGACGACTTCGCGGCCATCAAGTACGCGACGGCGAAGGGCATCGTGGTCGTGGGCGCGGCGGGCAACGGCGCCGAGTCCCTCGACGACGCGGTGTACGAGCGCAGGCCCGACGAGTTCCCGGCGTGGTGGCACAACCCGTTCAACCCGTCGAACCGCTCCTCGGACGCGGTCCTCGTCGGCGCGGGCGCCCCGCCGCCCGGCACCCACGGCCGCGACCACGGCCCGGACCGCTCACGCCTCTCGTTCTCCAACTACGGGGCCCGCGTGGACGCCCAGGGCTGGGGCCGCGAGGTCACCACCACGGGCGGCGCCTGGGACCGGCCCGGCGACCTCCAGGGCGGTA
Source organism: Streptomyces sp. NPDC107575 (assembly GCF_055657265.1). Taxonomy (NCBI): domain Bacteria; kingdom Bacillati; phylum Actinomycetota; class Actinomycetes; order Kitasatosporales; family Streptomycetaceae; genus Streptomyces; species Streptomyces sp. NPDC107575. The sequence continues at coordinate 178,611 of NZ_JBVKBG010000007.1, read as the reverse complement.
CCGAGGAGATCGCCTGGTACACCGACACCTTCTCCGGCACCTCGTCCGCCTCCCCGGTGGTCGTCGGCGCGCTGACCGCCCTCCAGGGAATGCTCAAGGCAGGCGGTCAGCGCCCGATGACGTCACGGCGGGCCCGCGAGGTGCTCCGGGCGACCGGCTCACCGCAGCAGGACGCCCCCGGCCGGCCCGCCTCGCAGCGGATCGGCAACCGGCCCGACATCAAGGGGGCGGTCACCAACCTGCTGCCCTCGACGGTCGGTTCGGGCCAGGCCGAGCGGTACTGGGACGAGCTGATCCCGTATCCGCCCGAACTTCCGCCCCGCCTCCGGCTGTTCGTGGCGGGTTCCTGGCGCAATCTGAACAACCCGTCCCCCGAGACCCGCCAGGCGGTGCACACCGCCTTCGCGGGGGGACGGCCGGACGTACGTGTGTGGTTCTCGGACGACGAGGTCGTCGGCCTGGTCGTCACGGGCTGAGGCAACGCAACCAACCATTGATGGAAGGTGGCACCCGCATGAGCATCACCCCCCAGATGGGCCAGCAGCAGTTCCCGAGCACCTCGCCCTACCAGCAGGGCATGGGCCAGCAGCAGTCGTACGGCCAGCAGCAGCCCGGCATGTTCGGCCAGAGCCACCAGGGCCAGGGGCAGGGCCAGGAGCACCTTCAGCAGCAGCTCCAGCAGCTCGGCCAGCAGCAGCCGTACCAGCAGTTGCTCCAGCAGCTCGGCGGGCAGCAGCAGGGCATGGGCCAGCAGCAGTACGGGCAACAGCAGTACGGCCAGCAGCAGGACCAGCAGGCGCAGCAGATGGAGCAGCAGGCCCAACAGCAGCTCCAGCAGGTCCAGTTGGCCGCGATCCAGCAGGCCCACCAGCAGGTGCAGCAGCAGGCCCTGGCCTCCGGCGTCGCGAACGGCTACATCGACATCGTGCAGCCGCTCCCGGGCCAGCCGCGGCAGATCTTCCTGCGCATCAACAACCAGTTCCGCGTCCTCAACAACCCCACCCCGCAGGCGCACGACGAGGTCCAGGAGGCCTTCGCGTTCGGCCACCAGGTCATCGGTGTCTGGGACACGGGGTCGCCGAGCATCCTGCGCAGCGTTCGGGTGCAGCGCATCTGATCGCGCACCGGAAGCAGAGCAATAAAGGGGCGCCTCCCCGCTCGGGGAGGCGCCCTCTCAGCTACCGGACGGGTGTTGCTACAGCGCCACGCCCAGCAGGGCGTCCACGGCACGCGAGACGACGCCGGGGGCGCCCTCGTCCGTGCCGCCCTCGCTCGACTGGGTCTCGGCCCAGCGGTCGACGGCGGTCAGCGCGGCCGGCGCGTCCAGGTCGTTCGCGAGCGCCTCGCGGATCTCCTCGACGAGCGCCTCGGCGGACGGGCCGTCGGGGCGGGAGACGGCCGCGCGCCAGCGGTCGAGGCGGGCCACGGCGTCGGTGAGCACCTGCTCCGTCCACTCCCAGTCGGAGCGGTAGTGGTGGGCGAGGAGCGCGAGCCGGATGGCGGCGGGGTCGACGCCCTCGCGCCGCAGCGCGGAGACGAACACCAGGTTGCCCTTGGACTTCGACATCTTCTCGCCGTCGAGCCCGACCATGCCGGCGTGCACGTACGCCTTGGCCATCGGGAACTCGCCGGTCAGCGCCTGCGCGTGCGAGGCGCCCATCTCGTGGTGCGGGAAGGCGAGGTCGGAGCCGCCGCCCTGGACGTCGAAGCCCATGCCGAGGTGGTCGAGGGCGATGGCGACACACTCGATGTGCCAGCCGGGGCGCCCCTGGCCGAGCGAGCCGCCGTCCCAGCTGGGCTCGCCGTCGCGCGCGGCCATCCACAGCATCGGGTCGAGCGGGTTCTTCTTGCCCGGACGGTCCGGGTCGCCCCCGCGCTCGGCGGAGAGCAGCCGCATCGCGGCGGCGTCGAGGTTCGAGACGGACCCGAAGTGCGGGTCGGCCTCGACGGAGAAGTAGGTGTCACCCTCGAGCTCGTAGGTGGCACCGGCGTCACGCAGTCGTTCGACGAGCGGCACGATGCCGGGTATCGCCTCGACGGCGCCTATGTAGTGCTGCGGCGGCAGCATCCGCAGGGCGGTCATGTCCTCGCGGAACAGGGCGGTCTCGCGCTCGGCGAGGCCCTCCCACTCGATGCCGTCGCGCACGGCCCGCTCAAGGAGAGGATCGTCGACGTCCGTCACGTTCTGGACGTAGTGAACCTGCCGCTTGGTGTCGAGCCACACGCGCTGCACGAGGTCGAACGCGTTGTAGGTCGCCGCGTGACCCATGTGGGTCGCGTCGTACGGCGTGATGCCGCAGACGTAGATACGGGCGACGGGACCGGGGGCAAGGGTGACGAGCCCACCGGTCGCGGTGTCGTGGATCCGGAGGTCGCGGCCCTTGCCGGGCAGGGCGGGGACCTCAGAAGCGGGCCAGGCATGCATGCATCGAGCGTAACCGGACGCTGCTTCCGCATACGAACCGGACCAGGCGCAATGGCCGAACTCGCCCTCTTGCGCGATCACTGCCGAGGGGGTAGGCATCTCAAGCCCCTGCGGCGATTGAGCAGCGGGGTCCGGGGCAGAGCCCCGCGACCGCAACACCGGTGCGGGCCGCACTACACCGGCGGCCAGGGAATCGCAGGCCAGTCCCCACCGGGCTCCCGGTGCCGCCCGGACTTCAGAAGGCCCGCCACCCGCTCCCGTACGGCCTCGACCTCGGTCGGCGTGATCAGCTCACCGAGCCGCGCAGCGAGCGGCTCACCCTCGCCGAGGGCCACCCGCAGCCCCTCCAGGGCGACCGTGGCCTCCTCCGTCAGCGGCTCCCCCGCCCAGCCCCACAGCAGCGTGCGCAGCTTGTCCTCGGCGTTGAACGTCACACCGTGGTCGATGCCGAACAGGTGCCCCTCGGCGTCGACGAGCAGGTGCCCGCCCTTGCGGTCACCGTTGTTGATCACGGCGTCGAGCACCGAGAGCCGGCGAAGACGGGCGTCGTCGGCGTGCACGAGCAGCGCCGTACGGCCCTCTCCGACCTCCGCGAACCCGATGGCCTTCCAGCCCTCCTCGGGCTCCTCACGGTCGACGAGAGCGAGCAGCTCGGCGCCGTCCGTGTCGTCCTCGGGCCCCTCGATCCACAACTGGCACATGCCCTCGCCGTACGGCCCGTCGCGCAGCACCGTCGGCGGCACCAGGCCCCAGCCGAGCGCCTCGGAGACCTCGTACGCGGCGACCTCGCGCTGCGCCAGGGTGCCGTCGGGAAAGTCCCACAGTGGACGCTCCCCGCGTACGGGCTTGTAGACGCAGCGCGCCTCGCGGCCGTCGTGGGTGACGGTGCACACCAGCACCGCGTTCGACGCCTCGCGGATCTGTCCTTCCACGTGCAGCTCACCGAGGGCGAGCAGGTCCCGGTCGTCGCTCACGCGTCGCGCCGGTATCCGTTCTGGCGCGGACATACGTGTCCCTCCGGGTCGAGCGGCAGGCTGCACAGCGGGCACGGCGGGCGGCCCGCGTTCACGACGTCCAGGGCCCGCTTGGCGAAGGCACGCGCCTGGTTCCCCGTGAGGCGGACGCGGAGCATCGGCGGGCCGTTCTCCTCGTCCTGGAGGAGCTTCTCCTCGGCCTCCGCCAGGTCCTCCTCGGACTCGGCGTCCAGCTCGACGAGGGCCTGCGCCTCGACGATCATGCGCTGCTCGTCGCCGTCCCACGCGAGTGCCATCGTGCCGACGCGGAACTCCTCCTCCACGGGCGCCTCCAGGGGCGCGGTGTCGGAGATCTCGCTGGGGGCCACGGCGGGCACCGGGGCGTTGCCCCCGCTGCGCCGCACGACCTCGTCGAGCAGTTCGTCCATGCGCTCGGCGAGCGCGGCCACCTGGGTCTTCTCCAGCGCCACGCTGGTGACCCGGGCTCCTGCCGTGGCCTGCAGGAAGAAGGTGCGGCGCCCGGGGAGCCCGACCGTACCGGCCACGAACCGCTCCGGAGGGTCGTAGAGGAACACCTGACGGGACACGTCCTGTCTCCATGGGATCGGGATCGACTGTCTTGAACCGGTCATGGCCGACCGGGCCGACTGTGCTTACGGCTGCTTCACCCTACTGCGGCAGACGATCACGGTGCGCCCGCGCCGCCCCCGACCGGCGCATCGCCTCCCTGCGGCGTCTCGCGCGGCGCCAGGGACGCGAAGTCACCGGTGTCTCCGAGGCGTACGAGAAAGGGGCGAAGCCGTGTGTAACGGATCGCTGTGATGGAACACGGCTCTACAGAGATGCGCTGAAAGAGGTCCAGATGAAGCCCGATGGCGTCCGCGACAAGGGACTTGATGATGTCGCCGTGCGAACACATCACATAGGCGGCGTCCTCGCCGTGTTCGCGCTCCACGCGCGCGTTCCACTCACGTACCGCCTCGGCGGCCCGGTGCTGCATCTGCCGCATCGACTCACCGCCGGGGAAGGCGGCGGCCGTCGGGTGCTGCTGCACGACCTGCATCAGCGGCTCGTCGGTCAGCTCGGCGAGCTTGCGGCCGGACCAGTCGCCGTAGTCGCACTCGCTGATGCCCTCCTCGGTGCGCAGGGTCAGCTCCGGACGGGCGGCGAGCAGCGGCGCGACGGTCTCCCTGCAGCGCTGCAGCGGGCTGGAGACGATCTCGGCGAGGGGCAGGCCGGCCAGCCGCTCGGGCAGCCGCGCGGCCTGCTCGGCGCCGCGCTCGTCGAGCGCCACACCGGGCGTCCGCCCGGCGAGCACTCCCGCGGTATTGGCCGTGGACCGTCCGTGCCGGACGAGGATCAGCGTGGGCATGTGCCCCACCCTAGGCATACGACGACGTGCGACAGTGCCCGGTCCTGGGAAGAATTCGCTTCGTGATCGTCGACTGCGCCATCTACCGGGAAGGGCGCCGCATCGAGCGCCCCGCGGACTTCTCCGACGCCCTCGACGAGGCGCGGGCGGCGGGGGACGCCTTCGTGTGGATCGGGCTGCACGAGGCGAGCGACGAGGAGTTCGACCGCGTCTCCCAGGAGTTCGGGCTCCACCCGCTGGCCGTGGAGGACGCCATGAAGGCGCACCAGCGGCCCAAGCTGGAGATCTACGACGACTCGCTGTTCGTGGTCCTCAAGCCGGTCGTGTACGAGCCGAAGAGCGACAAGGTGTCCACGGGCGAGCTGATGCTGTTCCTGGGCGACTCGTTCGTGGTGACCGTGCGGCACGGCGAGGGCGCGCCCCTGAAGGCCGTACGGCAGCGTCTGGAGGCCGAACCGGAGTTCCTGAAGCAGGGGCCCACGGCGGTCCTGTACTCGGTGGCGGACGCCACGGTGGACCACTATCTGGAGGTCGCGGCCGAGCTGCAGACCGACCTGGAGGAGCTGGAGACGGAGGTCTTCTCCCCGCAGGGCGGCGGCACCCGCGACACCGCCGAGCGGATCTACACCTTCAAGCGCCAGATCCTCGAATTCCGCCGCGCGACCGGACCGTTGGCGATGCCGGTGGAGCGGCTCGCCGGGGTCGGGCCGTGGGGCCTGGCCGCCGTGCCGTTCGTGCACGAGGAGGCGCGGCCGTTCTTCCGCGACGTGAACGACCACCTGACGCGGGTCAACGAGTCCGTGGACGGCCTGGACCGCCTGGTGTCGGACATCCTTTCGGCGCACCTGGCGCAGATGAGCGTGCGGCAGAACGACGACATGCGGAAGATCTCGGCGTGGGCGGCGATGGCCGCGGTGCCCACGATGATCGCGGGCATCTACGGTATGAACTTCGACCACATGCCGGAACTGCACTGGGTGTGGGCCTACCCGGCAGTGATCGTCCTGATGGCCCTCCTGGAACTGCTGCTGTTCCGCCTGTTCAAACGGCGCGGGTGGCTCTGAAGCACCTCAGGCGAACTCGACCGTGGCAGGCGGCCCGCCCAGGGCGTCCCGCCGCTCCGGCATGCTCAGCGACACCATCCGCCGCCAGCCGCCCAGGCGCTCGTACGCGTACACGGCGTGGATTCCCGCGGCCAGCGCCGCCGCCTTCGGCCTCGACCAGCCGAGAATGCGCCCCATGTGGTCCATGACGGCAAGGCTGACGTCCCGGTAGACCGCGATCTCCGCGAGCGCGCACTCGCGCAGGATGCGCTGGATCGTGCGGCCGTGCCCCGCGTACGCGAACCGCAGCAACTCCTCGTGGCAGTACGCGAGATGGTTGTCCTCGTCGTTGGAGATCATCTTGACCGCGCGGCCGAGGTCGGGATCGTCGGCGAAGTGCTTGCGCAGCATCACCATCTGCTCGGAGGCCCGCTGCTCGGTGACGCGGCTGTGCGCCAGGTACGTGACGATGTCCTGCACGGAGAGCCGCTCGTCGGCGCGCAGCCGCTCGTGCGAGAGTCCGATGCCGTACCGCTCCAGAAGCATCGTGTAGTCGGCCTCGGCGGGGACGGGCGCCGGCTCCAGGCCGCGCTTCTTCATCAGGGCGTTGAAGATCCGCCCGTGCTTGTCCTCGTCCGCGCCGTGCCGCGCGATCTTGGGAGCGAGTCCGCGCTCGCTCTCGGGGACCAGCGCGGCGATCCGCCCGTTCTCCCAGCCGCCCTGGGATTCGCCGCCGGCGGCAATGGAGCAGAACAGCCGGAACGACTCGTCGTTGTCGATGATCTCCTGGAACAGACTCTTGGCCGACAGCATCTGCTACCTCCATCTCGCCGCGCCGGACTCCGCAGTACTGCAAAGTCCGAGTCAAATGCGGGACATGGGGCAGGGCAACAGCTATGCGGGTCAACTCGTCCGAAAGGAGGACCCGGGGCGCGGGAGGAGCCGTAACCAGGCCCCTCGTGACGCGTTGTGCTCTGTGACGGCCGTGGCGGGGAAGACCCCCCGAGCCCCCACCACGGCCGCAGAAAAACTCCGCTGAGCCCCCTGGGCCCTTGAGCCCTAGGCCAGCCCGGCGCGCTCCATGGCCTCGGTGCCCGCGCGCAGCGAGGCGAGCCGGTCGTCGAGCGTGAGCCCGGCCGGGTTGACGGTCAGCGTGGTGACCCCCGCCTCGGAGTAGGCCCGCATCCGGTCGGCGATCCGGTCCACCGAACCGAGCAGCGTCGTGGAGTCGATGAGCTGCTGCGGGACGGCCGCCGCCGCGCCCGCCTTGTCGCCGTCCAGGTACTTGTCCTGGATCTCGGCGGCCTCCTTCTCGTAGCCCATGCGCTGCGCGAGCTGGTTGTAGAAGTTCTGCTTGCGGCTTCCCATGCCGCCCACGTAGAGGGCGGTGTACGGCCGGAACATGTCCGCGAGCGCGCTCACGGACGCCTCGTCGTCCCCGCCGAGCGCGAGCGGCACCGTCGGGCAGACGTCGAAGCCCTCCATGGTCTTGCCGGCCTTCTCGCGGCCCGCGCGGATGTGCTGGAGCGCGGTCTCCTCCAGGTGCTCGGCGGCCGGGAAGATCAGCAGGGCGCCGTCGGCGATCTCACCGGTCTGCTCCAGGTTCTTCGGGCCGATCGCGGCGATGTAGAGCGGGATCCGCTCGCGCTCCGGGTGCACGATCAGCTTGAGCGGCTTGCCGGGCCCGCCGGGCAGCGGCAGCGTCCAGTGCGCGCCTTCGTGCGACACCCGCTCCCTGCTCATCGCCTTGCGGATGATCTCGACGTACTCGCGGGTGCGCGCCAGCGGCTTGTCGAACTTGACGCCGTACCAGCCCTCGGAGACCTGCGGCCCGGAGACGCCGAGGCCGAGTCGGAAACGGCCCCCGGACAGCGAGTCGAGGGTCGCGGCCGTCATCGCCGTCATCGTGGGCTGGCGGGCCGGGATCTGGAAGATGGCCGAGCCGACGTCGATCCGCTCCGTCTGCGCGGCGACGTACGCGAGGACGGTGGCGGCGTCGGAGCCATAGGCCTCCGCGGCCCAGCACACCGCGTAGCCCAGTCTGTCGGCCTCCTTCGCGACGGCCAGGTTGTCCGCGTCCATGCCTGCGCCCCAGTAGCCGAGGTTGATGCCGAGCTTCATTGACCACATCCCCTTAACGCTTAACGCCTTGCCGGATCCAGTGATTTACCCATGGGTAAGGTGCCTCGCCCGGCACCCTAACCCGGCGACCCCGGCGGCAGATATCCACAGGGCCCCCGTTCCTGACCTTCGGCCAGTAACCTCAGCGCCCATGGAGCAGAGGCATCTCGGCCGCACCGGCCTGCGTGTGTCCCGGATCGGGCTCGGCACCCTCACCTGGGGCCGGGACACCGACGAGCACGACGCCGCCGACCTGTTGAAGGCCTTCTGGGAAGCGGGCGGCACGCTCGTCGACACGGCCGACGTGTACGGGGGCGGGGAGTCGGAGTATCTGCTCGGCAAGCTCGTCGAGGGCCTGGTGCCGCGCCGTGACCTGGTCATCTCCACGAAGGCGGGCAGCGTGCCCGACCCGGACCGGCGCTTCGACTGCTCGCGCGGCCATCTGCTCTCGGCCCTGGACGCCTCGCTCGCCCGGCTCGGCACGGAGTACGTCGACCTGTGGCAGGTGCACGCGTACGACCCGGGGACCCCGCTGGACGAGACGCTGCAGGCCCTCGACATAGCGGTCAGCAGCGGCCGCGCGCGCTATGCGGGCGTCTCGAACTTCTGCGGCTGGCAGCTGGCCAAGGCCGGGACGTGGCAGCTGTCCGCGCCCGGCGCGCGCACGCGTCTCGCCAGTACGCAGATGGAGTACTCGCTGCTGCAGCGCGGCGTGGAGCGCGAGGTGCTGCCGGCGGCGCTGGACCTCGGCATCGGCCTGCTGCCCTCGTCGCCGCTGGGCCGCGGGGTGCTGACCGGGAAGTACCGCTCGGGCACGCCCGCCGACTCGCGGGGCGGCTCGGACCACATGGCGCCGTTCGTCGAGCCGTATCTCGACGAGGCGGCGGGGCACATCGTGGACGCGGTCGCGACGGCGGCGGACGGGCTGGCCGTGACGCCGCTGCAGGTGGCGCTCGCGTGGGTCAGGGACCGGCCGGGGGTGACCGCGCCGATCGTCGGCGCGCGCAACGCGCAGCAGCTCACGGCGGCATTGTCAGTGGAGGCCCTTAGTCTTCCTGACGAGATCTGCCAGGCGCTCGACGATGTGTCGGCGCCCGTGCACCGCTATCCCGATCAGGACTGGAGCACGTTGTGAGTACGGAGTCCGCTCCCGCGGAGAACGAGTCAGGGGCCCGCCCCGACACGGATCCGGCTGCCGCCGCGAGCGCGGAGGCGGAGCCGGTGTCGGCGGACGGCCCCGGAGCGGAGGGCCCTGCCGGCGCGGTCGGGGGGACCGACAAGGGCGCGGACGCCGGAGCCGAGGGTGCGGAGGGCGCCGAGGGCGCTGCCGCCGAGGCCGGCGCGGTCGAAGGGACCGACGACGGCGCGGACGCCGGGGCGGCCGAGGCCGACGGCGGGGACGGAGCTGTGGCCGAGGCCGACGGTGCCGAAGCCACAGCCGGGGACGCCGAGGAAAGTGCCGAGAAGAAGGCCGAGGTCTCCGAGGCCGAGGCAGAGCTGGCGGCCCAGCGGGAGTTCCGGGAGCGGATCGCGGAGCGGAAGGCCGCCAAGGAGGGGCCGATCGACGCCGGGACGAAGCTGAGCGGTACCGCCGCGGATCTGCTGGCCGCCGTACGCGCGGTGGAGAGCGGCGAGAAGCCGGTCTCCGCCCCCGTGCTCGCGCGGCCCGAGCCCGAGCCGCGGCAGGACACCGCGGCCGCCGCCCCCGCCGAACCCGTGCGCAGGCCTCAGGCCCCCGGTCACGCGGGCCCCGACCCGGACGCCGTCGCCGCGGTGCGGGCCGTGCTCGTCGAGGGCGGCGCCCCCGAGTCGCTGGCCGGCGCGGCCGCCGCGGCCCTGGGCGAGGGCGCGGGCGACGAGCTGCGGGCGGATCCGTGGCTGTTGCTGCGGGTGAGCGGAGTACGGCCCGAGCAGGCCGACGGGTTCGCGCGGGCGCTGCTCGGCGCGGAGTGCGGGCCCGAGGACGAGCGGCGGGGCCGCGCCGTCACCGTATGGCTGCTGGAGCAGGCCGCGGACGCCGGGCACACGGCGCTCGACCTCCCGGTCCTCGCGGAGGCGCTCGGCAAGCGCGGCGTGCCCGACCCGGAGGAGGCCGTGCAGAGCGCCGTCGCGGAAGGCGATGCGCTGATCTTCCACGACCCCCTGGAGGACGCTCCCGCGCCCGCCCCTGCCGCCTCCGAGGAGGACGGCGAGGAGGAAGAGGCGGAGCGGCCGGTACGGGTCCTGGTCGGACTGGAGCGGTACGCGCTCGCCGAGGAGAGCCTCGCCGACGGGCTCGCCCGGTTGCTCAACGCCGCGCCCAAGGACGACGGCCCGGCCGCCGCCGGGCTCGAGGAGGCCGCGGGCTCGGAGCGTGGCACGACGGCCGAGCTGATCCGGGCGATCGCCGCGCACCGTCTCGTTCTGCACACCGGTGGCGAGGCGGCCCGCGCCGAGCCCGTCGCCGCGGCGGCCGCCGCGGGCAGGCTCGGCCTGCGGGTGTGCGTCGCCGCGCACAGCGCGGACGGCCGGCGCCGGGCCGCCGAGCTCCTCGGGCCGGACGCGCCCGGGACGGCGACCGCGACGGTCGCGGGTCTGCTCGCGCAGACGGAGGGACCGGGGCTGGACCGGGACGGGGCGTTCGCCCTCGACCTCCTGGTCGTCCTGGACGCTCCGCAGTTGGACGTGGGCGATGCCGCGATGCTGGTGGAGCTGCTCGCCGACGGGACGTGCCTGGTGCTCAGCGGGGACCCGGGGACGCTGTGGTCGGCCGGTCCCGGCCGGGTCTTCGCGGACGTCGCGGCGGCCGAGATCTGCCCGCGCATCGCCTCCCGCACGCCGGACTTCGGGCCGATCGGCGAGCTGGTCTCGGGCATCGGCATCGGTGAGCTGAACCAGGTGGAGGCGCCCGGCAAGGAGGTCGTGATCGTCCCGGTGCGGGACCCGGCCGAGGCGATCCACCGCACGGTGCAGCTCGTCGCGGACTCGGTGCCGCGGGCGATCGGGGTGCCGGCCGAGCAGACGCAGGTCATCACGCCGGGGCACGGGGGTGCGGCGGGGACGCGGGCGTTGAACGTGGCGCTGAAGGAGCGGCTCAACCCGGGGCCCGGGCGGTTCGGCGGCTTCGATCCCGGGGACCGGGTGGTGTACGTGACCGGGCGCGGGCGGATCCGGCCCGGCGTGGTCGTCGGGGCGGATGCGGAGGGCCTGCGCCTCGAGTGCGACGGCGCCCCCGTCCTCGTGCCGAAGGAGCAGGTGGAGCAGGGTGCGGTGCGGCACGGGTGGGCCGTGACCGGGCATCAGGCCGTGGGGGTCCGGTGGCCCGCGGCGGTGGTGGTGCTGCCAGGCGACGCGGCGCAGGCCCTGAACCGTCCCTGGGTCTACACGGCCTTCGGCCGCGGCGAGCGCCACCTCTCGGTGGTCCACGGCGCGGATTCGGCCCTGCCACGCGCCGTCTCAGACCTCCCGGCAAAGCCCCGCACGACGCGGTTGCGGGGCCTGGTCCGGGCCCAGGTCCCGACCACGTAGCCGCGGCACCGCTTCTCGCCGCCGCGCCGGGGTCGGCCCCACCGTCCCCGTTGCGCGGCACCGGGGGCCGCCTTGCCCACCCTGCCGCCCAAGGCGGCAGATTGCCCAAGTCGGCGACGGCCCTGGTAGGGGGCAACGCCGGTGGCGGTATTTCAAGCCCCTGCGGCGATTGAGCAGCGGGGTCCGGGGCAGAGCCCCGAGGCCGCAACGCCGGTGCCGCAAAACCAGCCCCGCCCTGGGACGGGGGCAGAGCCCCGACATCCTCAAGCCTCGCCGGCGATTGAGGCGCGGGGTCCGGGGCGGAGCCCCGAGGCTGCAACGCCGGTGCGGCGGAACAGCCCCCGGCCCCCGCGGCAGCGGGGTGTCAGTGGTCCGCCTCCTCCAACGCCCCATCCCCCTCGGCGGAGCCGTCGTCGTCGAACTCGTCGTCGTCGAACACCGCGCTCACATCGAACCGGCACACCACCCGCTGCGGATCGACCTGCTCGAAGGGCGCCTCCAGCCACTCCCCGGCCTCCGTCGGCTCGTCCGACGCCGTGACCCAGAGCGTGGAGTCGCCCTCCTCCAGGCCGAACTCCTTGTGCCGGGACGCGATTTCGTCGGGCTCGAACTCCCCGAAGAGGACACCGAGCGCGGCATGCACACTGTTGCCCGCCCCGTTCGCCGCCTCCGCCACGTCCTCGTCCAGATCGGCCACCCGCCCGGCCTGCGCGAGCAGCCGCTGCGGCTCCACCACCGCGTAGTCGCGCCGGATCAGCACGCTCAGCGCGTTCGGCTCCTCCGGTCCCGCGTACGGCGGTAGCGAGTCCTCGCCGCCGGGGATCTCGAAGGGGGTGACCTCGTCGTAGCGGTCGTAGAGGAGTTCGTCGTACTCCTCGGCCGCGGCGGCCAGTTCGTTGAACGCTTCGTAGACGGCCGGATCGTCTTCTCCCGACCGGCGCTCGACCGCCGCCAAGTGGGCGTCGAGCGCAGCCTTGACCGCCTCGGCGGCGGCGCGTACCTCGGCAGCGGTGGGCTGCGCAGCATCAGACATAGTGCAGACGCTATCCGTACCGGGCCTCTGCCCGCACAATAGATGCGATGCCGGAATACGAATTTGTCGACGTGTACGTACCGCGCGGGGTCTCCCGCAAGGAGGCGACGCGTCTGCTGACGGACCATGCCGAGTACGGACACTGGGAGTTGGACCGCTTGAGCCTGCGCCGCGACGGCAGTCGCCGCGTGCGTCTGCGCCGACGGATCATCCGCCAGGTGCGGGCCACATGGTGACCTGAGGGCAAGGCGAGACAACGGAGCGGGCCCCGTCCGTGCGGGGCCCGCTCCGTTGTGTACCGCCTGATGTCACGCCGCCGCGTTCGCCCGCCGGTAGAGCAGCGCGCCCGCGAGCAGCGCTCCTCCGGCCAGCGGGACGGCCGCACCGAGCGGAACCGAGCTGCCGGTCTCCGCGAGGGTGCCGCCCGCCCGCGCCTCGGGGCTGCCGGTCTGCCCGAGCTGGGACTCGCCCTTGGGCATGTCGACGGTCTGTGTCCCCGGTGTGTTGGGGGTGTCGGAGCCGGTGCCGGGGTCACCGCCGCGCGAGGGCGGGGTGTTCGAGTCCGCCGGCGGCGTCGTGGTGCTGCTGCCGCCGCCGTCGTCGGAGCAGCCGTTGCCGGTCGTCCCGTTGCCGATCGAGCCGGCGCCGACGGAGTTCCCGCAGGCGTTGACCGGCACGTGCACCGGAACCGACACATGGTTGCCGGAGCCGACACCGGGTGAGTCGCTGGTATTGCCGCCGGCCTGCGCGCCGCTGTCCGAGGACTGGTCGCCGCCCTTGTCGCCGCCGCCCGAGCTGTCGCAGCCGTTGCCCGACGCCGGGTTGAGCAGTCCGACGACGTTGATCGTGTTGCCGCAGGCGTTCACGGGCACGTCCACGGGCGCCTCGACGGAGTTGCCGGACAAGACGCCCGGCGAGTCCGAGGAGCTTCCGTTCGCACCCGAGTCCGCGTGCGCGTAGCCACCTGTGACGGCGAGCACGCCGCCCGCGGCGGCCACGGTGATCAGGCCCTTCCGCATGACCTGTCGCATAGGTTTCCCTGCCTTGCCTTATCAGTCTTGCCCTGGAACCTTGTCCAACCCGTCGGCCCCGGAGTGCATGGCTCGCACTCCGGGGCCGTGGGCTCAAACCCTCAAAGGGTGAGGCACAACAACGTCAGTCGTTGGCGCAGGTGTTACCGAAGGCAGGGTTCAGCAGCCCGATCACGGAGATCGTGTTGCCGCACACGTTCACCGGCACGTGGATCGGGGCCTGGACGACGTTGCCCGAGAGAACTCCCGGGGACTTCACAGCAGCACCCTGAGCGCCGGAGTCGGCGACGGCCATGCCCGCACCCGCGAGAACCAGACCACCAGTGGCAGCCGCAGCGGCGACGACCTTCTTGAGCATTATTCCTCCTTGTTGGCAATGCAGTCCCAGCCGCGGACTGCACTCCCTGTAACGAGGAAGAACCGATGGGGCTACGAGCGCACGGCCCGTTTCACTCTTTCCGGTCCATTGCGCACGCGCGAACGATTTCCGACCCGGCGCCGGGTTGACGTCAGGACGCGTCGATGAAGCGGTCCAGGACCCGCACGCCGAACTTGAGGCCGTCCACCGGCACCCGCTCGTCGACGCCGTGGAACATCCCGGCGAAGTCCAGCTCGGGCGGGAGCTGCAGCGGAGCGAAGCCGAAGTTGCGGATGCCGAGCTCCACGAAGGACTTGGCGTCGGTGCCGCCGGAGAGCATGTACGGGATGGCCTTGCCGATCGGGTCCTCGGCCTCGATCGAGGTCTTCATGGCCTCGACGAGCGCCCCGTCGAAGGTGGTCTCGACGGCCTTGTCCGCGTGCACGTCCTCGCGCCTGACCTTCGGGCCGAGGATGCGGTCGAGGTCGGCGAGGAACTCGTCCTCGTGCCCGGGCAGGAAGCGCCCGTCGACGTTGGCGGTGGCCTCGCCGGGGATCACGTTGACCTTGTAACCGGCGCCCAGCTGCGTGGGGTTGGCGGTGTTGGAGAGCGTGGCGCCGATCAGCTTGGCGATGCCGCCGAGCTTGGCGATGGTCTCCTCCATGTTCTCCGGGTCGAGCTCGGTGCCGAGGGCGTCGCCCAGCTCGTCGAGGAAGGCGCGCGTCGTCTTGGTGACACGGACCGGGAACTCGTGGCGGCCGAGCCGGGCGACGGCCTCGGACAGCTCGGTGATCGCGTTGTCCCGGTGGATCATGGAGCCGTGCCCGGCGGTGCCGGCCACGGACAGCTTCATCCAGTGCATGCCCTTCTCGGCGGTCTGCACGAGGTAGAGCCTGCGCTGCTCGTTCACGGTGAAGGAGAAGCCGCCGACCTCGCTGATCGCCTCGGTGACGCCCTCGAACAGGTCGGGGTGGTTGCGCACCAGGTGGCGGGCGCCGAACACGCCGCCGGCCTCCTCGTCGGCGAGGAAGGCGAGGACGATGTCGCGCGGGGGCTTGCGCCCGGTGCGCAGCCGGTCGCGGACGACCGCGAGGGTCATCGCGTCCATGTCCTTCATGTCGACGGCGCCGCGGCCCCAGACACAGCCGTCGGCGACCTCGCCGGAGAACGGGTGGTGGGTCCAGTCCGCCGCGTTCGCCGGGACGACGTCGGTGTGGCCGTGGATGAGGAGGGCGGGCCGCGAGGGGTCCTCGCCCTCGATGCGGGCGACCGTGGAGGCGCGGCCGGGGTGGGACTCGAAGATCTTCGGCTCGAGGCCGACCTCGGCGAGCTTCTCCGCCGTCCACTCGGCGGCCTTGCGCTCGCCCGGGCCCGAGTGGTCGCCGTAGTTGCTGGTGTCGATCTGGATCAGTTCGCGGCAGAGGTCGACGACCTCGTCCTGCCCGGAGACCGCCCTGCCCGTGCTCGGCTCGCTCACGCTGCTTCCTCTCTTGCCGTGGATGCCTCTCATCCTCTCTCTCCCGGCCTCGGGACCCAAGGCCGGGCGCGTCTCGTCACGTGCCGTTCACAGGCGGGGCCGCCCGACCGGGGGGCTGATCGAGGCACTCCGAAACCCTGGTAATGTTCTCTGTGTCGCCGCGGGAAACGCCTCGCACACAGGCGGCAGACACCTTGTCCGGGTGGCGGAATGGCAGACGCGCTAGCTTGAGGTGCTAGTGCCCTTTATCGGGCGTGGGGGTTCAAGTCCCCCCTCGGACACAGAGAAAGACCCCAGATGACTCTGGGGTCTTTTGCGTTGTCGCGGCACCGACGGCGGGGTGCGTTACGTCACGTGATGCAATGGTCGGCCACGAGACGAACAGGGGTGGAGTGCGGCGTGTTGGCGAACGGTGGGCCCGATGCGGAGAATTTCCGGCCGCTGGACGACCGCGATCCACGGACGGCGGGCGGATACCGCCTGGTCGCGGGGCTCGGCTCCGGCGGCATGGGGCGCGTCTACCTGTCGCACACGCCGGGCGGCCGGGCCGTCGCGGTCAAGGTGATCAGACCCGAGCTGGCCGAGGACCCGGAGTTCCGGCGCAGGTTCCGCACGGAGGTCGCCGCCGCGAGCAAGGTGCACGGGCTCTACACGGCGCCGGTCGTCGACAGCGACACGGAGAGCGCGGTGCCGTGGTGCGCGACGGCGTACGTGCCGGGACCCTCGCTCGCCGAGGCGGTGCGCGAGCACGGGCCGCTGCCGGTGGACACGGTGCTGCGGATGACCGCCGGGATCGCGGAGGCGCTGCAGGCGGTGCACGACGCGGGGATCGTGCACCGCGACCTGAAGCCCTCGAACGTGCTGCTGGCCTCCGACGGCCCCCGCGTCATCGACTTCGGTGTGGCGCGGGCGGCGGACGCGACGTCCGTGACGCGCAGCGGGGCGGCCGTGGGCACGGTCGCGTACATGGCTCCTGAGCAGGTGCTCGGCGGCTCCGCGAGCGGTTCCGCCGATGTGTTCGCGCTCGGTCAGACCGCGGTGTTCGCCGCCACCGGGAGCACGGCGTACGGGGAGGGCGAGCCGCACGCGGTGCTCTACCGGGTCGTGCACGAGGAGCCGGATCTGTCCAAGGTCCCCGAGGCGCTGCGGGAGTTGATATCCGGGTGTCTCAGCAAGGAGGCGGAGGACCGGCCGACGGTGACGGAGGTCATCGAGACGGTCCAGACGATTCGTGAGGCGCAGCCCGGTGGTGCCGGGCCCGCGACGGACGCCTGGCTTCCCGGTGAGGTCGCGGAGGGGATCGCGGCGCGGGCGGAGGGCGCCCGGGTGACGGGGGCGGAGCCGACCGGGCTCGCGACGCCGCCGCGTGGTGCCACGAGTGAACCGGGTACGCCCGGGAGCCCCGCCCCCGCCGGGGAGTTCGGGCCGCCCGTCGCGTTCGCCCAGGAGCCGCCCGGCTCCCCCGCCGCACCCTCGGGTGCCGAGACCGCCGCTGTGAGCACCGGTCCCGAGCGGGGGCGCTCGCGTGCCTGGCTGCTGGCGGCCGCCGGGGTCGCGCTGGTCGCGTGCGGTGCGGCGGCGGCGCTGTACTTCGTGCCGGGCAACGGGCCCCGGGACGACCGGGCAGGTGGGCAGGCGGCCACGAGCGCGCCCGGGGCCACGGGGTCCGCGTCGAAGTCGGCCTCGCCCTCGAAGTCCGCCTCGCCGAGCGCGTCCGCGTCGCCGCGGAAGTCCGGGGGCGCCGCGCAGCCCGCGCCGTCGGGGGCGCCGGACGACGGTGCGACGGCCGCTTCCCCGTCCCCCGGCACGAGCGGGCCGGAGACCTCGGAGCCGCCGGCCCCGTCGACGTACAACGGCATCGTGATGACGGACGGCCAGGATCTGTTCCTCGCGGACGAGCCGGTGGCGGCCAAGGCGGACGACGGGCAGCCGAGCGAGGATCTGACCTACGACGTCTACGAGAACGGCGCCAAGCTGTCGCCCGGCACCGGCTCGGGAAGCACGCTCGCGGCGCTCCCCGCGGACCAGCCGGCCACTCCCGACGCGTGCCGCGCGGCGCAGGGCGCGCAGGAGTTCTTCTGGGTCTACAACCTGTCCGTGGGGCAGCGGCTCTGCCTGGTCAGCGGGTCTGGGGATGTCGGCCTTCTGACGCTCCAGGGCAAGACGGAGGGCAAGAACGTGACGCTGGACGCGAAGGTGTGGCGGGCCGCCGGCCAGTAGAGGCAGCAGAAAGCCCGCCGGACCGTGCGGTCCGGCGGGCTTCGTGTGTGGCGCTTACTTGGACTCGACGGCGTGGCCGCCGAACTGGTTGCGCAGCGCCGCGATCATCTTCATCTGCGGCGAGTCCTCCTGGCGCGAGGAGAAACGCGCGAACAGCGACGCGGTGATCGCGGGCAGCGGCACCGAGTTGTCGATCGCGGCCTCCACGGTCCAGCGGCCCTCGCCGGAGTCGGCGGCGTAACCGCGGAGCTTGTCGAGGTGGGTGTCCTCGTCGAGGGCGTTGACGGCGAGGTCGAGGAGCCAGGAGCGGATGACCGTGCCCTCCTGCCAGGAGCGGAAGACCTCGCGGACGTTGTCGACGGAGTCGACCTTCTCCAGGAGCTCCCAGCCCTCGGCGTAGGCCTGCATCATGGCGTACTCGATGCCGTTGTGGACCATCTTCGAGAAGTGCCCGGCGCCGACCTTGCCCGCGTGCACGTAGCCGAAGTCGCCCTCCGGCTTGAGCGCGTCGAAGACCGGCTTGACCTTCGCGACGTTCTCCTCGGAACCGCCGACCATCAGCGCGTAGCCGTTCTCCAGGCCCCACACGCCACCGGAGACGCCCGCGTCGACGAAGCCGATGCCCTTGGCGGCGAGCTCCTCCGCGTGCTTCTCGTCGTCCGTCCAGCGCGAATTGCCGCCGTCGACCACGATGTCGCCCTCGGAGAGCAGGCCGCCGAGCTCGTCGACGGTCGACTGGGTGGCGGCGCCGGCCGGCACCATCACCCAGACCACGCGCGGGCCTTCGAGCTTCTCGACGAGTTCGGCGAGGGAGGCGACGTCCGAGACCTCGGGGTTGCGGTCGTAGCCGATGACCTCGTGGCCGGCGCGGCGGATGCGCTCGCGCATGTTGCCGCCCATCTTGCCGAGACCGATGAGACCGAGCTGCATGTCAGTTCACTTACTTTCTGATCTGAAGGGTGCGGGTACGTCAGGAGGTGCGGCCGCGCAGGGCGCGGTACGTGCTGACCAGGGACTGCGTCGACGCGTCGAGGCCTGCGACCTCCGCGCCTTCGGTGAGGGCGGGTTCCACGCGCTTGGCGAGGACCTTGCCCAGCTCGACGCCCCACTGGTCGAAGGAGTCGATGTTCCAGACGGCGCCCTGGACGAAGACCTTCTGCTCGTAGAGGGCGATGAGCTGGCCGAGGACGGACGGGGTCAGCTCGCGCGCGAGGATCGTCGTCGTCGGGTGGTTGCCCTTGAAGGTCTTGTGCGGGACCAGGTCCTCCGCCACGCCCTCGGCGCGCACCTCGTCCGGCGTCTTGCCGAAGGCGAGCGCCTGGCCCTGCGCGAACAGGTTGGCCATCAGCAGGTCGTGCTGGCCCGCGAGGGTGTCGGACAGCTCGTCGACCGGCTTCGCGAAGCCGATGAGGTCCGCCGGGATCAGCTTCGTGCCCTGGTGGATGAGCTGGTAGTAGGCGTGCTGGCCGTTGGTGCCGGGGGTGCCCCAGACGACCGGGCCCGTCTGCCACTCGACGCCGCGGCCCTGGCGGTCCACGGACTTGCCGTTGGACTCCATGTCGAGCTGCTGGAGGTACGCCGTGAACTTGGAGAGGTAGTGGCTGTACGGGAGCACCGCGTGCGACTGCGCGCCGTGGAAGTTGCCGTACCAGATGCCGAGGAGGCCGAGCAGCAGCGGCGCGTTGGCCTCCGCGGGGGCCGTGCGGAAGTGGTCGTCGACCAGGCGGAAGCCGTCGAGCAGCTCGCGGAAGTGGTCCGGGCCGATCGCGATCATCAGCGAGAGGCCGATGGCCGAGTCGAAGGAGTAGCGGCCGCCGACCCAGTCCCAGAACGCGAACATGTTGGCGGTGTCGATGCCGAACTCGGCAACCTTCTCGCCGTTGGTCGACAAAGCGACGAAGTGCTTGGCGACGGCCTTGTCGTCGCCGCCGAGCCCGTCGAGGAGCCAGGAGCGGGCGGCCTTCGCGTTGGTGATCGTCTCGATCGTCGTGAAGGTCTTGGACGCGATGATGAACAGCGTCTCGGCCGGGTCGAGGTCGCGGACGGCCTCGTGCAGGTCGGCGCCGTCGACGTTCGACACGAAGCGGAACGTCAGGTCGCGGGCGGTGAACGGGCGCAGCGCCTCGTAGGCCATGGCCGGGCCGAGGTCCGAGCCGCCGATGCCGACGTTGACGACGTTCTTGATCCGCTTGCCGGTGTGTCCTGTCCACTCGCCCGTACGGATCCTGTCGGCGAAGACGGCCATCTGGTCGAGGACCTCGTGCACCTTCGGCACGACGTTCTCGCCGTCGACCTCGATCACGGCGTCGGCCGGGGCGCGCAGGGCCGTGTGCAGCACGGCGCGGTCCTCGGTCGTGTTGATCTTCTCGCCGCGGAACATGGCGTCGCGCTGCCCGAACACGTCGGTGGCGGTGGCCAGTTCCTGGAGGAGGGCGAGCGTCTCGTCCGTGATCAGGTGCTTGGAGTAGTCGATGTGCAGGTCACCGACGGCCACGGTGTAGCGCTCGGCGCGGGCCGGGTCCTTCGCGAACAGGTCGCGCAGGTGCGTGCCGTTGAACTTCGCGCGGTGGTCCTCCAGGGCCGTCCACTGCGGGCGGCGCGTGAGGAAGGGGCCTTGAGAGGCGGTGTCAGGCATGTTGAACGGACTCCTTGGTGACTTTGCCGTGGGGGGCTGCCTGCAGGGCCACGGCGTACATCTCGTCGGCGTCGAGGCGGCGGAGTTCCTCCGCGATCAGCTCGGCGGTGGAGCGGACCTTGAGGGCGAGGGTGCGCTCGGGCTGTCCTGGCAGGCTCAGCTTGGCGAGCGGCCCTTCGGGGCGGTCGATGCGGATCTCGCCGCTCGGGGTGCCGAGGCGGACCGCGGTGACGACCGGGCCCGCCGTCGTGACCCGCTCGACCGGGACGCCGAGCCGGGCGCCGAGCCAGCGCGCGAGCAGTTCGGCGCTGGGGTTGCCGGCCTCGGACTCGACGGCCGCGGAGACGACGTCGCTGCGGGCCTGGTCGAGCGCGGCGGCCAGCATGGAGCGCCACGGGGTGAGCCGGGTCCAGGCCAGGTCGGTGTCGCCCGGGGCGTAGTGCGCGGCGCGCCGGTCGAGGGCGGCGAGCGCCTCCTCGTCGGCGTACAGGTCGGTGATGCGGCGGGCGGCGAGCGCGCCGAGCGGGTCCTTGGAGGGCTCGTCGGGGGCGTCGACCGGCCACCACACGACGACCGGGGCGTCGGGCAGCAGCAGCGGCAGGACGACGGAGTCGGCGTGCTGTCCTGTCTCGCCGTACAGGCGCAGGATCACCGTCTCGCCGGTGCCGGCCTCGGAGCCGAGGCGGACCTCGGCGTCGAGCCGGTTGCCGTGCCGGTCGCGGGGCAGGCGCTTGGTGCGCCGGATGACGACGAGGGTGCGCGAGGGGTGCTCGCGGGACGCCTCCTGGGCGGCCTTCGTCGCGTCGTACGCGTTCTCCTCGTCCGTGACGATGACCATCGTCAGGACCATGCCCACGGCGGGCGTCCCGATGGCCCGGCGTCCTTCGACGAGCGCCTTGTTGACCTTGCTTGCCGTGGTGTCGGTCAGGTCGATCCTCATGGCCTTCGCCAGCTCCGTCCGTCTCGTGCGAGCATCTCGTCCGCTTCCTTCGGGCCCCAGCTGCCCGAGGCGTACTGGGCGGGCCTGCCGACCTTGTCCCAGTGCTCCTCGATGGGGTCCAGGATGCGCCAGGACTCCTCGACCTCCTCCGTGCGCGGGAAGAGGTTCGCGTCGCCCAGCAACACGTCCAGGATCAGCCGCTCGTACGCTTCCGGGCTGGACTCGGTGAACGACTCGCCGTAGGCGAAGTCCATGGACACGTCGCGGATCTCCATCGACGTACCCGGCACCTTGGATCCGAAGCGCACCGTCATGCCCTCGTCCGGCTGAACGCGGATGACGATCGCGTTCTGGCCGAGTTCCTCGGTGGCGGTGTGGTCGAACGGGGAGTGCGGGGCGCGCTGGAAGACGACCGCGATCTCGGTGACGCGGCGGCCGAGCCGCTTGCCGGTGCGCAGGTAGAACGGGACGCCCGCCCAGCGGCGGTTGTCGATGCCCAGCTTGACCGCGGCATACGTGTCCGTCTTCGACTTGCGGTCGATGCCGTCTTCCTGGAGGTAGCCGGGGACCTTCTCGCCGCCCTGCCAGCCGCCGGCGTACTGCGCGCGGACCGTGGACCCGTCCAGGTCGGCGGGGAGCCGCACGGACTTCAGGACCTTGAGCTTCTCGTTGACCAGCGACTCGGCGTCGAACGCGGCCGGCTCCTCCATCGCCGTGAGGGCGAGCAGCTGGAGCAGGTGGTTCTGGATGACGTCGCGGGCGGCACCGATGCCGTCGTAGTAGCCGGCGCGGCCGCCGATGCCGATGTCCTCGGCCATCGTGATCTGCACGTGATCGACGTACGACCGGTTCCAGATGGGTTCGTACATCTGGTTGGCGAAGCGGAGCGCCAGGATGTTCTGGACGGTCTCCTTGCCGAGGTAGTGGTCGATGCGGAAGACCTGGTCCGGCGAGAACACGTCGTGCACGATCGCGTTCAGCTCGCGCGCCGACTCCATGTCGTGGCCGAACGGCTTCTCGATGACGGCGCGCCGCCAGGAGCCCTCGGGGGCGTCCGCGAGGCCGTGCTTCTTGAGCTGCTGGACGACCTTGGGGAAGAACTTCGGCGGTACGGAGAGGTAGAACGCGTAGTTGCCGCTGGTGCCGCGCTTCTCGTCCAGCTCGTCGACGGCGCTGCGCAGTTGCGAGAACGCGGTGTCGTCGTCGAAGTCGCCGGGGATGAAGCGCATGCCCTCGGCGAGCTGCTGCCAGACCTCCTCGCGGAAGGGGGTGCGGGCGTGCTCCTTGACCGAGTCGTGGACGACCTGCGCGAAGTCCTGGTCCTCCCACTCGCGGCGGGCGAAGCCGAGGAGCGAGAAGCCCGGCGGCAGCAGGCCGCGGTTGGCGAGGTCGTAGACGGCCGGCATCAGCTTCTTGCGGGACAGGTCGCCCGTGACGCCGAAGATGACGAGCCCGGAGGGGCCCGCGACGCGCGGCAGACGGCGGTCGCGGGGGTCCCTCAGCGGGTTCTGCCAAGCGGTGGAGCTCACTTGGACTCAGCCTCCGTCAGGCGGGAGGAGACGGTGGAGAGCAGGTCGTTCCAGGCGATCTCGAACTTGGCGACGGCCTCGTCCTCGAGCTGCTGGGTGACCTCGTCGAGCGAGATGCCGAGCGCGTCGACGGCGGCGAGCTCGGCGCGGGCCTGCTCGTAGCGGCCGGTGATGGTGTCGCCGGTGATCTCGCCGTGGTCGGCGGTCGCCTTCAGGGTGCCCTCGGGCATGGTGTTGACGGTGCCGGGCGCGACCAGCTCGTCGACGTACAGGGTGTCCTTGTACGCGGGGTCCTTGACGCCGGTGGAGGCCCACAGCGGGCGCTGCTTGTTGGCGCCTGCGGCCTCCAGCTTGGTGGCGCGCTCGACGGCGAAGGCCTGCTCGAAGGCCTCGTAGGCGAGACGGGCGTTGGCGAGGGCGGCCTTGCCCTTCGCCGCGGCGGCCTCGTCCGTGCCGATCTTGTCGAGGCGCTTGTCGATCTCGGCGTCCACGCGGGACACGAAGAAGGAGGCGACCGAGTGGATCGAGGAGAGGTCGATGCCGCGCTCGTGGGCCTTCTCCAGGCCGGCCAGGTAGGCGTCCATGACGGCCTTGTAGCGGTCGAGGGAGAAGATCAGCGTGACGTTGACCGAGATGCCGAGGCCGATGACCTCGGTGATCGCCGGGAGGCCCGCGAGGGTCGCCGGGATCTTGATCATCACGTTGGGGCGGTCCACGAGCCAGGCCAGCTGCTTGGCCTCGGCGATGGTGGCCTCGGTGTTGTGGGCCAGGCGCGGGTCGACCTCGATGGAGACGCGGCCGTCACGGCCGTTCGTGGCGTCGTACACCGGGCGCAGGATGTCGGCGGCGGCGCGCACGTCCTGCGTGGTCATCATGCGGACGGCCTCGTCGACGGTGACCTTGCGGACGGCCAGGTCGGCGAGCTGCTCCTCGTAGCCCTCGCCCTTGCCGATGGCGGCCTGGAAGATCGAGGGGTTCGTGGTGACACCCACGACGTGCTGGTCCGCGATGAGCTCGGCGAGGTTGCCGGACTCGATGCGGGTGCGGGACAGGTCGTCCAGCCAGATGGAAACGCCTTCGTCGGAGAGCGACTTGAGGGGTGCGACGGCGTTGCTCATGTTCTGCGTCATCTTCTTTCGTACGTACTTGCTTACGTGGTGGTCAGGCGCGGGCGGCGGCGAGGGACTCGCGGGCCTTGTCGGCGACGTTCTCGGCGGTGAAGCCGAACTCGGCGAACAGCGTGCCCGCGTCGGCGGAGGCGCCGAAGTGCTCCAGGGAGACGATGCGTCCCGCGTCACCGACGTAGCGGTACCAGGTCAGGCCGATGCCGGCCTCGACCGCCACGCGGGCCTTCACCGACGGCGGCAGGACGGCGTCCTTGTACGCCTGCTCCTGCTCCTCGAACCACTCGACGGACGGCATCGAGACGACGCGGGTGGCGACGCCCTCGGCCTCCAACTGCTCGCGGGCGGCGACCGCGAGCTGGACCTCGGAGCCGGTCGCGATCAGGACGACGTCCGGGGTGGCCTTCGACGCCTCGACCAGGACGTAACCGCCCTTGGCCGCGTCGTCGTTGGCCTCGTACGTCGGCAGGCCCTGCCGGGAGAGCGCCAGGCCGTGCGGGGCCGGCTTCTCCGTGCCGCGCTTGAGGATCTCGCGCCAGGCGATGGCCGTCTCGTTGGCGTCTGCCGGGCGGACGATGTTCAGGCCGGGGATGGCGCGCAGCGCGGCGAGGTGCTCGACGGGCTGGTGGGTCGGGCCGTCCTCGCCGAGGCCGATGGAGTCGTGGGTCCACACGTAGGTGACCGGGAGCTGCATCAGGGCCGACATGCGGACGGCGTTGCGCATGTAGTCGGAGAACACGAGGAACGTGCCGCCGTAGATGCGGGTGTTGCCGTGCAGCGCGATGCCGTTCATCTCGGCGGCCATCGAGAACTCGCGGATGCCGAAGTGCACGGTGCGGCCGTACGGGTCGGCCTCCGGGAGCGGGTTGCCCTTCGGGAGGAAGGAGCTGGTCTTGTCGATCGTCGTGTTGTTCGAGCCGGCGAGGTCGGCGGAGCCGCCCCACAGCTCGGGGATGACACCGCCGAGCGCCTGGAGGGTCTTGCCGGACGCGGCGCGCGTGGCGACCTTGGTGCCGGTCTCGAAGGACGGCAGGGCGTCCTCCCAGCCCTCGGGGAGGCGGCCCGCGAGCACGCGGTCGAGGGTCGCGGAGCGCTCCGGGTTGGCGTTCCGCCACTCGGCGAGCTTCTTGTCCCAGGCGGCGTGCGCCTCGGCGCCGCGGTCGAGGGCGCCGCGGGTGTGGGCGATGACCTCGTCCTCGACGATGAAGGACTGCTCGGGGTCGAAGCCGAGGACCTTCTTCGTGGCGGCGATCTCCTCGGCGCCGAGCGCCGAGCCGTGGGAGGCCTCGGTGTTCTGCGCGGTCGGGGCCGGCCAGGCGATGATCGTGCGCATCGCGATGATCGAGGGCTTGTCGGTGACGGCCTTGGCGGCGGCCAGCGCCTCGTACAGGGCCTTCGGGTCGACGTCGCCGGTGGCGGTCGGCTCGATGCGCTGCACGTGCCAGCCGTACGACTCGTAGCGCTTCAGCACGTCCTCGGAGAACGCGGTCGCGGTGTCGCCCTCGATCGAGATGTGGTTGTCGTCGTAGACGAAGACGAGGTTGCCGAGCTTCTGGTGGCCCGCCAGCGAGCTGGCCTCGGCGGAGACACCCTCCTCCAGGTCGCCGTCGGAGACGATCGCCCAGATGGTGTGGTCGAAGGGGCTGGCGCCCTCGGCGGCCTCCGGGTCGAACAGGCCGCGCTCGTAGCGGGCCGCCATCGCCATGCCCACGGCGTTGGCGACGCCCTGGCCGAGCGGACCGGTCGTGGTCTCGACACCGGCGGTGTGGCCGTACTCGGGGTGGCCCGGCGTCTTCGATCCCTGCGTGCGGAACGCCTTCAGGTCGTCGAGCTCCAGCTCGTAGCCGGAGAGGAAGAGCTGGGTGTAGAGGGTGAGGCTGGTGTGGCCGGGCGACAGGACGAAGCGGTCGCGACCGGTCCACTCCGGGTCGGCCGGGTCGTGCCGCATGGCCTTCTGGAAGATCGTGTACGCGGCCGGGGCGAGGCTCATGGCGGTGCCGGGGTGACCGTTGCCGACCTTCTGCACGGCGTCCGCCGCGAGCAGGCGCGCGGTGTCGACGGCACGCTGGTCGCTTTCGGTCCACTCGAAGGGGGCCTCGAAGGGGTCGAGTCCGTCCGGTGTCTGCGTGCTCATCTGTACAGCTTCCTTCGCATCCGTTGTCCTGCCGAGGTGCCGAAAGGCACCGTCCGGCCGGGACCAAAGTCCCAGGTCGAACCACCTACGAATGTAAAGGTCATACTTTTGGCTCGACAGGTGCCCCCGTGCCAGCGTTCGGTGAAAATGGGACACGCACAGCGGCCCGAGCCAAGGACAGTGGATGACGGAGCAGGACCCCTCACAGACGAGCGCACATCTGGGACCGGGGGCGCACATCCGCACGTATCCGTTCGACCCGAGCGCGAGCCTCTCCGGCGTCGGGATCCAGGTCGGGCCGATGGGTTCGGAGGGTCCGTGGGCGGGCGGCGTCGGCCTCTCGCGGCGCGTGCACCGCATCGACTTCCACGTCCTGCTGTTCTTCCGCGAGGGCCCGGTCCGCCACATGATCGACTTCACCGAGTACGAGGTGGGGGCCGGGGACATCCTGTGGATCCGGCCGGGCCAGGTGCACGGGTTCTCGACGGACGACGCGTACGTCGGCACCGCGCTCACCATGCAGCCGGGGTTCCTGCCGCGGGCCATCGTCGAGGCGACCGGGCTCTACCGCTACGACCGGCCGCCGCTGCTGCACCCCGACCCGGACCAACTCGCCGCGATCGACGCCTCCTTGACCCAGCTGCGGCGCGAGTACCTCGACACGACGACGCTGCCGCTGAGCCTGCACACCTCGGTGCTGCGGCACGCGCTGACGGCGCTGATGCTGCGGGTGGCCCATGTGTCGGCGCAGGCCGCGGCGGAGGACGACGGGACGCCGCAGCAGGACACGACGTTCACCCGGTTCCGTACGGCGGTCGAGCAGGGCTTCACGTCCAACCACAGCGTGAGCGCGTACGCGGACGAGTTGGGGTACTCGCGGCGGACGCTCGTCCGGGCGGTGCGGGCCGCGACGGGGCTCACCCCGAAGGCGTTCATCGATCGGCGGGTGGTCCTGGAGGCGAAACGGATGCTGGCGCACACGGAGTTGCCCGTCGGGCGGATCGGGGTGGCGGTCGGATTCGCGGACTCGGCCAACTTCTCGAAGTTCTTCCAGCAACACGTGGGGGCTACGCCGGCCGGGTTTCGTGAGGGTGCGGTCGACCGTGGTTGACGACTCGGGGCTCCGCCCCGGACCTCGCCGCTCAATCGCCGCAGGGGCTTAAAGTACGCCCCATGTCACGCACCTCCCCCGCCTGCCCCTGCGGGCTGCCCTCCTCGTACGAAGACTGTTGCGGGCGCTATCACTCCGGCAGCGCCGCCGCTCCCTCCGCCGAAGCCCTGATGCGCTCCCGGTACGCCGCGTTCGTGCGGCGGGACGGGGCATATCTGATGCGGACCTGGCACCCGGACACCCGGCCGCCCGGCATCGACTTCGACGACGCCCCGCAGTGGACCGGCCTCGAGATCGTGGAGGCGGTCGACGGCTCCGCGTTCCATCAGCGCGGCACCGTCACCTTCCGCGCCCGCTACAAGGGCGGCGAGCTGCACGAGCGCAGCAGGTTCTCCCGGGTCGACGGCGCGTGGGTGTACGTCGACGGGGACTTCATCGAGTAACTCCCGGGCAGGACACGGGAGTTCAGGGCGCCAGGATGTCCAGCTCGTGGAGCGCGCCCACCGCGATCTCGCGCGTGAGCTCCTCCGCGCGCTGCGCGTTCCGCTCCCGTACCGCCTCGGCGACCTTGACGTGCAGGCTCACCGCGGCCGGGTCCGGGTCCTCGAACATGACCTGGTGGTGGGTGCGGCCCGCGAGGACCTCCGCCACCAGGTCACCCAGGTGGGCGAACATCTCGTTGCCCGATGCGTTGAGGACGATCCGGTGGAACTCGATGTCGTGGCCGAGGTACGCCTCCAGCTGCTGGCCGCGTGACGTCGCCACCATGCCGAGCGCGCACTCGGTCAGCGCCGCGCACTGCTCCGCGCTCGCGCTGCGCGCGGCCAGACCCGCGGCGACCGGCTCGACGGCCGAACGGAGCACCGTGAGCGAGCGCAGCTGGCGCGGGCGGTCGGCGCCCGCGAGGCGCCAGCGGATGACCTGCGGGTCGTAGACGTTCCACTCCTCGGCGGGCCGCACCGTGACGCCGACCCGCCGCCGCGAGGCCACGAGGTGCATCGACTCCAGGACGCGCACCGCCTCCCGCATGACCGAGCGGGACACCTCGAAGCGCTGGGCAAGTTCATCCGTGCGCAGCACGCTGCCGGCGGGGTACTCGCCCGCCGTGATCGCGGGACCGAGGCTTTCCAGTACGCGGGCATGCAGGCCCCGGCCCATGGTGGTCATGGGACAACCCTAGCCGTGACCTCAATGGTCTGACTTATATGTCACACCCTCTTGAATTCATCAGACCTATTGGGTTTCAGTGTGGTGTCACAGCGATGTCGACGAAGACAGCGAAACGAGGCAGTACCCGATGAGCACCCCCCACGTCGTCGTGGTCATGGGCGTCGCAGGAACCGGCAAGACAACGATCGGTCCCCTGCTCGCCGAACGGCTCGGCGTTCCGTACGCCGAGGGCGACGACTTCCACCCCGAGGCCAACATCGAGAAGATGTCGGCCGGCACGCCCCTGACGGACGAGGACCGCTGGCCCTGGCTCGATGCCATCGGCCGCTGGGCGCACGGCCGCGCGGGCCTTGGCGGGGTGGTCTCCAGCTCCGCCCTCAAGCGCAGCTACCGCGACCGCTTGCGGGCCGAGGCCCCCGACGCCGTCTTCGTCCACCTCACCGGCTCGCGCGAGCTGATCGAGGACCGCATGGGGCACCGGGAGGGGCACTTCATGCCCACCTCGCTGCTCGACTCGCAGTTCGCCACGCTCCAGCCGCTCGCGGCGGACGAGGCGGGCGTGGCCGTCGATGTCGCGGGATCGCCGGAGGAGATCGCGGACCGGGCCGTCGCGGCCCTGGCCGAGCTCGACTCCCCCGCCGCGACCGCGTAACCCCCCACACACCGGCAAGTTCTCTCCCCCGTCCCCCCACTCGTTCTAGGGATTAGACCGTGACCAGACTCAGCGTCGAGATGCTGGCAGCGGACACCGTCGAGCCGATCACGTCCGCGGGCCATGCCCAGCTCGGGATCGCCGTGCTCGCGGGCATCGCCGTCATCGTCCTGCTCATCACCAAGTTCAAGATGCACGCCTTCCTGGCGCTGACCATCGGCTCGCTCGCGCTCGGCGCGTTCGCCGGTGCGCCGCTGGACAAGGTGATCGAAAGCTTCAGCGGCGGGCTCGGCGACACCGTCGCCGGGGTCGGCGTGCTGATCGCGCTCGGCGCGATCCTCGGCAAGCTGCTCGCCGACTCCGGCGGCGCCGACCAGATCGTCGACACG
This sequence comes from Streptomyces sp. NPDC107575, assembly GCF_055657265.1. Classification (NCBI taxonomy): domain Bacteria; kingdom Bacillati; phylum Actinomycetota; class Actinomycetes; order Kitasatosporales; family Streptomycetaceae; genus Streptomyces; species Streptomyces sp. NPDC107575. The sequence goes on along the minus strand of NZ_JBVKBG010000007.1, from coordinate 149,366 downwards.
ATCCTCGCCAAGGCCGGCAAGTCCGGCGGCAGGGCCATGCCGTGGGCCATGGTGCTCATCGCGGCCGTGATCGGTCTGCCGCTCTTCTTCGAGGTCGGCATCGTCCTGCTGATCCCCGTCGTCCTGATGGTCGCCAAGCGCGGCAACTACTCGCTGATGCGGATCGGCATCCCGGCCCTCGCGGGTCTGTCCGTCATGCACGGCCTGATCCCGCCGCACCCCGGCCCGCTCGTCGCGATCGACGCGGTCGACGCCAACCTCGGCCTCACGCTCGCGCTCGGCATCCTCGTCGCCATCCCGACCGTGATCATCGCGGGCCCCGTCTTCTCGAAGTACGCGGCCAAGTGGGTCGACGTCCCGGCCCCCGAGAAGATGATCCCGTCGCGCGCCTCCGACGAGCTGGAGAAGCGTCCGAGCTTCGGCGCCGCCGTCTCGACCATCCTGCTGCCGGTCGTGATGATGCTGTCGAAGGCCCTCGTCGACGTCATCGTGGACAACCCGGACGCCACCGTCCAGCGCGTCTTCGACGTGGTCGGCAACCCGATGATCGCGCTGCTCGTCTCCGTCGTCGTCGGCATGTTCACCCTCGGCCGCCCGGCCGGCTTCACCAGGGGCAGGATCCTCTCCACCACCGAGAAGTCGCTCGGCCCGATCGCGGGCGTGCTGCTCATCGTGGGCGCGGGCGGTGGCTTCAAGGGCACCCTGGTCGACTCCGGCGTCGGCGAGATGATCATGGAGATCTCCAAGGACTGGGGGCTCCCGACGCTGCTGCTCGCCTGGCTCATCGCGGTCGTCATCCGCGTCGCCACGGGTTCGGCGACGGTCGCCACGGTCTCCGCCGCCGGTCTGGTCGCGCCCCTCGCGGCCAACATGAGCGACACGCACACGGCGCTGCTCGTCCTGGTCATCGGCGCGGGTTCGCTGTTCTTCAGCCACGTCAACGACGCCGGTTTCTGGCTGGTCAAGGAGTACTTCGGGCTCAGCGTCGGCCAGACCGTGAAGACCTGGTCGCTCATGGAGACGATCATCTCCGTGGTCGCCGGTGCGCTGGTGCTGCTGCTGTCCTTGGTGATCTAGCCGAGGTCCGACCGCCAGGCACGAGGAGGGCGCCCCGCCGATCGGCGGGGCGCCCTCCTCGTGTGTTCGCAGGCTCTCAGGGTGCGTCGAGCCACTCGCCGTGCTCGCGCGCGGCCCAGTCCCGGTCCACGAATCCCGTGCGCAGGCCGCGGCGCGCCTCCGGATCGCCGACCGCCATGCCGATGTGCCCGGCGAGCACGATGCCGAGGGCGAGCGCCAGCCAGTCGTGCACGAAGGTGCTGCCGGTGCGCACGGCGAGCGGGGCGAGGTGCGTGAACCACATGAGCAGGCCCGTGCCGAGCATCACCAGGACGGCGCCGGCGAGCCAGGCCGCCCACAGCTTCTGCCCGGCGTTGAACTTGCCCGCCGGGCGGTGGCCCGGGCGCCGTTGCAGGACGGCGCGCAGCCATTCCTTGTCGTGCGGGTCGAACCGGTTGAGGCGCCCCAGGTCCGCGCGGAAGGCACGGGAGACGAGGCCCAGCAGAAAGGGCACCGGCAGCAGCAGGCCCGACCATTCGTGGAGCGTGACCACGAGGGCGCGGCGGCCGACGAGTTCGGCGAGCTGCGGTACGTAGAGGCAGGCGGCCGTCGCGACGCAGGCGCCCATCAGGGCGGCGGTGGCGCGGTGCACCCAGCGTTCGGCTCGCGTGAAACGGCGGACGGCGGCCGTGAGTTGCTCAGTTCGTGGGCTCATCGTCGCGTCCGTTCGAGCGGCCGACCCAGGCGTCGATGTCGTAGCCGCGCTCCTCCCAGTACCCGGGCCGCACCTCGTCGGTGACGGTGATGCCGGAGAGCCACTTGGCCGACTTGTAGAAGTACATGGGGGCCGCGTAGAGGCGCACCGGGCCGCCGTGCGCGTGCGTGAGGTCCTTGTCCTGCATGCGCAGCGCCACCAGGACGTCGGCGCGGCGGGCCTGTTCGAGCGTGAGGCTCTCGCTGTACGTGCCGTCGAAGCAGGTCAGGCGTACGGCCCTGGCGGTGGGGCGCACCCCCGCAGCGTCCAGGATCCGCGAGAGCCGTACGCCTTCGAAGGGCGTGTGCGGGACCCGCCAGCCCGTGACGCACTGGACGTCACGGACGAGGCGGGTCTGCGGAAACGCCCTCAGTTCGGGGAGCGTGTACGTCGACGGGTGCGCGACCAGTCCGTCGACGGTGAGGCGGTAGGTCTCCGCGCTCTTGTGGGGAACGGAGGCGGCGACCGAGTAGTAGCGGAAGCCGCCGCCGTTCGGCAGCACGCCCGTGAGGCCGGTGGGGTCCTTCTGGGCGAGGCCTTCCAGGGCGTGCTGGAGGGTGGGGGCCGCGGCGACGGTCAGGGCGCCGGCGCCCAGCATTCCGAGGACCAGGCGGCGGCCCACCGGGGGGCCTTGGTTCGGTGTCACGTTTCTGATTGCAGCACCACGGGGGGCCGGGTTCCAGGGGTTCCGGCCCGCCGTCAGGGTTTCGTCACTTGTGGTTGCGGGCCTCAATCGCCGGCGGGACTTGATTTGCCCACCTAGCGTGCGTCGCCCGATTTTTGGTCCAGCTGGAAGGCCTCGTTGCCCAGGCCGATGCGGGCGTGGGACTGGGGGTCCCTGCGGTGGAGGAGTTGGCCGTGGACCGCGCCCGCCAGCGCGGCCAGGACGATGATGCCCGGGAGGATCCAGTTGAGCGCGGAGTCCGGGCCCGAGCCGACCAGGACGTCGAAGTCCTTGACCGTGTAGACGGCGATCACGAGGAGGGCGAGGCCCGCCACGCCGGACGCCACGAGCCGCCAGGCCTGCGCCGCCGCGGCCCCGCGGCGCGCGAAGAACACGATGACCGCGAGGGACGCCGTGGCCATGAGGACGATGACGCCGAGCGCGCCCACGTTGCCGCCCCAGGTGAACAGGTGCAGGACCGGCGCCGTCGGGTCGCCGAAGGGGCCGTCGTCGGCGATCGCGAAGCCGACGACCGCGATCAGCGCGATCACCGACTGCAGCACCGAGCCCTTGCCGGGCGCGCCGGTCGCCGTGTTCGTCCGTCCGAACCCGGCGGGCAGCAGCCCCTCGCGCCCCATCGCGAAGGCGTACCGCGCCACCACGTTGTGGAAGCTGAGCAGCGCCGCGAACATGCCCGTCACGAACAGCACATGGACGACATCGGTGAACGCGCCGCCGAGGCGGTCCTCCGTCAACCCGAAGAGGAGTCCCGCCGACTGCTTGCGGGCCGCGCCGACGATGCCGGAGGGCCCCGTCGCCACCGTCATCGCCCACGAGCTGAACGCGAAGAACAGGGCGACGCCGCCGACCGCGAGGAACATCACGCGCGGCACCAGGACGTGCGGCCTGCTGGTCTCCTCCGCGTACACCGGCGCCTGCTCGAAGCCGGTGAACGCCGCGATGCAGAAGCACAGCGCCGTGCCGAGCCCGACGCCCGAGAGGGTCTCCGGGTTGAAGGCGTGCAGGGACAGGCCCTGGGCGCCGGGGTCGCCGATGGCCGCGATGTCGAAGACGACCACGACGGCGACCTCGATGAGCAGCAGCACACCGAGGACCTTCGCGTTCACGTCGATCTTCAGCAGGCCGAGCGCGCCGACGGCGAGGACGGCCGCCAACGCCGGTATCCACCAGGCGAGTTCGAGGCTCAGATACTGCTCGGCGAGACCCGCCACCTCGTAGCCGAACAGGCCGAAGATGCCGACCTGCAGCGAGCTGTAGGCGACGAGCGCGACGAGGGCCGCCGCCGCGCCGGCCGTCGGACCGAGGCCCCGGGCGATGTACGCGTAGAAGGCACCCGCGTTGTGCACGTGCCGGCTCAACTCCGCGTAGCCGACGCTGAAGAGGGCGAGCACGACGCCGAGCACGAGGAAGAGCAGCGGCTGGCCGACCACCCCCATCACCGCGAACGTCGTCGGCATGACACCCGCGACGACGAGCAGCGGCCCGGTCGCGGCGAGCACGGAGAGCAGCAGCCCCGCCGTACCGAGCCGCCCTGCACGCAGCGCGCTCGTCTCGCCCAGGTACGTGTGAATCGCCGGATCCGCCGCGGCCTCGGGCGGCCGCTCGCTCGCGCTCATGAGGGGTGTCCCTTCCTTCGTGAAGAGTGGAGTGTGCTCTGCGCCGTGCCCTACACCGAGCCGAGCGCGGCGCCGCGCGCGACCCGGAACGCCTCGTACGGGTCCCGGTCCGGATACGACCAGGGGTACGGCGTGCTGTGCCGGCCGATCCGGTGGAACAGTGCGGCCGCCTCGGCGGGGCGGCCCTCGCAGTACTTCGCGTGTGCCAGGTAGTTGAGGTCGATGCGGCCGCGCGGGTGCGGCCTGCCGGGGCGCTCGCGCGCGGCGCCCCACTCCAGCCACCAGTCGAACGCGGCCTTCAGGACGAGCCGGGCGCGCCGCCCGGTCCAGTGCCCGGACGCCTTCGGGTCGTCGGCCAGCACGCCCGCGCGCGCGAGCACCCGGTAGCGCTCGGCGTGCGCGACGACCGGGAGCACCGCCAACGGCGAGTCGGGGGTGGCCTGTTCGCACGCCCAGGACGCGAAGTCGTACACCTCGTGCAGCGGGTCCTGCCCGACGTCGGCGCGCCGCTCGGCGAGCCGCGCGACCATCAGGTGGTGCGCGTGGTGGTGGCCCGGATGCCGCAGGCGCACCTCGTCGAAGAGCCGGACGACGTCCTCCTCGCTGCCCAACTCCCGTTCCAGGAGCAGCAGTGCGAGCAGCGGCGTCGGGTCCTCGGGCACGAGTTCCGCCGCCTGCGCGCAGGCGGCGCGCGCCTTCTCGGGGCGGCCGCGGCCCTCGACGGCGCGCAGTACGCCCGCGCAGGCGAGCAGCACGACGGCGTCGGTGGAGTCGGGTTCGGCGAGCAGCCAGTCGCGGGCCCAGACCTTGGCGGTGGGTTCGCCCGCGAGGCCGAGGACGCGGTGGCCGCGCAGGTCCCAGTCGGAGCCGGTGGCGCGAAGCAGGGATCTGACCTCGGTCCAGCGGCCGCGGGCGAGGGCGGAGCGCGCCGCGACGAGTTCGGTGTCGTCGAGCGCGGGGTCGCCGAAGGGAGTGGCGTGCGCGGGCTTCTTGCGGGAGCGCCCGAGCGGAGGCGGGGGTGGGGGCACCGCGGCGGGGGTCCTTACGACTGTTCAGATGTGGGTGAGATGGACGGCAAGACGATGATCAAGCACAGCAAACCGGTACGGAGGTGTCCGCGTCAAGGGTCGCCGGTGACGCACCTCACCAACTCGCCGAATCAGCAGGTGAGTTCGGGCCGGGATCGGCCAAGTGGAAGACGGCGCCCGTCGCTCGCGGGCGGGTGGCCGCGCGGGCCGCTATCGTCGACAGCGTGTCGGTTCTCGTCCTCGTCCTCGCCGTGAGCGCGGCGTTCTGTCTGGGCATCGGTTTCGTCCTCCAGCAGAACGCGGCGGTGAAGGCCCCGCTCGGCGACTTCCTCTCCCCGCGGCTGCTGCTCGACCTGATGCGCGTACCGCGCTGGCTCGGCGGGATCGGCCTGATGGTGTGCGGGATGGTGCTCGGCGCGCTGGCCCTCGGCCAGGGCGAGGTGACCCTCGTCGAGCCGCTGCTCGCCACGAACCTCCTCTTCGCGCTGCTGCTCTCCCGCCGCCAGACGAGACAGCCGCTCGGCCGGCAGGGCTGGGCGGGGCTGCTGCTGCTCGCGGGCGGCGTCACGGCGTTCATCGTCGCCGGGCAGCCGCGGGGCGGCAGCGCGGTCACCGATCCGCTGCGGCACTGGCTGATCGTCGGCGTGATGGTCGGCGGGGCGCTGGCGCTCGCGGCCCTCGCCAAGCGCTCCCGGCTGACCGCGGGACCCGCGCTGCTCGCGGTGGCGGCGGGGCTGCTGTACGGGGTGCAGGACGCGTTGACGCGGGTGAGCGGTCAGCGGTTCTCGGCGGGCGGCTGGGCGGAGCTGTTCACCGGCTGGCAGCCGTACGCCGTGCTCGTCCTCGGGGTCACGGGGCTCGTCCTGGTGCAGAGCGCGTTCGAGACGGCGCCGCTGCGGATGTCGCTGCCCGCGCTCACGGCGGCGCAGCCGCTGGCCGGGATCGCGTGCGGCGTGGGCTTCCTCGGCGACCGGCTGCGGATGGACACGGGGGCGCTCGCGTGGGAGGCGGTGGGCCTGGCGGGGATCGTGCTGGGCGTCGTCCTGCTCGGGCTGCACCCCGCGATGCCGGGCGCCGCCGCGACCGGCCGTGACCGGGTGGAGGCCCCGCTGTAGGCACGCGCCTAGCCTGCCGTTCATGAACCCCGCTGAAGTGAACCCCGCCGAGGAAATCCTCGACATCGTCGACGAACACGACCACGTCGTCCGCCAGGCGCCGCGCGGCGAGGCCTATGCCCAGCACCTGCGCCACCGCTGCGCCTTCATCCTCGCCAGGAACCCGGCCGGCGAGATCTTCGTGCACCGCCGCACCCCCACCAAGCTCGTCTTCCCCGCCCACTACGACATGTTCGTCGGCGGGGTCGTCGGCGCCGGCGAGACGTACGACGAGGCGGCGCTCCGCGAGGCGGAGGAGGAGCTGGGGGTGAGCGGACTGCCGCGGCCCACCCCGCTGTTCAAGTTCCTGTACGAGGGCGATGCCGGGCAGTCCTGGTGGTCGTACGTCTACGAGGTCATCTTCGACCTGCCCGTGGACCCGCAGGCCGAGGAGATCGACTGGCACGCGTTCCTGGGCCCCGACGAGCTGGAGCGGCGGATCGGCGAGTGGGACTGGACGCCCGACGGGCTCGCGGCGTACGAGCGGTGGAAGGCGCACAGGTGACCCGCGGGTCGCGGGAGACCCGCGGGTAATGTGCCGCGGGTGATCGAATTTGCACGCAGTATCCGGCTCTGGTTCGCCCCCGAGCGGATCAGGGACGAGGGCGACACTCCCGACTACCGCTTCTCGCTCGCCAACGAGCGCACCTTCCTGGCGTGGGTGCGCACGGCGCTCGCGCTGATCGGTGGCGGTTTCGCCGTGGACCAGTTCCTGCCGGACCTGCGCTGGGGCTGGCGCGTCGGGCTCGCGCTCGCGCTGCTCGGGGCGGGCGCGCTGTGTTCGCTGCGGGCCGTGGGGCACTGGGTGCGCTGCGAGCTGGCGATGCGGCGCGGCGAGGACCTGCCGGTGTCGAAGTTCCCCGCGGTGCTCGGCGTGGTCGTGGCGCTGGTCTCGGTGGCCATGGTCGTCATCGTGTTCGTCGGGTGGGAGGGGTGAGCGGGGCGGACGCGCCCGCGCGCGACCCCGGGCTCCAGCCCGCCCGGACGCGGCTCGCGTGGCGGCGCACGACGCTGTCGGGCACGGTCGCCGCGGTGCTCGCGGTGAAGGCGACGCTGAACAGCGGTGTCGGGCCCGTGCGGTTCGTGGCCACGGCGCTGTGCCTGCTGCTGTGGCTGGGCTTCGTGGCGGTCGCCCACCAGCGGATCACCGGGCTCGCCCGGAACGAGGCCGCGCCGCCCGTGATGACGCGGCGGCAGGCGGCGGCCGCCGCACTGTGCACGGTGGCGATCACGCTGTGCGCGGCGGTGCTCATCGCGTGAGGCGTGTGAGGCGTGTGAGGCGTGTGAGGCGTGTGAGGCGTACGAGAAACGCGGGGGCGTGAGGGCGCGGGTCACTCGTCCCAGTCGACCGTGACCACGATCTTCCCGCGCGTACGGCCCGTCTCGATCAGCTCGTGGGCGCGCGCCGCCTCCTGGAGCGGGAGCACCTCGTCGACGTTCACCGTCACCACGTCGGCCTCGGCGAGTTCGGTGAGGCGGGCGAGGTCGGCGGCGTCGGGGCGCACCCAGCAGTAGCGGCCGCCGAGCCCGACCACGTCGCCGTCGGCGATGGAGGCGAGCCGGCCGCCGGGGGCAAGCAGTTCCGCCGAGACCCGCAGCGTCTCGCCGCCCACCGTGTCGAACGCCGCGTCGACGCCCTCGGGGGCCAGGGCCCGGACCCGTTCGGCGAGGCCGTCCCCGTAGGTGACCGGCTCCCCGCCGAGTTCCCGCACGTAGTCGTGATTGCGCTCGCTCGCGGTGCCGATGACGCGGGCGCCGAAGTGCCGGGCGAGCTGCACGGCGAACGAGCCGACGCCACCGGCGGCAGCGTGCACCAGGACCACGTCGCCGTCCTGCACCTCGAGGCCGCGCGTCAGCACCTGGTACGCGGTGAGCCCGGCGAGCGGAAGGCCCGCCGCCTCCTCGAACGTGAGGTTGCGGGGCTTGCGGGCGAGGGTGCGCACGGGCGCGGCGACGTACTCGGCGAAGGTGCCGCGCGACAGGAAGTCCTCGCGTACGTAGCCGATGACCTCGTCGCCCGGCGCGAACTCGGTGACGGCGACGCCGGGCTGCACCACCACGCCGGACACGTCCCAGCCGGGGATCACCGGGAAGACGGGGTCGAGCAGCCCGTCCAGGTGCCCGGCGCGGCAGTGCCGGTCCACAGGGTTCACGGCGGCGGCGCGCACCTTCACCAGGACCGAGTCGGGGCCCACCTTGGGGTCGCGGACCTCGCCGTATTCGAGGACTTCGGGGCCGCCGTACGAGCGGTAGCTGATCGCCTTCATGGCCGGAGGCTCCCATAACCAAAGATAGGGGGCATTCCGGACTAGCCTGTGAGGGTCAGCCCAGGACGACCAGGGCGACCAGGACGCCAGTCACGTCACCGAAGGTGAGCGCCATGACCACCCTCCATCAGGAACACCCCGCCCACGAGCACACGCACGGCCCGTCCTGCGGTCACCAGGAGGTGCCGCACGGGGACCACGTCGACTACGCGCACGACGGGCATCTGCACGCCCAGCACGGTGGGCACTGGGACGAGTGCGAGCCGGCGGGGCACGTCGCGCACGAGGGGCACGAGCACCGGCACGGCGCGGACTGCGGCCACGAGTCGGTCGCGCACGGCGACCACGTCGACTATCTCCACGACGGGCACCGGCACGCCGAGCACGAGGGGCACTGGGACGACCACTGATCCCGCGCACCACCCAAAGGGCCCGGCGGTTCGCGCCGGGCCCTTTCCCCTGCCTTCGGGGCCCGGCACTGTCCGCCGTAAGAACGATCACGTTTCCGGGAGGCTCTGGACGCCATACCGACTGGTCGGCATGATGGCAGCCACTGTTGCCAGGACACGGCCCACATACTGCCCCGGATTCTCGGAGGACCGCGATGAGTCACCCCCAAGGCCTCGACCTCGACCGGTTGCGCGCCCACCTCGACCGGGAGCGCCCCGGCCTGGTCGCGGGTCCGCTGACCGGGCGGCTCATCGAGGGCGGGCGCTCGAACCTGACGTACCAGGTGAGCGACGGCACCACGAAGTGGGTGGTGCGCAGGCCGCCGCTGGGGCACGTGCTCGCGACCGCGCACGACATGAAGCGCGAGCACCGGGTGATCGCGGGGCTGCACCCGACGAACGTGCCGGTGCCGGAGCCGGTGCTGCTGTGCGAGGACGAGGAGGTGATCGGGGCGCCGTTCTACGTCATGGAGTTCGTCGACGGGACGCCGTACCGGACCTCCGACCAGCTCGCGCCGCTCGGCCCGGAGCGGACCCGCGCCGCCGTGCTGGGGCTCGTGGACACGCTGGTCGACCTGCACGCGGTGGACCCCGCGGCGGTCGGGCTCGGTGACTTCGGGCGGCCCGAGGGCTTCCTCGAGCGGCAGCTGCGGCGCTGGGGCAAGCAGCTGGACGCGTCCCGCAACCGGGACCTCGCGGGGATCGACGAGCTCCAGACGGCGCTCGGACGCGAACTGCCGACCTCGCCAGCGCCGACGATCGTGCACGGCGACTACCGGCTCGACAACGTCCTCGTACGCCAGGACCCGGACGGGGTCGACCGGATCAAGGCGATCCTCGACTGGGAGATGTCGACGCTCGGCGACCCGCTCACGGACGTCGGCCTGCTGGCCATGTACAGCGCCCGGCTCGACATGCCCGACTCCCCCATCTCGACGACGGCCTCGGCGCCCGGCCACCCGTCGCCGGCCGAGCTGATCGAGCGCTACGCCGAGCGCTCGGGCCGCGACGTCTCGGCGATCTCCTGGTACACGGCGTTCGCCTGGTTCAAGCTGGCCGTGATCCTGGAGGGCATCCACTACCGCTACACCCTCGGCCAAACCGTCGGCGCGGGCTTCGACCGCATCGGCGAACTGGTCCCGGTCTTCATCGACCACGGGCTGCGCACGCTGAAGGGGTGAGGTCGTTGCGGGGGCCGGGGCCCTGCCGGGGCGGCGCCGAGGGTGACGCTCCGGCGAGCCGGGGTCGACGCCCGACGCGCTCGGCACACCGGGAACGCTGCCGCGGCCCACACCGCCCCGGCCAGGCGCAGCCACCCCTGACCTGGCACCCCTTCGAGCCGAGGCCCCCGGAGGGGGCGGGTGGTGGGAGATGGGCGAGGCAACGGGAAAGGCGGACGTGGGCGCGTCCCGTACCGATGGCCGACCCCGTCGAACCACGGTCCCCTGGCCTCGGCCTTCCTCAGCCCTCCACCCGAGGCCCCGGGCGCCCCGCCCACCCGACGGACACTCTGAAGGACACCCTGAAGCCAGCCCCTACGGCCTGAGCGCCCGCAGCAGCAGGTCCGCCAGTTGGTCCGCCAGTTGCTGCGGCGTCAGTGGGCCGTCGGGGCGGTACCACGTGGACAGGTGGTGGATCGAGCCGAAGTGGTAGTCGACCACCAGGTCGGCCGGTGTCTCGGTGGTGAAGACGCCGGCCTTCTGGCCCTCTTCGATCAGCGCGCGGAAGCGCTCGTGGTAGCGGCGCCGCTCGGCCCGTACCTGCTTGTTCTTCTCGGGGCTGAGGTGGTGCATCGAGCGGAAGAAGATCGACGCGTCGTCGAGGTTGTCGATCGTCGTGACCACCACGTCCGCCGCGGCCTCCCGCAGCCGCTTCTCGACCGGCTCGTCCCGGTCGGCGAACGCGTCGAGCCGCTCCTGCTGGAGCCGCAGCACGCGCGCGTACACCTCGTGCAGCAGATCGTCCTTCGAACCGAAGTAGTGGTAGAGGGCGCCCTTCGTGACGCCCGCCGCCTCCACGATCTCCTGCACCGACGTGCGGTCGTAGCCACGGTCGGCGAACAGCCGGGTGGCGGCCGCGAGGAGTCGTTGCGGGACGGGCGCGCCGTCTCCGTCGGTCGTCCTGGGCACTGCCGCCACCTGCCTTTCCGTAGTTCTCAGCGCTGTCCTGACGGGGAACGCAGTTCCCGCCGGAGGATCTTCCCACTTGCCGTCTTCGGCAGCTCGGAAAGGACCTCCACCTCGCGCGGGTACTTGTAGGCCGCGAGGCGTTCCTTGCAGTACGCCGACAGGTCGTCGGGGCTCGCCTCCGCCCCCGGGCGCAGGCTCACATAGGCCTTCACGCTCTCACCGCGGTACGCGTCGGGGATCCCGACGACCGCCGCCTCGCGCACGGCGGGGTGGCCGTAGAGGACGTCCTCGACCTCGCGCGGCCACACCTTGAACCCGGACGCGTTGATCATGTCCTTCTTGCGGTCGACGACGTACAGCCAGCCGTCCGCGTCCATGAAGCCGATGTCGCCGGTGCGCAGCTCGCCGTCCGGGAAACCCTCGGCCGTGGCCTCGGGGCGGCGCCAGTACCCGGGCACGACCTGCGGGCCGCGCACCGCGATCTCGCCCTGCTCCCCGAAGGGGACGTCCGCGCCGTGGTCGTCGACGATCCGGACCACCGAGTCGGGCCCCGGCACGCCCACCGCGAGCGTCCCGGACGCCGGGTCGACCGGCGCCTCGACGCCCGGCGGCACGGACGCGCAGGGCGCCGTGCACTCGGTGAGCCCGTAGCCGTTGTGGATGTACGGGCCGAAGGACGCGCGGAACTTCTCCACTAGGGCCGGCGGCACCGGCGCGCCGCCCGAGGAGATCGAGTGGAACGACGCGAAGTGCTCGCGCGTCGCCTGCGGCTGCGCGCCGAGCGCCATGAAGGCGGTCGAGGGACCGACCGTGTACGCCGGCCGGTGCTCGGTGAACGCGTCGAGGACGACGCCCGGCTCGAACCGGTAGGCGAGCGCGAGCGTGCCCGCGTTGGCGAAGGACGCGACGAGTTCGCACACCATGCCGGTGATGTGGAAGAGCGGCGCGAGCGCGAAGTACACCGCGCCTTCGGGCAGGCCGAGGCCCGTACGCTGGCGTTCCGCGTTGAAGGTGATGTTGCGGTGCAGGTTGGTGGCGCCCTTCGGGGTGCCGCTGGTGCCCGACGTATAGCTGATCAACGCGATGTCGTCGCCGGTGAGTTCGCGTCCGGGCGGTGCCTTGTGGCCCGCGTGCGCGACCGTGACGAGGTTGTCCGCGTCTGTCGCCACCGGTTCGACCCGCTCGAAGTTCAGCACCCGCTCGTCGCCGCGTGTCTGGAGGTCCAGCTCGCAGGCGGTCAGCGCGATCCGTACGGGTGAGTCCGCCGCCGTCTCGCGCAGATACGACTCCCAGGCCCGGTCCGAGCAGACGATCCCGGTCACCTCGGCGTCGTGCAGCACGTGCCGCACCTCCCCCGCCTTGTACATCGGGTTCACCGGGACCACGACCGCGCCCGCCTTGAACGCGCCGAGCAGCGCGAGCACGAAGTGCGGCGAGTTCTGCAGCATGATCGCGACGCGCTCGCCGCGCTCCAGGCCGCGGGCGGCGAGGTGACCGGCCACGGAGTCGGAGAGCGCGTCCACGTCGGCGTACGAGAGACGGCCGTCGAAGTAGGCGAGGGCCGTGCGGTCCGGGGCGCGGCGCACGGCGTCGGCGAAGGCGTGCACGACGGTGGCGGCCGGGGTGATCGGGGCCTTCTGCGCCTCGTTGAGGACGCCGAGCCAGGGCCTGGCCGCGTAGATCGAACCGGTCTGTCCCTGCGAATCGTGCACCATCGGTCTCCTTCGAAAGCTCCCCGAAAGCTCCGGCCTGCCGGGCAGACTAACCAGTCGGTATGTCGCGGCGAAAGAGCTTCGTGGTGTCGGTTCGTTCCGCGGGGCGGATTCCGCGACTAGCGTGCGTGACCACGCCAGTCCCCAAGATCACGGAGGTTCACCCATGAACGTGTCGAGACGAGGGCTGCTCGCGGCGAGTGCGGGCGTCGCGGGTGGCCTGGGCGTCGGCGGCGGGGCGGCGAGCGCCGCACCCGGCATCGGCGGTCCCCGCCTTCGCACCGGCTTCGAGCGCCTGGTGGACAGCGGCTACGCGGTCCTCGCGGGCCAGAAGGTCGGCATGGTCACCAACCCGACCGGTGTCACCCGCGACGTACGGCACATCGTCGACGTGATGCACGCCGACGAACAGGTCGACCTGCGGGCGGTGTTCGGGCCCGAGCACGGCTTCCGCGGCACCGCGCAGGCCGGCGGATCGGAGGGCAAGACCGAGGACCCGGCGACCAAACTCCCGGTCTACGACACGTACTTGAAGAGCGGTCAGGCGCTCGCGGACATCTTCACGGAGTCCGGCGTCGACACGATCGTCTTCGACATCCAGGACGTGGGCGCCCGCTTCTACACGTACATCTGGACGCTCTACGACTGCATGGAGGCGGCCCAGCTCGCCGGGAAGCGGTTCGTGGTCCTCGACCGCCCGAACCCGGTCACCGGCCGGAACGCCTACGGGCCCATCCTGGACCGGAAGTTCGCGAGCTTCGTGGGCCGCCGCGAGATCGCGCAGGCGCACGGCATGACGGTCACGGAGCTGGCCCGCCTGTTCAACGGCGAGTACCTGGAGCACCCCGTCGAGCTGGAGACGGTGACCATGACGGGCTGGAAGCGTCGCGACTTCTACGACGCGTCCGGGCTGCCGTGGGTGCCGCCGAGCCCCAACATGCCGACGCCCGACACGGCCCTCGTCTACTCCGGCACCTGCATGTTCGAGGGCACGCTGCTCTCCGAGGGCCGCGGCACCACCCGCCCCTTCGAACTGCTCGGCGCGGAGGGCATCGACGCGCGGTGGGCGTCGGCCGCCAATGAACTCGGTCTGCCCGGCGTGCACTTCAGGGAGGCGTACTTCGCTCCGACGTTCTCCAAGTTCCAGGGCAAGACGATCGGCGGCGTGCAGATCCACGTCGACGACCGCGAGGCCTTCGAGCCCGTGCGCACCGGCATCGGCCTGCTGGTGACGGCGAAGAAGTCCTGGAAGGACTTCGGCTGGCGGCCCGACAACGCGATCGACCGGCTCACCGGCTCCACGCGCGTGCGCACGATGGTCGACGCGGGCGCCTCCACGGACGAGATCGTCGGGGCGTGGCAGGAGGAACTCGCCGCGTTCCGGGGCGTTCGGCGCAAGTACCTCGCCTATAAGTGACCGTCAAGTAGCCGTCGTCTCGGAATCCGGGACGGGCATTCCAGGATATTGACTGGACCGTACACGGACAACGACAGTCTGCTCGTGCTCAAAGACGAATCGACCAGGGAAGAGTCCGCCGAGGCGGAACCGGCGCAGGCCCCCGAACCGGAGAGCCTGCGCCGCGTGGCCGTGGCCAGCTTCATCGGCACGGCCATCGAGTTCTACGACTTCTACGTCTACGGAACGGCCGCCGCGCTCGTCCTCAACGCCGCGTTCTTCCCGAACCTCACCCCGATCAACGCCACCCTCGCCTCGTTCTCGACGTACGCCGTCGCGTTCGCGGCCCGCCCGATCGGCTCGCTGATCTTCGGTCACTTCGGCGACCGGATCGGCCGCAAGTCGGTCCTGGTGGCCTCGCTGCTCCTGATGGGCCTGTCGACGGCCTTCGTCGGCCTGCTGCCCGGGTACAGCACGCTCGGCCTGTGGGCGCCGATCCTGCTCGTACTGCTGCGCTTCCTCCAGGGCGTGGGCCTCGGCGGCGAGTGGGGCGGGGCCGCGCTGCTCGCGGTGGAGCACGCGCCGAAGGGCAAGCGCGGGCTGTTCGCCGCGTTCCCCCAACTCGGCCCGTCCGTCGGCTTCTTCGCCGCGACCGGCATCTTCTGGCTGCTCTCCGAGTCCCTCTCGGACGAGGCGTTCAAGTCGTGGGGCTGGCGCATCCCGTTCTTGTTGTCGTTCCTGCTCGTGGCGGTCGGCCTGTTCGTCCGGCTGAAGATCAGCGAGACGCCGGTCTTCGCGAAGGTGATGGCGGAGCAGGAGGCCAGCAGGGCACCGGCCCTTGAGGTCTTCAAGCGCCACCCGAAGGAGATCCTGCTCGGCGCCGGCGGCATGATCATCGCGTACGGGCTCTTCTACACGGCCACGACGTACTGCCTCGCCTACGGCACCACGACGCTCGGCGTCCCGCGCTCCACGATGCTCGCCGTGTCGCTCGTGGCCTGCCTGTTCCTCGCGGCCGGCACCTGGCTCGCGGCGACGCGCTCCGACGCGGGCGGCCGCCGCAAGATGGTGCTCATCGGGTCGAGCCTCGCGATCGTGTGGGGCCTGGCCCTGTTCCCGCTGATGGACACCGAGAAGCCGGTGCTCATCGCGCTCGCGCTCGGCGGCGCCCTGTTCTGCATGGGCGTGGTGTACGGGCCGATGGGCGCGTATCTGCCGGAGCTGTTCGGGGCGAAGGTGCGCTACTCCGGTGCGTCCTTCGCGTACAACCTGGGCGGCGTCCTCGGCGGCGCGGTCTCCCCGCTCATCGCGACGCGGCTGCAGAGCTCACTCGGTTCTTCGTCGGTGGGCTGGTACGTCAGCGCGATGGCGGTCGTGTCACTGCTGTGCGTGCTGGCCCTTCCGGAGACGCGGGATCGTCAACTCGCCTGAGCCGACCGTCAATTGACGGCGGAACATCTGGCCAACCCCCGGGTACGGCGGGACGATGCGCGGCACGCGTTGCCGCACGACGCCTACCACGGGGGTTCGCCATGTCCGCACCCAAGGCACGTCAAGCACCAGAAGTCCACGTACGGCCCTACTGGGAGCTGAGGTTCGACGCCGACGGCGATCCGGACCCGGGGCAGCTCGCCACGCTCCTGCGCCAGGCGCACCAAGTGCGCGATCTGGTGGTCTTCGCGCACGGCTGGAACAACGACCGCTCCATCGCGACCCGTCTGTACGACCGCTTCTTCGCGCCGTTCCCCGCCCTGGCGCCCCGAGCCTCGCTCGGCTACGTGGGGGTGTTGTGGCCGTCGATGCGTTTCACGGACGAGCAGATCCCGGATTTCGACCGCCCCGTGACGTCCGCGGCCCCGCGGACCACGCTCGACAAGGCCACCCGGCAGGGCCTCGTCGACGCCTTCCCGCGCAGCGAGCCCGTCGTGGACCTGCTGGCGCGGCGCCTGGAGGAGCAGGCCGAGAAGACGTCCGCGTTCGACGAGTTCGGCGGTCTGGTACGGCAGTTGGTCGGGGTCGGGCCCGCGGTGTCCGGCGCCGACACCTCGGAGGACGGAGGGCCGCACAGCACGCCCGCGATGCTCCACGAGGACACCAGGGCCATGTGCCTGGAGTTCGCGGCGGCCCTGGAGACGGCGGCGGGGCCTGCCGCCGCGGCGTCCTTCAAGCTGCCCGGCGGGCTCGCGAAGGCATGGAAGGGTGCGCACGAACTGCTGCGTCAGGCAACGTACTTCGCGATGAAGCGACGGGCAGGAAAGGTCGGCCAGGCAGGTCTCGGCCCGGCACTCGGACGCCTCGCGGAAGAGGCGCCCGGGGTGCGGGTGCACCTGGTGGGGCACAGCTTCGGCGCGCGCCTCGTCTCCTTCGCGCTCGCCGGCATGCCGAAATCGGCCCGCAACGTCAAGTCCGTGACGCTCCTTCAGGGCGCCTTCTCGCACTACGCGTTCGCCGGCCGGGGCGCGCTGAAGGGACGCCAGGCACGGGTGGACGGGCCGATGGTGGCGTGCTTCTCGCGGCACGACACCGCGCTGAGCGTGATGTACCCGCTGGCCTCGCGCCTCGCGGGCGACGACAGGTCACTGGTCGACCTCGGCGAACGCTGGGGCGCCCTCGGCCACGACGGCTTCCAGGACGTCGACGGCGCGGTCCGCTTCACCCTGGCGGACGTGCTGCGGGCCGGGGTGCCGGGCGCGGGCTGCGTGAGCGTGGACGCGGCCCAGGTGGTGCGCAACGGGCCCCCGCCCTCGGGGGCCCACAGCGACATCTGCCACGCGGAGCTGGCGCGGGTGGTGCTGGGTGCGGGGCGGGTCACCACGTAGGCGACCCGCCCCTGAGCCCTACCTGTGCCCTACCTGTGCGCCGGGAACTCCACGACCTGCTGGTACGTGGGGCGGTTCTGCCACTGGATGGTGCGGTGGGTGATGCCGCCGACGGCGCGGTGGCCGATGCTGTCGGCGCACCACTGGTCGCCCGCCTTGCAGGTGTCGTCGCCGGGGTACACCTCGGTGGCGGGCTTGGCGGCCGCCTCGGCCAGGGTGGCGAGGAGGACGTCCCGGCAGGCCGAGAGGTCGCCGGAGCCGCAGTAGGTGGCGCCGAGCTTCCCCTTCACCGGTTCGCCGAGCACGGAGCGCAGGTCCTTGTCGGCGTAGCCCCACCAGCCGTACTGGAAGGCCGATCCGGCGTGCGAGCCGGTCGGCCCGTGGCCTGCGGACGGCGCTTCGTCGACGGTCAGTTGTGAGGTCAGGGACTTGTAGAGGTCCTCGCCGAGGCCCGGCTTGAACTCGGCCTCGACCATCAGCGGCCACCAGGCGTCCATGATCCGTACGGCGTCGGGGTGGGCGTAGGTCTTGGACCCGGCGGACGTCTGGTTGCGCTGGGCGCCCGCCTTCTCCCAGGCCTCCAGCTGCTGCACGGCCTTGGTCAGTTGCGGGTTGTCGAGGTCGCCCAGCGGTTCGCTGCGGATGACCTTGAGCATCTCCGGCAGCACCTGCTCGCCGCGCAGGTCGGTGACGGCGGCCTCCTCCATGGCCCGGGTGAGCGAGGCGCGGGTGACGCCGCCGCGCTCGGTGAGCTTCTTCACCCGGTCGTTCAGCAGGTCGGCCCGGTGGACCGCGCCCATGCTGAAGTTGGGGGCCGAGAAGCCCTTGGCCTGCTTGTTGTTCCAGGAGACGTAGTAGTCCTGGTCGACCGAGTTCGGGTGCTGGGAAGGCGGCGTCTCGGCGGACGTGTTGTCGGCCGGGTCGAAGTCCTTCCACTCATAGGCCTGTTCGCCCCGCACCGGCAGCGACATGTCGACGTCCTTGGCGCGCACCGGGTTGGTGCCGCTGTTGTAGTACGCGATGTCGCGCGAGTCGGCGTAGAACCAGTTGAACGCGTAGTTGATGTGCTGCGCGGCCTTCTGGAACGTCGCGGCGTCCTTGACGTACGTCGGGTCGTTCAGCATCTGGAAGCCGAGGATCGAGTCGGCCTCGTGGCGGTACGTGGAGCGAAGTGCCGTGTAGGCGACGGGTTTTCCGTCGACGGTGGCGCGGTGGCTGACGACGCCGTACTTCGTCCGGAAGACCTGCATCCGGTAGGAGCCGGCGGCCGTGGAGTCCGCGATCGTCGGCTTCCAGGCGTTCTTCTTCTCCAGCTTGTCCATGGGCGTGCAGGTGCCCCGGTACATGTACGAGGTCGACTGCCTGGTCGGCTTGGAGCCGTCGGCCTCGCACAGCGGGACCGCGTACGTGTCGGTGATGTCCTGGGTCGCGGAGGTCGCGGACCAAGCGTAGTCCTGGCCGCGGCCGAGCTGGACGTACATGCCGACGCCCGCGAAGGAGACGCCGCGCGCGCTGATGCCGGGCCCCTGGAGCTCCTGCATCATCAGCAGCTGTGGCGCGAAGTAGCCGGTCTGCGGGCCGAACACGGCGACCGGGTTGCCGGAAGCGGTGTGCTTGCCGGAGACGAGAAGGGCGTTGGACATGCCCTTCTTGGACGCCGAGCGCGTGAACAGGTCGGAGGGCAGCACCCCGTCGTCGTTCATGCCCTGGAGCGGCTTGAGCTTGTCGGGCGCCTTGACGGGGTCTTTCTTGACCTCCGTCGACTTCGTCGCGGCCGAGCCCTCCCGGTCGTAGACGAGGGGCTCCTTCTCGACCGATCCCTTGTCGGGGAGCGCCTGCCCGCGCGCGTTCTCGGGCTTCTCGCCGTACGGGAAGCGGGTGCCGTCGTGGATCGTGGTGACGGTCTCCGGGTCGTCCCGGCCGCGGAAGGACTCCCAGACCTCGGTACCCTTCTCGACGCCGTACTTCTCCTGCGACTTGAGCAGCGAGAGGGCCGCGTCGACCTCTCCGCCGCCGCCGTTGCCGAAGAGCCCGCCGACCACGGAGGCCAGCGCGATCATGTCGGTCACCTTGAACGGCTGGATCTCGCCCACGTTCGTGATCGCGTCGACCTTGCCGGTGAGCACGTACTCGCCGGGGAAGTAGCGGCCCTTCTTCGACTTCTCGCGATAGGCGTTGAGGCCGTCGATATAGGCCTGCGCGTCGTCCATGGCCTGCTTGCCGCGGGCTCCGCCGGTCCTCTTGATGGAGTCGACCTGCTGTTCGAGGTCCTTTTCGGTGTACGGGGCCTGCGGCCAGAACTCCTGCTCGAGTCCCTGGTTCGCGAGGGCGCCGCCCGCGAACGAGGTCAATTCGCCGCGGCCTATGTGCCGGAACAGGTCGATCAGCCAGAGGCGGTCCTGACCTGCGGCGAAGCCGGCCCCGAATTCTGTTCCGTAGCGCGAGGAACCTTTGATGTGGGGTACGCCGTTCTTCTTGTCACGGGTGATCGTGACGTCCTCGCGGGGGCGGGTGACCGAACCGACCTGATCATCCTTGACGCCGAAGGAGGAATCGTTGAAGAAGTTCGTGAGTGTGTCGTCGGTGAGAGACGGATACCCGGACGACAGCGCGTCATAAGGACCGAGTTGATCGTCGGCGTGCGGAGGCTGGGTGCCCAGCAATTTGTTGCCGAGGATCTGGGCGAGTGTGGCGCTGCCGTTCGCACCGGGCGGCAGGATGTCCGCGCACTGGCCCTTGCAGTAGTCGGCGGCCGGGGTCGGTTCCTCGGCGGCGGTCGCGGTCGAGGCGCCCGCGGTCGAGACGGGAGAGAGCAGTCCGGCGGTGAGCACGAGCGCCGCGACGGCCGTAACTCTCTTCGTAAGGCTTCTGTACAGGGTGGTGCGTGGAATGCGTCGTCGCATGCCTGATCCTCCCGACGATGGTGAGCCGGAGGTTACCGACGGTTAGCCGCGGACAGAAGATGAACATGCGTCACGTTTTCGGAATCAGCACAGGGATCACTCAGGTACTCCCCGGCCTCAGAAGGTGACGGTGATGGGGCCCATCGGAAATCGGATGGGACTCGGTGGCCTTCGAGGGGATCCGAATCGCGTGTCGATACGTCTACTCGGCGACGTCGCTTCATGGCTGCGGCGACGCCGACGTACGTGTGACGGAGGTGCAGGGCGATGGCCGGATTCCGAAGTCTGGCGAGACAGGTGCGCGATCCGCTGAGCGATCTGGCACTGCGGCGCTATTCACTGCGCAAGTGCCTTGAGAGATTTGCCCCTTACGGGCACCGAGCGACCTGGGACCACCTCTGCTCCCGGGCGGGGTTCGACCCCGAGGACCGCTCCCCCGACCCGGCCCGACTGGTCGCGGCGCTGGAGGAGCTGGAGGAGGCGCGGGCCGTCTGGCTCGCGTACGAAGTCGCCTTCGCGGAGCGCAGGCGCAAGGAGAAGCACGACGGGCTGCGCCGCCCGGGCAGCGTGGACGACTGGCACCGGCTGACCTGGGGCGGCTTCGGAGTCGCCTGGTGCGACGACCCGTCCGTGCATCCCGCGGAGCCGCTGGCCGAAGTGCTGCGCAGACTCATCACCGCACTTGAGCGCGACCCCGGCGCGTGCTGCCCCGTGTGCACGGGCACCCGCCTGGTCTGGCAGCACGATCTGGCGCACGAACCCTCGTCGGGTCCCGTGTGCACCAGCTGCGGCATCGTCGTGCCGCGGCCCGTCCTCACACCCATGGCACTGGCGGAGGCCAGGCTGGCGCGGCTGCTTGTCTCCGCGTAGGCCGGCCCCTCGGCACCAGGTGACGTACAGCGCGACGGGGGTGCGGCCCCGACTCCGGCGCACCCCCTGATCTAGCTCGACGTGCCTTCCAGGCGCTGCCGGTTGAGCAGGTACCTGGGCAGGTACGGCAGGTCGGTGCGGACCGGGAAGTCCATGTCGTACGCGAGGCACGCGAGCGCGAGCGGGCCGAGCGCCACACGGGCGCGCGGCGCGGCCGACTCGCCCCAGTAACCGGCGTGCTGCACAAGGGATTCCGCGAGCGCCTCGCCGAAGGCCTCGTGGTCGTGCGTGAGCAGCCGGTGGAACAGCGCGACGGGCTGGTAGTCGACGAGGTTGAGGAAGTCCTTCGGCGCGAGGGTCGCCGTGTCGGGGTGCGAGGCCTTGATGGTGGTGACGAGCAGGTCCACGACGTCGTCGACGGGGCGGCGCAGCCAGTGGCTCTGCAGGACGTCGATCCAGTGCAGCACGTAGTCGTCGACGGGCGCGCCGCCGCGCAGCGAGTCGAGCGGCACCTGACACAGGCGTGTGGTGCGCTCTCTGTCCCGGGTCACGAGGGTGAGGTAGAAGGCGTCGAGCCAGGCGCGGGCGGCATCGTCCGCCGACGCCAACTCCCCTTCCTCGACCGGCGGTTCGCCGTCCTTGCCGTCGGCGAACAGGGCGCAGCCGTGCCGCTGCGCCGCGAGCCAGGCGTCCCACGTCTCGACGCGGGCGGCGTCGGGGTCGGTCTCCGCGTGCGCGAAGGCGTCGGCGAGCGCGGCGGCGAAGGGCTCCCGCCCGGCTTCGGGCTCGGCCGAAGCGGCGGAGGCGGCCGAAGCCGCGGAGGCGAGCCGGCCCGCCCGGTCGAGCGCGCCCAGCGCCCGCATCACGTCGACGAGTTCGCGCGGCGGCCGCTGTTCGAGGGTGCGGGCCTCGTCGTCGATGTCGGTGAGCGAGGTGAGGCGCCCGTCGTGCCACCAGTAGACGCGCGGCGAGAGCGGTCCCGGGCCTTCGTCGTGGGCCCGGACGGCGTACGTGGCAAGGTCGTCCAGCGCGTCGGCCGCGCCCGCGTCGACGATCGGGTGGAAGGCGAGCAGGTGCCGGGTGGGCACGGCCACGAGGGCGCCCGCGTCCGGCATCCGCCGCCCGGTGACCTCCGCGACCACCTCGGGCAGCACGACCGCCTTGGTCGCCACCGAGTGCGCGTCGCCGTACACGGAGTAGAGGACGGGGTGCCCGTCGAGCCGCACCTCCTCGTGCCGCATCGGCGCCCGGGTCAGGGCGCGCCGCGCGGCGGCCCACAGCTCGTCGGCCCCGGCCCGCACCACGTCCTCGTCGGTCAACAGGCGTACGGAGTCGGGCCCTTCGAGCGCGAGCGCGAGCCGCAACCCCTCGGCGACCTCGCGCGCGTGCACGGGCGTCGCCGGGCCGGCGGCGTCCGCGGGCACGAGCCGCAGACACGTCCCCGCCAGCAGCTCCTCGGCGTCCTCGCCGCCCTGCGAGGCGCCCGCGAGCGCCGCGAAGTGCGCGTCGACGAGCGCGGGCCAGTCGCCCTCGGGCGCGGTTTCGCACCGCCGCGCGAGGTTCGCCAGCGGGAAGAGCTGCCCCTCGCGCTTGACCGCGTCGCCGACCAGCGCGAAGCCCGAACCGGCCCCGTATCGCTCCCGCACACACGCTGCGACGAGCGCCCGGAGCCGCTCGGCCTGCGGCGTCGCGAGCATGGGCAGGTGCGAATCCGGAGCCTCGTTCTCAATCACGGTGGCGACTCTACGAGGCGTGGGGCGCCCGGAGCGGGCCAATCCGGAAGACGGACCCGAACCGGGGTGACGGCCCGCGGGCGTCAGGGGCTGAGGACGTCCGTCTGGATCGCCAGCTTGAACTCGGCCAGCGTGATCGGCACCTTCAGCGGGGTGTCGGCGGAGCGGGCGGAGACCTTGAAGCCCACGGGGGTGCCGGGGTGCACGAACATCTGCCAGGTGTACGAGCGGAACTGCCCGCCGCCCGTGGGCGAGATGTCGGTGGTGGCGGTGGAGTCGTAGCCGGTGCCGAGGCCCAGCGGGTCGCGCACGAAGCGGGCCCGGTACTCGCTCGCGCGGGCGTCCGCGCCCCAGAACACCAGCGCGGACAGCGTGCCCCAGCCGTCGTGGCTGGGCCAGATAAGACCTGAGCGGGCGTCCGGGTATCTCGACGTACCGCCGCCGCCCGCCGGATCGTGCATGCCCCACGGGTCGTAGGACTCCTCGGCGTCCTCGTACGGGAAGCGCACCAGGTGATAGCCGTCGTCGTCGTAGACCAGCGATTGCGGGCCCGAGCGGGCGGACTCGTACTTGAGTGAAGTGATCGCCACTGCCATGCCGTTCGGCCTCCCCGTCGTGACTGGTGCGACGCATGGTCGCGCCAAGCCAGGCAGTCGACAAGGGGTGCGGCGCACTACTGTGCGGCGACGCCCACGACGAGGACCCGCGTGCCGGGCTCCAACGGGCGCCAGCGGTGGGCGAGTCCGGCGGCGCAGTACAGCGTGTCGCCGCGCTCCAGGACGTAGTGGGTGTCGTCCACCTCGGTCTCGATCGAGCCGTCGGCGACGTACATGACCTCGTCCCCCGCGTGCCGGAAGACCCGGTCCCAGTCGTGGTCCCCGGTGAACTCCAGGGCGTGCAGCCGCTGTTCGCCGCGGACGAGCGGGCGCGCGCCGTCGGCCATCGCGGGCTTCTCGGCCGCGCGCACCACGTCGACCGGGCGGGGCGGCTCGGCGGAGGCGAGGAGTTCGACGGCGGTGGTGTCGAGGGCGTCGGCGATGCGCTGCAGCGATCCCATGCTGGGGCGCGAGCGGCCGTTCTCCACCTGGCTCAGGAACGGGACGGAGACCCCGGCGCGGCGGGCCACCTCGGCGAGCGTCAGCTCCAGGCCGCGGCGCCTGCGTCGAATGCCCGGTCCCACGTTCATGAACTTGTAACGCCCTTTCGCCTCGACCCCTGTTCCCCGCAGCCTACCGCCGTGGTTAACTACTTAACCAGTACTTAAAAAAATTAACCACTCACTGAGTGGCGTCACCACTGGATGGAGGGCCTCCATGGCTCGTGTGGACCAGAACCAGCGCCGCCGCCGCGGCACCGGACTCCTCGCCCTCGACGAGGACGCGGCGTTCGGCGGCTACACGCTCTTCGCCCCGCTGACCGGCACCGGCGAGGTGTACCTGATCGACCTGCACGGCGAGGTCGTCCACCAGTGGAACCTGCCGAACCGCCCGGGACGGCACGCGCGGATCCTGGAGAACGGGAACCTCGCGTACAACGGCGTGCTGCCCGACGAGCCGGCCCTCTTCCCCATGTGGCACAAGTACCGCGGCGGCCTCATGCAGGAGATCACGCCGGACGGCACGGTCGTGCGCGAGCACCGCGACCCGCTCCAGCACCACGACGCCCACCACTACGGCGACGGCCGGATCCTCTACACGGCCCTGGAGCCGCTGACCGGGGACGCGGCTGCCGCTGTGCGCGGCGGCGTACCGGGCTCGGAGGCCGTCGACGGCAGGATCTGGGCGGACACGATCGTCGAGGTCGACGCCGAGGGGAACACGACCTGGGAGTGGAAGGTCTCCGAGCGCCTCGGCCGCGAGGACTTCCCGCTCCACCCGGACTACGCCCGCGAGCACTACCCGCTGATCAACAGCGTCCTTCCGCTCGCCGACGGGAACATCCTCGCGAGCTTCCGCTCCGTGTCGGCGGTCGTCGTCATCGAGCGCGCGACGGGTGACATCATCTGGCGCTCCGAGCCGGGCGTCGTCTCGCAGCAGCACTGCCCGACCGAGTTGGAGAACGGGAACTTCCTCGTCTTCGACAACGGCGTCTTCCGGCCGCACTGGGACGTGCCGTTCAGCCGCGTCATCGAGATCGAGCGCTCCAGCGGCAAGATCGCGTGGGAGTACCACGACCCGGCGCGCGAGTCCTTCTTCGCGCCGTTCATGGGCAGCGCCCAGCGCCTCCCGAACGGCAACACGCTGATCACCGACTCCCCGGCGGGCCGCCTCTTCGAGGTGACCGAGGACGGCTATCTGTGCTGGGAGTACATCGTGCCGTTCTTCGGCGGCTACTCCGAGGAAGAGGTCCGCAAGCTCTTCCCGTCGGAGCCCAACGCCGTGTTCCGCGCCTACCGCTACGCCGCGGCCGAGCTGCCGTGGCTGAACCGGTGACCGCGACGGCCGCACCACACGTGGCACCCGTCGACGAGCGGCTTCCGCTGAAGCGGCTCGTCCCCCTCGCCTGCCAGCACGTCCTTGCGGGCGTGGCGGCCCCCGTCTCCTCCGTCATCCTCATCGCGACGACGCTGAAGCTGTCGACGACGCAGACGGCCTCGCTGCTCAGCGCGACCCTCGTGCTGTGCGGCGTGGGCGCGCTGCTGCAGTCGCTCGGCGTCGCGGCGCTGCGGGTGGGCGCCCGGCTGCCGTTCCTGATGCTGCCGGGCGGCGCCGCGGTGGCGATCTTCCTGCAGATCGCGCAGGAGTACGGCCCGGCGACGGCCTCCGGCTCCGTCCTGGTCGCGGCCGCGTTCCTGCTCTGCGTGCTGCCCTTCTACGGCCGCCTGGTCCGACTGTTCCCGCCCCTGGTCATGGGCACGACGGTCGTCCTCATCGGCATCAACATGATCAAGGTGACCGCGCCGATGGTCGCCTCGGGACCCGGCCTCGGCTTCGCGACGCTCGGCGTGATCGCGGTGTTCTTCCTCGTCCTGCGGGGCGTGTGGCGGCAGATGGCGGTGC
The DNA here is from genome assembly GCF_055657265.1 of Streptomyces sp. NPDC107575. Classification (NCBI taxonomy): domain Bacteria; kingdom Bacillati; phylum Actinomycetota; class Actinomycetes; order Kitasatosporales; family Streptomycetaceae; genus Streptomyces; species Streptomyces sp. NPDC107575. Next base: position 123,796 of record NZ_JBVKBG010000007.1, on the reverse strand, counting down.
TGCTCGGCCTCGTCTGCGGCACGGTGATCGCCGCGCTCATGGGCACCGACATCGAGGTCGCGCACGGCGGCACCTTCGCGCTGCCCGACCCCTTCCCGTACGGCGCCCCGCACTTCGATCTGCTGGCCGCCGTCCCGCTGCTCGTCTTCGCCCTCGCCTCGCTCGCCGAGGCCACCGGGCAGACGGTCCTCAACAGCGAGGCCGTGGGCCGCACCCCCGATGCGGGGCGCGACGTGCCGCGCATCGCCCGCGCCGACGCGCTCGTCTCGCTGTTCTCCGGCGTTTTCGGCACGTCGCTGATGGTGACCAGCGCCGAGAACATCGGCATCGTCCAACTCACGCGCGTCCGCAGCCGGTTCGTGACGGCGGCGGCCGGTGTGCTGCTGATCGTGTGCGGCCTCATCACGCCGCTGACCCGTGTCCTGGCGGCGATCCCGGAGCCGGTGGTGGGCGCGGCGGGCCTCGTCATCTACGCCGTCATCGCGGTGATGGGCTTCGGCATGCTCTCCCGTACGGACCTCTCGCACGGCACCGACAGCGTCGTCATCGCGCTCGCCCTCGTGATCGGCATGCTGCCGATCGTGTCGCCCGAGATGTACGCGGAGCTGCCGACGTGGGCCCGCACGTTGTTCGGCAGCGGCGTCGCGGCAGGCGCGATCGCCGCAGTCGTACTGAGCGCGGTGTTCCGGGCTCTCGGACCGAGGCTCGCGGCTACGAAGCCGGACGCTCCCGGCGCTCCCCCATCAGACGGGAGCCCGTGAGGCGCTCGCCGAAGACGTCGTCCGGGTTGGACAGGACGCAGGTCTCCAGGGACAGGCATCCGCACCCGATGCAGTCGGTCAGATGGTCCCGCAGCCGGCCCAACTGCTTGATCCGCTCGTCCAGTTCGGAGCGCCAGACCTCCGAGAGGCGCGCCCAGTCGTCCCGGTTCGGGGTGCGCTCCTCGGGGAGCTCGGCGAGGGCGTCCCGGATCGTGGCGAGCGGGATGCCGACGCGCTGGGCGGCCCGGATGAAGGCGACGCGGCGCAGCGTGTCGCGGCCGTAGCGGCGCTGGTTGCCGGAGGTGCGGCGGCTGGTGATCAGGCCCTTGGACTCGTAGAAGTGCAGGGCGGAGACGGCGGCGCCGCTGCGCGCCGACACCTGGCCGACGGTGAGCTCATGGATCTTCTCCGGAATCTGTGGCACCCGCCCGAGCGTAGACGACCCTAGTGCGGGCGCGGCCGCGTTGTTAGCATGCCCAGTGGTCTGAGCAAGCGCTTAGACAAGTCTTCTGGGAGGTCACTGAACATGGCGGAGCCGCGCGTTTTCAAGGACGTCGACGACCTGAAGGGCGCCGTGGGCGAGCAGCTCGGGTACAGCGACTGGGTCGAGATCGAGCAGAGCCGCATCGACAAGTTCGCCGACGCCACGGGCGACCACCAGTGGATCCACGTCGACCCGGAGCGCGCGAAGGAGGGGCCGTTCAAGACGACCATCGCGCACGGCTACCTCACCCTGTCGCTGCTCCCCCTCTTCGGCCCGCAGCTGATGAAGGTCGAGGGCATGAAGATGGGCGTCAACTACGGCACGAACAAGGTGCGCTTCCCCGCCCCCGTCCCGGTCGGCTCGCGCCTGCGCGCCACCGCGAAGGTCACGAACGTCGAGGACGTGGCCGGCGGCGTACAGGTGACCGTGGCGTTCAGCGTGGAGCGCGAGGGCGGCGACAAGCCGGTGTGCGTCGCGGAGTCGGTGTCGCGGTACTACCTGTAAATCCCGTAGCTCCCGCTACTGCCTCTGGGCACCCACCATGCGCAGCACGAGGTCGGCGTAGAGCGCGCCGACCTCGTCGGGCGTCCGCTTCCCCTCGGCGTTGAACCAGCGGGCCACGTCGATGCAGAGCGAGAGCACCGCGACCGTGGTGCCCGGCACGTCGGGGACGTCGAACTCGCCCGCCTTCACGCCGTCGTTGATGATCTCCCGCACCGAGGCGTCGCTCCGCCGGCGCAGCGCCACGATCTCCGGCCGGTTCTCCTCGCCCAGCGAGTCCAGCTCGTACTGGACGACGCGCGCGGTCATGTGGTGCCCCGCGTGCCACCGGACGAAGGAGCGGACGGCCTCCGCGAGCCGCTCGGCGGCCGTGCCGTCGCTCTCGACCGCGCGGCGCAGGATCGCCAGGGCCTTGTCGTGGCCGATCCGGCTGATCTTGAGGAGCAGCTCTTCCTTGGTCTTGTAGTGGATGTAGAGCGCGGCCGGGCTCATGCCGGCGCGGCTCGCGATGTCGCGGGTCGTGGTCGCGTGGTAGCCGCGCTCGGCGAACGCCTGCACCGCCGCGACGAGCAGCCGCCGGGCCGCGTCGGGCGTGACGTCGGCCCACGGCATCTCGTCCGCGGCCTCGTCGATACCGCGCTCGTCCTGCGTCATCGCTGCACTCACATCCTCCCGTGGGGCTGGTGCCACACCCTACCCTCCGGGGTGAGCGAGCGCTTAGAGCCCGGTTTCCGGGAACGCGCCGCGCGTCACGCGGAGTCCGCCATCATGTCGGCCAGGATCGTACGCACCGTGTCCAGGGCGAGGTCCGGATGGAGGAAGGCGAGGCGGGCCACCGTCTCGCCCTCCCACACCGTCGGCACCACGAAGGCGATCTGCCGCTCCAGGAGCCGCCGCGACCAGGCGTCGTAGTCGGCGGGGCCCCAGCCGGTGCGGCGCAGCAGCACCACCGAGAGTTCGGGCTCGCGCAGCAGTTCCAGGCCGTCGGTGGCGCGGATCAGCTCGGCACTCTCCACCGCGAGCCGGTGCCCGGCCTCGACGGCCTCCCGGTACGCCTCCGTCCCGTGCACCGCGAGCGAGAACCAGAGCGGAAGGCCGCGGGGGCGGCGCGTGAGGTGGTACGCGTAGTCGCTGGGGTTCCACTCCTGCGGGGCGTCGGTGTGGATGCAGTCCAGGTAGGACGCGTCCTGGGTGTGGACGGCGCGGGCCAGGGCGGGGTTCCGGTACAGAACGGCGCCGCAGTCGAACGGCGTGAACAGCCACTTGTGCGGGTCGATGACGAGGGAGTCGGCGTGCTCGATGCCGGCGAACCGCTCGCGCAGCCGGGGCGAGAACAGGGCGCCGCCGCCGTAGGCCGCGTCGACGTGGAACCACAGGCCGTGGTCGCGGGCCGCGTCGGCGATGCCCGCGAGGTCGTCGACGATGCCGGCGTTGGTGGTGCCCGCGGTCGCGACGACCGCGACGACGCTCCCGGGGTCGCCGTCGGCCGCCAGCGCGGCGCGCACCGCGTCCCCGGTCAGCCGGTGGTCCTCGGTGGGCACCACGAGCGCGCCGACGCCCATGATCCGCAGCGTGCTGCCGATCGACGAATGGGCCTGGTCGCTGACCGCGACGCGAGGCCGCTCCACGGGGCGGCCTTCGGAGGTACGGGCGGTGTCCCTGGCCACCAGGAGTCCGGACAGATTGCCCGCGGACCCGCCGCTGACGAAGCAGCCGCCCGCGCCGCCGGGCAGGCCCGCGAGATCGGCGAGCAGCCGCAGCACCTGGTTCTCGGCGGCGACGGCGCCCGACGCCTCCAGCCAGGAGACGCCGTGCAGCGAGGAGGCGGACAGCACCATGTCGAAGAGGGCGGCGGCCTTGGTCGGGGCGCCGGGGATGAACGAGAGGAAGCCCGGGCTGTCGCAGGAGACGACGGTCGGCTCTATGTGCTCGGTGAACAGCCGCAGCACGTCGCCGGGCGCCGACGGGCCGCTGCCCAGGGCGCCCTTGAGGGCGACGTCGAGCTCGGCCGCGTCACCGAGCCTGCCGAGCGGCGCCGGGTCGAGGCGCAGCCGGTCCTCCACGTGGTCGAGGACCGTGCGGGCGAGGGCTTCGTCGTGGCTGTGCAAGGTGCCGTACCTCCAGGGACGGGGCGGGGGCCGGGGGTTCCCGATGGGCACGGTTCTCATTTGGATTCGTCCGGACCCATTTCGGAGGCTAACCACAACCCACGTCACTGGTCAACGAGTTCGGCCCGGGGCCCGAAGCCCGCGCCCCGCCCCGTCAGCCCGTGCCGCTCTCCTCGAAGTGGTCGAGCAGCGCCAGGAACTGCCGGCCCGAGTCCTCCAGGTGCTCGCGCATCCGGGCCTCGGCGGTCTCCGCGTCACCGGCCAGGACGGCGAGCGCGATGGCCCGGTGCTCCTCGCAGAACACCCGCGAGAGGTCCCGGTCCGGCGGGTAGACGAGCGTCCAGTCGCAGTCCAGCCAGAGCGCGTTGCCGCGCACGAACAGCTCGGCGCGGGCCCGCTCCACCGCCTCGCCGAGCACCTCGTTGCCGGCCGCGGCGGCCACCGCCAGATGGAAGCGCGAGTCGACCTGGTGGTAGGCGGCGAGGTCGGCGACCTCCTCGTCGAGCATCCGCACCAGGGCCCGCCGGTCGGCGGTGGAGCCGCGGCGCGCCGCGAGCCCGGCCGCGAACGGCTCGACGGCCGAGCGGTACTCCATGTAGTCCCGGATGGTGGCCCTGAAGTCGGCGGCCACCGCGGCCCGTTCGCCCTCGACCGGCGGGGCGGGGCGCACCCGGGTCCCGCCGGAGCGGCCGAGCGTCGTGACTACGAGGCCCTCCTCGGCGAGCCTGCGGACCGCCTGCCGGACCGTGTTGCGCCCGACGCCGAGGGACGCGGCGAGCTCCCGTTCGGCGGGCAGCCTGCTGCCCGGGGCGAAGCCGCCCAGGGCGATGCGCTTGCGCAGGATCTCGGTGACCATGTCGCGCGAGGGCCTGCGCTGCCCCGGCCGCTCCAGCGGATCGGTCCCGCGCGCTGCCGCGCCCGCGCCACCGGCCCCGCTCCCGGCTCCCGCCTTCACCACGCGTCCTCCCGGTCGTCTCGTCGCCATCGGCTGGCCTCCGGACGCGAACTCGCCCGCGCCGAAACCCTATTGGATTCGCTGCGGATCCTATTGACAGGGCTTCTCCCCCGCTCGTAGCGTCCCGATACCACTTTATGGGTCCACTCGAACCCATACTCCTCGGCCCTTGCCCCCGGTCGGCCGTCCCCGCTCCCGCTCTCCCCCGCGGGCCCGCCGTCCTGCCCTCCTGCCCTCCCTTCCTCCTGTCCTCAGAAGGAGCCCGGTCCATGACGACTCCCCCAGCCCGGCCGGCCACGGACGCGGACGCCCCACCCGCGACCGCCGCCCGTCGCAGCCCGCTGAGCATCGCCACCGCGACACTGATCGGCACCAGTGTCGAGTGGTACGACTTCGGCATCTACAGCACCGCGGCCGCCCTCGTCTTCCCCAAGCTGTTCTTCCCCGAGATGAGCCCCGCGCTCGGCCTGCTCAGCTCGTTCGCCACCCTGGCCGTGGGCTCCCTCGGCCGGCCGCTCGGCGCGATCCTCTTCGGCCACATCGGCGACCGCTACGGCCGCAAGCACGCCCTCATCGGCTCGCTGCTCCTCATGGGCGTGTCCACGTTCCTGATCGGCGTGCTGCCCAGTTACGCGGTGGCCGGCGCGCTCGCCCCGGCCCTGCTCCTGGTCATCCGCGTCCTGCAGTCGCTCGCGGTCGGCGGCGAGTGGGGCGGGGCCGTCCTGTACGCGGTGGAGAACGCGCCCCCGCACCGCAAGGCCCTGTACGGCTCGTTCCCGCAGATCGGCGACGGGATCGGCTTCTTCCTCGCCACCGGTGTCTTCACGCTGGCCTCGATGCCGGGCCACGACGCGCTGCTCGCGTGGACCTGGCGGATCCCCTTCCTGCTGTCGAGCGTGCTCGTGCTCACCGGGCTGATCATCCGCAGCCGCCTCGAGGAGTCGCCCGAGATCAAGGAGGCGCTGCGCGAGGAGCGGGCGGAGGGCGGGGTCGCCGCCAAGCTGCCGCTGCTCGACGTGGCGCGCGGCTCCTGGCGCACCTGGCTGCTCGCCACAGGCGCCTTCCTCGTCACCATCGGCGGCTTCTACGTGATCGTCACGTTCATGTCCGCCTACGCCGTGTCCCACCTGGGCTTCACCGATGCCCAGACCTCGGCGGCGGGCATGTTCGCCTCGGTCGTGGTGATCGTCTTCACCCCGCTCACCGCCCTGCTCGGCGACCGGTTCGGGGTCCGGCGCGTCACCCTCGTCGGGATGGCGGCCCATCTGGTCGTCGCGTTCCCGATGTTCTGGCTCGCCGGCTCGCACAGCGTCGTGGGCCTGTGGGCGGGCATGGGGCTCGGGATGCTCGCCAGCACCATCGCGTACGCGACCGTCGGCACGATGATCACCGAGTGGTTCCCGCCGCGCGTGCGCTACACGGGGCTCTCGCTCGGGTACCAGATCGCCGGCCTGATCGGCGGCGGCGCGATCCCGCCGCTGGCGCAGTGGCTGGCCGGTTCCTCGGGCGCCTCCTGGACCCCCGTCGCGGTCCTGTTCATCGTGATGGCGCTGGTCAGTATCGGCTGCGTCGCCCTCCACGGGCGCATGACCGCGCCGCGATCCGCCCCGTCCGCCGCCGACGCCGTGCCGCAGGAGAACCGATGACCGACGCCACCGCCCCGCACGCCACGAGCGCCGCAGGGCGCGCTCACCTGGAGCAGGTCGCCCGGCGGGCGGCCGACGCCGCTGCCACGGCCCCCGGCTGGTCCTCCCCGTACGAGGGCGCGGACCCCGAGGTGCACGCACGGATCGACGCCGCGGTCGAGGACCTCGGCGGGGAGCTGCTCGGGCTCGCTCATGCCCTTCACGCGGATCCCGAGCCCGGCTTCGAGGAGCATCGCGCCGTCGCCCGCGTCGCCGACCTGCTGCTGGCCCACGGCGTCACGGCACGGACCGGGGTGCACGGACTGCCCACGGCGCTGCGGGCGTCGGCAGGTCCTGGCGGCGGGCCGACCGTGGCGGTGCTGGCCGAGTACGACGCGCTGCCCGGCATCGGGCACGGCTGCGGCCACCACCTCATCTGCGCGGCGGCCGTCGGCGCCTTCCTCGCGCTGGTGCCCGTCCTGGAACGGACCGGCGGCACGGTGGTGCTGCTCGGTACCCCGGCCGAGGAGAACGGCACCGGCAAGGAACTCCTGGCCCGCGCCGGGGCGTTCGACGGGATCGACGCCGCCGTGATGATCCACCCGTCGTCGGGGCCCGACCTGTCCGACGCGCCCTTCCTGGGGCTGCGCGAGGTGGTCGTCGAGTACACGGGGCTCGCCGCCCACGCCTCCGCCGCGCCGTTCATGGGCCGCAACGCCCTGGACGCGGTGGTCGCCGCCTACCAGGGGGTCGCCGCCCTGCGCCAGCACATGCTCCCGGACGACCGGGTGCACGGCGTGATCACCGACGGCGGCTCGCGCCCCAACGTCGTGCCCGAGCACGCGGCGGCCCACTTCTATCTGCGGGCCGCCACCGTGGAAGGTCTTGCGGAGCTGTCCGACCGGGTCCAGCGGATCTTCGAGGGCGCCGCGGCGATGACCGGCACGACCGTGACCGCCCGCTGGGACGACTGCCCGCCCTGCGTGCCCGTCCGGCACAACGGCGTCCTCGCGACACGGTTCGCCCAGCACCTCACGGCCCGGGGCCGCACGGTGCTGCCCGGCAGCGCCGCACCGGACTCCGCGCTCGGCTCCACGGACCTCGGCAATGTCAGCGTCCGCCTCCCGGCCATCCATCCCATGCTGTCCGTCGCCCCGGCCGGAACGGCCCTGCACACCGCCGACTTCGCGGCGCACGCGCGGGGCCCGGAGGCCGACCGGGCGGTCCTCGACGGGGCGGCGGCACTGGCCCGTACGGCCGCGGACCATCTGTCGGACGGCGCCCTGCGGGCAGCGGTGGACAGGGAGTTCGCGGCGGCGGGCGGCGCGCTGGACGTACCGAAGCTGCTGTCCGCCCCGACGGCGGCCGCCGTCACACCACCGGCTTGAACGGGTCGTGGTCCGCCAGGATCTTCTCCAGGCGGGCCTGGTCGACCCTGCTCACGATCTGGCCCGCCTCCTGGCGGTCCCGGATCACCTTGGCCAGCGTGAAGGCCGAGGTCGTGAGGTACAGGACGGCGATCGCCAGGAACGCGCGGATCCAGCCGCTGACGTCGAGGCTGTAGATGCCGATGGCGGTCGCGGCGAGAGCGACGACGAAGGATGCGACGGCCTGTCCGTAGAAGGCGACCGTGTTCTGCTGCTTGACCGGAGTCTCACTGCTCATGCCGTACAGCATCGGGCGGACGGGGCCGAAGCCCCATCCGCCCGCGTACTCAAGTACGTACTCAGAACGCCGAGACGCCGGTCAGCGCGCGCCCGATGATCAGCTTCTGGATCTGGCTCGTGCCCTCGTAGAGGGTCATGACGCGGGCGTCGCGCAGCAGCTTGCCGACCGGGTACTCGTCGATGTAGCCGTAGCCGCCGAAGACCTGGAGCGCGTTGTTCGCCGCGCGGACCGCCGCCTCGGACGCGAAGAGCTTCGCCTTGGACGCCGCCGTCGCGAAGTCCTCGCCGCGGTCGATGAGATCGGCGACGCGCCAGGTGAGCAGGCGGGCCGCGTCCACGTCGACGGAGATGTCCGAGATCAGCTCCTGCACCAGCTGGTACGAGGCGATGGGCTTGCCGAACTGCTCGCGCTCGCCCGCGTATCCGACGGCCGCGTCGAGGGCGGCCTGGGCGATGCCCACGCATCCGGCGGCCACCGACATCCGGCCCTTGGCGAGCGCGGACATGGCGATCGAGAAGCCCTTGCCCTCCGGGCCCATCAGCGCGGAGGCGGGGACGCGGACGTCCTCCAGGACCAGCTCGGCGGTGGTCTGGCCGCGCAGGCCGAGCTTGCCGTGGATGGTGTTGCGGGTCAGGCCCGGGGTGTCGGTGGGGACCAGGAAGGCGGAGATGCCCTTGTGGCCCGGGGTGTCGTTGGTGCGGGCGAAGAGGAGGACGACGTCGGCCCAGGTGCCGTTCGTGATGAAGATCTTCGTGCCGTTGATCACCCAATCTCCGTCGGCACCGCCGTCGCGGACCGCGCGGGTCTGCAGGTCGGCCGGGTTCGAGCCGTGCCCCGGCTCGGTGAGGCCGAAGCAGCCGAGCGCCTCACCGGCGGTGAGCCTCGGTATCCACTGCCGCTTCTGCTCCTCGCTCGCCCACTGCTGGATCGGCTTGGTGACCAGGCCGAGCGAGACGGAGACGATGCCCCGCACCGACGAGTCGCCGCGCCCCAGCTCCTCCGTGACCAGCGTGTACGCGAGGTGGTCGCCGCCCGAGCCGCCGTACTCCTCGTCGATGGTCAGGCCGAGGAAGCCGACCTCTCCGAGCTTCTTGACGATGCCCCGGTCGACCTCCTCGGCCCGGTCCCACGCCACCACGTTCGGTGCGATCTCCCGGTCCACGAAGTCCTTCGCGAGCCGGCGCACCGCCGTCTGTTCCTCGCTCAGCTCCAGGTTCATGGCCACTCCCGCACGCATCGAATCGTCAAGCAGTTAATTAGCACTGCTAGTTTTTGGCTTGCAGCCCTACTATGTGCCGCATGGCCCGACCGCGCAAGCCCCTCCTGAGCAGAGATCGCATCGTCGACGCGGCCCGCACCCTCGTCGACACCGAGGGCCTGGCGGCCGTCTCGACGCGTCGGCTCGCCGCCGAGCTCGGCGTGAGCGGGCCCTCGCTCTACAACCACTTCCGCACGAAGGACCAGATCCTGGAGGCGGTCGCGGACTCGGTGAGCGCCCAGGTCGACCTGTCGATGTTCGACGCGGACGACGAGCGGGACTGGCGCACCGCCCTGCACGACTGGGGAGTCTCCTACCGGGCGGCGCTGCGCGCGCATCCGAACATCGTCCCGGTGCTCGCGCGGGGCCCCGGGCACCGCCCGGCCGGACTGCGGCTCGCCGACGCGGTGTTCGGCGCGATGGTCGACGCCGGGTGGCCGCCGCCGCAGGCCACGTCCATCGGCGCGCTCATGCGGTACTTCGTGACGGGTTCCGCGCTCGGCTCGTTCGCGGGCGGCTTCCCCGACGACGAGGCGGCGTACGACCCCGCCGACTATCCGCACCTCGGACAGGCGCATCTACTCGCCGAGCGGCAGGAGATCGTCGACGACCGCGCCTTCGAGACGGGGCTCACGGCGCTGCTCGACGGGCTCGCAGTGCAGTACGCGCAGGTGACGGCGGAGGCGCACTGACGTTTCGGCGGCGGCCGAAGCATGCCGGGGCCATCCTTGACCCATGGCCGCCTCGAAGGAACCCGGCGCTCCGCGCCTCGCCGCCCTCGCCTCGCTGATCGCCGACGAGACGCGGGCCGCCTGTCTGCTCGCGCTGCTCGACGGGCGGGCCTGGACGGCGGGCGAGCTGGCGCGGCACGCGGGGGTCGCGGCGTCGACCGCGAGCGAGCATCTCGGCAAGCTCGTCGCGGGCGGGCTGCTCGCCGAGGAGCGGCAGGGCCGCCACCGCTATCTGCGGCTCGCCGACGCGCGGGCCGCGCAGCTCCTGGAGGGCCTCGCCGGGTACGCGGTGCCGGACGGCGGCGAGCGGCCTCCCACGCTGCGGGCGGCGTCGGCGCGGACCGCGATGGCCCGCGGGCGGACCTGCTACGACCACCTCGCGGGCCGGCTCGGGATCACGGTCACCGACGCGATGGTCGAGCGCGGGCTGCTGCGGGCCGAAGTCGACTCGTCGACCTTTGCGCTCACCGACGCGGGCCACGGCTGGTTCCGGGCGCTCGGGGCGCCGCTGGAGCCCGGCCCGCGCAGGCCGCTGGCGCGCGGCTGCCTCGACTGGACTGAGCGTCGGCTCCACCTGGCCGGACGGGCGGGCGCAGCGTTGTGCGCCCACGCCTTCGCGGCGGGCTGGGTCGAGCGGATCGGCTCCGAGCGGGCGGTGCGGGTGACCGGGGCCGGGGAGCGGGCGCTGCGGGCCGAGCTGGGGGTCGCGGCGCCGCGCTGAGCGGTCGCCGTGGCGCGTTTCCGCCCCCGGCCAGGGGCTTTCCCGGAAGTAGCTGTAACGTACATTCGCCGGTCGGGGAAACATCTTCGTTACACGGGAGCGGCGCATGGCGCAGTCGGCGGATGCCGCGATTCACCAGGAAATCGGGCAGAGCTGGACGACCGATTGCAGACAGTTCGCGCTGCGCGTGCTGCGCGGGATCGGGCAGGTGACGTTCCTGCCGCGGGCACTCACCGGCGTCCTGTTCGCCGCCGCCCTGTTCTCCGCGGGGTGGGAGTACGGGCTCTACGGGATCGGGGGCGCGGCCGTCGGCACGCTGGTCGCGGCGCTGCTCGGCGTGGACAAGGAGCGGCTCACGGTCGGCATGGAGGGCTTCAACGCCTGCCTCGTGGGCGTGAGCTGCGCCGTCTTCCTCAACCCCGACCGACTGTCCTCGGTGCTCGTGGCCCTGCTCGGGTGCGCCGCCGCGACCGTGGCCACCGCCGCCGCGGGGCGGGCCCTCGGGGCGTGGGGACTGCCCGCCCTCACGCTGCCGTTCTGCCTCGTGGCGAGCGTCATCACGCTGGCCGCGCCCGGGTTCGCGCGGGTGTGGACCGGCGGGGGCGGCATCGCCGCGTTCCCGCGGGCGGTGTCCGGGGCCAGGACCGGGATCCAACTCGACGACGCCGTCCGGGGGTTCTTCGCCGGATTCGGCCAGATCTTCCTGATGCCGCAGTGGTACGCGGGGGCGCTGGTGCTCGCCGGGCTGCTGGTGGCCGGGCCGCGCGTCGCGGGCGTGGCCTGCCTCGGGAACGCCGCGGGCATGGCGACCGCGTGGGCCCTCGGCGAGCCGGCCGCGCAGCTCGCGGATGGCACGTCCGCGTACAACGCGGTGCTGGTTGCGCTCGCGCTCTGCGGGGTGTTCCTGAAGGCCACGCGTCGTACGGTGGCGTACGCCGTCGCGGGGGCGGTGGCCGCGACCGTTTGCGCTCCGGCGTTCGGGGCGCTCGCCGCGCCGGTCGGCGGCCACATGTTCACCTGGCCGTTCGCGTTGACCACGCTGGTGTTCCTTGTCGCTGCGAGGTCGTTCCCTCGGTTGACCCAATCAAGCCCCTGCGGCGATTGAGCAGGCGGCGCCGTGGCCGACGCCTCGGGGCTCCGCCCCGGACCCCGCTGCTCAATCGCCGCAGGGGCTTGAATGCCCGAACCGCGGGTCAGGCCGACTCGAGGGCCGCGACGTCCAGTTTGCCCATCTTCATCATCGCGGCGAGGACCCGCGCGGCCCGGTCCTTGTCGGGGGCCGCGAGGAGTTCGGGCAGGCAGCGCGGGACGATCTGCCAGGACAGGCCGTACTTGTCCTTGCACCAGCCGCACGGGCCCGCCTCGCCGCCGTCCGCCGTGAGGCGGTCCCACAGGCGGTCGACCTCGGCCTGGTCGGCGCAGTCGACGGAGAACGAGACCGCCTCGTTGAACTTGAACTCGGGGCCGCCGTCCAGCGCCTGGTACTCGGTGCCCGCGAGGCGGAACGACACGACGACGCCCGAGCCGGGTTCCTGGGACCCCTCGTCACCGAAGCGCTGGACCTCCAGGACCTCGGAGTCGGAGCCGGGGAAGAGCGACATGTAGAAGTCGACGGCCTCCTCCGACTTGCCGTCGAACCACAAGCAGGGGCGGATCTTCTGGATGCTGGCGGACATGGTGTGCCTCCTGAGTTCCCGTTCCGATGGCCGGTGCCGGTCGCGCCGGTCCGCACTTCAGGCTTCTTCACCTACAGACCGGCCGCCAGCCGGGAACTCATCGGCGGGGCATCACCAAAAGCACGGCTAGAACACGACGAGCGCCCTGCCGCCCTTGCCCGCCATCATGGTGTCGAACGCCGCCGGGATCCCGTCCAGCGCGATCCGCTCGGTCACCAGCGTGCTCAGGTCGAGGCGGCCCGCGCGGATGTGCTCGGCGAGCACCGGGAGGTCCTGGGCCGGGTCGCAGTTGCCGTAGACGCAGCCGGACAGCGTGCGACCCCAGTGGAAGATCTCCAGGGCGTTGAAGGTGACCTGCTGGTCCTTGCCGCCGATGCCGACGACGGTGGTGCGGCCGCCGCGCCGGGTGGACTCCCAGGCGGTACGGATCGTGACGGCCCGGCCGACGCACTCCACCGCCACGTCGACGCCCTGCTTGCCGGTCAGACCGCGGATCTCGCGGGCCGTGTTCTCCGACGCGACCACGTAGTCCGTGGCGCCCGCCGCCCGCGCGAGGGCCTCCTTCTCCGGCGAGACGTCGACCGCGATGATCTTAGAGGCGCCCGCGATGCGCGCGGCCTGGAGCGTGGCGAGGCCGACGCCGCCGACGCCGTACACCGCGACGGTCTCCCCCTCCCGGACCCGCGCGGAGTGGTGCACGGCGCCGTATCCGGTGAGCACGGCGCAGCCGAGCAGGGCCGCGTCGGTGAGCGGGACGCCGTCCGGCACCGGCAGGAGGCAGTTCGCGGCGACGACCGTCTCCTCGGCGAACGCGGCGACGTTCAGGCCGGGGTGCAGGTCGCTGCCGTCGGACGCGCGCTTCGCGTGGATGCCGGCCGCGCCCGCGAGGGCGTTGGCGCACAGCCAGACCTCGCCGAGCCCGCAGGCGTGGCAGTTTCCGCAGGAGGGCGCCCAGTTGAGGACGACGCCGTCGCCGGGCACCACGTGCGTCACGCCCTCGCCGACGGAGACGACGGTGCCCGCGCCCTCGTGGCCGAGGACCGCGGGGACCGGGACCCGCATGGTGCCGTTGGTCAGGGACAGGTCGGAGTGGCAGACCCCGGCGGCGGCGAGCCGCACCCGGACCTGGCCGGGGCCCGGTTCGGGCAGGTCGATGTCGGCGATCTCCAGCGGGGAGCCGACGGCGGGCAGTACAGCGGCGCGGACCATGATGAGCACAACTCCCTGAGCGAGTGCGGGGTGTCACGTACGTGCCCAGCCAAACTAGCGTCGCTAGTTTCAGGGGTCCAGGGGCCAGGGGGCCAGAGGTCAGGGAGGGGCAGGCGTACTGGCGTCTGCCGAGGGCCCCGGGCGCCCGGTCAGTGCCGCTGGCGCTCCTTCTCGCGTCGCCGCAGGCGGGGAACCCACGACCTCTTGGGCACCGAACCGCGCCCGGGGCCGCCCCTGACCCCGAGCCCGGCGGCCACGAACAGCAGCCCGCCCAGCATCACGAACGGCGCCGCCGTCCCCGCGACCCCCGCGATCAGACCCGCGGACGCCGGGGCCGCGACCTGCCCGAGCCGGTTCCCGGTCAGCCGGAGCGCGAGCGCCGTGGAGCGGGCCTCTGCGGGGGCGGCCTGGACGACCGTGGTCATGGAGAGCGGCTGGCCGACGCCGAGGCAGAAGCCGAGGACGATCAGCATCACGGCGAGCGCCCACACCGGCACGGGCAGCGCGATGCCCGCGCACAGCACCGCCGCGAGCAGGCACGTGGTGGCGATCAGGGCGGTCCTGCCCAGCCAGTTGATGAGCGGGGTCATGACCAGTCGGCAGGCGACCGTGGCGCCCGCGCGCAGGCTGAGCAGCACGCCGACCACGGACGGCGCGATCCCCCGGTGCTCGCCGACGACCGGCAGATACGCCGTGAGGATGTCGGTGGCCGACAGGACGGCGAGGCTGATGAAGATGCCGCCGGGCACGCCGCGGGTGCGCAGGATGCGGTGCACGGGGACCCTGGAGGCCTCCTTCGTACGCGAACCCGTCCGCGTACGCCGGGACTCGATGCGCCACAGCGAGGTGACGGCCAGCGCGCAGACGCCCGCCGACACGAGGAGCGCGAGGGCGCTCGTGCCCGCCATGTCGTGGCCGTCGATGAGGGCACCGGCGGCGATCGGCCCGACGAGCTGGCCGAGGGAGGCGCCGATGGTGAAGTGGCCGAAGTTGCGGTCCTGGTCCTCGGGCGCGGACTGCCGGGCCACGATCGACTGGGCGCCGATCACGAAGCACAGATGCCCGAGCCCCATCACGCCGCTCCAGGCGGCCATCGCCACAAGGGTGTCGGCGAGTCCGCTCAGCGCGCAGCCGCCCGCGATGAGGACGACCCCCACCGGGAGCAGCGGCGCGCACCGGCCGTGGTCCGTGCGCCGGCCGAGCGGCACGGCGGCGAACAGCGGGAGCAGCGCGTAGACCCCCGCGATGACGCCGACGGCACGCTCGTCGGCGCCGAGCGCGAGGGCCCGGTAGGAGACCGCGGGCCGCGCCATCGACACCGCCCCCTGCGCGAAGCTGAAGGCGATGACGAGGCGGAGCAGCCAGGCACGGCTCATGAGGTCACGGGATTCATCGGTTCTCGGGATTCATCGGGTCACACGATTCCGAACAGCAGACCGGCGCCGAGGACGACCAGCGCGGTCAACGCCGCCCATTTCACGGTGAACTTGGTGTGGTCGCCGAACTCGACCTTAGCCATGCCCACGAGCACGTAGACCGCCGGGACCAGCGGGCTCGACATGTGCAGCGGCTGCCCGGCGAGCGAGGCGCGGGCGATCTCGAGGGTCGAGACGCCGTGCGCGTTGCCGGCCTCGGCGAGCACCGGGAGGATGCCGAAGTAGAAGCCGTCGTTGGACATGAAGTACGTGAACGGGATGGACAGCACGCCCGTCACGAGTGCCATGTGCGGGCCCATCCAGTCGGGGATGCCGCCCACGACCCACTTCGCCATGTGGTCGACCATGCCGGTGCCCTGCAGCACACCCGTGAAGACGGCGGCGGCGAAGACCATGCCCGCGACGTTGAGGACGTTCTCGGCGTGCGCGCCGATCCGGGCCTTCTGGTCGGCCATGTGCGGGTAGTTGACCGAGAGCGCGAGCGCGGCGCCGAGCATGAACAGGACCGGGATCGGCAGGAGTTCCATGATCATGGAGGCCAGGAGCACCACCGTGAGCAGCGCGTTGAACCAGTAGAGCTTGGGGCGCAGGGTGGCCCGGTTCGGGTCGAGCCCGGAGAAGGTCTCGCCCTCCTCGTTCTCGTACGAGGGGGCGGACGCGGAACCGCCACCGGCGCCGGCCCCCTTGCTGCCGCTGCCTGCGCCCGCGCCGACGAGCACCTTCTCCTCGACGGTCTCGGTGACCGTGACGTCCTCGTCCAGGGAGAGGTAGCCGAGCCGCTTGCGCTCCCGGCGCCCGAGCACGTACGCGAGGGCGAACACGAAGAGCAGTCCGACGCCGAGCGCCGGGATCATCGGCACGAAGATGTCGCTGGCGTCCACCTTCAGCGCGGTGGCGGCGCGGGCCGTCGGGCCGCCCCACGGCAGCGTGTTCATCACGCCGTTGGCCGTCGCGGCCACACCCGTCATCACGACGAGGCTCATCTTCAGGCGCTTGTACAGCGGGTACATCGCCGAGACGGTGATCATGAAGGTGGTCGAGCCGTCGCCGTCGAGCGAGACGATCGCGGCGAGCACGGCGGTGCCGACGACGATCCGGACGGGGTCGGCCTTCGCGAACTTCAGGATGCCGCGCACGATCGGGTCGAAGAGACCGACGTCGATCATCACGCCGAAGTAGACGATCGCGAACATCAGCATGGCGGCGGTGGGCGCCAGGTCACCGATGCCGGCGATCACGTAGTCGCCCAGCTTGGCGCCCTGGCCCACCAGGACGCAGAACAGCGCCGGTATGAGCACGAGCGCCGCGATGGGCGACACCTTCTTCATCATGATCAGCACCAGGAAGGTGGCGATCATCCCGAATCCGAGGATGGTCAGCATGGGGAGGGCCCTCTCACGTCTACGTTCGCCTTCGAACAGCCGCCGTGGGGGAGGCAGCCAGCGAGACGCTAGGTGGGCCGAACAAGCGTTAACAAGACATTGACACGCGAGCAATAAGCGCAAAACTCCAGGTCACAGCCGTCTCGCGCGGAAACCTCGGCGGAGACCTCGGCGGATACCTCAATCCAGCACCCGTGCCAGGTACGCCCGCAGCAGCTCCCGCACCTCCGCGATGATCGCCTCGTCGCCGCGCTCCGGGTCGATCCGGAACGCGAGCCGGACCAGGGCGTCGGCGGACTCCACGGCCACCAGGAACGCGCGGCGCAGGGCCGCGTCGGGGGTCCGGCCGAGGCGCGGGGCGAGGAGTTCGGTGAGGGTGTCGGCGACGCGGTGGTTGGGGTCGGCGTCCGGGGCACCCACGGGGAGCTGGGTGCCGAAGTCGACCAGGGAGAAGCCCGGCGCCGTCCGCTTCATCGCGAGGTACTCGTCGAGCA
The DNA here is from genome assembly GCF_055657265.1 of Streptomyces sp. NPDC107575. Lineage (NCBI taxonomy): Bacteria > Bacillati > Actinomycetota > Actinomycetes > Kitasatosporales > Streptomycetaceae > Streptomyces > Streptomyces sp. NPDC107575. Next base: position 106,787 of record NZ_JBVKBG010000007.1, on the reverse strand, counting down.
CGGCGTCCATGGCGGCCCGCCAGTCGCCGGTGGGGACGTCCCCGAGGCGCGCGGTGACCCGCCGCACGTACCGCTCCAGGTTGCGCTCGGCCAGCGCGTCGACCAGGGCCCGCTTGTTGCCGAAGAAGCGGTAGACCGAGCCGATGGGGACCTCGGCGCGGTGCGCGACGGCGCGGGTGCTCAGCTCGTCGTAGCCCGTCTCGTCGAGGAGTTCGGCGCAGGCGTCGAGGATCCGGGTCAGACGCTCGGCGCTGCGCCGCTGAACGGGCGTGCGGCGCAGGGACGTTGGGTGGGCCATGCGGGTCACCCTACGGGGACGCGGTCAGGTCCGCGGTGGCCTGGACGGGCTTGTCCGCGACGGCCCACACCGTGTGGTCGTCGGCGTAGAGGCGGGCGGTGAGCTGGTGGGTGCCGCGGTGCACACGGCTGCCGGGGAGGCGGTAGTCGACGGCGCGCAGGCGGGCGAGGCAGCGGCCGTCGAGGTAGAGCCGCGCGTACCCGCGGCCGAGGGCGGCGCGGGCCGGGGTGCCGTGGGGGCTGAGGCGGAAGCGGCGCACCCAGACGCGGACCTCCCAGCCGCCCGCGGGGCCCGTCCGCGGCTTCACGATCAGGCCGATCTCGGGAGCGCCCTTCTCGGGTATCCGGCGGAAGTGGTGGCCCGCGCCGTCGGTGCGGGAGAGGACCTCTCCGGCGGACCGCGGGCCGTCGCCGCCCTCCCCGCAGCCGGCCGCGCTCGCGATCAGGGCACAGATCAGCAGCGCCGCGGCGGCCGCACGGAGCGACGGGAAGGTGGGCATGTCCGGGACGGTAGAGGACCGTCGGCTCCGGCGGATCCCTCGCGGGGAGGACGCCCGCGGGCCGCCGCTCGGCCGCTGGTACCGCCGCGCGTCGGCCATCCGGAGGACGGCGGTGTCTTGCGCCGCGCACCCGCGAATCCTACGGTGTTGCATAGGAATCATTGACCAGGGAGCGATGATGAGCGGGGACGTACGCAAGACCGCCGAGGGGCTGACCTACCTCTCCGGCTTCGGGAACGAGCATGGCTCCGAAGCCGTGCCGGGAGCCCTGCCCGAGGGGCGCAACTCGCCGCAGCGCGCACCGCTCGGCCTGTACGCGGAGCAGCTCAGCGGCACCGCGTTCACCGAGCCGCGGGCGCAGAACCGCCGCTCGTGGCTGTACCGGATCCGCCCGTCGGCGGCCCACCCGGAGTTCACCCGTGTCGACAACGGGGCGGTGCGCACGGCCCCGTTCACCGAGACCGCCCCCGACCCCAACCGCCGCCGCTGGAACCCGCTGCCGGAGCCCGCGCCCGGCACGGACTGGCTGGCCGGCCTGTGGACCCTCGGCGGCAACGGCGACGCGACGCAGCGCACCGGCATGGCCGTGCACCTCTACCACGCCAACTCCCCCATGCTGGACCGGGTGTTCAGCGACGCGGACGGCGAGCTGCTGATCGTCCCGGAGCGCGGCGGACTGCTGCTGCGCACGGAGTTCGGGGTGCTCGCCGTCGAGCCGAACGAGGTGGCGCTGATCCCGCGCGGCGTCCGCTTCCGGGTGGAACTCCTCGACGAGACGGCCCGCGGGTACGTCTGCGAGAACTACGGCGCCCCGTTCCAGCTCCCCGACCTCGGCCCGATCGGCGCCAACGGCCTGGCGAACGCACGGGACTTCAGGGCGCCGGTCGCCGCGTACGAGGACGCCGAGGGCCCCGTCGAGGTCGTCAACAAGTTCTGCGGAAACCTCTGGACCGTGACGTACGACCACTCCCCGCTCGACGTCGTCGCCTGGCACGGCAACCACGTCCCGTACGTATACGATCTGCGCCGCTTCAACGTCATCGGGACGATCTCGTACGACCACCCGGACCCGTCGATCTTCACGGTGCTGACGTCCCCCTCGGACACGCCGGGCCTGGCCGGGGTCGACTTCGTCGTCTTCGCGCCGCGCTGGCTGGTGGGCGAGGACACGTTCCGGCCGCCGTACTTCCACCGGAACGTGATGAGCGAGTACATGGGGCTCATCGAGGGTGCCTACGACGCGAAGGCCGAGGGCTTCGTGCCGGGCGGCGGCTCCCTGCACAACATGATGTCGGCGCACGGCCCCGACCGGGACACGTTCGACCGGGCGAGCGCCGCCGAGCTGAAGCCGCAGAAGGTGGACGACGGCCTGGCGTTCATGTTCGAGACGCGCTGGCCCGTCACCCTCGCCCCGCACGCCTCGACGGCAGAGCACCTCCAGCGCGGCTACGACGACGTGTGGCGCGGACTGGAACGCCACTTCCGCGGATAGACCCCATGGTCGCCGCATTGCACCACTCCCCCCGCGACCGGTACGGATAACCCGTGACGTCATTCGCCCCGGACTCGATCGTCCTGAACCGCAAATTGCCGCTCTGGTATCAGGTGTCGCAGTCCCTGCGCGCCTCGATACTCGGAAGATCGCCGCAGGACCCGCTGCGCCTGCCCACCGAGGAGCAACTCGCGGGGCACTACGGGGTCTCCGTGCTCACCATGCGTCAGGCGCTCAAGGAACTGGAGGACGAGGGGCTCATCACGCGGCACCGGCGCCGCGGCACGTTCATCGAGCCGGATGCCCAGCAGGGCGCGCCGGTGCGCCTGCTCGGCTCGGTCGACGCGATCGTCGCGCAGCAGTCCGGCATGACGACGCGGCTGCTCGACCACGACACGGTGCCGGTGCCCGTGGCCTTCGCCGAGCACTTCCCGGGGGCCGGGTCCGTCCCCACGTACCACCGGCTGCGCTCCGACGAGAAGACCGGCGAGCCGACGAACCATGCCCGCAACTACCTGCGGCCCGACATCGGCGCCCGCGTCGACCTCGCGGACCTGGAGCGGTGGCCGATGACGAAGGTGCTGCGGGACGTGGTCGGCGTGCGCATCAGCCGGATCACGGACTCGGTCCAGGCGCGCCTCGCGGACCCGGAGACGGCCCGCCTCCTCGAAGTCCCCCTCCTGAGCCCGATCCTGCACTACACGGGTGTGACGTACGACGAGGAGGGCAGGGTGCTGGACGTGGCGGTCATCCACTACCGGGGAGACCGCTTCTCGTTCACGGTGACGTTGGACGCGGACTAGGCACATCAAGCCCCGCTTTGTGGACGAGAGCCCGCGGGGTCCGGGGCGGCGCCCCGGGAGCGCAACCACGGTGCCGCGCAAGAGGGGGACGTACCATGCCGGGCGTGACGAACGACCCGCTCCTGGCGGAGCTCATGCCCTGGTCCGTCGCGCCGCTGCGCACGGGCCGCGGCTGGCCCGTCGCACCGGACGCCGCGACCCTGAAGTCCCGCTGGAACACATTCGTCCAGGCCGACGAGGCACAACGCAGCACGCTCCTCGAACCCTCCCGTGCCCGCACCCTGCACACCGCCGCCGCCCAGCTCCCTGGCCAGCGCACCGGCACGGAGCCGCTCGCGCACGCGGAGGGCCCCTGCCCGGAACCCGTACCGCTGCTGCACGGCCCGTTCGACGAGCAGTGGCTCATCCCGGACCAGCGCCTGATCGACGCGGCCCGGCCCGAACTGTGGCGGGTCGCGGACGACCGGCAGCTCTTCCTGGTCGAGCAGGGCCACGTGCCCGACGCCGGCGGCCCCGCACTGCTCGCGTCCGCCGTGCTCCCGGAGGGCCGCTCCCCCGCGGGCAGGCCCGGCCGCATCCGCCCGCTGTACCGCCGCCCCGGCGGCACGGAGCCGAACGTGGCGCCGGGCCTGCTCACCCACCTCTCCGGGACGTACGACCGGGAGGTGACGGCGCCCGACCTGTTCGCGTGGATCCTGGCGGCGGGCGCCCGCGACGGCTCCCCCGACGTCCGCGTGCCGCTGCCGGACGACCCCGGCGTATGGGCGCGCGGCGTCGAACTGGGCCGCCGTGTGCTGTGGTTGGAGCGGCGCGGCACGGACGCCGAGCGCCCCAAGCTGCCCGGCGGCCGCCGCCCGTACGTACGCGCCCCGCTGCCGGCCCGGCCGACGGAGATCCGCTACGACCGGGACGAGGAGGCCCTGCTCGTCGGCGAGGGACGCGTCTCCCCGGTCCCCGCGGCGGCCTGGGACTTCCACGTCAGCGGGGTCCGGGTCCTGGAACAGTGGTTCGCGCGCCGCACCGAGCCCGCCGAGCCCGGCACGCTCGCGGCGCTGCGCCCGGCCACCTGGCCGCAGCCGTGGACCTCGCAGCTCCTGGAACTCGTCACGGTCCTGACGCTGCTCGCGGAACTCGGCCCGCGGCAGCAGGAGTTGCGGGAGGCCGTGCTCGCGGACCCGATGACGTCGAAGGACCTGGAGCGGGCCCACGTCCTCCCCGTCCCCGACGCGGCACACCGCCCCGCCTCGGTCCTGGACCACCAGGAGGAGGGCCCCGGCGGCCAGTTCGCGATCCTGTGACCCGGCGGGACGGGCACGCTACTCCGCCGCGAACCCCTCCAGCGTCCGCCTCAGCGCCCGCTCGAACACCGCCTCCAGGTCGATCGGGCCCGCGTCCTCGGCGAACGACGCCGCGAGGCGCGGGTACTTGCCCGAGGCCACCTGCTCACCCAGGTACGCGATCCGCACCGCCTGCTCCTTCTCGGCGCTCCACGGCAGGGAACGGGTGCGCTCGGCCGTGGCGATCTCGTTGGCCACGTACGTCGTGACCACGCTGGTCACCGCCGCGACCAGCTCCATCTTCGTGCCGTACGGCAGATCGAGCGGGTCGAGGCAGGTCAGGCAGTACTCCAGATATGCCAGCGCGTTCGGGCTGAACCCGTAGACCGGTGACATCAGGCCCGGCATCCAGGGGTGCCGGTGCATCAGCGCCCGCGCCTGCCGGGCGAGCCCGAGGACGTCCGCCCGCCAGTCGCCGCTCGGCTCGGGGAACTCGTACTCGGCGCTGACGGCGTCGACCATCAGCTCGTACAGGTCCTCCTTGCGCGGCACGTAGTTGTACAGCGACATCGTGCCCATGCCCAGCTCGGCGGCGACCTTCCGCATGGACACCGCGTCGATGCCCTCGGTGTCGGCGACGCGGACCGCCGTCGCCGCGATGTCGGCCCTGCTGTGCGCGGGCCTCGGCCCCCGCCCGGCGCGCTCGGGGCGCGCCCAGATCACTTCGGGTTCGACCGCTCGGCCCGCCATTGATCATCACCTCGCGCACCATCCTAGTTACGTACACCGTACGTAGTGCGCTACGGTGGGGCCATATGACTTCTACGTACGCTGTACTTAGTGAAGGTCTGGAGAAGCGCTTCGGCAAGGGACCGAAGGCCGTGCACGCCGTGCGCGGCCTGGATCTGGCGGTCCGCGAGGGCACGGTGTGCGGACTGCTCGGGCCGAACGGGGCGGGCAAGACGACCGCCGTCCGGCTGCTCACGACGCTCCTGCGCCCCGACGCCGGCACCGCGCGTGTCGCGGGGCACGACGTCACCGCGGAGCCGCACGAGGTACGCCGCCGCATCGGCGTCACCGGCCAGTACGCCTCGGTCGACGGGGACCTCACCGGCCGCGAGAACCTGCGCCTGTTCGCCCGCCTGCTGCGCGCGCCGGGCGCCAGGACCCGCGCCGACGAGCTGATCGAGCGCTTCGAGCTGACCGAGGCCGCCGACCGCCCGGCCCGTACGTACTCCGGAGGCATGCGCCGCCGCCTCGACCTGGCCGCGAGCCTGATCACCCGGCCCGCCGTACTCTTCCTCGACGAGCCGACGACCGGGCTCGACCCGCACAGCAGGAACGGCATCTGGGAGGCCGTGCGCGAGCTGTCCCGCGAGGGCACGACCGTCGTCCTCACCACGCAGTACCTGGAGGAGGCGGACCAGCTCGCCGACGACATCGTGCTGATCGACGGGGGCCGCGCCGCCCACTCGGGCACGCCCGCCGAGCTCAAGGCGCAGATCGGCCACTACGCGGAGGTGGCCGTGGCGCAGGACGCGGGCGAGCAGGCGCTGCACGCGGCCGCCGTCGTCCTCGACCAGCTCACCGGCGCCCGCCCCGAGGTGGACGCCGAGCGCCGCACCGTGGGCGCCGTCGTCCTCGACCCGGCCGTCACGCTCCCCCGCGTCGTCCGCGAACTCGACGCGTCCGGCGTCCCGTTGCTCGACGCGACGCTGCGCCCGCCCACCCTCGACGAGGTGTTCCTGCGCCTCACCGTCACCGGCCACGAGACCCAGGAGGTCGCCGCATGAGCACCGCCATCCTCTACGACGGAACCGCCATGCTCGGCCGGCACCTCCAGCGCGTCCGGCACGCCCCGGCGATCCTGATCATGACGCAGACGATGCCGATCGTGTTCCTGCTGTTCTTCGGCTACGTCTTCGGCTCGGCGCTCGCCATGCCGGGCTCGGACTACCGGGCGTTCCTGGTGCCGGGCATGCTCGTCGCCACCGCGGCGGGCGGGATCATGAACGGGATGTTCGGCGCCGCCCAGGACTCGCACCGGGGCGTGATGGACCGCTTCCGGACGCTGCCGATGAGCCGGGCGGCGGTGCCGCTCGGGCAGGCCGTCGCCGATCTGCTGACGACGGCGGTCGGGCTCGTCCCGCTGGTGCTCGTGGGGCTCGCGATGGGGTGGCGGATCGAGGGCGGACTGCCGGGCGCGCTCGGGGCGTTCGGGCTGCTCCTGCTCTTCCGGTTCGCGACGACCTGGGTGGGGATCCTGCTCGGCCTCGCCTCGGGGAGCGAGGAGGCGGCGGGGCAGCTCGGCAGCGCGACCTTCATGCTGCCGCTGCTGTCGAACGCGTACATCCCGACCGACGGGATGCCGGGCTGGGTGCGCACGGTCGCCGAGTGGAACCCGATCAGCGCGGTGGCCACGGCCGTCCGCGACCTGTTCGGCAACGCGCCGGTGCCGCACGGCGCCGCGTGGCCGGTGACGCACCCGGTGGCGGGCTCCCTGGCGTGGTGTGCCGTACTGCTCGCGGTGTGCGTGCCGCTCGCCGTCCGCCGCTGCACGCACGGCGGACGGTGAACGGACCTCCCGTGCCTACTTCTGCGGCTCCAACGCCGGGCCGAGCGAGGAGAACTTCTCCTGGGACACGACCCGCTTCGGCGGCCAGGTGATGTTGCTCGGCGGCCACTTCTGCCCGGTCTTCTTCAGGAACCACTGCGGCGGCTCGTACATGGGCGGCTCATAGCCGTCGGGGATCGCCGTCTTCCACTCGACGTCCTTGGTGCGGTCCTTGAACTCGTCCTTGATGGCCTTGAGCCGCTCCGGCTGGGTGATCAGGTCGACGGCGGTGGCGGCCAGGTACTTCGCGGCGGCGAGCACCGCGGCCTGGCCGGGCGCCGCCGCCGCGCAGGCGGCCGTGGACCAGGTGTGGAACTTGCCGCCGATCGGGGCGAGCGCGGCGCCCATCGAGACGGTCGGCACGTTCCAGCTGATGTCCGCGACGTCGGTGGAGCCGCCGCCGAGGAACACCGGGTCCGGCGGCTTGAGTTCGGCGACCTTGTCGTGCATTCCGGCCTCGGGGAGCCCCAGGGACTTCTGCAGGTCCTTCGCCAACTGGTGTGCTTCCGCAGTGAACTTCGGCGGTCCGATCTGCCGCATGTTGTCGTGCAGCAGCTCCGCGAAGGACTTGGACGGCAGCTGGTTCCAGCAGGCCGAGGTGATGCGGTGCTGGACCTTCGTCTGCGAGGCCTTGGCGGCGGCCTCGGAGATCGCGATCACCTTGTCGAGCAGCACCTGGACGCGGGCGGTGCTGCCCTCGCGCACGTAGTAGCTGATCTCGGCGATCTCCGGGGTGACGTTCGGGATGTCGCCGCCGTTGTTGATCACCCAGTGCAGGCGGGCGCTCGGCGCCATGTTCTCCTCGCGCAGGAACTCCGACATCGTCGCCATCATCACGGCGGCGTCGAGCGCGGACTTGTTGCCGAGCGGGGTGCCGCCGTGCCCGGCCACACCGAGGAAGGTGAAGGTCACGGCGGTCATGGCGTTGCTGGTGCCCCAGCCGGTGGCGTTCGCGGTGGAGGGGTGCCAGTCGAGGAAGGCGTCGAGCCCCTCGTACACGCCCTTGCTGACCGCGTACGTCTTGCCGATCAGGGTCTCCTCGGCGGTGGAGCCGAAGAACTTCACGGTGACGGGCAGCTTGTGCTTCTTCGCGGCCTGGGCGACGGCGGCGGCAGCGGCAGCCGCCGCGGTGCCGAGCGCGCTGTGCCCGCAACCGTGCCCCGGGCCGTAGCTCGGGGCGAAGGGGTCGTGGATGTACTCGCGGGGGTCGTGGTGCCCGACGCCCTTGTTCTGGGAGAGGCCGGGCAGCGCGTCGTACTCGCCGCTGAACCCGAGCACCGGACCGCCGCTGCCGTACGAGAAGGTCGCGGTGAACGCGGTCGGGAAGCCGGCCGTGCCGAACTTCACGTCGAATCCGGCCTGTTCGAGGAAGCCGGCCTCGGCGAGCGAGGAGTTCCACTCGCGCAGCGAGAGCTCGGCGTGCTCCCAGATCTCCTCGTTCAGGCCGGTGATGCGGGAGCTGTTGGCGCCGATCCAGCCGAGGGCGGCGGCCTTGGCCGGGCTGTCCTCGGCGAGTCCTTCAGGGGCCTTGTATTCGAGAGGCGCCGCGTCCGCGCCGTCCGCCGCGGCGGCCATCGCCGGGTCCGCCTGGGCGGTCATCGCGGCGGTGGTCACTCCGGCGGCGCCGAGCATCTGCATGATGCGGCGTCTGCTGATCTGCGGCCCGGTGCCGGTGTCGGGCATCTCGTGCTCGTGGTGGTCGTGCAGGTCACACACGCGAACCTCCGGGGGTGAGGTGGGTGTAGCTGTAACTGCCAACGACGATCACGCGCCACACTGAACCCTGGAGGTTGCCCCGTCAACATCCGTGCGTGACAAGGGCGTTACGCGACGTGCGGGCGCACGCGCACGACAAAGGCCCGCATCGTCCTCCTTGCCGGAGTGTCCGCCGCGTGCCGTGGGGATGACGGTCGCTGTGATGCGCGGCGGTGCACCGGACGGCGCGGAGGCGCGATACGGGCCTTGTCTCTTGCTGGGTCGGCCGCTTTCTAGTGGCCGCCGAAAAGCGAGCGGGTCAGCCGCCGCAGCGGCGCGAAGAGGGAGACCCTCCGCACGCGTGCGCGCCTTCCGCTGCGCTCGTGCGCCGTGTCACGCGTGGTCAGCTCGCGCATCAGTGACGTCGCCTCCATCGTCTCGCGCTGCGGGACGGCAGGGCCGCCGAGCACCGAGAGATGGCGGTCGAGACGCGAACTGGTCGCACTGTTCCCGCAGGTGATCGCAGGCACTCGCGGCCTGCTGCGCACTGTTATCTGTTCCATGTCACTCCCCACCCGTACGAGGGCACCCGGCCCGGGCAGGTTAACCCTATCGCCCCAGCGCGGCACTCGTGTATCCCGGTCGCAGCATTCACCTCCCTCGTAAGGGGGTTGACGGTTCGAAAGCGATCACTCTCCGAATCCGACCGATTCCAGGGCGAGTTGGACAAGTGGGGCTCCTGTGGGCCGTTCTGAGCCGCCGTCCGGCTCGGTCGTGACAGCGAGTGAGGAGGCGTCCGGAGTCAAGCCGGTGGCCACCACGGGCGTGTCGGAGCCGCCGTCGGGCAGCAGACCGAGGGAACGGGGCGGCGCCGAGGGCTCCATCAGCCACAGCTGGTGGACCCGCCCCCGGGGCGGCGACTGGAGACCTGTGACAGTGATCACGGCGCTGCCCCGCTCCGGCGACGCGACCACGTTCAGGCCGTCCGCGCGCACCGCGCCGGCGTCCGGCGCCGCGAGCACCCGCGCCACCTCGCGCGAGGCGGCCCGCTGTGCGTCGAGCCGGTCCGAGGTGCGCTCCAGCTGCACGGCGAAGAGCGCGGCCACGGTGAGCGCGCCCGCCCCGGTGGCCACGCCGAGCGGAATCAGCAGCCCACGCGCGCGTGGTGCGACGCGGGCCCGCGGCTCCACCGTGACCTGCTCGGTGCGTCGTACGGCGGCCAGGACCCGCTCGCGCAGCGCGCTGGGCGGCGCGACGGCGGCCGAGCAGGCGAGCCGCACGGAGCTCTCCGTGAGCGCGCGCACCTCCTCGGCGCACGCGTCGCAGCGCTTCAAGTGCCGCTCGAAGCGGGCGCGTTCGCGGTCCTCCAGGGCGTCGAGGGCGTAGGGCGCCACGAGGGAACGCGGCCGGTGGGGCAGTCGGGTACGGAGGTTCATGCGGCGTCCCCCAGGCAGGCGCGCAGCCGGGTGAGCCCGTCGCGCATCCGCGTCTTGACGGTGCCGAGCGGGACCGAGAGGCGTTGCGCGACCTCCCGGTAGGTGTAGCCCTCGTAGTAGGCGAGGGTCACGGAGGAGCGCTGGAGGTCGGTGAGGCCTTCAAGGCAGCGGCGCACCCACTCGCGGTCCAGGTTCGTCTCGACCTGCTCGGCGACCTCGTCGAAGGCGGTGCGGTGCCAGCGGCTGGCGGCCCGCGCCTCGCGCTCCCTGGACGCGCGGGCCTGGCGCACCCGGTCGACCGCTCTGCGGTGGGCGCGGGTGAGCACCCAGGCCATCGCGGTGCCCCGGCCCGGGTCGAAGCGGGCCGCGTCCCGCCACAGCTCGAGGAACACCTCCTGGGTGACCTCCTCGGACTGCGCGGGGTCACGAAGGACCCGCAGCACGAGCCCGTACACCGTGCCCGACACCAGTTCGTACAGCTCCTCGTACGCCCGTACGTCGCCCCGCCCGACCATCGGCAGCAATTTGTCCGCCCGCATCGGTTCCCCTCCCGCTCGGCGGCGCGCGGCCCGGTGCCGCGCCGCCCCCACTACCTGGTTCGCGGCCGGGCCCGGTCCGGATCGGGGGCGCCGCGAGGTTTCGTGAGGGAAGTACGGGCGGCCGGGGGTCCGCCGCCCAATCGGCGGCCGACCAATCCGCCGGGCGCGGCGCGCCGAATGGCTTGGCGTCAACCGCACTTCGTGCACGGACCGCGTGAGGACGGACCCATGACCTCTCAGTCAGCGAAGCCATCGAAGACACCGGCTTCGGCAAGCCCCGACATGGCACGCGGCACACCCCGCGTGCGGATGCGGCGCCAGGGCCTGGCGCTCCTGGTCTGCGGCGGCCTCGCCGCGGGCGGCCTCGCGGCCGCCGGCGCGACCGGCGTCGGCCCCCAGCGGGCCGAGGCCTCCAGCCACCGCGAGGCCCCCTTGATCTCCGGCCAGCCCCAGTACGACAACACCGACGTGTACGCGTTCGTGAGCCCCGACAAGCCGGACACCACGACCCTGGTGGCCAACTGGACCCCCTTCGAGGAGCCCGCGGGCGGCCCGAACTTCTACCCGTTCCCCGAGGACGCCCATTACGACCTGCACATCGACAGCGACGGCGACGCGCAGGGCGATCTGCTGTACCGGTGGACCTTCAAGACCCACACCAAGAACGGGAACACGTTCCTCTACAACACCGGCCCGGTGAACAGCCTCGACGACCCGAACCTCAACGTCACGCAGACCTACGACATCGACCTGCTGCGTCTGAAGGACCAGAAGATCGTCTCCAAGTCGAAGATCGCCGACGACCAGCCGGTGGCGCCGTCGAACGTCGGCAAGGCGTCGATGCCCGACTACAAGAAGCTGCGCGACCAGGCGGTCAAGAAGGTCGGCGGCGGCGTCACCTCCTACGTGGGCCAGGCCGACGACCCCTTCTTCCTCGACCTGCGCGTCTTCGACCTGCTGTACGGCGGGAACCTCTCGGAGGTCGGCCGGGACACGCTCAAGGGCTACAACGTGAACACGGTCGCCCTCCAGGTGCCCACCGCGTTCCTGACGGAGTCGAAGGACCAGCCGACCATCGGCGTGTGGTCGACGACCTCCCGCAAGGACGCGCAGGGCGACTGGACGCAGGTCTCACGGCTCGGCAGCCCGCTGGTCAACGAGGTGGTGAACCCGCAGAAGGTCAAGGACCGCTTCAACGCGTCCTCGCCGTGGAACGACGCCCAGTTCCTGCCGTTCGTGACCGAGCCCGAGCTGCCGAAGCTGATCGAGTCGATCTACAAGATCAAGGCTCCGAAGACACCGCGCAACGACCTGGTGGACGTCTTCCTGAAGGGCGTGAAGGGCCTCAACCAGCCGCCGGGCGTGCGCCCCTCGGAGATGCTGCGCCTCAACACGTCGATCCCGCCGACGAGTTCACCGAAGCGGCTCGGCGTGCTGGAGGGCGACAAGGCGGGCTTCCCGAACGGGCGCCGGCTCGCCGACGACGTCGTGGACGCCGAGCTCCAGGTCGTCGAGGGCGAGCTCCTCGGCAAGAAGAACGACCTGGGCGACGCCGTCGACGCCAACGACAAGAAGTTCGAGTCGTCGTTCCCGTACGTGGCGCTGCCCACGGAGGGTTCGCGCGGGCCGCTCGCCAAGACCAAGTCGCAGAGCGACACCGAGGTCCGCGACCAGCTCACCGGCAGCTCGGTGAACTCCGGCTCGGGCGACGACAACACCCTCGTGCTGGCCTCCGCCGCGGCGGCCGGCGCCGGATTCCTGCTCATCGGCACCGGGCTCGTGTGGTGGCGCGGCCGGAGCAGGCGGCGGGCGCGGTTCAATCCGCCGTTCTCCATGTGAACCGTCCCCGCTGAACCGGCGCGGCCCGCGTGCCTGATCCTCCACACCGCGGGCCGCGCCTCCCACTCGTCCCTCGCCACCACGTCCCAAGGAGCGCGCATGCAGGCCTTGTTCAGCAAGGGGATCAGGGCGTCCGGGCTCGGGCGGCTGCTCGCCCTGGGCGCCGCGCTCGCCCTCGCCGTCACCGCGGGCGCCCTGGTCGCCGACGACGGCTCCCCGCCGAAGGCCGTGACCACGGGGAGCGTCCCGAACCCGGCACCGGCCCGGCTCGCCTCCGGCGATCTCGACCGGGGCGTCGCCGAGCTGCAGAAACATCTGAAGGCCCGGCCCAAGGACTACGCGTCGTGGGCCTCGCTCGGCACCGCGTACGTCGAGCAGGCCCGGGTGAGCGCGGACCCGTCCCGCTACCCGCAGGCCGGGCGCGCGCTGGCCCGCTCCCTGAAGCTGCGGCCCGGCAACGACCCGGCGCTCGCCGGGCGGGCCGCGCTCGCCGCGGCCCGGCACGACTTCGACGGCGCGCTGCGCCACGCCCGCAGGGCCCTCGCCGTCAACCCGTACAGCGAGGCGGCCCTCGCCCTGCGCGTCGACGCGCTCGTCGAACTCGGCGACTACCGGGCCGCGTCGAAGGCCGCCGACGAGGCGGACTCGCGCCGCCCCGGCATCCCGGCCTTCACCCGCTTCGCATACGTACACGAGCTGCGCGGCGACGCCACCACCGCACGCAAGGTCCTGGAGCGGGCCCTCGCCTCGGCCACGGCACCCGGCGACGTGTCGTACGTGGCGACGTCGCTCGGCCAACTCGCCTGGCGCCAGGGCGAGTACAAGACCGCCCTGCGCCATTACGCGACGGCGCTGCGCGCGGACCCGGACGCGGTCGCCGCCCTGGAGGGGCGCGGCAGGGCGCGGGCCGCGAGCGGGGACACGGCGGGCGCGATCCACGACCTGAAGGCCGTCGTCGCGCGCGCCCCGCTGCCGAGCGCGCTGGTGGAGCTCGGCGAGCTCTACGAGGCGCGCGGCGAGGACAGGGCCGCGAAGCGGCAGTACGCCCTCGTCGGCACCTGGCTGCGGCTCGCCCGCGCGGGCGGCGTCGACGTCGACCTCGACATCGCGCTCGCCTCGACGGAGCACGGCGACCGGGCCGCGGGCCTCAGGGCGGCGCGCGCCGAGTGGCAGCGCCGGCACACCGTGCACACGGCGGACGCGCTCGCCTGGGCGCTGCACGTGGCCGGCCGCGACAAGGAGGCGCTGCCGTACGCGCGGCGGGCCACGGCGACCGGCTTCGGCGAGGCCGCGTTCCTCTACCACCGGGGCGTGATCGAACTGGCCGCGGGCGACCGCTCCGAGGGCCGCGAGCTGCTGCGCGAGGCGCTGGACCGCAACCCCGGATTCTCGCCGCTGGGCGCGAAGGCGGCGCGGGCGGCCCTGGCGGGGTCCGATGACAAGGGGGCCTCGCGATGAGGCGCTGGAAGCGGTACGTCGTCCTGCCCACGGCGCTGGGCGCCGCCACGGTCGGGCTCCTCCTGGCCGCGTCCCCGCAGGCCTCCGCGCACCCGCTCGGCAACTTCACCGTCAACCACTACGACGGGCTGCTGGTGCGCCCCGGCGCCCTGCGCGTGGACCACGTGGAGGACCTGGCCGAGATCCCGACGCAGCAGGTGCGGCCCGAACTCGACGCGCGGGGGCGGGAGTCGTGGGCGAAGGAACGCTGCACGAGCGCCGCGCGGCGCACCGAGACCGACGTCGACGGGCGTCGGGCCGCCCTCGATGTGCGTACGGCCGACGCGGTGCTCCGCCCCGGCCAGGCGGGGCTCAGGACGCTGCGCGTGGAGTGCGCGTTCACCGCTCCGCTGCCGCGCGCGCAGGACGGCGACAAGGTCCGCGTCGAGCTGCGCACCGGCGCCGCTGAGGGCCCGGGCTGGCGCGAGATCACGGCGCGCGGCGACCGGACGACGCTGACGGCGTCGAATGTGCCGACCACATCGACGTCCGCCCGCCTGACGCGTTACCCGAAGGACCTGCTGTCCTCTCCCCCGAACCGGACCTCCGCCGAGGTCACGGCCGCGCCCGGCGGCCCGGCGGCCCCGGCCGCGGGAGGCGGTGCGGCCGGATCCGAGGTCCTCCCGCGCGGCGCCGACCGCTGGACCGAGGCCCTCACCAATCTGGTGTCGCGGCACGAACTCGGCCCCGGCTTCGCGGCGTTGGCCCTCGGCATCGCGCTGTTCCTCGGCGCGCTGCACGCGCTCGCGCCCGGCCACGGGAAAACCCTGATGGCCGCGGCCGCGGCGGCCCGCAGCCGGGCCAGGTTGCGCGACGTACTGCCGCTCGCCGCGTCCGTGACGGTCACCCACACCCTCGGCGTGATCGCGCTCGGCGTCCTCGTGACGGCAGGATCCGCGGCCGCGCCCTCCGTGATCGCCTGGCTGGGCCTGGCGAGCGGTGTGCTGGTCACGGCGGCCGGGGTGGGCCTGCTGCGCAGGGCGTGGCGGTACCGCGCGGCGGCACGGGCGCACACGCACGACCACGGGCACGACCACGGACACACGCATGACCACGGGCACGGCCACGCCCACCCGCACCCCCATGCACACCCCATGCCTCAACCCACCCTCCGCGGAACGCTGTTCCTCGGTTTCGCCGGAGGTCTCGTGCCCAGCCCCTCGGCGGTCGTCGTGCTCGTCGGCGCCTCCGCGCTCGGCAAGGCGTGGTTCGGCCTGCTGCTGGTGTTCGGTTACGGTGCCGGGCTCGCGCTCACCCTCACCGCCGTCGGCTTCACGGTGGTGCGGGTCGGCGGCCGGATCGCGCAGGCGCTCGCCGATCTCCCGCGCCCCGGACGCGGACCGCTCGCCGCGTTCTTACGCCGTGGTCTGAGCCGCGCGGTGCCGTTCGGTTCCGCGTTCGTCGTCGTGGCCCTCGGCTGCGGATTGGTGTTCAGGGGGGCGGCAACGGCGCTCGGTTGAGCTACTTTTGTTCAGACTTGTCGTGCCGCGCTTGCTTGTCTTCCCACGAATGGGGGCGCCCGTGGTTGAGCGTGTGGTCGCCGGACGGTACCGACTGCTCGACCCCCTCGGCGAAGGCGGCATGGGCACCGTGTGGCGGGCCCGCGACGAGGTGCTCGGGCGCGAGGTCGCCGTGAAGGAGGTGCGGGCGCCCGCCGGGCTCCCGGACGCCGATGTGCAGCGCATGTACGCGCGCCTGGAGCGGGAGGCGTGGGCGTCGGCGCGGGTCACGCACCGCAACGTCGTGACCGTGTACGACGTGGCCACCGACGAGCAACGCCCGTGGGTCGTCATGGAGTTGGTCCGCGGCGTCTCCCTCGCCGAGCAGCTGGACGCGGAGGGCCCGCTGCCCCCGGCGCGCGCGGCGCACATCGGCGCCGAGGTGCTCGCCGCGCTGCGCGCCGCACACGGCGTGGGCGTGCTGCACCGCGACGTGAAGCCCGCCAACGTCCTCCTGTCGAACGACGGCAGGGTCGTGCTCACGGACTTCGGCATCGCCATGGTCGAGGGGACCCAGGCCCTCACCATGACGGGCGAGGTCATCGGCTCCCCCGAATTCCTGGCCCCCGAGCGGGCGTTGGGGCGCACGCCGGGTCCCGAGTCGGACCTGTGGTCGCTCGGTGTACTGCTGTACGCGTCCGTGGAGGGGCACTCGCCGTTCCGCCAGGACACCCCGCTGAGCACGCTGCGGGCCATCGTGGACGAGGAGTTGCCGCCGCCGCGCCGCGCGGGTCCGCTGACGCCCGTCATCGAGGGGCTGCTGCGCAAGGACCCGGCCGAGCGGACCCCGGTGTCCGACGCCGAGCGGGACCTGCGCATCATCGGCTCGGGCGGCACCCTGCGCGCGGGCCCGGTGCAGGCCTCGCCGCTGGCGTCGCAGCCGACGGTGACGTCGATGCAGTCCCCCGTCCACACGCCTCCGCCGACGCCCGTCGCGGCGGGCTCGGTCGGGGCGACCGGGACGGCCGCCACGACGCCGGTCACGGCCCAGTCCGATCCCCGCTACCCGCGCCGCGCCTCGATGGCCATGATCGCGGGCATCGTGGTCCTCCTCCTCGCCATCGGTGGACTCACGTACGCCCTGCTGAACCGCGACTCGGACCCCAACGGCAGCACGAACAACGGCGGCGGCACGTCCGGGGGCAAGAGCGGCGGGGGTACGACAGGCGGAGACAACGGCAGCGGCGGCGGAAACGGCGACGGGGGCGGCGGAACGACCGGCGACAACAACGGTGGCAACGGCGGCTCGACCGGCGGAGGGGACAACGGCAACGGCGGTTCCGGCAGCGGCGGCCACACGACCACCCCGGCCCAGTCCGTCCGGGTCAGCGTCCATGCGGTGCGCGGCAGTTACTCGGGCCCGTGCCCGCTGCCGGCCGCGGCCGCCCCGGCGTTCTCCGCGACGATCACGGTGGGCCGCGCCCCGGCGAACGTGCAGTACCGCTGGGTGGTGAAGAGCGGCGAGGCCTCCGACCCCGGCTGGAAGACGCTGAACGTCCCCAAGGGCGCCGCGAACAAGGCCCGTACGGTCACCACCACGCAGACGCACTACGAGGAGGGCGGGACGCTGCGCGACCAGATCGGCGTCGAGGTGCGCAGCCCGCTGGCGGCGACGTCCAACTACGTCTCGTACGCGACCACATGCAAGGTGGTGACCCCGACGAGCGGGGCCACCACCGGTTCGCCCACGTACTGAGGTCCGCGATCCGTGATCCGCTTTACACGGCGGGTCTACGCGGCGGACCCGAACACGGGCAGGTAGCCGCCCGACTGTCCGGCTGCCGTGGGGTGGTACGACTCGCCGATGTTCGACCAGTTGACGCTGTGCAGCCACGCGTCGCCGGAGCAGATCTCGTGCCCGGTGAACGTGCTGGTCACGTCGCCGAAGGCGAAGCCCCTGGTCGCGGCGTTCTGCTTGATGGTGGAGTTGAGGAGGTCCGCGGCGCCGTTGATGGCCGAGCGCTCGTTCTCGGAGAGGCCCGCCACGCAGGTGCCGCTGAGCTTGTAGAAGCGGGGGTAGCCGAGGACCACCACGCGGGCGGCGGGGGCCTTCGTGCTGATGGCCGAGTAGACGTCGGAGAGCTTGCTCGGGAGGGTCGAAGTGACGTACGAGCGCGCCTGGTTGACGCGGTCGATGCAGGTGGACTCGGAGTACAGGACGCAGGTCGTCATGACGTCGGCGAAGCCCGCGTCATTGCCGCCGATGGAGATCGAGACGAGCCCGGTGCCCGCGCCGAGCGGGCCGAGCTGATTGGCGATGACATCACCCGTACGAGCGCCCGAGCACGCGGTGAAATTAAAGCTTGAGGGTGAGTGGGCCGCCGCCCACAAGGCGGGGTACGCCTTCGTGGAGCGCTTGCAGGCACCGCTGCCCGAGTCGTAGCTGCCGGCGCCGACACCGGAGGAGTAGGAGTCGCCCAGGGCCACATAGCCCGTGGCGGCAGCGGAGTCGGAGGCTTGCGCGGCCGTCGCCCCGGTCAGGGCTGCCACCGCGGCAAGAGCGAAAGAGGAGACGTAGGCCGCAATCCGGAAAGATCTCATGGAACCTCCCTTTAGCAGGATCAGCAGGGTCTCTGCCGCCCACCGTTGTTGCAGGTTCATGTCAGGGGTATGACATACCCGCGGCCCGACCGCGCTACGCCCGTAGAGCGCCCACCAACTGGAGGGAACGGGCCGGGAGTTGCCCCGTCGACACCTTGACGCCGGACCGCGGACTGCGCCACATTGAAGCCCGGCATCCGGCGCTTCGGGGGGCAAAGTCGCCAATGCAGACCATCGGCATCAAGCCGTCGTCATCGGACGGCTCACATCTGCTCGCGGGGGCGGGCGTCGTCGCGGCAGGCGCGGGGCTCGTGCTCGCGCTCTCGCACGCCGAGTCGCCGCTGCGCGGGCCGCTCGCGCTCTTCTTCCTGCTCGCCGCGCCCGGCGCCGCGTTCGCGGCCGCCCTGCGCGGACTCGACCCGTGGGCCCGGGTGCTCGCCTCCGCGGCCGGCGCGGTCGCGGTCGTCATGCTGGTCGCCCAGGGCATGCTCGCCGTGCACCGCTGGTCGGTGACCGGCGGGGTGCTCACCGTGGCGATACTCAGCGCTTCCGCTTTTCTTGTGCAATGGATCGTTCGGCGGCTGCGCGGGGGCGCGGCCGAGGAGATTCGCAAACGGATCGCGAAAATCCACTAATGGGGACGGAAGTTAAGAGAATGGCCAAAACAATAAAAACGTGAGGCCTCGTTCCAGGTCTTGCCATACAGTCTCAATCATCAATACCGTCGTACATCCACCCGCATCGGACCGGCACGAAATGCGATCTAGGGGAGGGACCGAGGTCGCGAAGGTCCGGAGCGGGGCGCGGCAGGGGGGTGCCGCGTTCCGGTGAGCCGCTCGCTTCGGCGTCCTGGGTCGCCGGGTCGCGTGCCGCGCGACCGGTCCGACGAACCGGTGTGTACAGCCAGCTCACCCGGCCTGTACGGAGAGCTCTTCTGGCCTGGCCGTAAGTGAGAACCCCCCTTTCGAACCGGACACGAAGCCGGACCGCCCGGGGGCGGGCGGTCCACCGGACGAGAGGGACCAGACTCATGAGCAGTTCCGTTGTGCCTCCGGTGATACCCGAGGGGACACCTCCGGAAGGCCGAATTCCCGCCCGTTACCGGGCCATCTCCACGCACCTGGCGATCGCGCCGCGGGTCAGCGTGGTCATTCCGGCCATGAACGAGGCGGAGAATCTTCCGTACGTCTTCAAGACCCTTCCCGACTGGATCCACGAGGTCGTTCTGGTGGACGGCAATTCCACCGACGACACCGTGGAAGTGGCCAGGGAATTGTGGCCGGAAGTCGTGGTCGTACCGCAGCGCGGAAAGGGCAAGGGGGATGCCCTGATC
The DNA here is from genome assembly GCF_055657265.1 of Streptomyces sp. NPDC107575. Classification (NCBI taxonomy): domain Bacteria; kingdom Bacillati; phylum Actinomycetota; class Actinomycetes; order Kitasatosporales; family Streptomycetaceae; genus Streptomyces; species Streptomyces sp. NPDC107575. The sequence goes on along the minus strand of NZ_JBVKBG010000007.1, from coordinate 87,425 downwards.
ACCGGCTTCACGGCCTGCACCGGAGACATCATCGTCATGGTCGACGCGGACGGCTCCGCGGACGGGCAGGAGATCGTCTCCTACGTCTCCGCGCTCGTCTCCGGCGCCGACTTCGCCAAGGGCTCGCGGTTCGCCAACGGCGGCGGCACGGACGACATGACGCCCATCCGCAAGCTCGGCAACTGGGCGCTGTGCTCGGCCGTCAACGCCAAGTTCGGCGCCCGCTACACCGACCTCTGCTACGGGTACAACGCGTTCTGGCGGCACTGCCTGGACGAGATCGAGCTCGACTGCACCGGGTTCGAGGTCGAGACCCTGATGAACATCCGGGTCGTCAAGGCCGGCCTGAAGGTCCAGGAGATCCCGAGCCACGAGTACCTGCGCATCCACGGCGCCAGCAATCTGCGCGCCGTCCGCGACGGCCTGCGCGTGCTCAAGGTCATCATGAAGGAGCGCTCGAACCGGCGTGCCCTGCGCAGCAGGCAGACCCCCGCGAAGCTCAACCTCGTGCGGGAGGACGGGTCTTGACGCAGCGACACGAGACGCGGATGACGGCGTCCGTCGTCATCTGCGTGTACACCGAAGAGCGCTGGAGCGACATCCTCGCCGCCGTCGACTCCGTGCGCGCGCAGTCGTACGCCGCCCTGGAGACGCTCCTCGTCGTCGACCACAACCCGGCCCTCCTTGAGCGTCTCGCCAAGGAGTTCGACGGCGCGGCGGACGTCGAGGTGCTGGCGAACGCCGGTCCGCGCGGCCTCTCCGCCGGGCGCAACACCGGGATCGCCGCGGCGCGCGGCGACATCGTCGCGTTCCTCGACGACGACGCCGTCGCCGAGCGGGACTGGCTGCATTGGTTCGCCGACGCCTACGCCGACCCGCGCGTCCTCGCGGTCGGCGGGCGCACCGAGCCGATCTGGGCCTCGGGCCGCAGGCCGCTGTGGTTCCCGGAAGAGTTCGACTGGGTGGTGGGCTGCTCGTACAAGGGGCTGCCGCCCGGCAAGGTCCGGGTGCGCAACGTGCTGGGCGGCAACGCCTCCTTCCGGCGCACCGCCTTCGACATCGCGGGCGGCTTCGCGACCGGCATCGGGCGGGACGGCGACAAGCGCCCGCTGGGCTGCGAGGAGACGGAGCTGTGCATCCGGATCACGCGGGCGAGACCGGACGCGGTGCTCCTGATCGACGACCGCGCCGTCATCCACCACCGGGTGCCGGCCGGGCGCGAGCGCTTCGCCTACTTCCGCACCCGCACGTACGCCGAGGGCCTCTCCAAGGCGCTGGTCGCCCGAAGTGTCGGCGCCGACAAGGGACTCGAGACCGAGCGCGCCTACTCGACGCGGGTGCTGCCGGCCGGAGCGGCGCGCGGCGTACGGGACTTCGCGCTCGGCCGGGCCGGCGGCGCGGGCCGCGCCGGGGCGATCGTCGCCGGGGTGCTGACGGCCGCCGGGGGCTACGCGCTCGGCAGCTGGCGGGCGCGCGGCGCGGGCGCGACGTTCACCGTGGCGGAGATCGACGCGCCCGCGAAGAACGTCGGGAGAACGGAGGCGGCGGCGTGAGCGCCCAGCAGCGGAGGCCCGACGGCGGGCCCGTGCCGATCCTCATGTACCACGCCGTCTCCTCCGATCCGAAGCCCGAGACGCGTCAACTCTCGGTCTCCCCCAGCCAGTTCGCCGAGCAGATGGAACTGCTCGCCGACCACGGCTGCACCCCGCTGACCACCGCCGAGCTCGCCGGGAGCTGGCGCGGCGACGGCCCGCTCCCGGACCGTCCCGTCCTGATCACCTTCGACGACGGCTACGAGGGCGTCCACACGCACGCCCTGCCAAGCCTCGCCAAGCACGGTTTCCCAGCCACCCTGTTCGTCTCGACGGGGTGGCTGCGCGGCGCGTACGACACCGGGGGCGGGCTCGACGCGATGCTCGACTGGCACCAGGTGCGGGCGCTCGCCGGGCAGGGCGTGGAGATCGGCGGGCACAGCCACACCCACCCGCAGCTCGACCAGCTCGACGACGCGGACCTGGAGTTCGAGCTGCTGCGCTGCCGGGAGATCGTCACCGGCGAGCTGGGCCGGGCGCCGGTCTCCTTCGCGTATCCGTACGGCCACTCCGACCGGCGGGTGCGGCAGGCGGTGCGCGCGGCCGGCTTCGCCCAGTCGCTCGCCGTCGGGAACGCGCTCGCCGCGCGCCGCCAGGGCCCGTACGCCCTGCGCCGAGTCACCGTGCGCCGCTCGACCGGTGTCACCGAGTTCGAGCGGCTCGTCGACGGCCGCGCCATCGGCCGCACCTTCGCCGCGGACCGTGCCCTCACCAAGGGGTACGCCGTGGTCCGCAGAGCCCGGCAGGTCCGCCGGAAGACGGCCGCCCTGCTGCCCGGCCCGATCCGCCAGAAGGGCCCGAGCACCCGTGTCTGACACGACGACCACCCGCGCCAAGGCCGACCGGGCCGCCACGACCGAGGCCGACGCGCCGGCCGCCCCGGGACGGCGGCTCAGGCTGCCCGGCATACGGCGCGGCAAGAAGGGCACAGAAGACGGCATGGGCGGTTCGGGGGGCGGAAGCCAGCTGTTCCGGAACGCCTATGCGCTGATGCTGAACACCGGCATCTCCGGCGTGCTCGGCGTCGGCTTCTGGCTGGCCGCCGCGCACTACTACACGGCGGACGCGGTCGGGCAGGGCTCGGCGGCGATCGCGGCGATGAAGTTCCTCGCGGGGCTCACCGCCGTGACACTGACCGGCGCGCTCGCCCGCTTCATCCCGATCGCCGGGCGCGGCACGGGCCGCCTCATCTTCCGTACGTACGCGGGGAGTTCCGCGGCCGTCGCGTTCGCCGCGCTGGTCTTCCTGCTGACGCTCGACGTGTGGGGGCCCTCGTACCGGTTCCTGCACGGGACGCTGCACGGGCTTGGCTTCATCGCGGCCGTCATCGCCTGGTCGCTGCTCACGCTGCAGGACGGGGTGCTGACGGGGCTGCGCAGCGCGCTGTGGGTACCGGTGGGCAACACGGTGTTCTCGCTGGTCAAGCTGGGCCTGCTCGTCGCGTTCGCGGGCGCGCTCGCGACGACCGGGGTGTTCGTCTCGTGGGTCGTCGCGATCGCGTTCTCGGTGATCCCGCTCGGCCTGCTCGTGTTCCGGCGGCTCGTGCCGCGGCACATCGAGGCCACGGACGGCAAGACCGAACCGCCCTCGCTGCGAGAGATGGGCCGGTTCCTCGCCGGCGACTACACCGGCTCGCTGTTCTCGCTCGCCGTCGTGTACCTGGTGCCGGTGCTCATCGCCTCGCAGGTCAGCTCGGCGGACAACGCGTACTTCTACATCACGACCACGATCGGCGGCACGGTCAACCTGCTGGCCATCAACATGGGCGCCTCGCTGACCGTGGAGGGCTCGCACGACCCGGCGCAGCTCGCCGCGAACACCCGGGCCGCGCTGCGCCGCATGGCCCGCATCATGCTCCCGATCTGCGCCCTGCTCTTCCTCCTCGCCCCGTACGTGCTGCACGTGTTCGGGCAGGACTACTCGGACGCGGCGACCCCGCTGCTGCGCTGGTTCGCGGTCGGGGCGGCGCTGCGGGTGGTCATGGAGACGTACTTCGCGGTGCTGCGCGCGCAGAGCCGCACCTCAGGACTCGCCTGGCTGCAGGGCCTGTTGTGCGTGCTCGTGCTCGGCCTCACCCTGCTGCTCCTGCCCCGGATGGGGCTCACCGGCGCGGGCGTAGCCGAGATCTCCTCGCTCACCGTGATCGTGGCGATCGCCGCGCCGAAGCTGTGGCGTGTGGTGCGCACGGCGCCCGCCGAGCCGGCGCCCGTGGACGCGCCGCCGGACGGCGACCTGGCCGACCTGGGCACGCCGAAGGCGCGGTCCGGCAAGGAGGAAGGCCCCAAGTGGGCGCTGCGCGACGCGATGGACTCGGACACGCTGAAGCTCGCGGTGCAGCTGAACCTGGACCACCAGGAGCGCCGCCCCGACGTCCGCCCGGGTCCCGTGACACCGCCGGCCGGGACCCGGATGCCGACGTGGGCGACCAAGCCGCCTTCGCCTGCTGCAACGCCCACGTCCGCCTCCTCGGCTGCCTCCGCCTCCGCCTCGCAGGCGTCGAGCGGCATCCACGGGGAGGACGACTCGGCCCTCCACCCCGACCCGTACCCGGAGGCCGTCGACCTGGCCTTCGACCCCGAACCCGACACGGGCCCCGAATCCGAACCGGCCCCCGAGCCGGAATCCGGTCCCGAGCCCGATCCGGCCGCCCCGGCGCGCCCCGGCACACCGTCGGAGCCGGCCCGTCGAGCCAGGCTCACGCCCACCGTCGTCGTCCTCGCGCTGCTGCTCGTGGCGGCCGTCGGCCTCTACTGGGGGCCCGTCCTCGGGATGGGCGAGGCCGATCTGGACCGGATGGGCGGGCTCGGACTGATCTCCGTCCTGTCCCCCGTCACACTGCTCGGCGCCGCCCTGCTCATCGGCGTCTTCGCCTCGCTCCTGTGGCTCGAACGCCCGCACAAGCGGCTGCTGTTGCTCACCCTGCTCGCCACCGTCGTGTCGCTGCACGCGCTGCCCGCCGTCATCGAGGCGGAGCCGCGGTTCGCGACGGCCTGGCAGCACCTGGGCTTCATGGACTACATCGACCGCACCGGCTCCGCGGTCCCCGACCTCGACGCGCGCTGGAGCTGGCCCGGCTTCTTCGCCGCGGCCGCGTTCCTCGCGAAGGCCTGCGGCGTCAGCGATCTGACCGAGATCATCCGCTGGTGGCCGACGGTCATCCAACTCCTCTATCTGGCCCCGATGTTCCTGCTGCTGCGCTCGGTACGGGCAAGCTGGCGGGCCAAGTGGTCCGGTGTCTGGATCTTCGTCCTGAGCGGCTGGGTGGGCCAGGACTACTTCTCGCCGCAGGGCTTCACGTACCTCCTGTATCTGGTCTTCGTGGCGATCCTGCTGGTCTACTTCCGGGCGCCCAGGATGCTGTGGTCGAAGCGGCGCCCCGGCGAGACCGAGGTCGCGCCGACCGACAGGCGCCAGCGGGCGGTACTGCTCGTCGTCCTGATCGCCCTGTTCGCGGCGACGGTCCCGGCGCACCAGCTGACCCCGTTCGTAATGCTGGGCGTCCTCGCGGTGCTCGTCCTGGTCGGCAGGTCGGAACTGCGCGGCCTGCCCCTGCTGTTCGGCGTCATCGTCGTCGTCTGGCTGGGCTTCCTCGCCGAGCCGTACTGGTCGGGGCACTTCAACGAGCTGTTCGGCGGGGTCGGCGGCGTCGGCGGGAATGTGACGTCCTCGGTCTCCGGCCGTATCCAGGACGGCAGTTCGTCCCACAAGCTCGTCCTCTACACGCGCGTGCTGCTCGCCGGCGCCGTGCTCGCGTTCGCCTGCTGGGGCTGGTGGCGGCGCCGCGACTGGAAGTACCGCGAGCGCTCGCTGATCGTGCTGGCCTTCGTCCCGTTCCTGGGCTTCGGCATGCAGTCCTACGGCGGCGAGATGGCGCTCAGGGTCTTCATGTTCGCCCTGCCCGGCGTCGCGCTCCTCGCCGGGCTCGCGCTCTTCCCGCGCACCGGAGCCACGGCGAAGGAGCGCGACAAGGACCGCATCAGCCTCGCCCCGCTGGCCGCGCTCATGGCGGGCCTGGTGCTCATGGGCGGGTTCCTGGTGGCCCGCTGGGGCAACGAGCCCTTCGAGCGGATCCGGCCCGGCGAGGTCGCGGCGATGGACTACGTCTACGCGCACGACAAGCCGACCGTACGGCTGCTGTGGCTGAGCAACGACACGGTCAACAACGTCACGCCCGCGATGCCGTGGGGCGCCCGCGACATGGAGAAGGTCAACTACGTCCCGACGCTCGCGCCCGTCGACCCGGTCCTGGTCGGCGGCCTGGTCAAGGCGCTCAAGGACGCGGGTCCCAACTCGTACCTGATGCTCAACAAGAGCCAGGTCGTGTATCTCCAGATGGACGTCGGCTACTCCAAGGCCTGGCCCACGCGGCTCGTCGAGAACCTGGACCGGCGCGAGGAGCTGAAGAAGGTCTACGTCAACGCGGACGTGACCATGTACCAGCTGCGCAAGGAGCCGACGGGCCCGGTCGCGAAGGCCGACCCGGGGCCGATCGGGCCGCAGGTCACCTGGACGCCGTGGTCCCTTGTGGGCGCGCTCGCGGCGGTCGCCCTGATCCTGCTGCTCACGGCGCGCGAGGTGGTCCGGGTCGCGCTGCGGCCGAGCGTGCGCCAACTCCGCTGGCTGCAGAGCACGTTCTGGTTCTCGCTGCCGCTGCTCGCGGTGGTGCTCGCGTCGCTGATCCAGCGGTTCATCACGATGGGGCTGAACTGAGGCGCCGGTGCGGTGGCTGCGGCGCTATCGCCGCAGCCACTTCACCTCGTAGCCCTTCATCTCGAACCGCTGACCGTCGATCTTCGCGCTGATCGGCCGCTTCAAGGTGTTCACGACGAGCACGGCCTTGTCGTCGGCGAGCACCCGCACGTTCGGCACGTCGTCCTTGGCCACCGACACCTTCTCGAACCTCGTGCCGGGACCGAACTCCTCGTTGAACCGCGACACCAGCCCGTACATCGGCAGCGCGCCCCCGCCGGAGGCGCGGTCGGTGGGCCGCCACAGGCAGCCGGCGCAGCCCGCGCCCTTCTCGTCCTCGGGGTTCCAGTAGAACCCGGACGTCGCCCCACCCATGGCCATCGCGATCATCCCGGAGGCCTGCACGGCGACGCGGTGCGGCTCGCTCCAGCCCTGCCGCTCGTCCCTGCTGTCGGCGGGCTCCACGTAGTACTCGGCCCACCACAGCGGCAGGTCGTCGGTCTGCCGCTCGATCCACCGGCTGACGTCGGTGAACTTGTCGGTGGCGGCGAACTCGTCGGGCAGCAGTTCGTCGTCGTTCGTATAGCTCGACCCGTCGACGACGACGAAATCGGCGCCCGCCTTGTTCTTGTTCCAGTACTCGAAGGCGTCGACGATCCGCTGGTCCATCCGCCCCCAGGCGCCCTTCACGACATCCGAGCCGCCGTCGGTCTGCTTCGGATGGAGGCTGTCCATCACGAGGTAGGGGCCGCCGACCATGATGTCCTCGCGGACGTTCTTCAGCGCCTTGTAGACGAGGTTGTAGAGCTTCGTGTAGCCCTCGTAGTCCCAGCGGCCCTTGCCGTCGTTCCAGAAGCCCTTGAACTCGTTCCAGACGATGAAGTGCCGGACGTACGGGTACCGCTTCGCGACCGTCGCCGCGAGGTTCGCGTAGTCCTTGTAGTGCTCCGGGGCCGGCGCGGTCTCCAGGCTGGCCTTGCTCCAGTCCGTGTTGCCGACGCCCGCCTTGCCGCCCTTCATCCAGTCGGGCGCGCAGCACAGCGTGACCACGGGTGTGCCGCCGGACTTGCGGACGAAGTCGATCCGCCGGTCCAACTCTTCGAACTGGTAACGCCCCTTCACCGGCTCCGGGTTGCTCGCGCCCCAGCCCATGATGTGCTGGTTCTGCGGCATCGGCCGCTCACCCAGCAGCTTCTCCGCGCGCTCGGTCGCCTCGGGCGAGCCCTCGTCGGCGGAGAACTGTGTGTGCGTGAACCCCCAGCCGACCTGCGGCCCCAGCTCCTTGGGCGGCTCGCCGGGCGTGCCGTGCACCCGGTCACCGTCGGGGGTGGTGCCCGCGGTGCTGTGCTTGCCGTCCGGAAGCGTGCTGATCACCGTCAGCACCAGGGCCAGTACGGCCATACCCACGCCGAGCAGGGCGATGAGCCGCCATCGCCGCGCCCCCGATTCCCACCCATGACGTCCCATCAAGGACAAGAGTAACGAGGGGAGTTGGCGGAAGGACCAGCTCCGTTGCCACGGACTCGTAACGAGGTTCGACAGCCGGGGTGCGCGTGTCGGCCGGTACGGAGCGGGGGCGCGCTGCGGAAATTGCGTGCGGGAGGCCCGTTCGTGCCGGATCATGGCGGCATGTCTGCGAACCCCTTCGACGTGCTGCCGGTCCGGCTGGGCGTCGACGACAGCGACTCACCGTCCGACGTCGTCGACGCGCTGTTCCTCGGCCGCTTCGCCACGGGCGAGCAGCCCTTCTCGCACGCCAAGAACATCGACCGGGTGCGCTCCGCGGCGACGCTGCTGCCGCCGGACGCGCGGGTGCTGCGCTCGGCGCGCGACGACGACCGCAGCGCGACGCTCGCCGAGGGTGACGGGTGGACGCTGCTCATCTCCCGGTGGAGTCGGGGCGCGGACGTCACCGTGACCGCGACGACGGCGGAGCTGGCGGAGAAGGTCCTGAAGCAGGCCACGGACGGCGCGGCCGACGAGCCGGAGCCGCAGCCGGAGAACGTGGCGATGGGTTTCTGGTACGTGTCCCCGCGCCGCGGGCCGCACCGTACGACGCGTCAGATCGCGGCGGGTACGTGGGAGGAGGTGCGGCCCAACTACACGGCGCCGGTCGCCGAGGCGATGGACGGGCTGATGAAGACGCGGCCCGAGGACATCGCGGGCCGGCTGCTCCTGCTGCACGGGCCGCCGGGGACGGGCAAGACGTCGGCGCTGCGGACGCTGGCGCGGTCGTGGCGGGACTGGTGCCAGGTCGACTGCGTGCTCGACCCCGAGCGGCTCTTCTCGGACGTCGGCTATCTGATGGACATCGCGATCGGCGAGGACGACGGTTCGGCGAACGGGCGTTGGCGGCTTCTCCTCCTGGAGGACTGCGACGAGCTGATCCGCGGGGAGGCGAAGCACACGGCGGGGCAGGCGTTGTCGCGGTTGCTGAACCTGACGGACGGGCTGCTCGGCCAGGGCCGCAATGTCCTGGTCGGGGTCACGACGAACGAGGACCTGGAGCGGCTCCACCCGGCCGTGGTACGGCCCGGCCGCTGCCTCGCCCGCATCGAGGTCTCCCCTCTGACGCGCCGCGAGGCCACGGAGTGGCTGGGGACGGAGGAGGGGGTGGGGCGGGAGGGGGCGACGTTGGCGGAGCTGTACGCACTGCGCCGCGGGGTGTCTCCGACGGCGGTACCGGATCCACGGGGCGGCTCGGAGGCGGGCCTGTACCTGTAGCCCCCCGTCCACCCACGCCACGGGGCTCCGCCCCGGCCCCCGCGCCTCAAGCGCCGGCGGGGCTGGAAAAGATCGGGGCTCTGCCCCGTACCCCGCTGCTCAATCGCCGCAGGGGCTTGATTTTGCCCGCCCACCCGCAGACGACGGGCCGGTCTCCGCCGCCCATCTCCCACCCGCCCGCCCCCTCCAGGGGCGTCGGCCTCACGGGGTGCCGCCACCGCCTGCCGGCGAGCTGCCGCCGGCACGGCTGCCCACCCGCCGCGGTCGGCCGTCACCGCCTTGGGCAATCTGCCGCCTTGGGCGGCAGGGTGGGCAAGGCGGCGCCCGGTGCCGCGCAACAGGGACGACTGGCCCAGCCACGACACGGCAGACGGCGACCGCCTACGCGTACGCCGCGCGCAGCGCGTCCCGTGCCGCGGAGAGGGCCGCGGATTCCGAGAGGCCCAGGCGGCGGACCCGTTCCGCGTACGCCTGCGCCGCCACCACCGCCTCCCGCTCCGCCGCATCCCCCGCCGCCGCGACGAACGTTCCATTGCGGCCCCGCGTCTCGATCACCCCGTCCGTCTCGAGGGCCCGGTACGCCTTGGCCACCGTGTTCGCGGCGAGCCCGAGTTCCTCCGCGAGCCCGCGCACCGTGGGCAGCTTGTACCCGACGGGCAGCGCCCCCGACCGGGTCAGCTCGGAGATCTGGGCCCGCACCTGCTCGTACGGCGCGCCACTGTCGTCAATACGGATCTTCAAGGTCACGCGGCCGATTCTCCCGCAGCACCGAAAAATAGGAGGCACCCGGTAGCGCGCGGCGCGTAGCGTGCGCCCCCATGACCGTCATCGTGCGCGCGCTGGACCTCAGCGATCCGGCCGACACCGAGGCCTTCGCCCGTATCCGCCGCACCTGCCTGCCCGCCATGCTCGCGACCCCGGCCTCCGTCGCGTACGACGCCGCACAGGCCCACCCCGACGCCCACTACCGCCAGCTGATCGCCCAGACCGGCACCGGCGAGGTGATCGGCACCGCGCAGGTGGGCCTCGCGTACGACAGCCCGCAGCCGGGCCAGGGCTACGCGAACGTATACGTCCACCCCGAGCACACCGGCCACGGCGCCGGCACCCTGCTCCTGCGCACGGCGGAGGAGCACCTCGGCCGGCACGGCGCGACGGAGGTGCACTGCTGGGCCCTGGACGCCCCGCGCAACCTCGCGTGGGCCGCCGCCCGCGGCTACCGCGCGAGCCGCAGCGCGCACTTCCTCCGCCTCGACCTCACGAGCGGCGCCCTCCCGGCCCGCCAACCGCTCCCGCCCCACGTCGAGTTGCGCACCGCATCCGACTACGCGGCGGATCCCCGGCCACTCTTCGACCTGGACGCGGAGGCCACGTCCGACGAGCCGGGCGACATCCAGTCCGAACTCACCGACTACGAACAGTGGTTGCGCGACACCTGGCACCAGCCGCTGCTGAACCACGAGCTGACCACGGTGGCGCTCGTGGACGGCACCCCCGCGGCGTTCACCGCGGCCCTCACCGACGGCGAAGGCCGCTACGTGTCGGGCATGACGGGCACGGCCCGCGCCTTCCGCGGCCGGGGCCTCGCCAAGCTCGCCAAGAACGACTCCCTGCACCGGGCCCGCGCCGCCGGCATCACGGTGGCGTACACGGGAAACGACACCGGCAACGAGCCGATGCTCGCGATCAACAAGTGGTTCGGTTACGCACTCGACGCGACGGAGATCCGCCATGTCCGCACCCTCACCCACTGAACCCGCTGGCGGCTCCCTCCACGTCCACCTGGTCAAAGCGGGCCGCACGAAGATCAGTTATCCGGTGGAGCTCCTCCACGACGACGGCATCCGCGTCACGGTCCGCGCCCCCTGGGCGGGTGACGGCGTACGGGACTTCGGCTTCGTGCAGTTCGCCCCCGGCGACGTCTTCACCGAGCACTACTGGCGCGACCGCTGGTACTCCGTGAAGGAGGTCCGCGCGGCGGACGGCTCGCTCAAGGGCTGGTACTGCGACATCGCCCGCCCCGCCGAACGCACCGCCGAAGGCGACATCCGCTGCGAGGACCTCGACCTCGACCTGTGGGTGTCGGCGGACGGCGTACAGGTGATCCGCCTGGACGAGGACGAGTTCGCCGACAGCGGCCTCGCCGAGCGGGACCCGGAGGCCGCGCGGAACGCGGTCCGGGCCCTCGACGACCTCGAACGCCTCGCCAAGCAGGGCGAATTCACCGCCTTGCTCGTCCACTGACCGCCAAGCGTCAACCGCTCACACAACGCCGACCACCGCGTACCGCTCGTCCGCGACCTCCCGCCCCCACAGCCGCGCGTCCCCCGACAGCGGCTCGCGGCGGACGTCCGCGACGAGCGGCGCGAGCGCGTCCGCGAGGCGCGCCGCCGGGATCCCGACCGGGCTCGCCTCGCCCCACACCCCCTCCACCAGGACGAGCCGCCCGCCGGGCCGCAGCAGCGACACCCAGCGTCTCAGCACGGCCCCCATGTCGGGCAGCGTCCACAGCACGTGCCGGGCCAGCACCACGTCGTACGCGCCCTGCTCCACCGGCGGCTCCGCCGCGTCCCCGAGCAGGAACTCCGCGTCATGTCCCGCGAGCTTGCGCCGGGCGTGGCCCAGCATGGCCGGCGCGCTGTCCACCCCGGTCACCCGATGTCCCCGCTCGGCCGCGAGGAGTGACAAGCTGCCCGTCCCGCACCCGAGGTCGACCACGTCACAGGCCTCTTCCGGCAGCCACCCCGCGAGCCGCCCGGCCCAGGCCGCACGGACGTCCGGGTCCCGCAGCCCGTGATCCGGATCGTCGTCGAATCCGTCCGCCGCCGCGTCCCAGTCGATCGGCCCCTCGGCCGTGCCCCCGCATGTCGTCATTCCCCCATCGTGACAACCGCCACTGACAATTGCGCTTCGAAGGGGGACCCTCCGGGAACAGGTCTACAACGGCACCACGTTGGAACCCGTGTAGGTACAGGAGGCATCATGCGCCGAGTGACCATGCACAAGCCGACCGGAGCGAGCACCATCGCGCGGCGGCTTCAGGACGAAGCGGCGGAGCGCAAGCGCGAGCGCCCCGAAGTGCGCAAGGACGTCCGCAAGACCTGGTGGCCCGACGAGTGAGCGGGGCCGGTCAGATGCCTCCAAGACCCAGCCGCTTGCGGTAGTGGACTCGGTCGTAGGGGCCGTCCGTGCGGCGGTCCACGACCTCGTATCCGTAGCGCGGGTACAGCTCCTGGTTCTCCCACATGAGGGCGTTCGTGTAGAGCCGCACCTCGGGGAGGCCCAGTACGCGCGCGTGCTCCTCCACGAAGGTGAGCAGGCGGCGGCCCACCCCCTGGCCGTGGGCGTCGGGGTGGACCGCGATGCTGTCGAGGAAGAGGTGGTCGGGGCGGGCCTCGACCACGACCAGGCCGGTGACGTCCGGGGCGCCCGTGACGTGCACCAGGCCCGCCGCCACGTTCGCCGCGTGGTCGGCCTCCATGGGTGCCGGTACGACGCCGATGCGGGCGATGTAGTGGTGGTACGCCGCGTCCGTGACCGCCTTGACGGCGGGCACGTCGGCGGCCGTCGCCCGGCGGATCGCGGGTTCTCCGCTGTCGTTGGTCATGCCGTCCTGTCTACGTCACTTCCCCTCCCGCGCACCACCAGCTTCTTGAGCAGCGGCCACGCCACGATGAGCAGGACGACCGCGTAGACCGTCACGGAGAACGGCGTGTTGACCAGGCCGCTGACGCTGCCGTCGCTGATCTGGAGGGCGCGGCGCAGTTGTTGTTCGGCGTTCGGGCCGAGGATGACGCCGATGACGGCGGGCAGCACGGGCAGTCCGTAGCGGCGCATGCCGAAGCCGATGAGGCCGATGATCAGCAGGATGACGAGGTCGACGGCCTCGCCGCCGACGGCGTACGCGCCGACCGCCGCGAAGAAGAGGATTCCGGCGTAGAGGTACGGGCGGGGGATGCGCAGCAGCTTCGCCCAGACGGGGGCCAGGGGCAGGTTCAGGGCCAGGAGCAGCACCATGCCGACGAAGAGGGACGCGATGAGGCCCCAGACCAGTTCGGGTTCGCGTTCGAAGAGGAGCGGGCCCGGCTGGATGCCGTACTGCTGGAAGGCCGCGAGCATGACCGCGGCGACCGCGGTCGTCGGGAGGCCGAGGGTGAGCATCGAGACCAGCGTGCCGGCGGCGGATGCCGAGGCCGCCGATTCGGGCCCTGCCACGCCCTCGATGGCGCCCTTGCCCCACTCGTCCTTGTGCTTGGACAGGCGCTTCTCGGTGACGTAGGAGAGGAACGTGGGGATCTCGGCGCCGCCCGCGGGGATCGCGCCGAACGGGAAGCCGATGAGGGGGCCGCGCAGCCAGGACTTCCAGGTGCGCTTGACGTCGGAGCCGCCGAGCCAGGGGCGGCCGACGGGGATCGCCTCTCCGCTGGTGCGGCGCAGGTGGGCGGCGACCCACAGGGCTTCGCCGATGGCGAAGAGGCCGACCGCGACGATGACGACGTCGATGCCGTCGGCGAGCTGGAGCGAGCCGAAGGTGAGGCGTTGCTGGCCGGTCATCTGGTCGAGGCCGACCAGGCCGAGCGTGAGGCCGATCAGGAGCGAGGCCAGGCCGCGTACACGCGACGAGCCGAGGACCGAGGTCACCGCGATGAACGCGAGGACCATGATGGCGAAGTAGTCGGGCGCGCCGATGTCGACGGCGAGCGAGGCGACCTTCGGGGCGAGGGCGACCAGCAGGATCGTGCCGATCATGCCGCCGGCGAAGTGTCCGACGGCGGCGGCCGCGAGGGCCTGTGCGCCGCGTCCGGCCTTCGCCATGGGGTTGCCCTCCATGGCGGCGACCACGGCGGCGCTCTCGCCGGGGGTGTTGAGCAGGATCGAGGTCGTCGAGCCGCCGAACATGGCGCCGTAGTAGATGCCCGCGAACATGATGAACGCGCCGGTGGGTTCGAGCCCGTACGTCACCGGGAGGAGCAGGGCGACGGCCATGGCGGGGCCGATGCCGGGCAGCACGCCGATGGCGGTGCCGAGCAGGACGCCGATCGCCGCCCACAGCAGGTTGATGGGCGTGAGGGCCGTGCCGAAGCCGTCGAGGAGGGAGTTGAGGGCGTTCATCGGGTCACAGCACTCCCATCAGGGGGCCGCCCGGCAGGGGCACGCCGAGCAGGTTGTTGAAGAGGACGAAGGTGAGCAGGGAGAGGCCCGCGGCGATCAGCGGGTCGCGGGTGAGGTGGCGGCTGCCGAGCGCGTACGCGGCGCCCCAGAACAGCAGCGCGCCCGCGAGCGGGAAGCCGAGCGGTTCGATGAGGACGGCGGTGGCGAGGAAGACGCCGGCGAGCAGCAGCACGGTGCGCCAGTCGGCGGGTTCGGACAGGTCGATGTCCTCGCCGGCCTCGGCCTCTCCCCTGCCGCCGCGCAGGACGTCGACGGCGAGCAGGACGGCGACGGCGAGCAGCCCGATGCCGACGACCACCGGCACGGTCTTCGGTCCCACGGGTCCGCGCTGGGCGATGTCGACGTTCATGGTGAGCGCGTCGGTGAGGACGAGCACGCCGAGCACCAACAGGAGTACGCAGACGCCGAGTTCGGAGTGTGCGCGCAGCCAGGACGTGCGCGTGCCCTCGTCGGGGCGGGTCTCGGTGGCGGTCGCGGGCTCTACCGGGTTCACAGGCCAAGCTCCTTCAGTACGGACACGACGCGCTTGTCCTCGGCGTCGAGGAAGGTCCCGAAGTCGTCGCCGACGAGGAAGGCGTCGTCCCAGCCGTTCGTCTTCAGCGACTTCTTCCACTCCTTGGAGGCGTGCAGCTTCCGTACGAGGTGGGTGAGTTTGTCGCGCTGGGTGCCGGAGAGGCCGGGCGGGGCGACGATGCCGCGCCAGTTGGTGAAGTCGACGTCGTAGCCGGACTCCTTGAGCGTGGGTCCGTCGAGGCCGGGGGCGCGTTCGGGGCCCGTGACGGCGAGGAGGCGCAGTTCGCCGCTCTTGATCTGGTCGAGGTACTCGCCGACGCCGGAGACGCCGAAGGCGACCTTGTTGCCGAGGATGGAGGCGAGGAGTTCGCCGCCGCCGTCGAAGGGGACGTAGTTGACCTTCTTCGGCTGGATGCCGGCGGCGCGCGCCATCAGCATGGGCGCCAGGTGGTCGGGGCCGCCGGGCGAGGAGCCGCCGCCGACGGGCAGCTTGCCGGGGTTCTTCTTCCAGGCGTCGATGAGCTGCTTGATGTTCTTGTACGGGGAGTCCTTCGCGACCACGACGACATCGGGCTCCTCGGTGAGCCGGGCGATGGGTGTGGTGTCGGCGAGGGTCTTCGGGGAGTGGTTGGAGCGGGCGGCTCCGACGACGCCGAGGCCCATGGACATGGCCAGCTTGCCGTTGCCGTGTTCGCCGACGAGGCGGGTGAGGCCGACGGTGCCGCCCGCGCCGGGCAGGTTGAACACCTCGATGTTGTGGGTGAGTCCGGCGTCCTCGGCGTTCTTGGCGGCGGTGCGCGCGGTGATGTCGTAGCCGCCGCCGGGGGTGTTGGGGACCATGAGGCGCAGGCCGGGGATCTGGGTGCCGGTGTCGGCGCCGCTGCCCGTGGTGAGCAGCGGCGGTCCCACGAGGACGAGCAGCGCGGCCCCGAGCAGGGCGAGGGGTGTGCGCAGGCGCACGTGTGCCACCTACTTCTTGGGGTTGTTTTGGGGGCGGGTTGGTTGTGAGGTGGCCCACATGTTGCCCACGTGTTAACAAGCTGTCTCTCTTCCGCAAGCAACGGACGTTGTGGTCCTTGTGGTCGCGCACCTAACCTGCGCCAGTGACAAAGGGCTTGGTCAAGGTCTTGATCGTGGACGACGACTTCATGGTCGCGAAGCTGCACAGCCGGTACGTGTCCGCGATGGACGGGTTCGTGGTGACCGGGGTGGCGCACAGCGGCGCGGAGGCGTTGCGCGCGGCCGAGGCGTTGCGTCCCGATCTGGTGCTGCTCGACGTGTATTTGCCGGACATGGACGGCATCGAGGTGTTGCGTGCGCTGCGCGCCGCGGAGGAGCGGGATCCGGTCCGTACGCCGGTGGACGCGCTGTTCATCACGGCGGCGCGGGACGCGGAGGTGGTGCGGGCGGCGCTGCGGGCGGGGGCGCTGCACTATCTGATCAAGCCGTTCAACCAGGCGGCGCTGCAGGAGCAGTTGAGGCATGTGGCGGCGCTGCGGACCCGCCTCGACGACCTCGACGAGGCCCGCCAGGAGGACGTCGACCAGATCTTCGGGGCCCGCCCGCCGGGTTCGCGGGAGCTGCCGAAGGGGCTCGCGGCGCACACCGCGGATCTGGTGGAGCGGACATTGCGGGCGCATCCGGCGGGGCTCTCGGCGACGGAGTGCGCGCAGGAGGCGGGCACGCTGTCGCGGGTGAGCGCGCGCCGCTATCTGGAGTTCTTCGCGGGGACGGGGCGGGCGCGGGTGTCGCTGCGGTACGGCGGGACGGGGCGGCCCGAGCGGCGGTACAGGTGGGTGTCCTGAGGTCGGTATCAGGGGCGCCCCGAAGGCGGTTTCGGTGGGTGTCCTGAGGGGAGTCTGAGTGGCGTCTTAAGGGGGCCATAAAGATCCACTCGGAGCGCTCCCAGGGGCCTGACAGGGCGTTTTTTCGGGCTAACTTCCTTGCCGCAACCCCCAATGCACTCGAGCAAGGAGCACCCCCATGCCCGCATCCCGCCGCAAGATCGCCGCGTTCGCCACGGTCGGCGCGCTCCCCCTCGCACTGACCGCCCTGTCGGCGTCGCCCGCGGCAGCGCACGGCACGCTCGGCGATCCGGCCAGCCGGGTCGCCGCCTGTTACGCGGAGGGCGCCGAGAGCCCCACGTCGGCGGCGTGCAAGGCGGCGGTCGCCGAGGGCGGCCCGCAGGCCCTGTACGACTGGAACGGCATCCGGGACGGCGAGGCGGCCGGCAAGCACCAGGAGAACATCCCGGACGGCAAGCTGTGCTCGGCGAACTCCGAGGAGTTCAAGGGCATGGACCTGGCCCGCGACGACTGGCCCGCGACGAAGGTCTCGGCGGGCTCGTACACCTTCAAGTACAAGGTGACGGCCCAGCACAAGGGGACCTTCAACCTCTACATGACGAAGCAGGGCTACGACCCGTCGAAGCCGCTGAAGTGGTCCGACCTGGACCTGGAGAACCCGGTCGCGACGAAGACGGACCCGACGGCGTCGGGCGGCTACTACACGTTCTCGGGGAAGCTCCCGGACCGCACGGGCCGCCAGCTGGTCTACGGGATCTGGCAGCGTTCGGACAGCCCTGAGGCGTTCTACTCCTGCTCGGACGTGACGTACGGCGGCGCGTCCACGGCCGCCGCGGCGTCCGAGCCCTCGGATCAGCAGATCGCGGCGGACGCGGAGAAGTCGACGGTCGACCACAGCGGTATGGACATGGGCGACGACGCCAACGCGCCTGCGGCGCAGGGTGATTCGCAGAACCTCGCGGAGACGGGTGGCGACTCCACCACCCCGTACATCGCGATGGGCGGCGCGGCCGCGCTGGCGATCGGTGCGGCGGGGTTGTTCGCGTCGATGCGGCGGCGCGCCGCGGGTGGGCGTCACAGCGGCTGAGCATTATTAAGCCCCTGCGGCGATTGAGCAGCGGGGTCCGGGGCGGAGCCCCGAGTCCTTGACCCCGGGAGCCGCCTGCTCAATCGCCGCAGGGGCTTGATTGGCTCAAGCCGCCGCAGGCCTCGCCGCGCCAGGGCCGAACTTGGTCCGGACGGAGTCCACGGCCGCCTCGATGCGGCGGTCCCGCTCGTCCGTCGGGTCGAACAGGAGCTGGCGGGAGGCCCGTTCGGCCGCGACGAGTTGCTCGGCCCGCAACGCGAAGGACCGCACCCGGGCGCGCTGCAGACCGAGCCGGTCATGGAGTTCGTACGCGAGCGAGGTCAGGGCCGGGGTGTGGGCGGACGCCTCCCGCAGGGTGCGGGTGCGCGTGGTCGTGCTGCGGTCCGCGTAGCGCACGGTGAGGGTGAGGGAGCGGGTCGTCTGCTCCTCGGCGCGCAGCCGCAGGCCGAGCCGGTCGGTGAGCGCGAGGAGCGCGGCCCGCTGCCGGTCGCGGTCCAACTCGTCCTGCGGGAAGTCGTGTTCGACGCGGATCGAGCGGGCCGGGGCCGCCGGGACCACCGGCGTCGGGTCGAGGCCGCGGGCCGCGTCGTACAGCTTGCGCCCCGCCGCGGCGCCGAGGATCCGCTGCAGGGTGCCGAGCGGCGCGGCGGCGATCCGGCCGACGCTGTCGAGGCCGTACGAGGACAGGGTGCGGGCGGTCGCGGGCCCCACGCCGTGCAGGGCGGCGGCCGGTTTGTGGGCGAGGAAGGCGGCGACCGCGTCGAGGTCGTCGGGGAGTTCGCGGACGGCCGAGGGCGGGCCGTCGACGGCGACCATGCGGGCCAGCATCGGGTTCGCGGCGACGCCGATGGTGGAGCGGAGCCCGTACAGGCCGCCGGTGCGGGCCCGGATCCGCTCGGCCAGGGCGGGCGCGTCCGTGCCGAAGTAGCGCAGGCTGCCCGTGACGTCGGCGTACGCGGCGTCCGGGGGCAGCGCCTGCACGAGGGGCGTGAACTCGGCGAGCAGGCCGAGCAGCCGGAGGTAGAGCTTCTCGTCCGCCAGGTCGTGGAAGTGGACGTACAGAATCTGCGACACCGAATCCGACACCGCCGCCTGCCCCTCGCTCTCCTTCGTCATCCCGCGCTCCCCGGACTCTGGTGCCACAACTTGCGGCTCTGCTTGACGGATTCGCCGGGTGGCTGGAGGTCCGCCCAGGGGTGCAGGTCGTAGCCCGTCTCCAGGCGGATGCTGCGTCCGCCGTCCGCCGTCCCGCCGGCGGCGGGGCGCTCCTCGGTGAGTCGCTCGGTGACGGCGGACAGGCCGCCGGTGCGGCGCAGTTCGGCGAGTTCGGCCAGGTCCCAGGCGGCGGAACCGGTGACCGAGAGCGCCTTGCCGCTGCCGCCGCCCCTGCGCTGCACCACGCCGCGCACGAGGAGCAGCCAGGAGTGGAAGACGGTGTGCGCGGCCGCGTCGTGGCTGTCCTCGAAGAACGCGCAGTCGACGAGGCCCGAGGTGTCGTCGAGCGTCGTGAAGATGACGCGCTTGCCGGAGCGGACCGGTGGCGTCTGCACGGCGCCCTTCGCGCCGGCGACGAGGACCACCTGTCCGTGCGGCAGGTCCTTGAGGCGGTGCGCGGAGGCCACGCCGAGTTCGTCGAGCAACTCCCGGTGGTCGCCCAGGAGATGGCGCGAGGTGTCCATGCCGAGCACGCCGAGCTCGGCGCCGAGCCGTTCGGCGTCGTCGAGGTCGGGGAGCTGGGCGGGGGCGACCTCGGCGGGGGCCTCGCCGGTCTCACCGAGTGCCAACTGTCCCTGTGCGCCGCCTCGTTGGGCGCGTTGCGATTCGGCGATGTGCAGCATCAGGTCGCGCCGGTTGCGCCCGAAGGCGTCGAGCGCGCCGACCTGGGCGAGTCGTTCGGCGACCGGCCGGGACGGTCGGGCGCGGGAGAGGAAGTCCTGGAGCGAGACGTAGGGGCGGCCCGCGACGATCCGCTCCGCCTCGGCGTCGCTCATGCCGCGCACATCGTCGAGCGCAAGCCGGATGCCGTGGACGAAACCGCCGATACCGCCGAAACCATCCCCACCATCAGACACCAGTTCGATTCGATAGGCCGGATCCGACGCGTTCACATCGAGCGGCAGCACCGGCACCCCCCACCGCCGCGCGTCCGCGAGCAGCAGCCGCTTCGGGTACATGCCGGGGTCGTGCGTGAGCAGCCCCGCGTAGAACGCGGCCGGATGATGCGCCTTCAGCCACGCCGACTGGTACGAGGGCACGGCGAACGCAACGGCGTGCGCCTTGCAGAACCCGTACGCGCCGAACGCCTCGATGATCTCCCAGGTCCGCGCCACGACCTCCTCCTCGTAGCCGCGCTCGCGGGCCCGCTGCTCGAACCAGACGCGCACCCGCCCGACCTGGTCCGCCTTCGAAAGCGCCCGCCGCGTGTAGTCGCCGAAGGCGAGACTGCACCCGGTCATGACGTGCAGCATCCTGATGATCTGCTCGTGGAAGACGACCACGCCGCACGTCTCCTCCAGCGCGCCCTTCAGGTCCGGGTGCGGGTACGCGGGCGCCTGCTTGCCGTGCCGCGCCTTGATGAACGGGTCGACCATGTTGGCCGCGACCGGTCCTGGCCGGAACAGCGAGATGTCCACGACCAGGTCGTGGAAGGTCTCGGGCAGCAGCCGCGCGAGCAGATCGCGCTGGCCCGGCGACTCGGTCTGGAAGCAGCCCAACGTCTGGGAGGACTTGATGAGTTGATACGTCTTCGGGTCGTCCTGCGGCACCTGCGCCGGATCGTCCAGGTCGATGCGGCGGCCGCCCACCCGCTCGATCTCGGCGACGGAGTGCGCCATCGCGGACTGCATGCGCACCCCGAGGACGTCGAGTTTGAGGAGGCCGAGGTCCTCCACGTCCTCCTTGTCGAACTGGGACATGGGGAAGCCCTCGGTGCTGGTCGGCACGACCGGGGTGCGGCGCAACAGCGACGTGTCGGAGAGCAGCACTCCGCACGGGTGCATGGCGATTCCGCGCGGCAGCGCGTCGAGCGCCTCGACCAGGTCCCACATCCGGCTGCCGCCGTGCGCCTCGGGGTCGATGCCGCGCAGCTCAGGGAGTTCCCGGAGTGCGGAGCGGGCGTCGCGGGCGCGGATGTGCGGGAAGGACTTCGCGAGCCGGTCCACCTCGGCCGGTTCCATACCGAGGGCGAGGCCCACGTCCCGTACGGCGTGCCGGACCCGGTAGGTCTCCGGCATGGACACGGTGGCCACCCGCTCGGGCCCGAAGCGGTCCAGGATCGACCGGTAGACCTCCAGGCGGCGGGCGGACTCCACGTCGATGTCGATGTCGGGCAGCTCCATGCGCTGCTCGGACAGGAAGCGCTCCATGAGGAGCCCGTGTTCGACCGGGTCTGCGGTGGCGATGCCCAGGAGGTGGTTGACGAGCGAGCCCGCGCCGGAGCCGCGCGCGGCGACCCGGATGCCCAACTCCCTTGTGTCGGAGACCACTTGGGCGACCGTGAGGAAGTACGAGGCGTAGCCGAGGCGTTCGATCAGGCCCAGCTCGTCCTCCAGACGCTCCCAGTAGCGGCGCTTTCTGTCGTAGCGGCGGGCCAGCATCGCGGCGTCGCAGCGCGAGCGAAGCACCCGGTCGGGGGTGCGGCGGGCGGCGCCGACGAGATCGGGCTCGGGGAAGTGGACGCGGCCGAGCCCCAGGTCGTCCTCGGGGTCGACGCGGCAGGACTGGGCGGTCTCCTCGGTGACGGCGAGGAGACGGCGCGCGGTGTTGACGCCGTATCCGGCGGACTCGGACACCTGCTCGGCGATGCGCGCCATGTCGGCGGCCGGCTTGAGCCAGCGTTCGCCGCTGTCGAGGGCGCCGCGCGGGTCGATCGGCACCAGTCGGCGCGCGGAGTCGAGGACGTCCGCGACCGGCCCCTGCCCGGAGTCGGCGTAGCGGACGGCGTTGCTGAGCACGGGGAGGATCCCCTGGTCGACGGCGAAGCCGAGGGCGCGGGCGGCGTGCCGCAGCGAGCCGGAGCCGGTGCCGCTCAGGCCGTGGGAGACGACCTCGATGCGCAGCGCCGCGCTGCCGTACCGCTCGCGCCAGGGCGCGAGCAGCCGGGCCGCGCGGTCCGGGCGTCCGGCGGCGAGCGTGCGGCCGACGTCGGATTCGGGGCCGAGCAGGACGACGACGTGGTCCGCCCCGAGGACGTCCCAGGGCAGCAGCGGCCTGCGGTCGCTTCCCGCGTCGCGGTGGGCTTCGGTGACGAGCCGGCACAGTTCGGCCCAGCCGGCCGCGCCGTCCCGCGCGAGGAACGTCACGCGCTGCGCCGACTCGTCGACGAAGGCGCCGCCCCGGGCCGGTGCGCGCCGCCGCTCGGTGCGCTCGGCCGCCTCGGCCGGCGCGGCCACGGCGAGGTCCGCCCCGAACAGCGGCCGGATGCCGGCCCGGCCCGCGGCCTTCGCGAAGCGGACGGCGCCGCCGAGGGTGTCCCGGTCGGTCAGGGCGAGGGCGTCGAGGCCGCGCTCGGCGGCGCGCTCGGCGAGCGCGTCCGGGTGCGAGGCCCCGTACCGGAGGGAGAACCCTGAGGCGGTGTGCAGATGCGTAAAGCTCCGCATCCGAACCACCTCGCCACTACTCCCCCCTCTGTACGACTTGCCACACCAGCCTCATCAGGACCGATGCCCTCACCGTAAACCATGTTCGAATACTTGTGCGAGTCGATACGGCCACTCGGAATCCGGCCACCCGGGAAGCCGCCCCACCCGTTCGGCCCTCCCCGACTGCATGAGCCGGGGCCGCGCCCGAGCGTTGAGGCATGAAGTTCGCCGAAGAGTTCAAGAACGCCGTCACCCCTCGAGCCGCGCTCCTCGTCATCGGTGTCCTGGCTCTCCAGCTCCTGTTCATCACCTCCTACGTGGGGGCGCTGCACAGTCCGAAGCCGAAGGACGTCCCGTTCGGCGTCGTCGCGCCGCAGCCCGCGGCGGCGAAACAGCTCGCGCAGCAGCTGGACAAGCTGCCCGGCTCCCCGCTCGACGCGCGGGTGGTCGGCGACGCGAAGACCGCGCGCGACCAGGTCCTGAACCGGGAGATCGACGGCGCCCTGGTATTCAAGGCGAAGGGCGCGCAGGACACCCTCTACGTCGCGTCCGGCGGCGGCACCGTCCTGGCGTCCGCCCTGGAAGGCCTGGCCACCACGATCGACGCCCAGCAGCAGCGCACGGTGCGGACCGTCGACGTGGCGCCGGCCTCGGCGCAGGACTTCGACGGACTCTCGGCCTTCTACCTCGTCGTCGGCTGGTGCGTCGGCGGCTATCTGTGCGCGTCGATCATGTCGATCAGCGCCGGGTCCAAGCCGGCGAGCCCGCAGCGCGCCGCCATCCGGCTCGGCTCGCTCGCGGTCTTCGCGATCGTGGGCGGCATCGGCGGCTCACTGATCATCGGCGACTCGCTCCTGGGCGCGCTGCCGGGCTCCTTCTGGGGCCTTGCCGGGCTCGGCGCCCTGGTCACCCTCGCGGTCGGCGCGATCACGCTCGCCCTGGAGGAGCTCACGGGCGTCGTCGGCATCGGCCTCGCGGTGCTCCTCATCGTCATCGCGGGCAACCCGAGCGCGGGCGGCGCCTTCCCGCTGCCGATGCTGCCGCCGTTCTGGCAGGCGATCGGCCCCTGGCTGCCACCGGGCGCGGGCACCTGGGCGGCCCGCTCCATCGCCTATTTCAAGGGCAACGACCTCACCCAGTCCCTGCTCGTCCTGTCCGCGTGGGCGGTGGTGGGCATCGTCGCGACGCTGCTGGTGTCGGGCCTGCGCGAGAAGCGGCGGGGCACGGAGCCGACTCCCGAGCCGGCCCCGGCACCCGCCGCGTGAACCTCGCTCACTCGGTCCCGTAGTACGCCTGCCGCATCAGCCGCTTCATGTCGTCGATCATCGGCATCCGCGGGTTGGCGGGCGCGCACTGGTCGGCGTAGGCGTTCATGGCCTGCTGCGGCAGGGCCTCCAGGAAGGCCGCCTCGTCGACGCCCTCCGCCCGGAAGGACGCCGGGATCCCGCACCGCTCGCGCAGCTCCTCGACCGCCCTCGCGTAGGACTCCACGCCCTCCTCGGGGGTGGCGGCGGGCAGGCCGAGCATCCTGGCGATGTCCTGGATCCGCTCGGGCGCCCGGTACGTCTCCGCCTTCGGCCACGGCGTCGCCTTGTACGAGACGGTGCCGTTGTGCCGGACGACGTGCGGCAGGAGCAGCGCGTTGGTGCGGCCGTGCGCGACGTGGAAGGTGTTGCCGAGGGTGTGCGCCATCGCGTGGACGAGGCCGAGGAAGGCGTTGGCGAAGGCCATGCCCGCGATGGTGGAGGCGTTGTGCATCCTCTCGCGCGCCTCGGGGGCCCTGGCGCCGTCCTTCACGCAGGCCTCCAGGTTCTCGAAGATGAGCTTGATGGCCTGGAGGCACTGGCCGTCGGTGAAGTCGTTCGCGTACACGGAGACGTACGCCTCGGTGGCGTGGGTCAGCGCGTCGAAGCCGGAGTCGGCGGTGACGGTCGGCGGCAGGTTCATCGGCAGCGCCGGGTCGACGATCGCCACGTTCGGGGTGAGCGCGTAGTCGGCGAGGGGGTACTTCTGGGCGGCGGCCGGGTCGGAGATGACGGCGAAGGGGGTGACCTCGGAGCCGGTCCCCGAGGTGGTCGGTATCGCGACGAGCTTCGCCTTCTCCCCCAGCTGCGGGAACGTGTAGGCCCGCTTGCGGATGTCGAAGAACTTCTCCTTGGTGTCCGCGAACTCGATCTCCGGGTGCTCGTACATCAGCCACATGATCTTCGCGGCGTCCATCGGCGAGCCACCGCCGAGCGCGACGATCGTGTCCGGCCGGAACTCCCGCATGGCGGCGGCGCCCGCCCGCACGGTGGCCAGCTCAGGGTTCGGCTCGACGTTGTCGATGACCTGCAACGTCACCGCGGTGGCCCGGGAGTTGAGGATGTCGGTGATCCTCTGCACGAACCCGATGTCGCCCATCGTCCGGTCCGTGACGACGGTGACCCGGTGCACGTCGTCCATCTCGGCGAGGTACTTGACCGCGCCCCGCTCGAAGTAGATCTTCGGCGGGATCTTGTACCACTGCATGTTGGTGTTGCGCCGCCCGATCCGCTTGATGTTGACGAGGTTGACCGCGGAGACGTTGTTGGAGACCGAGTTGTGGCCGTACGAGCCGCAGCCGAGGGTCAGCGACGGGACGAAGGCGTTGTAGACGTCGCCGATGCCGCCGAAGGTGGAGGGCGAGTTGACGATGACGCGGACCGCCTTGACGCGGCGGCCGAACTCCTCGGCCAGTTCCGGGGATTCGGTGTGAACGGCGGCGGAGTGACCGAGGCCGTTGAACTCGACCATCCGCGCGGCGAGTTCGATCCCGTGCCCGGTGTCGTCCGCCTTGAGGGCGGCGAGGACCGGGGAGAGCTTCTCGCGGGTGAGCGGCTCGCCGGGGCCGACCTCCGCGCACTCGGCGACGAGGACCGAGGTGTCCTCGGGGACCTCGAAACCGGCCTGCTCGGCGATCCAGGTCGCGGGCTTTCCGACGACGGACGCGTTGAGCCTGGCGCCCGCGCAGTCGCTGCCGTGGGCGGTGGTGCCGAAGACGAACTCCTCCAGCTTGGCCTTCTCGGCGGCCGTCACCACGTGCGCCTTGAGCCGCCGCAGCTCGGCGATGCCGTCCTCGTAGATCTCCGCGTCGAGGATCACGGCCTGCTCGGAGGCGCAGATCATGCCGTTGTCGAAGGCCTTGGAGAGCACGATGTCGTGGATGGCGCGCTGGAGCTTGGCGTCCTTCGCGACGTACGCGGGCACGTTGCCCGCACCGACGCCGAGGGCGGGCTTTCCGCACGAGTAGGCGGCCTTGACCATGGCGTTTCCGCCGGTGGCGAGGATGGTGGAGACGCCCTCGTGGTTCATGAGGAAGCCGGTGGCCTCCATGGAGGGCTGCTCGATCCACTGCACGCAGTGCGCGGGGGCGCCGGCCTCGATCGCCGCTTCGCGCACGATGCGCGCGGCCTCGGCGGAGCACTTCTGGGCGCTGGGGTGGAAGGCGAAGACGATCGGGTTGCGGGTCTTCAGGGCGATCAGCGCCTTGAAGATCGTGGTGGAGGTGGGGTTGGTGACGGGGGTCATCGCGCAGATGACGCCGACCGGTTCGGCGATCTCGGTGATGCCGCTGATCTCGTCGCGGGAGATCACACCGGCCGTCCTCAGGCCGCGCAGCGAGTTCACGACGTGCTCGCAGGCGAAGAGGTTCTTGACCGCCTTGTCCTCGAACAGGCCGCGGCCCGTCTCCTCGACGGCGGCCTTCGCCAGGTCGCCGTGGTGGGCGAGCGCCGCGAGCGACGCCTTCTTGACGATGTGGTCGACCTGTTCCTGGTCGTACGTCAGATACGCCGCGAGCGCTTCGCGCGCTCCAGCGACCAGTTCGTCGACCGTCCCCTCGACACCCTCGGCACCCTCGACATCCACGGCAGGCTCCCTTTTCGTGCCTTTTCGCTGATGCCTCAATTCCACACCTTTACGTTCCACTGAGGTGTCGGAGAACGTCCTCGGCCCGGGGGACCAAGGTCCCACGCCTCCAAAGGCGAAGGCCCCGCCCCCGGTCTCCCGGGGGCGGGGCCCTAAGGCGTCGGCCGGTCAGCCGATTTCCGTGCCCGTGGCGGAGAGCGCCTCCGTCACCGGCTGGAAGAACGTCTCGCCGCCCGACGTGCAGTCGCCGCTGCCGCCGGAGGTGAGGCCGATCGCCGAGTCGCCCGAGAAGAGCGAGCCGCCGCTGTCACCGGGCTCGGCGCAGACGTCGGTCTGGATGAGGCCGTTGACGATGTCGCCGTTGCCGTAGTTCACGGTGGCGTCGAGGCCCTTGACCGTGCCGTCGTGCACCTGCGTGGTGGAGCCGGAGCGGGTCACCTTCATGCCCACGGTCGCTTCCGCGGCCTTGGTGATCTGCTGCGCGGAACCGTTGTAGAGGTTGACCTCGCTGGGGTGGTCGACGCCGGACGCGTACTTCACGAGCCCGAAGTCGTTGTCCGGGAACTGGGAGTCGGCGTTCGTGCCGATCTCCTGGCCGCTGGAGTCGGTCCACGTGGAGATCGACTCGGTGCAGTGGCCCGCCGTGAGGAAGAACGGCTCGCCGCCCTTGGTCACGTTGAAGCCGAGGGAACAGCGGCCGCCGCCCCCGGTGATGGCGTCGCCGCCCGCGACGAACGGCTTGAACTCGCCCTGACTGCGCTTGAGTTCGGCCTTGCCGCCGAGCTTCTCGACGACGCCGGTGAGCTGGTTCCAGTCGGCGCCCTTGACCGTGCGGTCGGCGGTGACGACGACCTTGTTGGTGGCGGGGTCGACGGCCCAGGAGGTGCCCGGGATGGTCGCGTCCTGCTTCAGGGTCGTCCGCGCGCCCTTCAGCTCGGCGAGCGAGTTCTGGACGACTCTGGCCTTCGCGCCGGCGGCCTGCGCCGTCTGCGCGGCCTCGTCGTTCAGGACGTTGACGACGAGCTGCTTGGTCTTGGCGTCGTAGTAGCTGCCCGCCGACTCCGCGCCCAGGTCCTTGGTCAGGCTCGAGGCGAGAGTTCCGGCCTTGGCGATCGAGAGCGTCCGGGGCGCCAGGTCGGGAGCGTCGGTGCTGGCGTTCGCGGTCTGGAAGGTGATGCCCGCGGCGGCCAGCGCGAAGATTCCCGCTCCGACCACGGCGGCACGCCGCTTGGGTATGCGTCGGTGCTTCAACTCACGTCCTCCTGTGGGGGGTTGGGATACCGGTTCGAGTGGGGCCGGACCGGATCCGTGAGGCTGACTTGGCCACTATCCCGACCGTCACAGGGAACACACAAGGTCGACTTCCGGACGCGCGTTCGCAAACCGTCGTACGCCCCTCACTCCCTGAATGCGCCCCCGCGCCGCACGTCGATCCCCACTGCAAACACGCCGGGCTCCCGCGGGTGGGCGGAGGGTGAGGTCTAGTCCTGTCCTGAATTCGCCCCCGCCTGCTCGCCGTTCACGCCGGGCTCGGGGGCCTGCGCACGCCCCTCGGTCAGCCCCGGCAGCGCCCCTTCGGCGAGTTGGGTGACGGCGGTCCGCGCCACGTGTTCCGCGTCTCCGGGCGTGGCCCGCTCCAGGAAGCGCAGCAGCTCGACCGGGAACGGCAGCACCAGCGTCGAGTTCTTCTCGGCCGCGACCGCCACCACGGTCTGCAGGAGCCGGAGTTGGAGGGCGGCGGGCTGGTCGGACATCACGCCGGCCGCCTCGGCGAGCTTCTTGGACGCCTGCAACTCGGCGTCGGCGTTGATGACACGCGCGCGGCGCTCACGATCGGCCTCGGCCTGCCGGGCCATCGACCGCTTCATGGTCTCCGGCAGCGACACGTCCTTGATCTCGACCCGGTCGATCTGGACGCCCCAGCCCACGGCCGGGCTGTCGATCATCAGCTCCAGGCCCTGGTTGAGCTTCTCGCGGTTCGACAGCAGATCGTCGAGGTCGCTCTTGCCGATGATGGAACGCAGTGAGGTCTGCGCCATCTGCGAGACCGCGAAGCGGTAGTCCTCGACCTGCACCACGGCCTCGGCCGCGTCGACGACCTTGAAGTAGATGACGGCGTCCACCCGCACCGTGACGTTGTCCCGCGTGATGCCGTCCTGCGCGGGCACCGGCATCGTGACGATCTGCAGATTGACCTTACGGAGCCGGTCCACGAACGGCACGATCATCGTGAACCCCGGGCCGCGCACGGACTTGGTGAGCCGGCCGAGCCGGAACACCACCCCGCGCTCGTACTGCTTGACGACCCGCGCCGCCGCCATCACGTACACGGCTCCGGCACATGCGACGGTCACTCCCGCCGTCACCAGTTCCTCGACCATCTCACGGCCCCCCAGGGTCCGAAGTGGGCGCAAAAGGCGTGTACTTCGAAGGTAATCCCGTAAGGGACACAGAGGGAGAGCCCCCGCCCGACCGAAATGGCCGGACGAGGGCTCCCGCTGCTGGCTGCGACTGCGGAACGTACGACGGGTGGTGCGGTCGGATCAGTAGACGCTCACGCCGTACGCGCTGAGCGCCTCGGTCACCGGCTGGAAGAACGTGGTGCCGCCGGATGAGCAGTTGCCGCTGCCGCCGGAGGTGAGGCCGTAGGCGGTGGAGCCGCCGTACAGCGGGCCGCCGGAGTCGCCGGGCTCGGCGCAGACCGTGGTCTGGATGAGGCCGGAGACGATGTCGCCGCCGCCGTAGTTCACGGTGGCATTGAGGGCGGTGACCCGGCCGCTGTGGATGCCGGTGGTGGAGCCCCGCCGGGTGACGGTGGTGCCCACGGACGGGGTGGCGGCGCGCGTGATGTCCACGCTGCCGACAGTGCCGGGGTGGGTCACGCCGCTCGCGTACTTGACGATGCCGTAGTCGTTGCCGGGGAAGCTGGACCCGGTGGTGGAACCCGCGGTCGAGGTGTGCGCGGAGTTGGACCACCAGGTCCCCGCGCCGTCGGTGCAGTGACCGGCGGTCAGGAAGTAGTAGGTCCCGGCGCTGTTGCGGACGTTGAAGCCGAGGGAGCAGCGCCAGCTGCTCGCGTAGATGGCGTCGCCGCCGGATATCAGCTTCTTGAAGGTGCCCGCCGTGCGCTCGACCTTGAGGGCGCCCGCGGTGTCGCCGGCCGCCTTCTTGATCTTGTTGATCTCGGCCTGCGAGACCGTGCTGTCGACGGTGACGACGACCTGTTTGGTCTTGGAGTCGACGGCCCAGGCGGTACCGGCGACATCCGCGGAGCGGACGGCGTCACGGGTCTGGGTGAGTTCGGCGGCGCTGAACGTCTGCGAGGCGTCGGACGCGTTGGCGGAGGGAATCGCGAATGCTGCCACGGCGAGCAGACCGGAACCGACGGCGATCAGCCGGGTCGATCTGGTTCTGCCGCTGCGGGGGGTGCTGCGCTTGATCCTCACTGCTCGTTCCTCCCGTAGGGAAGTCGGGGGCCCTCGTGGGGTGGGGCCCGTGAGGCGCAGTCAGGAGACGGGCGGTTGTCCGGATTCCGGACCCGCCGTGCCCCTGACAATCGCTGACGGGAGTATTCGCCGGTCCGGCCGCCGCGCACAAGAGTGCCTTTCGGACTTCCGCCACTTCTCCGCAATCGCCCCCGCTCTGTGCGCGGCCGGTGCCTCAGGCTCCGCAGTCACAGCACGAGCAGCAGTCACAGCAATCGCAGCAGTCCGGCCCGTCGCAGTTGCGGCAGCAGCCCTCGCGCTTCTTCCGGGACCAGGCCCCCTCGTACTCCTCGGCGCAGCACACCTTGCACGTGCAGCACAGCCCGATCGCGACGGCGCACCCGGCGAGCAGTCCCCGCTTCCCCGGCTTCGGCGACTTCCCGAACGGATCGCCCCCGGGGCCGCCGGGACCGCCCGGCCCGCCGGAGCCACCGCCGCCGTACGGATTGCCGCCGCCGTACGGATGCTGGGGCCCGTACGGCCCCGAGCCCCCGGAGCCGTACGGCACGTCGTCGCCGTGCTGCGGCGTCGACGCAGAGCCCGCGTGCGCGTGGGCAGTGGCGCAGGCCCCCGTTCCGAACGCCCGGTCCACCGAGCGCCCCAGCTCGTGCGCGAGGAGCAGGTGCGCCAGCTTGTCGTCCGCGAAGTCGACGTCGCGCAGGGCGAGCCGGACGCCGTGCAGCGCGTCGTCGGCGAGGCGCCGCGCCTCGACGAGCGAAGTGCCGGTGGCGGTGAGGGGGTTCCAGGCACCCGACGCGGCATCGGCCTCCCGGTCCTCGACGGCGTCCAGCAGATGCGCGAGCCGCCCGAACAACCGGCCCGCCTCGGCCAGCGGCTCGGCGTTCGCGGGGCGCCCGGCGAGCGTCGCGGTGTGCGCGAAGGCGGCGGCGGTCGCCGTCTCGGTCGGCTCGGTCACGGCGAGCACGCCGGTGCCGGGCCCGGCGAGCGCCTCGACCCCGGCCTGCCGCTCGACGGCGTCGACCAGGACCGCCGTGTCGAACCCGACGTCGGATCCGGTACGGGCCCCGGCCCTCGTCCAGCCCGCGGCGACCTTCCGCGCGGCGACGGCCACCGGCCTGCGCGCGAAAAGACCGTCCCGGTCGTCGACGTGGTCGCGCACCTTCGCCGAGGCGAGAACGAGCGAGACGGCGGCGGCGAGCCGTGCCCCCTCGCCCTGCGCGACGGAGGCGCCCCGCATGCCCCGCAGCGGGCAGGGCCCGGCCTGCCGCCGCCGGTCACCGGAGCGCTCGCTCTGAGCCTCCGTCAGAACCGATATCAGCAGCCCGTCGTAATTGGTGACGACGCGGGCGAACTGCCCGTGGTCACCGCGCAGCGCCAGACACAGCCCGCAGAGGTGCGCCATCCACTGGGTCCTGAGGCTCTCCCCGAGCCGATGAGAGCAGGGCCGAACCATGCCGAACAAGAAGACTCCCCCGTAGGCCGAATGACGGCCCGTCAACTCGGCCACGGGCCCCCGGCATCGTATCGAGCCCTTGCGCGACCTTCCCGTTCACCCGTACGCACCGAAGGTCACCCATACGCCGTGAAGAATCATATTTCACTCACCATCAGCAGCCGTATCCCGTACAACCCTTGGGAACTGGGGGACAACGTCACGCAGACTGTGCACCAGTACCGTCACGAAACCCCCGCGCGGCGACTATCCCCTTGGCGTCGCATCTGCATCATGGACGAACATTGGGGATGCACGACATGCGGAACGCAGAGGAACCGCTGTGAGAGGAGGCGTCCATGGGATCGGTGCGCAAGGCGAGTGCCTGGCTTGGCCTCGTCGACGACAACGATGAAGAGCGTTACTACGACGACGACTACGACGAGGGGCCCGAGCCCGCCGCCGCCGGCGACGCAGCCTGGGTCACGGACCCGCGCGTGAAGGTCGCCTCCGAGGAGGCCCAGGAGAAGGGCCGCCGGATCGGCACGGTGACCCCCGACACCTTCCGGGACGCACGGCGCATCGGGGAGATGTTCCGGGACGGGGTCCCGGTCATCATGAACCTCACGTCGATGGAGCCGGCCGACGCCAAGCGCGTGGTGGACTTCGCGGCGGGCCTGATCTTCGGGCTCCGGGGTTCCATCGACCGGGTCGCCACGCGGGTGTTCCTGCTGAGCCCCGCGGACACGCAGATCGTCTCGGGCCGTGACACCAAGGCCCCGACGGACGGTTTCTTCAACCAGAGCTGAGCGGTTCGGGGGCCTCCCCCGAACCGCGCGTCACGCGGCCGAGGACGCCGAGGACTCAGCCTGTGACGAGGCCCGCCGCGGCGCCGCCACGTCCGCGTCGTCCGCCGCGGGAGCCTCGCACTCCATCCGCCTGGGCAGCCGCAGCGCGGCGAGCGCCCCGAGGAACAGCAGCACCGCGCTGACCACCAGCGTGACGTGCAGACCGTGCACGAACGCCGCGCGCGCGGCCTCCCGCAGCGCGTCCCCCGCCGCGCCCCCGAGCCGCGCGGCGATCTGGTACGCCTCCCCCAGTGAGTGCCCCGCGGCGGTCGACGTGCCGTCGGAGACCCCCGGCACATTGCCGAGCCCGGGCGCGTACGCCGCGTTCATCACCGAGCCGAGCAGCGCGATGCCCATGCCCGCGCCCAGCTGGTACGAGGTCTCACCGATCGCGGCCGCGCCGCCGGCGTCGTCCGCCGGCGCCTCCGTGAGCATCGACTCGTAGGCCCCGAACAGCGTGGTCTGGAAGCCGAAGCCGAGCAGCACGAACCCGAAGCCGAGCAGCCACGGCTTGTCCTGCTCGCCCATCGCGCAGAGCATCAGCACGGCGCAGGCGGTCAGCGCGAAGCCGGACGACACCATGGCGCGCGGCCCGAAGCGGCGCAGATTCGCGGAGCCGATGATGCCCGCGGTCATCGCGGCGAAGGTCAGCGGCAGCATCCGCAGGCCGGTCTCGAGCGGGCTCAGACCGAGCACCAGCTGGAGGTACTGGACCGCGATCAGTTCGAGGCCGACGAGGGCGAGCATCGCGATGACGATGCAGCCGACGGAGGTGGAGAACGCGACCCGCGAGAACAGCTTCATGTCGATGAGCGGGTGCTCGCGGCGGCGCTGGCGGCGCACGAAGAGGAAGAGCAGCACGACACCGACGAGGAACGGCAGCACGGCCTCGGCGTCGAGCAGATCGCGCTTGGTGCCGAGTTCCTTGATGCCGTAGACGACGCCGAGCACGCCGAGCGCGGCGAGCAGCGCGCCGAACAGGTCCCACGGGCCGTCGCTGCGGCCCTTGGACTCGGGCACGAGGACCCGGCACAGCGGCAGCATGATCAGCATCAGCGGGATGTTGATGAGGAAGACGGAGCCCCACCAGAAGTGCTCGACGAGGAAGCCGCCGAGCACGGGCCCGGTGGCCGCGCCGACCGCGGCGACCGCGGTCCACACGCCGATCGCGACGGCCCGCTCGTGCCGGTCGGGGAAGACGTCGCGCAGGATCGAGAGCGTCGCGGGCATGATCATCGCGCCGCCGATGCCGAGGATCGCGCGGGCCACGATGAGCACCTGCGCGGTGTCCGAGAACACGGCGAGCGCGGAGGCCGCGCCGAACAGGGCGTAGCCGAGCAGCAGGATCTTCCGGCGGCCGACCCTGTCGCCGAGCGTGCCGAACAGGATCAGCAGCGAGGCGCACACGAGCGGATACGCGTCGCCGATCCACAGGAGCTCGACGGAGGTCGGCTTGAGGTCCTCGGTGACCGCGGGCAGCGCCACGTAGAGGATGGTCGAGTCGAGGGCGACCAGAAGGAGACTTGTGCACAGGACGACGAGGACGACCCAGCGATGAGGGCGGGCGCCAAGTGCGGCCAGGCGTCCGAGGGGACGCCCGGAGGCCGTGTTCGTCCCGGACATGTACGTACCTCCCAGTGGTCCTCGCGTTCGGCGGTTCCCAGGACGGGGGATGCCATAGGCGTTGTCTGGGTTCCGGCTCGGGAGGAGCGGTCTCCCGGCCCCGCGGCGACAAGGCGAGTAAGCCGTCAGCGTACGCGAGTTCTCGCCAATGACACGTGGCGGACCTCTCAAGGCGGCCGCAGGTGGGTGTGGCGTGCACCACTCCCGGGACGGGGACCTGCTGGTGGGGCGGGTGGGACGGACGCCGATAATCGGGGCCGTGACGGACGTGGACCAGCGACATAGACCTTCCCTGCGGTACGCCGCGCCCGCCCTGCTCGGATACGCCGCCGTGCGGGCGCTCGGCCTGCTCGTGCTCGCGGTGTGGAGCGCGGCGAACGGCAAGAGCGCGCACACGCTGCTCACGGCCCGCTGGGACTCGCTCTGGTACACGCGGGTCGCCGAGCACGGCTACGGCTGGTCGGTGACGCTGCCCGACGGCACCGTGCACTCGAATCTCGCGTTCTTTCCGCTGCTTCCGTGGCTCGAACGTTTCGGCTCGGCGGTCAGCCCCTTGTCGTACGCGGACGCGGGTCTCGTGGTGAGCCTGCTGGCCTCGCTGGCGGCGGCGTGGGGGATCTTCGCCGTCGGGGATCTGCTGCACGGGCGGACCGCGGGCATCTGCCTGGCCGTGCTGTGGGGTGCGCTGCCCATCGGGATCGTGGCGTCGATGGCGTACAGCGAGGCGCTGTTCACGGCGCTCGCGGCGTGGGGCCTGTACGCGGTGCTGCGCCGGCACTGGGTGCTCGCGGGGCTGCTCGCCGCGCTCGCCGGTCTGACCCGGCCGATCGGGGCGGCGGTCGTGGCCGCGGTGTGGGTGGCCGCCACCCTGTGGGTCGTACGAGAACGGCGGGCGTCGTCGCGGCTCGTCCTCGGGGTGCTGCTCGCGCCGCTGGGTGCGGCGGCGTACGTGCTGTGGGTCGGGCATCGGACCGGCGGCGGGCTCTTCGGCTATCTCGACGTGCAGGCGCAGTGGGGCAACGGCTTCGACGGGGGCGCGGCCTTCGCCGGATTCGTCGCCGACCGGTTCACGTCGCCGCTGGGCGCGCTGGCCGGGATCGGTCTGATCGTCGGGGTCGCGCTGGTGATCTGGCTGTATGTCGCCGGTGTGCGGCAGCACCAGCCGGCGCCGGTGCTCGTCTGCACGGGCATCGTCGTCGTGCTCGCGCTGTGCGCGTCGGGGTACTTCGGCTCGAAGCCGCGGCTGCTGCTGCCCGCGTTCCCGCTGCTGCTGCCGCTCGCGACGGCGCTCGCCGGATGGCGTACGAGCAGGTCGGCGTGGGTGCTCGGCGGTCTCGCAGCGTTGTCGGCGGCCTACG
This sequence comes from Streptomyces sp. NPDC107575, assembly GCF_055657265.1. Lineage (NCBI taxonomy): Bacteria > Bacillati > Actinomycetota > Actinomycetes > Kitasatosporales > Streptomycetaceae > Streptomyces > Streptomyces sp. NPDC107575. The sequence goes on along the minus strand of NZ_JBVKBG010000007.1, from coordinate 52,668 downwards.
GAGCGTTCTGGCTGAACGGTTCGGGTCCGCCATGAGCGGTGAGTGAACGGCCAATTCCGCACGGGTATCAGGTGAACGCATTCATAAGCGTCATATAATGAGCCGCGGAAACGATCTTTGAATTCGGGAATGCTTCCTTCCGGGTCGCCGAAATCATGGGAATATTCGGCCACCTGAGATCAATCCCACATCACATCGTCATCACAAAGCCCCTGATTCGCGGCGGTCCACCTCTCGGTCGCTGTAGCGTCGATTGGGTGCGTACCGAACGAAACCTGACCCGCCGTGTGGAGCGGGTCTTCGCCAGGCTCGATCGCGAGCCCGAACGACCGACCCATGTGGACATGCCCCACATGAGCCGGCACCGGGTCGTGCTCTTCGGGCTGACCCTGTCCTTCTACCTCACGATCGTGGTGGCGGTGCTCACCACGTCATGGCTGGTGGCGGTGGACTGGCAGGTCATGTTCTTCCGGCCGTACCAGCAGTGGCCGGACATCCACGCCTTCCTCGACTACTGGGTCGTCCTCGGCCAGCGCGGCCCGACGGCGGTCATGGTGACGGCATGGCTGGGCTGGCGCTCGTGGCGGCAGCACACGCTGCGGCCGCTGCTGATGTTCGGTACGGCGCTGCTGCTGCTCAACGTGACGGTGGGCGCCGCCAAGTACGGCATGGGCCGCGCCGGTCCGCACTACGCCACGACCATCGGGTCGAGCGAGATGTGGCAGGGCGGCGACATATTTCCCTCGGGCCACACCGCGAACGCGGTGGTGACCTGGGGCATCCTCGCCTACCTCGCCTCCACCCCGCGGGCCAGGCGCTGGCTGTCCGCGGTCTCCGCGGTGATCTCCCTGAGCGTCGGTCTGACCACGGTCTACCTCGGTACGCACTGGCTGAGCGACGTGCTGCTCGGCTGGGCCGCGGGCCTGCTCATCCTGCTCGCGCTGCCCTGGTTCGAGCCGCTGGTGGCCCGCGCCGAGGCGTGGATCTTCGCGGTGCGCGACCGTTTGCGCGGCCGCCGCTCCGGCGCCCGGCTGCCACAGCCGGAGTCCGAGCCCGTGCCGGTGCCCGCGATGACCACGACCCGCACGCGCGAGTCCGCCGGCACCACCAGATCGAGCCGCCAGCTGCTCCCCCAGGGGCCGCACACCCCGCGCGGCGAGCGCACGCCGATCACCCCGGCGGGCAGCCGCCGGCCGACCACGGAGAGACTCACGCGCGGGACACCCTCGACGAGAACGGTGTCCTAGCGCGCCCACAGACGGCGGGGCACCGGTACGCACAGCCAAGCCCCGCACCGCGAAGGCCCCCGAACCTCCTGCAGGTTCGGGGGCCTTCGCACGTCGCAGGGGCCTTCAGCCCTTCCAGCAGCGCGTCACTCTTCCGTCCGTGACCTCGAAGTTCAGCCGGCCGGTCAGGTACTCCATGGTGATGATCGCGCCGGGCGGCAACTGCCGCACGGCGGTCCAGCCGCGGCCACGGGCCTGCGACTCGGCGGCCTCTGCTTCGAGGCCGAGATACGCGTCCGGATTGTCCTGCGGCTCGGTCGGCGGGGTGGGAATGGGTGCCATGCCGCCACCGTAGGCCGCGCGTCACACTTTTGTCACAAGATCACGACAGTTGGCTATTAGGAGTTCCTCACACGTTCGAGGGTTTCCTGCGTCTTACTCGCTTCTTACTTTTGCTTTCTCTGCGCGGCGCGGGGGAATTGCGGCGGCCCGCGCACAATTCCCCCGCGCATTTCGAATCCGACGGCGGCGCGGGCGAGTTGAGCCCGGCCGGGAATTGTCTGTCCATGCCAGAAACAGGGGTACGCCCTCTGTCGCGGCGGGTACCCGCGCGAGCATCATGGCCTTCAGTCCGCAGCAGGCCCGAGGCGCGCAGCAGAGCAGCGAGGGGGCAAGCGATGGGAACGACCGGGGTGCAGGCCGGGCCTGCGACGGTGGGGGCGCCGCGCGAGCGACGTCCGGGCCGGATCGTCGTGGACTGGCTGACCACGACCGACCACAAGAAGATCGGCCACCTCTACCTGATCACGTCGTTCGGCTTCTTCCTGATCGGCGGGGTGATGGCCCTGCTGATGCGGGCCGAACTGGCGCGCCCCGGCCTGCAGGCGCTCTCCAACGAGGAGTACAACCAGCTCTTCACGATGCACGGCACGATCATGCTGCTGCTGTTCGCGACGCCGACCTTCGCCGGCTTCGCGAACGAGATCATGCCGCTGCAGATCGGCTCGCCGGACGTCGCGTTCCCGCGGCTGAACATGTTCTCGTACTGGCTGTTCCTCTTCGGCGGCCTGATCGTGCTCGGCTCGCTGATCGTGCCGGGCGGGGCCGCGGACTTCGGCTGGTTCGCGTACGCGCCGCTGAACAGCCTGACCCGCTCGCCCGGCGTCGGCGCCGATCTGTGGATCATGGGGCTCGCGCTCGCCGGGTTCGGCACGATCCTCGGCTCGGTGAACTTCCTGACCACGATCATCGGGATGCGGGCGCCCGGCATGACGATGTTCCGGATGCCGATCTTCACGTGGAACACGCTGTTCACGTCGATCCTGGTGCTGCTCGCGTTCCCGGTGCTCGCCGCCGCGCTGCTCTGCCTGGAGGCGGACCGGAGGTTCGGGTCCGTGGTGTTCGAGGCCCAGTACGGGGGTGCGCTGCTGTGGCAGCACCTCTTCTGGTTCTTCGGGCATCCGGAGGTCTACATCATCGCGCTGCCCTTCTTCGGGATCATCAGCGAGATCCTGCCGGTCTTCAGCCGCAAGCCGATCTGGGGCTACACGATGCTGGTCGGCGCGACGATGGCGATCACGGGCCTGTCGGTGGTCGTGTGGGCGCACCACATGTTCGCGACGGGCGGGGTGCTGCTGCCCTTCTTCTCGTTCATGTCGTTCCTGATCGCGGTGCCGACCGGCGTGAAGTTCTTCAACTGGACCGGGACGATGCTGAAGGGCTCGCTGTCCTTCGAGACGCCGATGCTGTGGTCGGTCGGCTTCCTGACCACGTTCCTCTTCGGCGGCCTGACCGGCGTCATCCTCGCCTCGCCACCGATGGACTTCCACGTCACCGACTCGTACTTCGTGGTGGCGCACTTCCACTACGTGGTGTTCGGCACGGTCGTCTTCGCGACCTTCGCCGGCTTCTACTTCTGGTGGCCGAAGCTGACGGGGAAGCTGCTCGACGAGCGGCTCGGCAAGATCCACTTCTGGACGCTGTTCGTCGGCTTCCACACGACGTTCCTGGTCCAGCACTGGCTGGGCGCGGAGGGCATGCCGCGCCGTTACGCGGACTATCTGGCGGCGGACGGCTTCACGGCGCTCAACACCGTCTCGTCGATCGGCGCGTTCCTGCTGGGCCTGTCGACGCTGCCGTTCCTCTACAACGTCTGGCGGACGACGAAGTACGGGGTGAAGGTCGAGGTCGACGACCCCTGGGGCTACGGGCGCTCGCTGGAGTGGGCGACGGCCTGTCCGCCGCCGCGCCACAACTTCGTCACGCTGCCGAGGATCCGCTCGGAGTCCCCCGCGTTCGACCTGCACCACCCGGAGTTCGCGGCCTTCGAGGACCGGCCCCTGGAGTCCGGGAAGAAGGGCTAGCCAGGGCTCAGTCCTGGGCCGGGCCGACCTGTACGGAGAGGTCGTTGGCCCCCGTGTAGTAGGCCTCCGCGGTCAGTTCGCCGCGGCCCGCGACGGTCACCCGCGCGGGCGGGTACGTGAAGATCGGCTTCTTGTCGGCGATGTCGTCGAGCAGCCGGGCGAGCCGCACCCGCGGGCCGTCGTCCCCCGCGGGCCGCAGCCACAGGTCCCAACGGCCCTCGCGCAGCTCGTCGTAGCCGATGCGGAGCGTGAACCGGTCTCCCTCCCAGCCCAGTTCGCCGCGCAGCACGGGGCCGCGCTCGGCGCGAGAGCGGATCTCCGCATACGCCTTCGCCGTGAACTCGGTGCCGTAGATCCGCCCGTGCACGGTCAACTCGCCGTCCTCGATGAGCAGTTCACCGGCCTCGGCGTGCGGCGCCCGCAGCCAGCTGCGCACGGAGAGGTTGCCGTGCTTGGTGGCGTACGGGATGCGCACGGCGACGTAGCCGCGCGAGCCGCTCGGGGCCCGGTCCACCAGGGAGCGCAGATCGTTGACGCCCGGCATGAGTCGCACCGGCTCGTCCCCTGCGACCTGCGCGTACGCGTCCCAGCGGCCCTCCGCGAGGGAGACGCTTATCGGCAGCGACGCGCGCAGCCGCCCCTCGCCGGTCGGCGTGAGCGGCAGCCGCACCGTGTGCCCCGCGGCCCGGTCGACGAGCACCAGGTGGGCCGGGTCGGGCGACCCGTGGTCGGTGACGTCGAAGGTGAGCCCGCCGGCGGAGTCGGCGATGCAGTCGGCTCGGGGCGGCATGCGGACGCTCCTGTCGCTGTCTTCGGGGCACGGCGGGGGCGGGGCCGTGGGGGCTGTCATGCGGGGTGTCCCTTCCGCTGCGGTCGCAGGGCGTCGCGCACCGCGTAGGCGCCGCCGAGCAGCGAGCCGCGGGCCCGGTGCAGCAGCCCGAGGGAGCCGCCGCGGCTGGTGAGCGAGCCGAACAGGTCCTCGTAGCGCTCGGCGATCCGCGCCGGGTCGAAGCGCTCGGAACCCCTGAGGGCGCGAGCGCTCATCTCCTGGCGCAGGGTGTCGTTGTTGATGAGTTCGAGCAGGCCGCCGGAGATCGCCTCGACGCTGCCGGTCTTGACGAGCCGGCCGTCCACGCCGTTGTCGATGATCTCGCCGGGGCCGTGCGGGCAGTCGGTGGAGACCACCGGAAGGCCGCAGCGCATCGCCTCGACGATCGTCATGCCGAAGGACTCGTACGTCGACGTCACGGCGGCGAGGGAACCTTTCGCCCACTCGGGCTCTATGGGGTGGGCGGGCCCCATGAGGTAGACGTGGTTGTACAGGCCGAGCTCGTCGATGAGCGTGCGCAGCTTGTCCTTCTGCTTGCCGCCCCCGTAGATCCGCAGCCGCCAGTCGGGCCGCTCGGCGCGCACCTGGTCGAAGGCGCGCACCAGCAGGTCGTAGCGCTTCACGGGCGCGAGCCTGCCGGCCGCCACGACCCACTTCCCGCTGCCGTCTGCGGGCGCGACGCCGGGCTGCGGGACGGGGTTGGGCATCGCCTCTATGCGCACACCGGGGAGCCGCAACTGCTCGCGGTAGGCGTACGCGTCGGCCTCCGTGGTCGTGGTGAGCGCGTCGAGGCGGGGGTAGACGCCGCGCAGTTCGCGGCGGAGCGCGGTGGAGTGCGTGCCGAGGGTGAGGTGCTCCTGCCCGACGCGCAGCACACCGCGCCTGGTGTCCCGGGCGAGGTGCACATTGAGGCCCGGCCGGGTGCCGACGACGACGTCGGCGTCCAGCGAGCCGAGGTGCTCGGCGATCCGCCGGTCGGTGAGCGCGCTGTACTGCTCGTACCGCCCCTCGCTGCGCGGGAAGACGGAGGCGGACCGCCGGAACTCCGGGTCGTCGCCCTCGTACCCCGCGGTGCCCTTGCGCAGATCGACCAGATGACGCACCCGTACGCGGGGGTCCGGCGCGAACACCGGCTCGTCCCGGTGCCGGAAGACGGACACGACCTCCACGTCGTGGTGGTCGGCAAGCGCGCTGGCAAGGTTGTACGTGGTGCGGATCGTCCCTCCGATCCCGTACGCATTGTGAATCAGGAAAGAAATCTGCATGCGCCCTCGTATCTGTCTGAACAGTCCGTCTTCTCCGCCTACCGGGTAGTTAGACGGAGATGACCTGGCGAGGGTTGTTCCTCATCGTCATCTTGTTCCTGAACAGATGCCGGATTGGTAGATGTTTTCGGGAACCTTCTCGCCAAATCACCCATCAGGGGGTACGTCATGGCTGGTAGGAGAGCTGCGGAACGTCAAAACAGGTGTGCGTCATATCGCCGCCCTGAGTGACCCAGCCTTTCGCGTCGGTCCATCTCGCGACCGACAGGCACGTCTTTCGAGTTCTCGGCGGCTTCTCGTGCTGCGCGAACGTCACGGGAAGCAGCAGCCCATCGGCCGAGTACCGTACGCGGCGCTCCATGAAACGGTCGACGCACGCGCGCGTGACCGTGCGACAGGAACGCGCGGCGTCCGTGAACCACAGGGCGGCGGCCCAGCCCTCCAGCTGCCACTGCGAGTGCGTCCGCAGCCCCTTGGTCGCCTCCCGGAAGGCGCGCACGGCGGGGTGGCCGGTGTCCTCGTAGTTGCGGCTCGCGCCGGTGGCCCACAGGGAGGCGCGGCAGTGCGGCGCCTTCTTGTAGGCGGACCGGACGGTCGAGGTCCAGTTCTGTACGTTCGTGACCTTCGCGGTGACGCGGGCGCCCGCCTCGTCCATGGCCTCGCACAGCCGCGCGTTGCCGTGCGCGTCGATGGCGTCGAAGACGAGGTCGGCCTTCGCGTCCTTCAGGTCGGCGGCCGCGGCCCGGAAGTTGGGCAGAGCGAAGTCGAGCTGCTCGGTGACGACGCGGTAGCCCTCGGCCCGGAGCCCGCGCGTCACCAGGCGGGCGTACGCGGCCGAGGCGGCCTGGTTGTAGGAGACGACGGCGGCGGTGCGGGCGCCGTGCTCGCGCTTGAAGTAGCGGTAGACCTCGGTGCCGCCGTACAGCTTCCCGTCCCAGCCCGGCGTCCCTTCGCGGGGCGCGAGGCTGCCGTAGATCCCGTACAGGTGCGGATAGGTGTCGTAGGCGGCGCCGATCGGCTGGCCGCCGATGTCGGGCACGCGCGCGTGGGAGACGCGTTCCGCGCCCGCGTAGTCCAGCGCCGTGGTGGCCACGAGGGCGACGACCTTCTGCTCGTCGACGAGCTTGTGCACGCAGGAGGTGTTGCCGACGCCGCTGCCGCCGTCGTCGCACAGGTGCACCTCGACGCGGCGCCCGTGGATGCCGCCCTGCCGGTTCAGCTTCCGGAAGTACGCCTGCGCGCCGTCGCGGGTGTCGGTGAAGGTGGCGCCGCCGACGGGGCTGGTGGCGCTGGTGATGATGCCGACCCGGAGCGGGGTGGTGGTCCGCGGCGCGGGCGCGGAGCGGTCCTCGAAGTCGCTCTCCGGCAGCCGGGACCCGCAGGCCGCGACGGCGAGGAGGGCCAGACCCGCGGCGAGCGCCTCAGCAGCCCGGGCCCGGCGACGCATTGCCGCTCAACTGCACCAGCGCGCACAGGGTGTTGACGGACACCTTCCAGGTGCCGCCCTGCTCGACGGACGTCCCCTTGGCGTCGGGCAGCACCGTCGCGCCCTTGAGGGCGAGGCCGTACGTCACGTCGGCCGCGGTCGCCGAGGTGAAGGCGACCTCGGTGACGGTGGCCTCCACCTGGCCGCCGCGCTTGTCACCGCTGAAGCCCTTCAGGACCGGGCGCATCTTGGCGCCGTCCTCCAGGACGGCCTCCTTGTCCTTCATCGACACCTTCGGGTCGAAGAACTTCTTCCAGTTCGTCTTGATCTCCTTCTCGGCGGCGGCCCGGTCGGCGGGCCCGCTGCCACTGGGCCGCGCCGACGAGGGCTCCTCGCTCGTGGGCTCCTTGTTGGTGGGCTCCTTCGAGCGCGGTGTCGGCGGGGCGCTGTCGTCGCCTCCGCTGTCGTCGCCGCAGGCCGCCAGGGCGGGGCCGAGGACCAGGGCCAGGGCGACGGCGAGCGCCGCGCCCCGTCCGCGAGCCGCGCGAGATGTGCTCCAGAGAACCATCAGGCCACCGCCGGGTGTCGGTCCGGGGACGGGGTCGGCGGCCTCGCCGAGATCGCGAATGCTTCGCCAACTGTCCCCGGAGCTTTCGGAGTTGTGCTCCAAAAGGCATAGTGCAAGCGATCGGCGGACAAGGCCAGACACACGCGCGCACCAGTGGGGGCCGGCGATGCGGACTGCCCGAATACGTACTGTGCACCCGGCCCTGTGGGCGGGGCTCGCGGCGCTCACCGTCGGCGCGGTGCTCTGCGTGATCGGCTGGTACGGCATGTCGGGCGAACGCTTCGCCGAGCGCCAGCTCCCCTATCTGGCCTCCTGCACGGTGCCGGGCGCGGCCCTGATCGTCGCGGGCGCGGTGCTCCTCACGCACGGCAGGGACCTGCTCGCCGCCTCGCGCGTGGAGCGCCTCTACGAGCTGCTGGTCACGGCCGAACCGGCGCCGGGGGACGCGGATCCCCCGCCCCCGCTCGCCTCCAGCGGCCGACTGCTCATGGCGCCCGGCGGCACGCTGTGGCACCGCGCCGACTGCCCGCTCGTCGAGGGCAAGCCGCGGGCGGTGCCCGTGGACCCTGGCGCGATCACGGAGGCGGGCCTCGGCCCGTGCCCCATCTGCGACCCGCCCACCGGGAGTTGAGGAGCCGAGGTCGTGTCGTCCCTCAGTTACGACCTCACGCTGGCCGGGCTCTCGGTGGGAGCGGCGGCGGCGCTCACCGGGATCGGCCTGATCGTCACCTACCGGGCGACGGGCGTCCTCAACTTCGCGCACGGCGCGGTCGCGATGCTCTGCGCGTATCTGCTGCGGCAGCTGGTGGTGGTGTGGGATGTGCCGCTGTGGGCGGCCGCGGCGCTGGTGCTCCTGGTGGTGGCTCCGGGGTTCGGACTCGCCCTGGAACGCTGGGTGTTCAGGCCACTGGCCCTCGCGGGGAACGACCCGGCGCGCACCCTGGTGGCGTCCATCGGCGTGTTCGTCCTCCTCGTCGGGGCGGCGGCACTGCTGTGGGGCACGGGGGCGCAGGAGGACGCGCCGAGGCTGATCGGCGGGGAGCCGTGGGGGCAGCTCGCGGTGGCCTGCGCGATCGGGGGCACGGTGTGGGCGGTGACGCGCTGGACGCGGTTCGGCGGTGAGCTGCGGGCGGTCGTCGACAACCGTCCGCTGGCCGTGCTCGGCGGGATCGACGCGGACCGCGTCGCCGCGGCGGGCTGGGCCTTCGGCACGTTCACGGCGGGCCTGACGGGGGTGCTCCTGGCCCCCTACGTACGCCTCGACCCGTACGGGCTGCCGTTGCTGGTGATGGAGGTCGTGGCGGTGGCGGTCGCGGCGGGCATGCGGCGGCTCGGGGTGGCGGTGGGGGCGGCGCTCGCGATCGGGGTCGCGCAGAGCCAGATGACGCGGCTGCATCCGAGCGGCTGGGCCGAGCCGCTGGTCCAGGCGGTGGGGGCGAATCTGTTCGTGGTGGCGCTACTGGTGGCGGCGCTCGCGCTGCCGGGCGTGGGCGGGAAGGGGGCGCTGCCGACGACGGTGACCCGCCGGACGCGGGCCGCTCCGCGGGGTGCCTGGCTGGTGGCGGGGGTGCTGTTCCTGCTGCCGCTCGGGTTCGCGGGCTCGGACCTGCGGACGTCGATCCAGGTACCGGCGCTGGCGCTGATCCTGTTGTCCTTGGTGGTGGTGACGGGAAGAGCGGGCCAACTCGCGCTCGGGCAGGGGGCGTTCGCGGGCCTGGGGGCCCTCTTCGCGGCGCTGCTGGCGACGGGCCGCTTCCCGGGCCTCCCCCAACTCCCGGGCATCCCCGCCCTCTTGGTGGCGGTGGCGATGGTGGCACCCCTCGGCCTGCTGACCGCCGCACCCGCGATCCGGCGGCACGGTCTCGCCCTTGCGCTCGCGACCTTCGCGGTGGGGGTCGGGGTGAGCCGCTTCGTGTTCGCCCAGCCGTACGCGACGTCCGGCCTCACGCCGCCGCGGCCTGCGGGCTTCGGGAACGACAGGGCGTTCTACGTACTCGAACTCGCCTTGCTGGTCGGCGCGTTGGCGATCGTGGCGGGCCTGCGCCGGGGACGCGTGGGCCGGGCGCTCGCGGCGGTGCGGGACCACGAGGCGGGGGCGTCGGCGGCGGGGGTCGGGGTGCCGGGTCTCAAGGTCGCGGTGTTCGTGGTGGGGGCGGGACTCGCGGCGCTGGGAGGCGGCCTCCTCACCTTCGGCCTGCGCTCCTTCGACCCGTCGGCGTACGACCCGGTGCGGGGCCTGCTGTGGTTCGCGGCGGTGGTGGTCCTGGGCGCGGACGCCCCGCTCGGCGCGCTCATCGGGGCGGGCCTCCTGGTGGGCCTGGACGCGGGGGCCCGGGGCGGGGTCGCGGCGCTGGCGATCGGGGTGCTGGCGGTGCTGGTGGGGCGGGGTGTGAGCATCCGACTCCGGGGCCCAAGGCCCGGTCGGCCAAATCAAGCGCGCTTGTCGGACGAGAGCCCGCGGGGTCCGGGGCAGAGCCCCGAGACGTGGGACCGGCCGACCGCAACGAGACCGACGCCGATCGCACTATCGGCCACCGACCTCACCGTCACCTACAACACCCACCCCGTCCTCCAGAACACCACCATCCGCCTCCGGATCGGCACGGTCACCGCCATCGTCGGGCCCAACGGCGCCGGAAAAAGCACCCTCTTCCACTGCCTCGCCGGAACGGTCCGCCCCGACGCCGGCCGGATCCGGCTCGGCCCACGGGACATCACCCACCTCCCCGCCCACACCCGCACCAGACTCGGCATCGCCCGCACCTTCCAACAGCTCGTCGTCTTCCCCTCGTTGACCGTGGCCGAGAACATCCGGGTCGGCGCCGAGCAGGGCCGCGTACGGAACCCGGCGGCCGTGGAGCGGATGACGCGCCTGTTCGGCCTGCGGGGCGGGCAGGAGACGGACGGGCTGCCCACCGGAACGTTGCGCCGCGTCGAACTGGCCCGCGCGCTGGCCGGCGACCCGCACGTACTGCTGCTCGACGAACCGACCGCCGGACTCGACCCCGCCGAAGTCGCCGCCCTCGCCCGCCTGCTGCGGGCACTCGCCGACGACGGCGTCGCCGTCCTCGTCGTCGAGCACGACCTGGACCTCGTCGCCGAACTCGCGGACACCGTGCACGTGATGGCGGCGGGCCGCATCGTGAGCTCGGGCACCCCGGACTCCGTCCTCGACCGCGCCCCGGGGCCGTCATGACGTCCGCCCCCGGCGGTGGCATCCAACTGCGCGACGCCCGCGTCCGCTACGGCCCCCTGGAGGCGCTCCACGGCGTCACCCTGGCCGCCCCCGACCGCGCGCTCACCGTGCTGCTCGGGCCGAACGGCTCCGGCCGCAGCACCGCCCTGCGCGCCCTCGCCGGCACCGTACGGCTCACCGCCGGGTCCGTGGTCTGGGACGGGGCCGACGTCACCCGGCACACCGCCCACGCCCGCGCGGCCGCGGGTCTGCGCCTCGTACCCGACCGGCAGGCCGTCTTCGCCGGTCTCACGGTGGCCGAGAACCTCCGCCTCGCCGCGCACGAGCGGGACTTCGGCGCCGCCCTCGACGCCTACCCCGAGCTGCGCCCCCTCCTCGCCCGCCGCGCCGGCACCCTCTCCGGCGGCGAGCAGCGGATGCTCGCCGTCTCTCGGGCCCTGGTCTCCCGCGCCCGCGTCGTCCTCGTCGACGAGCCCACCCAGGGCATGGCCCCGCCGGTCGCCGCCCGCACCCACGCCCTCCTGCGCGGACTCGACGCCTGCGTGGTCCTCGCCGAACAGCGCCTGCCGCCCGGCCTGCGCGGGACGCCCGTGTTCGTGTACGAACTCCGGCGCGGCGCGGTCGTCTTCCGCGGCGAGGCCACCGAGGGCCCGCCGCACCGGTCGTCCCCGCTCAGCCCGACGAGCCCGCCGCCCCCGTCGACTCCCCCGGCTCGGGGATGACCAAGGTCGTCCCCTCGTCGAGCCGGTCCGGGTGCGGGCCGATCACGTCGCGGTTGGCCTGGTAGAGCGCCTGCGCCCCGCCCTCCACCTCGAAGCGCCGCGCGATGGACGCCAGCGTGTCGCCGCGCTGCACCACGTGGACGCGGCCCTTGAGCCCGTACCGCTTGGAGCAGACCGGCCACGCCTCCCAGCCCTGAGTGCGCAGCACCTCCTCCGCGACCTTGATCTGCTCGGCACGGGTCGCGAGGTCGGCGCGCGGCGCGTACTGCAGGCCGCCGTGCTCCTCCCAGGTGGACTGCCGGAACTGGAGCCCCCCGTAGAAGGAATTGCCGGTGTTCTCGTCCCAGTCGTTGCCGCTCTCGCACTCCGCGAGGCAGGACCACGGCCACTCGGTCTTGGCGCATTCGTACGGCTCGGCGGCGTCCGCCCGGGCGGCGAGGGCCGGGAGCGCGGCCAGGGCGAGCAGCGCGCCCAGCAGGGCCGCCGTCCACCGCCGCGGGCCGTGCGCCTTCGGAAACGTAGCGCTCAGGTGCATAGCGCGGACGGTAGGCAGCCGGTGCGCGGCCGCCCGTCGTGCCGCGCCGCGCCCGCCGCGCGGCCCCACCCGGTCGGCGGACGGGGCGGGGCCGCGTGGCGCACAGGTGGTCAGCGCAGCAGCAGCCGCTGCCCCGGCAGGATCAGGTCGGGGTCGCCGCCGATCACCGCCCGGTTCGCGGCGTAGAGGCGCTGCCAGGTGGTGCCGTGGGCCGCGGCGATGCGGCCGAGGGTGTCGCCGCCTCGGACGACGTAGCCACCGCGGCGGGTGGCGCCGCGGTCGGTGTGGCCTGAAGTGCGCGGCTTCTGCGCGACCTTGGGAGCTGCCTTCGGCGCCGCCTTGGGCGCTGCTTTGGGTGCCGCCTCGGGTGCCGACTGCACGCCCGGCGCGCTGCCGTACGCGCCTGCCCGTGCCGCACAGGTGGGCCAGGCGCCCCAGCCCTGCGCGCGCTGCACCTTGGTGGCGACGGCGATCTGCTGCCCCTTGCTGGCCCGGTCTGCGGTCGCCGCGTAGGCCCCTCCGCCGTACGCGCGCCACGTGCCTGCCGAGAACTGGAGGCCGCCGTAGTAGCCGTTCCCGGTGTTGATGTGCCAGTTGCCGCCGCTCTCGCAGCGGGCGATGCGGTCCCACACGCCGCCGTCCGCCGCTGGGGCGGGGCCGGCGAGGGCGAGGAGACCGAGTGGGGCGGCGAGGGCCACCCCGGCGAGGACCGCTGTCGTGTGTGCCGTACGGATCGGCGCGGACATGAGAATCCCTCTCGTGGACTGCTCGTTGCGGACGGCGGTGGAATCTAGGCAGCCCACGACGGCCGCGGCAACCAACGGCCCGTCCCGCCAGGCCAGTTCGCCGTTACCCGGAGTACCGGCGTTTTTCGGCCAACCGATAGATACAAGGATTTCAGGATTTGTCGACCTGTCGTCCCGATGATCTGTGACCCACTTCACCGGTCCAACTTCCTTGGAAAACCAACAAGTTGGCGTGGAGTGACGGGTTCCGGGCGTTCGTTCACGGTGTGCGCCGGATGAGGTGATTCCGTTCCGATCGGGGCGTGACCGAGGACACAGATCATCCGTTGTCCCTTCATAAGCACTCGCCTGACCGTGGCCGATCACCCCGATCGGTCCAACAGATCCCTGAGGAGTCCCCGTGCCTCGCTTGCTCGACGTCAGCAACGACGTACGCGCCGAGATCGGCGACGAAGAAGCCGACCGCCTGATGGCCGGCGACAACGCCCCCGGCAGCTACGACTGCACCTCCTGCCGCACGCCGGGCGACTCGCAGCAGCAGCCGACCAGCACCGTCCTGTTCGTCGGCGACGAGACCGCCGTGCTCGCCTTCGCCCACGCCTCCTGCCTGCCCTCGCAGGTCGTCCAGGTCGCGGAGGACCAGCTGCAGGGCGCCGTGCAGTCCGTCGGCGGCGGCCAGGACGCCCCGGCCGCGCAGCCCGACGGCGGCGCCCCCGCCGCGCCCTCGCAGGCCGTGCTCGGCGTCACCAGCGGCCTCGTGCTGATCGGCGACACGACGCACCCCGCCCTCGTCGTCGAGCCGACGGGCCCGATCGCCCGCCCCGGCACGACGACCGACGGGGACGACTTCCTGCCGCTCCTGATCGAGCAGGGCTTCATGCCGGCCACCTCGCTCGACGGGGTCCCCTCGATCCTCGGCGGCTGGTCGGTGCTGCTCGCCATGGGCCAGCTGCACGCGATCCTGCAGCCCGGCACCGGGGGCTCCGCCGCCCAGGTCGCCTGGTGGCAGGCGCACCAGCCGCTCCTGGTCACGGAGGGCTGGCGGACCGCGGCGAACAAGACGCAGACGGTGCTCGTCTTCGCCGCCTCCGCCGGTTCGATCGGCCACCAGCCGCGCGAGGACCTGCTCCGTCAGGCCCTCGACAAGGCGGCGGCGAACGGCCGTCTGGTGGCCGCCGCGATGCCGCTCGCCGGCACCTGATCCGGCCTGGCGGCCCCCCAAGGGCCCCCACGAACGCGCCGGTCACACCGCTGACAGCCCGCAACAGCGCAGGCCAAGGGCGCATCCGTCGGGGGCCCTGTTCGTTGGCACATACGTGCACCCATACGACCCCACCTCATCCCCCGCGTCCGGTTCCACCCCTTCGTCCCGACGGCACCAGCCGTATCAGAACCACATCCCGTCGATGCGCCCCGCGGAGGAGCAGCCGGGCGGCCATGCCGTGGGCGGCCACGCGGGGAGCGGCCCGTCGGTGACCCCGATCTACGACGCCCTGTACGCGGAGTGGCGCCGCTCCTTCCGCACGCTGCCCGGCGACCGCAGCGGCGAGGAGGACCTGGGGTTCAGGGGCTTCGACCCGCTCCACGGCCCGCGCCCGCACCATCCGCCGCGCTGGCAGCCGTACCCCCCGCAGCACACCACGGGACGGCACTTCCCCGCGGCCCTGCCGCCGGGACCGCGCCGGGAGCACTGACCTCCCCGCCCCGCACAGCACGACGCCGCCGAGTGGATCCCTCCACCGGCGGCGTTCGCCTGTGCTCCCGCTGAAGCGGGACTACTTCTTCTTGCCGCGCTTCTCGCGCACGCGCACCGAGATGTGGATCGGCGTGCCCTCGAAGCCGAACTCCTCGCGCAGGCGGCGCTCGATGAAGCGCCGGTAGCCGTGCTCGATGAAGCCGGAGGCGAAGAGCACGAACCGCGGCGGCTTGGAGGCGGCCTGCGTGCCGAACAGGATGCGGGGCTGCTTGCCGCCGCGCACCGGGTGCGGGTGGGAGGCGACGAGTTCGCCGAGGAAGGCGTTGAGCCGGCCCGTCGGGATGCGCGTCTCCCAGCCGTCCAGGGCCGTCTCGATCGCGGGGACGAGCTTCTCCATGTGCCGGCCCGTGCGCGCCGAGACGTTCACCCGGGGCGCCCAGGCGACCTGGCCGAGCTCGGTCTCGATCTCGCGCTCCAGGTAGTAGCGGCGCTCCTCGTCGAGGGTGTCCCACTTGTTGAAGGCGAGGACGATCGCGCGGCCCGCCTCGACCGCCATCGTCACGATCCGCTGGTCCTGGATGGAGATCGACTCGGAGGAGTCGATCAGGATGACCGCGACCTCCGCCTTCTCCACGGCAGCGGCGGTGCGCAGCGAGGCGTAGTAGTCGGCGCCCTGCTGCAGGTGGACGCGCTTGCGGATGCCCGCCGTGTCGACGAACTTCCAGGTGACGCCGCCGAGTTCGATCAGCTCGTCGACCGGGTCGCGGGTGGTGCCCGCCAGCTCGTTGACGACGACGCGGTCCTCGTCCGCCACCTTGTTCAGAAGCGACGACTTACCGACGTTCGGGCGGCCGATCAGGGCGATCCGGCGCGGACCGCCGAGCCCGGCGCCGCCGAAGCTCTGCTGCGGGGCCTCGGGCAGGGCCTCCAGGACGGCGTCCAGCATGTCGCCGGTGCCGCGGCCGTGCAGCGAGGAGACCGGGTGCGGCTCGCCGATGCCGAGGGACCACAGGTACGAGGCGTCGGCCTCGCCGCTCGGGCCGTCGACCTTGTTGGCGCAGAGCACGACCGGCTTGTTGGCCTTGCGCAGCAGGCGCACGACGGCCTCGTCGGTGTCGGTGACGCCGACCTTGGCGTCGACGACGAAGACGACGGCGTCGGAGGCCTCGATCGCGTACTCGGCCTGCGCGGCCACGGACGCGTCGATGCCGAGGACGTCCTGCTCCCAGCCGCCGGTGTCGACGACCTTGAAGCGGCGGCCGGCCCATTCGGCCTCGTAGGTGACGCGGTCGCGGGTGACGCCGGGCTTGTCCTCGACGACGGCCTCGCGGCGCCCGATGATGCGGTTCACCAGGGTCGACTTGCCGACATTCGGGCGGCCGACGACGGCGAGCACGGGCAGCGGCCCGTGGCCCGCGGCGTCGAGCGCGCCCTCGACGTCCTCGAGGTCGAAGCCCTCCTCCGCGGCGAGCTCCATGAACTCCGCGTACTCAGCGTCGCCCAGCTCCCCGTGCTCGTGTTCCGGGGAGCCCTCGGGCTGGATCTGGTCGTTCATGAAGTCCGTACCTCGTCGTTCATTCGTGGTGATCGGTGCGCCCGCCTCGTGTCAGGAAAGCCGCACTACTGAAAGTCTCGCTCAGCGCCCGGTCAGGCGCCTGGCGTTGTCCAGGTGGGCGGTCAGCCGCTCCTGGATGCGCACGGTCGCCTCGTCGAGCGCCTTGCGCGTACGCCGTCCGCTGCCGTCGCCCGCCTCGAAGGGGTCGCCGAAGACGACGTCGACCCGGCTCCTGAGCGGGGGCAGCTTCTTTATCAACCGTCCCGGGCGCTCCGTGCTTCCCAGCACGGCGACCGGGACGATCGGCGCCCCGCTGCGCACCGCGAAGTACGAGAGTCCGGCCCGCAGCGACGCGAAGTCGCCCTCGCCGCGCGTGCCCTCCGGGAAGATGCCGAGCACTCCCCCGTCGGAGAGCACGCCGAGCGCGCGCGTGATGGCCGTGCGGTCCGCGCTGGTGCGGTCGACCTTCACCTGCCCGATCCCGTCGAGGAACGGCCCGAGCGGTCCGACGAACGCCTCCTGCTTGATCAGGAAGTGTGTCGGACGCGGGGCGACGCCCATGACCATGGGTCCGTCGATGTTGTGGGAGTGGTTCACGGCGAGTATCACCGGGCCGGTCGCGGGGACCCGCCAGGATCCCAGGACCCGCGGCTTCCACAGCCCGTACATGAGGCCGACGCCGATGCGCCGACCGACCTCGGCGCCCCGCTCGGAAGGCGCTTGGGTCACTTCGAGTCCCGCTTCTCCTCGACGAGGGTGACGACGCACTCGATGACCTGCTGCAGCGTGAGGTCGCTGGTGTCGACCTCGACGGCGTCCCCGGCCTTGGCCAGCGGCGACGTCTTGCGGCTCGAGTCGGCCTTGTCGCGGGCGACGAGGGCCTCCTGCGTGGCCTTCACGTCGGAGCCCTTGAGCTCGCCGGAGCGGCGGGCGGCGCGGGCCTCGGGCGAGGCCGTGAGGAAGATCTTCAGGTCGGCGTCGGGCAGCACGGTCGTACCGATGTCACGGCCCTCGACGACGATGCCCTTCTCGGCGCCGAGCGCGATGGTGCGCTGCAGCTCGGTGATCCGGGCGCGCACCTCGGGGACGGCGCTGACGGCGCTGACCTTGGAGGTGACCTCGGTGGTGCGGATCGGCGCTGACACGTCCGTGCCGTCCACCGTGATGGTGGGGGCGGCCGGGTCGGTGCCGGAGACGATCTCGGCCTTGCCGGCGACGGCGGCGATCGCGGACGGGTCGTCCAGGTCGATGCCGTTGTTCACCATCCACCAGGTGATCGCGCGGTACTGGGCGCCGGTGTCCAGGTAGCTGAGGCCGAGCTGGGCGGCGACGGCCTTGGAGGTGCTCGACTTGCCCGTGCCGGAGGGTCCGTCGATGGCGACGATCACTGCTGCGGCGGCGGTCGCGGCGGTTTCCATAGGTGACGGACACCTTTCTCAGTGCACGGGGGCATGGGTACGGGGCGCGGAAGCGCCCCGTACAAGGTTACTGGCTCCGGAAGACCCCTTCTTACGTGCCTCCGCGGGCCTCGTTACTGGCGCATCGCCCAGCCGCGCTCGCGCAGCGCGGCTGTCAGCTTCGGCGCCTGCGCCGGCTGCACCATGAGCTGCATGAAACCGGCCTGCTGCCCGGTCGCGTGCTCGATGCGGACGTCCTCGATGTTCACGCCGGCCGCGCCCGCGTCGGCGAAGATCCGCGCCAGCTCGCCCGGCTGGTCGGAGATGAGGACGGCCACGATCTCGTACGCCGCCGGGGCCGCGCCGTGCTTGCCGGGGACCCGGGACTGGCCCGCGTTGCCCCGCCGCAGCATCGTCTCGACGCCGTCCACGCCCTCGCGGCGCTTGGCGTCGTCTGAGGACTGGAGGGAGCGCAGGGCCTGCACCGTCTCCTCCAGGTCGCCCGCGACGGCGGAGAGCAGGTCGGCGACGGGACCCGGGTTCGCGGAGAGGATGTCGATCCACATCCGCGGGTCCGAGGCCGCGATCCGCGTCACGTCACGGATGCCCTGCCCACAGAGGCGTACGGCGGCCTCCTCGGCGTGCTCCAGACGGGCCGCGACCATGCTGGAGACCAGGTGCGGCATGTGCGAGACGAGCGCGACGGCCCGGTCGTGGGCGTCGGAGTCCATGACGACGGGGACGGCCCGGCACAGAGCGACCAGCTCGAGGGCGAGGTTCAGGACCTCGGTGTCCGTGTCCCGGGTCGGGGTCAGCACCCACGGCCGCCCCTCGAAGAGGTCGGCATTGGCCGCGAGCGGACCGCTGCGCTCACGGCCGGACATCGGGTGCGTACCGATGTACGGGGTGAGGTCGAGGCCCAGCTCCTCCAGCTCGCGGCGCGGTCCGCCCTTGACGCTGGCGACGTCGATGTAGGCGCGGGCGAGGCCCCGGCGCATCGCGTCGGCGAGCTGCGCGGCGACGTGCGCGGGCGGCACGGCGACGACGCACAGGTCGACGGGTCCCTCGGGCGCCTCGTCGGTCCCGGCGCCGAGCGCGGCGGCGGTGCGGGCCTGCCCGGGGTCGTGGTCGGCGAGGTGCACGGTGACGCCGCGCGAGGCGAGGGCCAGGGCGGCGGAGGTGCCGATCAGGCCGGTGCCGATGACGAGTGCGGTTCTCACTGGGCGATGTCCTTGCGGAGGGTGGCCGCGGCGCCGAGGTACACGTGCGCGACCTCGGCCTTGGTCCGCTCGGTCTCGATGTGCGCGAGGATCCGGACGACGCGCGGCAGGGCGCCGGCGATGTCGAGCTCCTGCGCGCAGATCAGGGGCACGTCGACGATGCCGAGCTTGCGGGCGGCCGCGGCGGGGAAGTCGGAGTGCAGGTCGGGCGTGGCCGTGAACCAGATGGAGATCAGGTCGTCGGCGGTCAGCTCGTTGCGCTCAAGGACGGCCGTGAGCAGCTCGCTCACCTGCTCGTCCATGTGCCCGGCCTCGTCCCGTTCGAGTTGGACGGCGCCCCGGACCGCTCGTACCGCCACGTCACTGCCCCTTTTCCATGTACGTGCAATGGGATAGGAGGCCAGCGTAATCAAGGCGGCGGACGCGGGTGCGCGGCGCCCGTCTGCCGAGACGGACACCGCGCGCCCCGACGCCGTCGGGTCAGAGCTTCTGCTGCTTGATGAGGTCCTCCAGGGAGCCGGACGACGGCACCTGGCCCTCGGGGGTGAGCCTGTCGACGACCTGCGGCAGATCCTTGGCCACCTGCGCGGCCGCCTCGTCGCGGCTGACGCCCGCCTCCGCGGCGACCTTGTCGAGGGTCTCGTCGGGCACGGCCTGCTTGACCTGATCGGGGCTGAGCGCCTGGTTGTCGCCCGTGCCGACCCACGAGTCGAGCTGTCCCTTGTCGACCAGGCCCGACTTCGTGATCACCTCGAGCAGGCCGCCCAGCGGATTGGACCCGGCGCCCGCTCCGCCGCCGGCGCCCGCTCCACCTGCGCCTCCGCCGAGGAGGCCGCCCAGGAGCGAGCCGAGGATGTTGCCGCCGCCGGAGCCGCCGCCCTGGCCGCCTCCGCCGAGGAGACCGCCGAGCAGACCGCCCAGATCGTTACCGGCCATGGTCACGCGCCTTTCGGAACATTCACCTGCGAGGAAACCCGGACCACCTCAATGTCGCCCGAACCGCCCCCTGTCGCCACCCGGCCGGAGCTGCTTGCATGGAGGCCGTACCGCTGCCGCCTCGGGGGGAGGCCCGGTCATGAAGCGCTCGGGCCCGCTGTTCACCTTGCTCGCCGGACTGGCCCTCGGCCTGTTCATGCTGTCGCTCAACGCGACGACGGGCGAGGGCACTTCGTCGTACGGGGAGGCCCCCGCGGCGAAGGTCACGCCGTCCGCCTCCGCGTCGCCCTCGAAGGCACGCCCGTCGCCCTCGAAGTCCCCGGGGCCTTCGGAGGCGAGCCCGACGCGGACGGCCCGCGCCAAGACCAGCTACGCGGGCCGCACCGACGACGACACGTCCGCGATCTCCATCTCCGTACGCGGCGACAAGGCGATCGCCTACTTCTGCGACGGCCGCTCCAAGGAGTCGTGGCTGAAGGGGAACGTGGAGGACGACGGCGAGATGAAGCTGTCCGGCAAGCACGGCGCGAAGCTGGAGGGCCGGCTCACCGGCGACCGGGTCCGCGGCACCACGACCATCGACGACCACCCCTACGGCTTCACGGCGAAGAAGGCCGTCAAGCCGTCCGGCCTGTACCGGGCGACCACCGAGGTGCGCGGCGCGAAGATCGACGGCGGCTGGATCGTGCTGCCCGACGGCCGCCAGGTCGGCATCGTCCGCCGCGACGACAAGCCGTCCGCCGCACCGCGCATCGACCCGGAGTCGGGCGCGGTCACGGTCGACGGCGACCGCCTGACGGCCCGCCCGGTCGTCCCCTGAACGGCACGCGGAGGGTCCTGAGACAGAGGGTCCTGAGACAGAGGGTTCAGAGACAGAGGGTTCAGAGAGGGTTCCCATGACCGTCGACCCGAACGCCGCCACCCAGAGCTTCCCGAACCCCGACCACCGCCGCCCGTCCGCGGCCCGCTACCTGGTCCCCGCGCTCGTGGCGGCGGCGGTGGCCGTGGCACTCGGCGCGTACGGCAAGGTGCACGACCCGGAGGGCACGGCGTTCAACCTCGCCGGTTTCTCCAGCACGAGCGCGGTGAAGTCCTGGCTGGCCACGGCGGCCTTCGCCTTCGCGCTCGTCCAGATCGTCTCGGCGTTCATGGTGTACGGGAAGCTGCGCGGCCCGTCCTGGGCGCCCGCGCTGCACCGCTGGTCGGGCCGGGTCGCGTTCCTGCTCGCGGTGCCCGTGGCGGTGCACTGCCTCTACGCGCTCGGCTACCAGACGTACTCGACCCGGGTCATGTGGCACTCCTTCTTCGGCTGCTTCTTCTTCGGGGCGTTCAGCGCCAAGATGCTGCTGCTGCGGGTGGAACGGCTGCCGGGCTGGCTGCTGCCGGTGGTGGGCGGTCTTGCGTTCGCGGTCCTGACGCTGCTGTGGTTGACGTCGGCACTGTGGTTCTTCCGGACGGTGGGAGTGACGACATGAGGCGCAGCGCGTCGCGCAGGAGCGTCCTCGTCGCGGGCACGGCGGCGCTGGCGGCGGGCTGCAGCAAGTACGGGGACGAGGGCGGCGGGGGCGACGGGGGCGAGAAGACCTCCGCATCGGAGCCCTCCTCCGCCCCCTCCAAGCCGAGCGGCACGGGATCCAAGAACCCGCCCGCGGCCGACGAGCTGACGAAGACCTCCGCCGTCCCGGTCGGCGGCGGCAAGGTCTTCCCCGACGACAAGGTCGTGGTGACCCAGCCGGCCAAGGGCGACTTCAAGGCCTTCTCCGCGGTGTGCACGCACCAGGGCTGCACGGTCAAGGACGTCTCCGGCGGCACCATCAACTGCCCCTGCCACGGCTCGAAGTTCAAGATCGCCGACGCCTCGGTGGCGGGCGGCCCGGCACCCCGCCCCCTGGACCCCCGGCAGATCGAGGTCACCGGAGACTCGATCACGCTGGCCTGACCGCTGCGCCTACGCTCACCCCATGAACGGGGAACACCTGGTGCGCGACCACACCATCTACTCCTGCGTCATGGGGTCACGCGCCTTCGGCCTGGCCACGGACGCGAGCGACACGGACCGCCGGGGCGTGTACCTGGCCCCGACGCCGCTCTTCTGGCGCTTCGAGAAGCCGCCGACGCACGTCGAGGGCCCGGCGGACGAGCAGTTCTCGTGGGAGCTGGAGCGCTTCTGCGAACTGGCGCTGCGCGCCAACCCGAACATCCTGGAGTGCCTGCACTCGCCGCTGGTCGAGCAGGTCACGGACACGGGCCGCGAACTCCTGTCGCTGCGCGAGGCGTTCCTCTCCCGCCGAGCGCACGAGACGTTCGCGCGCTACGCCGCGGGCCAGCGCAAGAAGCTCGAAGCGGACGTCCGCACCCACGGCGCCCCGCGCTGGAAGCACGCGATGCACCTGCTGCGTCTCCTGATCTCGTGCCGCGATCTGCTGCGCACCGGGAAGCTCACGATCGACGTGGGCCCGGACCGCGAACCGCTGCTCGCGGTCAAGCGCGGCGAGGTGCCCTGGCCGGAGGTGGACCGTCGGATGACGCGCCTGGCGGCCGAGGTCGAGGAGGCGGCGCCCCGCACTCCCCTCCCCGCGGAACCGGACCGCGCCCGCGTCGAGGACTTCCTGATCCGCGCGCGCCGCGCATCAGCCCTGGAGCCGCAACCGGACGACTAGGTCGTGCAACGCGTCGTGGGCGGACGGCTGCTCGGGCAGCGCGGAATCGGCCTGCGCCGCGTCCAGCTCGGCGTGCAGCGCCTCCACATCGGCGGCGACCCGCTCGTACGCGATGTCCGCGCCCGGCAGCCCGGCGGCGGTGAGCGTCATGGCGACATGTTCGCCGACGCCGACGCCCCGGCCCACCGAATTACGCGGCGTCCCACCGCGCCCCGAACTCCAGCAGTTCCTCCCGGTGCTCGATGCGGCCGGTCCACTCGTCCGGCCAGGCGTCGGCGCCGAGGTGGGCGCCCGCGAAGGCCCCGGCGAGGGCCGCGATCGAGTCCGAGTCGCCGGAGGTGCAGGCGGCGCGGCGCAGCGCCAGGACGGGCTCGTCGACGAAGAGGAGGAAGCTCAGCAGGGCCGTGGCCAGGGCCTCCTCCGCGATCCAGCCGGCGCCCGTGGCGAGGCAGGGGTCGGTCTCGGGGGACGGCTCGCGCAGCGCCTCCCGCAGCCGGTCGAGGACGCCGAGGCACTCGTCCCAGCCGCGCGCGATGAACCGCTGCGGCGTCGGTTCCTCACCGCGCCGCCACAGGTCGCCGAGCCAGGCCTCGTGGTACGTCTCCCGGTTCTCGTACGCGTAGGAGCGGAGCCGGCCGACCAGGCCGGTCGGCTCCGCGCCCGCGGCGAGGAGGCGTACGGCGTGCGCGGTGAGGTCGGCGGCGGCGAGGCCCGTGGGATGCCCGTGGGTGAGGCCCGCCTGCAACTGGGCGGCGCCCGCCCGCTGTTCGTCGGTCAGTCCCGGTACGAGCCCGAGCGGCGTGACGCGCATATTGGCGCCGCAGCCCTTGGAGTGGATCTGGCTGGCCTCCTGCCAGGACCGGCTCTCGGTCTTCAGGAGGGCGCAGGCGCGCAGGCAGGTGTTGCCGGGCGCGCGGTTGTTGTCGGGCGACTCGTACCAGTCGACGAACTCCTCGCGCAGCGGGCGCTCGAACCGCTCCGGTGTGAGGGGGCCGCTCCTGTGCAGCGCCCGCGCCACGGCGAGCGCCATCTGCGTGTCGTCGGTGATGTACGCGACGGGGTGCCCCGGCAGCTCCATCTCCCGCCAGGGCCCGCACTTGGCGAGGATCGCCGGTACGTCGTTGAACTCGGTCGGAAAGCCGAGCGCGTCCCCGAGGGCGAGGCCGAGCAGCGATCCGGTGGCGGAACTCTTCGTCATCGGCGGGACCTTTCCGAGGGCTCGTGCGCGGGGCGCAGCAGCGGTGGGTGCAGGGACGTGGCGTCGCCGGCCCGGTACAGCGCAGCGGGCTTGCCGCGCCCGCCGGTGAGCCGGGACGCGCCGGGGATCTGCTCGACGAAGCCGGGGGTCGCGAGCACCTTGCGGCGGAAGTTCGCCGGGTCGAGGTCGGTCCCCCACACCACCTCGTAGACCTGCCGCAGCTCGCCGAGCGTGAACTCGGGCGGGCAGAACGCGGTGGCCAGGCAGGTGTACTCCAGCTTCCCGCCGATCCGGATCTGGGCGTCGGCGAGGATCCGGTCGTGGTCGAAGGCGAGCGGGCCCTGGGTCCCGTACGGCAGCCAGGCGGCCCGCGCCGCGTCCCCGCCGCCGTGCGCCTGCGGGGCGTCGGGCACGAGCGCGGCGAACGCGACGGACACCACCCGCATCCGCGGATCGCGCCCCGGTTCGCTGTACGTCCGCAGCTGTTCCAGATGCAGCCCGGCGACGTCGGCGAGCCCGGTCTCCTCGGCGAGCTCGCGGCGCGCGGCCGCCTCCGCCGACTCGTGCGGCTCCAGGAACCCGCCGGGCAGCGCCCAGCGCCCCGCGTACGGCTCGTGACCGCGCTCGACGAGCAGGATGTGCAGCCGTCCGGACCGGAGCGTGAACACGGCCAGGTCGACGGTGACGGCGAAGGGCTCGTAGGCGTACTTGTCGTAGCCCGCCACCGGGCTGTTGTCGGACATGCGAGGACCCCCTCCCTTTATTGGTCCAACAGACCTTAAAAGGAGGGGGTCGCCGCACACAAGACCCGCGCGGGTGCGACCTACAGGTCGACCTCCTGCATCAGCATGCCGACCTCGGTGTTCGACAGACGCCGCAGCCAGCCCGACTTCTGGTCGCCCAGCGTGATCGGACCGAAGGCGACCCGCACCAGCTTGTCGACCGGGAAGCCGGCCTCGGCCAGCATCCGCCGCACGATGTGCTTGCGGCCCTCGTGCAGGGTGACCTCGACCAGGTAGTTCTTTCCGGTCTGCTCGACAATGCGGAAGTGGTCCGCGCGCGCGTACCCGTCCTCCAGCTCGATGCCGTCCTTGAGCCGCTTGCCCAGATCGCGCGGGATCGGGCCCACGAGGTGCGCGAGGTAGACCTTCTTCACGCCGTACTTCGGGTGCGTGAGGCGGTGGGCCAGCTCACCGTGGTTGGTGAGCAGGATGACGCCCTCGGTCTCCGTGTCGAGCCGTCCGACGTGGAAGAGGCGCGTCTCACGGTTGTTCGTGTAGTCGCCGAGACACTGCCGCCCCTCGTTGTCCTCCATGGTGGAGACGACGCCGACCGGCTTGTTCAGGGCGAAGAACTGGTACGACTGCGTGGCCACGGTCAGGCCGTCGACCTTGATCTCGTCCTTCTCCGTGTCGACACGGAGACCCTGCTCCATGACGATCTCGCCATTGACCTCGACGCGGGCCTCATCGACCAGCTCCTCGCAGGCGCGCCGCGAACCGTAACCGGCACGGGCCAGGACCTTCTGCAGCCGCTCGCCCTCCTGCTCGGCGCCGGGGAACGTCTTGGGGAGCTTGACGTCCTTCTTGCCCGCGTACCGCTCGCGGTTGCGCTCCTCGGTCCGCGTCTCGTACTCGCGCGAACGCGAGGGAGCCGTGCGGGCACGGCCGCCCGACTGCTGCTGCCCGCGCTTGGGGCCGCCCTTGGCACCGCCGCGCGCGGAGGCGCCACGGCCCGCCTTCGGACCGTCCTTCGTGGCGTTCGGGCCTACGTCGTAGAGGCGCTCCTCGGGACGCGGCCGCTTCGGACGCGCGGGCCTGTCGTCCCGCTTGTCGTCACGCCTGTCGTCACGCCTGTCGTCGCGGTAGCCGCCGCCACCGCGCCTGTCGTCGCGGTTGTTGCCGGCGCCGCGCTGGTTGCCGCGGCCCCCGCTGTTCCCGCCGCGGCCGCTGCTGTTGCCACCACGGCTCCCGCCGTTGTTTCCGCTGCTGTTCCTGCCGCTGCTGCTTCGCATCAGATTTCCGTTAGTCGTGTACTTCCTCGACACCCGGCGCATCGGGTGCGTCCGGGTCGAACGACGGGACCCCTTCCTGCGTATCGCCCTCGATCGCGTCCGCCTCGGGGAGGAAGGGCGCGAGTTCCGGCAGCTCGTCCAGGCCGCGCAGGCCCATCCGCTCCAGAAAGTAGTTCGTCGTCCTGTACAGGATCGCACCTGTTTCGGGTTCCGCGCCCGCCTCCTCCACCAGCCCCCGCTGCAACAGGGTCCTCATGACCCCGTCACAGTTCACTCCGCGCACCGC
The DNA here is from genome assembly GCF_055657265.1 of Streptomyces sp. NPDC107575. NCBI lineage: Bacteria > Bacillati > Actinomycetota > Actinomycetes > Kitasatosporales > Streptomycetaceae > Streptomyces > Streptomyces sp. NPDC107575. The sequence goes on along the minus strand of NZ_JBVKBG010000007.1, from coordinate 26,830 downwards.
GGAGACCCGGGAACGGCTGACCGGCTGCCGGTACGCGACGACGGCGAGGGTCTCCAGGGCCGCCTGGGTGAGCCTCGCCACCTGCCCGTCGAGGACGAAGCCCTCGACGGCGGCCGCGTACTCGGGCCGGGTGTAGAAGCGCCAGCCGCCCGCCACGAGCCGCAGCTCGAAGCCGCGGCCCTGCGCGCGGTACTCGTCGGCCAGCTCCCGCAGCGCATCGCTCACGGCCCTCCTGGGCCGCTGCAGGATCTTGGCGAGATGCTCCTCGGTGGCGGGCTCGTCGACCACCATGAGTACGGCTTCCAGGGCGGGCTTGAGGTCGAGCTCCGCCACACCACCGGGGTCGAGCTCGCTCATGTGGCAGCCTCCTTCTGCTCGGGGGCCTCGGGTGCCCGGTCGAACTCGTCCGTGACCGTCGGCTCGGCGTCGGCGTCGCCCCCGGTCCAGCGCACGACCAGCTCCCCCAGCGGGGTCTCCTGGTCGAGCCCCACGGCCTTCTCCCGGTACAGCTCCAGCAGGGCCAGGAACCGGGCGACGACGGTGAGCGTGTCGTCGGTGTCGGCGACGAGCTCCCGGAACGGGGCCTCGCCGACCTCCTTGAGCCGGGCGACGACGAGCTGGGCCTGCTCCTGCACGCTCACCAGCGGCGCGTGGATGTGCTCGACGTACACCTGCGGCCTGGGCTTCGGCTGCATCGCCTTCACGGCCAGCCTGGCGAACCCCTCGGCTCCGATGTTGATGACGACGTCGGGCAGCAGCTCGGCGTGGTGCGGCTCCAGGCCCACGGTCCGCGGGTACCGGCGCCCCTCGTCCTCCATCCGCTCGCTGAAGATGTCGGCGATCCGCTTGTACGCGCGGTACTGCAGCAGCCGCGCGAACAGCAGGTCCCGCGCCTCCAGGAGGGCCAGGTCCGCCTCGTCCTCCACCTCGGCGGCGGGCAGCAGGCGGGCGGCCTTCAGATCGAGCAGCGTCGCGGCGACGACGAGGAACTCCGTCGTCTGGTCGAGGTCCCAGTCCGGCCCCATGGCCCGGATGTGGGCCATGAACTCGTCGGTGACCTTGGAGAGCGCGACCTCGGTGACATCGAGCTTGTGCTTGGAGATGAGCTGCAGCAGAAGATCGAACGGCCCCTCGAAATTATCGAGCCGAACCGTGAACTTCCCGTCATCGACCTCGGCCTCGGAGTCCTCGGCCTCCGGTTCCACCGCCTTGGGCAATCTGCCGCCTTGGGCGGCAGGGTGGGCAAGGCGGCCCCCGGTTCCGGCCGAAGGTTCGGAGGGCGCAGGCTCCGGTTCGGAGAGCGCACCACGCCCGAGCGCACGCCGACGACCGCCCGGCGGCGGTGGCATCGGGGGACCAGAGGATTCGTTGACGGACATCAACCCAGGACGCTACCCGCCCAGCGGCTAGCGCCCCCGCAGCCGACGTACAAGAATGCTCGCGTCCCCACGGGACTCCAGATCCGCCAGGACCACGGCGACCGCCTCACGCACGATCCGCCCCCGGTCGACCGCGAGCCCGTGCTCACCGCGCAGCACGAGCCGCGCGTGCTCGAGGTCCATCAGCTCCTCGGCGGAGACGTACACGGTGATCTTCTCGTCGTGCCGCTCACGCCCACTGGGCCGCCGGTTCGCCGCCCGCGACCGCTTCCGCGCCGCCGCGGACGAGCCACGCCCACCGGAACCTTCCTGCGCCCCGCCGGAGGCCCTGCGGCCCGCCTTCTCCGCGCCCTCCGCGGCGGCGGCCCGGGTGCGCGACCCGGCGTCCGACTCGGCCTCTGCGGCGGAGTGCTCACCGGAAGCGGAGGAGGCCGGAGCCGCCTCCGCCTCACCGTCGGAGGCGGCCGCCTCGTCGCTCTCCCCGGCGGGCGAGGGGACCCGCGCCTCGCCGTTCGCCGAGCGTCTCGGCGACGACGCCTGCAGCCCCATGCCCCCGGTCGTACGGAACAGTTCGTCGGCCCCCGGCAGACTCACTCGGCGTGACACCGGGCGAGCACCTCCCTGGCAAGCTGACGATAGGCCGCGGCACCGACCGAGTTCGAGGCGTACGTCGTGATCGGCTCACCGGCGACCGTGGTCTCCGGGAAGCGAACGGTTCTGCCGATCACCGTGTGGTAGACGTTGTTGTCGAACGCCTCCACGACGCGCGCGAGCACCTCACGGCTGTGCACGGTCCGCGAGTCGTACATCGTGGCGAGGATCCCGTCGAGCTCCAGGTCCGGGTTGAGCCGCTCCTGGACCTTCTCGATCGTCTCGGTCAGCAGGGCCACACCGCGCAGCGCGAAGAACTCGCACTCCAGCGGAACGATGACCTTGTGAGCCGCGGTCAGCGCGTTCACGGTCAGCAGGCCGAGCGAGGGCTGACAGTCGATCACGATGTAGTCGTAGTCGGCCATCAGCGGCTTCAGCGCCCGCTGCAGCGTGGACTCGCGCGCCACCTCGCTGACCAACTGCACCTCGGCAGCGGACAAGTCGATATTGCTGGGGAGCAGGTCCATGTTCGGAACCGCGGTCTTCAGCAGGACCTCGTCCGCGGCCATCCCCCGCTCCATGAGCAGGTTGTAGACCGTGAGGTCGAGCTCCATCGGGTTCACGCCGAGGCCGACCGACAGGGCACCCTGCGGGTCGAAGTCGACGAGCAGGACCCGGCGCCCGTACTCGGCGAGCGCGGCACCCAGGTTGATGGTCGACGTGGTCTTGCCGACGCCGCCCTTCTGGTTGCACATCGCGATGATCTTCGCCGGGCCGTGATCGGTCAGCGGTCCTGGGATCGGGAAGTACGGCAGCGGACGCCCGGTGGGACCGACGCGCTCGCGGCGCTGGCGGGCAGCGTCGGGGGCGAGCGTGGCCGCGTACTCGGGGTCGGGCTCGTACTCGGCGTCGGGGTCGTAGAACGACCCCTCGGGCAGGGTGTCGTAGTCGGCGAAGTGACTTTGTGTGTCGCCACTTCGGTCGCCGGCCATGGCGTTCACGTGATGGCCATCCATGCTCTGGTCTGCTGTCTGCGTCGGCGTCTGCTGGGGGATGCCCTGATAACTGCTCTGATGGGCAGCGAAGGTACGCACAGCGACGGGGCCGACAGCCTGAAGCCCCGCGGGAACCTGTCCGCCTGGCTGGCCACCCCCGGGAGTAAATGTCGACTCATTCACAAGTCGTCTTACCTCCTTGGATATGGCCAGGAACATTTATCGATAGGTCAGCGTGGCACCATGCCGACGGTTGGCGACTCTATGGCGTGTCACCACTCCGCAGCAACACAATCCGCCGGACCGGGCACGATGTGTCGGTAACGAAACACCCTCATGTCAAGGGCGTACGACGGCTCTTCGGTGCATTTCGTCGCCGTGCGAATCGGGTAAAGGGTTACGTTCGCGGCGAGTTGACCATGTCCGGACCCGTCCTGTTCCCCTACACGTACGGCCGGACCCCTCACAAGGTCCGGCCGTAGGCGTGAGATTGACGACTTTCGTTGACGTCGCCTTCTGGGTGGGTCAGCCGAGCAGGCTCTCCAGCTCGACGTGCTCGAGGCCGTGCGCCTCGGCGACCTCCTTGTAAACGACCTTGCCGTCATGGGTGTTGAGACCCAGGGCGAGGGCCGCGTCGCGGCGCAGGGCCTCGGCCCAGCCGCGGTTGGCCAGCTCGACGATGTACGGCATCGTCGCGTTGGTCAGCGCGTACGTGGAGGTGTTCGGCACGGCGCCCGGCATGTTGGCGACGCAGTAGAAGACCGAGTTGTGCACCTTGAAGGTCGGCTCGGCGTGCGTGGTCGGGTGCGAGTCCTCGAAGCAGCCGCCCTGGTCGATCGCGATGTCGACAAGGACACTTCCGGGCTTCATGCGGGACACGAGCTCGTTGGTGACCAGCTTCGGCGCCTTGGCGCCGGGGATCAGGACCGCGCCGATGACGAGGTCGGCCTCGAGGCAGGCCTTCTCCAGCTCGAAGGCGTTGGAGACGACGGTCTGGATCTTCGTGCCGAAGACCTTGTCCGCCTCCTTGAGCTTGTTGATGTCCTTGTCGAGCAGGGTCACGTGGAAGCCCATGCCGATGGCGATCGTCGCGGCGTTCCAGCCGGAGACGCCGCCGCCGATGACGACGGCCTTGCCCGCGTGCACGCCGGGGACACCGCCGGGCAGCACACCGCGGCCGCCGTTGGCCGCCAGCAGGTGGTAGGCGCCGACCTGCGGGGCGAGGCGGCCCGCGACCTCGGACATCGGGGCGAGCAGCGGCAGCTGGCGGTTCGCGGTCTCGACCGTCTCGTACGCGATCGCGGTCGTGCCCGACTCCAGGAGCGCGTCCGTGCACTCCTTGGACGCGGCCAGGTGCAGGTACGTGAAGAGGGTCTGGTCCTTGCGGAGGCGGTGGTACTCCTCCGCGATCGGCTCCTTGACCTTCAGGAGCAGGTCCGCCGTGGCCCAGACCTCGTCGGCGGTGCCGAGGATCTGCGCGCCGGCCGAGACGTACTCGGCGTCCGTGATCGAGGAGCCGACACCGGCGTTCTGCTCGACGAAGACCTGGTGGCCGTGGCGCACCAGCTCATGGACGCCGGCCGGGGTGATGGCCACCCGGAACTCGTTGTTCTTGACCTCGCGGGGGATGCCGACCTTCATCGTCGATCACGGTCCTTGGCTCAGGGGTTAAACGGGCAATGCACTACATACCGGTACACCACGGGACGCACCGGGAGACGCCACGGATGACCGCGGCAGAGCCAGTCTAATGAAGGTTATTGAGCTGTCTAGCCTTTCGAAGCATCAATCTTCTGCGGATGCACTACGGATTTCGCAGGTCTCGGCGGGCTGATCCGAAGGATCTGCTTCCACCTCCCCAGCACCGGCCAGCTCCTCTCCCAGCATGCGCTCGGCCGCACCGCGGTGCAGCTTGGCGGCGGCCGGGTCGCCGAGCCGGTCGAGGGTGTCGGCGAGGCGCAGCTGGAGCGCGGCCTGCAGCCGCGTGTCCTGCGCCTGGCGCGCCCACTCGATCGCCTCCTGGCAGGTGTGCAGCGACTCCTCGGGCCGGCCGGCGTACTCGAGCACTCGGGCCAGCTCGCTCAGGGCCCGTGCCTGGGCGGGCACGTCGCCCTCCTTGCGGTAGCCGGCGAGGGCGGAGCGCAGGGAGCGCTGCGCCTCGCCGTAGCGGCCCGCGTACGTGTGGACTCCCGCGATACGTCCGTGCAGGCGCGCGGCGTCGGCCCGCTCGCCGCGGGTGAGCCGCTGCGCGAGGGCCCGCCCGTACCAGTCGGCGGCCCGCTGCCAGTCCCCCAGCGACTGGTAGGCGCCGCCTACGGATTCCATCGCGCGGCCCGTCGCGTACGGGTCCCGGGCGGCGCGGCCCGCGTCGAGCGCGGCCCGGTAGCGGGCGAGGGCCTCGTGGGTGCGGCCGGTCCTGGCGTCGAGGTCGGCGAGGTTGAGCAGGGCCGCGGCCTTCTCCCTCGGCAGCTCGCGCCGCTCGGCGACGTCGAGCACGAGCCGGTGGATCCCGTAGAGCTCGGACGCGGCGTCCTCGGTGCCCCGGTGCGCCACGATCGCCCGGACGAGAGCGGCCATCAGGCGCCGGGCGAGGGTGTCCAACTCCCCGTCGGCGACGGCCAGTCGGGCCGCGGCGAGCAGTGCGGGCTGCCGTGCGCGCAGCCAGGCGGCGGCCGCCTCCCGGTCGGCGAAGCGCAGGGCGCTCGGCAGTCCGGCGAGCTTCTTGCGGGCCGGGGAGCCGTCGGGTTCGGTGACGGCGCGGCACGAGGTGAGCAGCCGCACGGTCCGCTCCAGCATCCGGGCGCGGGCCAGCTGCACCTCGGCGGGGCGGTCGACGGTCTCGGTGAGGCCGCGCAGGAACGGGGCGAGGCAGCCGGGCACCTCGTACTGCGGCAGCTCCGAGTCCACGCCGCGGACCAGGCCGAGGGTGACGAAGGCGTCGAGGGTGGAGTGGGCCGCCGCGACCGAGCAGCCGGCGAGCGCCGACGCGGTGTGCGGGTCGACGAGTCCCGCGGGGGCGAGGCACAGATAGCGCAGTATCCGGGCGGCGGGCCCGGGCAGCGCCTCGTACGCAAACCGGAATACACGGGCCAGGGCCGAACCGTCCGGTTCGAGGGCGTGCAGCTGCTTGGCCAGGTCGGCGACGGATTCCTTGGGGCGCGCGGCGAGCCAGCCGCCCGCGATCTCCAGGGCGGCGGGTTCGGCGCCGCACAGCTCCACCAGGGACTCGGCCGAGCGCGGGTCGCAGGTGACACGGACCGAGCCGGTGTGCCAGGTGAGGAGTTCGAGCGCGGCCTTGGTGTCGAGGCCGCCGAGCGTGCAGGGCCGGACGTCCGGGATGCCGGTCAGCGGGCCCTCGGCGACGGCCACGGCGAGGCAGTCCGGGGTGTCGGGGAGCAGCGGGTCGACCTGTTCGGCGCTGCCCGCGTCGTCGAGGAGCAGCACCACGCGGCGGACCGCGAGTCCTTCGCGCAGCCGCTCGGAGAGGTCGTCGGCGTTCTCACCCGGCGGGGCGGGCAGTTCGAGGGTGTCCAGCAGGTCGCGCAGGACGTGTTCGGTCGGGACGGGGGTGCCGTCGGGGGCGGTGAGGCGGGTCCGCAGGGTGCCGTCGGGGTACTTGTCGCGGACGCCCCGCAGCAGTTCCTCGGCGAGGGCAGTGCGTCCCGTGCCCGGGCGTCCCGCGATCAGGAGCACCCGGGCACGGGGCGCCTTGCGCCCCGAGAGCGTGTCGAGTCCTGCCCGCTCGATGTCGGACCGGAGCTGCGACAACTCCCGCTTGCGCCCCAGGAACTGACGCTCCGCCACCTCTTGCGCCCGACGGGTGCGACGCCGTTTGCGGGGCCGCCCGGGGGCCGACTCGGCCTCCGTCACGTCGTCCGACTCGACCGCCTGATCCGTCACGGGCCACGCTCCGTCTCACCCATCCCCTCCGGGGGTCGGCAGGGGGCGTTCCCGAGCCTAGTTGAGGGGTCCCGGGTGACCTTGGCGGGCGCCGCGCCCAAGTCCCCTGATCGGATCAACGGATGATGTGACCACTATCAAGCCCCGCCGGCGTTTGAGGCGCGGGGTCCGGGGCGGAGCCCCGGGGCCGTGACCACGGTGGCGTTACGCGTCGAACGGGCGCGCCGGCCACTCCGCCAGGGCCGGGCGCAGCGAGTCCAGACCGTCCCCCGCAAGCACAGCGCTCAGCGAAAGCGCTCCGACCACAAGGCAGTTGTTGTGCAGCTCGCCCGCGAGCACACCCCGGACAAGGTCCGTCAGCGGCACCCGCGCGAACTCCATGTCCGCCTCTTCCTCCTCCACCTCGAACCGCTCCCCCTCCGCCTCGGAGAGATCACGGGCCAGGAAGATGCGGACCGCCTCGGAGCAGCCGCCCGGCGTCGTGTAGACGTCCGTGAGGACCCGCCAGTCCTCGGCCTTGACGTGCGCCTCTTCGTACAGCTCACGCTGCGCCGCGTGCAGCGGATTCTCACCGGGGATGTCCAGCAGACCCGCCGGGATCTCCCAGAGCTTCATGTTCACCGGGTGCCGGTACTGCTTGAGGAGGAGGACCCGGTCCTGGTCGTCGAGGGCGACGACCGCCACCGAACCGGGGTGCACCTGGTAGTCGCGCCGGGCGACGGAGCCGTCCGGCATCACGACGTCGTCCGTACGTACGGAGGTCTTGTTCCCGACGAAGGGCGTCTCGGTCGCCCGGACCTCCCACTCCTCGGCCGTGTCCACGAGCGGCGGCGTGCTGGCCGTCATACCGAAAGCCCTCCTACGTACGCATGAGCAGTGCCCATAAGAAACCGGGGCGCACGCCGCAAAAGGCGTACACCCCGGTAACCGTACATCGCTTGTGTTACAAGCCCCGCAGAGCCCTTACTTGGCCTTCTTGGCTCCCGCGGAACCGGCCGAACCGCCCTGCGCCGCCTTCACCTTGCGCTCCACGGCCGCCTTCACCAGACCGGCGAACAGCGGGTGCGGACGCGTCGGACGCGAGCGCAGCTCCGGGTGCGCCTGCGTGGCGACCAGGTACGGGTGGACCTCACGCGGGTACTCGACGTACTCGACGAGCTTGCCGTCGGGCGACAGACCGGAGAACTGCAGGCCCGCCTTCTTCTCCAGCTCGGCGCGGTACGCGTTGTTCACCTCGTAGCGGTGCCGGTGGCGCTCCTCGACGTACTCCTTGTTGTCGTACACCTCGCGCACGATGGAGCCCTCGGCGAGCTTCGCCGGGTACATGCCGAGCCGCATGGTGCCGCCCATGTCGCCCTCACCGGCGACGATGTCGAGCTGCTCGGCCATGGTCGAGATGACCGGGTGGGCGGTGGCCGCGTCGAACTCGGTGGAGTTGGCGTCCGGGATGTCCGCCAGGTTCCGCGCGGCCTCGATGACCGTGCACTGGAGGCCCAGGCACAGACCGAGCAGCGGGATCTTGTTCTCGCGGGCGAACTGGATCGCGCCGACCTTGCCGGACACACCGCGGTCGCCGAAGCCACCGGGGATGCAGATCGCGTCGACGTCGCCGAGCGTCTTCTTGGCACCGGCCGGCGTCTTGCAGTCGTCCGACGTGACCCACTTGATCTTGACCTTGGCCCGGTTGGCGAAACCGCCGGCACGCAGCGCCTCGGTCACCGACAGGTAGGCGTCGGGCAGGTCGATGTACTTGCCGACCAGCGCCATGACGATCTCGTGGTCCGGCTTGTGGACACGGCCCAGCAGGTCGTCCCACTGCGTCCAGTCCACGTCGCGGAACGGCAGGTCCAGCTTGCGGACGGCGTACGCGTCCAGGCCCTCGCTGTGCACGACCTTCGGGATGTCGTAGATCGAGGGGGCGTCGGGGCACGCGACGACCGCGGCCTCGTCGACGTCGCACATCAGCGAGATCTTGCGCTTGATCGCGGTCGGGACCTCACGGTCGCAGCGCAGCACGATGGCGTCCGGCTGGATACCGATGTTGCGCAGAGCCGCAACCGAGTGCTGGGTCGGCTTCGTCTTCAACTCTCCCGACGGGCCGATGTACGGCAGGAGGGAAATGTGGACGACCAGCACATTGTCACGGCCGACCTCGTGGCGGACCTGACGGACGGTCTCCAGGAACGGCAGCGACTCGATGTCACCGACGGTGCCGCCGACCTCGGTGATCACGACGTCGACCTCGTCCGTCGCCATGCGGCGGATGCGGTGCTTGATCTCGTTCGTGATGTGCGGGATGACCTGGACGGTGTCGCCGAGGTACTCGCCGCGCCGCTCCTTGGCGATGACCTGCGAGTAGACCTGGCCGGTGGTCACATTGGCCGAGCCGTCGAAGTCGATGTCGAGGAAGCGCTCGTAGTGGCCGATGTCCAGGTCGGTCTCGGCGCCGTCGTTGGTGACGAACACCTCGCCGTGCTGGAAGGGGTTCATCGTGCCCGGGTCGACGTTCAGGTACGGGTCGAGCTTCTGCATGACGACACGGAGGCCACGGGCCTTGAGCAGCATGCCGAGGCTGGAGGCGGTGAGGCCCTTACCGAGGGACGAGGCGACACCCCCAGTGACGAAGATGTGCTTGGTCGTCGAAGATTTCGGCTGCATGGCCAAGAGGGGGCTCCCGTGGTCGCGGTCGTGGGGTGCGTGCCGACGCGCTCGCCCGAGTTTTCGGGAGGCGCCGTCGCTGCGGTTCGGGGGTTCTATGACCACCGGCTCACGGGCTACCAGGGTATCAGCGCATCGGGGAGGCTGCTTCCGGCCACGCTCCGCGCACAGCTCACCACGCAGGTGGGACAAGGGGTCGACACTCACCCGTACGGCCCAGACGTGTTGGTGTGAGCGGCACGCGGATCACTTGAGCGCGTCGTATCCTGCTCGGACACTCGGCTGGCGAGTCACAACGGAAAACGGCGTCACGACGGCAACACCCCCGCCCGTCCCCCACCGTTCATCGGAGCACTACGTCCGTTCGCCGCGACCCCACCCGGAACAACCGGCTCGTCAGTTCGTTTGACAACGACGTATCCGGACGGCGTATCAACGGGACAGTACGATCCGTCGTCTCATCCCCCCAATCCCTTCCCTCGCATCAACTCTTCGCTCCAACTTTTCCCTCCAACCGTGGCCGTTCGACTGGAGATGCACGTGGCCGGGCGCATCGAGGATTACGCACTCATCGGAGACATGCAGACCGCCGCCCTGGTCTGCCAGGACGGCACAGTGGACTGGCTGTGCCTGCCCCGCTTCGACTCGCATGCCATTTTCGCCGGGCTGCTCGGCACCGAGGATCACGGCTTCTGGCGCCTGGGTCCCGCCCATGCGTCCGATGCCGAGCCACCGAGAGCGGCGCGGCGCGGATACCGCGGCGACTCGCTGGTCCTGGAGTCGGAGTGGGACACGCCGCGCGGCACGGTCCGGGTCACGGACTTCATGCCGCCGCGCGACGGCGCACCCCAGCTGACCCGGATCGTGGAGGGCGTGAGCGGGCGCGTGCCGATGCGTTCCGCGCTGCGCATGCGCTTCAGCTACGGCCGGATCACACCCTGGGTCCACAAGGTCGACGGCCGTACGGTCGCCGTCGCGGGGCCCGACTCCGTGTGGCTGGACTCCGAGACCGAGACGTACGGCAAGAACCTCACGACGTACTCGGACTTCACGGTGGCGCCCGGTGACCGGGTCGCCTTCACCATCCAGTGGCAGCCCTCGCACAAGGACCAGCCGCCGCTGCCGGACCCGGAGAACGCGCTCACGGCGACGGAGCAGTTCTGGCGCGAGTGGGTCGAGCACTGCACGTACCACGGCCCGTACCGCGAGGCCGTCGTCCGCTCGCTCATCACGCTCAAGGCCCTGACCTACGCGCCGACCGGCGGCATCGTCGCCGCGCCGACGACCTCGCTGCCCGAGGAGATCGGCGGCGTACGCAACTGGGACTACCGGTACACGTGGCTGCGCGACGCCGCCATCACCCTGTCGTCGCTGCTGCGCACCGGCTACCGCGAGGAGGCCCGTGCCTGGCGCGAGTGGCTGCTGCGGGCCGTCGCGGGCGACCCGGAGAACCTGCAGATCATGTACGGCATCGCGGGCGAGCGCGAGCTCGGCGAGGCGGAGCTCGACTGGCTGCCCGGGTACGAGAACTCGGCGCCCGTCCGGGTCGGGAACGGGGCGGCGCACCAGCTCCAGCTCGACGTGTACGGCGAGGTGACCGAGGCGCTGCACCTGGCGCACATGACGGGCCTGGCGCGCAACGACTACGCGTCGATGCTCCAGCTCAAGCTCATCCAGTACCTGGAGGGGCACTGGGACGAGCCGGACGAGGGCATCTGGGAGGTGCGCGGCCCGCGCCGGCACTTCGTGCACTCGAAGGTCATGGCGTGGGTGGCCGTGGACCGCACGATCAAGCTCATCGAGTCCGGTGACGTGGACGGCCCGCTGGAGAAGTGGCGCGACCTGCGCGACGACATCCACAGGGACGTCTGCGAGAAGGGCTACGACAAGGAGCGCAACACCTTCACGCAGTCGTACGGCAGCAAGGAGCTGGACGCCTCGCTGCTGCTGATTCCGCAGATGGGCTTCCTGCCGCCGGACGACAAGCGGGTCATCGGCACCATCGAGGCGATCCAGCGGGAGCTGTCGACGCCGGACGGCTTCATCCTGCGGTACCCGACGGACGGCGACGACGCCGGTGTCGACGGGCTGCCGGGCGACGAAGGGGCGTTCCTCGCCTGCTCGTTCTGGATGGCGGACGACCTGGCGATGATCGGCCGGGTCGACGAGGCCCGCAAGCTGTTCGAGAAGCTGCTCGCGCTCCGCAACGACCTGGGCCTGCTGGCCGAGGAGTGGGATCCGCGGCTGCAGCGCCAGGTGGGCAACTTCCCGCAGGCGTTCAGCCACGTGCCGCTGATCGACACGGCGCTGCGGCTGACGGCTTCGGGCGCGTACGGAGGTTAGCGCGGGGGTACGGGCGGGGGCGGAGATGTTGCGCGGGCGCGTGCGCCGGTAGCGTCCGTGTCATGGACAGCACCTCGCCCGAGTTCTCCGCCTTCTCCTCGCCCGGCGGCATCACCGTGCGGCGCGCCCTGGAACTGCCGGGGCTGCGCAGCGGGCTCCCCGAGGTCGTGGCCGGCGGGGAGCGCCTGCACCGGACCGTGCGCTGGGTGCACGCCGGCGAGGTGCCGAACATCGCGTCGCTCCTCAAGGGCGGCGAACTGCTGCTGACCACGGGCTTCGGGATCGGCACCCGCCCCGCCGAACAGCGCGCCTTCGTGCGCAAGCTGGCCGAGCGGGGCATCGCGGCGCTCGTCATCGAGCTGGGCCAGCGGTTCGCGCGGCTGCCCGCGGCGCTCGTGGAGACGGCGCGGGCCGCGGGGCTCCCGCTGGTCCAGCTGCACCGCGAAGTGCCGTTCGTGACGGTGACGGAGGAGATCCACACCGAGATCGTCAACGGGCACTACGCGCTGCTCCAGCGGGCGGAGGAGGTGCACCGGCGCTGCACCGAGGCGCTCCTGAGCGGCGGCGGTGTCCCTCAAGTCCTGCGCATCCTGGCCGAGTTCAGCGGGAACCCGGTCTTCCTTGAGACCGCCGACGGGCAGCTGCTGTACGCGGCCGGGGCCGAGGACGACATCACCGATCCGCTCCAGGTGTGGGAGGGCATGCGCGCCACGCACAAGGACGAGCCGCCGAGCGGGGCCGTCCTCGTGGACGTGCCGGGCGGCGGCCCCGGCGCCGGTTCCGTGCGGGCGAGGCTCGTGCTGCTGCCCGTGTCCGGGACGCTCGCGCCCGTGCACCGGATCGCCGCCGAACGGGCCGCCGGCTCGCTGGCCGTGGTGCTCATGCAGGCCCGCCAGGAGGAGGAGCTGGCCGCGCGCGGGCGCGGCGACTTCCTCACCGACCTCGCGGAGGGCCGGATCGCGCCGGACGACGCCCCGGCGCAGGCCCGCGTCCTCGGCTTCAAGCCGGCCGGGAGCGGGCCGCTGCTGCCCGTGGTGATGCGGCTTCCCGAGACGACGATGGGCCTGTCGCCGGGCGGCGGCTGGGCGGTGCTCGCGCGGGCCGTGTCCGAGGAGCTGGCCTCGGTCGGGGTGCCGGTGCTGCTCGGCGTGCGCCCCGTGGAGGGGCGGGTGCCGCTGCTGCTCGGGCTGCGTTCGGAGTCGGAGCGCACGGCGGTCGCGGACCGGGTCGCCGCGGCGCTGCGGGCGGGTGTGGCGCGGGCCGGGATGCAGCGGGCGGAAGGGCAGCCGCCGGTCGTGGTGGTCGGCGGAGCGGGCGGCTGGGCCGCCGCCGCGGCGGGGCTCCGGCACGCGGCGGAGACGGCGACGGCGGCGCAGGGCCTGGACGACCGGCCGTGGTTCGACGCGCGGCGCCTCGACATCGACCTGCTGCTGTGGCGGCTGCGGGACCATCCGGACCTGGCGGCGTTCGTGGAGCGGGCGATCGGCCCGCTGCAGGAGCACGACAGGCGGGCCAAGCCGCCGCTGCTGCCCACGCTCCAGACCTATCTCGCGCACGCGGGCCGCAAGGCGGAGACGGCACGCGAACTCCATCTGAACCGGCAGACGCTCTACAACCGGCTCGCGCGGATCGGTGAGCTGCTCGGCACGGACCTGGACGACCCGCAGACGGTGCTCGCGCTGAGCCTGGCACTGCGGGCGCGGCGGCACACTCCGGCCACTCCCTAGAGCCTTTAGTGAAAGCCGGTCAACTCGTCGTAGACGCTGAGGACTTGGGCCACGGTCGCGTCCTCGGTCGGCCAGGACGCGGCCTGCGCGACGCCCCGCTCCTTGAGCTGGTCCCGCCGGACGGGGTCGGCGAGGAGCCGCCCGACGGCACGGGCGAGCGCCGGCGCGTTCCCGTAAGGCACCAACTCCGCGCCGTCGCCGACGAGTTCGGGGATGCCACCGACGTCCGTTGCCACGAGGGGCACGCGCGCGTGCAGCGCCTCCTGGGCGAGCAGCGAGCGGGACTCCCAACTGCTGGGCAGCACCGCGACATCGGCGGCGCGCAGCAGTTCGGCGACGTCGTCGCGGCGGCCCGCGAGCCGCACCGGCAGGCCCTCGGTCTCGATGCGCCGCTGGAGCGCCGCCCGTTCGGGCCCCTCCCCCGCGATCACGAGCAGCGGCACGGGGTCGAGCCCGAGCAGCGCGTGCGCGGCGTCGAGCAGCACGTCGTAGCCGCGGTGCCGCTCCAGGCTGCCGACGGCCATCAGTAACGGCCGGTCCACGCAGCCCAGTTCGGCCCGCGTCTTGCTGCGGGTGCGCTCGGCCTCCTCGCCCTCCGGGAGCGGTGCGCGCGGCGCCGGGAAGGCCACCGCGGCGAGCCGGGCGTCCCGCGCGCCACGCGCCCGCGCCCGGTCCACCAGGTCGGAGGAGGTGCCGAGGACGACGGCGGCCGCCCTGGCCACGCGCCGCTCCAGAATGCGCAGCAGATGGGCCCGGGCCCCCTCGGCGTACGAGCGGGTGTGCCAGGTGACGACGAGCGGGACGCGGCGGCCGCCGAGCGCGAGGGAGGCGCGCAGCGCGGCGTGCAGCCCGTGCGCGTGCACGAGGTCGGCGTCGGTGCAGGCGACGCGGAGCGCGGCGACGGACGCCGGGTCGCCGCGGCGCGGCACCGGAAGGTGGTGCGCGCCTGCGGCCGCGAACCCGTACGCCCGCTCGGCCGCCATCGGCGTGCACACCGTGACCCGCACCCCGCGGGCCACCAACCCCGCGGTCAGGGACCGGACATGGGCGCTGCTGCCCGCACTGCCGCCGCCCAGCACCTGCACGGTGCGCAGCGTCGGCTGGCCGTGCGCTGACGGGCTGCTGGGGTGGCTCACGCGGCCGGGCTCCTGAGGGGTGTCGGCGAACTCGGTAGGTACGGAAGGGGTTAGGTATACGGAGAGTACGGGCTCAGGGATACGTACACCGTCGGTCCCCCAGGATGCCAGCCCGTACCGACATTCCGGCACCGGTCGCCGTCCCGCACCCCCCGGGCCTGGGCAACACGGCACACGGGACCACCCACATGGGTGAGTTGAGGAACCCGATGCTTACGCCGCCCGCGACCGGCCCGTCACGCGTCCGACCTGGCCGCCGAGAGCAGCTCCTCCGCATGCGCCCGTGCCGTCTCCGAGTCCTCCTGGCCCGCCAGCATCCGGGACAGTTCCCGCACCCGGTCCTCGCCCTCCAGCACGGTCACACCGGAACTCGTCACGGAGCCGTCGTTGGTCTTCTCGACCAGGAGCTGGCGGTCCGCGAACGCGGCGACCTGCGGCAGGTGCGTGACGACCACGACCTGCGCCGACCTGGCGAGCTTGGCGAGACGCCGGCCGATCTCGACGGCCGCCTTGCCGCCGACGCCCGCGTCGACCTCGTCGAAGAGATACGTAGGTACCGGGTCGTTGCCCGCGAAGACGACCTCCACGGCGAGCATCACGCGCGACAGCTCACCGCCGGACGCGCCCTTGGCGATGGGCCGGGGCGGCGCTCCGGGGTGCGGGGCGAGCAGCAGCTCCACCTCGTCGACTCCGCTGGGGCCGCAGGCCACGTTCCTGCCGTCGACCTCGACGCCGTCGGCCGCATCGGTCTCGGTCTGCCGGATGTCGAAGGAGACCCGGGCGTGCGGCATCGCGAGCGAGGAGAGCTCCTCGGTCACCGCGGCCGCGAAGCGGTCGGCCGCCTCCACGCGCGCGTGCGTCAGCTCCTGCGCCAGTACGCCCAGTTCGCCGCGGAGCGATTCGCGCTCGGCGGTCAGCTCGCCGATCCGCTCGTCGTCGCCGTCGAGTTCGAGGAGGCGCGCGGCGCTCGTCTCGGCCCAGGCCAGCACCTCGGTGACGTCCTCGCCGTACTTGCGGGTGAGGGCCGTGAGGGCCGCACGCCGCTCCTCCACCGCGGACAGGCGCAGTGGGTCGGCGTCCAAGTTGTCCGCATAGCCCGCGAGTTCGGCGGCGACGTCGGTGAGCAGGATCTGCACCTCGCCGATCCGCTCCGCGAGCGTGCCGAGCGCCGAGTCGTGCGAGCGCACGGCCTCCAGGGCCCGGTGCGCGCCGCCGACCAGCGTCTGCGCGTCGACGCCCTCCGGGTCCTCGGGGTTCCCGGCGAGCGCGGCGTGCGCTGCGGCCGCGGCCGAGGCGAGCGCCTCCGCGTGGCCGAGCCGGGACGCCTCCTCGGCCAGCTCCACGTCCTCGCCGGCCCTGGGCTCCACGGCGCCGATCTCGTCGAGCCCGAAGCGCAGCAGATCCGCCTCCTGCGCCCGCTCACGGGCGCGCGTGGTGATCTCCTCCAGCTCGGTGCCGACGGCCCTCAGCCGCTTGTAGACGGCTCCGTACTTGGCGAGCGGCGCCGCGACGGCGTCCCCCGCGTACCGGTCGAGCGCCTGCCGCTGCCTGCCGAGCTTCAGCAGTCCCTGCTGGTCGGTCTGGCCGTGCACGGCCACCAGTTCGTCCGCCAGCTCGCTCAGTACGCCCACCGGCACGGACCGACCGCCCAGGTGCGCCCGCGAGCGCCCCTCGGCGGAGACGGTGCGGCTGAGCAGCAGCACCCCGTCCTCGAGCTCGGCGCCCGCCTCCTCGGCCCGCTCGCGCGCGCCCGAGTCGGCGGGCACGGCGATGC
This sequence comes from Streptomyces sp. NPDC107575, assembly GCF_055657265.1. Lineage (NCBI taxonomy): Bacteria > Bacillati > Actinomycetota > Actinomycetes > Kitasatosporales > Streptomycetaceae > Streptomyces > Streptomyces sp. NPDC107575. The sequence goes on along the minus strand of NZ_JBVKBG010000007.1, from coordinate 10,327 downwards.
GCCCCTCGACCACGGCGTTCTTCGCGCCGATCCGTACGAGCGCGGGGTCGGCGCGCCCGCCGAGCAGCAAGCCGAGACTCGTGACGACCATGGTCTTGCCCGCGCCCGTCTCACCGGTGACCGCCGTGAAGCCGGGCGAAAGCTCGACCACGGCGTCGTCGATGACTCCGAGCGACCGTATCCGCATCTCCTCCAACACGCCTCTGACCTTACGAGGTCGGAGGCCGTCCGTGCGACGGACCCTGGCCACCGGCACCGATTCCGCAGGTGGGAGGGCACCTGCGGTGACAAACCTTCACGCCGCCGTCACTCGATCGTGCCGCTCAGTGCGGGGCGCCGCGCCACCCGGCGACCGGGAGCGCGAACTTGGCGACGAGCCGGTCGGTGAACACCGCGTGGTGCAGCCGCGCGAGCCGGACGGGCACCTCGCCCCGGCGCACCTCGATGCGCGCGCCCGGCGGGAGCTCCACGGTCCGCCGCCCGTCGCACCACAGCACGCCGTGCGGCGTGTGCTGCTGGACCTCGACGGCGAGCACCGAGTCGGGGGACGTGATGAGCGGCTTGGCGAACAGGGCGTGCGCGCTGATCGGCACCATGAGCAGCGCCTCGACCTCGGGCCACACCACGGGACCGCCGGCGGAGAACGCGTAGGCGGTGGACCCGGTCGGGGTGGCGCACACGATGCCGTCGCAGCCGAAGCCGGTGACCGGGCGGCCGTCGATCTCCAGCACGACCTCGAGCATCCGCTCGGGCTCGATCTTCTGGACGGCCGCCTCGTTGAGCGCCCAGTCCCGGTGCACGACGTCGCCGTTGCGGTGCACGGCGACGTCGATCGTCATCCGCTCCTCGACCTCGTACTCCTTGGTGACGACGCGGTCGACGACCTTGTCCAGGTCGTCGCGCTCCGCCTCCGCGAGGAAGCCGACGCGGCCCAGGTTCACCCCGAGCATCGGCACTCCGGACGCCCGCGCGAACTCGGCGCCGCGCAGCAGCGTCCCGTCACCGCCGAGCACGATGAGCAGCTCACAGCCGTCGAGACAGGCCGGTGTCGCCTCCGACTCCTTCACCAGTTCGACGGAGTCGGGCAGCGGCAGGTCCTGCGCCTCCGTCTCCAGGACGCGCACCCCGAGGCCGCTGCGCAGCAGCCCCTGCACGACGAGTTCGGCGCTGCGGATCGCGGCGGGCCGCCCCGTGTGCGCGAGCAGGAAGACCGTACGGGCTCGGGTCTGTGGCCGATGTGTCAGCTCTGTCACTGGGGGCCCTCCGCAACTGCACGCTCTACGTCAGCCGGGTCGAGCTGATCCGCCCCGGCACGCAGCCACAGAAAGTACTCGACGTTCCCGGACGGTCCGGGCAGGGGGCTCGCGGTGACCCCGCGCACGCCGTACCCGAGCTTCCATGCCTGGTCGGCGACCGTCCGTACGGCTCCGGCCCGCAGTTCGGGGCTGCGCACGACGCCGCCGCTGCCGAGCCGCTCCTTGCCCACCTCGAACTGCGGCTTGACCATCAGCACGAGGTCCGCCCCCGGTGCCGCGCAGCGCGCGAGGGCGGGCAGCACAAGGCCGAGCGGGATGAAGGACAGGTCCCCCACCACGATGTCCACGGGTACGTCATCGATCGCCTCCAACGTCAATTCGCGTACGTTCGTACGGTCCTTGACGGTGACGCGTTCATCGCTCTGCAGTGACCAGGCGAGTTGCCCGTAGCCGACGTCGACGGCGACGACGTGCGCGACCCCGGCCCGCAGGAGCACATCGGTGAAGCCGCCGGTGGACGCGCCCGCGTCCAGCGCCCTGCGGCCCTTGACCTCAAGGCCTTGCGGGCCGAACGCCGCCAGCGCGCCCGCGAGCTTGTGCCCGCCGCGCGAGACGTAGTCGGGGTCGCCGTCGTCCGCCGCGACCACGATCGACACGCCCTCGTTGACCTGCGTCGCGGGTTTGGTCGCGACGATCTTGGAGACGCTGACCCGGCCCGCCGCGATCAGCTGGCTCGCGTGCTCGCGCGAGCGCGCCAGCTTGCGGTTGACGAGTTCGGCGTCGAGGCGGCGACGTGCCACACCTGCCACGGTGGTTCAGCTCCTGTTGTCGTGCGGAGACGGAGAGGCGGGGCGGGCATCCAGCGCGGTCAGCGCGTTCCGCAGCCCCTGATGTACATCCTCGTACACCTCGGCGTGCCCGTCCGCCGCGAGGTGGTCCACATCGCCGAGCCGCTCCAGCTGGGCGTCCACGTCGGCGTTGCCCGTGGGGGTGCGCTCGATGCCGAGCGGGGCGGGGGCCGCCGGGTCGTACGAGGGTTCCGGCGCGGGTTCCGCGGCCGGCTCCCGCTCGGGTTCCGGCACGTCCGTGGGCTCGGTGGGCGTCTCGCTCATGCCCCGACGCTACCCCGAAGCGCCGGTGTACCGTCGATCACGATGGCGACGACTGAGGAGTGCCGGGCGGCGCTCGACAAACTCTCGGACAACATGGCGGGGGCCGACGGGGACGTGCGCACGGCCGCGTCCCTGGACCGCTCGCTGAGCTGCCGCATCACCGATCTCGACGTGACGTTTTCCGGCCGTCTCAAGGACGGCCGGATCGAGGTCCTCGACACCCGGCCAGGACCGCCCGCCGAGAAGGCGCAGATCCGCCTCGCGATGACCGGGGACGACCTGGTCGCGATGGTCGAGGGCGAGCTGAACTTCGCGAAGGCGTGGGCGGCGGGACGCGTCCGGCTCGAAGCGTCCTTCCGCGACCTCCTGCGGCTCAGGACGCTGCTGTAGCGATCTCCTTGCGGCGCGCGTGCCGCGCGGCCGGCACCACGAGCGGGGTCCCCGTCTCCGGGTCGTCGATGACCTGGCACTTCATGCCGAACAGCTGCTCGACGAGCTCGGCCGTCACGATGTCCTTGGGCGCACCCTCCGCGATCACCTCGCCCTCGCGCAGGGCGATGAGGTGCGTGGCGTAGCGGGCCGCGTGATTGAGGTCGTGCAGGACCGCGACGAGCGTGCGCCCCTGCTCCTCGTGCAGCTCGGCGCAGAGGTCGAGAACGTCGATCTGGTGCTGGATGTCGAGGTACGTCGTCGGCTCGTCGAGCAGCAGCAGCGGCGTCTGCTGGGCGAGCGCCATCGCGATCCACACCCGCTGGCGCTGGCCGCCGGAGAGCTCGTCGACGTACCGCTCGGCGAGCTCGGCGACGCCGGTCGAGCCCATCGACTCCTGCACGATCCGCTCGTCCTCCGACGACCACTGGCGCAGCAGCCCCTGGTGCGGGTAGCGGCCGCGGGCCACGAGGTCGCCGACGGTGATGCCGTCGGGCGCCGTCGACGACTGCGGCAGCAGGCCGAGCGTCTTCGCGACCTTCTTGGCGGGCATCGACTGGATGACGCTGCCGTCCAGGAGGACGCGGCCCGCGCTCGGCTTGAGCATCCGCGACAGGGCGCGAAGGAGCGTGGACTTGCCGCAGGCGTTCGGGCCGACGATCACCGTGAAGGAGTTGTCGGGGATCTCCACCGACAGCTTCTCGGCGATGACGCGCTGGTCGTATCCGAGGGTCACGTCGTCGGCTATCAGCCTGTTCACTGCGGTGCTCCTTTGGTTCGTACGAGAGGGGCCGGGCGTGTGCGGGTCGCGCGAGGTCATATCCGCCCCGCCTTCCGCTCGGTGACCAGCAGCCACAGGAGATAGATGCCGCCGACGACGCCGGTGACCACGCCGACGGGCAGCTGGTCGGCGCCGAACGCCCGCTGCGAGACCAGGTCGGCGACGATCAGCAGGGCCGCGCCGAGGATCGTCGAGGCCGCCAGGTTCGGCCCCGGCGACTTGGTGAGGCGCCGGGCGATCTGCGGCGCGGTGAGCGCCACGAAGGTGACCGGGCCCGCGGCCGCGGTGGCGGCGGCCGTCAGCACGACGGAGGCCGTGAGCAGCAGCAGCCGGGTCCGCTCGACGCGCACGCCGAGGCCGCCCGCCGCGTCGTCGCCCATCTCCAGCATCCGCAGAGGACGGGAGTACGCGGCGACCACCGGGATCAGCACGACGAACATGATCAGCAGCGGCCAGACCTGCGTCCAGTCGCGGCCGTTGAGCGAGCCGGTCATCCACACGGTGGCGCGGGCGGCGTCCACGAAGTCGGCCTTGGTGAGCAGATAACCGTTGATCGCGGTCACGAAGGCGGAGACACCGATGCCGACGAGGACGAGCCGGTAGCCGTGCACGCCCCGCTTCCACGCGAGGACGTAGATCGCGAAGCCGGTGACGAGCCCGCCGACGAGCGCGCCGATCGCGACCTGCCCGGCGCTGCCGCCGAAGATCACGATCATGACGAGCGCGCCGGCCGTGGACCCCTGCCCGAGGCCGAGCACGTCGGGGCTGCCGAGCGGGTTGCGGGAGACGGACTGGAAGAGCGCGCCGGACAGGCCCAGCGCGGCGCCGACCAGCAGGCCGACGAGGACCCGCGGGAGGCGCAGGTCGTTGATGATGAACTCCTGGCCGGCGTCGCCGTTGCCCGCGAGGGTGCGCAGCACGTCGGGGACCGCGATCGGGAAGTCGCCGGTGCCGATGAGGAAGACACTCGCGGCGAGCGCCGCCACGAGGAGCACGGCGACGACGACGAGCGAGCGGACGTCGAGCCGGACGGAGAGCCCGCCCGGGGTGCGTACCGCCTTGGTCTTCGGCTTCTTGGTGCGGGGCTCGGTGGCGGTCACAGCTGGGCCATCCTTCGGCGACGTACGAGCACGATGAAGACCGGCGCGCCGATGACGGCCGTGACGATGCCGACCTGGAGCTCGGACGGGCGGGCCACGATCCGGCCGATGACGTCCGCGCCGAGCAGCAGCACGGGCGAGAGGACCGCCGCGTACGGCATGATCCAGCGCATGTCGGGGCCGGTGAACGAGCGCACCATGTGCGGCACCATCAGGCCGACGAAGGCGATCGGGCCGCAGGCCGCGGTGGCCGCACCGCACAGCAGCGTCGCGGCGACCATGCTCAAGGCGCGGGTGCGGCCGAGGTGGGCGCCGAGCGCGCGTGCGGTGTCGTCGCCCATGGCCATGGCGTTGAGCGGCCGGGAGAGCAGCAGCGCGAGCACGGCGCCGACCGCGATGAACGGCCACACCTGCTGGATGGTGTGCATCGTGGACGTGGCCAGCGAGCCGACCTGCCAGAACCGCATCCGGTTGAGGGCCATGTCGTCGGTGATCATCACCGCGTAGAGATAGCCGGAGAGCGCCGCGTTGATCGCGGTACCGGCGAGCGCGAGCCGCACGGGCGTCGCGTTGCGGGTACCGCCGAGCGCGTAGACGAGGACGCCCACGGCGGCGGCGCCCGCGAAGGCGAACCATACGTAGCCGGTGAGCGAGGTGACCCCGAGGAAGCTGATGGCGGACACTACGGCGGCCGACGCGCCCATGTTGATGCCGAGGATGCCGGGGTCGGCGAGCGGATTGCGGGTCAGTGCCTGGAGCACGGCGCCGGCGAGGCCGAGCGCGACTCCGGCGAGCAGACCGAGCAGGGTGCGCGAGATCCGCTCGCCGACGACCACGTCCGCGTAGTTCCCGGTGTCCTGGAACAGGCCGTGCCAGACCTGGTCCAGGGAGAGCGGTTTGGCGCCCACGGCGATGCTCGCCACAAGGACGGCCACCAGCACCAGGACAGACGCGAGCAGCCCGACGGTGCGTATGAGCGCACGGCGGTCGGGGGGCGCGGGAGCGGTCACCGCGCTGGCTTCGGGAGGACTGTCGACCAACACGAAGTTAGGTTAGCCTACCCTGCAACCCCAGAACATCACGGCCCGGCCCAGCCGGCCCCGCCTTGGGCAATCTGCCGCCAAGGGCGGCAGGGTGGGCAAGGCGGCCCCCGGTGCGGGGCGAGCACACTCCCGCCCCAACCCCGGCGCGGCCCACCCGCCAACGCATCGGCGCGCTACAACCCCAACCGTGCAACCGCCTTCCCGGCATCCAACTCGCACACACCTTCCCCGGCCGCATCCCACGCCGCCCCACACAGCGCCCGCAACCCGTCGATCGCCTCCCCGTCCCCCTCAAGCCGCAGCTCCCCACCCCCGGCAAGCGCAGTCCAGCCCCCGCACCGGAACCCACCGTCCCCACCCTGAAGCCCCTCGACCTCCGGCTGCCCGGTGAGCAACCCCCGCAGATCCACATCCACATACGTGGGCCGATGCTCCGGCGGCGCGGCGAGCAACTGCGCCGCATCCGTCACCCCGGTCAGCACAAGAAGCGAATCCACCCCACCGTTGAACGCCCCCTCGATGTCCGTGTCGAGCCGATCCCCCACCACCAACGGCGTCTTCGCCCCGGTCCGCAGAATCGTCTCCTTGTGCATCGGCGGCAACGGCTTCCCCGCGATCTGCGGCTCCGCACCCGTCGCGATCCGGACGACCTCCACCGCCGCCCCGTTCCCCGGCGCGATGCCCCTCGCGCTCGGAATGGTCAGGTCGGTATTGGACGCGAACCACGGCACCCCGCGCGCGATCCCGTAACAGGCCTCCGCGAACCGCCCCCACGGCATCTCGGGCCCGCCGTACCCCTGCACCACCGCGGCCGGGTCCTCGTCGGCGGAGTCCACCGGCACGAGCCCGCGCTCCCGCAGCGCCACCCGCAGCCCCTCGCCGCCGATCACCAGCACCCGCGCCCCGCTCGGCACCTGCTCGCTGATCAGCCGCGCGACGGCCTGCGCCGACGTGATGACATCGGCGGCCCCGGTCGGGATCCCGAGCTCGGTCAGATGCTCGGCCACGGCGTCCGGCGTGCGCAGCGCGTTGTTCGTGACATACGCGAGCCCCATCCCGCCCCCGCGCGCCACGGCCAGCGACTCGACGGCATGCGCGATGGCCTGCCCGCCCGCGTACACCACCCCGTCGAGATCGAGCAGCGCGGTGTCGTACGCCTCGCTCAACGCCCGCGCGCTGTCACCGGGCCGCACCCGGGCAGCCCCGCCGCCGGCCGCCCCGCTCGCCCTGTCGCCCTGGCTCATTCCGCATCGCTCCTCGCTCGATCCCACTGCCCCGATCATCCCCCACGGCACTGACACTCGTACGATGCGGGGATGAATACCGCAGGTCGCACGGCACAGACGGGCAGCAACGGCCTGGACCTGATCCCGTTCAGGGGCGTCCGCTACGTCCCCGAACAGGTCGGCAGCCTCGCCGCCGTGACCTCGCCCCCGTACGACGTGGTCGTACGGCCCGACGGACTGCACCACCTGGAGAACGCGGACCCGCACAACATCGTCCGCCTGATCCTGCCGCAGGCCGTGGAGCCCCGGACCCGCAACGAACTGGCGGCCGCCACCCTGCGCCGCTGGCTCGCCGAGGGCGTCCTCGCCCCCGACGACGAACCCGCCTTCTACGTGTACGAGCAGCGCAAGGGCGACATGCTGCAGCGCGGCATCATCGGCGCCCTCCACCTCTCCGAGGCCTCGGAAGGTGTGGTCCTGCCCCACGAGGACGTCATGCCGCATGTGGTCGAGGACCGGGCCGGCCTGATGCGCACGACCGCCGCGAACCTCGAACCGCTTCTGCTGACCTACCGCAGCAACGGCAACGCGACCGGCGCCACCGCCGTCATCGAACGCACGGTCCAGCGCGCACCGCTCCTCGCCACCACCACCGAGGACGGCTACAGCCACCGTCTCTGGGCCCTCACGGACCCCGCCGACCAGCACCAGGTCCGAGCCGGCCTCGCCGCCCACCAGGCGCTCATCGCGGACGGCCACCACCGCTGGGCCACATACCTGCGCCTGCGCACCGAACACACCTCGCCGGACCGCACGCCTTGGGACTACGGCCTGGTCCTCCTGGTCGACACGGCCCGCTACCCCCTCCAGGTCCGCGCCATCCACCGCCTCCTCGGCCGCCTCCCCCTCGACCGGGCCCTGGCGGCGGCCCGCCCGCACTTCCGCGTACGCGAGGTGGCGGGCCCGCTGCCGCACGCGATGGATGCCCTGGCCCAGGCGTCGTCCCACGGCAACGCCTTCCTCCTCACCGGCACCGAGGACACGTACCACCTCCTGGACCGCCCCGACCCGGCCCTCCTCGACCGTACGATTCCGGCCGACCGCCCCGACGCCTGGCGCACGCTCGACGCCACGGTGCTGCACTCCACGCTCCTCGGCGACGTCTGGGGCATCCCGGAGGACTCCCCCGCCGACGTCGCGTACATCCACGACACACAGGCGACGGTCGACAAGGCCCGCCGCGACGGCGGCACCGCGGTCCTGATGCACCCGGTCCGCGAGGAGGTCGTCCGCGAGCTGGCCCGTCAGGGCGTCACGATGCCCCGCAAGTCCACATCGTTCGGCCCGAAGCCGGCCACGGGCCTGGTGCTGCGCACACTGACGGACGACTGACCCCGGCAACAACGACGAACGGGCGGGCTCCCCTGAGGGAACCCGCCCGTTCGTCATGTCACGACCTACCGCTCGTCGTCGGCCCTGTCGGCCTCCGGCGCCGGGGCACCGTCCTCCGCACTGTCGTCAAAGGCGTCCACGAACTCGACGCCGTCCAGCTCCGCGAGCCGGTCCGACGCGTCCGTGCTGCCGTCCTTGTCGGCCTCGACAGCCTTGGCGAACCACTCCCGCGCCTCGTCCTCGCGCCCGGCCTCAAGCAGGGCGTCGGCGTACGCGTAGCGCAGACGCGCGGTCCACGGCTGCGTGGAGTTCGAGGCGAGCTCGGGGCTCTGCAGCGTCACGATGGCGGCGTCCAGCTGCCCCATGTCGCGCCGCGCGCCGGCGGCCACGAGCCGCATCTCGACCTGTCCGGCCTTGTCCAGCTTCGACACCTCGGGGGCGCCGGCCATGTCGAGGGCCTTCTCGGGCCGCCCGAGGCCACGCTCACAGTCGGCCATGAGCGGCCACAGGTCCACGGTCCCGGTCATCCGCCGCGCGGCCCTGAACTCGGCGAGCGCCTCGCTGTACTTCTGGTTCCCGTACGCGGCGAAACCGGCGGCCTCCCGCACTCCGGCGACGCGCGACGCCAGCCGCAGCGCGATCCTGGAGTACGCGTACGCCTTCTCCGGGTCCTCATCGATGAGCCGGGCCACCATCACGAGGTTGTTGGCGACATCCTCGGCAAGCCCCCTCGGAAGGGACTGAAGCTCCTGCTGCACGCTCTTGTCGAGCTCGGCACCGGAGACGTCCTCCGGAATCGGCAGCCGCTTGATCGGCTCACGGTCCCGCTCCCGATCGTCCCGGAACCTGGGCCCACCGCCGCGCCGGTCATCACGCCGATCGTCACGGCGGTCACCCCGACGATCATCACGCCGGTCATCCCGCCCACGGAACCCACCGGGACGCCCGCCCCGGTCATCACGCCGGAAACCGCCGCCACGGTTGTCATCACGCCGGTCGTCACGACGCGGCCCACGATCCCGGTCACGGTCGTCACGCCGGAAGCCACCGCCACGGTTGTCGTCCCGACGCGGCCCACGATCACCGTACGAACGGTCGTCACGCCGGTCATCGCGCCGAAAGCCACCACCGCGATTGTCATCGCGTCGCTCATCACGACGCGGCCCACGATCCCGGTCACGGTCGTCACGGCGGAAACCGCCACCGCGATTGTCGTCCCGACGGTCGTCCCGACGCGGCCCACGGTCACCGTACGAACGGTCGTCCCGACCGTCATCGCGCCGGAAGCCACCACCGCGGTTGTCGTCGCGTCGGTCGTCACGACGGGGACCACGGTCCCGGTCACCGTACGAACGGTCATCGCGCCGGTCGTCACGGCGGAAGCCACCGCCACGGTTGTCGTCCCGACGGTCGTCACGCCGGAAGCCGCCACCACGGTTGTCGTCACGGCGGTCGTCACGACGCGGGCCACGGTCCCGGTCACGGTCGTCACGGCGGAAGCCGCCACCACGGTTGTCGTCCCGACGGTCATCGCGCCGGAAGCCACCGCCACGGTTGTCGTCGCGCCGGTCGTCACGACGGGGACCACGGTCCCGATCACGGTCACGGTCGTCACGGCGGAAGCCACTACCGCGGTTGTCGTCCCGGCGGTCCCTGCGCGGGCCGCCGGTGTTGCCGCGGAACCCGCCCCGGTCCCCCCGGTCACCACTGTCCCGTCGGCGCTGATCGCGCTCCGGTCGCTCGTCGGGAGAGTTGGTGGCCATCGGTCGACTCCTGTCTTCGGTACCGCAGTCATTCTCGCGCAACCGGGGTGCCGGCGCGCTCCGAGGAAAAGCTCTGGAAATACAAAAAGGACCCTTGGTCCCAGCATGTGTGCCGGGACCAAGGGTCCTCTCAAAAATAGTTCGGCGGCGTCCTACTCTCCCACAGGGTCCCCCCTGCAGTACCATCGGCGCTGTGAGGCTTAGCTTCCGGGTTCGGAATGTAAC